>NZ_JBIWPJ010000003.1:0-200735 GCF_044768205.1 Streptomyces sp. NPDC101160 | reverse complement strand
GGGGGGGCGGGGGGGTGGCCCTGTGGGGGGGGGGTGGGCCGGGGCCGGCGGGGCGGGGGGGGGGGGGCCGCGGCGGGGGGGGGGGCGGGGCCCCGGGGGGTGGCCCCGCCCGGGGCCCCCACGCCCCACGGACCGGCCGGGAATGCAGTCGAAGGAATAGTCCATGCAATTTCGCCAAAAGGCGCTTTCCAAGCTGCAGTCTCCCGAAGAACTCGATCTCCCGGTGCGTTTCGCCCGCCCCCAGGGGCGACTCGTCCTCGCGGTCACCGTCCTCGTGATGGCGGCCGCCGCGTACTGGACGTTCACCGGCACGGTCACGTCCAAGCTGACCGCACCCGGGATCCTCGCCCACGCCGAGGGCCGCTATCTGCTGCAGAGTCCGGTCGCCGGACAGGTGACCGAGGTCCTCGTCGCCGAGGGCGCCACCGTCTCGGCCGGCCAGCCCCTCGTCGTCGTCCGCACCGAGCAGGGTGACCGGAAGGTGCGCGCGCTCGCCGCCGGCCGGCTGACCGCGCTCTACGCGCGCACCGGCGCCGTCGTGCCCACCGGCGCCGACGTGGCGACCGTCGAACGCGCCACGGGCCCGCACGATCCCCTCGTCGCCGTCCTCTACGTCCCCGGCGGCGACACCTCCGCGCTCCGCAAGGGCGCCCGTGTGGACCTCACCGTCACCTCCGTGGCCCGCGACAAGTACGGCGTGCTGCGCGGCACGGTCACCGAAGTGGGCCGCGCGCCGCAGACGAAGGCGCAGATCGGCGGCTTCCTCGGCGACGACGGGCTCGCCGCCGCGTTCACCCGCCAGGGCAACCCGGTCGCCGTGCTCGTCGCCCTGGACCGTTCTTCCGCCACCGCCTCCGGATACTCCTGGTCCTCGGCCGAGGGCCCGCCGTACGCCGTCGAGTCGGGCACGCCCGTCAGCGGCTCGGTCCACCTCTCCTCGCAACGCCCCGTCGACTGGCTGCTCCCGTGAACCCGCCCTCCTCCGTCTCCCCCGCCTCGAACCCGCGCAGGAAGAACGCCCGGCGCCGCCCCGCGCCCCGCCGCAGTCCGCTGCCCCGTGGCCGGCGCCCGCGCCCGGTCCGTACCCCCACCGTGCTCCAGATGGAGGCGGTGGAGTGCGGCGCGGCGGCCCTCGCCATGGTCCTCGGCCACTACGGGAAGTACGTGCCGCTGGAGGAGCTGCGCATCGCCTGCGGTGTCTCCCGGGACGGCTCGCGCGCGAGCAACCTGCTGAAGGCGGCGCGCAGTCACGGTCTGACGGCCAAGGGCATGCAGATGGACCTGGCGGCGCTGGCCGAGGTCGCGGCCCCGGCCGTGCTGTTCTGGGAGTTCAACCACTACGTCGTCTACGACGGGATGAGCCGCCGCCTCGGCCGTACCGGCGTGTACGTCAACGACCCGGCGAAGGGACGCCGGTTCGTGCCCATGGAGGAGTTCGACTCCGCCTTCACCGGCATCGTCCTCGTCTTCGAGCCGGGCCCCGACTTCCGGCGCGGCGGCCGTAAGCCGGGCCTGCTCGGCGCGCTGCCGGCCCGGCTCCGCGGCACCTCGGGCACCATGGCCGCGGCCGTGCTCTCCAGCGTGCTGCTCGTGGCGGTCGGCGCGTGGGTGCCGGCGCTGAGCCGTACGTACATCGACACGTTCCTGATCGGCGGCCAGTCGTCACTGCTCGGCGTGCTGCTCGCGGCGATGACCACCGCGCTGGTGCTCACCGCCACCCTCACCGCCCTGCAACAGGCCAATCTGCTGCGCGGCCGGATCGTCTCCTCGACGCTGGGCAGCGCCCGCTTCCTGCGCCATCTGCTGCGGCTTCCCGTCGCCTTCTACGCCCAGCGCGGCCCGGCCGACCTGGTGCAGCGGCTGCGCTCCAACGACTCGGTCGCCGAGACCCTGGCCCGTGACCTGTCGGCGGCCGGCGTGGACGCGGTCGTCGTGCTGCTGTACGCGGTGCTGCTGTGGACGTACGATCCTCAGCTCACCGTCGTCGGCGTCGGCGTCGCCCTGCTCAACGTGGTGGCACTGCGGATCGCGGTGCGCGTCCGGGCCACCGGCACCCGCAAGCTGCGCGCCGAGAGCGCCCGGCTCACCAACACCTCGTACGGCGGCCTCCAGCTCATCGAGACGATCAAGGCCACGGGCGGCGAGGACGGCTTCTTCCGCCGCTGGTCGGGTCAGCACGCGGTCACCCTGGACGTGCAGCAGCGGCTCGGCGTGCCGAGCGCGTGGCTGGCGATCGTCGCGCCCACGCTCGCCGCGCTCAACAGTGCGCTGATCCTGATGATCGGCGGGCTGCGGGCGGTCGAGGGGCATCTGACGGTCGGTCTGCTCGTCGCCTTCCAGGCGCTGGTGACCGGCTTCACCGCGCCCATCGCCCGGCTCGGCGGCGTCGCCGGCCGGATCCAGGACTTCGCCGCCGACGTGGCCCGGCTCAAGGACGTCGAGAACTTCCCCGTCGACCCGGTCCACGCCCGGCCCGAGCCGGCCGGCGGCACCCGGCGGCTCGCCGGCCACGTCGAACTCGACCGCGTCACCTTCGGCTACAGCCCGCTGGACGCGCCGCTGCTCACCGACTTCTCGCTCACCGTCGGGCCCGGGCAGCAGGTCGCGCTCGTCGGCGGCTCCGGCAGCGGCAAGTCCACCGTCTCCCGGCTGATCGCGGGCCTGTACGCGCCGTGGGAGGGCACGGTCCGGGTCGACGGGCGGCGCCTGGAGGACATCCCGCGCGGCACGCTCGCCGCCTCCGTCGCCTTCGTCGACCAGGACGTCTTCCTCTTCGAGGGCAGCGTCCGCGACAACGTGGCGCTGTGGGACCCGTCCGTGCCCGACGAGGCCGTGGTCGCCGCGCTCGCGGACGCCGGAGTCCTCGACGACGTGTCCCGGCGGCCCGGCGGCATCCACAGCCGGGTCGAGCAGGACGGCCGCAACTTCTCCGGCGGGCAGCGCCAGCGCCTCGAACTCGCCCGGGCGCTCGTGCGCGACCCCGCCGTGCTCGTCCTCGACGAGGTGACCAGCGCCCTGGACGCGGTCACCGAGCGGGTCGTCATCGACAACCTGCGCCGCCGCGGCTGCGCCTGCGTGGTCATCGCCCACCGGCTCAGCACCGTCCGCGACAGCGACGAGATCCTGGTCCTCGACCGGGGCACCGTGGTGGAACGCGGGCGGCACGAACAGCTGGTGGCCGCGGGCGGCCCGTACGCCGAACTGGTCAAGGAGCACTGACGTGACCTCGTTCCCGTACGCCTCCGACACCGCGCCCGTCACCGGTGACCCGGTCGTCACCGCGCTCGGCGCCCTCGGCGCGCCCGTCGACTGCACCGGCCTGCGCAGCCTGTCCCTGGAGGGCCCGTCCGTCCTGTGGCTGGTGGAGCACGGCGCGCTCGACCTGTTCGCCGTGGACGCCGCGCACGCGGGGGCCTGGCACTTCCTCGGCCGCGCGGGCGCGGGCGCGCTGCTCCTCGGCCCGGCCGAGGGCCCGGACCACACGCTGGTGGGCCGGCCGACCCGCGAGTGCCGGCTGCGCCGTATCGAGCTGCGCGAGCTGTACCGGCAGCCGTACGAGGCGCCGTACGGAGCACAGCACGAGGCGCCGTACGGAGCACAGTACGAGGCGCAGTACGGGGCGCAGTACGAGGCCGGCGCCCAGGCCGCCGGTCCGCTGGAGGCGGCCTTCGCGCTGGGCGTCGGACGAGGGCTGCGCGTCCTGTACGAGGCTCCGCTCGGCGGCGCCACGGCCGGCGCCGGTGCGCCGCAGGCGGCCGACGACGACATCGTGTGGATGCACGTCGCCCCCGGCGCCGTCGCTTACGGCCCCGCGTACGACCTGCTCGTCGACGCGGCGCTGTGGCAGGGCATGGTCGAGCAGCAGTACCGGCTCCTGTACGCCCTCGACGACTGGATCGAGGAGCGCGAGCGGGCCCAGGAGGACCGTACGGCGGCCGGTCTCGCGGCGGGCCGGGCGGCCGGCAGCGAGGCGGACGAGGCGCTGCTCGCCGCCATCGGCCGCCCCCGCGGCGGACGGGCGCGGCGCGGCGCCGGCACGGACGCGACGCTCGCCGTGTGCCGGCTCGTCGCGGCCGACGCCCGGATCGCGCTCGCCGAGTCGGCGGAGTCGGTCGAGGCCGCCGGGACCGGCACCGGCCAGGACGAGTCCGATCCGGTCGAACGGATCGCGCTCGCCTCACGGGTGCGCACCCGTGAGGTGGGCCTGCGCGGCCGCTGGTGGAGGGAGAACTGCGGCCCCCTGGTGGGCCGTCGGGAGCACGACGGCGCGCCGGTGGCGCTGCTGTGGCGACGCGGCGGCTATGTGGCGGTCGCCCCGGGCGGCGGGCACCGGGAGCGTATCGACAAGGACAGCGAGGGTGCCTACGAGCGGCGGGCCGTGATGTTCTACCGGCCGCTGCCCGAGGGCCCGATCGGGCTGCCGAGGCTGCTGCGCTTCAGCACCCGCGGCACCCGCCAGGAACTGCGGGCGCTGCTCCTCGGCGGCCTCGTCTCGATGGTCCTCGGCGCGGCCGTGCCTGCGGCCACCGGGCGGGTCCTCGGCGAGTACGTGCCGGCGGCGGAAACCGACCTGATCGTGCAGACCGCGGTGGCGCTCGTCGCCGCGGCCGTGGTCGCCGCCGCGTTCGGCCTGCTGCAGAGCGTCGCCCTGCTGCGCCTGGAGGGACGCATCGAGGCCACCCTGCAGCCCGCCGTCTGGGACCGGCTGCTCCGGCTCCCCGCGACCTTCTTCACCGGCCGCTCCACCGGCGAACTCGCCAACGCGGCCCTCGGCATCGGCGCCGTCCGCCGCATGCTCGCCGGCGTCGCCCCGGTCTGTCTCCAGGCCGCCACCGTCGGCACGATGAACGTCGTCGTGCTGCTCGTCCTCAGCCCGTCCCTCGCCCTCGTGGCGCTCGCCCTGCTGCTCGCCGTCGGCGCGGTCTTCCTGGGCTTCGGGCTGTGGCAGCTGCGCTACCAGCGCCGGCTCGTCGAGCTGAACAGCAAGCTCGACAACCAGGCCTTCCAGACCCTGCGCGGCCTGCCCAAGCTGCGGGTCGCCGCGGCCGAGAGCTTCGCCTACGCCGCCTGGGCGCGGGAGTTCGCCCGCACCCGGGTGCTCCAGCAGCGCGCCGGCCGGATCCAGAACACGCTCACCGTGCTCGGCGCGGTCTGTCTGCCGCTGTGCACCCTGGTGATGTTCGCGCTCCTCGCGGGGCCGGCCCGCGGCGTCATGTCCGCCGCCGAGTTCCTCACCTTCTCCACCGCGCTCACCATGCTGTTGTCCGCCGTCACCCAGGTGACCGGCGCGCTGCTCTCCGTCGCCGCCGTCCTGCCCGTCTTCGAGCAGGTCGCGCCGATCCTGCGGGCCGCCCCCGAGGTCCGCGGCGGCGCCGCCCGCCCCGGCCGGCTCAGCGGCGCCGTCGAGGCCCGGCAGCTGTCGTACCGCTACAGCGACGAGGGTCCGCTCGTCCTCGACGGCGTCGACGTACGGGTCGGGGCCGGGGAGTTCGTCGCGATCGTCGGCGCCAGCGGCTGCGGCAAGTCCACGCTGCTGCGGCTGCTCATCGGCTTCGACCGCCCCACCGAGGGCAGCGTCCTGTACGACGGCCAGGACCTGGCCGCCCTCGACCGGGCCGCCGTGCGCCGCCAGTGCGGCGTGGTGCTCCAGCACGCCCGTCCGCTCACCGGCTCGATCCTCGACTGCCTCCGGGGCACCGAGGCGTTCTCCCTGGAAGACGCCTGGGCCGCCCTCGCGATGGCGGGCCTCGCCGAGGACGTCCAGGCCATGCCGATGGGCCTGCACACCATGCTCTCCGACGGCGGCGGCACGCTCTCCGGGGGCCAGCGGCAACGCCTGATGATCGCCCAGGCCCTCATCCGCAGGCCGCGGATCCTGTTCCTGGACGAGGCGACCAGCGCGCTGGACAACGAGGCGCAGCGCGTCGTCATCGAGTCGACGCGCGCGCTGCGCGCGACCCGCATCGTGATCGCCCACCGGCTGTCCACGGTGATGGGCGCGGACCGGGTGATCGCGATGGCGGACGGCCGGGTGGTGCAGCAGGGAACGCCCGCCGAACTGCTCGCGGACCCCGGGGGCTTGTTCCACGAGCTGGTACGGCGCCAGCTGCGCTGAGACACCCCGAGGGCGCCGGGGTTGCGTCCCCGGCGCCCTCGGTTTCTGTCGCGTCCCGCGTCAGCAGCCGCTGGTCAGCCAGCGGCAGGCGGTGATCAGGGCGGCGGCGTGCTCCTCACCGCGGGCGTCCTCGGTGCGGACCTCCTCGGGCAGCACCTGCAGGGCGTCGATGTCGTGCTCCATCATGGCGAACTCCTTCACAGTCGTGTGTCGTACGGGATGGATGCCGGGCCCCGGACGGGGCCGGGCTCCGTCGGCCGGCGGCCGGCGGAAACTCGGTGGGCTGTCTCGGTCAGCCTTCGGGAAGCCAGGCGCGGGGGCCGCCACAGCGCAGCCGGAGCAGCATCGAGAGGCTGCCGGCCAGGCCGGTCGCGTACTCCGCGAGCACCGTCCTGCGGTTCTCGTCCGGCACGAGCAGCCGGCCGTCGCGCAGCACCGCGTGCGCGGCCAGCTGCTCGACGAGCAGCTCGGCACCCGCCCGGTGGCCCCCGTCGCCGGTCAGCTCGGCGGCCGTACGACGGCCCTGGGCCCCGGTCAGCTCCGCGGCCGCCCGGCGGCCTGGGGCCCCGGTCAGCGCGGCGCCCGCACGGGGACCCTCGTCGCCCGTCAGCTCTGCGCCCGCACGCCGGCCATCGCCGCCCGTCAGCTCTGCGGTGTCGAGCAGGAACTCGGCGTTGCCCGAGAGCCCGTGGCAGGTCGCGGGCGAGTCGGTCGCCCGGCCTGCGAGGACGGCGCGGGCGGCGCCCTCCACCAGCTCGCGCAGCGCCGGATCGCTGCCCCCGCCGGCCTGCCAGAGCCGCACCAGGAACGTGCCGACCCCGGACGAGCCACTGCACCAGTGCCGCGCGAGCTCCGGCGAGTCCGACAGGTGCCGGGCCCGGTCCACGGGCCACAACGTCCCGGCGGCGCCGCTCCGAGCCGCCGCCGCGAGCGTGGCGCCCGCCTCGGCGGCGGCCGTACGGAAGGCGTCCTCACCGGTGGCCTCGGCGGCGTACAGCAGGAACGTGCCCACGCCCGCCACGCCGTGCGCGAAGCCGTAGTGCCAGGCCCCGGCGAGCGCCGAGTCGAAGTCCTCCGGCACCGGCCAGAACAGCCCCTCGGGAGTGTGCCGCCCCGCCTTGAGCAGCCCCGCGGCGGCCTCACCTACCCGGTCGAGGAACCTCCGGTCCCCGGTCGCCCGCCAGAACCGCACCTGCGTGAGGCCGGAGCCCGCCGCGCCGTGGCACACGTCCGGGTTCGGCCAGCACACGGGCAGCGCGAGCGCCGACTCGGTGGCCCGGTCGGCCAGTTCGGCGTCGTCGAGGGCCTGCGCGGCATCGAGCATCGCCCAGGCCGTGCCCGCCCGCCCGAAGTGCAGCCCCGGGAGGTTGCCGGGAATGTCCTGCTGCCGGCCCACGGTCCACCGCGCCGCGGTCCGCAGACCCTCCCGCAGCGGCTCCGCCTCGATCCCGAGCTCGTCGGCATGCCGCAGGGCGCGGGCCAGCACGGCGACCGGGCCGGCCGAGCCGTGCTGAAGCGCCACCGGGTCGCACGTCTCGCCGAACGAGTCGGAGGACCACAGCCGTTCGGGGTCGTCGGGCCGCATGGTGGCGAGGAGATGAGCGATGCCGTCGCGGAGGAGGCGGTCGCGGAGGTCGGCGGGGCCGGGAGTGAGCGCCGTGTCCTCGGGCACGCGGGGTGCGGTACGGGCGGCCGTGCGGTCCGGCCGGCCGCTCGCGGCGGCGGACGCCGAGCCCAGGGCCGTACGGGAAGCGGGTCCGGCTGCCGTACGGGGCACCGCCCCGGCGGACCGGCCGGGAGGCGAGCTCGGAGCCGTACGAACCGCCGATCCGGCAGACGCGGCCGACGGGATGGCGAGCGATGCCGCCGGAGACGTACCCGGGTCCGCGCCGGACGCCGAGTCCGAAGTCGTACGCGGCACCGCTCCGGCGGGCCGGCCGGGCTCCGAGCTCGGAGCCGTACGAACCGCCGATCCGGCAGGCGCGGCCGGCGCGGCGGCGAGCGATGCCGCCGGAGACGTACCCGGGTCCGCGCCGGACGCCGAATCCGAAGTCGTACGCGGCACCGCCCCGGCGGACCGGCCGGGCTCCGAGCTCGGAGCCGTACGTGGTTCCGTACGGGCGGTCGGCGCTGCGGCGCGCCACGGTTCCGGCGTCGCCTCGCGCTCCCCCAGCCCCCTCACGAAGTCCCGCGCCGTCTGCAGGTCCCAGCGCTGCTGCGCCTCGTCCCGCATCAGCCCCCTCACCAGCGGCGCGAACCGCCGCACCAGCGGGAGGTCGCGCGCCAGCAGTTCCACGAGGGCCGCCAGGCGTTCCTCGTCCGGTCGCGCCTGGGGCGCCGGCAGGTCCGGCGCGAACAGGGGGTCGGCGCCGCTCAGTGCGTGGAGGATCGTGGCGCCGAGCGCGTAGAGGTCGACGGAGGGCGGGAGCGCGGGGGCGACCTGGTCGAGGTCGCGGAGTTCGGGGGCGGTGTAGCCGGGGGTGGCGCCGAGGATCCAGCGTTCGCCTTCCCGCGCGGCCATCTCCAGGTCGATGAGGAGGAGGCGGCCGTCGGGGGTGACCATGACGTTGTTGGGGCCGAAGTCGTGGAGGGTGACGCCGAGTCCGTGCGCGGTGGCCACGAGCTCGATGAGCTGCCAGACCAGGGAGGCGGCGGTGCGCCCGTCGGGGCAGGCGGCGCCGTCCCCGGCGAGGCGGTCGGCGACGGCCCGGCGGAGGGTGGTGCCGGGGACGGACCCGGTGGCGAGGAAAACGCTGCCCTGCTGTTCGAAGACCTCGACGAGAGGCGGGACGAGGTCCGGGGCGGCGGCGCCGAGGCGCCCGAGGAGGGCGGCCTCGCGGCGCAGCAGGTCGCGGACGTCGAGTCCTTCGAGGCCGGCGCCGACGTGCGGGCGGGCCTGTTTGACGACGACGGGCGCACCGGTGCGGGTGTCCTCGGCGCGGTAGACGCCGCCCTTGTTGGAGTGCTGGATGGCGCCGCGGACGACGTAACGGCCGGCGAGCAGTACGGGCTTGGCGGTGCCGGTGCTGCGGGCGGGCGCGGGCGCGCGGTCGGGGAAGGGGTCGCCGGCCCAGGCGGGCGGGGAGTACCAGGCGTTGCGCTGGTCGGCGACGGGACGGCCGTCGGGGTCGGTGAGGCGGGCGGCGAAGCCGCCGTCGGAGGTGAGCTCGCGGACGCCGGCGAACACCCCGTACCGGTAGGAGACCTGGCTGTCGGGCCGGTAGCGCCGGTCGGAGAGCACGGCGGGCCCGGGCAGGCCGACGGTGACCCGGTGCAGTTCCTCGGCGAGCTGCCGGAAGCGGTCGTCGTCGGCCGGGTAGACGGTGAGGAACTTGCCGCCTCCGCCGCGCGCCGAGCGCCCGGACACGAGCGCGGCGACCCGGGCGGGGCTGCCGGCGAACTTGAAGGCGGTGCCGTGGTCGATGAGCACCTCGGCGCAGCGGGCGAGGACGAGCGGCGCGGAGAGCGGGGTCGCGGAGACGTGGAGCTTCCAGCCCTGGGGGCGGCGGACCGCCCCGGCGGGAACGACGTGGCACCAGAACTCGCCCTGGTCGATGCTCCATTCGCCGCTGCATGCGCCCGGGCCGCCGGCCGCGCGGCGCGCGAGGGCGGCGCGGACGAGGTCGGGCAGGAGGGCGAGGTCGGCGGGCCGCTCGGCGCGGGCGCGGCGGGGGTACGTCACGGGACTACAGCTCCGGCCGCGTGTAGTGGTCGCCCCAGCTGGTGTCGAGGGGGTCGGCGCCGACCGTCCGCGTCGTGTCCGTCATGGCGTCGCCCCGGGGCCCGGCGGCGAAGCCGGCTGCGAGGCCGACGCCGACGACGAGGGCGGCGACGGCGAGGAGACGGCGGACGGCTGCGGACATGGGCGGACTCCAGGGTTCGGGAGACGTGGGACAGGGGCGGGCACCCGCATTCGGCGGGTTCGCTCCGAATGACCGGCGAAGGACCGGTGCGACGGGTTTCGGCCCGTCGGACAACCTCAGTTCACCCTGGCGAGTCCGCTTGGTCCAGCGCCGCGACCTGGCAATACCCTGCATGGCACGGAAGTAGCAGGGCCGCGAAGCGGGGGGAATCCGCACAAATGACACACATAGGGACCGATCTCGATGAAATCCCGCGACTGGACCCGCATGCCGTCGCCGTCTTCGAGTACGTGCTGGCCCGCGGGAGCCTGATCCGCTGGCCGCCGGACGTCGTTCCGGCGCTCGGTCTGAGCCAGGAGGAGGTGGAGGCCGCGTCCCGCAGGCTGCTGCGGCTGCGGCTGCTGCGGCCGGCGCCGGGCCGGCCCGAGGAGCTGATCCCGGTGAGCCCGGACGCGGCGGCGGCGGAGGTGGTGGGGCCGCTGGAGGCACGCCTTGCGCGGGCGGCGACGCGCGCCCAGTCCGTACGCGACGAACTGCAGTCGCTGATGCCGCAGTACCGGGCAGCGCGCAAGGCCCAGGGCCGCCGGCAGGGCTTCGACGTGCTGCCCGACATGGCGTCGGCGTCGGCGATGCTGACGGAGGAGGCGGAGCGCTGTCGCGAGGAGGTGTTCAGCATCCAGCCGGGCGGCGGGCGGGCGCCGGGCCGGCTCGGCGCTGCTCTCGAACGGGATCTGGCGATGCTGCGGCGCGGCGTGCGGATGCGCACGCTGTACCAGCACTCGGCTCGCTCCAGCCTGTCCACGCAGGGGTACGTGGAGCGGCTGACCGAGGCGGGCGCCGAGTACCGTACGGCCGCCGAACTGCCCGACCGGGCCGTGGTGTTCGACCGCTCCGTGGCCTTCCTGCCGCGCCGCGCCGACGGCGGTACGGGCGAGGGCGCCGTCCTGGTCCGCGACCCGGACGTCGTGGCGTACCTGTGCCGGGTCTTCGACCAGGCGTGGTCGGGCGCGGCCCCGTTCCACGGCACCAGCGAGGCCGCCTACAAGGACGTCGGCCCGAGCCTGCGCCGCGCCCTGGTGTGCCTGCTCGCCGAGGGCGCGAAGGACGAGGTGATCGCCCGCCGCATGGGCATGTCGCTGCGCACCTGCCGCCGCCACATCGCGGAGCTGCTCGAGGAGCTGGGCGCGGAGAGCCGCTTCCAGGGCGGGGCGCTGGCGGAGCGCGCGGGCCTGACGGCCCCGGCGGTCGGCCCGGCAGCTGCTCCGGCGGCCGTGCCGGGTCAGTCCCGGCGGTAGCGGCCGGGGGCGCTGCCGAACGCGCGCTTGAAGGCGCTCCGAAGGCGTACTCGGAGGTGCAGCCGACCTGCGCGGCGACGGAGTGCAGCGGCTCGGCCCTTCCTCGACTGGGCGACGGGGCACGCGCGTCTCTTCGGCTGAGCCGCTCGGGACGGCCGGGCCCCGGCGGCTCAGTGCACTCCGCGCGGGCGGAACTGGACGCTGATGCGGGGGCCGACCGCGCGGGTGGTCTTGGGGACGGCGTGTTCCCAGGTGCGCTGGCAGGAGCCGCCCATGACGAGGAGGTCGCCGTGGCCGGCGGGGACGCGGAGGGCGACGGGGCCGCCGCCGCGCGGGCGGAAGGCGAGGTCGCGGGGGTCACCGAGGGAGATGATGGCGACCATGGTGTCCTCGGTGGCGGAGCGGCCGGTGCGGTCGCCGTGCCAGGCGACGCTGTCACGTCCGTCGCGGTAGAGGCACAGGCCGGCGGTGGCGAAGGGTTCGCCGAGCTCGCGGGCGTAGTGGGCGCCGAGCGCGTCGCGGGCCTCGGTGAGGGCGGGGTGCGGGAGCGGGGCGCCCTCGCGGTAGTTCGCGAGGAGGCGGGGGACGGCGACCACGCTGTCGTACATCCGGCGCTCCTCGGCGTACCACGGCACGCTTTCCGCGAGCTCCTCGAAGAGCGCGTCGGCTCCGCGCAGCCAGCCGGGCAGGTGGTCGACCCAGGCTCCGTCGCCGAGCCGGATGCGCCGGATGCCGTCGAGGGGGCCGGGGCCGATGTCGGTGCCCGGGTCGAAGAGGGAGCCCTGGAGCCCGGGGATGTCGCCTCGTACCGCTGTCATGGTGACAGCGTACCGCCGATCGAACATCCGAGCGATTTACGAGGATGAGACGAGGTGCCGATAGCACTGGGGGTTCGCGGCGAGGAAGTCCGCGAAGGCCTGCGGCGGGTGCCCGGTCAGGGCGCGGACGTCGTCGGACACGTCGTCCATCTCGCCGACGGCCACGGCCTCGTACGAGGTCACCCAGCCCTCGACCTCCCAGTCGGGCGCGTGGTGGACGACCCGGGAGGCGTACGCCTGATCCCTCGTCTCCGGCTCGTAGACGACCTCGCGGCCACTGGCCACGCTCAGCGCGGCGGCGATCTCGGTGAAGCTCAGCGCCTCGGGGCCGGTCATGTCGTACGTGGCACCGGCGTGTCCGTCGCCGAGGAGCACCGCCGTCGCGGAGTCGGCGACGTCGTCGTGGGTGACGGCTCCGACGCGGCCGTCCCCGGCGGGACCACGGAGGACGCCCTGGGGGGAGGTCATGGCGGCGAGGTCGGACTGGTAGGTGCTGTCGCGGAGGAAGGTGAAGGGCACGCCGGTGGAGCGGATGTGCTGCTCGGTGTGCCAGTGGTCGCGGGCGTAGGTGAAGGTCGCGTGAGGTGCGGCGTTGAGGTACGAGAGGTAGACGATCCGCCGCACCCCGGCGGCGAGGGCCGCGTCCACGGCCGTGGCGTGGGTCCGGACGCGGCCGGGTCCCTCGTGGGCGGAGACCAGGAAGAGGGTGTGCGCGCCGTCGAGCGCGGAGCGCATCGCGGCGGCGTCGTCGTAGGACGCCACCCGGGTGTCGTCGGTCGGCAGCCGGCCCAGTTTCTCCTGGTCGCGCCCGAGCGCCCGGACGGCCGCGCCCGCCTCGGCGAGCCGCCGCACCACCCGGCGCCCGATCCGCCCGGTGGCCCCGGTGACCGCGATGAGCTCCGTCATGTCCCGCCTGCCCTTCCGCCGCGCCTGTCCCGCGTCCCCACCATTCGACCCCGGGCGCGGGCGGCGCGCACCCGCTCCTACGACCGGACGGCGGCGGGCGCCAGGGTGTAGGTACGGGTGGCCGTGTAGAAGTCCAGGGCGGCGCGGCCCTGTTCACGGGGGCCGAAACTGGACGCCTTGGCGCCGCCGAAGGGGAGATGGAAGTCGACGCCGGTGGTGGGAGCGTTGATGCGGATCATGCCGGTGTCGATGCGGTCGAGGGCGCCGAGCGCGGCGGACAGGTCGGCGGTGTGGACCGAGGTGACGAGGCCGTAGCGGGCCGCGTTGGTGATCCGTACGGCGTGGTCGAGGTCGCGGGCGGGGAGCAGCGCGGCGACGGGGCCGAAGACCTCCTCGCGGAGCAGCCGGTGGCCCGGGCCGGCCTTCTCGACGAGCGTGGGCGCCGCGTACCAGCCGGGCCGGTCCGGCACCGTGCCGCCGGCGAGGACGGACAGGCCCTGCCAGGCGGCGGCCGCCTCGTCCCGGGCAGCCTCGGTGATGAGCGGGCCGCAGACGGTGGCCGGGACGGCGGGGTCGCCGACGGGGATCGCGCGCAGTGCCTCGGCTAGGGCCTCGCGCAGCGGGTCGAGGGCGGCGCCGACGGCGATGACGCGGCTCGTGGCGGTGCACTTCTGGCCGGCGTATCCGGCGACGGAGGCCGCGATGTGCGCGGCGGCCTGGGCGATGTCGGCGTCGGGCAGCACGACAGCCGCGTTGAGGCCGCCCATCTCGGCCTGGACCGGGATGCCGCGGGCGGTGGCGGAGCGCACGACGGTGCGCCCGACCTGGGACGAGCCGGTGAAGGAGACGACGTCGGCGGCGGAGACGAGCGCGCCGCCCTCGACGGCGCCGCCGGGCACGACGGTGAACACCCCCTCTGGCAGGGCTTGTCGGACGAGTTCGGCGAGCCGCAGGGCGCAGGCGGTGGCCTCGGGCGCGGGCTTCAGCACGACGGCGTTTCCGGCGGCGAGGGCGGGCGCGGCCTTCCAACTGGGGATGGCGAAGGGGAAGTTCCAGGGCGTGATGAGCCCGGCGACCCCGTGCGGTCGGCGCCGGGTGAGCAGCAGCCCGGGGCCGGCTGCGGTGTCGTGGACGGCGCCGGTGGGCTCGAACGGGGCCTGCGCGTAGTAGCGCCAGATGGCGACGGTCCGGGCGACCTCGGCGCGGGCCTCGGCGAGCGGCTTGCCGACCTCCCGTACGGCGAGCGCGGCGAGTTCGTCCCCGGCGGACTCGACGGCGGCGGCCACCGCGCCGAGCGCGGCGGAGCGGGCGGCGGCCCCGCCGTCCGCCCAGCCGGGCTGGGCGGCGCGGGCCCGTTCGACGGAGTCGGCGACGGCGAAGGCGCCGGGTGCGGGCAGGTCGACAAGGACGTCGGTGGGGTCGGCCGGGTTGCGCGAGATGACGGTCATGACGCGTACCCTAGCGCAGTAAAATTTCACAGTGCCATGTCACACGGCAGAGTGAGGTCAGTTGGTCGCCGGGCGCAGCCGGTCGATCGGATGCGTCTCCACGTACGTCGCGAGTCCGTCATCCTTGAACGCCTGCCACAGCGCCGCGCAGCGCGGCCGGTCGAGGTGGACCACCGACTGCCCCTTCTCCGTGCCGGTCCCCTTCACCGGCGCGTTCATGAACGTCATGTCGCCGGCCCGCACCTCCCGCATGTTCCAGATCAGTTCGCGCATCTCGCCGTCGCCGAAGCGCTCGTCGACGGAGACGGTCTCGGTGAAGATGTCGAGGGTCTTCTTCAGCTGGAGCGGGTCCTTGAGGGAGGCGGAGCTCATCACCTTCTCCAGGACCGTGCGCAGATAGTTCTGCTGGCGGTGGGTACGGTCGAAGTCGCCGTTGGGCAGGTCCTTGCGCTCGCCGACGTACGCCAGCGCCTCGGCGCCGTTCATGTGCCGGCGCTCGCCGTCGGCCAGCAGGATGTCGACGCCGCCGACGGCGTCCGTGAGCTTGCGGAAGCCGTTCCAGTCGATGACCGCGAAGTGGTCCACGCGCACGTCGGTGAGGCGCTGCACCGTGTCGATCAGCAGCGGCGGACCGCCCCAGGAGAAGGCCGCGTTGAGCTTGGCCCGGCCGTGGCCGGGGATGTCGGTCCAGGAGTCGCGCGGCAGGGACACGACGTACGCGGCCGAGTGGTCGTCCGGGATGTGCACCAGCATCATCGCGTCGCTGCGCTGGTCACCGTACTTCCACAGCTTCCCCTTGGCGTCGCTGCCGGTCGTGGGGACCTCGGAGCGCGAGTCGAGACCCATGAGGAGGAAGTTCTGGCCGCCCTTGGAGGCGGCGGGGACGGGCGCGTTCGTGGGGAACGTCTGCGGGATCCGCTGCACCCGGCCGGTGTAGTGCTCGTACGCCCAGTAGCCGGCGCCCGCGGTGAGCAGCACCGCGCCGACGAGCAGGCTGAGGGCCGTCAGGAGGACGGTCCGCGCCGTGGGACGCCGCCGTCGCCGTACCGTCGTGCCTCTGGCGCCCTCCGCGACCGTCTTCTCGTCCTGTTCGCCCATCGCTTACGGATCCCCCTCCGCTGCCCCGCCCCCCACGCACCCCGACTCACCCCGCCGAGCGCGCACTTCAGGCCACCAGGATGCCGAAAAGCGGCGCGGCGCGGGGCGGGTCGGGGAAGCGGAGGAACAGGGTCCGGGGAGCTGGATCCAATATCCAGAATCCCGGATCCGAAATCCGAAATCCGACGTCTTGGATCCGATGTCCGGGATCCGGGATCCGGGATCCGATGTCCGGGATCCCAGGTCCTGGATCCGCGGTCCTGGATCCGGGATCTGAAATCCGACGGCTTGGATCCGGGATGGTGCATCAGGGATCCCGGATCCGAAGTGGGCGTCAGCCGGTGACGGTGATCTGCTGGGCCGGGTCGGTCGTGTCGGTGATCTGGTACGTGGCGCTGAACGTCGCCGACTGGTTGCCCGTCGGACAGAGGAAGCCGCCGGTGACGGTGGCCGGGACCGGCGCGTTGGCGATCGCCAGGCTGGACGGGGCTCCGTTGGTCCAGCCGCCGTTGACCGGGGTGGGGCCGGTCGGCGAGGCGGTGATGGTGCAGGCGGCGAAGCCGCTGGTCTTCAGCACGACACCGCCCTTGGGGATGGTGATCGCGCCGCTGGCGGGGGCGCCGTTCTGGGCGGAGAGCGACCAGGCGCCGTTGGTGGCGTTGGTGGTGACGGTGACGCTGACGCCCGTGATGCTGGTGGTGCAGCTGCTGAAGGTGGGCGGGTTGATGGGCACGGAGACCGGCCCGCCGTCGTTGTGGTTGGCGGGGGCGGCCGGGACCTGGTTGTTGGCGCCGGTCGTCGGCACGGAGGCGGAGACCGTGCAGGTCATCGTGGTGGAACCGGCGACGAAGGTGGCCTTGCCGGTGAGCTTGGCCGCGAAGGAGTGGCCGGCCGGGAGCAGCGTGGTGGACCCGGCCTGGAGCCCGGCGCTGGATCCGGCGAAGGCGAGGACGGCGGCCGCGGCGAGGCCGGTCGCGGAGACGAGCAGCTTGGACATGGGGATCTCCTCGGTTCTGAGCGGAGTGTGGGGTGCGAGGAGGTGCGGATGCGTGTGATGTGGGGGGTGCACGCGAAGCGACTTGAGAGTAGAACCGGCCAGTAGGGGTGTCCAGGCAGGTTTTCCGCCACTACTGACAACATGTCAAAGAGCTTGCCCGGTACCTGGCTTGACGAGGAGGGCAAGGCTTTGCCCGGGCGAACTGCCGCCCCCGGAGCGGAGCCTCGTTCCGGGGGCGGCGAGGAGCGGCGATGTCGGCGCACGACGCTCGCGAAAGCCGGATCCAAGGGCCCCCACGGCCCTTGTTCGGAATGACCCGGCGAATCCGATCCTGCCGTGCCGCGAGCCCGATTCCATGGTCATCCGGCTCTCTCCCACACGATCCAGCGACGCCGGGGCTCCCGCTTGACGCCCGGCGCGTCATCCTTCTCCGCTTCCTCCACGGCATCTTCACGACTTCCGTCGCGGCTTGCATCGCGTCTCCGTCACGCCTTCCGTCACACCTTCCGTCACGCCTTCGGTCACGGCTCCCGGCGCGACCGCCCCGCCGGCCCGGCGGCCCGGGGACGGTCCGGCGAAGGATCCGGCCGTGACCCCGCGCGTTCCGGTCGCATCCGGGCTTCAGCGGGGCACCGTACAGGTGGCGGCCGGTGCGGCGGGGATACTGGAGGGCCTCACAGGAACAGATCTGCAAGGAGGGCCGGGTGGAGTTCCGCCTGCTCGGAACGGTGTCCATCGCGGCCGAGGCGGGTGAACTGCCGCTCGGCCCCGCCAAGCGGCGCAGCGTGCTCGCGGCACTGCTGCTGCGTGCGAACGCCGTCGTCCCCGTCGACCGCCTGATCGACGCGGTCTGGGACGAGGAGCCCCCCGCGCGGGCCCGCACCGTCGTCCAGGGCCATGTCTCGCGGCTGCGGGCGCTCTTCGAGCAGGGCGGCGCGGAGGACTACGGGGTCGAGCTGGCCACCCACGCCCAGGCGTACGAGCTCCGCATGCCCGACCAGCTCCTCGACGCCCACCGCTTCGACGAGCTGGTCCAGCTGGCGGGCCACCAGAAGCACCCGGCGGACGCGGTCCTGATGCTCCGCGAGGCCCTGGCGCTGTGGCGCGGGCCCGCGCTCACCGGCACCGCCGCGAGCGAACAGCTGCTCGTCGCGGCGCAGGCCCTGGAGGAGAACCGGCTCGAGACCGTCGAACAGCTCGCGGCGGCGTACGGACGCCTCGGCGAACACGTCAAGGCCGCCGCCCTGCTGCGCGCCGAGTCCGCCGCCAACCCGCTGCGCGAGTCCCTGGCGGCCGCGCTGATGCTCTCGCTCTACCGCGCCGGCCACCAGTCGGACGCCCTCGACTGCTACCACCGCACCCGCACCCTGCTCGCGGAGGAACTGGGCGTCGACCCGGGCCCCGCGCTGCGCGCCGCGTACGAGGCGGTGCTGCGCGGCCTGCCGCACAGCACCTCTGTCGGCGGCGGCGGTCCGGTCGGCATGGAGTCGGGCGGCCCGGGGTCCGGCGGACATCCGCCCACCGGGTTCGGGCCGCACGGCTCCGGTCCGCTGGGCCCGTTCGGCTCGGGCTACAACGGCCACCCCGGCTACCTCGGCCACCCCGGTCACCCCGGTCACCCCGGCCAGGTGGACCCTTCCGGCCATGCCGCCCAGTCCAGGGCCGGGGCCGGCTTCGCGCCCGCGCCCGCGCCCGCGTCCGGCTCCGGCTCCGGCTCCGGCTCCGGCTCCGGCTCCGGCTCCGGCTCAGCGTCCGGGTTCGCGTCCGCCGGGCGCTCGTCGGCCGACCCCGCCTACGGCCACGGCCACGGCCACGGCCACGGCCACGGACACGACTCGGGCGCGGACGCGCCGGGTCTACCGGTGGACGGCCCCGCCCGGCCCGCCCCGGCCGCGCTGGCCCTCCCCGCGCCCGACCTCCTCCCCCGTACACCCCGCGGCTTCCTCGGCCGCGAGCGGGAACTGGCGGCCCTCGACACGGCCGTCGACGCGGCCCGGGTCGCCCTCGTGACCGGTCCCGCCGGAGTCGGCAAGACCGCGTTCGCGCTGCACTGGGCGCATCTGCGGGCCGACCGCTACCCGGACGGCGTGCTCTACGCCGATCTGCGCGGCTTCGGCCCCGCCGACGGGGACGGAGTGGACGCGGCCGACGTGCTGCGCGAGTTCCTGGCCGCGCTCGGGGTGCCGCCGCGGCAGCTGCCGGAGTCGGCGACGGCCGCCGAGGCGCTCTACCGGACGCTGACCGAGGAGCGCGCGCTGCTCGTGGTCCTCGACAACGTGCGCACGGCCGAGCGCGCCAGGCCGCTGCTGCCGGCCGGTCCGCGCTGCGCCGCCGTCGTCACCTCGCGACTGCGGCTCGGCGGGCTCGTGGTGAGCGAACTGGCGCGGCCGGTGCCGCTCGGAGTCCTCGGCCTCGACGAGTCGGCGGCGCTGCTCGCCGCCGCGGTCGGCGAAGAACGCGTCGAGGCCGAACCGGACGCGGCCAGGCGGCTCGCCGAGCTGTGCGACGGCCTGCCGCTCGCCCTCCGCGTCGCCGCCGCCCAGCTGGCCGCCCGCCCGCACTGGCGGCTCACCGACCTCGCCGCCGAACTCGCCGACGAGCAGCGCCGGCTGGCCCTGCTCTCGGTGGACGACTCGGCGGGCGCCGACGGGCAGGGCGTGGCGGCCGCCCTGCGGGTCACCGTGCAGGGGCTGCCGGAGGAGGCGGCACGGCTGTTCGGCCGGTTCGGGGCCGTACCGGGTCCTGACCTGGACCGGCACGCGGCCGCCGCGCTGCTTGACCGGACACCGGCCGTCGCCGCCGAGGCCCTGGACCGCCTGTGCGACGCGCACCTGCTCACCGAGTACGCGCCGGGCCGGCACACGCTGCACGATCTCGTACGGCTCTACGCCCGCAGCCTCGACGCCGACGCGGACGCCCTGCCGCGACTGCTCGACCACTACACGCTCACCGCCATGGCCGCCACGCGCGCCGCCGAACCCGACGACCAGCCCTGCTGCACCGTGCCGGACGGCGCCCGGCTGTCCGGCACCACCGTGCACTTCGCCGGCCGGGACGCTGCGCTGCTGTGGTACGCGGCCGAGCGCGACAACCTCGCCGCCGCCGTCACTGCGGCGCGCGCCGCCGGGCTGCACGACCGGGCCTGGCGCCTCGCGATCCTCCAGTGGCCGTACATCCTGTGGAACAGCCACGACGGCTGGGCCCCGGTCCTCGAGGACGGCGTCGACTCGGCCGCCGTGCTCGACGACCCGGACGCCGAGTCCCGGGCCCGGGCGCTGCTCGGCTGGGTGCTCACCCAGGAGAACCGGCTGCCCGAGGCCCTGGTGCACCTGCGCCTCGCGCCCGAGCTCGCGGCCCGCGCGGGCGAACGCTCCAGCGAGGCCACCGCGCTGGTCAACCTGGCCGTCGCGCTCGACCACGACGGGGTCGGCGAGGAGTCCCTCGCGCACACCGCCCGCGCGGCCGAACTCGTCCGGGACAGCGGTGACGTGATGACCGAGCTGCTCGCCCTGGAGCACCGCTCCCGCCAGCTCCTCGCCGCCGGCGACCCGGCCGGTGCGCTCGCCTGCGCCGGGCGCGGGCTGGCGCTGGACGGCGACACCGTCAACGGTCTCGTGGGCGTGCGGCAGAGCATGCTCAGGGCCACGGCCGGTGCGGCCCTGCTGGAGCTGGGCCGCGTCGAGGAGGCCGAGACGACGCTGGTACGGGCGCGCGAACTGGCTCTGTCGCACGGCTACCAGGAGAGCGTGCGCCGGGTGGACGCGCAGTTGGAACGGATTCGCGGGCGCTGTTGAGCACGGCCGCCCGCGCCGTGGGTGGTGCCGTGGGGGATGTTCCGGTCCCCGCATTCGGGACTGCATGATGTACGGCGCGGTCTCGTCACTTGAGATGTGAACGCCCTTGTTCCGCGCCACACATCACGCTTTACGTCCCGAACGCGGGGCCCTGCACGTCCCCCACTTCCGCCGTCGTCGGCAGCGGTCGCCCGGTGCGGTCAACTGCTCCGGCTCGCCCAGGGGTTCGCCAGGCCGGTCCCCGGGCCCACCGGTCCATGGGCCGACCCGACCCTCAGGCCGGTCTTCAAAGCCACGCACAGCCAGCCGTGTACCGCCCCCACCGTGGGGCCGGCCCGCTCGCCGGCCACCTCGCCCGCCAGCTGCCAGTAGCGGCCGATCAGCGGATCGGCGCCGCTGATCATCAGGCCGGCGAGCCGTCGCCGGAAGGCCCGGGTGTCGCGGGCGCCGAGCGCGCTCGCGTACGCGGCGACGAAGCCGTCGAGCGCCGCACCCGGGGCCGGCGGGCCGCCGGCCGCCATCTCCCGGGTCCCTAGCTCGTAAGCCTCGGCGAGCCCTTCGTACAGGACGGTCGGCCGGTGCGGGAGGTCCGCCAGGTGCACGGCGGGCGCGGGGGCCTGGGAGACCAGTTCCAGGAGCCGCGCGAGGGCCAGCACCTGCGCGGGGGCGGGGTCCTCCGGCAGCGGTGGCACGGCCGCGTCCACGACCGCCGCCGCCAGCTTCGCCGGGAACCGTACGGGAAGGGTGCGGCGCCAGAAGCGGGCGAGCGTCGTCGTGTCGGGCGGCGCGGACACGGCCGCGAGCAGCCGCAGCCGCTCGGCGCGCTCCTGCGCGGTGCAGTCCTGGAGCAGTCGCAGCGACGCCTCCCGCCAGCGCAACGCGGCGATCCGGTCGGCCACTTCGCCGAGTTGCCCCGCGACCACGTCCTCCAGCGCGTCCTCCTCGTCGAGCACCCGTCCCACGGCCGCCACCGGCAGGTCGAGGCCCCGTAGCGCCCGGATGACCCGCAGCCGCTCCAGGGCTCCCTGGCCGTACCGCCGGTGCCCGCCGCCGCTCCGCCCGGCCTCGGGCAGCAGCCCGCGGTCGGAGTAGAAGCGCACGGTCTTGACGGTGACCCCCGCCCGCTCGGCGAGTTCCCCGATGCTCCAGGTCCCGCTGTCGTCGTCGGCGTGCATGTGACGCAACGCTACCCGCAGGCCGGACGCCGGGTCCTCTTGAAGCTCCCCCTGCGGGAGTTCCTACCGTTCCGGCGGCCGCCGCGGCGCGGCCGAAGCGATCGGTGTGAAGTAAAAGGAGGGCGTCATGACCGCTTTCGTGTTGGTGTCCGGGCCGTTCACCGGAGGGTGGGTGTGGCAGGAGGTCGTCGGGCGGTTGCGGGCCGCCGGGTGCGAGGCGTACGGGGTGACGCTCGCCGGGATGGACGGCGGCGGGGGTCAGGAGGTGGACCTGGAGGCGCACATCGGGGACGTGGTGCGGGTGGTCGACCGGGTCGGGGCGGGTGAGGAGGTGGTGCTCGTCGGGCACGACTACGGGATCCATCCGGTGCTCGGGGCCGCCGACCGGCGCTCGGGGCGCGTCGCGCGGGTGGTGTACCTGGACGCCGGGATGCCGGGCGACGGGGACACGGCGCTCGCGGCCGTGCCGGATGCCGCCGCCGTCGAAGGGGCCGGGGCGGACGGGCTCGTGCCGGCGCCGCGTGGGGACGGGTGGCGGCGGTGGGGCAGCACGGCGGGCCTGGGCGAGGCGGATCTGGAGCGGCTCGACCGGCTGGCGGTGCCGCAGCCGGTGCGGACGCTGACGCAGCCGCTGCGGCTGACGGGAAACCCGTTCGACCGGCCGACGACGGGCGTGCTGTGCACGGCGAACGGCTCCGGGATCGGCATGGTCGAGCTGCTGGTGGCGACGGGCCCGACGCGGTACCGGGTGCTCGCCGACCCGCGCGTGGGTTTCTTCGAGCTGGACACCGGCCACTGGCCGATGCTGTCCGCGCCCGGCCCGCTCGCCGACGTCCTGCTGCGCGCGGCGAAGGACGAGGGCCGGCGGCTGTCCGTACCCGAGCATGGCGGGGAGTTCCTGCTCGACGTGGCGGAGCGGCCGCGCGAGCGCCGGGGCCGGATCGACCTGCACCTCCCGGAGGCGGACGGGCCGCGCCCCGCGGTGCTGTTCGTGCACGGCGGCCCGGTCCCGTCCGACCAGCGGCCGACCCCGCGCGACACCCCGACGTTCCTCGGGTACGGGCGGTACGCGGCCGCGTGGGGCGTCGTCGGCGCCACCGTCGACCACCGGCTGCACGACCTGACGGACTATCCGCAGGCGGCGGAGGACGTGGCCGGGGCGGTGGAGCTGCTGCGGGCGGACCCGCGGGTCGACGGGGACCGGATCGCACTGTGGTTCTTCTCGGGCGGCGGGCTGCTGTCGGCGCGGTGGCTCGCCGAGCCGCCGTCCTGGCTGCGCTGCGTGGCGCTCACGTATCCGGTGCTCGCGCCGCCGCCGGAGTGGCGGGTGGTGGACCCGCGGTTCCGGCCGGCGGAGGTCGTGGGCGCGTCGAGCCCGCCGGTGGTGCTGACCCGGGTGGGCCTGGAGCACGCGGCGTTCGCGGCGACGGTCGAGGAGTTCGTCACCGCCGCCGGCAAGGCGGGGGCGGAGCTGGACGTCGTCGACGTACCGCTCGCCCGGCACGGCTTCGAGACCCTGGACCACACCGACGAGACCCGGGAGGCGGTGGAGCGGGCGATGCGCTCCGTCGGCGCACGGCTGAACGCCTGACGCCACCGGGCGTCCATCCCGGATACCGGGGCAGGGCGAAGGGGCGGCCCCGGTAGCCCCCGGCTCCGGAGCCGCCCCCCTTGCTCAGGGCGTCAAGTCAGCGCACGCCGTACGTCAGTTGACGAACACCACCGGGCTGCCCGCCTGGCTGGTGTCCTGCACCGGGCCGTACTTCGCGGTGAAGTAGCCGCTGCCCGGGCAGGTGCTCGGGCCGCTGAACTTGGTGAAGAGCTGGTCCGTGAAGCTCAGCGAGTTGTCGGTGTTGGACGGCGTGGCCGTGAGGCTGCCGGCCCGGTAGACGCAGGTGGTGAGGCCCAGGATCGTGTTGATCTTGAGGGTGGTCTGGATCGGGCCCGCGGCGCCCGCCGTGACGGTGAGCGAACCGCCGGACGTGACCGAGGCGTTGAACGGCAGGTTGTTGACGGTGATGCTCTGCACGCCGGTCGCGCCCGTGATGTTGGTGGTGCAGGTGCTGAGCGTGTGGGCGGTGACCGTCTCGGTGGCGGTGCCGGGCGCGGCGGGGTTGGTGTTCGCCGTGGCCGTGAAGGCCGACGCCGAACAGGTGATGCCGGTGCTGCCGCCGGCGGTGGTGGCGATCTTCGCCTTGGTCCCGGAGACCAGGGAGGCGGAGAGGACGTCACCGGAGGCGACCGCGGTGCCGCCCGCGCTGCCGGTGGTGAGGACCTCGCCTGCGGAGGCGGTCGCGGAGGCGGAGGCGGTCACCGCGAGCACGGCGGCGACGGCGGCGCCGAAGGCCGCGGAGAGAGCACGCTTGTCCATGGGGGTTCCTTTCGCACGTGGCGGAGGGTGGAAGAACTCGATGGCGTGCAGGGTGCGTGGGTGCGTGCGCACGTGGGGGCACGTGGGCACGCGAGGAGGTACGGGGAGGCGCGCCGCGCTGGGGATCACGCACCGGGGACGAGGCACGGCCGCGGATGCGGGCAGGGGCGTACCGAGGAGCACGCCGTGCGTGCGTACGTGAACGGTGACGTGGTGACGCGGCGGCGCCACTGGGGCGACGGCCACCGCCGGGACGATCCGGCGCCACGGATCGTCGTCGGCAGCGGTGTCGCGATACGGGGTGGAGCGTAATACTCGGTGTGCGGGGCGCGGCGGCGGCGCATCCCGTCCCACGAGGGTGCGGCTCCACCGGGTCCGCCCGGAGCACCGAGAGGAAAACCCACGAGGGTTGTAATCCCGCCGAGTCCGTGACGTCAACAACCGCAGAGGGATGTGGCCGATGACGAGCGCTCGCGGCACCGAGGAGGAACTCGTCCTGCCGGGGGCCCGCACGGGCCGCGAGCCGGAGCGCTCGCTGCGCCCCGGCCCGCGCCGGCTGACGCCCGAGGAGGTGGCCTCGCGGCAGCGCGAGCGGCTGCTCGACGGTGTGGCCCGCACGGTCGCGGCCAACGGCTACGCGGGGGCGCGGATCAGTGACATCTGCCGGGCCGCCGGAGTGACCCGGCCGGTGTTCTACGAGCTGTTCACCGGCAAGGAGGACGCGGTGCTCGCCGCCTTCCGGGGCGGTACGCGGACGGTGGTGCGGGCCATGCAGCGGGCGTACGACGGGACCGGCGGCGCGGCGGACTGGCCCACCGCGGTGCGGGCCGGGCTGCGGGCGCTGCTCACGCTCCTCGCCGAGACGCCGGTCTTCGCGGCGATGGCGGTGGAGATCGAGTGCCTGGGGCCGACGGGGCGCCGCGCCAGGGCCGAATTTCTGGCCGGTTTTCGCCCGTTCTTCGCGGACGCGCCGCCGGGCCCGCCGGGGGTGGCGCGCGACGAGCTGGTGGACACGGTGGTGGGCGCGGTGTACGCGGCGGTGCACCGGGCGGTGGACGAGGGCCGGTTCGCGGCCGCCGGCGACGGTCCGGGCACCGGCCCCGATCCGCTCCTGGACGTGCTCGTGCACGTGGTGGTGGCGCCGTTCGCAGCCCGCGCGTGAAGCGCTTTCCCGTTTGCGACTGATCGTCAACAAGCTTTTGTTACTGGGTAGTTGACGCGGTTTCTCACTACGCGTACGGTCCGAATCGGTTCCCTGCGGCACGGCCGCCTCCGCACGAGTCCGGGAAGACCCAGGTGGATGGGGGAACCGTCCGCGCCAGGACACGCCGCGTTCTGTTTCCTCATCGATGTCAGGAGCAACGCATGGCCCTGTCCGAAGGAACCACCGGACCCGACTCCCCCGACAGACGGGGCGGGGTCCGCTACCGCCGCGCCGCCCTCATGGGCGTCCCCGCGTTCCTCGCCGCGAGCACGCTCGTGGTGCTCACCGCCCAGGGCGCGCTCGCCGCCCAGTTCGCCATCTCCGGCATGCCCTTCGTCGTCTCGGCGGACTCCCTGGAAGGCAAGGGTTTCGGGCAGTTCGGCGCGATGGACAACATGGCCGAGGGCAGCCCCAACGCGGGCGACACCGGCGGCCAGGTGCTGACCATCGTGACCGCGATCCGCGAGGCGAAGCTCACCAACCTGTGCCAGAGCGTGGAGCTCGGTGGCACGTATCTGCACATCACCGCGGGCAACAAGGGCACGCCGGTCCAGGCGTCCGGCCTGACCACCGACTCGACCGACATCACCGGCAAGCTGGCGGACTTCGACAACATCGAGATCGGCGGGGACGCCAGCACCTTCGAGAAGCCGCCGGTCAAGGGTCCGCTGGGCTCGTTCGGCCAGCAGGCGGACACGGTGAAGCTGCGGGATCTGCGGCAGGTCAACTACGCCACCACGGCCGTCCGCTTCACCCTGCCCGACCTGCACATGAACTTCAGCTCGGAGGGCTGCTGACCATGGCGGCGGGCACGGACGAGGCCGTCGCGGACGCCCCGGGAGCGTCGGAGGGCGCGCCCTCGGACGACCGCCGGCACCCCTGGCGCGCGTTCCGGCGCTGGCGGCACCGGCGCCCCTTCGGGGCGGGCCTCGCCCTGGCGTTCGGCGGCGCGGAGATCCTGCTCACCCAGCGGGCGAGCGTCTCGGTGATCCTCGCCGCCGGCGCCGACAGCCTGGCCGGCTACGTCCTGCCGATCATGATGCTGGTCTGCGGGCTGCTCATCGTGTTCAACCCCCGTCAGCGCCTGTTCTATTCGGTGATCGGCGTGCTGGCTTCGCTCGCCAGCTGGGTGACGTCGAACCTCGGCGGGTTCTTCGTCGGGATGCTGCTCGGCCTGGTCGGCAGCTCGCTGGCCTTCGGCTGGCTGCCCGACCGGCCGCGGCGCGGCCGGCGGCGGCGCCGCGGCGCCCGTACGGAGCCGAAGCCGGCGACCGAGTAGACCGGGAAGAGACCGCGTGCGGCCCGCGCCACGGCGCGGGCCGCACGCGTACCCACTTTTTTGTGGGTACTTGTCGCCGCGCGGGCACCGGGAGAGGCTGGTCACGACCGAGGGAACGGACCGCGAAGAGCCGGAAGGAGCAGCCAAGGAACACAGGCAGTCTCAGAAAGGCGCTCTCAGGACACGGCGCGCTCCGCGGCGAGCCGGTCGAGCCGGCGATGGCCCCACGCGGAGACCGGGGCCAGCGCCTCGGAGAGCTCGCGGCCCTCGGCGGTCAGCGAGTAGACGGTCTTCGGCGGCTTCACGTCGTACACCTCCCGGTGCACCAGACCGTCCGACTCCATCTCCCGCAGCGCCTGGGTCAGCACCTTCTCGCTGATCTGCGGGATCGTCCGGCGCAGTTCGCCGGGCCGCTGCGGCCCGGCCTCCAGGAGCCACAGCAGCAGGGTCTTCCACTTGCCGTCGATCACCGCGACGGCTGCGGTCACGCCGCACACATCGGTGTCCCTGGCCCGCCCGCGCGTCATCCGTCCCGTCCTCCGCTCCTCGGCCGTGCCGTCCGGCCGGCCGTGCCGTACCCACACGTCGCTCACACCTTGCTCACTTACACCTTGCCTCACCTACAAGGGAGTTCCGTCATGTCTTCTTCCCCGCTGCCCGCATCCGGGTCCGCCGTCACCGTGCTCGGGCTCGGCCCGATGGGCCGGGCGCTGGCCGGCGCGTTCGTCGCCGCCGGAGTGCGTACGACGGTGTGGAACCGTACGCCGGGCCGGGACCGCGAGCTGGTCGAGCGGGGTGCGACCGGGGCGGCGAGCGCCGCCGAGGCGGTCGCCGCGAGCCCGCTGACCGTGGTCTGCCTGGTCAACTACGACGCCACGGACGCCGTACTGCGCCAGGGCGACGTCACGGCGGCGCTCAAGGGGCGCACCCTGGTCAACCTGAGCGCCGACGTCCCCGAGCGGGCCCGGGACACCGGGCGCTGGGCCGACGAGCACGGCATCGCCTATCTCGACGGCGCCATCATGACCCCGACGCCCACCATCGGCACCCCGCACGCGGTGTTCCTGCACAGCGGCCCCGAGGAGCTGTACCGCGCGCACCGCCCGGTGCTCGACGTCCTCGGCGGCACCCACAGCCACCTGGGCGCGGACATCGGCCGGGCGGCCGCGTACGACATCGCGCTGCTCGACATCTTCTGGACGTCGATGGCCGGCTATGTGCACGCCCTCGCCGTGGCCGGCGCGGAGGGCATCACGCCGCGCGAACTGGCCCCGTTCGCCCAGGGCATCGGCGCGATCCTGCCGCCGCTGTTCGAGGAGTGGGCCGGGGACGTGGAGGACGGCGGTTTCTCCGGCGAGGGCAACCCGCTGACCTCGGCGGTCTCCACGATGTCGCACATCGTGCACGCGTCCGAGGCGCACGGCATCGACGCGGGCGTGATGCGCGCCGCCGAGGGCCTCGCCCGCCGCACCGTCGCACTCGGCCACGGCGCGGACGGCTTCTCCCGGATCGCCGAGGTCCTCGGCCGGCGCCGGTAACCATCCCCGGTGGCCTGTGTCATGCTCTGACTGTCACTCAAGTGACGGGTGGACATGGCGAATCGGGGGTTCATGTGCGGCCGCTGACCGGTGACGATCCACGTCGCCTCGGCGCCTACCGGCTCCTGGGCCGGCTGGGCGAGGGCGGCATGGGAGTCGTCTATCTCGGGCGCTCGCGCGGCGGGCGGACCGTGGCCCTGAAGATGGTGCACGGCGCGTTCGCCGCCGATCCCGGGTTCCGGGCGCGCTTCGCCCGGGAGGTCCGGGCCGCCCAGGCGCTCGCCGGAGCCGGTACCGTGCCGGTGCTCGACGCCGATCCGGACGCCGGCACACCGTGGCTGGCCACCGCCTACGTGCCCGGCCCGGCGCTCTCGGAGTCCGTGACCGTGCACGGGCCGCTGCCCGAGGCCGCGCTGTGGCGGCTGCTCGGCGGGCTCGCGCAGGCTCTGGAGAGTGTGCACAGTGCCGGTCTGGTGCACCGTGACGTCAAGCCGTCGAACGTACTGCTCTCGCAGGCCGGTCCGCTGCTCATCGACTTCGGGATCGCCCGGTCCGCCGACGAGACCGCCCTGACCGGCACCGGTCTCGTCATCGGCTCCCCTGGCTACATGTCGCCGGAGCAGGCCGAGGGCCACCTGGTCGGTCCGCCGAGCGACGTGTTCTCGTTGGGCGCGGTCCTCGGCTTCGCCGCCACCGGGCGCGGGCCGTTCGGCGCTGGTTCACTGGCCCAACTGCTGTATCGCGTGGTGCACCACGAACCCGATCTCGACGGAGTCGAACCGGGGTTCGCGGAGGTCGTCCGCGACTGCCTCGCGAAGTCGGCCGCCGACCGGCCCGCACCGGCGGAGCTCCGCGCCGTCGCCGGCGCACGGTCGTCGGCGGCCGGTGCCGGCTGGCTGCCCGGCCCGGTGATCGCCACGATCGCCGCGAAGGCGGAGGCCCTGCTGAACCTGGAGGCCGAGGAGCCGGAACCGGCCGAGGAGCCCACGGCGCGTGTGCCGGCGCCCACCCCGACATCGGTCCTCACGGAGTCCGGCACCGCTCGACGTCCGGCAGCGCCGGCACCGCCTCCGTCACGCGCCCGAGCCGCCGGCCAGGATGTCCGGCGACCTTCGGCCGGGTCGCAGATCAGCCGCGAGGTGACGGACGGACTGGGCAACCCGCTCTTCAGCCTCCTCTACCTGATACCCCTCGTGCTCTACCTGGTGTCCAGGTCCTCGCTCGTCGAACGCTCGCTCCGGCACCCTTCACAAGAGGCCGGCAACCGGGGCGCGGCCTACGAATGGGCCATGAACGCCGACTGGCTCGTGCCCGTGGGCGTGCTCGTCGTCGTCGCGATGCCGGTCCTCTACTCCTGGCGGGCCCGCCTGCTCCTCAGCGGGGGCACCCGGCGGGCCTTCCGCGCGTTGACGGTCTCCACAGGGGTCCACTGGATCGCTGCCGGGGCCGTACTGACCCTGCACACACTCTCGTTCGTGTACCTCGACAGCGGCACGGGAGAGGCAGGCGAGACCTGGCTGATGTTCGTGACGGTGCCCGTGCTGCTCGGCGGCGCGCCCACCGCCCCCTTCGTCCTCGCCTTCTCGCTCCTCCGTATCTGGCGCGGCCTGGCCGATCGCCTGCCCCCTCCCCTGCTGTCGTCCTCGTAGCACTTCAGACCCGGCGGAAGACCCGGCGGAGCGCGCCCTCCGCCCGCAGGTCCGCGAGAGTCGGGTAGCCGTCCACGGCCATCAGCAGGTCGGCCTCGGCGAGCAGGGAGCGCAGGACGTGGACGATGCCGTCGGTGCCGTCGAGGGCCAGGCCGTAGACGTAGGGGCGGCCGACGGCGACGGCGGTGGCGCCGAGGGCGAGGGCCTTGACGACGTCGGCGCCGCTGCGTACGCCGGAGTCGAAGACGACGGGCAGTCCTTCGGCGGCGGCGACCACGTCCGGCAGGGCGTCGAGGGCGGGCAGGCCGCCGTTGGCCTGGCGGCCGCCGTGGTTGGAGCAGTAGATGCCGTCGACGCCGCCGTCGCGGGCGCGCCGGACGTCCTCGGGGTGGCAGATGCCCTTGAGGAGGACGGGCAGATCGGTGAGCGAGCGCAGCCAGGGCAAGTCGTCCCAGGTCAGCGGGTTGCCGAAGATGCGGGTCCACTCCAGGACGGCGGCCTGCGGATCCTCCTCGGGCGACTTGGCGAGGCGGGCCCGAAAGACCGGGTCGGAGGTGTAGTTGGCGAGGCAGTGGCCGCGCAGCTGCGGGAAGTTGGCGGTGCCGAGGTCGCGGGGGCGCCAGCCGGTGACCCAGGTGTCGAGGGTGACGACGATGCCGCGGAAGCCGGCCGCCTCGGCGCGGCGCACCAGGCTTTCGGCGAGGGCGCGGTCGGTCGGGGTGTAGAGCTGGAAGAGGCCCGGGGTGTCGCCGAAGCGGGCGGCGACGTCCTCCAGCGGGTCGACGCTCAGGGTGGAGGCGATCATCGGGACGCCGGTACGGGCCGCGGCCCGGGCGGTGGCGAGGTCGCCGTGCCCGTCCTGGGCGCACAGGCCGACGACGCCGACGGGCGCCATGAGGAGCGGGCCGGGCAGCGGTATCCCGCACAGGTCGGCCGTGAGGTCGCGTACGGTCGCGCCGACCATCATCCGGGGCACCAGGCCCCAGTGCCGGAACGCCTCGGCGTTGGCGCGCTGGGTGTGTTCGTCACCCGCGCCGCCGGCGACGTAGGACCAGACGGACGCCGGGAGGGCGGCCGCGGCGCGCTGTTCGAGTCCGGCGAAGTCCATGGGCAGCTTCGGCAGGGTGCCGAAGAGGCCGCTCAGGTAGATCTCGTTCTGATAGTCGCCGAACCGCTGGTTCATCGTGCCCCTCGCCTCGTACGCGTCTTCGCGGGAGAGCGACGCTACCGCCGGGTACGGGCGGTTGACCATGGCCCGGGACGGCGGGCCTGGCGGCTGGTCAGACGGCGACGGGCTGGAGTTCCTGGCGGACCACGATCGCGTTGAGCCGGATCGCGAAGGGGACGGTGTCGGTCATGCCGAGGGCGCCGACGCGGGCCTTGTCGAGGCCGATGGTGACATCGACGCAGAAGGCGACGGCGTAGAGATAGCCGCCGGTCTCCTCGTCCTGGAGGGCGAAGAACAGGTCCTGGTAGTAGCGGGTGCGGTCCGGGCTCTCCTCGTAGTACGAGAGTCCCGGCCGGCCCTCCTGGGCGGCGAGGCCCGTGAAGGCGTCGACGAGTTCGCGCTCGATGGTCTCCCAGAAGGTGGCTTCCGCCGCCTCGGGCGGCAGCGCCTGGCGGACCGCTTCCTTCAGGGAGAGCACCATGACCAGGACGGGGGCCTGCTCCTGGAGTCCCCAGCCGCGCACCATCCTCACGACGGTGCTGTCCGGAACCGCCGCCGCGGCCGCGTGGATGTGCTCGAAGTCGTAGTTGACGGTGGCGGGCGCGATGGCTTCCTGGAACGCGCCGGCCAGGCCCTCCGCCTGGGCGACATGGGCGGGGCCCACTTCGATGACCGTCTTGAAACTGCCGGCCAAGGCTCCTCCTTAAACAGTCTGTTGAAAGGAGGCGTCAGTATGCCGCAGGCGGGAAGCGGGACGGGCACCGGGCCCGGACATGACAGTCCCCGGCCATCCTCGTCCGGTTGCGCGGTCATCGGCCGTCACCGATGGCGGCGTCACCGGCAGGATCTGCCGGGGGCCTGGCCAGAGCCGAGAACGGGGGTCACGCCGGCCTTCGGACGTCTCCGTCGGCGGGTGCGGCTCTCTCTGGTTGTCTGGTGTACAGACAAGCTTCCTCCCTATTCGCACCAAGTCAATACCTTCGTCATGATTGGTACGTACAGCTCCGGATCCCTCCCCGCAGATCCCCCGCAGGTCCCTCGCGGATCCCCCGCAGGTCCCCGCAGATCCGCCCCGAAGCGCGACCCAGACTGAAGGAACCATGAGCGCCTCCGTCCTCCCCCGTGGGCCGGGCGCCACCGCCTGGTCCCCCGAGACGGTGACCTCCGACCCGTACAACGCCCAGACGCCGTCGGCCGCGCTCGCCCCGCCGGTCACCCCCGCCGACGCCCTCTTCGTGCGCGACCACTTCTCCGTCCCGGCCCTCCGGCCCGCCGACTGGCGGCTGCGGTTCGAGGGCGCCGTGCGCAGCCCGTACACCCTCGGGTACGGGGAGCTGGCCGCCCTCCCCCACACCGAGCTCGACGTGGTCGTCGAGTGCGCGGGCAACGGGCGCGCCCAGATGGTCCCGCGGCCGCCCGGACTGCCCTGGGGGCAGCGGGCGGTGGGCTGCGTCCGCTTCGCGGGCGTGCCGTTCCGGCTGCTCGCCGAGCGGGCCGGGGTCGACCCGGCGGCCGTCGAGTTCGTGTTCTCCGGCGCCGACTCCGGGGCCGTGCGCGGCCGCCGCGCCCCCTTCGAACGCAGCCTCCCGCTCGCCGTCGCCCTCCACCCGGACACCCTCCTGGCCACCGCGCTCGACGGCGCGCCCCTCAGCCGTGAACACGGCGCCCCGGTGCGCCTGGTGGTGCCCGGACACTTCGCCGTGGCGGACGTGAAGTGGCTGACAGGGGTACGGGCGGTCACGGAGCCGTTCGCGGGCGTGTTCCAGGCCGAGGAGTACGTGTACGTGAACGCCGAGGGCCGGGCCGAGGGGCCGGTCGGCGCGCTGCGGGTCAAGTCGCTGATCACCGAGCCCGAGCCGGACGAGGACCTGCGGCGCGGCCGGGAGACCGTGGTGCGCGGGCACGCCTGGGCGGGCAGCGGCGTTCCGGTGAGCCGGGTCGAGGTCCGGGTGGTGCACGAGGACGAGCCGGCCGAGGCGCCGGACGACTGGCACGACGCGGACCTGACGCCGCCCTCGGGGCCGTACGCCTGGACCGACTGGTCGTTCCGCTGGACCCCGCGCTCCCCCGGCCGCTACCGGCTGCTCGCCCGCGCGACCGACGCGCACGGGGAGACCCAGCCGCGGCACGCGCCGTGGAACGCCCGCGGCTACGGCTGCAATCCGGTGTCCGCCGTCGAGGTGGTCGTGGTCTGAGGCCGCGGCAAGGTGTGAGGCCCCCGGCGGCGTGCCCCGCGCGCTGCGGGTGCGGGTGCGGGAGATGAGGACATGCACGAGATCGAGGTCATGACCACGGCGTCGCTCGGCGACACCAGCTATCTCCTCGTCAGCGGCGACGAGGCCGCCCTCGTGGACCCGCAGCGGGACAGCTGGGCACTGATGGAGCGCTGCCAGCGGCGCGGGGTGCACATCCGGTACGCCCTGGAGACCCACGTCCACAACGACTACGTCTCCGGGGCCCTGGAGGTACGGGCGGCGACCGGGGCCGTCGTCGCCGGCCCGGCCCGGGCCCCGTACGCCTTCGACCACCTTCCGCTGGCCGAGGACGACGAGATCACCGTCGGGGACGTCACCGTGCGGGCGATGGAGACGCCCGGCCACACCGCCGAGCACACCGCCTACCTCGTCCTGGACGATCCGGCCGCACCGCCGGACGCCGTGTTCACGGGCGGCAGCCTGCTCGTCGGCAGCGCCGGCCGCACCGACCTGTCGGGCCCCGCGCACACCGACGAGCTGGCCCGCGCCCAGTACCGCTCGCTGCACCGGCTCGCCGCGCTGCCGGACGGCACCCGCGTGCTGCCGACCCACGGCGCGGGCAGCTCCTGCGCGTCCGCGCCGGTGACCGGGGAGCGGGGCCGCACGACGACGGTCGGGGACGAGCGGCACGGCAACCCGGCGCTCACGCCGCGCGACGAGGCCGCGTTCGTCGCGGCGCGCGCCACGGGACTGCCGCCCTATCCCGCGTACTACCGGCACATGGCGCCGATCAACCGCTCCGGCCCCGCCGTCCTCGGCGGCCCGCCCGAGCCCCGGTGGCTGTCGCCCGCGATGGTGGCCGGACTCGCCGGTGAGGGCGCGCAGATCGTGGACGGGCGCTCGCGCTCGGAGTTCGCGGCCGGACATGTGCCGGGGGCGCTCTGCGAGGAGCTGGACGACCGCTTCGCGAGCCTGGTCGCGGAGGTCGTCCCGTTCGGCACCCGCCTGGTGCTCGTACTGCCCGAGCCGGCGGCCGAGGCCGCCGAGGAGGCGCTGGTGCAGCTGCTGCGGATCGGCTACGAGAACGTCGCCGGCGTCCTCGCGGGCGGCACGGACGCGTGGGCGGCGGCGGGCCGGGCGGTGCGGTCCTTCCCGACGGCCGACGCACCGGAGCTGGCCCGGCGGCTGCGGCGCGACGGGGCGCGGGCGCTCGACGTGCGCCCGGAGCATCCGGAGGGCGGGGTGCCCGGCACGCTCGCGATCCCGCTGGCCGAACTGCCCGCCAGGGTCGGGGACCTGCCGCGGGACCGGGAGATCTGGACGTTCTGCGGGAGCGGGCGGCGGGCCACGGTCGCGGCGAGCCTGCTGGACCGGGCGGGCATCCCGGTGCGGGCGGTGACGCACGGCGGGGCGGATGACCTGGTGGGTCGGCCGGGGCACTGACACCGGTGTCAGCCGTCCGGACGACCCGGGAGGGCCGGGGGCGGCCGGAGCATGGGGAGCGGCGGCGGCCGCGTGTGCCGCCCGTGCGCCTGTGCCGCCCGCGCCCGTCTGTGCCGCCCGTGCCCGTCTGTGCCGCCCGTGCCCGTCTGTGCCGTCCATGTCCGTCCGCGCCCGTCTGGAGCCCCGCCGATGTACCGATCCCGTGTCCGCGCTCTCGCCGTACTGGCCGCCTCGGTCGCGCTGCTCGCGGGCTGCGCGCAGGGCGGCGGAGGAATCGCGCGGGGCGCCGGGAGCTCCGGGCCCGCCCCTTCCGGGAGCACCCCTTCGGCGAACCGCCCGGCGACGGCCCCCGCCCCCGCCCCGGCCGGCACCACGCCCGCGGGCACCCTTCTCGTGGCCGACTTCGGGGCGGACACGGTGACCTTCGTCGACCCGGCGCACGGCCCGTTCGCCTCCCTGCAGGTCGGCACCGCTCCGTACGGGCTCGTCGTCGGCGCCGACGGCCGGGCCTGGGTCGCCACGGCCGAGGGCGTGGCCGTCGTGGACACCAGGACCCGCACGCGCTTCGCGCTCGTGCCGTACCGCACCGCGACGGGTCCGGTGACCACCGGCGAGTACCGGGGCGGCGGCATGGGCATCGCGCTCGCCCCCGACGGCCGCCGGGTCTACGTCGGCGTCAACGTCCCCGGCGGCAACGGCGCCCTTGAGGTCGTCGACACCACCGCGCTCCAGGTCGTGGACCGGGTGCCGGTCGGGCGGCGCCCCTTCGACGTGGACGTCTCGCGCGACGGCTCCGAGGTGTACACGACGAACCACGACTCCTTCGACGTGACCGTCGTCGACCCGGGCACCCTGAAGACCCGGCGGATCGAGGTGGCCCCGTACGGCACGGAGGGTGGGCTCGGCTCCTGGCTGAAGCCGCACTACACGGCCGTGCGGCCGTCGGACGGGCGGCTCCTGCTGCCCTTCGAGGGCGAGCGGCTCGCCGTGGTCGACCCGCGCACCGGCCGCACCCGGATCCAGCCGATGACGGCCGACACGCACCAGCACGGCGTCACCGTCACCCCCGACGGCACCCTCTTCGTCGTCGGCACCGGCCCGATCGACCCGGCCGTCGACCGCGGGCCCTCGCTCACCGTCCGCAGGCCCGACGGCAGCGAGCGCGTCTACCCGCTGGACGGCCCGCACGAGGACGTCGCGGTCTCCGGGGACGGCCGTACGGCCTATGTCACGGGCGGCTTCACCCGTGACGGCTACTGGGACGGCCTGACCGTGGTGAACCTGACCGACGGCTCGGCGCGGCGGCTGGCCGCGGGGTCGCGGCCGCTGGGCGTCGCGGTGCTGTGAGGCGTTGTCAGTGGGGTGGTGTTGGCTGGGACCGTACCGCCCCCGCACGAGGAGACGCCATGGCCCCCGCCGCCGCATCCGCCCCCGAACCCGCCGACCGCAACGCCCAGCCGCCCGCCGCCCAGGCGTCCCTCGGGGCGGGCGTGATCGTGACCGACGCGACCGGGCGGGTGCTGCTCGGGCTGCACCACTCGGGCGTCTGGGAGCTGCCCGGCGGCAAGGTCGACCCGGGCGAGTCCATCGAACAGGCGGCGGCCCGCGAGCTCGCCGAGGAGACGACGCTCGTCGCCGACCCGTCCGACGTCGCGGTGATCGGCCTGATCCTCGACACCGAGAGCTCCGCCGCGCTCACCCGGATGACGGCCGCGACGGTCGTCCGCGCCCACACCGGCACCCCGTCCGTCGCCGAGCCCGACAAGATCGACCACTGGGAGTGGTTCGCCCCCGACCACCTCCCGGCCCCCCTCTTCGTCCCCTCGGCCCAGACGCTCCGCTTCTGGCGCCCGGAACTCGACCTGCCGGAGGGGGCTTTCCACCGCTACAGAGTGGCGTGAGCTGACAGTGCGCGGTGGCGTGGACACGGGCGCCACGCTGCCGTTTCATGTCGACATGAGGTCAGACCAACTGCCGGTCGAGACAACCGCGTTGGGCATCGCGAGCCGTCCGGACCTCCGCCGGGTGGTCGCGGAGGGGATGGCCCGCGCCGGGGGCCGCTGACATCATGCGGACGGGGGGATGCGCCATGCGAGAGTTCGACCGGGTGACCGTACCGCCGCCGGGCGAGGCCGCGACCGACGCGGCGCGCGAGGCCGGTCTCGGCGTCTATCTGCGGGCCTTCCGGGCCCGGCACGGCGAGGATTCCGCCGGGGCCGGGGACCGGCGCCCCGCGCTGGCCCCGCTCGCGGTGCTGCTGCTCGCCGCCGCCTCCCTCGTACTCCCGGCGATCGCCACGCGCCTGGTGGGGACGGGGCTCGGGATCCCGCTGCTCCTGCTGCCGTTCGGGGTGTTCGGCAGGCTGCTCTGGCACTCGCTGCGCGCGCCCGCGACGGCGTTACGGCCCGGCGAGTACGTGTACCTGTACGAGCGCGGCCTCGTCTGCCCGCACGCGGACGGCGGCGCCCGGGCCGTGCCCTGGGGGTCGGTCACGGCGATGCACCAGGACGTGACCCGTACATACGTCAACGGCGGATACACCGGAACCCACTACGCGTACCGGCTGCTCGTCGGCGGGCTCGCCGGAGGGCCGCGCGAGGTGACCGTCGGCGGGTTCCTGAACGAGGAGGCGGTGCCGCGACCGGCCGACTCGCAGATCAGGGAGCTGGCCCAGATCGTCCTGGACGAGACGGTGCGCCGGGCGCTGGCGCCGGCGGTGGCGGCGCTCGAGGCCGGCGGGCGGGTCGCGTTCGGCGAGGTGGCGCTCGACGGGCGGGGCATCGGGCTGCCGTCGGGCACGGCGCCGTGGGAGCGGGTGCGGCACTGCGAGTGGCGCGGGGACGGTCTGGTGGTGGTGCGGACGGCGGGCGCGGGCCGCTGGGCGCGCGAGTCGAAACACATCCCCGACTTCCCGGTCTTCTGGGCGCTGGTGAAGGAGCTGTTCCCGGAGGCCCGGGAGTACCGCCGCTGAGCTTCCGCGCCGCCTTTCACCCGCCCGGCGGACGGGCGTCACGTGGTGTCACCGAGCGGGGCGGGCCGGACCTGATTAGCGTGGCCGATAGCGACGGGAAACCTATCGATCGGAAGCGAGTCATCGTCATGGCCTCACGACCTGAAGGCACGCCGTGCTGGACCGACGCCATGTTCACCGATGTCGAGGGCGCGAAGGAGTTCTACGGCGACGTCCTCGGCTGGACCTTCGGTGAAGCGGCCTCGGAGTTCGGCAACTACACCCAGGCGTACAAGAACGGGAAGGCGGTCGCGGCGGTGGTCCCGCCGATGCCGGGCCAGGAGGGCGAGGCGAAGTCGGCCTGGTGCCTGTACTTCGCGTCGCCGGACGTCGCCGCCACCGCCGAGAAGATCAAGAGCGCGGGCGGCACGCTGCTGATGGAGCCGATGCAGGTGGGCTCGTTCGGCTCCATGTGCCTGGCGCAGGATCCGACGGGCTGTGTGTTCGGCGTCTGGCAGGCGGGCGACCACGAGGGCTTCGAGCTCCAGGGCGAGACGGGCAGCTTCGCGTGGGCGGAGGTGTTCACGCGGGAGCCCGCGAAGGCCGACGCGTTCTACACGACCGTCTTCGGCTACGACTCGAAGAAGATCAAGGGCATGGACTACCGGGTCTTCGACCTCGGCGCCGACCCGCTGCTGGGCCGGATGGTGATGACCGCGGAGGACTTCCCGCCCGAGATCCCCGCGTACATCCAGATCTACTTCGCCGTCGACAACTGCGACACGGCGTGCGAGGTGGCCGTGCGGGCCGGCGGGAAGAAGGTCTTCGGGCCGATGGACAGCCCGTTCGGGCGCTTCGCGGCGCTGGTCGACCCGCAGGGTGCGGCGTTCGCCGTGATCGACGTGCGGACGAGGGTCGGCGACATGCCCGAGATGGAGTGACGCCCCGGTCCCTTCTGCGGGTGCGGATGCCCGGGACCGCGGGGGTCCCGGGCATCCGTACGTCCGGCCACGGAGCGTGGCGGGGCCGGTCAGGCGCCGTCGTGGACGGCGACGATGCCGTTGAACACACCGACGTACGCGGTGCCGTCGGGGCCGATCGTGACGGGCGCCCAGTTGTTGTCGTAGGCGAGGCCGGTGCCGGTGAGCCGGGACCAGGCGCGGGCGCCCGTGCGGAAGTCGACGGCCGTCAGGTACCAGGCGTCGATGCCGAGGACGTTGGGCCGCTTCTCGTAGAAGTAGAGCAGGCCGTTGGCGGTGGACAGCTTGGGCACGGTGGAGGGCGAGCGGACGTCGCTCTCCCACACGGTGTCGCAGCCGCTGCCGTCGGGGCGGACGTCGACGCGGGTGACGCCGCCGACGACGCTGCGGCCGAAGGTGAGCGAGGTGACGTTCTCGTAGCCGTAGTTGTTCTCGACGACGAGACTGTTGCCCCAGCTGATCAGGGAGTTGTCGGTGGTGGAGGCGCCGGTGCCGAAGACCGGCACGCGGCAGACGAGCCGGTCGGCGTCGGCGACGTCGGTGCCGCGCCGGTAGACCAGGATGTTCATGCGGTCGTCGGCGTTGTCGGTGATGGCGACGTACTTCGCGCCGTCCTGGCCGAAGAGGTCCGGGGTGGTGCCCGAGCCCTGGTTCACGGAGCCGGGCTTGGTGCCGGTGCCCCGGTCGTAGGTCTGCCGCCACTGGATCCGCGGGGTGCCGTCGGGGTCGGCGCGGAAGCTGTAGAGGGCGTGGTCGGAGACGATGGAGACGCCGTCCTCGGCGACGGGGAAGGAGTTCTGGATCTCCTCGCCGTCGAGCCGGATCGCGCGCAGGGCGCCGGTGGCGGGGTCGATGGTGCCGACCCGGCCGAGGCGGGTGACCCACCAGATGCGGCCCTGCCAGTCGGGCATCACGGAGGTGACGGGGTCGCAGACGCCGCTGGGGAAGAGGTTGGTCCAGGTGACGCAGTCGTGCGGGACGAGGGAGGTCAGGTCCCAGTCGTCCTCGACGGCGAACTCCCAGCCGCCGTCCGCCTTCTGGCGGTGCGCGATGCGCAGCACGTGCTGCCGGGAGTCGGCGAGGACGACCCGGTCGCGGTTGTCGAGGTAGAAGTAGGCGCCGCCGGAGGTGTCCTTGAAGATCTTCTCGAAGTCGAGGCGGGTGATGGCCTCGACGGTGGAGGAGCGCTGCGGCAGCTGGTACTCGGCGAGGGTGGCCAGGGTGCGCGGGTCGAGCAGCTTCAGCAGGAAGCCGCTGAAGGTGCCGCAGACGGTGATCAGGCGGCCGTCGGCGTCGAAGGTGACCGTGGCGCACTCGCCGCCGAGGGCGGCGATCTTCTCGCTGGTGACGTGCGGCTCGCGGCCGAGCGGCCCGGACCAGGGGTAGGTGGCGCTGCCGGCGGCGTCGGCGTGCATGCCGCTGCGGCCGTTGGGGGCGAGGTACGGGTGCTGGGGCGGCGCCTCGCCGGGCACGGGCCGCGCGGTGGCGGGCGCGCCCTCGTAATGGTCGACGAGGCGGTGGCCCGGGGCGAGGGGTATCTCCTCGGCCTGGGCGACGGGCGCGGCGCCCGCCAGGAGGGTCGCCGCGAGCGCGGCGACCAGCGTGAGCGCGCGTCCTCGTCTGCGGGGCGGTGGGGTGGTCAAAGCGGCTCCTCGCGGTGGGGGTGTGTGCGTCGCGCCGGCGGCTGACGGTAGGCGGGAGCAGATGAGAAGTACATGGAACCGCCCCTGGTTTCATGTGCCGTTCACGACGGGTCCGAAAGACGCCCCCGGAGCCCTGGGGAGAATCTGGGGAGAATGCGCGACGCTGGGGAGCTCGTGCCGCGTGACCTGCTCGCCCGTAGCCGGCTTCTTCGACCTCGCTCTGGAGGTCCCGGAGTCCTGGCTCAGCCACCAGGGGACGAGTAACCGCCGATTAGCCAGATCGCAACGGGGTGGCCCCCGGGGCCCACCCAGGAGCGCAGAGCCGCCACGAGTGACCCGCGACCGGCATACGCGGTCCCGGGACCTACGGTGCGGTCACGCCCGCCGCGTTGCTGTCGTGCCGGTGCTGCGGGCCGAGCACGCGCAACTCGTCCAGCACCGCGGTGCCACCGGGCGGAGGGGTGAAGATCCGCAGGCGCTGGTCCGCCGCGGGCGTCGCCAGCACCTCGCAGTCCAGGTCGATCCTGCCCAGGTCGGGATGGACGAGCCGGTACGGGTGCGACCTGCGCACGGCGACCTCGTGCCGGTCCCACAGCGCCGTGAACTCCGGGCTCGCGGTCCGGAGCCGCGTCACGAGCGAGCGGGACGCCGCGTCGTCGCCGCGACGGGTCGTCGCGGCCCGCAGGTCGGCGACCAACTGCCGGGCCTGCTCCTCGTGTTCCTCGACCGCGAAGTGACCGCGGACGCAGGGGTCGGTGAACCAGCTCAGCACGATGTTGCGGTCCTCCTCGGCGACCGTGCACACGCACCCGAACAGCGCGAGCGCCAGGTCGTTCTGCGCCAGCAGGTCACCCAGATCGCTCACCACCTGCACGGGCACGCCATCCAGGCGGTCGAGGAGGTATCGCAGGCCCGGCCGCAGGTAATCCCCGGCCCGCGCGCCCTCCGGCGGGCGGTGCCCGGCGAGCAGGTACAGGTGGTCCCGCTCGTCCTCGGTCAGCCGCAGCGCGCCCGCCAGCGCGGCGAGCACCTGGACCGAGGGCTGGGAGCCACGGGCCTGTTCGAGCCGCATGTAGTAGTCGGCCGACATCCCGGCGAGCATCGCGACCTCCTCGCGACGCAGGCCCGGAATCCGCCGCCGCGGCCCTTCGACGAACCCGACGTCGCGCGGCGCCAGCCGGTCCCGGGACCGGCGCAGGAAATCGGCGAGGTCGGAACGGTTCAGTGTCATGGTCCGCTCAGGATATCGGTGTCGTGAAAGCGCATCCTGGGACTGCCGCTCCTAGGGCAAGCCCTCCGCTCCCGCGGTGCCCGCGGCGGCGGCACGATCGCCACATGGCCGCCCAAGGCCTGTCCTACGAGAAGATCGGTGGTCGCACCATGAGGGAATCCGTGCTGGAAGTGCCGGGCACGCGACTGCGCTACGCCGTCCGCGGCGAGGGCCCCCTGCTCCTGCTCGTCGCCGGTGGCCACCACGGTGTCGACGCGAACGAACCCCTCGCGCGTCACCTCGCCGACCGGTACACCGTCCTCACCTACGACCGGCGCGGCCTGTCGGGGAGCACCACCGACGCCCCCGCGACGACGCTCACCACGCACGCCGACGACGTCTCCCGCCTGCTCTCCCACCTCACCCCGGAACCCGCACTCGTCTACGGCACCAGCCTCGGCGCCCTGATCTCGCTGGAGCTGACCGTCAGGCACCCCGGGCAGGTCGCGGCGGTCGTCGCGCACGAACCGCCCGTCACACAGCTGCTGCCGGAACCCGGGCGCGCCCTCGCCCTCGGACAGCTTCTCACCGTCGAGGAGACCTTCAGGGCGCAGGGCGCGGCCCCCGCGATGCGCAGGTTCGCGGCCGACATCGACATCGACCCGAACGACTGCGAGCCAGACGTCCCGCCGCGCGCTCCGGGGCCCGACCACCTGCGGAACGCGGAGGTCCTCCTCACGCACGACATGCCGGCCATCAGGTCGCACGTCCTCGACGTGGCCGCTCTCAAGGACTCACCCGCCCGTGTCGTGCCCGCCGCCGGTGAGAACTCGGGCCACGTCTGGCCGCACACGTGCGCCGCGATGCTCGCCGACGAACTGGGGACGCCCCTGGAGACGTTTCCCGGCGGCCACAACGGATACGTCTTCCACCCACGCGGAACCGCGGAACGGATCCGCACGCTGTTCGGTTCCTGAGGTGCGATGAGTCCCGGCGGCCGTAGCGTCCGTGGGGCACATTTCCGCAGGTCGCAAGCGGGCCATGGGGCCGAAATGCCAGTTTCGATCCAGCTGCTCGGCGGTTGCTTGTCCCCTGGTGCCTGAGCTGGGACTCCGGGGCCTGGAGGGCGCCCCGGCGTTGCGCGGTGCTCTCGTGAGACGCCGACATTTCCCCAGCCAGTGATCGTCAACTGCTCCGAGCTGGGCGATAGTCGCTCTCGCTTCTCACCTACGTAGCCACCCAGTCAGGGGGTGTCGCTGACGAGTACGCCAACGACACCCTGATGGTCCCGACGGCGAGGCGGGCATGTGTCAGCCCAGCGTGTACTCCAAAACGTAGGAGTGGCTGCCGCCTTCGGACTGGATGATCTCGAAGGCACCCGAGATCCCCGCGAGGTCACTGGACCCTGTTCCCGGGACCACGCGGATCGCGATCTGCTCACCATGGCTACCGGGTGCGCTGTGCTGGAGGACGAAGGAGCCCTTGCGGCCGTTGAGTTCGCCCGTGAATCGCTCCACGGCGACATAGGCGGCGGGACTGCCCTCGATGTCGGCCACCGACAGCATGTGCACGGTGCTGGTGCCGGCCAGGCCACCCTGGAAGGCCTTGGTGATCCGCACGCGGCCAAGCGCGGCGCCCGGGCCTTCGTCGAGCACCTCCGGTTCGAATGAGGTGAGGTCGAACGTTCCGCTGGCCTTCGTGCTCATTCCGCACCCCTCGAATCTTGATCGTCTGTATCGCGCAGCAGCCTTGCACACAGCACTGACATTGCCTGGCGGAGCCGCTTCGCCGCTGGAGGCATGGCTGCCCTGGCTGACCGCAAGCGGTCCGGCCGGCCGGTCTCGTTCACCGCGCTGCAGCTTGCCGAGGTCAAGGCGCCGGCCTGTCAGTTACCGGCCGAGACCGGCGTGCCGCTGTCGCGCTGGTCGTGTCCGGAGCTGGCTCGGGAGGTGGTCGCTCGGTCCATCGCCGGGTCGATCTCCGCTTCCACGGTGCGGCGCTGGTTCAAACAGTCCAGGAAGGCTCCGACGCCGTGATCACACCAGTCACTGCGTGATCATTCCACTGCTTCGGGTTCCCCCTGCTCGAACGCAATGCGACAGCGTTCTACCTGGTCGGCCACCTGCTCCATGTACCAGCGCATGACCTCGTAGGGGACGACACGCTCGTCAGGACTCCAGACTCGGACGGTCGGTCGCAGATTCGGGTCCTCGTCCGGGACATGTGTCACCAGGAAGGCAGCGCCAGGCAAGTGGGTCACCGCGGCGTCGGGGTTCTCGGCCCCCTCGGCCGACGCCGGCTTGGCTTCGCTCAGTTCCACGGCCCAGGCGTCGTCGGGCAAGGCGTAGTGGAACAGGACGGCGTAGTGGCGACCTGCGTGCTCTTTGAGTTCCCATGGCATGTCGGCAGGCTGCCACAGATGCCCTGTTGGAGGCTCGCGGGTATCCCGGGTCTCACCTGGGTGCAACCCGTCCAGCGTTTGCGGGACAGCCCTCAGTGCTGTGACCGGGAAGGTTCACCGGGTTTCTGCTCGCGGCGGGGACCACTGAGCCGGTTGGATGTCGGGAGACATTCGATCCGTCAGGTGGAGGCGCGGTGGCCGAGCCCGTCCGAGTGTGCAACGCCGCGAGCGCGCCGCATCCGCAGCGAGAAGGGCATCCGCTGGGGCGGACGCCCCGTTGCCGCGTGACCAGTCGTCCAGCAAGTCCGGGCCGGTCAGGTTGACGAGGCCATCTCCTCCGGGCCGTAGAGGGCTGCGGTCTCACCAGTGATCAGAGCCCAGTAGCGGTCGCCAAAGGACCAGTGCCACCACTCGGTGGGGTAGTTCACCAGCCCCGCGGCGGTGAGCACGGAACCCAGCAGCTTCCGATTGGCGCGGGCCTCCGTGCTGATGTTGGCGGCGTGGGTGTAGCAGGCGCCCTCGCTCTCCTCGGGGTCCGCGTTCATCCGGGTGCCCAGGTCCAGCTCGCGCCCCTCGGCGTCAGCCAGGGTGAGGTCCACGGCCGCGCCGGCGCTGTGCGGAGCGATGCCGGGCGGTGATACGTACCGACTCGCCGCCGAGTGGATCTGCTCGGCGGACCAGTCGGCATGGATGGCCTGCAGCCGGCTGGCGTACTCCTCGAAGTACGCCAGCTGGAGCGAGGGTGGCCGGTATCCCTCAACAAACAGCAGTCGCAGGCCCTGCGGGAGCAGCTCCTGGGCCTTCTTCAGCCGCTCCAGCACACCTTCCCGCAGGTACGCGAAGGCATCTGCCGGGTCCTGCTTGCGCGAATCGATCAGCAACGAGCCGTCCCGGCGGACGTCTACGAGACGTTCACCGCACTCCGCAACAGGTATGGCGGCAACCTTCGGATCCGACATCAAGACGATCTCACTCATGACGTGATCATCTCGCAGGACTCACCCGGTGAACCTTCCCGGTCACAGCACTAGGCGTCGGTGACGGCTCGCAGGGGGCTGAGTGCGGCGGCCCGTCGGGCGGGCACGGCGGCCGCAGCCGCGCCGACGGCGAGGGAGAGCGCGACGATGAGGGTGAGGGTGGCCCAGGGCGGGGAGAAGGAGTACTGCGGGATCGCGCCGTTGGCCAGTCCGCTGACCTTCCACGCTCCGAATACTCCGCCGGCCAGCCCGAGGAGGGTGCCGAAGGCGGCGACGCAGAGGGCCTCCAGTTGGATCATGCGGCGGATGCCGGAGCGGTGCATGCCGATGGCGCGCAGGACCCCGACCTCACGGGTGCGTTCCGCAACCGACATGACGAGGGTGTTGATCATGCCGAGCGCGGAGACCAGTACGCCGATCGTGAGCAGCCCGAACATCATCGTCATCAATTCGCCGGCGACGCCGGCCTGCTCCTGGACGAGCTGGTCGCGGTCCTGGACCTTCAGCAGCGGGCTGTCGCCCACGGCGGCGCGCAGGTGCTTCTCCAGGTCCCTGGAGACTGCGCCGTCGGTGGTGCGGACCAGGATGCGCTGCACTGAGTCACGCAGGTAGCTGTCCTCTTGTACATCGGCGCGGTAGCCGAGGACGTCCTGAGCGGTGGGGTTGTCCTGGTAGACGCCGATGACGGTGTAGGGCCGTTCGCGGTCGCTGGTTCCGGGGCCGATGCTTGCCTTGAGCTGCTCGCCGGTGGTGACGTGGTAGTCGCGGGCGAAGCTGTGGGAGACGGCGATCTTCCCGGGGGCGAGGTTCTTGATGGAACCGCTGAGGAACTGGAGCTTCATCACGTCGTCCACGGTCTTCGGGTCGACCCCGGAGACCGCCTTGACGTAGGAGCCGGCGCTGATGGTGGAGTCCGCCACCGGGGAGGCGGTCCGTACGCCGGGCACGTCGGCGACGCGTCGGACGGCGTCGGAGTCGATGGCGGTGGTGGTGTTGCGGGTGCTGATGATGTAGTCGGCGCTCAGGCCGGCGGCGGCCTGGGCGTCCAGGGCCTGGTTTGTGGACTGGTTGATGACGGCGAGGCCGGAGACCAGCGTGGTGCTGATCATCAGCGCGGCGGCGGTGGCGGCGGTACGGCGCGGGTCGCGCAGGGTGTTCTCGCGGGCGAGGTCGCCTACGACGCCGAGGCGGGCGGTGAGCCGGCCGAGGAGGCGGATCACCGGACCGGCGAGCAGTGGAGCCAGCGCGATCAGTCCGGCCACGAGGATGCCGGCCCCGAACATTGCGGTCTGGAGGTTGTCGTCGGTGGCGCTGGTCGCGTCGCTCAGCGAGAACAACAGGCCGGTACCGAGGAGTGCCATGACCAGCCCGATGATTCCGCGGATGCGGGAACCCGTGGCGGACGGGGGCTGTTCGGCCGTGCGCATCGCCTCGATGGGTGCGATCCGCGCCGCGCGGCGTGAGGGCAGCCAGGCGGCGAGCACGGTGACGCCGACCCCCACGGCGAGCGCGGCGAGGACCGTGGTCGGGCCGATGACCAGCGGCCCGCTGGGCAGCAGGTCGCCGGAGGTGTCCAGGACGCTTGGCAGCACCGTGGCAACCCCCAGGCCCAGGAGGAATCCGAGAGCGGACGCGGCAAGGCCGACCAGGGCCGCTTCGCCGAGGACTGAGCGGACCACCTGGCGGCGGGTGGCGCCGATCGCCCGGAGCAGGGCGATCTCGCGGCTGCGGCGTGCCACGAGCATGGTGAAGGTGTTGATGATGAGGAACGTGCCGATGAACAGCGAGACGGCGGCGAAGAGCAGCGGCAGCCGTTCGTAGCTGTGGGTCTTGGTGTTGACGAGGACGGACTGCTGGTCCGCCTGGGCGCTGCCGGTGATGGCCTCGGCGCGGTCGGTGGGCAGGACGGCGGTGACGCGGTCGGCGAGCTCGGCTTGGCTGGTGCCCGGGGTGGCGGTCAGGTCGATCTGGGTGTAGCGCCCCGGGGCGGCGAACATTTTCTGGGCGGTGGCCTTGTCGAACACGGCCAGGGTGCCGCCGGCGTTCACTCGGCTGTCATGGGTGGACACCAGGCCCACCAAGTGTTTCTTGAGGACCGGTCCGTCCTTGGCGAGGGTGACGGTGTCGCCGAGTACATAGTCGGCGGTGGCCGCGGTGCCGCGGTCCAGTGCGATCTCGTCGCTGTTGCGAGGAGCGCGACCGGCGGTCAGCGGGTAGCGGCTGTCCTTGCCGTCGGCACCGGGCACGTAGGCGGCAGCGAACTTGCCCATCATGCTGTCGGCCCGTATCGGCGTGCCGTCCTTGGCGGACAGGGTGACCGAACCGTTGGCTTCCGGGCGGACGGAGGCGACGCCGGCGAGGGTCGACAGCTTGCGTACCAGGGTGTCGTCCAGGGCGCCGTACTGTTCCTGGTCGGAGGCGCCCGGACGGAACGTCGGAGTCACGCTGACGGAGATGTCCGCGTAGTTGCGGGCCATGGAGGCGCGGTAGGCGGCGGTGGTGGAGTCGGCGAAGACCAGTGAGCCGGTGATGAACGCGACGCCGAGGCAGACCGCGAGCACGGTCATGATGAGACGGGTTTTGTGCGCGAGGACATTGCGCAGGGCTGTTCGCAGCATGGTGAGCTTTCGAAGGCGGAGGGGAAGCAGATGGAGGGGCGGGTGGCCGGGAGGACGGTGGCGGGCTGACGGATACGTTCAGGCAGTGCGGCCCTGGGCCTCGAACGCGAGCATCCGCTCAAGCACGGCGTCGGCGGTGGGAGCGTCCAGCTCGTCCACGAGCCGGCCGTCGGACAGGAAGACCACCCGGTCCGCGTAGGCGGCGGCCAGGGGGTCGTGGGTGACCATCACCACGGTCTGACCCAGTTCCCGTACCGAGTCGCGCAGGAAGCCGAGTACCTCCGCACCGGAACGGGAGTCGAGGTTGCCGGTCGGCTCGTCGGCGAAGATGATCTCCGGGCGGGAGGCCAGGGCGCGGGCCACGGCGACGCGCTGCTGCTGGCCGCCGGAGAGCTGGGCAGGGCGGTGCGCGAGCCGGCCCGCGAGGCCGACGGTGGCCACGATGGTCTCCAGCCACTCCGCCTCGGGCCGCCGGCCGGCCAGCCGCAGCGGCAGAACGATGTTCTCCAGCGCGGTCAGGGTGGGAAGCAGGTTGAAGCTCTGGAAGACGAAGCCGACCTTCTCCCGCCGCAGCTCGGTCAGCTGCCGGTCGTTCAGGGAGGACAGTTCGACTCCCCCGATCCGGGCCGAGCCCGAGGTCACCGGGTCCAGGCCGGCCATGCAGTGCATCAGCGTGGACTTGCCGGAGCCGGAGGGGCCCATGACGGCGGTGAACCGACCCCGCGCGAACTCCACGGACACCGCGTCCAGCGCGGTGACCCGGGCCTCTCCCTTCCCGTACGTCTTGGTCAGGCCGGACGCGTGGGCGGCCGGCTCGGTGAAGGGTGCGCTGAGGGAAGGGAAGGTGTGTGACATGGAAACTCCGCCTGGACTAAGACGGCCCGCGAGGAGTGCCGCGAGCCGGGGGACACATCCATCCTCAAGGCCCTGAACTGCTAAAACGTCGTACTGGAGGCGGGAGTTCGCCTCTGCCGAAGGGCAGGCTTCCGGCGGCGGTTCTCTGCCGGAGGGCAGAGGTCCGGTCGAGGCCCCTCTGCCGTGGGAGAGAAGACGGGTGGCAACGTCACCGGTGTCCAGCACCCCGGCGGGCGGCTGCGTCAGAAGGCCCGGTGCGGGGCCGTCAGGAGGCCAGGCCGGTGCGGTGGGCCAGCAGCGCGGCCTGTACGCGGCTCGCGGAACCGGTCTTGTCCAGGATGGCGCCCACATGGGTTTTGACCGTACCGACGCCGATGCCGAGCCGGGTGGCGATGTCCTGGTTCGACAGTCCCTGGCCGAGCATCGCCAGGACCTCCCGCTCCCGGCCGGTGAGCGGGGCGAGTCGCTTGTCTGCGAGCGCCTCCCCGGCCTCTTGCGGCGTACCGGAACGCAGCATCCGGGAGATCACCGTGCCGGTCACACCCGGTGAGAGCACGGCGTCTCCGGCGGCGGCTGCCCGTACCGCGCTGATCAGCTCCTGCGGACCCTCGTCCTTCAGCAGGAAGCCGGCGGCCCCCTCCCGCAGCGCCCGCACCACGTTGTCGTCGTCACCGAAGGTCGTCAGCATCACCACGCGCGGCGCCGGATCGAGTGCGAGCAGCGGAGCGATCGCGGCCAGCCCGTCGCACACCGGCATCCGGATGTCCACCAGTGCCACATCCGGGTGGTGCGCCGCTGCCTTCTCGACGGCCTGGCGGCCATCGGCGGCTTCGGCAACCACCTCGATGCCGTCCGCGTGGCGCAGGATCAGGCGGACGCCGTGCCGGATCATCGCCTCGTCGTCGGCGAGCAGGACACGGATCGGGGCGGCGGGCTCGTTCACGAGGTCTCCCAGGGCGGGGTGTCCCGTACGGACGGGACGGTGAATCGGTCGATGGAGATGAGCCGCTGTGCGGCGTCGAAGCAGTAGCGGGTGACGGGAAAGGCACCGGGCTGGGAGCCGGGACCGGCGGGCGGATAGACGCAGCCCACCGCGTCGGCGGGCCGCGGCGGCTCGTGCCCGGTGGCTGCGGCACGCACGGCCGGACTGTCGAAGACCCCCTTCAACTCCTGGTACGTCATGCCAAGGCGCGGCTCTACGGGCGGGCTCATGCCCCTCGGCTGGCTGCACACCAGGGCGATGGAGAGTGCCATCAGCATCCACACTGCCGCCGCTCCGAGGGCGAAGGTCAACGCCCTGGCAGTGCGCGGCGTGCGCGACAGCGCCGCCGCGTTGTCGAACCCGTTGTCCCGTCCGTCCGATGGGGAAGCCGCCTCGCCGGTCGTCAGCGGCTTGCTTGCGACGGTGTCGCCCGGCTCGGCCGGGACGACAGCGGTCACCTGGAATCCGCCGGACGGCAGCGCGCCGGCGTCGAGCGTCCCGCCGAGCAGCTCCACCCGCTCGCGCAGGCCCGCCAGGCCACGCCTCGTCCCGGCCTCGGACGGCGTGTCGACCGAAGTCGGTGACGCACCGTTGCGGACCGTGACGCGCACCAGCTGGTTGTCATGCTCGACTCGCACGGTGACGTGGGAGGCCGCCGCGTAACGGTGCACGTTCGTCAGGGACTCCCGTACCACCCGGTGTACCGCGCGCCGCACCCGCGCCGGGAGTGCGTCGAGGTCGGGGCCGCTCCATTCCAGCCGTACGGCGATCCCGCCTTCGCGGGACTCCGCGACCAGCGTCTCGATGTCGGCCCGGGTACCGGTGGCGTCGGTGAGCGCGTCCGGCCCCGTGTCCCGGCCGAGCGGGCCGAGCACCCCGAGCGCCTGCCGCAGTTCGCGCATCGCGTCCCGGGTGGTGTGCCGGACCAGGACGGCCTCCTCGCGCAGCTCGGGGGCGGCCTTGGCCAGGGCGAGTTCCAGACCGCCGGCATGCAGGGAGATCAGACTGAGCCGGTGGCCCACCAGGTCGTGCATCTCGGCGGCGATCGCGGACCGCTCGTGGAGGCGGGCTTCGCTGTCCGCGGACCGTCGGGCACGCTCGGCCGCGTCGCCGCGTTCGCGCAGCGCACACAGCAGCCGGGCCTGCTGCCCGGAGACCGTCCCGACCAGGCCGGGTACGACCACGGCGGCCACCGCCATGGCCAGCCCGAGCTCCAGGCCGTAGACGGCCGAGCCGGGGCCGATCTCGGGGCCGGCCGCAGTTGCGGACGCCATGATCAGCGCACTTGCGCCGCCCAGCAGACGGACACGATGACGCGGACGGACCATGCCGATCGCCACCGTGTACGCGGCGGCTGCCGTCACCGGGCCGGCCCCGGGCGCCGCCCCGGCCAGGACCGCAAGGGCCAGGAGCGCGGCGTCGGGCCAACGCCGCCGCAGCGGGAAGATCGCGACGGCGACCAGGATGACGAAGAGATGGAATCCGGCGCGCGGCAGGTCCCACAGCAGGGCGACCGCCCACAGACACAGGGCGGCCACTGCCACAACGGCCGTCTCCTTGACCACCCGACCACATCCTTCCGGACGCGCCGGATTATCCCGATCGGGCTGGACACAACGACGGAAACGGCTGAGGACACACACATCGTCCAGTATCGATCGCGTCGGACGGGCGGCCATGGACCTCAGGACCGATCCGGGACTCTGCCTTTCGACAGAGACGGTGGTCGGCTGTGGCGACCGATCAAGGACGGCCTGTTCGTTCGAGCGTTCGGCGTTTTTTCGTGAGCTGTTCCTTCATCTGGCTGTCGGTGCGTGTGCTGTGCCAAAGAATGCCCTCCCACTTCACGTACCGGGGTTCGCCGTCACGGAGGAGGACGGGCTTGAGGTGTCCGTGGAAGAGGAGTGTGCGGCCCTGGTTCCGGCGGAGCCGGCTGAACCACATCGCGCTCTTCTCGTGCCGGGCGAGCCGGTTCGCGGCGATGCCGGGGAGAGTGCCGCGGACGCACCGCGTCGTAGGTGGCGGCCAGCCGTAGCGCCGCAGCAGAAGAAGGTGGCGCCGCTGTGCGTCGATGCCGATCTGCGACTCTCCGCTCTTCCGCAAGCCCCCGGCTACGCGGTGCCGTATGTGTTCGCGGAACTGAGCAGACCGAAGTCGCGGGCGACCGGCTTGGTTCTGTGCTCTCCGATTCCCCCACCGTTCACCGCGCCTGACCTCCGGGTTTGAAGGCAGTGCCGATGTCCTTTCTGGAGGTGCCCAGCTTCTTCAGGACGCTGGCGACGTGTTTCTCGACCGTCCGCGGAGACAGGAAGAGCGTCTGGGCGATGTCGTGGTTGGTGGCGCCACGGGCGAGGAGTTCGGCGACCTGATGCTCGCGGGGCGAGAGTTCGTTGCCGTACCCGCGATGGGGCCGCGCCGCGGGCTGATCCAGCCCGAGTTCGCGCATGGCCTGCTCGCAGCTCGCCGCGGCGGAGGTGGCTCCTAGGCGGAGGAAGACGTCGTGGGCCTCGCGGAGTGGGCCGGCCGCGGCCTCGGGGTCCGTCCTGGCGACGGCGCGGGCGTATGCCACGGTGGCCCAGGCCGTCTCGTACGGGCGGCCCATGGCCCGCACCAGTCGCAGGGAGCGGTCGAAGTGCTCGGCGGCCCGGGCGGGGTCGGTTTCCTCGAGCAGGAGGCCGCGCGCATAGTGGAGTTCGGACTCGGCCGATGGTGAGTCGCACCCCGGCAGGTGCGCCTCGAACTCGTCGGTCAGCCGCTCGGCGGCTTCCCGGTCACCACAGGCCAGGTAGGCCACGAGGGCGAGGGCGATCAGCGAGTTGGGCCGCGCCCATGCCTCGGCATCGCGCAGTAGGTCCAGTGCCGGTTCGGACACCGCTCGCGCGGCCTCCGCGTCGCCCTGGGCGAGTAGGGCCGAGGCCTGCGCGGCGGCGGCCCGAAGTGCGACGTTCACCTCGAAGTGCTTGCGGCCGTGCTCGGCGGCCGCGTTCGCCAGGTCCAGTGCACGGCTGGTCTGACCTCGGGCATGTGCGATCCGGGCGAGGCACAGGGCCCTCTCCGCGCTCGGCGGGACGATCTCCGGGTACTCGGCGGCGAGGTCGGCGAACCGCTCCTCCAGATCGTTCCAGCGCCCCGCGTAGGCGTCCAGCCTGAGCAGGTCTATCCGGCTGTAGCACTCGATGGCCGAATTACCGACCCGCCTGGAGAGTTCCCGATTCTCCGTCAGAAGTGCGGCCGCGCGGGCGTCGTGCCCGAGGTCAATGGCAGATTCACCTACGTTGTGCAGGGCCCGGACCGTGTGGCGGAGAATCTCCAGGTCGTCGGAGTCGCGTGGCAGGGCATCCAGCAGATCCCAGACCGCCGGGTCCCCCTGACGGGACATCAGGCTCAGCCTCGTGGCCCGGACGGCCGCCCGGATCACCTCGTCGGGGCTGTCGCGGATGGTGCGCTCGGCGCGGTCCATCCACTCCGGGGCCCGCTTGGCGCCGTCGCCCTGTTCCCTGATGGCGAGGCCGATCATCGCCCGCGCGGCCCGTTCCGGGTGGGAAGACAACTCTCCGATCGCGCGCTCCAGTTCGTCGAAGCCCGCCGCGTCGCCGGCTTGGCTGAGCATGAGCAGCCCGAGGCCGAGTCGGATCTCTCCCCGGGTGGCTTCGGCAAGCCGGGGATCGGCCAGGATCCGGCGCAGCAGCGCCGCGTTGGTCTCGTAGTCCACCCCGAGATAGGCGGTTCGTGCCAGCGCCAGTGCCGCGCGCGACCTCGACTCCTCGGGCAGCCCGGGTTGTTCGAGGATCTGGTGGAGCAGCGAGGCGGCAGTGCCGGTGTCGCCGACGGTGAAGGCGTGGTCTGCGGCCTCCTCGGCCCGTCGTAGCCAGCCTTCCCTGTCGCCGACGGCCAGGGTGTGATGGGCGATCTGCACGAGCGGCGCCGGATTCCTCGCCGCCAGGACCTCCACGGCGCGGCGGTGCAGGCGGGCACGGCGCGGTCCGGGGATGCGTGCGTAGACGACCTGCTGGGCGAGCACGTGCCGGAACACATACGTGCCGGTCTCGGTCTCGCTCAGCACCGAGGCCGTGATGGCCTCGGTGAGCCCGTCCGCGCTCTGGTCCTGGTCGAGGCCGGCGACGTTCGCAAGGAGGGTCTCGTCGGCGGGGACGGCCAGCACGGCCGCGGCGTCGACGATCGCGGCGCCGGCGGAGGTCAGCACGTCCAGCCGCTCGGTGACGGCCTCGCTCAGCCCGCGCGGCACGTCGGCACGGCGCAGTTCGGCGGCGATGTCACGGTGGTCGAGATGCCGGCCGGACTCGCTGAGGGTGAGGAGGTCCTCCTCGGCGACCAGCGGCAGGCCCTCGCTGCGGGCATACAGGGTGCCGCCGAGGTCCGGTGGGGCGTAGGCGCCGAGTGCGGCCACCGCCAGCTCGTCGATGTCGCCGCGCGTGAGCGGGCCGAGTCGGATCGTGGTCCCGCTGGTTCCCGGTGGGCGGCGGTAGGCGGCGCCCAACACGGCCGTGGCGGGCGGCAGGTCCTCCGACCGGTAGGTGAGTACCAGGCCGAGGTGCTTCGGTAGGTCCCGCGCGAGCAGCAGGAGCAGATCGCGGGTCGCCTCGTCGGCCCAGTGCATGTCTTCCATGACCAGCACCGCAGGCCCGATGACGGTCAGGAAGGAGTGCACCGCCTGCACCACCTGGTATCGGCGGGCGGGCGGGTCCTCGGGGGGCGGTGGCGGCGCCGGAAGCCGGTCCGCGAGGTCGGGCAGCAGCGGGGCGAGCGCACCGGCGGTCGGCGGGATGCGGTCGACGGCCGGCAGCCAGGGCCCGGCTTTGCGGAGGGCGTCCACCACAGGGCCGTACGGGAACGGCTCGCGCAGCGGGTGACAGGAGCCGGCGAGTACGAGCCGCCCCTGGCCGCTCAGCACGGCGGCGGCCTCGTGGATCAGGCGGGATTTCCCGATGCCGGCCTCGCCCTCGACCAGGACCACCGCCGGCGGGTGCTTGACGGCCGCGAGGAGCAGATCGAGCTCCCGGCGCCGGCCCACGAAAGCGAACCCTCCGCCGGCACGGCGGCCGCCCTGCTCTCCAGGGTCCCGGTCACACCGATCACCGTCCTTCACCCTCACGCTAGACCCGCGTCCTGGGGGCGGCAATCAGCGTGCGTCCTGCGGGTGGGAGGGAGGCCTCCGCGGTGAGCAGTGTGTACGGCTGCTGGGGCCGGGCGCCGGTCAGCCGGCGTTCGCCGCGACGGGGAGACAGGCCACGACCCGGGTGCCGAGCGGGCTGAGGAAGGCCAGCCACCAGCTGCAGCAGTGCTTGACCAGGTCAAGACCCCGGCCGCAGGCCGCGTCGTCGTCCTCGGGCACGAGGCGCGGGGTGGTGCGGGTCTGCCAGGTCCCGGCGTCCTTGACCTCGAGGTGGACCTCGGCGCCGTGGTGGGTGATCAGCACCGTGACATCGGGGCTGCCGCTGTGGAGGACGACGTTGGTGACGAGTTCGGTGACGACCAGTGACAGCCCGTCGATGGTCTCCGTGGGCACCGCCCACCGCGCAGCGGTGTCCTGGACGAAGTGCCGCAGGGAGGGGACGGCCGCGTCGGTCGCAGCGGTGGCGCTCAGTGCGGCAGCCGGTGTGGAGTCGGGCTCCTCGCTCCGGCGGGAGGCGGCGACGGCGACGTGCGGGTGATTGACGGTGACCATGCTCAGCTCCTGGGTCGTCCCGCTTGTGGTGCGTGCGGGCTCACTTCGACCGTGCCGTGCACCCGTCCCCCGTGACTATGGGGAGTGGGGGGATGTGCGTATACCCAAACAAAGCGCGGTGAGGGGCGCCAAGAGGTGGGGGGTGCCCCACTCGTACGGTTGGTCGGCCTCGGCGGAGGTGGGCATGGAACCCGTGGTCACCCCAGATAGGACGGCGAGGCGGCTTGCTCCGCCAGCTTGCGAGGAGTGCCGGTGCCGTCGGCCGGGGCGGTCCATACGTCCCAGCCGTGGCTGCCGGGGAGGGCGTAGACGAGGGTGGTGTCGTCCGCCCACATGACCTGGTCGTCGAAGGGGCGCGTTTCGGCGGTGGCGGTCTCGGTCATGGTGGCCAGGTCGAGGACGTACAGCCGCCAGGGCGTGTCCGCTGCGGCGCCGGGGACGCGCTTCTTGTAGGCGATGCGGGTGCCGTCCGGGGACAGCGAGGGACATTCGACGTTCTGGTGGAGGGTGGTGAGGGTGCGGGCACCGAGATCGCCCTGAGCGAGGTAGGTCTGGCCGCCGGTGGCGAGGGTGGCGTAGAAGCGGTTGTCGTCGGCGAAGGTCACACCCCAGAAGTTGGTGTCCGGGGACCGGTGGGGGTGGCCGTCCTTGACGACGGAGAAGGTCTCCAGGGTGTCGGTGAGCTTCCAGGTCCGGGTGTCGACGAGGGACGTGCGGGTCGAGAATCCCCCGCCCGAGTAGGACTCGCCGCTGACGAAGACCGTCCAGGCCGCCAGGTGGCCGGAGGGAGAGACCCGGGCACGGCTGGGAACTCCGGCCAGCGGGAAGCGGTGCAGCTCGTGCAGGTTCCGGTCGAGGATCACCGCATGGTAGATGTCGCCGAGCGCGCTGTGCTGCGCCTGGAGGCAGATGCCGGTGCCGGCGGCGGCGTAGAAGCGCATGCACTTCACCCCGCCCACCGTGCGCTCGGCGTCGGCGTGGTCGGCGTCTGCGTCGACTGCGGCGATCTCGTCCTGGTGCGGCCCCATGGCGAGGTTGCGGAAGGCGAGCTGTCGCCCTGCCGGGGTGAGGGTGACCGGGCCGGGCCGGACGGGCGGGTCGCCCGCGCTTGTCTGTGCGCGTTGCGCGGAGTCGCCGGCGGCCCGGAGCACGACCGCCGTGGCCGCGCCTCCCAGTACCAGCACGGCGATGAGCAGGATCAGCAGGCGGGCTCTCGTGGTCATGCGGACTCCCGGTGGCCGGTGCGGAGGATCTGGGCGGCCACCAAAGCGCTGACGGCCAGGGCCGTGGCGGCGGTGGCGAGGGCGGTGGGGCCTCCCCAGGCGGACCAGGCGGCGCCGAAGGCGAGGGAACAGCCGAACCGGCCGAGCGCCTGCCCGGTGCCGACCAGGGCCTGGCCCGCACCTTGGGCGGACGCGGGGACGGTGTCGGCGGTGGCGGCGGCGAGGACACCGTCGGTGGCGGCGTAGAACGCGCCGTGCAGGAGCAGCAGCACGGGAACGACCACGACGGCGCTGTGTACCGGTGGCCGGAGCACCAGCGCGTAGCCGAGGAGAAGGGCTGCGTGGCCGACCAGGAAGAGCCGGCGGCGTCCGATCCGGTCGGCGAGCATCCCCATCGGTACGGCAAGCAGCAGGAAGGCGGCCGCTGTTCCAAGCGGAAGAAGGGGGAACAGGTGGGCGGGCAGGACGAGTTCGCGTTGGATGAGCAGGTAGACGAAGGCGTCGCTGACCGTGGTCAGGCCGAGCAGCACCGCGCACAGCGTGAGCCGGCGCAGCGCCGGGATGCGCAGCAGGGCTGCCGACTCGCGGAAGGTGAGTCGCGCCGGGGGCTCGCCTTCCTGCTTGCGGTAGCTCGGCACGAAGAGCAGCAGGACGAGCACCCCGAGGGCAGCCGCGCAGGCGCTCAGCGTGAACACGGCGTCGTAGCCGTCGGCAGCGACACCCAGGATGCCGAATGCCGCCAGAGGGCCGAGCAGGGCGCCGGTGGTGTCCATCGCGCGGTGGACACCGAAGGCCCGGCCGCGGTGCGCGGGTTCGGTGGCGAGGGAGATCATCGCGTCCCGTGGGGCGGTGCGCAGGCCCTTGCCGGTCCGGTCGACGGCGAGCACCGCGCTGATCAGGGGGATGGTGTGGGCGAACAGGAGCAGGGGCTTGGCCAGGGCGGACAGGCCGTATCCGAGGGCGGCGACCGTCTTGTGCGCGCGCCCGCCGCGGTCGGCGAGGTGGCCGCCGAGCAGGCGGACCAGCGCGCCGATGCCGTTGTTGATGCCGTCGAGGAGGCCGAAGCCGAGCGGGGAGAGGCCGAGTCCGGCGACCACGTAGAGCGGCAAGACCGCGCTGACCATCTCCGAGGAGACGTCCGTGATCAGGCTGACCGTGCCCAGGGCCAGGACGGTCCCGGGGACGGCGGTGGGACGCCGCCGAGGTCCTGGAACGGAGGGGTCTTCGGGGTCGCCGGCCTTGGCGCCGCGGCTGTCCGCGAGGTACATGGATCCGCCTTCGGTTCGGGGCGCGGTGGAGGAGAACCGCGGTGGCGCGGTGGAGGAGAACCGCGGTGGCGCCGCCTCGGAGGGCGGTCGGCGCCACCGCGGTGGGGACCCGGTCCCGGACGGGGACTCTGGGACTTCCGGGACCGGGAGTTCACGGGCTTGAGCTGGTCTGCCGGGTCCGCGAAGCGCGGTCCGGCTACGGGGCTCTCAGCCCGTCGGGGCTCAGGTCCCGTAGACCGTGAAGTTCCACAGGGAGTAGCCCCAGCCGGTGCCCCGCTGCGTGCCGTACATCCGGATGTAGCGGCCGGAGCCGGACAGGCCGGTGAGGGTCTCGATCCCGCCGCCGCTGTTCGTCGCGGTGTGGATCGTCGTCCAGTTCGTACCGTCGTCGGACACCTGGATCTGGTACGCCTTGCCGTAGGCGGCCTGCCAGGCGAGCTTCACGGCGGAGACGGAGCGCGTCGAGCCCAGGTCCACCTGCAGCCACTGCGGGTCGGCGTAGAGGCTGGACCACCGCGTCGTCCCGTTGCCGTCGGTGGCGGACTTCGCCGGGTAGCTCGCCGAGTATTCGGAGGACGCCGTCGTCGGCCTGTTGTACGCCAGGTCCGGCTGCCCGTAGACCTCGAAGCTCCACAGGGAGTAGCCATAGGGGGCCCCTCGCTGGGTGCCGTACATCCGGATATAGCGGCCGTCGCCCACCAGGCCGGTCAGGGTCTCGACGCCGCCGCGGCCGTTCGTCGTGGAGTGGATCGTCTGCCAGGTCGTACCGTCGTTGGACACCTGGATCTGGTACGCCTTGGCGTAGCCGGCCTCCCAGGAGAGCTTCACGGTGTCGATGGACTGTGTCGAGCCGAGGTCCACCTGGATCCACTGCGGGTCTGCGAAGAAGCTGGACCAACGCGTCGCCGGGTTGCCGTCGGTGGCCTGGTTCGCCGGATAGCTCGCCGAGTAGACGGACGACGCCGTGGTCGGCCGGTTGCGTGCCAGGTCGGCGCCGGGGACCTCCCAGGTGAAGGACGCCGTGTTGCTCGCGCCCGTGGCGGAGTCCGTCGCGGTGACCTTCACGGTGGAGCTGCCGGCACTGGTCACGATTCCGGAGATCAGGCCGGTCGAGCTGTTGACGGTCAGCCCCGCGGGCAGGCCCGTCGCGGACCAGCTCAGCGTGCCTCCGGCTTGGTCGATGCCCTGGAGCTGCAGCGATGCCGAGTAGTTGAGGCCGGTGACCTGACGGCCCGGATCGGCGATCGTCACCGAGGACCAGATGTCGGTGATGGGCGTGGCGGAGGCGTCGTTGGCGAGGTAGGGCAGGCCGTACATGTCCTCGATGGTGCGGAGCATGCTGTAGTGGTTGATCGTCTCGCTGTAGCTGCCGGTCCGGACGCCTGCGCCGTAGAAGACGGTCGGCATGTGGTTGGCGGGGGTGAAGTTGTCCTCGTCCCAGGTGACGACCAGCAGGCTGTTGTGGGTCTTGGCCCACTCCGCGTATCCGCCGAAGGTGTTCTTGACCCAGCTGTCGCCCCCGGGGATGTCCCCGTCGTGCATCGACTCGGCACCGTTCCCGTGGGCGAAGGTGACGGTCGGCAGGGCGGCGTAGCCGGCGGCGTCGGTCGGGAACCCGCAGGCCTGGCCGGCGACCGACGGCGGGCAGGTCAGCCACTTGTCCACCGGGTTGGGGGCGGTGGCGGTACCCGGCAGGTCGGCGTAGCGCAGGAACGCGGCGGGCGTGTACTCGTCGCCGTACGAGGCGAAGGAGTAGCCGTGCTGGATCAGCTCGTTGGGCAGGTTGTCCGCGTTGATCGAACCCGGCGCCGGGGGTGTGCTGTTGGTCAGGCCCTGTGTCGAACCCGACAGCAGGGCGTAGTAGTTCGGCAGGCTCGGGTGCCACTCGCCGTGTGCGTCGCTGAACGACGCGCCGGACTGGGCGAGGTGGTTGATGTACGGCGCCTGAGCGGTGTTGCCGATGATGGTGTCGTAGTTCTCGTTCTCCATCATCACGACGACGATGTGGTCCGGTTTGGGGAGCGACGTGGCGGCCGCCGCCGGCGAGGCGGCGAGGGTCGCGGGGATGGCGCACAGCAGCGCCAGGGCACTGGCGAGGCCGACGAGCGGGCGTGGGATGCGCACAGCTGTCTCCTAGAAGGGAGGGTGGCGAGCAGAGATACGCGAATATCCGAATACCGCCGACCGGATACGAGATGACCTCGAAGAATTCGAGCGACCTGCGGCGGCGAGCGCAGACTAGGACCGCCGATCTCGTAGGGTCAACCCCTCCTACTAGCCTCTTTCCGAAATTCACAGGGGATGGCAGACAGAATTCGATGGAGTTCTGGAATTCGGCACGCCGAGGAGACCCACCCTGCCGAACTGCACTTATCCCGCCCGGATTACCACCGGCGGGATGTGTGAGACAGCTCCGATCCGCCCTTCCATGCGCGGAGGGAACACACGAATTCCATCAGTGTTCAGTCAACCGACTCCCGATAGCTTTCGAATGGCGGCCGATCGAAATCTCCGTTCCACCGGCCGCCGAATCGTGGATTTACTCTCAGTCGAGACCGAGGCCGTTGAGTACGCCCTGCAGATAGCCGATGGCGTGGGCCCGGCCCCGGCTGCAGTAGGCGTCGGACGAGATGTCCATCCAGGTGTCGGGGTCGCCGATCATCGCGGGAACGTGGTCGTCGATGAGGAAGCCGTCGAAGCCGACGTCGTTGAGCCGCCGGATGACCCGCGCGGGGCTGTAGTTGCCCTCTCCGAGGAAGCACTCCCGGAAGGACGGAACGGTGCCCTGCACGTCGCGGAAGTGGACGTAGAAGATGGCGCCGACCGGGCCGAGGGTGTCGATGACCTCGTTGACGGCGTCCTCGCCGCCCATCTCGGAGACCGTGCCGAGACAGAAGTCCAGGCCCCACGACGAGCTGGCCTTCGCCTGTTCGCGCGCCTTGACCAGGGAGGCGGGGCTGTTGAAGATGCGGGCCGCGCCGCCGAGCGGCGCGTCGACCGGCGGGTCGTCGGGGTGCAGGGCGAGGCGTACGCCGGCTTCTTCGGCGACCGGCAGCACGGCATCCAGGAAGTACTGGTGGTTGGCCCACATCTGCTCGGCGGAGATGGGCTCCTCAAGCGGCGCCGTGGGCGAGAGCCGGTAGGAGGCGAGGGCGTTGCCGGCGCCGATGTCGGCGAGGTCGAAGGCGGTGACCTGGGCGCCGCCGCGACCGGGGACGTTCATGTCGGTGCGCCAGACGAACGTGGGCAGCCAGTTGTAGCCGAGCAGGTCGATGCCGACGGCCGCCATGTTCCGGATGGTCTTGCGGTAGTTGTCGATCTGCTCGTCCCGTCCGGGAAGGCCCCGCTGGATCTTCCAGAAGTGCGCGAGCGGGACGTTCTCGAGGCCGTCGATGGCGAGCCCGTCCGCGTCGCAACGCTCGCGCAGGGCCCGCAGCTCCTCCAGGCTCCAGTACCCGTTCTCGCCCGGGAGCAGGTTCGGGGTGTGGAACTGGACGCTCTTCAGGCCGAGTTGGTGGGCGAAGGTTGCGGTCCGGTCGTCATAGACGTCGATATGACCGAGGGAGAGCCGGATGGTCATGCGCGTACCACTTTCTGGGACTGTCGGCCGAGGCCGTCGATCTCGACCTCCAGGAGGTCGCCTTCGGTGAGGTAGGGGAACCGGCCGGAGAGCGCGACGCCCTCGGGCGTGCCGGTGTTGAGGATGTCGCCGGGCTCCAGGACGGTGACCTGGCTGAGCCGGTGGACGAGGGTGGCGACGTCGAAGATCATGTCGCCGGTGGTGGAGTTCTGCCGCGGCTCGCCGTTGACCCAGGACCGGATGCCGAGCGCCTGGGGGTCGGGGATCTCGTCGGATGTCACCAGCCAGGGGCCGAGCGGGTTGAACGTCTCGCAGCTCTTGCCCTTGGACCACTGGCCGCCGCTGGTCTCCAGCTGCAGCGCCCGCTCGGACACGTCGTTGGAGAGCACGTATCCGGCGATGTGGTCGAGCGCCTGCTGCGGGGAGTCCAGGTAGCGGGCGCGGCGGCCGATGACGACGGCGAGTTCGACCTCCCAGTCGGTCTTGGCGCAACCGCGCGGCAGGAGGAGGTCGTCGTGGGGGCCGACGACGGTGTTGGGCGCCTTGTAGAAGACGATCGGCTCGGCCGGCGGGGCCGTACCCGATTCGGCCGCGTGAGCCGCGTAGTTGAGCCCGACGCACAGGACGACACCGGGGCGGGCGACCGGTGGCCCGATGCGTTGTCCGGTGACGTCGAGGACCGGGAGGCGACCCTCGGCGTACGCCGCGCGGACGCGGCCGGGTCCTCCCTCGGCAAGGAAGGCTCCGTCGATGTCGTCGGTGATCCCGCGCAGGTCGTGATGCCGGCCGCCCTCGTCGAGCAGGACGGGTATCTCCTGCCCGGGCGGGCCTGTACGCATGAGTCTCATGGAGATCCTTTACGTGGAGCCAAGGCGTCGGTCGTCTCCGTGTCGCGAAGCGACTCCCGCCGGTGGGGAGTGGGGCGCCGAAGGGAACGGGGCCGGATCCGGTGCGCGCCTCGACGGCGGCGTCGGGGCGGCGTCCCGGGCGTCAGGGAGGCCGCTCGGCTCTGGGGTCGGGCCGAGGGGCGCGGGTGCGGGATCCCGGATCCGGAAGGAGTGCCGTCGTCCCGTCAACTGAAGCAAAGGCAAGGGGGTCGGCCGGGTGCGTCCGCTCGCGGGTGCGGCGGCCGGCGCCATCGGCCGGGGTGCCTCCGCCGGCGGGCGCGACGACCCCGTGCGCGATCGGTCGGGTGCGTCCGCTCGCAGGCGCGGGGCCCGGGGCGCAGGACGGCGGTGCGGACGCCGTCCTGCGCCGGGACCGTCCCGGCCGCGCGCGGCTCGTGCGGCGGCGGGTCCGGTGCGACGGAGAGTCGGTTGGCGAGCGAGTCTGCGAGTCAGGCGGTGATCAGTCGGCGAAGTACTCGGGGTACTGGGCCTGGAGAGCGGGGGCGTCCTCCAGTGCCCGGCGGGCGTGGCGTACGAGGCGTTCGCGGCCGCCGACGGCGTCACCCGCTTCCAGCGCGTCCACGATCGCCGTGTGCTCGTCGATCAGCGCCCGGATCGTGTCCGGCTGGGGCAGGCTGAGCCGGCGCAGCCGGTCGAGGTGCATCTTCATCGGCTGCATCACCTGCCAGGCACCCAGGTAGCCGCTGATGGCGAAGACCTGCTCGTGCAGGGCCTCGTCGGCGGCGAAGAAGCCGTCGACGTCACCGCGCTCGTGGCAGCGCTCCTGCTCGGCGAGCAGATAGCGCAGCGGGGCGACGTCCCGGGCCGGGTTGGCGCAGGCGACCGCGAACGCTGCCGTCTCCAGGCTCTCCCGTACGAAGCGGGCCTGCTCGACGTCGTAGAGCCGGATCAGCTCCACGCGGGTGCCGACCTGGGGGACGACCGACACCAGGCCGGTCTCGACCAGGCGGGCGATCGCCTCCCGTAGCGGCGTGCGGCTGACGTGGAGCTGGTCGGCGAGGTCGGTCTCGGACAGGGACGCGCCCGGCAGGATGCGCAGGTCGCTTACGGCAGAGGCGAGCTCCTCGTAGACGCGGTCGGAGGCGCGCTGCCGGGTACGGACCCGACCCACCGACGCGAGCACCCGAGAGCCGCTCGAAAGGTCTCGATCTGGTTTCACGAAACTCATCCTTGCACACTGGTGAACTTGTATGCAAGCATCCGAGCCATCGCCAGGCGGCACCGAGGCACCTGCCAAGCCACCGGCCCCGGCATCTCCCACAGAGAGCATCTGAGTCGCCATACCGAGAGAGGAAGACTCACGGTGATGCATCTGTCGAACACGACAACCTCCCCCCGGTCCCCCCACACGGACACCCCCGTCCTGTCGGCCACCGGGATCTCCAAGCGCTTCGGCCACGTCACCGCGCTGAGCGACGTCTCCCTGGACGTCGCCCCCGGCGAGGTCGTCGCCCTGATGGGCGACAACGGCGCGGGCAAGTCCACCCTCATCAAGATCCTTTCGGGCGCCCTCGCCCCGGACACCGGCGACCTGCGGGTACGCGGTGAGCGGGTCCACTTCACCAACCCCTCCGACGCCCGGGCCACCGGCATCGAGACCGTCTACCAGGACCTCGCCCTCGCCGACGACTTGTCGGCCCCGGCCAATCTGTTCCTGGGCCGCGAGCACCTGAGGGCCGGTCCGCTGGGCCGCCTCGGCGTCCTCGACAACAAGCGGATGCGCGTCGAGGCGGAGGAGTACCTGCGTACCCTCGGCGCCCGCGTCCCCGACTACCAGGCACCCGTCCGGATGTTCTCCGGCGGCCAGCGCCAGACGGTGGCGATCGCCCGGGCCGGGATCTGGGCCCGCGAGCTGATCATCATGGACGAGCCCACCGCGGCCCTCGGCCTGGTCCAGACCGAGCAGGTCGCCCAGCTCATCAAGCGCACCCGCGACCGCGGCATCGCCGTGATCGTCATCAGCCACAGCGTGCCGTTCGTCACCGACGTGGCCGACCGGATCGTCGTCCTCCGCCTCGGCACCACCGCCGCGACGCTGGACCCGGCCACCACCTCACACGACGAGATCGTCGCCGCGATCACCGGCGCCGCGACCCGCAACCCGACCCACCCGCAGGGAAACAGGCCATGACCTCCAACCTCACGACCGCCCCCGCGCCCTCGCCGGACACCACCCGGATCCAGCGCGCCGCCGCCGCGGTGACCGGCAACTGGGTCTTCCTCGCGCTGGTCGTCCTGGTCGCCGCGTTCGCCGTCATGGCCGGCGGGACCTTCTTCAACGCGGACAACTTCCGCAACATCCTCTTCAACGCCTCCGGCACCATGCTCCTCGCCGTCGGCACCGCCTTTCTGATCATCGGTGGCCAGCTCGACCTGTCGGTCGGCTCGGTCCTGGTGTTCAGCCAGGTGGTCAGCGCCAAGGTGATGGTCGCGCTCAGCGGATCCGCCGAGCACAACTACCCCGACGCCACGGCCGCGATCGTGCTCGGCATCGCCGTCAGCATCGCCGTCGGTGCCGGCTGGGGCCTGCTCAACGGCATCCTGGTGACCCGGCTGAAGATCCCCTCGTTCATCATCACCCTCGGCACCCTCGGCATGGCCCTCGGCCTCGCCCAGGTCATCACCAAGGGCACCGACGTCACCGGCCTGCCGCCGCAGCTGGTCACCGCGATCGGTATGAACCAGATCCTCGGCCTGCCGCTGCCCGTGTGGATCGCCGTCATCGTGGCCGTCGTCGCCGGCCTCGTCCTCGCCCGGACCCGCTTCGGCCGCTACACCTACGCCATCGGCTCCAACGCCGAGGGCGCCCGGCGCAGCGGCGTCAAGGTGACGCGGCACCAGATCATCCTGTTCACCTTCATGGGCGCGCTCGCGGGCCTGGCCGGTGTCCTGGACGTCGCCCGCTTCACCACCACGGCCGTCAGCGGTCACAGCGCCGACAACCTGGTCGCCATCGCCGCCGTCATCATCGGCGGAGCCAGCCTCTTCGGCGGCCGCGGCACCGTCTTCGGCACCGCCGTCGGCGTCATGATCCCCGCCGTCCTGAACAACGGCCTGGTCATCGTCAACGTCCAGCCGTTCTGGCAGACCGTCGCCATCGGCGCGATCCTCATCGTCGCCGTCGCCGTCGACGACATCAAGCGCCGCCAACAACTGCGCGCCTCCTGAGCCCGGACCGGGCTCCCACCCGGTCCGCAGTTCCCCGGTCCGCCGGTCCCAGGTCCGACGGCACCCGGTCCACCGCTCGGTCCGCCTGCCCCGGACCGGCCTCCCCGCTCCACCGCTCTGCGCACCTCCCCCACCCCCCGAAGCACGGAGTCCGCCATGTCCCGCAGAACTCTCACGGCCACCCTGATCGCGACGACCGCCCTTGCCGGTCTGACCCTCTCGGCCTGCTCGTCCCCGACCTCCGGCGGCGGCGCCGCGGGCGGTTCGTCCGACAAGCAGCGCACCATCGCCTTCATCCCCGGCTGCACCTGCGACCCGTACTACTCCACCGAGATCAAGGGCTTCGAGGACGCCGCCAAGGCGGCCGGTGTCACGCCGATCGTCCAGGGCGCCGCCAACTTCCAGGCATCCGAGCAGATCCCGGTCCTCCAGGCCGTCATCCAGAAGAAGCCCGACGCGATCGTCATCGACCCGACCGACGCCACCGCGCTTGCCGCGCCGATCGCCACCGCCGTCGCGCAGGGCATCCCGGTCATGACCACCGGCAACAACGTCAACAGCGACAAGATCTTCACCGCCATCGCGGCCAGCTCCGTCCAGGGCGGCAAGCTCGGCGGCCAGGAGCTCATGAAGCAGGCCCCGCAGGGCGGCGAGGTCGTCTTCGTCCACATCAAGCCGGGCATCAGCTCCATCGACGACCGCGACAAGGGCTTCAAGCAGGCGTTCGAGGGCCAGAGCAAGTACAAGGTGCTGCCCGAGCTCTACGCCGGCCAGGACTCCGCCACCCAGGCCGCCGGCCTCGTCCAGGCCGAGATCGCCGCCCACCCGAACCTGGTCGCGATCTTCGCCTCCAACGTCATCACCGCCGAGGGCGCCGCCAACGCCGTCAAGGCCGCCGGGAAGGAAGGCAAGATAGCCGTCGTCGGCTACGACGCCGGCCCCAACGAGGTCACCGACCTCAAGGCCGGCAGCCTCACCGCCCTGGTCTCCCAGAACCCGTACCAGATCGGCCGGATGGCTGTGCAGAACGCCGTCATGCACCTCGACGGCGAGAAGTCCATCCCCAAGGACCAGCCGCTCACCCCGCTCGTGATCACCAAGGACAACCTCAACGAGCAGGCGTCCCAGATGGCGCTCTACAAGTAACACCCCAGAACACGTCCCGGGGCCTCATGCCCTGACCGGCTCCCGGGACACCCCGCCCCCGGCCGCCGTGCGGCTGACCCCTTCGCCCACGGCAGGCCGGGGCCCCGGGACCGACCCCCCACACACACGGCCCCGGGGCACATCCCCGGGCCGGGCTCGTCCCAGCCCGGCCCGGGGACCTTGAACCCCTTCTGCCCGACACTCCAGACCACCAAGGACCCGACACTATGGAACTGGACGGCACGTCCCCGGAGCTGGCCGGCAAGTCCGCACTGGTCACCGGCGGATCCAGCGGCATCGGCCTCGCTGCGGCCCGGCTGCTCGCAGCCCGCGGCGCCCGGGTCGTCTGCGTCTCCCACACCCCGCCCGTCGAGGAGACCGGCGACGCCATCACCCACATCCGGGCGGATGTCACAGACGAGGCGTCCATCGCCGCAGCGGTCGGCGACACCGTGCGCCGCCACGGCGGACTCGACATCCTGGTGGCCTGCGCGGGCATCCAGCGGTACGGCACCGCCGCCGACACCACCACCGCCACCTGGCAGCAGGTGATGGCGGTGAACGTCGAGGGCGCCTTCCTCGCCGTCAAGCACGCCCTGCCCGCACTGCGGAACTCCGGCGCCGGGTCGATCGTCCTGGTCTCCTCCGTCCAGGCGTTCGTCACGCAGAAGAACGTCGCCGCCTACACCGCCAGCAAGGGCGCGCTCAACGCCCTCACCCGCTCGATCGCCGTCGACGAGGCGGCGTTCAACGTGCGCGCCAACACCGTCTGCCCCGGCTCCGTCGACACCCCCATGCTGCGCGACGCCGCGGCCGGATTCTCCGACGGAACCGACGAGGGCGCCGCGGAGCTCGTCGCCACCTGGGGACGCAGCCACCCTCTCGGACGCGTCGCCCGCCCCGACGAGGTGGCCGAGGCCATCGCCTTCCTGGCGAGCGAGCGGGCCAGCTTCATCACCGGCATCGCGCTCCCCGTCGACGGCGGCCTGCTCGCGCAGGTGGCGGTGGCGCTGCCCGACTGACCGGCAGACCACCCCACTCCCACCCGAACCGACCTCCGGAGCACTGAAGTTGGGCATCGAGATCACGGTCGCCTTCCCGGGCACCGCCATCGTCGGCGAAGGACCCTTCTGGGACCGGACGACCGGCGAGCTGACCTGGGTGGACATCCTCTCCGGCACCATCCATACGGCCGCCCCCGCCGATCCGGCCCCGCGCACCATCGTCCTTCCCACCCTGGTCGGTGCGGCCGTGCCGAAGGCTTCGGGCGGGTGGGTCGCGGCGACCACCGAGGGCTTCAGCGACATACGCCCCGACGGGAGCTGGGCCGCGCTCCGTACCGTACTGCCACGTGGCCAGCGCATGAACGACGCCAAGTGCGACCCCGCCGGGCGGCTGTGGGCGGGGAGTTGCGACATGTCGTTCGCCCCTGCTCGCGGCGCACTCCACGTACTCGACACCGATGGGAAGGTCATCCCCGTTCTGGCCGGCCTGACCCAGCCCAACGGGCTCGGCTGGAGCCCCGACGGGCGCACCTTCTACCTGATCGACACCGTGGCCCGCGAGGTCAACGCCTTCGACGTCCTGCCCGACCTCCTTCTCCCCGTCAGGCGCCGTGTGCTGGCCCGCTTCCCCGCCGGTGTCGGGGAACCCGACGGACTGGCGGTCGACGCCGAGGGCTGTCTGTGGATCGCCATGTGGGGCGGCGCGCGGCTGGTCCGGCTGTCTCCCGAGGGCCGCTTCCTCACCGAGGTGCCGGTACCCGTCGACCAGCCGACCTCCTGCGCCTTCGGCGGTGCGGACCTCGACGTCCTCTACGTCACCACCGCACGCGAAGGACTCGGCCCGGACCCGTCGGGGCCCGCCGGTTCCGTCCTGGCCGTCCGGGGTCTGGGCGTCCGCGGCCTGCCCACCCACCGATTCGGAGGCTGACCGGCCATGACCTCCTCCCTGTGGCTGCACAACGACCGGCTCTCCGTCGAGATCCGCCCGGACAAGGGCGCCGACATCACCTCGATCGTCGAACGCGACAGCACCATCGACCTCCTGTGGCGCACCCCCTGGGGCCGCCGCGACCTCGCCGGCGCGCCCGTCACCGGCGACAGCCAGGTCGACTGGCTCGCCCGCTACGGCGGCGGCTGGCAGCAGCTCGTCCCCAACGCCGGCGCCGAGCGCACCGTCGACGGCGTGCGTCGCGGCTATCACGGCGAAGCCGCCGTCGTCGCCTGGTCGGTCGTCTCCGCCGACGAAGAGCTGATCCTCCTCACCACCGACCTGATCACCGCCCCGCTGCGGCTCACCCGGACGCTCCGGCTGGACGGCGCCGCCCTGCACGTCCGCGACACCGTCCGCAACACGGGCGACCTGCCCGTGCCGGTGATGTGGGTCCAACACCCGGGCTTCGGGGCGCCGTTCATCGACGAACACTGCACCCTCACCACCCCCGCGAGGACCGTCCTCACCGACGCCGGGCAGCCCGGCAACACGCTCGTGGCGGACACCCGCGCCGCCTTCCCGTTCGCCCCCAGCGTGGACGGCACCCCTGTCGACCTCCGGAAGGTTCCCGGACCGGGCAGCGGCAGGTCCGTCTTCGCCTGCCTCACCGACTTCGACGGCGGCTGGTACGAGATCCACAGCCCCACCGCCGGCTTCGGCATCCGCGTCGAATGGGACCCCACGGTCTTCCCCCACGCCTGGCTGTGGCAGGAGTGCCACGCGAGCAGCGGCTTCCCGTGGCACCGGCGCGCGTACGTCGTCGCCGTCGAACCGGCCAACGTCCTGCCCGGCGATCCCTCGCCCACCTGCCCCGACCGTGGGGAAAGCCCGCTGCTGCCCGGCGGAGCGACCTGGACCAGCGACATCACCCTCTCCGTCATTCCGGGCTCCGGCGCTCTGCCGCCTGCCTGTTGAGTGACCGTCAGTCAACAAGGAGCAGATCTCGATGACAGGACAGACGGCCGCATTCCATGGTGACCCCCCGGAAGCGGTCTGCCTCGGCGAGTCGATGGCCGTACTCGTCCCCGACCGACCTGGCGCCCTCGACACCGTCGAGTCGTTCCGGGTCGCGGTCGGCGGCGCGGAGTCGAACGTCGCCTGCGGACTCGCGCGGCTCGGCATCGCCAGCGCCTGGGTCAGCCGAGTCGGCTCCGACGGCTTCGGCAAGCGGCTCACCGCCGAACTCGCCGCGTGCGGCGTTGACGTTTCAGGCGTCGCCGTCGACCCCGCACGCCCGACCGGCCTCTACGTCAAAGAACTCGGCGAACAAAGCCGGATGCACTACTACCGCTCCGGCTCCGCCGCCTCCGCCCTCGATCCGAGCGCCCTCGCCGACCCGGCGACGGCACGGCTGCTCACCGGCACCCGGCTCCTCCACCTCACCGGCATCACCCCAGCACTCTCCGACGGCTGCCTCGGCCTCGTCCGGGCCCTGCTCGCCACCAAGCGACCCGGACGGACCATCAGCTTCGACCTCAACTGGCGGCCCGCGCTGTGGCGCGACCGCGACCCAGCCGTCCTGCGCGAGCTGATGGACGCCGCCGACGTCCTGCTGCTCGGCGCCGACGAGGCCGAGGCCGCCTTCGGCGTCGGCGACCCGCGCGAACTGCGGGCGATGTTCCCCTCGCCGACGACGCTCGTGGTCAAGGACTCCGGCCACCTGGTCACGGCCCTCGACCGGGACGGCACCGCCGTCACCGAACGCGCCCTGACCGTCGAGGTCGTCGAGCCCACCGGCGCCGGGGACGGCTTCGCAGCCGGTTATCTCGCCGCCACCCTGCGCGGCCTGGACCCGCGCACCCGCCTGCGACTCGGCCACCTCACCGCCGCCTGCGCCCTCACCACGCACGGAGACCACGGTGAGACCTTCCCCGAGTACGTCATCACCGCACTCCTCGGCTCCTCCGCAGAAGAGTGGGCCGCCACCCGGGTCACCGCCCTCGGTATCCACTCCCCCATCCTGACCCACCCCTGACGACTCTCCCCAAGGACTCCCGATGACCCGCACCCCCACCCCGCTCCCGCCGACCCTCGCCACCGATCAGGTGATCGCCGTCGTCCGCGCCCCGCACATCCCCGACGCCGCCGCCCTGTGCGCGGCACTCGCCGAAGGCGGCGTCCGGCACGTCGAGTTCACCTTCACCACCCCCGACGTCACCAGCCACATCGGCCGGGCCGCCTCACAGGGCTTCGAGGTGGGCGTCGGCACCGTCCTCCGCGCCTCGCAGGCCGAACAGGCCGCCGCCGCCGGCGCCCGGTTCCTCGTGACTCCCGGCTGCCGCCCGCAGGTCGCCGAAGCAGCACACCGCCTCGGCCTGCCCGTCGTCCTCGGCGCCCTGACCCCCACCGAAGTCGCCGACGCCGTCGATCTGGGCGCCGCCGCCGTGAAGATCTTCCCGGCCGCCGCCTTCGGCCCCGGCTACCTCAGGGACCTCCACGGCCCCTACCCCGGCATCCCCCTGGTCGCCTCCGGCGGCATCAACGCCGCGAATGCCGCCGCCTACCTCAACCACGGCGCCCTCGCGGTCTGCGCCGGAACCGAAGTGGTCCCGCCGGACGCGATCGCCGCCGGCGACTGGACCGAACTCACCCGGCGCGCCCGCGCGTTCACCACCGCGCTCGCGCACTCCAGGCATCCGTAGCTCCACCCACCCAGCTGCCCCTGGCGATCACCCTGCCGGGCCTCGTATCCGCACCCCGGCCCCAGCTCCGCCCGCCCGCTCACCCGCCTTGGAAGCGCCTCCACTGCGTAGCGTCCGGGGTCCGGACCGTTCACGGTCCCACATCCCACCCGTTCCCCACTCCACGGCCGCCGCACCCTCCACCACGCCGTCGAGGAACCTGATGACCTGTCAGTAAAGTCAGCAATAGGTCAGCATTCAGCTGGCCAGACCGGCACCCACACGAGCACACCTTGGAGGCACACCCAGCCGACCGCGCGACCGGGAGGGGCCGCGATACGCCCCCCTCACGCAGTCGCGTCGACAGCCGCAGGGAGTACCAGGAATCCAGCATCCCTACATCGACCCAGGCGAGAGAGCCGCATCGGCGCGGCCGAGGCCGGCATCGTTCCCTCTGCCGACCACTGCGGCGACCCACGGGACGGAAGCCAGTCGGCCACGTCAATCAGCGCCTGACGGCCTCCAAGGCCTGCGGCGGGGAACCAGGCCCGTCAGCCACTGCGCTCGTCCGACGCTCAGACCTCATGGGTCCCGAGGACGTCGATGGGAGGATGTCACGTCCCCGACGGCCGCGGCTGCTCCGCTGGAACCGAGCTCTCGGCGACCGCCATCCACTGATCCAGGTCGGCCTGGGTGAACTCTGTCCACGGTGGGATCTCGGGGAGCTGTCGGAGAAGGTCGTAGGCCTCGGAGATCCGGGGGCCGCGGAGGACAGGGCAGTGGCAGCCGGCGATGACCTCGGCGTTCAGGTGTTGGAAGTAGCTGACGACCGTCCCGAACTTCTGGGCGTCCAGCAGGGCGACCCAGGGGGAGACCAGCCGACCGCCGAAGAACTGGCCGTCACGGAATTCGTCCGGCGACAGCGCTGCCGTTTCGGGCACGGGGGTCGGCACGTTCGTGGCGAAGGTGTCGACGGCCCACAGGGTGTTGGTCTTCCGGTCGAAGAGAGCGCGGGTTGTGGGGTTGTCGTACAGGGGCGGTCGTTTGGCGACCAAGGTGCGATCGCCCGCGTCGATCGTGTCGCCGTCTGTCATGAAGCGGCACCGGTTGATGGGAGTCTCCCACTCCTCGGCCATGCGGCCGATGGAGAACCACGTTGTCAGCAGGGTCGCGTTCGGGCACTCGGCGAGGACCGCCAGGAGGTTGCCGGCGTGGTCGCGGTCGTCGTGGGTGAGGAAGATCCACCGTACGTCCAGAGGATCCACGACGGACCAGGCTGCCTCCAGCCATTGGGCGCGCACTGCGGGCGCCCCGGTGTCCACGAGGATCGGTTCGGCTCCTCGGATCACCATCGAGTTCATCGGAAAGTGGCCGACCGGCGGGGCCTCAAGGGCCCACGGGATGACGAACGTCTCCTCAGCGATCTTGTACGGCTGCAAAAGATTGAACGTATCCATGGTTGCCATGGGTGCTCTCCTTGGGCGGAGTCGCCGCAGGGTCCATAAACCAGTCGAGCCCCGTGCCGGGCTGTCGGCAACCGCAAAACTCGTGGTGGTCGGCTCAGGTGAGCGACGACGGCCCGAGCACTCCTGGCATCCGGGCACCACCCGTGCGCACGACATCGACGGGCCCGCCATGCCGACGACCGACGCCTACGCGCCGTCGTCGACAGGGCGAACGTTGCCTGATGCGGCACTAGGTTACGGCCCCCGGGTGGAAACCGGCCCCGGTGCTTGGCGTGCTCCGGCAGGATCTTGCCGTCAAGGCTGCCGCGGTTCAGGGGGTACGCGGCGAGCGGTTCGATCATCATGGTGGCGCGGCCCCGGGTCGGGCCTGCGCTCCTGGTGAGGGCAGGGTCACCGCCTCCCTGGAGCGCCTGCCAGCTCATGGCGGCGGGCGTTTCCCGTCATCCGCTCTTCATCCGAAGCCCCAGGTCTGTGACTTGGGGCTTCGCCGCCGTTCGGGGCGGTGCCGGCCTACGGGCCTGCGGGGTGGGGGAGTTCGGCGAGGAGGATCTCGGTGGCCTGGGTGACGTTGTCGGCGCGGACGGCTCGGGCCATCGCCGTGCGGGCGGCTTCGGGCGTCGTGTTCGGCGGGACGAGCATGAGGGAGAAGTGGTCGTTGTCGCCGCGGGTGATCAGGACGGTGTCGTCGCCGACGGGGAAGGAGTCGAGGTGCACGACCCGGTCGTCGACGACGAGACGGCTGGGGATGCTGTTCCACGCGGAGGCGTCCAGGCCGACCCGGGTGATGGGGCCGAGGTGCTCGGTCAGGGCGGTGACCAGCGGCGGGATCTCCCGCTCGACGTCACGGGAGCGCGGCCACCACGCGCCGTCGAGGAGGCTCTGCCGGGACCCCGTGGTCTCCAGCCGGAGCAGCGCCGTGCCGGGGCCGACGGACCGGTGGACCTCGTCCGGCAGGAGGCGCGGAGGGGTGGGGCCATGAGGGGAAACGCCTGCGTCGGTCATGATCGGTCCGCCCGTCCACGGTACTTCCGCCGCCGTCCCTCGGTGGCGGCGGGCGCCGGGCCGGGCGGGGCGGCGGCCCCGTTCCTTCACCGTACTCCGGCAGGGCCCGCGTACGCGCCGCTCCCGGTGCGGAGCCGTCCGGCACCGGCCTCGTCGGACGTACGGTGGACGTACTACCGGGGCGCCCCCGCTCGGGCCGCCCGCGGACGCGTCCCCAGGCGCGGAGAGGACGGTGCCGCCTTGGACCGCAACGAACCAGAAGCCCTGCCTCCACCGGGCCACGCGGAGATCCGCGTCGTGGCCGCCACACCGGACACCGCCCGCAGGGTGGCCGAGGTCCTCCGCCGCTGCTTCGCCGGCAGGGAGCAGCGCAGCTATCCCACCCCGGGCGGAGGCACCCGTCTCCACCTCACCGTCGACACCGCCCACCCCGCCGAACCGGCCCGGTCCTGGCTGACCACCAGCAGGCCCCCGAGCGGCGCCGGGCCCCACGCCGAGGAACCCTGACGGCCCTTCGCCCCGGACGGGCACGCGTGGCGGCTCCTGCCGACGGGAGGCATCCGGGAAGCCACACCGCAGTGCCGCCGAACCCGGGCGCACGACGGCCCCGGACCAGGCCACCGGCCCCCTTGGAGGCTCCGGATGACCCTCGGACGCCATGAGGACCGGGGCCACGAACGCTCGGAGAGCTTCGGAGAGATGCTGCTGGGCGGGCTCATGGACCACGCCCACGCGCTGCCGCCCGACCATGTCGGCCCCTTCGTCACCGGCACGGTGGCCCGGATCGGGCGCCGCGAGGTGCAGATCCTGCCAGCACTACGGGCAGCGGAAGCTGGTCCCCCTCGCCGGGCAGGGACTGAAGGACGGCGAGCCCCTGCCCATCGACGGTTCGGAGGCCGGCCGGTGCTTCCTCTCCTCACGGCCGGTCGAGGTTCCGTCGGCCGACGGGACGCGGGTGCACGTGCCGCTGCTGGACGGCGGAGACCGGGCAGGCGTCCTGGCCGTCACCCTGGACACGATCGACGACGACGACCGCCGCCTCCTGCGCAGGATCGCCGGCGTGCTCGCCGACGTGCTGCAGACCAAGAACGGCTACACCGACCTCTTCTTCCGCACCCGCGGCGAAGCGATGAGCGTCGCGACACCGGCCGCCTTCACTAGGTCAACGCCGGACACCCCGCCCCCATGCTGATCCGCGGCCACCGCGTCGTACGCCGCCTGAACAGCCCCACCACCCTGCCCGTCGGTTTCGGCGGAGCACAACCGCAGGTCAGCGAGACGGTGCTCGAACCCGGGACCGCATCCTCTGCTTCACCGACGGCCTGATCGAGGAACACCAGAGCGGGCAGGAGGAGTTCGGCGAGGACCAGCTGATCGACTGGATCCATCGCCTGGACCGGGCCGACCGGGGCGTACGGGCCGTGGCGCGCGACCTGTCCCACACCCTCAGACGAGCCCGTGGTGAGACCACCACCGACGACGCCACCCTCGTCCTCGTCGAGTGGCACGGGTAACGGATCCTCCGCACGTCCGGCAGCGTGGCCGACCGCGAGAACCGGCCCGGCCCGGCCCCCTCGTCCGGCCCCGGCGCGGAGTACGTTGGAGGCACCGGGGGCACCTCGTACCCCGCCTTCACGCGGATGTCGTTCCCGGCGATCGTTACGCCGGGCCGCCCGCAGGCGTCCCGGGGACAGGTCTCGGCCTCATGACCAGCACGACCGCTCCCACCCGCCAGGCACGCCTGGCACTGACACCACACACCTCCCTCGCCGGCCTGCTGGACGGCGCCTGGTGGCCGTACTCACGCGATCTCGCCGCCGAGCTGCCGCCCCTGGTGGACGCGCTGCGGGGCCGCTGCGGCCGCATCACGCGCATCACCGCGAACCCCGGACCCTGGCCCGCCTCCACGTACCAGATCCCCGTCGGCGGACATGCCGTGCACGTCGGCTGGTTCACCGACCTGGACCCCGACGCGATGATCCTGCTGTCGTACAACCGCGACCGCTGCGACCTGCTGGTGATTCCCCCCGAGACCGCACCCGACTCCGCCACACGCCTGATGGCCGCCGCGTCCACCCCCGGCAACCTCCACACCACGAGCGCCCTCATGTCCGACGAGAACGCGACCGGTCGCCGCCTTCGGGAGGCCCAAGTCGGTGAGGACACCTGGGAGACGGAAGGCGGGGCCTACCCCCAGCCCCATCCCCGCCCTCGCCCCGTCGTCGGAGCACGCATGATCGCCCTGCCGCGAAGCATGTGGAGGTGAGCCTGCCGTCTGCAGGTCAGCCCCTCTCCGCATGGCCGAGCCGCTCCCCGGAGTGCCCGCTGCCGCGCCCTGACCGCCGACATCCCAGCCGACGCCGAGGGCCGCTACGACAACGCGGAGGCGGGCCGGCGGGCCGGTATCGAGTGGGCGCTGCTGTGGATCGAGAACACTGCCAGACAGTTGACCGAAGGCCGGCCGTCGCCGCCCGGGAACATGTGCCCCGTCGCACTTGGCGTCGCCCAGAGCGCCCCGCCCCGGCGTTGCCGGGACAACAGGCCAACGCAGAGGGTGCCTTGCCGGTGGAGAGGGAGGGAAACCAGGAAGGCCCTGCTCCTCCTGGGAAGCAGACCTGAAAAGAGCAGGGCCTCGGGGCAGGCTCAGCCCCCGGGGGGCGGGAAGGGTCAGGCCGGGGTGATGTTCTCCGCCTGGGGGCCCTTCTGGCCCTGGGTGACGTCGAACGTCACAGCCTGGCCCTCCTGGAGCTCACGGAAGCCCGAGGAGTTGATGGCCGAGTAGTGGGCGAAGACGTCCGGGCCGCCCCCGTCCTGGGCGATGAAGCCGAAGCCCTTCTCCGCGTTGAACCACTTCACAGTTCCTGTAGCCATGTCTCATGCCTTCCAGTCGATGAACGCCTTCCGCACCGTGCGGGAGGCGGAGGTGATCGTCCTGGTCCCTGCGGCACAGCACAGCAGAAAAGCCCACGCCGAAGGCATGGGCAAAGGGAGGATCCGAACCACGACAGCTAACAGGAACGCTACACGCCCGCACCCTGTGTCACCAGAGGAGACAGCGACACGTTCGGAACCGGATGGGACAGATGATGCCCGCCGGCGCCCGGCGGGCACGGCACCGTCTCAGGCCGCAGGCGGCGGCCCGGCCCCTTCGGCAGCCCGGCGGTACTGCTCGTTGAGGCGCTGGGCCTCTTCGAGCTGGTCCTCGAGGATGATGATGCGGCAGGCGGCCTCGATCGGGGTGCCCTGGTCGACGAGCTCGCGGGCGCGGGCGGCGATACGCAGCTGGTAGCGGGAGTAGCGGCGATGGCCACCCTCGGAGCGCAGCGGGGCGATCAGCCGCGCCTCGCCGAGGGCGCGGAGGAACGCGGGTGTGGTGCCGAGCATCTCGGCGGCCCGGCCCATGGTGTAGGCGGGGTAGTCGTCGTCATCGAGACGGCCGAACGAGTCGTCTGCTGTCATTGCACCTCTCTTGGGGAACGCGTCGAGGGGCCCGGGTGCCGTACTGGCACCCGGGCCCCGAAGGAACTACTACACCACCTGCCGGCCCTGATACTGCGCCGGCCTTCTGTGTCCGCAGACCCGACCTGGCTGCTGCCGGGGGTGCGGGGATCGCGGTTGCGTGACCGGAGACCACCTCACTAACGATGTCCTGCGGTACCCGGGCTCAAGGCTTGCGCCCGGGCGATCCTGATGGCGCGGGTTCCTCCGTTCTTTCCTCTGGATCCATCACTGCTGGTGTTGCGTACTGCTGGTGTTGCGTACTGCTGGTGGCCTCTGGCAGCGCCACCCCGGCCGGTAACCGGCCCCGTCGCCGATCCTGCTCTGACAACGGAACCCCTGCCGAACCTCCCGGCGCGCGCGCCCGCAGCCGACGCCTTCACCGGGTACTGCTCATTCGACTTCACTGCTGGGTACTGCGAACTGCACCTACGGGTACCGCATCTGCCATGACAGCGGTCCCGTGCCGGCGGCCCCTGATCACTGCGGGCCGCCCGGTCCGGTGGCCAGTCCCGTCGCCGTCCTGCAACCAACCTGGCTTCGAAACTCCGCCACCGGACCGTCCTGCAACTGCGGGTACTGCAGTCCTACTGCCCGGCAGTTCACCTCTGCCGAGCTTTCGATCTCTTCGGCTACGAGAGAAACCATAGCCAGACCGCAGAGCAATGTCTACTCCAGCCGATATAGATTTCTGATTGCGTGAGGGTGAGGTAATCGATCTCGGACAGCGTCGCCCGAAGGAGCAGGACGGCTATCGCCAGGTTGTCCGCCACCAGGGCAGGTACAGGCACGGGGCGGTAAGAGACGAAGATCAAGAGATCGAGGTGGCCCCGATGGACACGATGAGCGTCAACGTCGCAGCCGCCCGTTCCACCGGCTCCATCGCCGACGCCCGCGACCGGACCCGGCCTTCCTCGACGGCCTACTCCCCCGGCCGGAGCCGAGGCCGCCCACACGGCCGCCCTGGTCGCCTCGGAACTCTTCACCAACGCCCTGCGCCACACCCGCGGCACCTGCACCCTGGAACTGACCGCCCACCCGGACAGCACCGAGGTAACCGCCCGCGACCCCAGCCCCCAGGTACCGTGCATGCGCACCCCTGACCTGATCGGCGGCACAGGAGGCTTCGGCTGGCCCATGGTCAACCGCCTCGCCCGCGCAACCCACGTCACCGCCGCCCCCGCCGGCGGCGGCGGCAAAACCGTACGTGCCCTCCTCCCCCGATAAGCCCCGCCACCACACCTTCGCCAAGCCAGCACCACGGACCTGTGCACCCGGCACCGGCCACCCTCGCGTCGCACGCTTTTATGCGCACCGAGCGGTCCTCGGTGCGGGCCTTGCGGTACGGGACGGTCCCAGACGCGGGTGCCACCAACGCGGCATCGGTGCCCTCCATAACCCGCAGCGCCTTCGGTCGACCTGCAGATGACTGCGAGGTCCGGGCACCCCTCAGACAGGGCTCGATGGCTTGCAGGTGCGGGAGTCGGGACTCGGCTCACGCGTCCCCACACGCGGATCTCCCAGCGGATCCGCAGGCGGCGGAACCAGTGCAGGTGGGCGAAGGCGCGCTCGACAACCCAGCGTTGGGTCGCGCAGGCGTTCCAGCCGCACCAGAACAACAAGCCCGGTGGCCCGCTGGCCGACGCCGGCGCCGTGGGCGGCGAGCAGGAGGCCGAGTCCGCGCTGTTCGCCAAAGCCGTGGGCCGCTACAAGAACCCCTCCAGCCACCGCACCGTCGACTTCGACGACCCGATCGAGGCGGTCCAGATCATCCAGTTCGCCGACCTGCCGCTGCGCCAGGTCGACCGGGCCCGGGCCAGGAACAGTTGACGAGAAGCCCCGCCACCAGCATCGTCACGCGGGCCCGGATGCTCTTCAGCGCCGGCAGGAATGGCGGTGAGTGCCGCATTGCCCGAGAGCTCACGCCACTGACTCGCTGATGTCGATCCGACGAAATCACCTCGGGCCCGCATCGTGTCCTGAGGGCCTGCCTCCTGCACGTCAGGGAGAGGCCTCGCCGATTCGGGCGACGAGAACCGGACGGACAGCTTGAGATGCAGGCGCACGCATGAGGCCCGGATCCACAGGATCCGGGCCTCATGTCACTTCAGTAGCGGGGACAGGATTTGAACCTGCGACCTCTGGGTTATGAGCCCAGCGAGCTACCGAGCTGCTCCACCCCGCGTCGGAAAGGCCAACTGTACGCCACCCGCGGTACTGCCCAAGACCAGGTCGCTTGGTCTGCTCAGCCGTCCGTACATCCTGGACCCGTGAGAGCAGGTCACGAAGCCCAGCGCGAGATGTTCGAGGACCCGCCGGTCTTCTCCTCCTGCGAGCAGCACGCCCGGTCCACCGGTTTCCCTCGCCGCCCTGCGCCGGTCTGACCGTCGAACCACCTTGTGGCCGTAGGCCATCTTCTTCCGCCGCTCACACTCGGAGGCGGTTAGGGAGATCGGGCATGCGGAAGCCAGAGGCAACGCGGAGAGCCGTTTACGAGAAGTGGATGACGACAGGGTGCGAGAAGCGCACCCTTCCTGCGGCGTGCGCCCTGCACGGTGGTTCCGGTCAGTCGGTGGCCGTCAGTGCCTCGCGTGCGGTGGTGAGGATCTTCTCGGAGAGCGGGGAGCCTTTGGTGGCCCGGGACAGGACGAGGGCGCCGAGCATGGTGCACAGCCGGGCGATGCCGTCCTGGTCCTTGGTGGCGAGGAAGTCGGCGAAGTCGCCCACTCCCTGGGTGTAGACGCGGCGGGCCTCGCTCTCTCCGCCGTCACGGGCCATGTCGGTGGCGAGTGCGGCGGCGGGGCACCCGTCTGCCGCGCTGTCGCGGTGCTCGGCGGAGAGGTAGGCGTCGATCAGCGCCCGCTGGGCGGCGTCGCGCTGCCCGGCGTACTGATCGAGCCCGTCCTTGTGGTGCTGGGCGAGTTCGGCGAACGCGTGGGCGGTGGCTTCGTCGATGAGTGCCTCCTTGGAGGCGAACTGCTTGTAGAAGCCGCCGTGGGTCATACCGGCCGCCTTCATGAGGTCGGCGACGCTGACGTGGGTCCCCTGTTCCCTGAACAGGCGGGAGGCGGTTTCAACGACCCGTCGGCGGTTCTCCTCCGCCTGCGCCTGCGATACGCGGCCCATCGGCCACCTCCCGATTGGATGTCGACTGGCATCTATCTTAGACCAGTGCTTAGATTGTAGTCGTAATCTAATTGGTGTGGGTCGCTTGACGGCGGCCGTGGCGCTGGGAGTGGGCATGGAACTGAAGGACGCGGTAGCAGTGGTCACCGGCGCCAATCGGGGGCTCGGGCGACATCTGGCCGCCCAGCTCGTGGAGCGCGGGGCCAAGGTGTACGCGGCGGCCCGCCGCCCCGAAACGGTGGACCTCCCGGGTGTCGTCCCGCTGCGGCTCGACGTGACGGACGCGGAGTCGATCCGGGCCGCGGCTCGCACCGCCTCCGACGTGACGCTGCTGGTCAACAACGCGGGCATCTCCACCGGAACGCCCCTGATGACGGGCAGCCCGGACATGGTGCGTTTGGAGATGGAGGTGAACTTCTTCGGCCCGCTCGCCGTGACGCGGGCTTTTGCTCCGGTCATCGAGTCCAACGGCGGCGGCGCCGTGCTCAACGTGCTGTCGGTCCTGTCCTGGCTGCACCCGGCCGAGCTCGGCGCCTACGCCGCGGCGAAGGCCGCGGCATGGGCGCTGACCGGCGCGGTCCGGGAGGAGCTGGCGCCCCGGGACATCACCGTCTCGGCGCTGCACGTCGGCTACATGGACACCGACATGGCCGCCGGCGTTCCCGCCCAACAGAAGACCGCCCCCGCCGAGGTCGCCGCCCAAGCCCTGGCCGGCATCGAGCGGGGACTGCCCGAGATCCTCGCCGACGAGACCACCCGGCACGTGAAGCGGAGCCTGGCCGCATCACCGAACGCAGCGTGAGGCGCGCCCGCCGCATCGGCGTGGGGCGTCATGAACCAGCAGTGAACACCTGAAAATACCTCGCATCGGGGCAGTCCGGGCGAACGGAGATCCCGTCCCTGTGCGGACGAGGCAGGGAGACAGCGATGAAGGCCTACCTGATCGAGAAGTACGGCGACCAGTCCGCGGTGCGCGCCGCCGAGATGCCCGATCCGGAGCCGGGCGCCCACGACGTGCTGATCAAGATCCACGCGGCGAGCGTCAACCCGCTGGACTTCAAGATCCGCGACGGCGACTTCAAGCTGATCCTCCCGTACCGCCTCCCTCTCGTGCTGGGCAACGACCTCGCCGGAGTGGTGGTCCAGGTCGGCTCGGCCGTCACCCGGTTCGCGGTGGGTGACGAGGTCTACGCCCGGCCCGACAAGGACCGCATCGGCACCTTCGCCGAATTCATCGCCGTCCACCAGAACGACCTGGCCCACAAGCCGGCCACCCTCACCATGGCGGAGGCCGCCTCCCTTCCCCTGGTGGCCCTCACCTCATGGCAGGCGCTGGTCGAGAGGGCACAGGTCAAGCCGGGCCAGAAAGTCCTGATCCACGCGGGCTCCGGCGGAGTGGGCACCGTCGCCCTCCAACTGGCCAGGCACTTGGGCGCACACGTGGCCACCACCGCGAGCGCGGCCAACGCCGCCCTGGTCAAGGAACTCGGCGCGGACGTCGTCATCGACTACCGCACTGAGGACTTCGAGGAGGTCCTGGACGGCTACGACGTCGTCCTGGACACCCTCGGCGGCAAGACCCTGGAGAAGTCGCTGCGGGTCCTCAAGCCCGGCGGGAAGGTCATCAGCATCGCAGGGCCGCCCGACGCGGACTTCGCCCGCGAGCTGGGCGCGAACCCGGTCCTGCGGCAGGCGATGAACGCGCTGAGTTTCAAGACCCGACGCCACGCCAAGCGCCGGGGCGTGACCTACTCCTTCCTGTTCATGAAGGCCGACGGCGAACAGCTGCGCAAACTCACCCAGCTCGTCGAAGCCGGGAAGATCCGTCCCGTCGTCGACCGTGTCTTCCGCTTCGAGCAGACCCGCGAAGCCATGTCGTACGCCGAGAAGGGCAGCACCAAGGCCGGAAAGGTCGTCATCGCGATGGCGTGAGGGCCGGCACCCGCCCCACCACCGACAGACCCCGGGTGGCGAGAGGATCCCGCCGCCCACCACCCCTCCCTTCCGTACCCAGGAACCGATCATGAGCGCACCGCGCAGTTCCCCCACGCCCGCCCCGTCGTCATACAAGGACGTGCCGACCCGTTCGGTGTCCGTGCGCGGCGTCGACTTCGCCTACCGGCAGCTCGGCCCGGACGGAGACGGCGTACCGCTGATCCTGCTCCACCACCTGACCGCAGTCCTGGACGACTGGGACCCCCGCGTCATCGACGGACTCGCCGCCCGGCGCCGGGTCATCACCTTCGACAACCGCGGAGTCGGCGCGTCAGGCGGTTCCACCCCCGACACCATCGAAGCGATGGCCCGCGACGCGGTGCTGTTCATCCGAACCCTGGGCTTCGAGCACGTCGACCTGCTCGGCCTTTCGATGGGTGGCTTCATCGCCCAGGTCATCGCAGCCGAAGAACCGCAGCTGGTGCGCAAGGTCATCCTCGCGGGCACCGGCCCCGCCGGAGGCCCCGGCATCGACAAGGTCACCGCGCTCACCCTCCGGGACATCCTGAAGGGTTTCCTGACCCGCAAGGACGCCAAGCAGTTCCTCTTCTTCACCGACACCGAACACGGCCGACGCGAAGCACGCGCCTTCCTGCAACGGCTGAAGGAGCGCACGGACCACCGCGACAAAGCCATCTCGCTGACGTCGTTCCGCGCCCAGCTGAAGGCCATCCACCGGTGGGGCCTCCAGCCACCGGCCGACCTGTCCCGCATCCGCCAGCCAGTCCTGGTGGCCAACGGCGAGAGCGACCGGATGGTGCCGAGCGAGAACACCCTCGACCTCGCCGCACGGCTGCCCCGGGGCGAACTCGTCCCCCTCTACCCGGACGCCGGACACGGCGGAATCTTCCAGTTCCACGACGAGTTCGTGGCCAGGGCCCTCGCATTCCTCGAAGCACGGCCCGACACCTGACCGCTGAGGCCACATCCCCCGTCGTTGCCGGGCGCGGCCGGGACAAGGCGGCCCCGGGACGAGCCAGCCCGCCCTCGACCAGACGCCCTCCTGCGCGTCGGCAGTCCCAGCGGCATCCCCGAGAACGCCCTCGACACCGCATGCCGGATCCACCGCGCCACCTGGCCACAAGCACGCCGACGCCCAACCTCGAAGTCAACCCCCGAAGGACTTACGACGTAGACCACTTACTGATCTTTTCGTTACGGGCTGACCCGCGATTGGTTTGTACGCGGGGCGCGACAGTAGATGCACGTCTCGTCGAGCAGCATCCTGGTCGGCGCAGAGTCGATGTACGCGAGCATGGACAGCACCCAAGCCAGGCCGGACGATGCGATGGTGTGATGATGTCGGTCATGACTATCGAATCAGTGGTCGTGCGGCAGCGCGTCGAAGATCTGGACGCGGCTGTGCCCTTCTACGAGAAGCTGACCGGAAGCACCGCATCCCGGTTTGCCTTCGCCGGGGTCACCCTGGCAAGCGTCGGATCCTTCCTACTGTTCAGTGGTCCGGACGAGGCCGCGCAGCGAGTTGCTGGCGTGGCTGCCACCCTGGCGGTCGCAGACCTGGATGCAGCGGTGAAGGAAGCGGTTGCGGCAGGCGCCGAGGTGATGGTTGCTACCTCCCCAACACCGAATGGCCACCGCGCCGTGCTGCGGCACCCGTACGGCGGGGTCTTCGAGTACGTCGGTCCCTGAACCTGCGTATCCGCGATTGATCGCGGGCCGTGACATGACGACGGCCGCGCGGGTTCTTGAGGTGTGAAGATCAAGCAGGCCCGCGCGGCCATGTCGCATCCTGCCTTCTGCGGCGTCACACACCAACACCTCGGCGAGTTGATCGAAGAACTCGCGCCACGCTGGGAAGCTCGCTGCGAGTCCGGACGGCACGAGCGGCGCCAGGGTGTTCGCCGTCGGCAGGCCGGAACAGGACCGAAGTATGAACTGGTCTTCACCGACCGGTTGCTGGCCGCCCTGGTCCATCTGCGCACCGGCCTGTCCCACCAGGCACTGGCTGTGCTCTACGAGGTGGGCTCCTCCACCATCGGCCGCGCGATCAGGGAGATCCGTCCTCTACTCGCCGAGCGCGGGTTCGCGATGCCCGACCGGCCGGGAATCCGGCTGCGGACCCTGGAGGACGTATTCGCCTATGCCGCGGCCGAGAACCTCACGCTGCGGATCGACGGCACCGAGACCCAGGTCCGCCGCCCCAAGGCGCACCGCCCCGGCAGACGGGCCTTTGTCTCCGGCAAGCGCAAGCAGAACACCATCAAGACCACCACGATCAGCGATCACCAAGGCCGCACCCTGTGGTCCGGCGCCGAGCGCCCTGGACGGATGCACGACCAGACTGCCGTGCGCACCGAAGGCATCGCCGAGCAGTTCCGCCACCACCCCACGGTGAAAGCCGAGGTGGACGAGGGCTACCGGGGCCTGGCCGGCGAGTTCCCCCGACCAGATCAGCGCCCCTCCACGGAAGCCGAAGGACATCGACACCGCGCCGCTGACTGAACGGTAGGGATGGCGCGAGATGCGCCGACGTCAGTCCTCTCGCCGGATCTGCGTCGAACATGCCAATGCCGAACACCGGCAGTGGAGCCCATTGCAGCGTTACACCGGCCGTCGCGAGGAGTACGGCCAGACCCACCGGGCCATCGCGGGCCTGGTCTCCGACCGCGCTGCCCAACGGACCACCCGTCACAAGCCGAGCACCGAACTCGTGCTCGTCCGCACGATGGCCTGCTGAATCACCCACCAGCCTAATCCCCAAGCCAGCGCGGCCCAACATCAATCGCGGGTCAGCCCGTTAGTTCGGTGGCTGCGGCGGAGTCGTTGATGGGATCCCGATGCGGTGTCTTTCACGTCTTCGCCTGTCGTTCCTCCTTTGACGCGGCCGCAGTTGTCCGAGGGCCGGCGCGTGCGGGCGGCCGAGTTGTTCGATCAGGGACGCCCGGGCGCCGAGATCGCACGGATGCTGGGAGTCAGCGAGGAGAGCGTGCGGCGGTGGAGACGGGTCTGGGAGAAGGACGGCGCCGATGCCTTGCGCCGGCGCCCGGCCACCGGGCGCCCGCCCAAGCTGGACGGTGCCCAGGTCGAGCAGGTGCGGGCCGCGCTGGAGCAGGGCGCCCAGACACACGGCTTCGAGGCCGATCTGTGGACCCTGGAACGAGGAGGCCTGGTGGTCCAACGAATGACAGGGGTGACGCTGTCGAAGGCCTCGGTGTGGCGACTGCTGACCGGCCGGCTGGGATGGAGCCTGCAACGGCCCGAGCGACGGGCGGTGGAGCGCGACGGTTCGGAGATCGCCCGCTGGATCGCCCACGAGTGGCCGCCCATCAAAAAGGGGCCGTGAACACACGTGCCTGGATCGTCTTCCTCGACGAGTCAGGCGTCTCGCTGCTGCCGCAGGTCCGTCGCACCTACGCGCCCCGCGGCCGCACACCTCTCCTGCGGCACCGGCTGAACCGAAAACGCGCGTCGATGGCCGGGGCCCTGGGATTCCATTCCACGGATCCCGAGCGAGGCCCTCGCCTGTGCTTCCACCTCACACCCGGCAGCTACGACACCGCCGGTCTCATCGAGGCCGCGTTCGCCGCCCTGGGCGACCCGGCGTCGCGGGCCTATTACGACAAGAAGATCGCCCAGGGAAAGCACCACACCCAGGCCCTGCTCTGCCTCGCCCGACGACGGGCCGACGTCCTGTTCGCGATGCTCCGCGACGGAACCTTCTACAAACCCCAACCCGCAGGAGCCAGGTGATGGTCCAGGCGCATCGATCAGTCCTCCTCCGGCCGAAGCCGTCGGCGAGCGGCCTCAAGCCGCTGGGCATAGTCAGGCGCGAACAGCCCAGGAAGTGACTTGTCCAGCGTCCCGGCGATGCGATGGATCGGCGCCCAGACCGCCGCATCGTCGACAACCCGGCTCAGGTCCGTCATCTGCAGCCTCTCTAGCCACTCCGACAACACCAGCGCCTCGTCACTCGTGAGCTTGATCGTGACCTGGCTATCACCCATGCACACCCCTACGGTTCGGCCCCACCCTCGACCACACGAACCTACTGGTCCTCGACCTTGACCAAACAGATAGGGGCCCCCAATCCAACTCCCGCTGAGGAGAATCTGGGGAGAGGTGAGGTCGCCGGCAGCGCGTCATGCCTGTGCATCAGGGCCTTCCTCCACCCGGTTCGCCACTGTCTCTACGGCGCACCGCCTTCGGGACCCATCGCAGAGGGTGACACGGACGGTGCTTCACCCGCTGCCGTCCGCTTCTGGCTGTGACGCGTCGGGCAGCGGCAGTTCGATGCGGAACGTGCAGCCCTGGCCGGGGGCGGTGTCGAGGGTGAGTCGGCCGTCGTGGGCGGTGACGAGGGCGTGGGCGATGGCGAGGCCGAGGCCGGAGCCGCCGGTGGTGCGGGCGCGGGAGTCGTCGGTGCGGTAGAAGCGGTCGAAGACGTGGTCGCGTTCGGCGGGGGTGAGGCCCGGGCCCTCGTCGGCGACTTCGAGGACGGCCCGGTCGGCGACGGTGCCGACGCCGATGCGGATCGGGGTGCCGGGCGGGGTGTGGGTGACGGCGTTGCCGATGAGGTTGGTGACGACCTGGCGCAGCCGGGCCTCGTCGGCGACGGCGGGGGCGGTGGCGGGCCTTCCGCCGCCTGGACCCGTGAGGGTCACGGGGCGGGTCGCGTCCAGGGCTCGTACGTCGTGGAGGGCGTCCGCGGCCAGGGTGCGCAGGTCCATGGGGGCGACGTCGAGATCGAGAGCGGGTTCGCGGGCGGCGACCGCGTCCTCGTCCAGGCGGGCCAGGAGGAACATCTCCTCCACCAGGCGGGTGAGGCGTTCGGACTCGGCGGCGATCCGGGTCATGGTCTGGTCGACGTCCTCGCGGGTGGGCAGGGCGCCCATGCGGTAGAGGTCGGTGTAGCCCTTGATGCCGACGAGCGGGGTGCGGAGTTCGTGGCCGGCGTCGGCGAAGAAGCGCCGGGTGCGCGCCTCGGCTTCCGCGCGGGCCTGGAAGGCGGTGTCGATCCGGTCGAGCATCTGGTTGAGACAGGCGGTCAGGTGGCCCACCTCGGTGTGCGGGGCGGCCAGTTCGGGGACGCGGTGGGAGTAGTCGCCGGCGGTGATCGCCGTCGCGGTCTCCTCGATGCGGGTCAGGGGGCGCAGCCCGGAGCGGACGGCGAACCAGCCGGCGGCAGTAAGGATGGCGAGCAGGGCGGCACCCACGGTCAGGGAGAGGTTGCGGGTCTTGGTGACGGTGCGGTCGACCTCGTCGAGGGAGGTCGCCACGACGACGCTGCCCCGGTCCTCCGCCCTTTCCGGTGGGAAGACCTGGGCGGGCTGGGTGAGTGCGATGACCCGCCACTCGTGGTCGCCGTGCTTCGCGGGCACGGTGAACGGGCGGCCTTCGTGGGCGAGGACGGCCGCACGGTCCAGGGGCGGGAGTTCGGGGCCACCGCCCGGGGGTACGGTGCTCGTCTCGAACTCCCTGGTGGTGGCGCCCTCGTTGTCCAGATACGTCACGGTGGTGTCGCCGAGGACGTTGAGGGCCTGCACGCTCGGCGGGGTGCCGGTGCCTGCGGGCGGGGCGAGGCGGGCGGCGATCTGCCCGGTGAGGACGAGCCGGTCGTCGACGCGGTCCTCGAGGTAGCCGCGCAGGGCCGTGGTGACGATCACGCCGGTGCCGAGGAGACCGACCGCGACCAGTGCGATGGACAGGCACAGCAGGCGGGTGCGGAGGGACAGCCTGCTCGGGCGCCTCTTGGTCGGCCACCACGTCGGTTGCTTCACGGCCGGGGCTCGCGGATCACGTACCCCACGCCTCGGATGGTGTGGATCAGTTTGGGCTCGACCCGGTCGACCTTGCGGCGCAGATAGCTGATGTAGGTGTCGACGATGCTGGGGTCGCCGCCGAAGTCGTACTCCCACACAGCGTCAAGGATCTGGTTCTTCGTCATGGTCCGTTCGGCGTTGGCGACGAGGAAGTGCAGCAGGCGGAACTCGGTCGGTGACAGTCGCACGGTCCGTCCCGCCCGGGTGACGTGGTGGCTGTCGGGTTCCAGTTCAAGGTCGCCGACTGTGATCCGGGCGGGCCGCTCGCCCTGGGTGCGGCGCAGGACGGCGTGGATGCGGGCGATGAGTTCTTCCAGGTCGAAGGGTTTGGTGACGTAGTCGTCGCCACCGAGACGCAGGCCGTGGAGTCTGTCCTGGCGGTCGTCCCGTGCGGTGACGAAGAGGACGGGCACGTCGCCGCCCCGGCCGGGCAGGGGCGAGCGGGGCTTGGCCCTGAGGCGGCGGATCACTTCGAAGCCGTCCATGTCCGGGAGCATCACGTCGAGCAGGACGAGATCCGGCGTGCGAGCCGCGGCGAGGTCGAGGGCCTCCTGACCTGTGGCGGCGGCGTCGACGTCGAAGCCGGCATAGCTCAGTGCGGTGCGCAGCAGTTCCCGGACGGTCGGCTCGTCGTCGACGACGAGCAGGTGGTGCCGGCCGGGGCGACCCACGGAGTGCGGGGTAGGTGCGGATGCCGCCATGGTGTGGATCGCCGCCTTCACGGACTGGGGACTGGGCTGACAGGGGACCTTCTCAGGAGATCACACGGGGCTCACGACACCGTGTCCGACGGGACCCGCCGGGCGGGTCGGGCGGCGGCCGTCCGTCGGTTCGTGTTGCCGGGCCGCTGTGGGGCGATGCCCGAACGCCGGGCGCGTCGACCGTGCAGGCGGCTGCCGGCGTACGAGGCGAGGGCGGCCAGGACGAAGCCGATCAGTGCGGACAGGCCCATCGCTCCGTCCAGTCCCGCGGTCATGCCGCCCATCTCCTTGCCCATGAGACTGATGCCGATCCGTACCGACCCGTGCGCGAGCAGGGGAAGCAGCAGGGCCGAGAGGCCCACCACGATGCCCGTGCGCAGGGCGATCTCCGCGTGGCGGTCGAGCAGTGCCTCGGAGTCCTCGCGCGGGGTACGGGCCGGGGTGCGGGCGGCGGCCACGTACCCGGCGATCACCAGCAGGAGGAGCAGGAGAACCATGGCGAGCAGCCACAGCGGCACTCCGACGCCCGACCAACCGCCGAGGTCGACGGACTTGTCCGAGCCCGCCGCGTCGCCCTGAGCACCCATGCCGCCGAGCATCCCGAGCATCCCGCCGCCTTCGGGCTGCACTCGTTCCATGCCCGCCTGCCAGGAGGTGCCGAGGCCGGCGGTGAGCAGGACGGCGATCAGGTTGGGCCCCAGGAGGAGCAGCAGCCCCGCCGCCTTGGCCGCCTGGTCCCGGCCGGTCAGGGCCGCGACCCCGGCCAGGAGCGCGAGGACCAGCGTGGAACAGCACAGCACGGCTCCGATCCCGGTCAGGGTGGAGGTGACGGCGTTCCACTTCAGGCGCAGGTGGCTGAGGGCGACCGGGCGCGGCAGGGTCGTACGACGGGCCACGAGGCAGCCGAGGGCGAGGACGGCACCGACCCACAGCAGGCCGAAGAAGACGGTCGCCGGGGTGTCGGCGTCGAACATCACTGACGACAGGCCCTTGGTAAGGCCTCCGCCCCCGCCGCCTCCGAACCGACTGAACGCCCCGGACGAGGCGCCCTTGCCGAAGCGCTCCGTCACGCTCTCCGGCAGCCGGGCCGTGCCCTGGGCCATGCCGGCAAGTATCGGGAGGACCACGACCGAGGTCACCAGCGCACCGCCGCACCGGGCCCACAGCAGCGCCGGGGTGGGCCGCTGCCGTCGGCGCAGGGGCCGGAAGAAGCCGATCGCCAGGACGGCCGTGCCGAGGAACGTCAGCATCAGGGGCGTCATCGCCGCCTCACCGGCCAGGCCGAGGCTCAGGCCTCCACCGCCGCCGCCCAGTCCCCCGAGCAGCCCGCCGAGACCGCCGCCCAGCCCTCCGCCGAGTCCGCCGCCGTCGGCGGACTCGGCGGAGGGCGCCGACTCCAAGGTGACGCCGCCGCCCACGGCCATGCTCACCATCGTCGGCACCAGGCGGGAGACGGGGGCGATCGCTCCGGCGCCGAGGACTGTGAGCGCCGCCCATGCGGCAGCTGTCATCGCCAAAACGGCGGTCGCGACAGAGAGGGCTCCTTCAAGAGCGTGGCGCCAGGGCGAGCCGGGGGGACGGGGGGACGGCGGGGCAGAGGACATGGGGCAGGCTCCTGTGTACGACATGACGGGGTACGGGAGAGAGGTACGGGGCAGCGGGAGGGGGTCGCCGCCCCGTGGACTCGGGCGCGGGACCGGGGCTCACGGGACCCGGTCACGGGCACGGGCTCAGTTGCCGGTGCCGGTTCCCGCGGATTCGGCGACCCTGTCGGGACCTTGGGACGGCGTCTCCGCGGTGCCGGTCGTGGCGTCACTCTGGTCCCGCTCAAGCCGCTCGCCCTCGACGTCCAGGTCGGGCACGAGCCGGTCCAGCCAGCGGGGCAGCCGCCATGCACGCCGGCCGAGCAGAGCCAGGACCGCCGGGACGATCGCCATGCGGACGACGAAGGCGTCGAAGAGGACGGCGGCGGCGAGACCGAAGCCGATGGTCTTGAGCATCTGTTCGTCGCTGCCCATGAAGGACGCGAACACCGAGATCATGATCACGGCCGCCGCGGTCACCACGCGTGCGCTGTGCTCGAATCCGCTGACCACGGACTCCTTCGGCGACTGCCCGTGGACGTATGCCTCGCGCATGCGGGTCACGAGGAACACCTCGTAGTCCATGGCGAGTCCGAAGACGACGCCCACCATGAAGATCGGCATCATCGACATCACCGGTCCCGGTACCGCGACGCCGAACAGCGAGGACAGCCAGCCCCACTGGAACACCGCGACGACCGCGCCGAGGCCGGCGAGGACGGAGAGCAGGAAGCCGAGGGCTGCCTTGAGCGGGACGAGGAGGGAGCGGAAGACGGCGATGAGCAGCAGGAACGCCAGGCCGACCACGAGTCCCAGGTAAGGGAGCAGCGCGTCGGACAGTTTCTGCGAGACGTCCACGTTCATCGCGGTCGATCCGGCGACCAGGACGTGGGCGTCGCTGTCGTTCGCGAGTGCCGGGTCGCGCAGCGCGTGCACGAGGTCGGCCGTCTCGGTGCTCGACGGCGCGGTCGCCGGGATGACGTTGAGGACGGCGGTGTCGCCGGACTTGCTCAGCCTCGGCTGTCCGACGGCGGCGACGTCCTTCCTGTCGCGGATGTCCTCGGCCACGCTTTGTGCGGTGGCCTTGGCGCTGCCGCCTCCCTCCGCCTGGACGACGACGGTGAGCGGGCCGTTGTAGCCGGGGCCGAAGCCGTCGGCGAGCAGATCGTACGCGCGGCGCTGCGTCGTCGAGGCGGGCTTGCTCTCGTCGCCCGGCAGGCCCATCTGCAGTGACGCCGCCGGCACGGCGATCGCGCCGAGCAGGGCGATGCCGCCCAGGAGGACGGCGACCGGTCGCCGGACGACGAACCGGGCCCAGCGCACACCCATGGCGGGCTTCGGGCTGTCGTCCCCGCCGCGGCGCCGCTTGGCGCGGGGCGGGCCGATCTTGCGGCCGCAGATCCCGAGCAGCGCGGGGATCAGCGTGACGGCGATGAGCACCGCGATGACGACCGTGCCGGCCGCGGCCAGGCCCATCTGCGTGAGCAGCGGAATGCCGACCACCGCCAACCCGGCGAGGGCGATGACCACGGTCAGGCCCGCGAACACGACCGCCGATCCGGCGGTGCCGACCGCGTGCCCGGCCGCCTCCTCACGGCTGCGGCCGCGGGCGAGCTCGGCGCGGTAGCGGGAGACGACGAACAGGGCGTAGTCGATGCCGACCGCGAGGCCGATCATGGTGGCGAGACCGCTCGTGGTCGATCCGAGCCCGAGCGGTTCGGCGAGCACCTTGATGGCCAGTCCGCCGATGCCCACGCCGAGGACGGCGGTGAGCAGCGGAAGCCCGGCGGCGAGCAGTGAGCCGAAGGTGATGACGAGCACCACGGCGGCCACCGCCAGGCCCAGGGCCTCGGAGGAATGACCGCCGGCGACCGCGTTGACGGCGTTGCCGCCGACCTCGACCTGCAGTTCCGTCGAGCCCGCCTTTTCCACCGTCTCCTGCAGCGCGGTGCGCGAGCCCTCCTCCAGCTTCGAGGCGGGCACCTCGTAGGAGACCTGGGCGTAGGCGGTGGAGCCGTCAGCGCTCACCGACCGGGTGGCGTACGGGTCGGTGACCCGCGTGACCTGCGGGTCACCGCCGAGTTCCCGGACCGTCTCCTGGACGGCCTTCTTCGCCTCCGGGTCGGTGATCTTGCCGTCCTCCGCCCGGAACACGACCCGGGCCGTCGCGCCGTCGGCGTTCAGCTCGGGGAAGTTCTTGTCCAGGAGGTCGTAGGCCTGCTGCGCCTCCGTGCCGGGCATCGAGAAGTCGTTGGGCGGCGGGGCGGGGGCCCTCCCGGCCATCACCCCCGTTCCCACGAGCAGTACCACCCACAGCAACGCGACCAGCCAGCGCCTCCGGAAGGAGAACCGGCCCAGCCGGGAAAGGAATGTGGCCACAGCGAACGCTCCACGTCGGTCGAGGCGTATCGGAACAGGTTGTGACGCTGTCAGCCCGCCCTGATCACCTCCGGAGAGATTCTGGGAACTTCCTGAGAGATCCGGGCGCCACAGCAGGGGCCGACGCCCGGATCCACGGCAGGACCGCTGTCACCGCGGCCTGATTCACAGGAAGTTCACCGAGTCGATTCGAGGTGGGTCCCGATCCGCAGGAACGCCTGGACGAGCGGGGCGACCGGCACGTCCGGGGAGATGACCTGCGAGCCGAAGTGGACGGCGACGAGGTCGAGGCCGGGTGAGACGAAGAGCCGCTGGCCGTGGATGCCGCTGGCCAGGTAGGAGCCGTACGGGTCGTTCGGGATCCACCACAGGTCGTGGTACGAGAGCGTGGCCGGCGAGTCGGGCGGTGCGGCGGGGAACCGTACGCGCCGGGGATAGCCGTCGGGGACGCCACTGGTGATCGTCGTCGCCACTTCCTCGGGTACGACCTGCCGGTCGCCGACCGCCCCGCCGCAGCGGAGCATCTCGCCGAGCCGGGCGACGTCGCGTGCCGTGGCGCTGAAGCCGCCGCACGCCGCCTCGGCGCCGTCGCCGTCGAGGATGTAGTAGGCGTCCTCCTCGGCGCCGATCTTCGACCAGATCATCTCGCTGAGCAGCGCGGAGGTGGTGAGGCCGGTGACCCGGCGCAGGACCTCGGCCAGCGTCTCGACGTTGCCGTTCTCGTAGCGGAACTCGGTGCCCGGGCGGCCGGTGGCGCGGGCGGTCAGGAGGTGTTCGCGGATGGTCGTGGGGCCGTTGTAGCCGTAGGGCCGCAGCTGCGGGGCGATGACGGCGAAGTACCGCTGTGCCTCGATCGCCTTGTCGAAGGGCCGGCCGGCGTAGCTGACCTGGGTGCCCATGTGCAGCAGGTCCTCGATCGTGGCGTCGCCGAACGCCGTACCGGCGAGTTCGGGAACGTGGGCCGATGCCGTAGCCGATCGGTCCAGCTGGCCCTGGTGCGCCAGGGTCGCCGCCATCAGGCCGATGTACGACTTGGCCGCCGAGGCGTTGAAGTGCGGCGTGTGCGCCTCGGTGCCGTGCCGGTACGTCTCGTGGACGACGGCGCCGCGGTGCATCACGAGGAACGCGTCCGTCTGGGCCGCCGCGAACAGGTCCTCCAGCTTGAACGTGGAGCCGCCGAGCTCGATGTCGAGTGCGTCGAGATCGGCGGGCCGCTCGGGCAGGGGCCGGGCGGGCTCAGAGCCGCGCCACACGCGGCGGCTGGGGGTGAGCTCGCGGCCCGCGGACGTGAAGCGGCGGATCCAGGCGGGGTCCGTGTAGCCGCGGGTCCACGAGAGATCACCGAGTCGGATCAGGTCGGTCATGTGCGTACTCCGTACAGCAGAGGTCTTGAACAAGTACGCCGTTAACGTACAACCTGTTCAGCAGCAGGCGACAGACCTCGACGTCGATCGCCGTACGCCTGCCATGCGCGTTTCCGCGTGAACCGTCGACCGCCCCACCGGATCGGCCCGTTCGCACCGCCTCCGCGCCCTTCCCCGCCGAGCCGCAGGAGTTCCCCATGGCCGAACCGCCCCCGTCCGCACCGCCCCGCGAGCCCGCCGGAGCACCACCGCAGCCTGAGTTCGACCGGCGGCGGGCCTGGCTGATCGCCGCGCTGATCGTGACGTTCATGCTCATCAACTACGCGGACAAGGCCGTCCTGGGACTCGCGGCCGTGCCGATCATGGACGAGCTGGGCATCAGCAACAGCTCGTACGGGTTGATCTCCAGCTCGTTCGCGGTGCTGTTCAGCCTGTCCGGGCTGATCGTCGGCTTCGTCTCCGCACGGGTCTCCAGCAGGCTTCTGCTCTTCGCGATGGCCGCCCTGTGGGCGGTGGCCCAGCTGCCGGTGCTGTTCGTGGCGTCGGTGCCGGCCCTGATCGCGGGGCGCATGCTGCTCGGCGCAGCCGAAGGGCCGGCAGCGTCGATGTCGATGCACGCCCTGTACAAGTGGTTCCCGGAGGACCGGCGCGGCCTTCCCTCAGCCCTGCAGATCAGCGGTGCCGCGCTGGGCATGCTGATCGCGGCGCCGGTCCTGACGTGGCTGATCACCGGATTCGGCTGGCGCTCCGCGTTCGCGGCACTCGCGGCGGCCAGCCTGGCCTGGAGCCTGGTGTGGTGGCGGCAGGGGCACGACGGCCCGTACGGCGAGGAACACACCCGCGGTGGACGCCCGCCCGCCGGCACCGCGCACGCGTATCCCGTCGGACAGCGACTGCCGTACCGGCGTCTGCTGCTGAACGGCACGGTGCTCGGGAGCATCGCCAGTGCCTTCGGCGCCTCGTGGGCGATGGCGCTGAGCCACGCCTGGCTGCCCGTCTACCTGCGTACGCAGCTCGACATGACGCCCGGCGCGGCGGCCACGCTGATCAGCGTCGTCTCCGCGTTCAGCCTCGTCCTGCTGCTGTCGGTGCCCCCGCTCCTCGATCTCCTGCACCGGCGCGGCCTCTCGCGCCGGTGGTCGAGCGGCGCCCCGCAGGGCATCGCCGTCACGGTCGCGGCGCTGGCCATGGCCGCCTTCCCGTTCGTCGGCGGCGCGAGCCGGCTGGTGCTGCTCGCCCTGGCGTTCGGCGGTCACGCCATCGTCTTCCCCCTGCACTACATGACGGCCTCCGCCGTGACGCCTCCGCAGCAGCGGGGGGCGGTCTTCGGCATCGTCGCGGCGATGGGCACCCTGCCCGGGGTGATCGCCCCGTACCTGACCGGGCATCTCCTGGACTCCGCTTCCTCGCAGAGCGCCGGCTACACCCAGTCGTTTCTTCTGTCCGCCGTCGTCATGGCGACCTGCGGGCTCGTGGCGCTGGTCGCCCTCCGGCCGGAGCATGACGCACGGCGACTGACTGGGACCGCCGCAGCTGATCCCGTGCGATGAGGTAAGCGGTCAGATCGGCGGGCGACCGCACGCCGCCCGCCGTACGGCTCAGGCCGGCTGTTCGAAGCCGCTGGCCCAGTACCGCCCGTGCAGCGCCAGGTCGAGGAGCATGCGCACGACCTCCTCGGCGGGCAGGGACGGCGATTCCTGCTCGACCCACCAGCGCAGCACTGCGATCTGCTCGCCCACCCACACCCGGGCGAGCAGATCGGGGTCGATGCGCGGCTGGACGGCGTTGCGTTCCGCACGGGCACGGAACTCGTCCGCGGTCGCCTTCGCGCAGGCGTCCGTGAACATCTGCAGCGGTTTGCCGTCGCCGTCGCCGCGCAGCACGATCCGGTACAGGTCGCGCTCCTCGCGCGCGTGCCGCAGCATCTCCAGGACCGGCTTGCCCGTGAAGCCGATCGCACTGTCCGCCACGGCGGGGGCGAGCCGCTCGCCGAGCTCCTCCAGGAGGTCGGCCGTCACCCGGGCGAACAGGTCCTCCTTGTCCCGGAAGTGGGCGTAGAAGGTGGCGCGCGCCACGTCCGCCCGCTCGGTGATGTCCTCCACGGTCAGCGCGGTGAAGCCGCGCTCCAGGACCAGCTCGACCAGGGCAGCCCCCAGGGCGCGGCGTGACCGTCTCGTCCTTCTGTCCTCGGCCATCGGGCCCCTCCTCGATCGTCGCTCCGCGTGCGTGCCCAGTCTAAGGACTCTTGACACCTCACACGTTACTGAACAAGCTGTATGTAACTGAACGATGAATTCAGTTTCTCTGCGGGGTCGGCCGCCACGCCACCCCGGCGTTCCCACCTTCCGCTCGGAAGCAGGTCACTTGATGAACCTCGGCACCTACCTGTCACGCAGCGCCCGCTACTGGCCCCAGGCCCCCGCCCTCGTGTGCGGCGACCGCTCCTGGAACTTCTCCGAACTCGACGGCGCGACCGACCGCCTGGCCTCCGCCCTGGCCGCCCGGGGACTGCGCCCCGGCGACGCCGTCGCCTCACTCGCGTGGAACCGCGGCGAGCTCGTGGAGGTCGAATTCGCCCTGTACAAGGCCGGTCTGACGCGCGCCCCGATCAACGCCCGGCTCGGGCGCGGCGAGATCGAGCACATCCTGCGCTACGCCCCCGTACGGGCCCTGGTCTTCGACGCGGCGCACCGCGAGGACGCGCTTGCCGCGATCGCCGCCGCCGGCACCGACTGTCTGCCCGTCCCGATCGATGCCCCGCACGAGGCCGCTCCGGGTGAGGTGTCCTACGAAGCGCTGCTCGCCGAGGGCGACGAGGCACGGTTCCTTGTCGAGGTCGACGAGTCGGAGCCGTGCGTCCTGAACTTCACCTCCGGCTCCACCGGGGCCCTGAAGGCGGCGGTCCAGACGGTCGGCAACCGCCTCGCGAACATGCGCAAGCTGCTGATGGCCGACGAGTCCCGGCCCCGCCCCGGGACCCGCTACCTGGCCTGCGGGCCCATCACCCACGCCACCGGAATGGGCCTGCTGGCCGGCGTGTTCGGCGGCTCCACCACGTACGTTCTGCCCACCTGGAGCCCGCAGAGCTTCCTGGAGACCGTGGAGAAGGAGCGCATCACCACCACCTTCCTGGTGCCGGCCATGGTGAACATGGTCCTCGCCCACCCGGAGGCCGGACGGTACGACCTCTCCTCCCTGACGAGTGTGCGGATCGGCGGCGCGCCCATCTCGCCGCAGCGCCTGCGCGACGCGGTCGCGTTCTTCGGTCCCGTCGTCGCCCAGGGCTACGGCCTCGGCGAGACCACCAGCGTGGTCGCGGGACTGAGCTCCGAGGAGATCGCCCACGCGGTCAAGGAGGACGACGAACTGCTCCAGTCGTGCGGGCGGCCCACGTACGACACCGAGATACGGGTCGTGGACGAGGCGGGCCGCGAGCTCGCCCCGCGCGAGGTCGGCGAGGTCATCGTGCGCGGTCCCGACTGCGTACGGGAGTACTGGAAGGAACCGGAGCTGTCGGCCGAGACGTTCCGCGACGGCTGGGTGCACACCGGTGACCTGGCGTGGATGCGGGAGGACGGCTACCTGTTCCTGGTCGACCGCAAGAAGGACATGATCATCTCGGGCGGCTTCAACATCTACTGCACCGAGGTCGAGGCCGCCCTGTACGAGCATCCGGCCGTCCAGGAGGCGTGCGTCGTCGGCGTGCCCGACGAGCAGTGGGGCGAGGCCGTCAAGGCCGTCGTCGTTCTCCATCCCCAGGCGACTGCCACGTCCGACGAGTTGATCGCCTTCTGCGCGGACCGCCTCGACCGCCTCAAGAAGCCCCGCTCCGTCGACTTCGTGACCGAACTCCCCCACAACCGCAACGGCAAGCTCGACCGCAAGGCCGTCCGCGAACCGTACTGGGCGAACGCAGCCCGCCGCGTCAACTGACCCACCGCACCACGGAGTCCCTGATGACCTTCTCCCTCCTTCCCACCTACGACGACCCGCGCACCGCCGAACTCGTCGACCGCCTGCGCGACTACCTCGGAGGCGAGCTCGCCGACTACGAACGCGAGCGCGGCATCACGCCCGCCAGCCGCCTCACCCGCGCCGACCTCGAACCGGTCTGGCGCCGCAGCCGCGAACTCGGCTTCTACGGGATCCACCTGCCCGAGGAGTACGGCGGTCAGAACCTCACGTACACCCAGCTCGCCGCCCTGAAGGAGGAGGTGGGCGCGAGCGGGCGCGTCCTGTCCCACAGCGTCCTGGGTGACATGGGCGGACCGCTCCGCGCGGGCGACATCCTCAAGCACGCCACCGAGCACCAGCTGAAGACGTACCTGCTGCCGCTGATCCGCGGCGAGCGGGCCTGCTGCTTCTCCCTCACCGAGACCGACGCCGGCTCCGACGTCCGCTCCATGCGCACCGTCGCCGTCCGCGACGACGAGCGGGACGGCTACCGCCTCACCGGACACAAGGTGTTCTCCTCGGCCGGCCCCTTCGCCGACTTCGCGATCGTGGTCGCCCGCATGGCGGGTACCGGTGAGGAGGAGGGCGACAAGCCGCTGTTCTCCGCGTTCCTCGTCGACCTCGACAGCCCCGGCTGCCGTGTCGAGGACGGGGCGACCCCGATGTCCGGCGAGCACATCGAGAGCGACATCGTCCTGGACGACTGCTTCGTCCCCGCCGCCAACCTCCTCGGCGAGGAGGGCAAGGGCATGCGCATCGCGCTCGGCCGGGTGACCACCAACCGCCTCCTGCACTGCCCCACCGTGCTCGGCGCCACCCGCCGCGCCGTCAAACTGACATTGGACCGCACCCGGACCCGGCAGGTCGCCGGTCAGCCACTGCTCATGCTCCAGGCCATCCAGCACAAGGTCGCCGACATGGCCACCGAGCTGTACGCCGCGCGCTCCATGACGTACAACGCGCTGGCGGCGCTGGACGAGGGCCGTGAGGTCCACGCCGAGGCGTTCATGTGCAAGCTGTTCGTCGCCGAGTCCGCCTTCCGCATCCTCGACGAGGCCGTGCAGATCCACGGCAAGGAAGGGCTCACGCAGGGCAACGAGATCGAGTACCTGTTCCGCAAGATCCGCATGTTCCGTGTCCTCACCGGCACCTCCGAGATCCAGCGCAACAGCATCGCCAAGCTCCTGGCCTTCAACCACTGATCCACACCGTCCAGAAGGCGTCCTCCACCATGACCGCCGCATCCCCGCCCTGGTCGGCCCTCACGGGCAAGCGCGTCCTCGACCTCCCGACTCCTGCCCGGCCCGTACGCGACGTCGATGCTGGCCGACCTCGGCGCGGACGTCATCAAGGTCGAGGACCCGGCCGGCGGCGACCCACTGCGCTTCGCACCGCCCCTGTTCGAGGCGCTCAACCGCAACAAGCGCTCCGTGGCACTGGACCTGCGCACCGGCCGGGGCCGGGATGCCTTCCTGCGGCTCGCCCGCACCGCCGACGCCGTGGTCGAGAGCTTTCGCCCCGGAGCCATCGACCGTCTCGGCCTCGGCTTCGACACCCTGCACGAGACGAACCCGCGGCTCGTCCTGTGCTCCCTCACCGGCTACGGCCAGACCGGCCCGTACGCCGCGAAGCCCGGCCACGAACTCAACTTCCTCGGCCTCTCCGGCTTCTTCGCCGTCCCCGGCCGCCTCGACGGCAACATCGTCCGGCCAGGCGTCCGCGTCGGCGACCTGGCCGGCGCCCTGCACGCCGCCCTCGCCCTGACCGCAGCCCTGACCGGGGACGGCGAGGGGCAGCACATCGACGTCTCCCTTACCGAGTCGGTCACGGCCTGGTGCTCACTCTTCGCCCTCCCCCTCCTCGGGTTCGAGGACCCCCTGGCCGCGGGACTCGTCCAGGGCGACAACGACGTCTTCACCACGGCCGACGGCCGCCTGCTGTCCCTGGCGACCTTCGAGGACAAGTTCTGGCACGGCTTGAGGTCCGAACTCGCCGTGGAATTCCCCGAACTGGACACGCCCGCCTACGACCGCCGGACCGACCGCACGGCGGCCAAGGAACAGGTCCACGCACTTCTGGTGCGCGTCTTCGCGGCCCGCGACTACGACTGGTGGCACCAGCGCCTCACGGAGATCGACGCCCCCTGGGCTCCGGTCCTCACCCGTCCCACCGACCTCCTGACCGACCCTCACGTCTCCGCCCGCAACCTCTTCTACTCCCAGGAAGGAGGCACTCCCCAGGCTCGCTTCCCCGTCGTCTTCGGAGCCGGCCACGAGACCTTCCGCCGCCCGGCCCCCGCCCTCGGCGAACACACCGAGGACCTCATCGGCGACCTGTCGGCATAGGTTTGCGTCCGTGGCGAGTTCCGCCGGGTCACGGACCGTTGTGACGCCGGTGCAGGACAAGTCCGACGACGGCGAAGGCCACCCCCAGCCCGACACCGGCGAGGGTCCTCGCCACCTCCGGGGAAATCCAGCGCTGCAACAGGTACTCGACGGCGAGCGCCGAAGCGACGAGGGCGAGCTTGGCGAGGGCGAGGGCGTACAGAGGGAGTCTCCCGAAGGCGCCCTCGCCCTTGCCGGATCGAATGCGCCACCTTTGTATGAGGCGCATCGCGCTCATGGCAGCGAGCATGATGCACAGCAGTTGCAGGGCGTGCTGCCACGCCGCACCGGATGCATGCGCCCAACGCCAGCCGAAGTAGAGACCGGCGAGCCAGAAGATCACATGGATTCCGCGATCATGTCGGCGCCGTTGTTCCGAGCGGATCACTCGGGGCGGTCTCCGATGATGGTCACCCGCTCCATGACGCGGGTGCGGGGGTAGTAGTCGCCGTTGGCGTAGTGCTGGGTGGCGCGGTTGTCCCAGAAGGCGATGGTGCCCGGGCGCCAGCGCAGGCGGCACTGGTACTCGGGGTGGCGGGCCTGGTCGAAGAGGAGGTCCAGGAGCTCGCGGCTCTCCGCCGGTGCCAGTCCCTCGATGTGGCTGGTGAAGATCCGGTTGACGTAGATGAGCTTGCGGCCGGACTCGGGAAGGGTCCGAACCACGGGGTGTACCACCGGCGGGTACTTCTGCTGCGCGCGTGCGAGGTCCTCGGCGCTGAGCTGCTTGCCGAACGACTGGCTGAAGTCGTGAACGGCACGCAGCCCGTCCAGCCGCGCCTTGGTCGCGTCGGGCAGGCCGTCGTAGGCGGCGGCCATGTCCGCCCACAGCGTGTCGCCTCCCACCTCGGGCACCTGCACGGCGCGCAGGACGGACCCCATGGGCGGCGCGGTGTCGAAGGAGACGTCGGAGTGCCACACGTTCTCCACGGCCGGGGAGTCGGCACCGCGGGAGAGCCGGACCACCTCGGGCAGGTCGGCCTTGGGCAGGAACGGATGGATCTCCGGGGTGCCCCACCAGCGCGCGAAGTCGAGGTGCTGGTGCGACGTCAGGTGCTGGTCGCGGAAGAAGAGCACCTTCCACTCGAGGAGTGCACGGTGCAGCTCCTGGTGCAGCTCCGGCGTGAGGGGGCGGGTCAGGTCGACGCCGGAGATCTCGGCGCCGATGGTCGGACTGCAGGGAGCGAGCGCGAACAGCTCGTACGGTGCGCTGGGACTGAAGTCCCCGGTGGGGCTGAGTTCGCGGACGGGCACGGCCGATACGCCGTTGTCGAAGACGGGGCGTTCGGTTGCGGACACGGGGTGGCTCATGGCGGTTCCTTCCTGTGACGGATGTGGGCACGGGGCAGGAGACTCCGGGCCGGGGAACGCGGTCCGCGCGGATTCAGCCTCCGCTGACGGCCGAGCCGGCCTCGGCCCACGCCAGTCGCGCGGTCGAGGGGCGGCACGGTGCCGTGAGGACTGCGGCGGCCGAGTCGAGCAGACCGGCGACGAACAGCTCCGTGGAGCCCAGGTCACGGGACTCGCCGGTGGATCGGCGGCCTTCGAGATCGGCGAGCGCGTGGGCGACGAAGCCTGTGAAATGCCACCACCGCTGGGCGACCAGCGGCTCCGGCAAGAGGTCGCACAGCACCCGACAGGCGCGCTCGCGCAGCACCGCCAGACCGTGCGTCCCCGGACGTGCTTCCAGGTCCCTCAGCGTCAGCGTGGCGACATCGGAGTGCGCGGTGTAGGCAGCCTGCACACAGAACCGCAGGTACCAGCTGCCCGTTGGCGCGCCGACCAGAAGTTCGACCAGGGGCCGAGCGAACGCCTCGGCGATCGCGTACGGCTCGTCACCGCGCCCTTCGCGGTCGAATGCGCCGATCAGGGCCAGGCGGCGCGCGTCGATCGGCACCTGCCGATGCTCGAGGATCGCGTCCACCAGGCCCTGCTTGGAGCCGAAGTGGTAGGTGACCGCGTTGTCGTTGCGCTGGCCGGCATCCACGGCGATCTTCCGCAGGGAGACCGCGTTGATCCCGTGCTCCGCGAAGAGGCGCTCGGCGGTCGCGATCAGGGAGAGCTTGGTCGACACGCTCTGGCTGTCCATGAATCGGAAGCTAACGCAACTGCGTTAACAAGGGAAGTGCGATGGATAAGTCATTTCCGAGAGCGAGACGCGTTCACAAGGGAGGCCAAGTACGCTTTTTTCACGCGTGATTGAAAGTGCAGGAGGACTGTGCTCTCCTGCACGACACGACTGCCCGGCACGGCACGCTCGGTGCGGGATCCACTCCGCCGCCTGCGCGCCAGAAAGGATGTCTCATGGCCACATCGGTGCCTCACGACGTCCCCGACGTCCTCGCTCCGGCGAAGCTCGGCCCCCTGACGCTGCGCAACCGCATCGTCAAGGCAGCGACCTTCGAAGGCGCCACCCCGGACGCGCTGGTAACGGATCAGCTGATCGAGTACCACCGCAGACCCGCGGCCGGCGGGGTGGGCATGACCACCGTCGCCTATCTGGCAGTGGCCCCCGAGGGCCGCACGGAGCGTCGCCAGATCTGGATGCGCCCCGAAGCCGTACCAGGCCTGCGCCGCCTGACAGACGCCGTACACGCCGAAGGCGCCGCGGTGTCGGCCCAGATCGGCCACGCGGGACCGGTGGCGAACGCCGCTTCCAACCGCAGCCCGGCGCTCGCCCCCTCCCGCCGTTTCAGCCCACTCGGAATGAGAACGACCAGGGCGGCCACCGAGGCGGACATCACCCGGATCGTCCAGGCGCACGGCGAGGCCGCGAAGCTGGCCGTCGCGTCCGGCTTCGACGCCGTGGAGATCCACCTCGGGCACAATTACTTCGCCAGCGCGTTCCTCAGCCCCAGGCTGAACCGGCGCCGGGACCGGTACGGCGGCAGCCTTGCCAACCGTGCCGCAGTCGCTCGTGAGGCCGCCCGCGCGGTGCGCGACGCGGTCGGCGACAGCATCGCCGTCACCGCCAAGCTGAACATGGACGACGGCGTACCCGGAGGCATCTGGCTGGACGAGAGCCTGCAACTCGCCCGATGGCTCCAGGACGACGGCACGGTCGACGCGCTGGAGCTCACCGCCGGCAGCTCCCTGCTCAACCCGATGTACCTCTTCCGCGGCGAGGCACCGCTCCGGGAGTTCGCGGCCACCTTTCCGCGGCCCCAGCGCCTCGGCGTACGGGCGCTGGGCGGACGCTTCTTGATCGAGTACCCCTACCAGGAGGCGTACCTGCTGGACTCGGCCCGCCAGTTCCGCGCCGCACTGGACCTGCCACTGATCCTGCTCGGCGGCATCGCCGAACTCGCCACCGCACGGCGGGCCATGGCCGAGGGCTTCGACTTCGTGGCCATGGGCCGTGCCCTGCTGCGCGAGCCCGACCTGGTCAACCGCTACAAGGCCGGAACCAGCAGCACGTCCCTCTGCATCCACTGCAACCGCTGCATGCCCACCATCTACAGCGGAACCCGCTGCGTCCTCGTGTCCCCGGAGCCCGCTCCGAGGCGCTGACCCGCCCTCCGCGTCGTCTTCCAGCCGATGACGGCGGGCCGGGCCCTGCCCTACGTTGCGTAGCCGTGCCTACGGCTGTCACCACGCGCTTCCCCCGCCGGGATCCCTTCTTCGGAGGGAACCCTCCAACCCCGGCCACCGATGGGGAGTCGGGTGGCCGCGTGTTTCGCTACCGTCGGTGACGGTCTCTGGTCGCTCAGGCGCGTGCGGTCGTACTCGGCTGCGCTGAGGTCGCGCGGGCCCGGTTCTCACGGATCTCGTCGTGGTGGGCGGCGGCCCAGCCGACCAGGGACGTGGCGATCTCGTGGAGGCCACGGCCGAGCGGGGTCAGGGTGTACTCGACGCGCGGGGGCACTTCGGCGTAGGCGGTGCGGGAGATCAGGCCGTCCTGCTGGAGTTGGCGCAGGGTGAGAGTGAGCATGCGCTGGGAGATCCCGGGGACTTGGCGTTGCAGGTCGGTGTAGCGCAGCGGGCCCGGCTCCAGGACGGCGATCAGCAGCAGGCTCCACTTGTCGCCGACGCGGTCCAGGACCTCGCGGATGAAGGTCATGTGCTCGGCGGGGATCGCCGCGCACGGCCCGATCGCCGCCGCCCCGACCACCTCCGTCCCGCCGGCCGCCTTCGCTTCGCGGGTCTGTTCCATGACGCACATTCCTCTCCGGCACGCACACGGATGTGCCTTTTGTACCGCCTTCCATACTGGTCCACCATGGCGTTACGAACAAGTCGTAAGAATTGGAGGCGCGCGGTGAAGGTGGACATCTGGTCCGAGGTGACGTGCCCCTGGTGCGGGCTGGGCCATCACCGCCTGCAGCAGGCCGTGGAGCGGTTCGAGCACGCGGGCGAGGTGGAGGTGGTCCACCACTCGTTCCCGCTCAGCAGCAGCTTCCCCGAGGACCGCACCTTCTCCGTCCGCGAGGCTCTGCTGCGACGGCACGGTGTGGGCGGCGGTCAGGCCGAGGCGTCGACCCGGCGGATCGAGGCACTGGCCGCGGCCGAGGGACTGAGCCCCTACCGGGTGCTGGACAACCAGGTCGGCAACACCGACCTGGCCCACGAGTTCCTCGCCCACGCCTCCGCCCAGGGCAAGAACCGCGAAGCGTGGGACGCGATCTTCGACACCTACTTCGGCAAGGCCGAGCCCGTCTTCTCCCCGGACGACCTGCTCGCCCTCGCCGACACCCTGGGCCTGGACCTCGAGCAGACCCGACAGGCCCTCGCCCAGCGCCGCTACCGCGAACAGGTCCGCGACGACGCGACCCGCGCTCAGCGCCTCGGCGCGACCGGTGCCCCGTTCATCGTCGTCGACGGCCGCTACGGCGTCCCCGGCGCCCAGGACAGCGACACCCTGCTCGACCTGCTCCGCACCGCTTGGGACGACACCCACCCCCTCACCCCCGTCGCCGGTGGCGGTGACGCCCCGGCCTGCGGCCCGGACGGCTGCGCCGTCCCCGCACGGCTGAATCCCCCCATAGCCCCCGTGATCCAGAACCGAGGAGTCCGATGAACGTCCTGCTGTGGGTACTGCAGGGGCTGCTGGCCGCCGTGTTCGCGATGGCCGGCGCCATGAAGACGACCCAGCCGATCCACAAGCTCGCCGGCACTCTTCCCTACACCAAGGACCTCGCCCCGGGCACGGTGCGGCTGATCGGGGCGGTCGAACTGGCCGCCGCACTCGGCCTCGTCCTGCCCGCCGCCACCGGCATCGCGGTGGTCCTCACCCCGCTCGCCGCCGTCGGCCTCGCGGTGGTGATGGCGCTCGCCGGCACCTTCCACCTCCGCCGCCGGGAGTACAGCGCGATCGGTATGAACGCCGTGCTGCTGGCCCTGGTCGTCGTGGTGGCCTGGGGCCGCTTCGGCCCGTACTCCTTCTGATCCTTCCGAATCCATCTCCGGCCGGCTCCCGCCGCCCGGCCCTTTGCCCATGAAAGGCGATGACTTCCCATGACCGACCTGCTCGTCCTCGGCGGCAGTGGCCGCACCGGCATCCACGTCCTGGCGCAGGCCGCCGAACGCGGCCACCGTGTCCGCGCCCTCGTCCGCGATCCCTCCGCCGTCCACGCCCCGGCCGGCATCGAGCTGATCCAGGGCACGCCCGCGAACATCGACGACATCCGCCGGGCCGCCCAGGGCACCCAGGCGGTGATCAGCGTGTTGAACAACGCCCGCGCCTCCGACAACCCCTGGGCCAAGCCGGTCAGCCCGCCGATGTTCATGACCGACGCTACCCGCAACACCCTGACCGTCATGGCCGAACAGGGCATCCGCCGGATCGTCCTGACCTCCTCACAGGGCGCCGGCGACGACTGGACCCGCCTCAACCCGCTGGTGAAGGCGTTCATCAACCTGTCGAACATCAAGGTCGGCTTCACCGACCACACCGGCGTCGACCAGGTCGTGCGCGCCTCCGACACCGACTGGACCCTCGCCCGCGCCGTCGCCCTCACCGACAAGCCCGCCACCGGACCCCTGCGCGCCGCCGACCCCGGCACCACCGCCCCCGGGCGCTGGATCAACCGGGCCGACCTCGCTCGCTTCCTCCTCGACGCCGTCGACGAGGAGACCTGGATCCGCAGCGCGCCGCTGGTGTGGAACGCCCGCGGCTGACCCACCCCGAACCCCTGTTGAACAACCAGAACACCCCCGAAAGCCCGAGGAGACATCCGCGACTACGAAACCCTGCCCCCACGCTCCGAAGCCAAGATCCACCTCACGATGACCAGCCCCAGGCCTCGGCGTCGCCGAGGCGACGGTCTACACGAACGTCGTCGTCCTCGCCCGCTACACGGCGACCAACAAAGCCACCGGCAAGCCCATCGACGAACACGCGACGCCGTCCAGTGCCGCCGCACCCCCCAGGATCACTTCGGCCCGCCCGTTTGCACGGGCCGCGCGGTGGCGGGCGCGCCGTCGTACTGCGCCACCAGCCGGGGCCCGGGGGCGAGCGGTGTCTCGCCGGCGTGGGCGACCGGTCCGGCGAGCGCGAGCAGGGTCGCGCCCAGCGCGGCGGTCAGCGCGAGTGCGCGGGCCGTCCGCCTGGGGGGGGGCGGGTGGTCAATGCGGTCCTCGGTCCGTTCGAAGGTCGCGCCGGCGGCCGACGCTGGGCCCGAGTGCGTGAGAAGTGCATGGCAACGCCGCCTGTTTCACGGGCACTTCACGATCATGAAACGTTTCCGTGGACGGCGGGTTCCACAGCCGGCTCACGACCTGCTCACGGCCGGAAGCTGGACACCACGTTCGCCGTGGCCGCGACCCCGTTCTGGATGGTGGGGGCCATGTTGGTGCCGGCCAGGAAGAAGCCGAGCAGCGCGCAGACCAGGGCGTGGGAGAACTTCAGGCCGCCGTTGCGGAGAAAGATCACCGCCAGGATCAGCAGAAGCAGCACCACGGAAACGGAAATGGCCATCGCGCTCACCCTCCTTGCGCCGCACCGGAATTGCGGCGTTCGGCGGACAGTGTGACGGAAGGGACGATCCGGACGGCGGTATGGCGGGGCGGCCATCCGGGTGAAGTTCCGGACCCGGCCGTTCCTCAGGCCCGGGCCAGGGCCTCCGCGATGCTCGGCATGCGGACGGCCTCCAGTTCGTCGTCGGCCAGCAGCGCGGCGACGAGCGCGGCACCGCCGAAGACCTCGGTGGCGCTCAGGTCCCAGTCGGTCAGCACGAACCAGGAGCCGTCGGCGGCCCACCAGTTGGCCGGGAACTGCCCCCATCCGCCGCCCCGGCCGGAGCAGAAGTCGTGGTGCGCGAGGGCGTCGCCGAGACGCCCGTGCCGGGCCGGGACGGGCGCGCCGGCGTCCTCGATGGCGGCCTGCGCCGCGTAGCACGGGGTGTCCGGCCCTTCGGCGCTGTGCCGGGCGAGGAGTGTCACGAGGCGCGCGAGGCAGTCGCGGTCGATCTCCCCGGCCGACGGTCCTTCGTGGTCCTCGCGGCCGTCGATGCCGGCGAGGACGAGGTACGAGGGCGTGTGCGGCCAGTCCTCCAGGCGTCGGCCCGCGCCCGCCAGGACCTCGCGCCAGCGCACGCGCCGCGCTCCGTCGTGGATCGTGTGCAGCACCCAGCACCGGTCCTCGTACCCGCCGGCCGGCTCATGGCCGAGAATCGACTCCCCCGCCTCCAGGAAGGGGCGCATGCCACCGAGGGGATGGGCGTCGGGCAGGGGCGTCCAGGGGCTGGTCATGGCGCGATTGTCTCCCGGCCGTCCCCCGTTCACCAGGGTCCAGGCAGGCGGCCCACTCGACCGTACGGTCGCACCAGCGCTCCAGGAGCACCCGGTCGTGGCCGACGGCGAGCAGACCCGCGCCGGTGTCGGCCCGGTAGGTCTCGACGGCGGCGACCAGGGCGGCCGTGGTCGAGGCGTCGAGCATCGCCGTCATCTCGTCGCAGATCAGCCAGCGCGGCCGCAGCACCAGGGCGCGGGCCAGGCAGGCGCGCTGGAGCTGGCCGTCGCTGACCTCGTGGGGGCGGCGGTTGAGCAGGTCGTCGGTGAGGCCGACGGCGGGCGCGAGGGCGGCGAGGCGTTCGGGGACCGCGGCGCGGCGACCGGTCGCGCGCAGTGGTTCGGCGATCAGGTCGGCGAGCCGCAGGCGCGGGTCGGCGGCGAGCCGCGGCTGCTGGAAGACGACCCCGACGGCGGTGCGCAGCTCGCGCGGGGCGCGGTGCCGCCAGGCGCGTACCTCGGTGCCGTCGAGCACCACCCGGCCCGCGTCGGGCCGGTGCAGCAGCGCGGCGACCCGGGCCAGGGTGGACTTGCCGCAGCCGCTGGGGCCGAGCAGTCCGACGGCCTCGCCGGGCGCGACGGTGAGCCCGGCGGAGCGGAACACCGGGGTGCGGCGGGCGTATCCGGCGGTCACGGCGTGCAGTTCAAGCACGGTCGGCTCCTTCCGCGTCCTGGTGGGGGTGGTGGCAGGCGACGCCGGCGCGGAGGTCCGGGCGGACTTCGCACGCGCCGGTCGCGCGGGCGCAGCGCGGGGCGAAGGCGCAGCCCTCGGGCAGCCTCGACAGTTCGGGCGGCAGCCCGGGTATCGGGGTGAACTCCCGCTCGGGCAGGGCGTTCAGGAGACCGCGGGCGTACGGGTGCCGGGGGCCGGGCCGGCCGAAGAAGCGCGCGGCCGGGGCGATCTCGACGATCCGCCCCGCGTACATCACGGCCACCCGGTCGGCCACCCGCCGGGCCGCCGCCAGATCGTGCGTGATGAGCAGCAGCGCCTTGCCGGTGTCGACGTGCCGGCGCAGTTCGTCGGCGGTCCGGTCGACCAGTTCCCGGTCGAGGCCGGTGGTCGGCTCGTCGGCGAGCAGCACCGGCGCGTCGCCGATGAGCGCGAGCGCGGTCGCCGCGCGCTGCGCGAGCCCGCCGGACAGCTCGTGCGGATACCGGTCGAGGTGCCCCACGGGAAACGCGGCCCGCTCGGCCGCCGCCTCGGCCGCCGCCCGCCGCGCCCGCCGCGGGGTGCCGGTCAGCGTCCGGACGGTCTCCGCCAGGTGCGCGCGCACGGTCCGTACGGGCGTGAGGTGCGCGGCGGGGCTCTGCGGTACGAGTCCGATGCGGCGTCCGCGTACGACGCGGGCGAGGGTGCGCTCGTCGGCGGCGAGCAGGTCGAGGGCGCCTCTTCCGTCCCCGGGGGGTGTCTCGCCCGCCAGCCACGCCGTGCCCTCCGTCTCCGCGTTGCGCGGCAGCAGGCCGAGCAGGGCCGAGGCCAGGACCGACTTGCCGCAGCCGCTTTCACCGACGAGGGCGAGGCACTCGCCCGGTGCGAGGTCGAAGGCTGCGTCGGTCACGGCGGCGACGGTGCGGCCGCCGCGGAGACGGAAGCGGACGGTGAGGTCGCGGACGCCGAGGACGGCGTCGTGGGCGCGCTCGGCGGTGACGGAGTCCAGGGCGCGCAGGATCTGCTCGTTCACAGCATCAGCTCCGAGCGGCGGCGCGGGTTGAGCCGGTCGCGCCAGGCACCGGCGAGGCCGGCCAGGGCGAGGGTCGGGACGATCAGGAGGAGGCCGGGGAAGAGGGTGGGCCACCAGGCGCCGGCGAGGAGGGAGGAGCGGGCGTTCTGGACCAGGTTGCCGAGGCTGGCCTGGTGGCTGGGGAGGCCGAGGCCGAGGAAGGAGAGGGCGGACTCGTGCCACATCGCGTGCGGGACCATCAGTACGGCGGCGAGTCCGGCCTGCGGCAGCACGGCGGGCAGCAGGTGCCGGACGGCGATCCGCCACCTGGACGCGCCGCCGGAGATCGCGGCGTCGACGAAGGGCCGGGAGCGCAGCGAGAGGAGTTCGGAGCGGACGATCCGGGCGGTGGACAGCCAGTGGGTGAGCGCCACGGAGGCGATGACCGGCCAGACTCCGGGCCGGAACATGGCGACGACGAAGATGCCGAGCAGCAGGTGCGGCACGGACGAGAAGCCGTCGACGACCCGCATGACGAGCCGGTCGGTGCGGCCGCCGAGCGCGCAGGCCGCCGCGCCCACCGTGGTGCCGACGACGGTGGCGGCGAGGGCGGCGACCAGGCCGACGAGCAGCGAGACGCGCAGCCCGTAGACGCATCGGAGCAGCAGGTCGCGGCCGAGGTCGTCGGTGCCGAAGGGGTGCTCCCCGGAGGGTGGCAGGAGCTTTCGCCCCAGGTCGACGGCCTGTTCGTCGAGCGGGACGAGCGGCGGCACGAGGAGGACGGCGAGGGCGAGGCCGCCGGTGGTCAGGGCGGAGGTCCACAGCCGGAGGCGGCGGGTGCGCGGGTCAGCCATCGAAGCCCACCCGGGGGTCGGCGAGCCCGTACAGCAGGTCGGAGAGGAGGTTGCCGAGCAGCACGGCGGCGGTGGCGAGCACGGTGAGCGCGGCGAGCAGCGGGAAGTCGACGGAGACGGCGGCCTGGACCGTGGCGGCGGCGATGCCGGGCCAGCTGAAGACGGTCTCCACGAGAAGGGCTCCGGTGATCAGTTCGGGCACGCGGGAGCCGACGAGGGTGAGCACCGGGAGCAGGCCGGAGCGCAGGGCGTGGCCGGTGAGGACGGTGCGTTCGGCGAGGCCGCGGGCGCGGGCGCCGCGCACCGGGTCCTCTGCCAGGGCGTCGCCGACGCCCTGTCTCACGTACAGGAAGAACCAGGGCAGTTGGGAGGCGCCGAGGACGAGTGCGGGCAGCACCAGGTGGGTGGCGACCTGGCCGGCGGTGACGGTGTCGCTGGCGGTGTCGGTGAGTCCGCCGGCCGGGAGCACGCCGAGCCGGAGGGCGAAGAACCAGACGGCGAGCAGGCCGAGCCAGAAGGCGGGGGCGGCTTCGAGGGTGTACGCGGCGGAGCTGACGGCCCGGTCGATCGGGCCGCCGCGGCGGCGGCCGGCGAGGACGCCGAGGGCGGTGCCGAGGGTGACGGCGAGGAGGAAGGCGGTGGCGGCGAGCAGCACGGACCAGCCGAGGCGTTCGGCGACGACGTCGGCGACGGGCTGCCGCATGACGGTGGAGTCGCCGAGATCGCCGCGTATCGCGTGGCCGACCCAGTCCCACCAGCGGGTGAACCAGGGCCGGTCGGCGCCGAGGTTGGCGCGGAGCCGGTCGAGGTCGGCCTGCGAGGCGGTGAGTCCGGCGGTGCCGGCGTAGGCCTTGACGGGGTCGAAGGGCGAGGCGGCGGCGACGGCGAAGACCGCGAGGGTGACGGCGAGGAGGACGGGGACGGCGGCGAGGGCGCGCCGTCCCGTCATCCGGGCCATGGCCCGGAGCGGAAGGTCACGGAGCGGAAGGGCGCGGCGAGGATGGGCAGGGCTCACTTCTTCGGCTTCCAGTCCTCGACGTTCCACCAGGGCCCGGAGCCGAGGCCGTGCTCGTGCGGCTCGACCTGGGTGGAGAGCCCGTCCCAGCGGTCGGCGACGACGTAGACGTGGTCGACGTGGGTGAGGAAGGTGTAGCCGGGGTTCTTGACCAGTTCGCGCTGGATGGTGTCGTACGCGGCGCGGCGCTCGGCGGGGTCGTCGGTGCGGCGGCCGTCCTCCAGGGCGCGGTCGACGACCGGACTGGCGTACGAGGCCATGTTGTTGAAACCGTCGCCGGCCACGGAGGACTTGAGCAGCAGGTACTGGTCGAAGTCGGGGTCGCCGGGCGAGCCTCCGCCGGCGAGGACGGCGTCGGTCCTCATGCGGGGTTCGATGACCTCCCAGGTGCCGGCCTGGGTGGTGAGGGCGATGCCGGCCTTCTTGGCGTCGGAGGCGTAGGCGAGGGCGTGGTCCTGACGGAGCTTGTCGCCGGAGAGGTACCAGAGCGGGAAGGCGGCGCGGACTCCGTTCTTCACACGGACGCCGTCGGGGCCGGGCTTCCAGCCGGCCTTGTCGAGGATCTTCCGGGCGCCGGCGAGGTCGTGGCGGCGTTCGGTGCCCTTGGCGAACCAGGGGCTGTCGGTGGGGACGGGGCCGTAGGCGGGCTTGCCGGCGCCGTCGAGGATCCGGTCGACCATGGCCTGCCGGTCGACGGCGAGGTCGAGGGCGCGCCGGATCGCGGGATCGCCGGCGACCCGGTTGTGGCTGGGCAGGGTGACGGTGCGGTAGTCGTACGTCGTCGCCGTGTACGTCCGCCGGGCCTTGTCGCCCTTGAACCCGGCGGCGAGGGCGGGCGGCAGGATGGCGGCGTCGAGGTCGCCGGCGCGCAGCCGGGTGGCGCGGACGTCGTCGTCCTTGACGACGGCCATGGTGAACCGCTTCACGGCCGGCGCGCCGCCCCAGTAGTGCTCGTTGGCGGTGAAGGTGAGCTTCTCGCCCCTGGACCAGCCGGTGAGGACGTACGGGCCGGTGCCGACGGGCCTGGTGGTGAACGGGCCGGTGTTGACGTCCTGCCGGCCCGCGATGTGCTCGGGGGCGATGGCGAGGACGGTGCGCTCGGCGAAGGGCGCATAGGGGTACTTGAGGGTGAAGACGACGGTGTCGTCGCCGACGGCCCGGACGCTCCGCAGGGCGTCGAGCTCGGTGCGGGAGGGGTTGTTGGTCTTCGGGTCGAGGATCGTCGTGTACGTGAAGACGACGTCCTTCGCGGTGAAGGGCCGGCCGTCGCTGAACCGCACGCCCTCGCGGAGCCGGTAGGTGTACGTGAGGCCGTCGGCGCTGATCGTCGGCAGCGCGGCGGCGAGGGCGGGCTTGAGCTTCATGTCCGCGTCGAAGGCGAGCAGCCCGTCGAAGATCTTGGAGTTGCCGTCCTTGCCGTAGCCGAGGAGCGGACTGAGGGTCTCGGGTTCGTAGGCGATGCCGACGACCGCGGAGTCCTTGGGTCCGGCGGCGCCCGCGGCGCCACCGCCCGGGGTCGAGCAGGCCGCCGCGGTGAGGGCCACGGCCCCGGTCAGTATCGCGGCGGTCGCGCGGCGGATCGTACGGGCGGCCAAGACGTCCACACCCCTCTTGAAGATCAACTGTTATTGCAAACAGCTTGCAATTAAACAGCATGTAGAGGAGTGCGGACGTAGGTGGCCCCTTACCGCGGTGCGGGCAGGTCCATCAGCTCCGCGATCACGTCCTGGTGCCGGCCGGCCGAACCCAGCGCCGTCCGGTCCGACTTGGCGCGCTTGAGGGCCAGGTGCGCGGGGTGCTCCCAGGTCATCCCGATGCCGCCGTGCAGCTGGACGCACTCCTCGGCGGCGTGCACGGCGACCTTGGAGCAGTACGCCTGGGCGACGGCCACGGTCAGTTCGGCGTCGGCGGCGCCGGTCGCGAGCGCGTCGGCGGCGGCGCGGGCCGCCGCCCTGGCGCCGACGAGTTCCAGCCAGAGCTGGGCCATCCGGTGCTTGAGGGCCTGGAAGGAACCGATCGGGCGGTTGAACTGGTGGCGCTCCTTCGTGTGCCGGACGGTCTCCTCCAGACACCACTCGGCGATCCCGAGCTGCTCGGAGGCGAGCAGTCCGGCGCCCGCGAGCAGGCCGCGCCGCACGGCCGCGCGGGCGGAGTCCGCGGCGGCGAGCCGGGTGCCCCCGGCGCCCCGCGCGTCGACGACGGCGAGCGGCCGGGTGAGGTCCAGCGGGACCTGCGGGGTGATCCGCGCGTCCGCCGCCGGGACGGCGTACAGGCCGTCGGCGCGCGGCACGAGGAGGACGTCGGCGGCGGCCGCGTCCGCGACGGCGGGCACGGGCCCGTCGGTCACCGGGTCGGCGCCCGGCGCGGTGGAGAGCGGCACGGCGAGGACCGCGACCGTCTCTCCGCCGGCGAGCGCGCCGAGCAGCTCGGCGACGGGGCCGGTCCCCGCACCCGACTCGGCGCCCAGCGCGAGCAGGGTCTCGGTCGCCACGACGGCGCTGGTGAGGTACGGGGCCGGGGTCACCGCCCGGCCCAGCTCCTCCAGGACCACGGCGGCCTCGCGGTGGCTCGCGCCCTGACCGCCCAGCTTCTCGGGAACGAGCAGCCCGGCGGCGCCGATGCCGCCCGCGAGGGCGTCCCACAGGCCGGGGAGGTACGGGCTCGGCTGCTCGACGCGGCCGAGCAGCGTCTGCGCGTCGGCCCGGTCGGCGAGCAGCGAGCGGACGGCGGCGCGCAGGTCCTCCTCCGCCTCGGAGTAGAGCAGGTCCGGCTCGGCGGAGGCCGGCCGGATCGTCTCGGGCGTCTCGGGTGTCTCGGTCATCGGGCGAGGTCCTTCCAGGCGACGTCCTTGTCGTTGCGCGGCTCCGGGGGCAGGCCGAGGACCCGCTCGGCCACGATGTTGAGCAGCACCTCGGTCGTGCCGCCCTCGATCGAGTTGCCCTTGGCGCGCAGATAGCGGTAGCCGGCGTCACGGCCGGTGAAGTCGACCAGGTCGGGCCGGACCATCGCCCACTCGCCGTACAACAGGCCCTCGTCGCCGAGGAGTTCGACCTCGAGTGCGCTGATGGCCTGGTTCAGCCGGGCGAAGCCGAGCTTCATGGCGCTGCCCTCGGGTCCGGGCTGGCCGGCGACGAGCTGCTGGCGCAGCCGCTCGCCGGTGAGCCGGGCGACCTCGGCGTCGACCCACAGGTCGAGCAGCCGGCGGTGCAGGTCGTGAGTGCGCAGCTCGGGGCGGGCGCGCCAGGTGCCGGCGGCCTTGCCGATCATGCCGCCCTCGCGCGGGATACAGGCGCCGCCGATGGAGACGCGCTCGTTCATGAGGGTGGTCTGGGCGACCCGCCAGCCGTCGCCGACGTCACCGAGACGGTGGGCGTCGGGGATGCGGACGTCGGTGAGGAAGACCTCGTTGAACTCGGCCTCGCCGGTGATCTGGCGCAGCGGCCTGACCTCGACGCCCGGGTCGGTCATGTCGCACACGAAGTAGGTGATGCCGCGGTGCTTGGGCAGCTCGGGGTCGGTGCGGGCGATGAGGATGGCCCAGCGGGCCACATGGGCGCTGGAGGTCCACACCTTCTGCCCGTTGACCACCCACGTGTCGCCGTCGCGCACGGCGCGGGTGCCGAGGGCCGCGAGGTCGGAGCCGGCGCCGGGCTCGCTGAAGAGCTGGCACCACACCTCCTCGCCGACCCACAGCGGCTTCAGGAAGCGCTCCTTGACCTCGTCGGAGCCGTACGCGAGGAGGGTAGGGGCGGCCATGCCGAGGCCGATGCCGATCCGGCGGGGGTCGTTGTCGGGGGCGCCGACGGCGGCGAGTTCGGCGTCGACGACGGCCTGCAGGGCGCGCGGGGCGTCGAGTCCGCCGAGGCCGGCCGGGTAGTGCACCCAGGCGAGTCCGGCGTCGAAGCGGGCGCGCAGGAAGTCGGTGCGGTCGGTGGTGGCCGGCGGGTGCTCGGCGAGCAACCGGCGGGTGCGTTCGCGGAGTTCGGCGGCGTCGGGGCGGTGTGCCGTCATGCGCGGGTTCCTTCCGGGAGGACGACGAGCCGGCCGGTGGTGCGGCCCTCGGCGAGCCGCTGCACCGCGTCGGCGGCGGCCGCGAAGGGGACGCGCTCGCTCACGTACGGCTTGATCAGGCCCTTGGCGGCGAGTGCGGTGAGGGTCTCGTGGCAGCGCAGTACGGCGGCCGGGTCCTTGAGGTTGTAGAGGCCCCAGTGGAGGCCCACGATCGAGTAGTTCTTCACGAGGGCGTGGTTGAGGGCGGGGGCGGGGATGGTGCCGCTGGCGAAGCCGACGACCACGATCCGGCCCTCGAAGGCGACGAGCTTGGCGGACTGCTGGTAGGCGGCGCCGCCCACCGGGTCGTAGATCACGTCGGCGCCGCGGCCGCCGGTGGCCTCCTTGACGGCGGCGACGACGTCCTCGGCGTGCCGGTCGACGACCGTGTCGCAGCCGAGTTCGCGGGCGACGGCGGCCTTGTCCGCGCCGCCGACGACACCGATGACGGTGGCGCCGGCCGCCTTGCCGAGCTGGACGGCGGCGCTGCCGACCCCGCCCGCGGCGGCGTGCACGAGCAGCGTCTCGCCCTCCTTCAGGGCGGCCCTGCGGTGCAGGCCGAACCAGCCGGTCTGGTAGCCGATGTGGAGGGCGGCGGCCTCGGCGTCGTCGAGCGCCTCGGGAGCCGGGAGCAGCGCCGCCTCGTCGGCGACGGCGTACTCGGCGAGGCCGCCGTGGGGGAGGGCCGGGGTGGCGATGACCCGGCGCCCGTCCTCGGTCTCGGCGCAGATCTCGACGCCGGGGGTGAAGGGCAGCGGGGGCCGCACCTGGTACTGCCCGCGGCAGAGCAGCGCGTCGGGGAAGTTGAGGCCGGTGGCGCGGACCTTCAGGAGCACCTGGCCGGGACCGGGCACGGGCCGGTCGGTGTCGTCGCGCTGCATCACCTCGCCGGGCTCGCCGTTCTCGTGCACTCGCCATGCCTGCATGCGGACGCCTCCAGCTGCCTTCGTGATCCGTTCCGTACCGCGCGGTCGGTGCCGCGGCGGTGAGCGCATACTAAGCGGTCGCTTGGCTCAACGGAACCAGGCGCTCAGGACTTCTTGGGACTCCGTGAGCCCTGGGACCCCTGGGAGCTCTGACGGCTCCTGGGGCGCGCCCGTACGTGCATGCGCTCGCCCTGCGGCCCGAACAGGCTCAGGAACTCCACCCGCCGCTCCCCCGCCGGCCCGAACCAGTGCGGGACGCGGGTGTCGAACTCGGCCGCCTCGCCGGGCCCGAGCACCACGTCGTGCTCGCCGAGAACGAGCCGCAGCCGCCCGGAGAGCACGTACAGCCACTCGTATCCCTCGTGCACCCGGGGGTCGGGCACCTCGGCCCCGGGCTCCTGGACCATCTTGTACGCCTGGAGGCCGCCGGGCTGCCGGGTGAGCGGGTACAGGGTGCGGCCGGCCCGGACGATCGGCTTCGCCCGCACCCGCGGATCGCCCACCGGCGGCGCCCCCACCAGCTCGTCGAGCGGGACCTGGTGGGCCCGGGCGATCGGCAGCAGCAGCTCCAGACTGGGCTTGCGCCGCCCGGACTCCAGACGGGAGAGGGTGCTCACCGAAATGCCGGTGGAGGCGGAGAGCTCGGCCAGGGTCGCGCCGCGCTCGCGGCGGATCCGGCGGAGCCGGGGGCCGACCTCGCTGAGCACGCCGTCGATGCGGTCGTCACGGGCTTCGCGGTCTTCATCAGTCACCTTCCCTATTGCAGAAACGGCAACTTTCTTTGTCAACCGAGCCGCCTCCCGCAAGGTGCGGGCGGCGGCCGGCACGGGCGTCTGACGGGCGGTGGGCTGGGCCGTGCGGATGAAACCGGGGCGCCAGGGCTGCGCGGGGCGCGGGTGAGGGCGAGGATCGGCCATGGTGGCCGGAACCCGGCCATCCGCCGTCACGACACGGCCTCCCCACCCGGAAGGACGGGACACACCCCATGCTCGGTACGGACTTCACCAAGGGCTCACCCGACTGGCTGGACCTCGGCAGCCCCGACATCAACGCCGCCGCCGAGTTCTACGGCCGCGTCTTCGGCTGGAACTTCGCCTCGGCCGGCCCCGACGCGGGCGGCTACGGCTTCTTCCAGCAGGACGGCAAGACGGTCGCCGCCCTCGGGCCGCTCGGTGAGGGCGCGAGCAGCGCCTGGACCGTCTACTTCGAGACCCCGGACGCCGAGGCGACCGCCCGGGCGACGGAGCAGGGCGGCGGCACGGTCAGGATGGCCGCCATGGACGTGATGGACGCCGGGCGGATGGCGGCGCTGACCGACCCGGCCGGTGCCGAGTTCGCCGTCTGGCAGCCCGGCACGGTGAAGGGCCTGGAGCGCACCTCCTCGCCCAACACCCTGCTCTGGGCCGAGCTGCACGTGCCGGACCCGGAGGCCACGCTCGGCTTCTACCAGGGGCTGTTCGGCTGGCGCTGGGAGGAGATGGAGGCGCCCGGCATGACGTACCGGGTGATCTCGACGGCCGAGGGCGACCTGAAGGACACCTCGTTCGGCGGCGCGGCCCCGCTGCAGCCAGGCGCGGACAAGTCGCGCTGGATCCCGTACTTCATGGTGGAGGACGCGGACGCGACCTCGGCGACGGTGCAGGAGAACGGCGGCTCGGTCCTGATGGCGCCCGCGGACGTGCCGAACGTCGGCCGCATCGGCTGGTTCGCGGACCCGTTCGGGGCACCCTTCGCGGTCCTGAAGCCCTCCCCCGACATGTGAGCCGACGACAGGACGGAGCGGGGAGGTGCGCCGGCGCACCTCCCCGCTGCCCTTCGTCGTCCGGTCCCGGCGGTCACTCGCCCCCGAGTGCCAGCCTGACGCCGAAGCCGACGAGTACCGTGCCGGTGACCGCGTCGATGGCCCGCCGCACCGAGCCGCGGTTCAGCCACCGGCGGACGAGCTGCGTGCCGAAGATCAGCGCGCTGAACCAGACCAGCCCCTCCAGGTCGTGCACGGCCGCGAGGACGATCCCCATCAGCAGGTGCGGGGCGCCACTGGGGATGAACTGCGGCAGCATCGCCATGTAGAAGACGCCGTTCTTCGGGTTCAGCAGGCTGGTGCCGAGCCCGCGCGCCCAGGACCGCGCCCATGTCGCCTCCGCGGTCTGTCCCGGCGCGTCGGCCGCCTCCCCCGGCACGGCCCGGCCGCGCTCCCGGAGCGTCCGGCGGATCATGCCGAACCCCAGCCACGCCAGGTACCCGGCGCCGGCCACGCGCAGCACGTCGTACAGCAGATGGGACGCGGTGAGCACCGCCGAGGCACCGACCGCGGCGGCCACGCCCCACACGAGCACGCCGCTGAGGATCCCCAGCGCCGTGGCGAAGGCCCGGCGCCGGCCCAGGGTGATGGCGGAGCGCAGCACCAGAGCGGTGTCGAGGCCCGGCATGATCGTCATCATGCCCGCCACCACGGCGAAGGAGGCGATCGCAGAGGAGATGGTCATGCGGCCATCCTGAAGCGGCTGCCGCGATCACGTCCAACGAGGTTTGCTGCACCGCGCATCAGCGGAACTGATTCCGCTGCTCGTGACGACCGGGACCCGCCCTCGCGGCGGTCCTAGCCCTGGCGGGGGAAGACCTCGAAGGCCACCGCCGGGCGGTCGCCGAAGCGGGCGGCGGCGCGCGAGGTGGACTCGGTGACGAAGGCGCGGACGTACTCCTCCGGGGACTGGTCGGTGAGGGCCTCGATGTAGGCGCGGTGGGCGAGCAGGGAGCGGACGGCGCGGTCGAGTCCGGGGCGGGCGTCGACGGCGTGGGTGGGGGTGGTGGAGCCGGCGACGGCGACCCAGCGGACGCCGTTCCAGGGTTCGAGGCCCTGCTCGACGAGTTCGGGGAAGATCCAGCGGTTGCCCGCGTCCGCCGCCGCGTCGAGGGTGGCACGGCCGACGGCGCGGTGGTCGGGGGTGTTCCAGAAGCCGCCGGGGCCCGGGCCCCAGGTGTCGCGGTGGTTGAGGGTGATGACGAGTTCGGGCCGGTGGCGGCGGATCGCGGCGGCGATGTCGCGGCGCAGCCCGAGCCCGTACTCGATCATGCCGTCCTCGTGGTCGAGGAACTCCACGGTCGTCACGCCCACCACGGCCGCGCTGTCCTGCTGCTCCCGCTCGCGCACCTGGCGGCAGGCCGCCGGGGCGAGGGAGTCGATGCCCGCCTCGCCGCGGGTGGCGAGGACGTAGCCGACCTCCTTGCCGGCGTCCGTCCAGCCCGCGACGGCGGCGGCGCAGCCGTACTCCAGGTCGTCGGGGTGGGCGACGACGGCGAGGGCGCGCTGCCAGTCGGTGGGCATCTCTGCGAGTTGCGTGTCGTTCATGCGCGCAGGATACGGGGCGGTGCCCAACCTCCCTGCGCCGCAGACCCGTTCATCGCGCACCGGGTTCAGCGCGCACCGGGTTCAGCGCATCCGGGTTCGGTGCGCCCGGGTTCAGCGCGCGCCGGCGAGGATCACCGAGCGGGTGAGGTTGCGCGGGCGGTCGGGGTTGAGTCCGCGGCGGCCGGCGAGGGCGACCGCGAGGCGCTGGGCGCGGACGAGCGCGGCGACCGGGTCGACGGCGTCGGCGACGAACTGGGCGCCGGTGGCGTTGACCTCGTCGGTGAGACCGGGCGGGACGGGGCCGAAGCACCACACCAGGCTGCCGGGGTCGCTGATGCTGATGGGCCCGTGCCGGTACTCCATCGCCGGGTACGACTCCGTCCAGGCGCGGGCCGCCTCGCGGAGCTTGAGCGCGGCCTCGTCGGCGAGGCCGACGGTCCAGCCGGTGCCGAGGAAGGTGAACTGGCCCTGCCGCTCCCACGCGGCGGGCAGCGGTTCGTACAGGGCGAGTTCGGCGTCCGCGATCGACGGGCCGAGGTCCACGCCGAGCGCGGCGCGCAGGAGCTGCAGCGCGGTGGTGGCGAACCGGGTCTGGACGACGGAGCGTTCGTCGGCGAAGGACAGGTCGAGGACGGCGTCGGCGTGGTGCCCGGCCGGGCTGTCCGGGACGCCGGTGAGGGCGAGGGTCGGGATCCGGCCCGAGGCCCGGGCGAGCAGCTCGGCGACCTCGGTGGTGGTGCCGGAGCGGGTGAGCGCGACGATCCGGTCGTAGCCGCGGCCGAGCGGGGTCGGGTCGGAGGCCGGGAAGGCGTCGGTCTCGCCGCCGCCCAGGGACTCGCGCAGGGCGGCGTAGGCGCGGGCGATGAAGTACGAGGTGCCGCAGCCGACGACGGCGATCCGCTCGCCCGAACGGGGCAGCAGCCCGTCCCGCTCGACGGCCAGTTCGGCGGCGCGCCGCCAGCAGTCGGGCTGGCTGGCGATCTCGGTGTCGACGTGGGTGGTCATGTCCGTCCTCTCTCGGCGCGGTGAGCCGTCCCCGGTCGCGCAGGGGGCTCGGACGGATTTCTATCCCGCGCGGAGGAAGCGGACCATGAGCAATCAGTGAGCACCGCTTGGACTTTTGTGCGCGCCGCCGCCCCCGGCCGGGCCGGAGGCCGCGCGCCGCAGCGGGCGCGGACCACGAGGCGGGGCCGCAGCTGCACCTGGTGCGGCGGGGAGGCGTCGCCCTCCGAGAGGCCCTCGGCCTCTCCCCGTACGGGTGAGCTCAGACCTCGTCGCGCACGAGTGCGAGCAGCCGGTCCAGGACCCGCGGCCCGCCGGCCCGTACGCCGTCGTGCTCGAACTCGTCCGTGACCCAGGTGCGCAGTCCCCGGATCGCCCGCGCGGTCTCCAGCGAGTGGGCGGTGTCCACGTACATGTCGTCGTGGTACACGGCGGCGGCGACCGGCACCTCGTTGGCGGCGAGCCGCGCCGGGTCGTAGAGCGGGGTCCAGTCGGTGCGCGCCGCGAGATGCTCGGCGGTCTCGCGCAGCGGGCGCAGGGCCGGGTCGGTGGCGAAGTGCCAGGGGTGGACGGTCTCGCCGGTGAGCAGGACCGGCCCGGCGCCGTCGAGCGCCTTCGCCGCGTCGAACTCGGGGAACTCGGCCCGTACCCGCTCGGCCGCCCAGTCGGTGGGGCCGTGGCCGCGGGTGGTGCCCTGGGCGTAGATGGCCTCGTGGAGGATGGCGTAGAGCGGGTGCCCGGCGTAGGAGAGCTCGGCGCGGACGCCTTCGAGGAAGGCGTCGGAGAGAGCCGGTCCGGCCGGGGTGGGGACGAAGGCGTCCTCCAGGAGCAGGTGGAGCTGGTGGGTGCCGGATCCGGAGCCGAGGAGGATGCCGAGCGACTGGAACGCCTCGGGGGTGAGCCGGCCGCCGCCGGGCAGGGTGACCTCGTGCTCGTGGAGGTGGGCGGCGATCCGCCGGACCCGCTCGACGTCGTCGGGGTAGCGGGCGTAGTGGGCCGCGTTCTTGCGCTGGATACGGGGGTAGGCGGCCCGGTACACCTCGTCGGCGCTCGCGTGGAGCGAGGGCAGGCCGCCGGTGACGAGGACGGCGGCGAGGCCCTCGGGGGCGGTGGAGAGGTAGTTCGTGGCGCAGAAGCCGCCGAAGCTCTGGCCGAGGACGGTCCAGGGGGCGCCGCCGGTCAGCTCGCGGCGGACCAGCTCGCAGTCCTTGACGATGGAGTCGGCGCGGAAGTGGGCCAGGTAGGCGGCCTGTTCGCGCGGGGTGCCGCGCAGCGGCAGGGTCTGCCGGTTGGCGGGGGTGGAGCGGCCGGTGCCGCGCTGGTCGAGGAGGAGGACCCGGAACTCGCGGACGGCCCGGCCGAGCCATGCCTGGGGCCCGACGAAGCGGCGGGCTCCGAAGCCGGGGCCGCCCTCCAGGTACAGCAGCCACGGCAGGCCCGCCCGGTGCGCCGCCTTCTCGCCCGCGACGACCTCGCGCCCGTACAGCTCGATGGTCTCGCCGTCGGGGCGCGCGTGGTCGAGGGGGACGGTGAAGCGGTGGTCCGTGAGGACGAGCCCGGGCTGACGGTAGGTGGACACGCTGGACTCGCTGGACACGCTGACTGCTCCTGTTCGTGACGCCCCCGCCGGGACAGTGGATCATATGGCGGGGGCGCACCGGTCGGCAGGGGCTCAGCGCTGCATGAGAGCCAGGACGTTCTGCGCCGGGTCGGTGAACCAGGCGACGGCCTCAGGACCCCGGGGGTCCCGGACGATGCCCTTGTCGTCGAACTCGAAGCCGGGGTAGCGCTGGAACTCGACGCCCTTGGCGGTCAGCGCGTCGACGGCCGCCTCGATGTCATCGACCTGGAAGTTGAGGACCGTGAAGCTGGCCGGGGTGTGCTCGTCACCCTTCGGGTAGACGAAGATCCTCGCCCCGCCGGCCAGGGTGAGGAAGAGGACCTGCATGTCGTGGTCCGATTCCTCGGTCACCTGGAGGCCCAGGGTCCCGCCGTAGAAGAGGCGGGCGGAGTCGAGGTCGTCGACCGAGAAGCTGCTGAACGCGGTGGTGCTGCCGAACACGTGCGGTTCTCCCTTCGCCGGAACGTCCGCTGTTGTCCGCTGACGTCCTCTCAGGGCACACCACGCTCCGCTCACCCGGCCGCGCCCGCCACGCGGACACGGCCGGATGGTCGTGCGGCTGTCACCCGGGGGTGAAGGGCGCGCCGGTGCTCAGGGAGCGATCGGGAGGCGGCGCTTGTGGTCGGTCATCCGGTAGCGGCGCACGATCGACGCGAAGGCGCCCTCGCCGACCGGCTTGCCCTCCAGGAAGTCGTCGATCTCGTCGTACGTCACGCCGAGCGCGTCCTCGTCGGGCTTGCCCGGGTCGAGGGTCTCCAGGTCGGCCGTCGGCGTCTTCCACACCAGCTCGGCGGCGGCGCCCAGCTCGGCGGCGACGGCGCGGACCCGGCGCTTGGTGAGGCCGGTCAGCGGCACGAGGTCGGCGGCGCCGTCGCCGTACTTGGTGAAGAAGCCGGAGACCGCCTCGGCGGCGTGGTCGGTGCCGACGACGAGGCCGTCGTGGGCGCCGGCGACCGCGTACTGGGCGATCATCCGCTGCCGGGCCTTGATGTTGCCGTGCACGAAGTCCTGGTGGTGGGCGTCGCGGAAGGTGACGCCGGCGGCGCGGGCGGCGTCCAGGGCAGCGTCGCTCGCGGGCTTCACGTCCACGGTGAGGACGTGGTCGGCCTGGATGAAGCCGAGGGCGAGCTGGGCGTCGTGCTCGTCGGCCTGGACGCCGTAGGGCAGCCGCATCGCGTAGAAGGTGGCGTCGTGGCCGGCGGCGCGGGCCCGCTCGACGGCGAGCTGGCAGAGCCGGCCGGCGGTGGTGGAGTCGACGCCGCCGCTGATGCCGAGGACGAGGCTGCGCAGGCCGCTGCCGGTGAGGTGCTCGGTGAGGAAGACGACTCGGCGCTCGATCTCCTCGCGCGGGTCGAAGGTCTCGGAGACCTCGAGATCCCGGGCGATCTGCTGCTGCAGGGCGGTGGACTCCGCGTCGGTCACGCATGCTCCTCGGTCGTGCGGTGCTTGGGCCCTCGGGTACGGGCGGGCCACCGTCGACTCTATCCGGCCTGACCGTCGGTCCGGCCCTCAGGTGAGGCAGACCACCTCGACCCGCTGGACCAGGTTGTTGCCGAAGCCGCCGCGGTTCCAGGGGGCGGTGAGCGGCTGGGTGTGGCCGGCGGCGTCGGTGGCGCGGACGGTGAGGACGTACGGGCCGGGGCGCGCGGTCCAGGTGGTGTGCCAGGCGGCCCAGGCCCAGGGGCCGGCCGGGTCGGCGGTGACCTCGGCGTCGGTCCAGCTCCGCTCGCCGTCGGCGCTGAGCTCGACCCGGGTCACCGGGGCGTGGCCGGACCAGGCGCGGCCGGTGAGCGGGACGGGGCCGGGACGGACGACGCGGGTGCGGGACATGAAGTCGGGGAAGCCGGGCGGGATCATCAGGGCGCGGGGCGCGATGACGTCGACGGGCTCGCCGGGGTCGTCCGGGCGCTGCCGGTAGCGGTAGGCGACGGTCTGCTGGAAGCCGGTGAAGGGGGTGTCGGTGACGGTGATGTCGCGCAGCCACTTCACCGACGCCATGCCGTACCAGCCGGGCACGACAAGGCGCAGCGGCCGGCCGTGCTGGGGCGGCAGCGGGGCGCCGTTCATGGCGTACGCGACGAGCACGCCCCGCGCCGGGTCGGCGGCCACGTCCAGCGGCAGGCTGCGCCGGTAGTCCTGTTCTGTGCCGCGTTCGACCCCGTGGTCGGCGCCGGTGAACACCGCCTCGACGGCGCCGTCCCCGACGCCCGCCTCGGCGAGCAGCCCGGCCAGCGGGACACCGGTCCAGTCGGCGGTGCCGACGGCCTCGACGAGCCAGGGCTGGCTCACCGGGCGCGGGTCGAGCCGGGCCCGGCCGTTGCCCGCGCACTCCATGGTGACCCGGTGGGTCACGGCCGGCCGCGCGCGGAGCGCGGCCGCGTCGAGGCTGAGCGGCCGGTCCACCCGCCCGCCGACGCTCAGCCGCCAGCCGTCGGCCTCGGCGGGGTCGACGCAGGGGATGTCGTAGTGGACCAGGACGTAGTGCAGACCGGGCGGTGTGGTGTCGTAGCGCAGCGCTTCCAGGGGCAGCCCGTGGTTACGGGCGGCGAGCGCCAGCTCGGCGGTACTGACGCCCTCACCGGCCCCGGCGAGGCGCCCGGGGGCGCTGACGTCGCCGAGTCCGGGAGTGCCGTCCATGTCTTCATGGTGCGCCGTGCGAGACGGGGCGGCATCCGGCGGAGCGCCGGGGGCGGGCCGGGCCGCGCGGGGCGGCCGGTCGGTTGCCGTGCCGGCGCCGGGCCGTCGGTGGAAGCGCCCCGGCCGGCCGCTCAGTGGGCCGTGACCTCGATCGAGTGCCAGCCCGTCGCCCCGTCCGGCATCGTGTCGGCGCGTTGTTCGGTCTGGACGGTGCCGGTGCCGTCGGTGGCCCGGACGGTGAGGGTGTGCTTGCCGGGGGTGGGGTGCCAGCGGTAGACCCACTGGCGCCAGGTGTCGCGGCTGTCCTCGGTGCCGAGTTCGGCGTCCTGCCAGGGGCCGTCGTCGACCCGTAGCTGTACCCGGGAGATCCCCCGGTGCTGGGCCCAGGCGACGCCGGCGACGGCGACCGGGGCGGGGCCGGCGGTGACCTTGGAGAAGGCCTTCGGGGTGTCGATGCGGGACTCGGTCTTGACCGGGGCCTGTGCGGCCCAGCCGCGCGGTACCCAGTAGGCGTCGTAGGCGGCGAAGGTGGTCAGCTCGATGGAGGTGATCCACTTGCAGGCGGAGACGTAGCCGTACAGGCCGGGGACGACCATGCGGACGGGGAATCCGTGCGCGAAGGGCAGCGGTTCGCCGTTCATGCCGAAGGCGAGCAGGGCGTCCCGGCCGTCCATGACGGTCTCGACGGGGCTGCCGATCGTCATGCCGTCGGCGGAGCGGGCGACGATCTGGTCGGCCGGGCCGCCCCGGGACGGCGGGCGGACCCCGCATTCGCGCAGCAGGTCGGCGAGGCGGACGCCGAGCCAGCGGGCGTTGCCGACGAGGGAGCCGCCGACCTCGTTGGAGACGCAGGCGAGGGTGACGTCGCGTTCGACGACCTCGCGGCGCATCAGCTCGGGCAGCGTGAAGACGCGTTCGCGGGGCACGCCCGTGCCGTGGACGCGCAGCCGCCAGCTCGTGGCGTCGAGGCGCGGGACGACGAGGGCGGTGTCGACCCGGTAGAAGTCGCCGTTGGGGGTGACGAAGGGGCTGATGCCGTCGACGGGGAGCTGCGCGCCGGGCGGTACGGCGGGCGCGGGCGACGCGGGCCGGGGCAGCCGCAGCGCGTCGCGGGACGCGCCGGCGTTCTCCGAGCGGGTGGCGCCCACGCTGCGGGCCAGGAAGAGGGTTCCGGTGGCGCCGGCCACGGCGCCGGCGCCGGTGAGCAGGAAGCCGCGCCGGTCCGGGGCCGTGGCGGCGGGGCGCGGGACGGTGAGCCGCCGGGTGAGCACGTACAGGACGGCGGCGCAGGCGGCCGCGCCGGCGAGCGAGGGCAGCGCGTCGGCGGCGGACGTGGAGTCGGGGCGGGTCACGGCGGCGAGCATGCCGACCACGCCGAGGGCGGCCACCACGAGGGCGGCGGCGGGCAGGCTGCGCAGGGCGAGCAGGCCGATGAGGGCGGCGAGCACGGCGAGCAGCACCATGATGCCGGCCTCCAGGACCGTCTTGTCGTTCTCGCCGAAGGTGCGGATGGCCCATTCCTTGACGCCGGTGGGGCTGCGGTCGACGACCCAGTCGCCGACGGCGGCGATCGGCCCGGCCTCGGGCCGGACGAGGACGGCGACGAGCGCGGCGACGGCGAGCCCGCCGTATCCGGCGGCGAGGCCGCCGAGCGCGGCGAGCAGTCGGTCCGCGAGGGTGCGGCGCGGGGCGGGCGCGGGGGGCGTGGGAGGGGTGGGAGGGGTGGGGCGGGCCGGGGGCGTGGCGGTCATGTGCCTGATTCTCGGCGGAGGAGGTGGTGGAAGCGGGCATTGCGCTCAGGTGTGGCCGCCGTCGCCCGCCGGCGGGTGTTCGCCCGGTGCCGCCAGTTCCTCCACGGCCTCCGCGCCGACGACCGCGCCCGTCGACTTGCGGCCGCGCCGCAGCCGGCCCTCCAGCCAGGAGGCGAAGGTGGTGAGGGCGAAGTTGAGGATGATGAAGACGACGGCGACGACGGTGAAGGAGGCGATGGTGTTGGCGCCGTAGTTGGCGCTCATCGGGCGTACGGAGGCGAGGAGTTCGGAGAAGCCGAGCATCGCGCCGCCGAGTGCGGTGTCCTTGACGATGACGACGAGCTGGCTGACGAGCGCGGGCAGCATCGCGGTCACGGACTGCGGCAGCAGCACGTATGTCATGGTCTGGCCCTTGCGCATGCCGATGGCCTTGGCCGCGTCGGTCTGCCCGGCCGGCAGCGCGAGGATGCCGGCCCGGACCACCTCGGCGAGGACCGACGAGTTGTAGAGCACGAGGCCGGTGACGACGGCGTACAGCGGCCGGTTGTCCGGGCTGACGTCGGTGAACTGGGCGTACGCGGCGTTGGCGAACAGCATCAGGATGAGGACCGGGATGGCGCGGAAGAACTCCACGATCACGCCCGCCACCCACCGCACCCAGCGGTGGTCGGAGAGCCGGGCGATGCCGAAGAGGGCGCCGAGCGGCAGGGCGAGGACCATGGAGAGGGCGGCCGCGATGACCGTGTTCTTCAGGGCGGGCAGGAGGAAGGTGGTCCAGGTCTGCGAGTCGGTGAAGAACGGCGACCACTTGGCCCAGTCGAGCTGGTTCTTGTCGGCCAGGCTCGCCCCCACCCACCAGAGGACGGCGGCGAGGGCGACCAGGAAGACCAGCGTGAACAGGAGGTTGCGGCGCCGGGCGCTCGGCCCGGGCACGTCGTAGAGGACGGTGGCCCCGTGCTTCATCGTTTCACCGCGACCTTCTTGGCGACCCAGCCGAGGATGAGCCCCGTCGGCAGCGTCAGGCAGATGAACCCGAACGCGAAGATGACGGAGATGAGGATGATCTGGGCCTCGTTCTCGATCATCTCCCGCATCAGCAGGGCGGCTTCGGCGACGCCGATGGCGGCGGCGACGGTGGTGTTCTTGGTGAGCGCGATGAGGACGTTGGTGAGCGGGCCGACGACGGACCGGAACGCCTGGGGCAGCACGATCAGCCGCAGGGTCTGGGTGAAGTTCAGGCCGATCGCGCGGGCGGCCTCGACCTGTCCGAGGGGCACGGTGTTGATGCCGGAGCGCAGCGCCTCGCAGACGAACGCCGAGGTGTAGGCGATGAGTCCGAGGACGGCGAGCCGGAAGTTGATGACGTCGAAGTCCGTGGCGCCGAGGCTGACGCCGAGGGTCTGGAAGAGGCCGAGCGAGGTGAAGACGATGATGACGGTGAGCGGGATGTTGCGGACGATGTTGATGTACGCGGTGCCGAAGCCCCGCATGAGGGGGACGGGGCTGACGCGCATGGCGGCCAGCAGCGTCCCCCACACCAGGGAACCGATCGCTGAGTAGAAGGTCAGCCGGATCGTGGTCCAGAAGGCTCCCAGCAGGTCGTAGCCTTGGAGGAAGTCGAACACGACGGCCCGCTCAGGTGACGACCACGCCGATCTTCGGCGCGGGCTCGTTCTTGTAGCCGGCCGGGCCGAAGTTCTTGTTCACGGCGGCCTGCCAGGAGCCGTCGGCGACCATCTTCTCCAGGGCCTTGTTGATCTTGTCCTTGAGTTCGGTGTCGCCCTTCTGGACGCCGATGCCGTAGTTCTCGTTGCTCAGCTTGAAGCCGGCGAGCTTGAACTTGCCCTTGAACTGCGGCTGTGCCGCGTAGCCGGCGAGGATCGAGTCGTCGGTGGTGAGGGCGTCGACGACCCCGTTCTCGAGGCCGGTCAGGCATTCGGAGTAGCCGCCGTACTCCTGGAGCTGGGCCTTGGGCGCGATCTTCGTCTTGACGTTCTGCGCGGAGGTCGAGCCGGTGACCGAGCACAGCTTCTTGTTGTTCAGATCGGACGGCTTGGTGATGGAGTTGTCGTTCGCCCGGAGGAGGACGTCCTGGTGGGCGAGGAGATAGGGACCGGCGAAGTCGACCTTCTCCTGACGCTTCGGAGTGATCGAGTACGAGGCGACGATGTAGTCCACGTCGCCGCGCTGCAGCAGCGTCTCGCGGTCGGCGCTCTTCGCCTCCTTCCACTCGATGTCCTTGGGGCTGTAGCCGAGCTGCTTGGCGACGTACGTGGCGACGTCGACGTCGAAGCCGGTGTAGGCGCCGCTCGGGGTCTTGAGTCCGATGCCCGGCTGGTCGAACTTGATGCCGATGGTGATCTTCTTGTTCTCGCTGCCGCCCCCGCCGCTGTTGCCGTTGTCGCTGCTGCACGCGGCGCCGGTGAAGGAGAGCACGACGGCGGCGGCCAGGGCCAGGGTCAGCCTTCGGGTGGCGCGTGGGGTGTTCATCGGGTTCATGGTCCTACCGATCAGTGTTTGAGGATCTTCGACAGGAAGTCCTTGGCGCGCTCGCTGCGCGGATTGCTGAAGAACTCGTCCGGGGTGGCCTGTTCGACGATCCGGCCGTCCGCCATGAACACCACGCGGTTGGCCGCCGAACGCGCGAAACCCATCTCGTGCGTCACGACGACCATCGTCATGCCCTCCCTGGCCAACTGCTGCATCACCTCCAGGACCTCGTTGATCATCTCCGGGTCCAGGGCCGAGGTCGGCTCGTCGAAGAGCATCACCTTCGGTTCCATGGCGAGCGCGCGGGCGATCGCCACGCGCTGCTGCTGGCCGCCGGAGAGCTGTGCCGGGTACTTGTCCGCCTGCGTCTCGACGCCCACCCGCTGCAGGAGCGCGCGGGCGCGCTGCTCGGCCTTCTTGCGGTCCGTCTTGCGGACCTTGATCTGGCCGAGGGTGACGTTGTCGAGCACGGTCTTGTGCGCGAAGAGGTTGAAGGACTGGAACACCATGCCGACGTCGGCACGGAGCGCGGCCAGTGCGCGGCCCTCGGCCGGCAGCGGCTTCCCGTCGACGGTGATGGTGCCGGAGTCGATCGTCTCCAGGCGGTTGATGGCGCGGCACAGCGTGGACTTGCCGGACCCCGAGGGCCCGATGACCACCACGACCTCTCCGCGGTGCACGGTGAGCTCGATGGACTGGAGCACGTGGAGCGGGCCGAAGTGCTTGTCGACGTCTTTCAGTACGACGAGTTCGTCCCCGCCGTCCGGGACGGACATGGCTCCCTCCTGGGTTCCCTCCCCCGCTGGCCGCTGTTTCTGAGGTTCATGCTCCGCCCTGTACCGGCAAGGCGCACGCCGGAGTGGGCCGACCGCGCCCGGAGGGTGGCCGGGGCGCGGTCACCCCCCGGTCTCGCGGGCCGCCGCCTCGATCAGGTCGCAGACCTCGGCCGGGCGGGAGGCGAGGGAGGCGTGGCCGGCGTCCAGCTCGATGATCTGGCGGGCGTTCGTCCGCCGGGCCATTCGGCGCTCCATGTCCGGGTGGATCGCACGGTCCTGGGTCGAGACCTGGTACCAGCACGGCTTGGTGCGCCAGGCGGCCGTGGTGACGGCGTCGCCGAAGGTGGAGCCGACCGGGGCCTTCTGGGTGACGGCCATGACCAGGGCCTCCTCGGGGGTGAGGTCCTGACAGAAGGTCTGGTGGAACTCGTCCTGCTTGATCCAGAGGTAGCCGTCCGAGTCGGGGACGATGCTGCTGAGGCCCGCCGGCGGCACTTCCTGGCTGATCTGGCCGGGGCTCTCGCCCTCGGCCGGCGCGAAGGCGGCGATGTAGACGAGGGCGGCGACGTTCGGCAGGTCGCCGGCCTCGGTGATGACCGCGCCGCCGTAGGAGTGGCCGACGAGGACGACGGGGCCGTCGGTCTGCCGGATCATCTTGCGGGTGCGCTCGGCGTCGTCGGCGAGCGAGGTGAGCGGGTTCTCGACGGCGTGCAGCCTGTCGTAACCGCGCTTGTACAGCTCGATGATCACCTTGGACCAGTGGGCGGCGCCGCCCCAGAATCCGTGGACGAGGACGATGGCGGGCTTGTCTGCCATGCGGGGCACCCTTCGTGCGGGGCGTGGTGGGGGTCGTGGCTCACGCTAGACGGAGGGTGACCGGTCCGCCACCGTCCGTCGCGCCCGTACGGCTTCCGTGTGAGTCCGTCCGCCGGCCGTGCCCCGTACGGCGCCGGCTGACTGCGTACGGACCGGGGCGGGCGGACACTGGAGGCGGAGGGGGCGCGTCGCATCCGACCGGTCCGAGGAGGCCCGCCATGACCACCGCCGCACCCAAGGTCAGCACCCTGCCGGCCGAGCACCGGGAACGCCTCATGGCCTATGCGGAGGACGTGTACTTCGAGTCCGGCGACCGGCTCTTCGAGGAGCAGGACCACGCCGACCGGTTCTGGATCGTCAAGACGGGCGCGGTGACCCTGGACGCCAAGGTGCCGGGACGGGGCCGGCCGGTGATCGAGACGCTGCGGCACGGCGAACTGGTCGGCCTGTCGTGGCTGTTCCCGCCGTATCTGTGCCAGTCGGGCGCGGAGGCGATGACGCCGGTGCGGGCGTACGAGTTCGACGCCACGGCCGTGCGGTCGATGTGCCGCACGGATCCTGAGTTCGGCGCCTCCGTGATGTTCTGGGTGGGCCAGATCCTCGCCCACCGCCTCCATGTGACGCGGGTGCGGCTGCTCGACCTGTACGCGCCGCACGGGAGCGGGATCATGGCCTGAGCCCGGCTCGGCGGACCGCCGCTCAGCCGCAGGTGAGGCGGAAGCCGCTGTGGTCGACGGTCACCTCGCCGGGGCCGGGCATGCCGTCGAGGTCGGCGTCCTCGTAGACGATCCGCCGGCGCTCCTTGATGGTGAGCGTGCCGGCGGGGGTGCCGTCGGCGGCGTAGACGGTGCGCTCGTCCAGGGTGTCGGTGCTCTCGACGGTGTGGTGCGGCGCGGTGAGGACGACGTTGAAGCGGTCGTGGTCGACGTTGCTCCGCACGGTCCGCCCGTCGGGCAGCGTCATGCGGAAGTCGACCTTGGCGAGGCCGGTCACGACCAGGGCGCGGCCGGCCCGGACGACCTTGCCGACGGAGTGCTCGGTGAGGGTGACGGAGCCGACGAGGCCGGCGGGCAGGCAGCCTTCGAGCGGTGCGTCGTAGGTCTCGGTGTGGGTCTCGTCGAAGTGGTCCACCACCACCTGCTCCGCGTGGGCGGGGGCGGAGGCGCCGGCGAGCAGCCCGGCGGCCGCGGCCAGCGCGGCGGCGGGCGGCGCGAGACGGCGCAGGACCTGGGCCCGGGCGCCGGGGGCGAGGGGGGTGCGGGTCATGGTGCCGACGCTAGTGAGGCCGTACGGCTCCGGCACCGCGGGCGCGACCGGTCGGTGGAACCGCGGCCGGCCTCAGGGCCGTACGAGTGCGCGCACGTACCAGTCGGACAGGGTGCCGTCCGCGTGGCTGATCTGGCCCCGGCGGGCGAAACCGGCCCGGCGGGCCACGGCGGCCGCGTCGGTGTGTCCGGCGGGCACGAGGATCACGGCCCGGCGGGCGCCCAGCGTACGGGCGTGGTCGCAGACCAGCTGCACGGCCCGGCTGGCGAAACCGCGGCCGCGGGCGTCCGGGTGGAGGGCGAAGGCCAGGTCGACGTCGCCGCCCGCGAAGCCGGTGGTGGCCGGGCGCAGTTCGACGGTGCCGACCGGCCGTCCGGCCCGGATGGCGAAGGTCAGCGCGGGGCCGTGCGTGCGCCAGCGCGCGGGCGGTTCGCCGGTCCGGGCCGGCGCGGGGTCCACGAGCGACAGGACGACGACGCCGTCACAGAGCTTCACTTCATCACGCATCCCAGCGATCTTGTCGTCAATCGGCCCCTGCCACAATCGGTATCCGGTCGGACACGCCGACGTTGGCGAGAGCACGCCGTCACCCGGTCGGCCCGATGCGAGCGGTGCGCCCCGGCCAGAGGCACCAGGCTGGGGCCGTGAACGTTGCGGTGTCGTGAGGAATACGGGGCGGCCGGCACGGGAAGGCGGCGGACTGTGAACGGTGGTGGGGCACGGGCGGGCGTTCGGGCGGAAGCGCGGGCGCGGTTCTTCGCGCGGTGCGCGCTGCTCGCCGCCGTGGCGTCGATCGTGGGTCTGTTCGTGCCGTTCGGCGGCGCCGGGCTGGTGATCCTCGTCAGCGGCCTCGCCGCTCTGTGCCTGGGTGCCGCCGGCGTGTGGTGGTTCCTGGCGCACCGCGGCCTGACCCGGCTCCTCGGCGCCCTGCTGGCGATCGCCGCGCCGGCGGCCCTGCTCTACCTCTACATCCACGGCGGTCTGTGGTCGACCGCCATGGTCGCGCTGGCGCTGTGGGCCGTGGCCCTCGGCTGCGCCCGGATGGCCTTGCGGCGTTCCGAGCGCGCGCGCCGGCCGGTGCCCGCGCCGCGACCCCGGCGGCCCGTGCTCCTGATGAACCCGAAGTCGGGCGACGGCAAGGTCGAACGGTTCGGGCTCGTCGAGAAGGCGGAGCGGCTCGGCGCCAAGGTGGTCGTGCTCAGCCCGGGCCCCGACGGGGAGTTCATGGACGTGGCCGAGCTGGCCCGTACGGCCGTCACCGAGGGCGCCGACCTCCTCGGGGTGGCGGGCGGCGACGGCACCCAGGCGCTGGTGGCGGCGGTGGCCGCCGAGCACGATCTGCCGTTCCTGGTGATCAGCGCCGGCACCCGCAACCACTTCGCGATGGACCTCGGGCTCGACCGCACGGACCCGGCGCGCTGTCTCGACGCGCTGACCGACGGCGAGGAGCTGCGGGTCGACCTGGGCGACGTGGCGGGCCGGCCGTTCGTCAACACGGTCTCGTTCGGGGTGTACGCGGATGTCGTGCAGCGCCCCGAGTACCGGGCGGCCAAGGCGGAGACCGCGCTGAACCTGCTGCCCGACCTGCTCGCGGGCGGCGCGGGCCGCCGCCTGGACGCGGCGGCCGACCATGCGCGGCTGCCCGGCCAGCAGGCGCTGCTGGTCAGCAACAATCCGTACGACGCCCCCGACCCGCTCGGCGGCGGCTTCCGGCCCCGCCTGGACTCCGGCACGCTCGGTGTGATCGGCATCCGGGTGGACGGCGCGGCCCAGGCGGCCGCGCTCGCGGTCCGCGGCACGCAGTCCGCCGGTCTGAACGTGCTGACGGCCCGGCGGGTGGAGGTCACCGCCGACGCCGGGACCATGCCGGTGGCGGTGGACGGCGAGGCCCTGACGATGCCGACGCCCGTCGTCTGCACCCTGCGCCCGCGCGCGCTGCGCGTCCTCGTGCCCCGTGACCGGCCCGGCTCGATGCCGGCGACCGAGCCCCTGTCCTGGCGCCGGGTGGCCGCCCTGGCCTTCAACCGCTACCGACGAGAAGCCACCGGAGGCGCTGTCGGCGAAGGAGAGTCCCGTGACTGAGTCACCCGCGCCGCCCGTACCGGCCGGCGCCCCCGAGGAGACGTCCGCGTTGCGGGCGGTGCTCTCCGATCTGCGCGCCATGGACGGCGCCGTGTACGCGGCGGTCGCCGCGACGCCCACCCCGGCCCTGGACCGCGGGCTGCGCCGGCTGTCGAACGCGGCCGACCACTCCAAGATCTCCCTGACCGTCGCCGCGGCCCTCGCCCTCGCCGGCCGCCGGCCGCGCCGTGCCGCGGCCGTCGGTCTCGGCGCCGTGGCGCTGGCCTCGGCGACCACGAACCTGCTGGGCAAACGGCTGGTACGGCGGGCCCGGCCGGACCGGGAGGCGGCGCGGGTGTCGGTGGACCGGCAGGTGCGGATGCCGACGTCGGCGTCGTTCCCGTCCGGGCACACGGCCTCGGCCGTCGCCTTCGCCTCGGCCGTGGGGATGGAGCTGCCGGCGGCGGCGCTCCCGCTCGGCATGCTGGCCTGGGCCGTGGGCTACTCGCGCGTGCACACCGGCGTGCACTATCCCGGCGACGTCGCCGCCGGCGCGGTCGTCGGCCTCGCGAGCGCGGCCGTCGCCCTGGCGGTCGTCGACGCGGCGCCGTGGGGTGACCGGCCGCTCGCCCGTCTGCGCAGGTGAGGGCCGCGGCGCTTACCATCGGGAGGTGAACGAGAACCTTCCCCCCTGCCCCGAATGCTCCAGCACCTTCACCTATGAGATGGGTGCCCTGCTCGTCTGCCCCGAGTGCGGCCACGAGTGGTCCGCCGACGCCGCGGGCGCGTCCGGCGCCGAGTCCGGTGCCGCGGGCGGCCCCAAGGTCGTCAAGGACTCGGTGGGCAATGTGCTCGCCGACGGCGACACCGTGACCGTGGTCAAGACCCTCAAGGTCAAGGGCAGCCCCACCGGCATCAAGGCCGGCACCAAGGTCCGCAACATCCGCCTGGTCGACGGCGTCGACGGTCACGACATCGACTGCAAGGTCGACGGCTTCGGCCCCATGCAGCTCAAGTCCGGCGTCGTGAAGAAGGCGTGACGCCGGACCACGGATTCCGACGGACGTGGCGGGGCAGGTCGCGTTTCCCATGGCGGTGGCCGGATCCTGACGTTTCCTGGACCGAGGGGGAACAGATCGATGCCGTACAGGCTTGGAGGCGGACATGACTTCCGCATCGTTCGATCCCCGCACGCTGCTCGCCGAGAGCCGGCTCGGCGTCCTCGCGACCCTCAAGGCCGACGGGCGCCCGCAGCTCTCGCCCGTGATGCCGTACTTCGACGAGAAGACCGACACCCTGTACGTGTCGATGACCGAGGGCCGCGCCAAGACGGTGAACCTGCGGCGCGACCCGCGGGCGGCCCTGGAGGTGACCGCCCCGGACGGCTGGTCCTGGGCCACCGCCGAGGGCACGGTGACCCTGACCGGGCCCGGGACCGACCCGCACGGGCCGGAGGTGGAGGCCCTGGTGGACTACTACCGGCTGGCCGCCGGCGAGCACCCGGACTGGGACGAGTACCGGGCGGCTATGGTCGCCGACCGGCGCGTCCTGATGCGGATGACGGTCGACCGGGTCTACGGGCAGCGCATCCGCTGAGGTCCCCCGAGCCTCTCGGGTCTCCTGAGGCCTCCTGGGGTCCCTTCGAGCGGCGGCTCAGCCCTTGCGGACCGGGCCGAGGCGGCCGGCCGGGCGCTCGACCGGTTCGTCGCGGGCCTCGGCCCACAGCGAACGCACATGGCCGAGGTGGCGCATCATGCACGCTTCGGCGGCCGCGCGGTCGCCGGCGATCATCAGCTCCAGCAGCTCGCGGTGCTCCTCCGCCGAGGAGACCAGCTTGCCGGCCTCGTCGAGTCCGGTGAGCCCGTAGAGCCGGGACCGCTTGCGCAGATCGCTCACCGTCTCGACGAGCCGGTCGTTTCCGGCCAGTCCGAGCAGGGTGAGATGGAAGCGCCGGTCCGCCTCCAGATAGCCGATGAGGTCGTGCTCGCGCGCCTTCGTGACGATCTCGTCGGCGAGCGGGCGCAGCTCCTCCAACTGTTCGCGGCTCGCGAGTTCGGTGACCCGGCCGACCGTGGGCACCTCGATGAGCATGCGCAGCTCGGTGCACTGGTCGAGCTCGCGCTCGCTCACCTCCGTGATCCGGAAGCCCTTGTTGCGGACGGGCTCGACCAGGCCCTCGCGCGCCAGGTCGAGCATCGCCTCGCGCACGGGGGTGGCCGACACCCCGAGCTCGGCGGCGAGCCCGGGTGCCGAGTAGACGCTGCCCGGCCGGAGTTCACCCGCTATCAGGGCCGCCCGCAGGGCGTGACCGACCTGGTCGCGCAGCCGCTCCTGGGCCTTGATGAGACTGTGCTGCTTCAGGTCACCCACGCTGATCCTCCGATAACTCGCAGAGGCACAGCGTACAATGTCACGTTTCGCTGTCGCCGCCCGCCGCCGCACGGACCCGGGTCGCCGCGCGGTACACGGCGACGGCCACCGCGAGATCCTCCCAGGCCATGCCCACGCTCTTGAACAGGCGCGGCGCCTTCGGATCCGGCTGAGCCGCCCGGCCGGCGACCAGATCGGCGAGGGTGCCGGCGATGTGGTCCGGGCCGATCGCTCCCTCGGCCTCGGGAATCAGCAGATCCCCGGCCTCGCGCCGGGCCGCCGCGCGCGACTCGACGTACACGGCGGAGCGGCGCACGAGCGCCGTGTCGGTCTCGCGGGCGTCCGGCTCGTGCGAGCCGACGGCGACGACCGTCGCGCCGGGCGTCACCAGCCGCCCGTCGAACAGCGGCGTACGGGCGGTGGTGCAGCACAGCACGAGGTCCGCGCCGGCCACGTCCTCGGCCGTGCCGGTACGGGCCTTCGGCACGCCGAGGTCGCGGGCGTGCGCGACGAGCCGCTCGGCGCCGCGGTGGGCGCGCTCCGGGTCGCGGGCGACGACGACCGCCTCCGCCACCTCCCGTACCGCGAGGACGGCTTCGAGATGAGCGTGGGCCTGCGGGCCGGAGCCGAAGAGCACGAGCTTCAACTCGCTCTCCGGCGAGGCGAGATGACGGATCGCCAGGGCCGATACCGCCGGGGTGCGCAGGGTGGTGAGGGCGGCGCCGTCGAGCAGGGCGACCGGACGCAGGGTCGGGCCGTCGAGGAGGAGGAAGCTGCCGGTGATGCGGGGCAGCCCGAAGGCGGCCGGGTTGTCCGGCGCCACGCCGACGATCTTCACCCCGGCCCACGACCCGGAGGCCGCGGGCATGAGGAGCAGTTCGCCGGCGGGCACCGGCAGGACGGTCCGCTGCGGTCCGGCCTCCGGGTCGAGGCCGGCGCGGAGCGCCTCGGCGAGTGCGTCGACCGCCCCGGCCGGGGACAGCAGCCGTCGTACGGCCGGGGCGTCGAGGTGGAGAAGGCCGGCGGTCACAGGCGGAATCCCGTGCCGAGGGTGTCCTCCGGGTCGAGCGTGAAGCGGTGCTCACCGGTGCGGTGGGAGCTGCCGGTGACCTCGGTGACGAGGCCGTCCGCCGAGCCGGCCGCACCGGGGACGATCCGGCCGGTGAAGACCGTGCCGACGACGGACTCGTGGGTGAGTTCCCGGCCTTCCGCCAGGACTCCGTCCTCGGCGAGGAGGGCGAGCCGGGCGGAGGTGCCCGAGCCGCAGGGCGAACGGTCGATCTGGCCGTCGGCGAAGACGGTGACGTTGCGCTGGCGCGGCCCGGCCGGGGTGTCCGGCAGCTCCTCGTACAGGGTCACCCCGTACACCCCCGAGAGCAGCGGACCGTCGGGATGCAGGGTCGCGGGGTGGCCGGCGAGGGCGGCCCTGATCTCCCCCGCCGCGCGGACGAGTTCGGGCAGCGCGGCCCGGTCCACGGTCAGGCCGAGGGAGCGGGCCGGGAGCGAGGCGTAGCAGGCGCCGGCGTGGGCGAGGTCCACCTCGGCGCGGCCGAGGCTCGTGTCGGCCTTCACCCCGCGGCCGGTGACGCGGGCCGGGACGTTGCGGAAGGTGATGCCGGTGGTGCGGCCGCCGGCCCGGTGCACCGTGGCGGTGACCCGGCCGGACGGCACGTCGATGCGGACCTGGGCGTCCCCGTCGTCCGGCGCCGCGACCCGGCCCGAGTCGACCGCCCAGGCGCCGAGGGCGAGGGTGCCGTGGCCGCAGGCCGTCGAGTAGCCGTCCTTGTGCCAGAACACCACGCCGAAGTGGGCGCCGTCGTCGTCCGGTGGCACGACGAGGCCGCCGTACATGCCGGAGTGGCCGCGCGGCTCCCGCGCGAGGAGCAGCCGCAGCTCCTCGTGCGGGAGGCCGGGACGCGGGGCGGTGCCGTCGCCGCCGGGGACGAGCAGGTTGGCGCGCCGTTCGGCGACGGTGTCGCCGGGCGGGCACGGGAGTGGCGCGTCGGCGGCGGTGAGGTCGACGATCCGGAAGGGTTCGCCAGCGGTGTGGTAGTCGGTGGTCCGCACCTCCGGGGGGTGCACGGTGCTCACAGCAGGAAGCCTCCGGGGAACGGGTCGGTCGGGTCCAGGAAGTACTGGGCGGTGCCGGTGAGCCAGGCCCGGCCGGTGACGGTCGGCACGACGGCGGGCCGGCCGCCGACCGTCGTCTCGTCGACGAGCCGGCCGGTGAACTCGGTGCCGATGAAGCTCTCGTTGACGAAGTCGGTGTGCAGCGGGAGCTCCCCCCGGGCGTGCAGCTGGGCCATCCGCGCGCTGGTGCCCGTACCGCACGGGGAGCGGTCGAACCATCCGGGGTGGATGGCCATCGCGTGCCGCGAGCGGCGCGCGTCGGAGCCGGGGGCGGCCAGGTACACGTGCTTCAGTCCGGCGACGGCCGGGTCCTCCGGGTGCACCGGGCGGTCCGGGCCCGCGTTGACGACGTCCATGAGCGCGAGACCGGCGGCCAGCAGCTCCTGCTTGCGCGCCCGGTCGAAGGGCAGGCCCAGGGAGTCGAGGTCGACGAAGGCGTAGAAGTTGCCGCCGTACGCGAGGTCGTAGGTGACGGTGCCGAAGCCGGGGACCTCGGCCTTGAGGTCGAGCCCGACGCTGAAGGCGGGCACGTTGGTGAGCGTGACCGCCGTCGCGGCGCCGTCCTCGACCCGCACGTCCACGCTGACCAGGCCGGCCGGGGTGTCGAGCCGGACCGTGGTGACGGGCTCGGTGACGGGCACCATGCCGGTCTCCACGAGGACGGTCGCGACGCCGATCGTGCCGTGGCCGCACATGGGCAGGAGGCCCGACACCTCGATGAACAGCACGCCGTAGTCGGCGTCGGGGCGGGTCGGCGGCTGGAGGATGGCACCGCTCATGGCGGCGTGGCCGCGCGGCTCGTACATGAGGAGGGTACGGAGGTGGTCCAGGTGCTCGATGAAGTGGAGCCGCCGCTCGGCCATCGTGGCGCCGGGGATCACCCCGACTCCCCCGGTGATCACCCGGGTCGGCATGCCCTCGGTGTGCGAGTCCACCGCGTGGAAGATGTGACGGGTACGCATGGGTCTCCCCCGGTCGCGTCGGTCGGGTCGGTGTCGGGTCGGTTGGGTTGGCTTGGGTCGGTCGGTGGGTCGGCCGGCCGACCGGTGGGGTCGGTGGGGTCGGCCGGCCGGTCGGTCAGTGGTGGCCGTCGGCCAGGGCCTTCTCGGTCGCCGAGCGCACGGCGGTCCCGGCCGCGCCGGTCAGCGGATGGCGGGGCGGGCGGGTGACGCCGCCGGGGCGGCCGGCGATGTCCATCGACAACTTGATCGCCTGCACGAACTCCGTCTTGGAGTCCCAACGCAGCAGCGGGTGGAGCGACTTGTAGAGCGGCAGTGCGGTGCCCAGGTCCCCGGCGACGGCGGCGCGGTACAGCTCGGCGCAGGAGGCGGGCAGGGCGTTGGGGTAACCGGCGATCCAGCCCACCGCCCCGGCGAGGGCCAGCTCCAGGAGGACGTCGTCGGCGCCGATCAACAGGTCGAGCTCCGGGGCGAGTTCGGCGATCTCGTAGGCCCGGCGGACGTCGCCGCTGAACTCCTTCACGGCGACGATGTGGCCCGCGGAGTGCAGCCGGGCGAGGAGGGCCGGGGTGAGGTCGACCTTGGTGTCGATCGGGTTGTTGTACGCGACGACCGGCAGGCCGGCCCCGGCGACCTCCGCGTAGTGCGCGAGCACGGCGCTCTCGTCGGCCCGGAAGGCGTTCGGCGGCAGCAGCAGCACCGAGCCCGCGCCCGCCTCGGCGGCCTGCTCGGCCCAGCGCCGGGATTCGGCGCTGCCGTAGGCGGCGACGCCGGGCATCACCCGGGCCCCGTCACCGGCCGCCTCCACGGCCGTGCGGACCACGCGGGCGCGCTCCTCGTCGGTGAGGGTCTGGTACTCGCCCAGGGAGCCGTTGGGCACGACGCCGTCGCAACCGTTGTCGATCAGCCAGCGGACGTGCTCGGCGTAGGCGTCGTAGTCGACGGACAGGTCCTCGCGCAGCGGGAGGGCGGTGGCGACCATGATGCCGCGCCAGGGACGGGTGGTGCTCCAGGTGGGGACGCTCATCAACAACTCCTTTGTAGTGTGTGACATTTTACTGACAGGCGTACGGCGGCCACAAGACCGCGAACGGGGTGGGTTACGGGAGGTCCGCGAGGTGGCGGAGCGGTACCGGGCAGGCGAACGGCCTGCGGTCGGGCGCCGGGCCGTCGCCCGAGAGAGCCGCCACCGCCGGGCCGCACATCCGGCCCTGGCACCAGCCCATGCCGGCGCGGGTGAGCAGTTTGACGGTGCGTGCGTCGTGTGCGCCCAGCTCGTCGACCGCCTCCCGGATACGGGCCGCCGGCACCTCCTCGCACCGGCACACGTCCGTCGAGGCGCTCACCCAGTCCGTCCAGCCCGCGCCGGGCCGGTGCGCGGCGGCCATCGCGTCGGCGAAGGCGCGCAGGCGCGTACGGTGGTGGCGCAGGGCGTCGGACACCTCGGTGTGCCCGGCGATGGAGTGCGCCGCCAACTCGCCTTCGACAAGGGCGAGTTGCGCGCCACCGATGCCGCCCGTCTCGCCGGCCGACCAGACGCCCGGCACCGACGTGCGCAGGTCTTCGGTGAGCTCCAGGGCGATCGTGCCGTCCGGGGCCGTGCGGGTCGCGCAGCCGAGCGCCGTCGCGAGGGACAGCTCCGGGACCAGTCCGTGGCCCACCGCCACCGCGTCGCACGGGATGCGGCGCCCCGTCCCCGGGACCGGCCGCCACTCCCGGTCGAGCCGGGCGACCGTGACGGCCTCGACCCGGTCGGAGCCGTGCGCCTCGACGACGGCGTGACGGGTGAGGAGGCGGGTGTGGTGGCGCACGAGCGCGGAGCCGTAGCGGGCGCCTTCGAGGAGCTTGGCCGGGTTGCGCAGCAGGGTGCCGGTGTGGCGCGCGTAGCCGCCGTACGCCGACGCCTCGGCCACGGCCGGGACGCGCGCGCCCGCGCTCGCGAGGGACGCGGCGACCGCGAGCAGCAGCGGGCCGCTGCCGGCCACGACGATCCGGCGCCCCGGGAGCGCGAGGCCGCTCTTGAGCATGGCCTGCGCTCCCCCGGCGCCGACCACGCCGGGCAACGTCCATCCGGGAAAGGGGAGTTGACGTTCGTAGGCGCCGGTGGCGAGGAGGACGGCGCGGGCGGTGACGGCCGTCGCGGCGTCCTCGTCCGTGCGCGCGTGGACGGTCAGGGCGCCGCTGGATTCGGGCGTGACGGCCCACACCTGGTGGGACGGACGGTAGGTGACGCGCTTCGCCTTCCGGTGCGCGTCGAGGCGCCGTACGCGGGAGGTGAAGGCCCGCCACTCGTGGTGCAGCGCCTGCGGGCGCGCCGCGCCCAGTTCCGGCGCGGGGTGCCGGTAGAACTGGCCCCCGGGGCGGGCGCCCGCGTCCAGCAGGGCGACCCGCAGGCCGAGGTCGGCGGCCGTCACGGCGGCGGCCAGGCCAGCCGGGCCCGCGCCGACGACGGCGAGGTCGACGGCGGGATCGACGACGGGGTCTGCGCCGGGATCGACGGCGGGGTCAGCCCCGGTTTCAGCAGCCGAGTGCGGCACGGCCGGTTCCCTCCTGGGTGGTGACGGAGTCGCCCGGGCGGGCCGGGACGAGGCAGGCACGCTGGTTGGCACGGCCGTTGACGGTGACGAGGCAGTCGTAGCACTGGCCGATCCCGCAGAACGCGCCGCGCGGCGCGCCGGTGGTGCGGGTGGTGCGCCAGGAGACGATGCCGGCCGACCAGAGCACGGCGGCGATGGACTGCCCCTCGGCGACGGGGAGTTCACGATCGTCGAAGCTGAGTGTGTACGTGCGGTGCGGGGCGCCGCCCACGAGGTCGCGTGGGGTCGTCACTGGGAGGCTCCTTCATGGGTCTCGAACGCGCGGTCCGGGCGGAACGGGGTCGTGTCCAGGGGTGGCTCCGCCCCCGCGAGCCCGGCCGCGACCAGCGCTCCCGTCGCCGGCGCCAGACCGATGCCCGCGCCCTCGTGGCCGCACGCGTGGTGCAGGCCGGGGACCCTGGGGTCCGCGCCGATCGCCGGGAGGTGGTCCGGGAGGTACGGGCGGAAGCCGTGGTAGGTCCGGATCACGTCGACGTCCGCCAGGACCGGGAAGAGCGCGGCCGCCTGGGCGGCGAGGCGGCGCAGGGCCTCGCGGGACAGCGTGCGGTCGAAGCCCACGCGTTCGCGGGTCGCGCCGATCAGGACCGGGCCGGCGGGCGTTCCCTCGACCACCGCGGAGGACTGCAGCGACGCCGACCCGCTGGCGACGTCGGCGATGTAGTCCGCCGCGTACACCTTGTGCCGTACGACGCGGGGAAGCGGCTCCGTCACGAGGACGAAGCCCCGTCGGGGCAGGACCGGGAGGTGGGTGCCCGCGAGGCGGGCGATCTCGCCGCCCCAGGTGCCGGCCGCGTTGACGACGGCGGGCGCGAGCAGTTCGCGGCGCGGGGTGCGGACGCCCCGGACGGCCCCGGAGGGGTCGCGGAGGATCTGCGTGACCTCCTCGCCGAGATACGTGGGGATCCGGGCCGCGGCAAGCAGTCGGGCCGCCGCCTTCGCCGGCTGGACCTGGGCGTCCTGCGGGTAGAGGAAGGCTCCCGCCTGGTCCCTGGCCAGGTTCGGTTCGAGGGTGGTGAGTTGCTGCGGCTCGATCTCGGTCGCGGTGACGCCCGCGGTCCGCTGGCCCTCCGCGAAGGCGCGCAGCGCCTTCAGGGTGGTCTCGTCGGGCGCCACGACGAGACCACCCTTCGGCTCGTACTCGATGTCCGGCGGGAGTGCGTCGGACAGTTCGCGCCAGAGTCTCGTGGACAGCAGCGCGAGGTCGAGCTCGGGGCCCGCCTCCTTGTCGGAGACGAGCAGGTTTCCTTCCCCGGCACCCGTGGTGCCGCCCGCGACGGGACCGCGGTCGACGACGGCGACGGAGAGGCCGGAGCGGGCCGCGTAGTACGCGCAGGCGGCTCCGACGACGCCGGCACCGATGATCACGGCGTCCAGGGAGTGTCTCTTGGGCACGGCAGTAATATGTCACATTCTTTTGACGGTGCCCAGGCCCTCACGGGCCTGGGCAGGAACCTGAGGGGCGGTCAGCTGCGGAGCGGGCCCTCGCAGCGGTAGCTCGACGTGCCGGCGGCGTGGTTGGACCAGATGTCGACCGGTCCGAAGCTGCAGTTCATGTCGGCCAGGTTGTTCAGGCGGGACTCCGCGGCGCGGTCGAGGATGAAGTAGTCGACCGTCTCGGACATGTCCTTGAAGTTCTGGTCGTCGCTGCTCCAGTTCGTCAGGTTGGCCGTGATGCGTCCGGTGCAGATGAAGCGCCGCTTGCCGGTGTCGCCGTTCTCGACGCAGTCCGGGTTGCTGTACGTGGCCCCGGCGAAGGCGGTCCGCACCCCCGCCACGGTGGAGTACGTGAGCTGGTCGTTGGGCGTGAACGTGGTGTTCGGCACGTACAGGCGGTCGACCTGGGCGATCTGCGCGTCCAGGAAGCGGTCGTAGGCGGCCTGGAGGCCCGCGTCGGCGCCGAGGCGGTCGCGCCAGGCGTCGAACCCGGCGACGTCGTTCGCGCGGATGTGGGTGTACATCTCGCGCAGCAGGCCCGGGCGTTCGGTCCACAGGAACTCGAAGAACGTGCCCGCGTAGTTGTAGAAGCGGAAGCCGTCGCCGTCGTAGGTGGCGTGCAGCAGCTGGCGCACGTTCATCCGCGGGCCGCCGCCAGCCGTGTCGTTGATGATGCCGCGGACCAGCGACTTGCGGACGGCGATGCCGTTGTCGCGGGTGGCGCCGTCGAAGAACTCGGCCGTGCCCTCGTCCATGGCCGTGGTGCGGTCGCCCTGGTACCAGGGGCCCTCGCCGAAGAAGCCCGGGACCGCCCAGCGGCCGTTGAGGTAGTGGGTGTACTCGTGCCGGAACAGCTCTTCGAGGGTGAGGCTGGAGTCCTGCGGGACGCGCCGCTGGTACGTGTAGAAGGTGGCGCCGTTCTCGATGTAGATGCCGCCGTTGTTGGTGGAGTAGCCGGTGAGCAGCGGGTGATAGACCTCGTAGTCGGCGCGGGAGGCGTAGAGCACGATGTTGAGGGTGCTGTTGGGGTCGCCGGCCAGCGGCTGGTCGGTGCCGAGCACCCGGTGGAACTGCGCCTTGACCTGCTTGCTCGCGTAGTAGAGCTGGTCGACGGTGGCCCGGTCGAGGGCGGTGCGGACCTTGATGCCGCCGTTGTCGTACGTGTACGTGTTGGGGAAGAGGCGCTTCTCGATGTCGGCCTTGCAGACGTTGTACGGCGCGCAGGCGCCGTAGAAGTCGAGCCAGGTGACGACCTTGGCCCACGGCTCGCTGCCGTAACCGAAGTTCGACTCGACGGTGCCGAGGAGGCCGCCGAGGTCCGCGGCGATGCCGTCCTTGAGTCCGTCGATCTGGCCGAAGCGGCCGTACTCGGAGAGCGCGTCGCGCACCACCCAGGCGTTGGCCGTGCCCTTGAGGTGGGTGTAGCCGGCGAAGGCCTTGAACGTGGCCCGGTAGGCGGGGTCGGCCTTGGCCGCGGCCTGGAAGGCGGCGTCCTGGTTGCCCGGGTAGACGCCCAGGTAGTTGACCGAGAGCGCGGCGAGGGCGGCGCCGCCCCAGGCGGCGTCCCGGTTGGTGGCGGTGTGCGCGGCGTCCATGGTGGCGAGCACCTTGACGACGGTGCCGAGCTGGTACTGGCGCAGGCCGGGGGCGCTGGCGGCGTAGAGGGCCTCGCGCAGGGTGCGGGCGTTGCTGGCGGTGACGTCGAAGGTGTGGGCCGCGCCGGCGAAGTCGGCGATGGCGCGGCGCATGGCGTCGACGGTCGGCGCGTCGGTGATGTCGATCTCGGAGCGCGAGTAGTCGTGGTAGGCGACCGCGTGGAGGTAGGTGAACATCTCCTCCAGGTGGGTGGTGTTGCGGCCGTCGTGGCTCGCGGCGAGCGCGGATATGCGGTGGGACACGGCCTGCACGTGGGCGTCGGACATGACGGGTGCGAGGCGGGCGTCCCAGGTCCAGATGAGCGTGCGGAGGCAGCCGTCGGCGGTGACGGCGGGGTCGGCCAGGAAGTCCGCGAACTGCTCGGGCGTGAGGGCCGTGATGCCGTCGAGGGTGCAGGGGACGCCGGTGGCGAGCGTCGAGGGGGCCGGTGCGGTGCTCCGCTTGGCCGTCGCGGCCTGCGCCTTGACGGGTCCGGGGACGCGGGGCTTGGCGTTCGTGCCGCCGGGGGCGGGGGCCGGGGCGGGCTTGGCGGGGGTCGCGGTGGCGAGCCGGTCGACCTCGTCGAAGGGGTTGGTGCCGGTCGGCGCCATCGGCGCGAACGTGGCGGGCGCCTGGACCCGGGTGGGGGCGGGACGCTCGGCGGCCTGGGCCGTGACCTGCGCGGCGGAGGCGACGAGGGTCGCCGCTATGGCGGTGGCGAGCAGGGATCTACGCACGGTTCTGAGCTCCTCGTGGGGGATTGCGCGCGGTCGACTCCCTTGGCTCTCACGGGAGTTGACGGTTTGTGAGCCGTCAGCGCGTGAGGAGTAAAATAGTAATGTGAAATTGCACTGACAAGGGTTGTGCACCGATCAGTTACGCGAGCCGTGGTGGCGGGCCGTCCGGCGAGGGGTCGGTTCGCCCGCGGACGGTTAACCTGACCGCGCCTGATCGCGACCCGAGGAGAGAGCATGGCGCGGATGCCGTCGGCCGAACGACGCCGTCAGCTGGTCGAGGCCGCCGTCCGGGTCATGGCCAGGGACGGGGTGGGGCGCGCCACGACGCGCGCGATCTGCGCCGAGGCCGGGGTGTCGCTGAGCGTGTTCCACTACTGCTTCGACTCCAAGCAGGCGCTTCTGGAGGCGGCGATCGAGTCGATCACCGGGAGCTACGTGGCCCGGGTGATGTCCGCGGTCGAGCCGAAGGGGACACTGCGGGACACGGTGCGGGCGGCGCTCGGGTCGTACTGGGAGCACGTGACGGCGCACCCGGCCGAGCACATGCTGACGTACGAGCTCACCCAGTACGCGCTGCGTGAGGACGGGTTCGAGCATCTGGCGCGGGCGCAGTACGCGCAGTACGTGGCGTCCGCGACGACGCTGGTGGAGCAGGTGTGCGCGGCGCGCGGGGTGGTGCCGAAGGCGCCGGTGGAGCTGCTCGCGCGGCTGCTCGCGGCGGTGATCGACGGGCTGACGCTGCAGTACCTGGTGCTCGGCGACGAGCGGGCGGCCGAGGCGCTGCTCGACACGACCGCCGACCAGTTCGTCGCCCTCATCGAGGGCACCGAGGGCTGATCCGGACCCTGACGCTCCATCAACAGGTCATTTGACCCGGACTCTTGACTCACTAGGCGATCGCCGCGATCCTCGGCCCGAGCCGCCTGTTACCCACAGAAACACCACAGGCGGCTCGCAGCCCGGTATCCCCCGACCGAAGGCATCGCTGACCATGATTCGACCATCACGACGCGGGGCGGGCGGCCGGTTCGCCCTGGTGTCCCTCTTCATCGCCCTGGCCACCGTCGTCTTCGGCGCGGGGCCGGTCCCCGCCGCCGACACCGGTGGCAACTGGTGGGAGCCGACCGCCCGGCCGGCCCCCGACTCGCAGATCAACGTCACGGGCGCCCCGTTCAAGGGGACCGACGCCCAGGGCAAGGTGCGCGGCTTCATCGACGCGCACAACCACCTGATGTCCAACGAGGGCTTCGGCGGCCGCATGATCTGCGGCCAGACCTTCTCCGAGGCCGGCGCGGCCGACGCGCTCAAGGACTGCCCGGAGCACTACCCGGACGGCTCCGGCGCGCTCTTCGAGCATCTGACCGGCGGCGACAACGGCCACCACGACCCGGTCGGCTGGCCCACCTTCAAGGACTGGCCGGCCTACAAGTCGCTGAGCCACCAGCAGAACTACTACGCGTGGGTCGAGCGGGCCTGGCGCGGCGGTCAGCGGGTCCTGGTCAACGACCTGGTGACCAACGGCCTGATCTGCTCGCTCCTGCCGCGCGACCGCGGCTGTGACGAGATGGACGCCATCCGGGTCGAGGCCCGCAAGAGCTACGAGCTGCAGGACTACGTCGACAGGATGTACGGCGGCCCGGGCAAGGGCTGGTTCCGCATCGTCACCGACTCGGCGCAGGCCCGCTCGGTGATCGAGCAGGGCAAGCTCGCGGTGGTCCTGGGCGTGGAGACCTCCGAGCCGTTCGGCTGCAAGATGATCCTGGACGTCCCCCAGTGCTCGCAGGCCGACATCGACAAGGGCCTGGACGAGCTGTACGGGCTCGGCGTGCGCAGCATGTTCCTGTGCCACAAGTTCGACAACGCGCTGTGCGGTGTCCGCTTCGACAGCGGCACGACCGGTGTCGCCGTGAACATCGGCCAGTTCCTGTCGACCGGCACCTTCTGGGCCACCGAGAAGTGCGCGGGCCCGCAGCACGACAACCCGATCGGCCTGGCCACCGTCCTGCCCGCGCTGGCGGAGAAGCTGCCGGCCGGGGTGACCGTCCCGTCGTACGCCTCCGACGCCCAGTGCAACAAGCGGGGGCTGACCAGGCTCGGCGAGTACGCCGTGAAGGGCATGATGCAGCGCGGCATGATGCTGGAGCTCGACCACATGAGCGTCAAGGCCGCGAGCCGCGCCCTGGACATGCTGGAGGCCGAGGAGTACCCGGGCGTCATCTCCAGCCACAGCTGGATGGACCGGGACTGGACGGACCGGGTGTACGGGCTCGGCGGGTTCGTCGCCCAGTACATGTCCGGCGCGCAGGGCTTCATCGGCGAGGCCGCCCAGAAGGCCGACCTGCGCAGGAAGTACGGCGTCGGGCTCGGCTACGGCACCGACATGAACGGGGTCGGCGGCTGGCCGGCACCGGTCGGCGCGGACGCCCCGAACGCCGTGAAGTACCCCTTCCGCAGCTTCGACGGCGGATCGGTCCTGGACCGTCAGGTCACCGGTGAGCGCACCTGGGACTTCAACACCGACGGCGGTGCGCACAACGGGCTCGTCCCGGACTGGATCGAGCAGATCCGGCTCACCCCGGGCGGCCCGGGCGTCGTGGACGAGCTGTCCCGGGGCGCCGAGTCGTACCTGACCACCTGGAAGAAGACCGAGAAGCACGAGATGGGCGTCGACCTCGCGTCGGGACAGCCGACTTCGGCCTCCACGAGCGAGTGGTGGAACCCGTTCGTGAACTACTCCCCCGGCCGCGCCGTGGACGGCGACACCGGCTCCCGCTGGGCCAGCGAGTGGAACGACGACCAGTGGTGGCAGGTGGACCTGGGCACGGAGCGCCGGGTCGGCCGGGTCACCCTGGACTGGGAGACGGCGTACGGGCGGGCGTACCGGATCGAGCTGTCGGACGACGGCGCGAACTGGCGGACCGCTTGGTCCACCGACTCCGGCGACGGCGGCTACGACACGGCCGAGTTCGCCTCGCAGCCGGCCCGCTACGTCCGCATCCACGGCGAGCGGCGGGGCACCGGCTGGGGCTATTCGCTGTACGAGGTGAAGGTCACCCGCTCCTGATCCGCTGAGCGCGCGCACGGAGAGAGGCCTGCCGGACGCCGGTCCGGCAGGCCCCTTCGTCGTGTGCGGGCGGATACGGGTGCGGGGAGGCGGTCAGCCGGCCGCCGGGCCGGTCCAGTCGGCCGGCACGCGGGCCAGGCGGACCCGCTGCGGATGGTCGCCGACGTCCACGGTGGCCACCCGCCGTCCGGTGGCGAAGTCGATCGCGGTCACCCGGTCGGCGCCGCTCTCGGAGATGACGCAGTCCTTGCCGTCGCCGCTGACCGTCGCCCAGTACGGCTTGTTCGCCTCGACCAGCGGGCCCTCCTGGAGGGTGGCCCGGTCGACGACGGTCGCGTAGTCGTCCATCGTCCCGGCCACGCACAGCTTGCCGCCGTCCGGGCTGATGGAGAGCCCGTGGTGGCGCGAGTCGTTGACCCAGGTGGTGCGGTCGGGGTTGGTGGCCGGGTTGCCGGGGAGGGTCTTCAGGCGGGTGATGCGGTCGGTGGCGATGTCGTACTCGAGGAATCCGTTGAAGAAGGAGACCTGGAAGTAGATCTTCTTCTCGTCGGGGGTGAAGACGAGGGGCCGTACGGCATCGGAGAGGTCGCCGCGCCCGAAGGCGTCGAGCCGCTCGCGCATGTCGATGACCCGTACGGTCCGGAAGGTGGCCGCGTCGACGACGGTGATCTTCCGGTCGCCCTTGGTCCAGTCGAGCCAGGGCGCGTCGAGGGCGGTGGTGACCTCGCCGATGGACATGTTCCACAGCAGGCCGTCGGAGGTGAAGACGTTCTCGTGGGGCTTGGCGCCGGTCTTGAAGGAGCCGAGCTGGCGGCCGGTGACGATGTCGAGCACGTGCACCGTGTCGGCGGTGGAGGCGGAGACGGCGACGCGGGTGCCGTCGGGCGAGACGGCCATGTGGTCGGAGCGGTAACCGGCCACGGGGAAACGCCAGTTGATACGGCCGGTGCGCAGGTCGATCGAGACGACGTCGGCGAAGCTCGGCCGGGACACGACCATGGCGGTGCCGTCGGGCGTGGCGTACATGTCGTCGACGAACTGGTCGTGGCCCTCGCCCGGTCCGTTGCGGACGCCGAGGAAGAAGCCCAGCCGGATCGGGTCGAGGTAGATCTCGCGGAGCCGCTCCTCCCGGTCGGGGATCACGTTCACCCGGCCGATGCGGCCGAAGTTGCCCCGGGATTCGATGACATCGGCGGTGCCGTCCCAGTTGTTGCCGACGAACATCACCTCGCGCAGTCCGCCGTCGGCGTCCGTGGTGACGGGCCGGGCGAACGGCCGGGCGGTGGCCGGCGTTCCGCCGAGCGCGGCGACGAGGGCGATTCCGGCGGCGAGGGCTGCGCCGAGGCGCAGGCGGGGAGAGGGCATGGGGATTCCTTCTTCCGGCTCCTGACGAGGGCTTACCCGAGGTAACCATGGACATGTCACACCGGCAAGACTTTGGCGCGCCCCTCCCGCGCCCCTCCCGCATCCCGGCCGGCCCCACGGGCACAGCTTCCGCACACCGCCTTCACACCGTCCGCAAAACGGCTGGTAGCGGCCCTGTCGGCGGGTGCCCGCTGAGGCACAATGCGTGACGGCGGAAACTCCTGGGGGAACGGTGCACAAGGTGAGCGGGTCGACACGACGGCTGAGCGGGGCCATACAGCGGCTGAGCGCGCTGCGTCCGAGGAAGGGGGTCGGCTCGGGCCTCCAGCGCGCGCAGTCCTTCATGATCCTGACCACCCTCCTCTACCGGGCCAGTCATCTCACGGTCGGCGTCCTCGCCGTCGCGCAGCGCCGCGACGGCCACCCCGCGCAGTACCTGTGCCTCGCGGCGGCGCTCGCGCTCAGCCTGCTCGTGTACGGGACGGCGCTGCGGCGCGGCTGGTTCGAGCCGCGGCTCGTGTGGGCCGACGTGCTGGTCACCGGATGCGCGCTGCCGTACGTCCTGTACGGGTGGGGCGGGGTCCGGGAGACCCCGACGATCGGCTGGGCGATGCTGCTCGGCGGCTCGGCGAGCGGCCTCGCCGCCATCGTCCTCGCCCGGCGGCAGGCCCTCACCGCGATCGCGCTGCTCGTCGTCACCCATCTGCTGGGCTACCACCTGGTGGGCGCGAGCCGCGCGGTCCTCGGCGGACACCTCAACTCGCTGCTCTCGTCGGCGGCGATCACCGCGATCATGTGGTGGTACCTGCGCCGCCAGGGGCGGCTGCTCGACGAGGCCAACGCGCGAGCCCTCGCCGCGGAGCACCAGAAGGCGCGGTACGCCGAACGCCTGGACCACCACCGGGCGCTGCACGACACCGTGCTCGCCACCCTGACCACGCTCGCCGGCGGCGGCATCGACGCCAACGCGCCCGAGGTCAGGGAACGCTGCGGCCGCGAGGCCGCCTATCTGCGCCGGCTCATCCAGCAGACCGCCGACGAGGTCCACCACCCGGAGCTGGGCGCCGCCCTGGAGGACGCCGTCCGCTCCGCGGAGAGCCTGCGGCTGCGGGTCACCGCCCAGTACCACGAACTGCCCCCGGTGCCGCCCGAGGTGGCCGCGGCGTTCGCCGACGCCGCGCGCGAGGCGCTCAACAACGTACGGCGCCACGCGGGCACCGGCCACGCCTATCTCACCGCGGCCGGCAGCGGCGACCGCGGACTGCTCGTCACCGTGGTGGACCGGGGCCCCGGCTTCGACCCCGAGGACTACGTGCCGGGCTTCGGCCTGCGCGGCTCGGTGCACTCCCGGATGGCCGAGGTCGGCGGCCGGGCCGTCGTCGACACGGCTCCCGGCGAGGGCGTACGGGTGGAGCTGAGGTGGCCCGCGTGATCGACGTCGCCGTCGTCGACGACGACCGGATGCTCCTGGACGGCATGCGGTCCTGGCTCGGCCAGGTGCCCGAACTGCGGCTCGTGGCGACCGCCGCGAGCGTCAGCGGACTCCTCGACCTGACCGGCACCGCGCCGCCCGGCATCGTGCTGCTCGACCTGCTCCTGCGGGACGGTTCCGAGCCGGCCGACAACATCCGGCGGCTGCTGCGCGCGGGCAGCCGGGTCCTGGTGATCAGCACCGTGCCCGACCGGACCCGGGTCATCGAGGCGCTGCGGGCGGGCGCGGACGGCTATCTGACGAAGGACAACGACCTGCCGACACTGGTCGCCGCCGTCAAGGACATCGCGGCCGGGCGCGGCGCCCACTCCCCCGAACTCGCCTTCGCCTGCGCACACGACACCAGCCCGGCCCGGCCCCGGCTCTCGCCGCGCGAACGGGAGATCCTGCTCGACTACGCGTCCGGCATGACCCTCAAGTCCGCCGCCCGCCGGGCCGGCATCACCGTGCACACCGCGAAGGACTACCTCGACCGGGTCAAGGCCAAGTACCAGCAGGCCGGACGCCCCGCCTACACCAAGATCGACCTGGCCTGCCGGGTGCGCGAGGACAGCCTCGACGGGGGCTGACACCGGCCGGCCGGCACGCAAGCCCCCCAAACGGACGGCTGCAGGGGGCAGGGGCCCGCTTCGTATCGTCGTCCACGGCGACCGCGCGGCGGCACCCCCAGCCTCCCCGCGCGGCGCCACCATCTTCGACGCCGCCCGCCCGGCTCCTCCTCTTCCCCCACCACTGGAGAGGCAGATGACCCAGCCGTACGCCTGTACCACCCCGGTCCGCGTGCCCCCTCCCGTCGGGGGGCGGGAGGAACTCGTGGGCCGGGGTTCCGAGTCGGGGCACGTCGCCGCCCTCCTCACGGCCGCCCGCGCGGGGCGCGGCGGAGCGCTCGTCGTCACCGGCGAGCCGGGCAGCGGCAAGACCCGACTCGCCGCCGAGGCGCTCGCCTCGGCCGCTACGGCGGGCATGGTGACGGCCCGGGGCCGGGCCGCGACGGTAACGGCGTCCGGCCTGCCGTACCGCCCGCTGACCGAGGCGCTGTTGACCCTGGGCCGGGACGAAGAGGACCCGGATCCGGCCGAGTTGGGGCGGTACGGGCCGGTGCTCGCCCGGCTGATGGACGGCACGGCGGGGACCGGGGCCGCCGCCGTCTCTCCACTGGTGGCCGCCGAGGCGGTGCTTCGACTGCTCGCCGTCGCGGGCCGGGGACGAGGGTCCCTGCTCGTCCTGCACGACCTGGACGCGGCCGACACCGGCACGCTCGCGGTCGTCGAGTACCTCCTGGACCACCTCGGCCCGCTGCCCGTGGCGCTGCTGCTCACCACGGGGAAGCGGGCGGGGCCGGCCGCCGCGCTCGTGACCCGGGCGCGGCGGAACGGGACCGCCGTCACGATCGAACCCACTCCGCTGGCCCTGGATGACGTGCGGCACCTGATGCCGGGAGACGACCCGGCCGCCGCGCGGCGGGTGCTCCATGACAGCGCCGGAATCCCCTTCTTCGCACGGGAACTGGCGCGGGCCCCGAAGGGCGCCCTGCCCGCCGCCGTGGCGGAGTGCGTACGCGGCCGGGCCGCCCGGCTCGGCGCGCTCGGCGGCGAAGTCCTGGGCCTTGCCGCCCTGTTCGGGGAGCGGTTCCCCGTGACCGTCTTAGCGCATGCGACCGGCCGCGCGGACGGCGAGATCGCGGCGGTGCTCGGTGCCGCGGTCGACGCCTCGCTGCTCGTGCCGGACCCGGCGGAGCCCGAGTGGTACGCCTTCCACCCGCCGCTGGCCGCCCGGGCCGTCCGCGAGGGCCTCGCGCCGGGCGAGCGGACCGGCCTCGCGCGGCGGGCGGCGCGGGCCCTCGCCGAACTGCGCCCGGGGCTGCCCGGGGCGTGGTGCGTGCACGCCGCCGAACTCCACGAGCGGGCGGGCGAGCCGGAACGGGCCGCCGACCACTACGCCGAGGCCGCCGACCGGGCGACGGCCGAGAACCGGCCCGGCCGCGCCCTGGAACTGCTGCGCCGGGCCCATGATCTGCTCGACCCGGTCACGGCGCCCGGGCCGCACGCCCTCGTCCTCGGCCGGCTCCTGGACACCGCGCTCCAGACGGGCCGGCTCGACGTCCTCCCCGCCTGCGTGGCGGACCGGCTCGCCGTCGAGCAGGCCGGCCCCGGGGGCGCCTCCCCGGCGAGCGTCCCGGAGACCCGCCCGACCGGCCCGGCCGCCCCGCCGCCCGCTCCCCTTCCGTTGCCGGAGCCGCTCCGCGCCACCCTGCACGCCCGGCTCGCCGAGCTGCACGCGCTCGCCGGACGCCCGTCCCAAGCCGTGCGGGAGCTGGACGTCGCGCGCTGGCTCCTCGGGGACGGCGCCGCCGACGACCGCACGGCCGTCGTGGAACTGGCCGCCGCGCACGTGGAGCCGGGGCGGGTCGCGCCCGAACGGCTGCGGACCGCCGCCGGGTCCGCGCGCCGCGCGGCAGAAGCGGCGCTGGGCGCCGGACTCCCCGAGGCCGCCGGGCGCGCGCTGCTCGCGCTCGGCCGGCTCACCGTGGACCGGGACGGACAGGCCGCGGCGGACGCGTTCGTACGCGCCCGGGACCTCGCCGTCGCCCACGGCCTCGGCCCGCTCCGCATCGCCGCCGACGCCTGTCTGGCCCGGCTCGCCCTGCGGTCCGACGGGCTGACGGCCGCCGTCGAGCAGGCCCGCCGGGAGGCGGCCGGGGCGGGGCTGCTGCCGGTCGTGCACGAGACGGGACACGTCCTGGCGCTCGACCGGATCAGACGCGGGGACTTCACGGCGGCCGGTGAGCTGATCCGCGACGGCGTCGCCGAGGCGTCCCGGCACGGCCTGGGCCGGGCCGAGGCGCTGTGGCGGCTCACGGAGGCCGTGCGCTGGGCCCATCAGGGCCGGCGGCCCGAGCTGGGCGAGGCCCTGACGCGCCTCGCGCCGCTGGTCGACGCGGCGCCCGGGGTGCGCGCACGCGAGTACGGGCTCGCGCGGGCGTTCTGCTCGCTCCTGGAGGAGGACCACGAGGCCGCGGAACGGGAGTTCGCGCAGGCCGTCGCGTACGACACGGAGAACCCGACGACCGGCGACCACGGCCGGTTCGGACCGGCGCTGCTGCTCGGGGTGCTCGCGGGGCGGATGGGGCGGCCGCACCTGGGGCCCGTCTTCTGGACCGGGCCGGATCAGGGGGGCACCTCCCGTGCCCGAAGGGCTACGGAGGAGGGCGCGCCAGGAGCCGCGAGCCCCGCGGGATCCGAAGGGCGGGCCCTGCACGGCGCGGTGGCGGCGGGCGCGGCCCGGGCGCACTGGAACCGGACGTTCACCGGGCTCGCGCATGCGGTGCTGCTCGGCCGGGAGGGCCGGCCGGACGAGGCGACGGGCGCCGCGCGGGCGGCGCTCGACGCGGCGGAACCGTATCCCGTGGCGCGGCATCTGGGGCTGCGGCTCGTGGCGCGGGCGGCGTACGAGGACGGCTGGGGCGCCCCGGTCGACTGGCTGCGCGAGGCCGAGGAGCACTTCCACGGCGCGGGCCTGGCGGCGGTCGCGGGCGCCTGCCGGGCGCTGCTGCGCGGTATGGGGGCGTCGGTGCGGCAGCGGCGTTCGGGCACCGAGCGGGTGCCGGCGGTGCTGCGGCGGCACGGGATCACGGTGCGCGAGTTCGAGGTGGCACGGCTGCTCGCGGAGCGGTTCGGCAACCAGGACATCGCGGGCCGGCTGCACATCTCGCCGCGCACGGTCGAGAAGCACGTGGCGAGCCTTCTGCAGAAGACCGGCCACCCCAACCGGCAGGCGTTCGCCTCGGCCGCCCGCGAGCTGGTGGCGGATTCAGCCCCGTGACGCGCTGACCGCCCCGGCCGCCCTGAGCGGAGCGAGGTGCACCACCCGGTCGAAGGCGGCGTCGAGGTCCTCGTCGCCGTGGTGCACGACCAGCAGGGCGCGGCCCGCGGTGCGTTCGCGCAGCAGGCGCAGGACCAGGGCGCGGCCGGTGTCGTCGAGGTTGGCGAAGGGTTCGTCGGCGAGGTAGACGTCGGCGTCCTCGGCGAGCAGGGCGCCGATGCCGACGCGCTGGCGCTGGCCCGAGGACAGGTCGGAGGGCAGGTGGCCGGCGAGGGCGTCGAGGTCGAGGGCGGTGCGCAGCGCCGGGTCGGTGACCAGTTCGCGTACCGGCAGCGGCGGCAGGTCGACCGGGGTGGTGAGGGCGGCGACGCGCGGTGGCAGGGTGACCGTGCCGGTGTCGGGGGCGAGGGTGCCCGCGACGACGTGCAGCAGGGTGGTCTTGCCACAGCCGTTGGGGCCGCGCAGCAGGGCGTGTTCGCGGGGCCGCAGCTCGAAGTCGGGCAGCGCGACGGTCGCGCCGCCGTCGCCCGCGGCGCCGTCCGCCTCGTCGGCGGAGCCGTACCGGATGCGCGCGCCGCGGACCCGTACCAGCGCGCCCTCCTCGTGGTACGGGGCCGGGTGCGCGGCGCGCAGGGACTCGATGCGCTGCAGGACGGCGGTGCTGCGGCGGGTCTGCGGGATCATGTTGACCAGGTCGAACAGACCGGTGACGGCCCGCCACAGGGAGTTGACGAAGGCGAGGAAGCTGCCGAAGGACATCCGCCCGGAGAAGACGAAGAACGCGCCGATCACCATGGACGCCGTGTCGGACAGGTTCATCACGAGGTCGCTGAGGGTGCGCTGCCGCTGTCCCAGGCGGTAGTTGGCGAAGGTGATGCCGAGGAAGCCGCCGAGGGCCTCCCGGTTGGCGGCGCGGGTGCCGGGCAGCAGCGCGGACAGGCCGCGCAGGGCGTGGAAGGCTTCGAGGGTACGGGTGAGGGTGTTGACGTAGCGTGCCTCGGCCTCGCGCTCGGCCTCGGTGTTCTTGGCGATGCGCTTGGCGAGCCGGTTGCTGACGAGCACCAGCGGCGGCACGATCACCAGCAGGATCAGGCTGGCCTGCCAGGACAGGTAGAGCAGCACGCCGAGGAACACGGTGGAGGAGACGGCCTGGCGGGCGATGCGGACGGCCACGTCGATCGCCGGCAGGACGCCCTCGCGGACATCGTTGTGGATGCGGCTGACGTAGGAGGCGTGGCCGGTCTCGGCGTGCCGGCGCCCGTCGAGGCCGAGGGTGCGGGCGAGGAGTTCGGTCTCCAGGGCGAGGACGACGCCGTTCTCGAAGCGTTTGCGCCAGCAGGCGATCGCGTAGCCGGTGAGGTTGAGGGCGAGCCCGAGCGCCAGGTAGCAGCCGCCGAGGAAGGCGAACCGGCGGAAGTCGGCGGTCATGATCGCCTGGTCGAACAGGGCCTTGAGCAGCAACGGGTGGACCAGGGCCTCGATGCCGGCGCTGGCGGCCCCGGCCGCGACGATGGCGATGTACGGGGCGCGGTGGCCGTGCAGGGTGCGCCAGAGCTGGTTCACCGGGCCACCCCGCGGACCCGGTCGGCGCGGTCGGCCCCGTCAGCCCCGTCGGCCCAGCCGAGCTCGTCGAGGAAGAAGTCGGGCCGTCCGCCGTGGTTGGCGCGGTTCAGCACCCGCAGCACGCCCGCCGAGCCGGTGAGGTAGTCGGTGGAGCAGCGCAGCAGGCCCTCGCCGGGCACGCCGAGCGGGGTGGGACCCTCGCCGACGGGCACGCGGAAGCGCTCGGCGGGCTCGAAGAGGAAGACCCGGCGGACGTAGTCGAGCTGGCGCAGGGCGGTGTCGCGATAACCGGGGTCGCCGGTGAACTCGGCGGCGTCCATCAGGGCGTCGGCGATGCCGCTCATGCCGAAGCAGTAGCCGGGCAGCACGGAGTGGCCCACGTCCAGGCCGCGCAGCACCTCCCGGGCGGCGTCCAGGTCGCCGTAGCGCAGCAGGACCTGCGCGACGCCCGCCGAGCCGACCTCGACGTAGGGCTCCATGGTGCCCTCGTGATCGAACATGATCGGCCCGCCCTCGTCGTCGATGGGCCTGGCGTGGTCCATCTCCCAGGCGAGCGCCTCGCGGCCGAGCCGCCGGTACCGCTTCTCGCCGGTGATCTGACTCATCCGCAGCAGGAACAGCGCCACGCCGGCCTGCCCGAAGCCGAGGCCGGTCAGCGGCCGTTCCGGCGAGAAGGAGTTGAGCCAGTAGGCGTGCCCGTCCTCGCGCCGCGCGGTGTCGCACAGCACCTGCGCGCACGCCCGGGCCGCGGCGAGGTGGTCGACGCCGTCGGAGTCCCGGCCGCCGTGGAGGTGGAAGCGGAGATTGGTCATGCCGAGCCCGGCGAGCCCGTAGTAGAGGGTGTGGTCGGGCTTCGCGCCGGGCGCGTGGGCACGCCGGTTGGCGTGCGCGAGCAGCTCCCTGGCCTCGGCGCGCAGGCCGAGGGTGTCGGCGGCCCAGGCGATGCCGGCGAGTCCGCTCATCAGGCCGTCCGGGTAGGCGCCCAGATCGATTCCGGCCAGCCGCTCGCGCAGCCACTCGCGCCACTCGGGGCGTACGGGCCGGCCGGAGGCGTGCAGCGACCACAGCACGCCGCTCGCGCCGAAGCCGAGACTGAGCGGGTTGGTGACGTGCGCGAACGGGTCGACGGGGAAGAGCGTGGCGCGTGAGGTGTCGGCGACGGCGGCGGCGAAGGCCGCGACGCCGGCCTCGGCCCGTACCAGCGCGGCGGGGTCGACGGTCCGGGGGCTCGGGGTCCGTACCTGGTCGATGAGGGACTGGTCGTCCGCCAGTGCCTCGATGACATCGGTCGGGGTGATGCGGGCGGCGGCGAGGTCGGTGATCAGCTCGTGGACGCGGGGCGGCCAGCCGAGACCGTCGAAGTAGAGGCGGTAGGTGTCGAGGACGTTCTCGCGCAGGTACGACATGGCGGCGATGGGGAAGACGAAGTAGGCCATGGTGGTGGCGAGCGCGTAGAAGTCGCCCTCGAAGCCGTGGACCCGGTAGGTGTGCTTGGACAGGCTGAATCCGGGGGTGAAGAGCTCGACGGGCCGGTCCAGGCCCTCCTCGCCACGCTCGGCGGAGGTGTCGGCGAGCCGGCAGGCCTCCAGGTCGACAACCGTCACCTCGTAGGTGTCGGCGTCGATGAGCAGGTTGGCGGCGGTGAGGTCGCCGAGGATGACATCGCGCTCGTGGGCGGCCCGCACGGCGCGGGCGAGGCTGCGGAAGACGGCGAGGTAGATCCGCAGGAACTCCTTGGACTTCTCGACGTCGAAGCCGGGCCGGGCCAGCGGGTTGCGCTCCAGGAGCACCGAGCGGATGTCGGTGCCGTCGATGAACTCCTCGGCGATGAAGTGGTGTTCCCAGTGCTGGAACTTCTTGATCGGGACGGGGAAGCGGCCGGTGCCGTCGAGCCGCTTCAGGAAGGTCCACTCGCGGTCGAGGATGTCGAGGGCGTCGTGGTCCTGGCGCGGGTTGGGGTTGGTGTGCGGGCGGGCCTCCTTGAGGACCACCTTGCGGTCGCCGTCGGCGGTGTCCTCGGCGGTGTAGACGCCGCCGGCGTTGGAGAACTGGATGGCCCCGGTCACCCGGAAGCGCCCGCCGAGCAGCCCGTCGCCGTCCTCGTCGTCGTAGTCCTCGGGCTTCCAGTCGTCGAACGGCCACGCCACCCAGTCCGGGTGGGCCTGGCCGGGCCGCCGGCTGTCGGGGACGGGCGCGCCGTCGGGGCCGGTGATGTGCGGGACGCGCCGGCCGAGGGCGTCGACGGTGTGGGTGGAGAGGAACTGGCCGTAGCGGAAGTACAGCGCCTTGCTGTCGCGGTAGCGCAGGTCGGAGAGGACGTACGCGCCCTCCGCGCCCTCCAGGAGCCGGGCGAGGTCGGCGAGGACCGTCCTGAAGCGGTCCTCGTCGCGCGGGTAGATCGTGACGAGCTTGCCGCCGCTTCCCCGGTGCATGCCCTTGGAGTTGAGCATCTCGAAGATGTTGAGGTCGAGGGCGATCTTGAAGTCGATCTCGTGCTCGGTGAGATAGCCGATGACGGTCGCGGCGGTCTCGCGCACGGTGCGATGGGTCGCGGACACGTGGATCTTCCAGCCCTGCGCCGGCAGCTCCGGGTCGAGCCGGTGGCTCCACCAGATGCCGCTGCGCGTGAACCGCGCCCGGATCCGCTCGTCCAGCCCGGCGAGGAAGTTGTCCTCCCGCGGGACGTAGTGGACGTCGAGCGGGTCGAAGGACAGCGTGTTGTTCCACGCGAAGAGGAAGCGGTTGACCCATCGTTCGTTGCGCATCTCAGCCTCTGTTCAGCCCTTGTGGTCGGTGTGGACGCCCGGGATCCGCGCGGCGGCGCCGGTGTGCGCCCCCGCGCGGATCTCCGCCGGGTTACTACTCCGGCTGCGGCTCGCTGTCGTCCCTGTTGCAGCAGCTGCTGGCGGAGCTGGTGCAGCTGGTGACGCCGGCGATGGTGGAGACAGTCGCCTCGATGTTCTGGAGCTTCAGGACGCTGCTCATGAGCCGTCTCCTTCGGATGCGAGTGGAAAACGGTGCCGGTCGGCCCGCCGGTCGGGCCTGCCGTTCGGCACGCGACAGCCTTTGTGGTCGGCGCGGACGCACGGGATCCGCGCGGGGGCGTCCGTGAACGCCCCCGCGCGGATCACCGTCGGTGGTTACTGGCCCGACGGCGGCTTCTCCTCGTCGGCGCCGCAGCAACGGCTGCCGGAGCTGGTGAGGCTGACGACAGCCGCGCTGTTGGTGGAGGCGGTCGCCTCGATGCTCTGGAGCTTCAGAACGCTGCTCATGAGTCATCTCCTTTCGATACGAGTGGATATCGGTGCCGGCCGGCCTGCCGGTGTGGCCCGCCGTTCGGCATACGCCAGTCAACTCGGCGCGATCCACTCGCACATGGGAGATCAGCCCCCATAATGCGCGGCGGCCGCCCCCAGGAAAGAGGTCCCCGGGGGCGGCGCGAATGGTGGTGTTTGAACGGGCCGATTCCGGTCAGCCGGATCCGGTCCATGCGGTCAGGAGCCGCAGCTGTCCAGCATCTTTCCGAGCATCGTCTTCTCGGCGGCGGTCACCGTCAGGCCGTAGGTGGACTTCACCGAGGTCCAGGCCCGGCCGTAGGCGCACCAGTCCGACTTCAGCGGCGGCTGCCATGCGTCGGGCCCCTGGTCGCCCTTGGACCGGTTGGACACCGCCGAGACGGACAGGAGCTGGGGGTGGGTGAGGTCGTTGGCGAACGCCCTGCGCTTCTCCGTGGTCCAGCCGCTCGCGCCGGAGCGCCAGGCGTTGGCCAGCGGCACGGTGTGGTCGATGTCCAGACCGGACGCCTTGCGGAAGGTCTTGCCGTCGTAGGCGCTGACCCAGGTGCCGGAGACGGCGCGGCACTCGGCGTCGCGCTTGACGTCCTTGCCGTCGCGCGCGAGGACGGTCTCGCGGGTGTTGCAGCTGTCGCCCTGCTCGGCCCAGTGCGGGAACCTGTCACGGCTGTAGCCGGTCATGGAGCCCTGCGGGGCCACCTTCAGGCCGGCGAGCAGGGTGCGGGCCCGCGCGGCGGTCGGCATGCCGGGGAGCTTGCCGTCGCCGGCCGACGCACCGCCGCCGGGAGCTCCGGTGGGCGCGCCGGTGGGTTCGCCGCCGGGGGTCGCGCCGCCCGTACGTGCGGGTCCGGCCGTGCGGGAAGGCTTCCCCTTGGCGTCCGGCCCCGGCGAGCCGTCGCCCTGTCCCGCGCATCCGGTGACGGCGAGCAGCGCCGCCGCGATCAATGCCGTTATGTACCTGCTCTTCTGACGCCGCATGAGCTGAATCGTCCCCTCCGTTTACGCTGCTACGCGCGGCAGCGTACCTGTTCGACGACAGGGGAAGGCGGCGAGGACCAGGGATGCTCTACAGTCCCGTAGAAGAAACCGCGGCGCGCGCTCACTCGGCGTGGGCGACGAGGGGTGGGAGGACTGACGTGTTCGGTTTGAGCGAGCTGGCGATTCTGCTGATCATCGCCATCGTGGTGCTCGGCGCGAGGAAGCTGCCGGATCTCGCCCGCAGCGCGGGCAAGTCGGCGCGCATCCTCAAGAGCGAGGCCCGGGCGATGAAGGACGACGCGGCGGACGCCGAGCCCCGGGCCACCTACCAGGTCAGGCCGACGCCTCCCGGGCAGGGCCCAGAGCGAACGTCCTGACCGGGCCCGGAATCAGACCGGCCAGGGCCGGGGCGAAGCCCCGGACGAGCAGCCCCAGCGACACCGCCACCGCGGCGCCGACGGCGAGTCCGGCGGCGACGTCGTGCGGGTAGTGGGCGCCCACCCATACGCGTGAGGCGGCCATCGCGAGCGCGCAGACGCTCGCGACCAGCCCGAGCCGGGCCGAGACGAACCACAGGGCGACCGCCGCGGCGGCGGCGATGGTGGCGTGGTTGCTCGGGAACGACCAGTCGCCGGCCGCCGGGCACGCCTCCAGGGTGACCACGCGCAGCGACTGACAGGGCCGCAGCTCCCGCACCTGCAGCTTCAGCGCGGCGCTCACCAGGAAGGCCAGGACCGTGAGCACGGGCGCGGCCAGCGCCCGCACCGCCCAGTCCTGGTCGCCCCGGCCGCGCGCCCGCCACCAGCCGTAGACCATGAGCGCGGCGAAGACGGCGAGCCCGTAGCCGGAGTAGGCGCTGACGGCCCGGTCGAACCAGCCGGGTGCGGCCTGGGCCGCGTGGACGACGTCGAGGTACACCGGCCCGTCGATGCCGGCCCCGTCGAAGGAGCTCCCGTCGAGGGAGGTCGCGGATGCGGGGGCCGCCAGGGGCGCGAGGGCCGGGAGCGGCACGGGAATCGCGGGGGTCGTGGGGGTGACGAGGAGCACCGGTCAGACTCCCCCTTCGACGCGGCGGGTGCGGCGGGCCCGGCGCACTTCCAGGACGACGGGAATCAGCGAGACCACGACGACCAGGGCGATGATGGGCAGCAGATAGCGGTCGATGCTCGGCACGGACGCGCCGAGCCCGTATCCGGCGAGGGTCACGCCGACGGTCCACAGCAGCCCGCCGAGCACCTGCCAGAGCGCGAAGGTGCGGGCGGGGACGTCGAGGACGCCGGCGAGCGGGTTGAGCACCGTGCGCACGATCGGCAGGAAGCGGGCGAGGACGATCGCCTTCGCGTGGCCGTACCGCTCCAGGATCTCGCCGGCTCTGGCCGCCCCCTCGGCGATCTTGCGGGATCGGGTCCGGGCCAGCAGGGCCGGTCCGGCGCGGCGGCCCAGGAGATAGCCGGTCTGGGCCCCGGCGAGCGCGCCCGTGACGGCGGCGAGCAGCACCCACGGCAGCGAGAGGTGGCCGGGCGCGGTGGCGGAGCCCGCGCAGAGCAGCCCCGCGGTGAAGAGGAGCGAGTCGCCCGGCAGGAAGAAGCCGATGAGCAGGCCGGTCTCGGCGAACAGGACGAACGCGATGCCGAGCGTGCCGAAGGTGGCCAGCAGGGAGTGCGCGTCCAGCGGATTCACCGCGAGCGCGGTGAGCGGTGGTGCTGCGGCGAGGAGCGGCAGGGGCATCGGCTCGGCCCTTCGTTCTGATCGATCCGGTCGTTCTGGTTCTGGCGGTACGGCGGCCGGGCATGCCCGGGCGGGCGGGGGGGTGACGACCACGTATCCTCTGTCTACAGAACAGTAGTCAGTCTACATCACTGTAGACGAAACCCGGAGACGAAGGTTCCATGGCGGAGACGGAGAACGAGCGACGCCCCTCGGGCGAGCTGGAGGCCAGTGTGCTCGCGGCCCTCTGGGCGGCCGGCGGCCCGCAGACGGCCGCGCAGGTCAGGTCCGCGATACCGCAGCCGCTCGCCCGCACCACGGTGGCGACGCTCCTCGCCAGGCTCTACGAGAAGGGCGCGATCGACCGCAGCCCGGCCGGGCGCGGCTTCGTCTATCACCCGATCGAGGACTCCCATGGGCTGACCGCCCGCCGGATGCACCGCGAGCTGGACCAGGACGCCGACCGCGGCATGGTCCTGGCGCGCTTCGTCGAGGGGCTGAGCCCCACGGACGAGGCCGAGCTGCGGCGCCTCCTGGAGGGCGGCGGATCGTGACCGTACCGGCGCTGCCGGCCCTGGCACCGCTCCCCCTGCTGCTGCTCCCGCTGCTCCTGCCGTGGGCGCTGCCCCCGCTGGCCCGGCGGGCGGCCGAGCGGGTGCGGCCCGACATCGCGCTGTGGACGGTCACCGGCGCGGCCGCCGCCCTCGCCCTCGGCGTCGTCGCCTGTCTGGGCGCCCTGCTGCTGCCGCTCGCCCTCGCCGTACCGCCGCTGGCGCGGCTCGCCGAGCTCGTGCGGCCGCTGGACACCGGGCCGCGCTTCCTGGTTCTCGGCCTCTCGGTGCTCGCCGCCGGGGCGCTCGCCGTCGCCTCCGCCGTCGCGGTCCGCAGGGCGATCCCGGAGGCGCGGCGGTTCCGGGCCGCACACGAGGACGTGGCCGGGCTGCCGCACGCCGGCGGCCTGTGCGTCGTCGACGACCCGCGCGCCGACGCGTACGCCCTGCCCGGGACCAGGTGCCGGCCGGACCGGATCGTCGTGACCTCCGGGATGCTGCGCGCCCTGAGCGCGCCCGAGCGCGAGGCCCTGCTCGCCCATGAGCGCGCCCATCTCGCCGGACGTCACCATCTCTTCCTGGCCGCGGCCCGGTTCGCCGGCTGGTGCCACCCCGCGCTCGGTGGCGTGCTGCCGCAGGTGTCGTACGCGGCGGAGCGCGCCGCGGACGAGGCGGCGGCCCGGCACTCCGGGGACCGCGGGCTGACCGCGCGGGCCGTCGGCCGGGCGGCGCTCGCCGCCACCCAGGGCCGCGCGGACCGGCCCTCGTTCGCGGCCCGGGCGGTCGGCGGGCCCGTCCCCGCGCGGGTCAGGGCCCTGCTCGGCCGGGCGCCGACCCGGCGCGTCGCGCCCGCTCTGCTCGCCATGGCGCTGCTGTGCGGCACCGCCGCCGGATCCGCGGCCGCGGGCCTCACCCTGCTGCACCGGGACGTCGAAGTCGCCCAGGGCGACGGGGCGGAGCTCTGACGCGCCGGCGGCGACGGGGCCTCCTGGGGCGATGTCCGGATCTGCAACTCGTATGACATTGCCGCCATCACGGGGTGGTTCGTAGCGTGGAAGGGCGCGGTCGGCCGGGGTCCGGAACCGGACCGGCGGCCGCGCTCCCTTCCCGAACCATCACCTGAGAAAGGGCGTCATGTCCTCCACCACCCTGCGCACGCTCAGCGGCTTCGACCAGACCCCGGCCTCGCTGGCCGACGCGACGCTGATCCTGATCGACTACCAGAACACCTACACCCGCGGCGTGATGGAGCTGACCGGCTGGGAGGCCGCGCTGGACGCCGCCGCCGACCTGCTGGCCCGGGCCCGGGCGGCGGGCGCCACCGTCGTCCACGTCATCAACGACGGCGGCGAGGGCACCCCGTACGACATCCGCGCCGAGATCGGGCAGATCCATCCCCGGGTGGCCCCGGTCGAGGGCGAGCGGGTCGTGGTCAAGACGGTGCCGGACGCCTTCGTGGGCACCGAGCTCGGCGAGCACCTGGACGCCGCCGGGCACAAGGACGTCGTCGTCGCCGGCTTCATGACGCACATGTGCGTGGCGTTCACGACGGCCGCCGCCTTCCTGCGCGGCAACCGCCCGACCGTCGTCGCCGACGCCTGCGCGACCCGTCCGCTGGCGACGGCGGGCGCCGAGGTGTCCGCGCGGCAGCTGCACGACAGCGCGCTCGCGACCGTCGACGACCTGTACGGGATCGTTGTGCCGACCGCGGCCGCGCTGAGCTGAGCCGGGACGGCCGGGCTCCGGCCCGGCGGAGGGCGGCTCAGAGGGTGCGGAAGACCGAGACGACCTGTACGGGATCGTCGTGCCGACCGCGGCCGCGCTGAGCTGAGCCGGGACGGCCGGGCTCCGGCCCGGCGGCGGGCGGCTCAGAGGGTGCGGAAGACCGAGACGACCTTGCCGAGGATCACGGCGTCGTCGCCGGGTATCGGCGCGTAGCGCGGGTTGGCCGGCATCAGCCAGACGTGCGGGCCCTCGTGCGCGAGGCGCTTCACGGTGGCCTCGCCGTCCAGCATGGCGGCGACGATGTCGCCGTCGTCGGCGGTGTCCTGGGCGCGGACGACCACGACGTCGCCGTCCTCGATGTGCGCGTCCCTCATCGAGTCGCCCACGACGGTCACGGCGAACAGCCGGCCCGCGCCGACGACCTGGGCGGGCAGCACCAGGGTGTCCTCCACCAGCTCCTCGGCGGTGATGGGCACACCGGCCGCGATCCGGCCGACCAGGGGCACGGTCACGGCCTGCCGCTCGGCCAGGCTGCCGTCCGGGCCGGCGGCGGACCCGGCGTCGGCGACCACATAGGCGCGCGGGCGCTGCGGGTCCTGGCGCAGGAAGCCCTTCTTCTCCAGGGCCCGGATCTGGTGGGACACGCTGGACGTGCTGAGCAGACCGGCGGCGGACGCGATCTCCCGCATCGACGGCGGGAAGCCGTGGTCCTGGGTGTGGGAGCGGATGATGTCGAGGATCTGCTGCTGCCGCTGGGTCAGCCCGTCGTCGTTGGTCCGGGTGCCCGGCGGCCGGCCGGCACGGTTCCTGCCCATGGTCGGCCTCCGTTCTTCGCTCTTCCGCTTGCGCCGATACTGCACACTAACCCGCCGCACCGGCATCGCAGCAGGTCGGGTCCACTGGTCGGACCGTCGACGGACCGTTTCCGCCGCCCGCGGGCGTCACTCGAAGCGGCTCGGGTCACCCGCTCCGCGCCGTACGATCTCGGCCTCGCCGCTGGAGAAGTCGACGACGGTGGTGGGTTCCGTGCCGCAGTCGCCGGAGTCGACCACGGCGTCGAGGACGTGGTCGAGGCGCTCCTTGATCTCCCAGCCCTGGGTCATCGGCTCGTCCTCGTCCGGGAGCAGCAGGGTGCTGGAGACCAGGGGTTCGCCGAGGGCGGCGAGCAGCGAGAGCGTGACGGCGTGGTCGGGGATGCGGACGCCGACGGTCTTCTTCTTGGGGTGCTGGAGGCGGCGCGGGACCTCCTTGGTGGCGGGCAGGATGAAGGTGTAGCTGCCCGGGGTCGCGGCCTTCACGGCGCGGAAGACGTCGTTGTCGAAGCGCACGAACTGGCCGAGTTGGGCGAAGTTCTCGCAGACCAGGGTGAAGTGGTGACGGTCGTCGAGACGCCGGATCGTGCGGATCCGGTCCAGTCCCTCGTGGTTGTCGACGCGGCAGCCGAGCGCGAAGCAGGAATCGGTGGGATAGGCGATCAGGGCGTCGGCCCGGAGGCTGTCGACCACGGTGCCGATGGTGCGGGGCTGCGGCGAGATCGGGTGCACGTCGAAGTACTTGGCCATTTTCCGACCCTACGGGATGAGGCATCGGGCGTGCCGAGGCAACCCGCGGACCTGCTGCACCGTCCTCCCGGGGCGAGGGGGGAACCAGGGGCCGGTGATGCCCGGGAGACCGGGTGACGGGGGGTCCCAGGAGTTTCCCCACGAGAACCGATCGTGAGGAAGACCGCTTTGATACGTGTCACACGCGGCGTGACCACCGCAGTGGCGTTACTGGCTCTGACGGCGGCGGCACCGGGCATCGCGTCCGCGCAGCCGGCGCCGCACACACCGCCGGCCACACCGCCGACGGCGTCGCCGGACGGCGGGCTCGGCCTGCCCGGGGGCTGGCGGCTCACCGGCACCGGTGCCGGCCGGCAGCTGGTCTGGACGGCACCGGAGCCCGTACCCATGGGCGATGCCCGGGTCGAGTTCCGGGACGGTGACCGGCTGCTGGGACATCCGGTGGCCCAACCCGATGGAAAAACGTTTCGGTTGACGCTCGGGGAGACCTCCGTCGACCAGGGGGCACGGCTGAGCGTGACCGCCGCCGGCCGCCGCCTCGACGTGCCCGCGTCCGCGTCCGGCGCCGCCCGGGCACCCCGGCTCGCCCCCAGCCGCCCGCTCGCCCCGTCCGCCGGGCAGGAGCCGCCGCTGCCGGCCAACCCGGTGGACCCCGGCGTGCCCGGTCGCTACCGCACCGTGCGCGGCGAGTACGACCTGCGGTCCGTGAGGCTGCCCGGCTTCCCCGCGCCCGTCGAGATGCGCGCCACCGTCGTCGGCCCGGCGAACGCGCCGGGGAAGCGCCCGGTGGCGCTCTTCCTGCACGGCCGGCACGGCACCTGTTACACGCCGGGCCGCGACGAGGTGACCGGCCAGTGGCCCTGCCCGGCCGGGACCAGGCCGATACCGAGCCACCAGGGCTATCTGACGGCCCAGAAGCTGCTCGCCTCGCAGGGCTACGTGACACTTTCGATCTCCGCCAACGGCATCAACGGACAGGACCACCTGGCCGAGGACGGCGGTGCCGAGGCCCGCTCGTCGCTGGTCCGGCTGCACCTCGCCCGCTGGGCCGACTGGGCCGCGCACCCGGAGACGGCCCCGGCCGCCGTGCGGGGCACCGCGCCCGCCGACCTCTCCAAGGTGCTGCTCGTCGGCCACTCGCGAGGCGGCGAGGGCGTCAACCGGGCCGCGCTCGACAGCCTCTACCCGCCGCCCGCCGACCAGGACGGCTACCGAGGGCCCGTGCGGTGGAAGATCCGCGGCAACGTCCTGATCGGGCCCACGATCTTCGGCCAGAACCCGGTCCCGGACGTGCCGTCCATGACGATCCTGCCGGGCTGCGACGGCGACGTGTCGGACCTCCAGGGGCAGATCTACGTCGACGGCACCCGGGGCGTCAGCAAGGGCGCGGCGCTGCACAGCGCGGTCTACGTGGTCGGCGCCAACCACAACTTCTTCAACAGCGAATGGACGCCGGGGCAGGCCAAGGCGCCCGCGAACGACGACTTCGGGACGGAGCCGGGCGCGACCGACCCGGTCTGCTCCCCCGGCACCGCGACCCGGCTCACCGCCGCGCGGCAGCAGGCCGCCGGCGACACCTACATCGCGGCCGCGGCCCGGGTGTTCGTCGACGGCGACGACAAGGTCCGTCCGCTGCTCGACGGCACCGGGCGCCGGGCGCCCTCGGCCGGCCCGGCGCGGGTGCTCAGCCACGCGGTCGGCGGGCGGCGCACGCCCGCCTTCCTGCCGGGCTCCTCGGTCACCGTGTCGGGCGCCGGCCGGCTGTGCGCGCAGATCGACCCGGATCCGGCGCGGGCCTGCCTGAAGCCCGACGAGGGCGGCCAGTCGCCGCACTTCGCGTTCTGGGAGACCGGGCGCGAGCCGGGACGGGACGCCATCGCCCTGCGCTGGACCCGCCCGGGCACCCCGGTGACCGTGCGCTCCGCGCGCCCGGTCGCGCTCGGCGGCGCCGAGTCCCTCGCGCTGCGGCTCTTCGTGCCGCCGAACACCGGCGGCACCGAGTTCGACGTGGCCGTGACCGACGCCTCGGGCCACCGCGCGGCGCTCGGCCGGGTCCGCGTCGACGGACTGCCCGGCAGCGACCGGAACACCGCGCTCTGGGCCCGCGAGGTCCGCGTACCGCTGTCCGCCGCCACCCGGGCCCGCCTGGACCTGAAGAAGATCAGCACGCTCGAACTCACCCCGCGCGCCGGGTCGGGCCGGGCCTGGCTGATGGACGCCTGGGGCTGGCGCCCCGGTCTGCCGGCGGTCGCCGCGGCGGAGCTGCCGCGCGTCGACATCGGCCGTCTGACGGTCAAGGAGGGCGACTCGGGCGTGCGCACGTACCGCGTCCCGGTGCGGGTGTCCGGCAAGGGCAGCGGCCAGGTCCGGCTGTTCGTGCCGAAGCCCGGCACCGACGGGATCGCCTCGCGCCTGGTCACGGTCCGCCCGGGTCGCCAGGACATCGACGTCGAGGTCGAGGTGCGCGGCAACACGCGCTTCGGGTACGACGTGTCGCAGGACGCCTTCGTCAAGGCGGTGCGCGGCGCGGTGGTCGGCGCCCACCACGGCGGTGTGACCGCGAAGAACGACGACCCCATGCCCAAGGTCCGGATCACGCCGGTCGCGGCCGACGTCACCGAGGGCGGCAAACTGACCTGGCGCGTGACGCTGTCCACGGCGGCCGACGCCGACGTGGTGGGCGGGATCACCTTCCTGCCGGTGACCGGCGGCGCGGAGCTGAACTCGGCGGACCTCGACCCGGGCTGGCTGGAGGAGAACTTCGGCCACGTGCCGGACCCGGCGGTGCCGCTGTCCGCGCTGATGGGGCCGGACTCGTCGCTGGGCTTCTCCGTCCCGGCCGGCCGGACCTCCACCGACGTGACCGTGCCCACGGCCAAGGACACGGTCCGGGAGCCGAACGAGTCGCTGCGGGCCCGGCTGTTCACGTACGACGAGAAGTGGGAGCCCGTCCAGGGCCCGGAGTTCACCGGGACGGTGCGGGACGCCGCCTGAGACGGACTGAACCGAGCGAATCGAGACGACCCGGCGGCCGCCGGTCCCATCCCGGGGCCGGCGGCCGTCCGGCGTCCGGCGCCGAGGGGTCAGGCGCCGACGGGGGCGCGGAGCACGGGAAGCCGCGCGTGGGCCTTCGCGGTGCCCGGGTGGAAGACCAGGATCATCAGCCGCGAGCCCGGGGCGGCCATCGGCTGCGCGGCGCACATGGTGACGTGTCCGGGCCCGTAGCGGGCATGGCGCAGCGGGCGTTCGTCGCCGTCCGGATGGACCTGCGCCCCGCCGGCCACCCACAGCGGCCGCAGCGCCGGGTCCTCGACCGCCCGTCGGGCGATGCGCAGCAGCGTCCCGTCGTCGGGGCGCAGCGCGAGCGCGGCCCGAAGCTGGGGCAGGACCAGCGGCGCCCAGACGGTCCGCCAGTCCATCAGGGTGACGCGGCCGTCGGGGTCGAGCAGCATCCAGTCCATCATGTTGTCCGGGGTCCGGCCGCCCGGAAACGCCTCGGCCAGGGGCTCGTTGTAGGCGAGCAGGTTCCAGGAGGCGTCGGTGACGTACGCCATGTGCGCGATCCCGTCGACGGCCTCCTGCCACGCGCCGTGCACCTCGAGTCCGGAGACCGTGCTGAGCGGGCCGGGCGGGTCGCCGATGCCGGCGTACCGGCAGAGGCTGTCCCACTCCTGCTCGTTCAGTCCGAAGAGCCGGGCGATCTGTCGGAGGTAGCCGATCGGCGGGTTGGGGTAGCGGCCGGTCTCCAGCCGGCTGTACGTGTGCAGCGCCCGCCCGGTCAGCTCGTCGACCTGCTGCTGGGACAGGCCGTGGGCGCGGCGGCCCTGGCCGGTCGGACGGGTGAGGCCGTGTTCCTCCGGGCAGATCAGCGCCCGGCGTCCGGTGAGCAGCGCCTTCAGCGCGGGTTTGTTCAAGGCCATCGTCGTGTGTCCTACGTGGTGCTGCCGGCGCCGCCGGGGAGGGAATTAGTGGCGCCGGTATTCCTCATAAAAACTGCGCGTAGATATCGCCCGGCCGACGGGACAAGCTGGGTGGTGTGGACGTCTGACCTGCCGGGAAGCGGGGCGGGACGGCCACACTGCAACACGGCAGGGCAATTTGCGAGCCGGACGGCCAGATCCGTCACGTCGGCTCGTTGGGGCAGCCCTGTTCGTCCTCGCCGAAGCTCCGGCGGGGCGGCCGGCCGGCGCGTCGACGCCGTACCGGCTCCGCCCACGCCGGGGGTTCGGGGGGCCATCCGCTGCGGTCGGTGCCGACAATCGCCACGATGTCGCGTCCTCGACACCGACCGTACGAGCGGCCGACGGCGTACGCCCGTGGCGCCGGCCGGCCGGTTCGTGGGGCCCCGGGCAGATCCCTCCACCCCTGCCCGGGGCCTCCCTCCATCCCTGCGCGAAGATCCGAGTCGGTGGGGTAGCGTGCCCGGAGCCCGCTGACCCGCACGCCATCGACCGCATCCTGGAGCCGCGCATGACCCGACGTTCGGCCGACGAGCGCCGCGAGGAGCTGATCGAGGCGGCGATCCGGGTCATGATCCGCGACGGGGTGGCCAGGGCGACCACCCGCGCGGTCGTCGCCGAGGCCGGGCTGCCGCTCGGCGCGTTCCACTACTGCTTCCGCTCCAAGGAGGAGCTGCTGCAGAGCGTCATCGAGCGGATCATGGTGCGCGCCTCGGCCCCCGCCGTCGCGGCGGCCACCGAGGGCGCCTCCGCCGAGGAGACGATCCGGGCGGGCCTCCACACGTACTGGGAGGGCATCCGGCGCAGCCCGGACGAGCACCTCCTCACGTACGAGCTCACCCAGTACGCGCTGCGCCAGCCGGGCCTCGCCGAACTCGCCCGCAGGCAGTACGCGCACTACGCGGAGGTCACCGTCGCCTCCCTGGAGACGATGGCCCGGCTGGCCGGCATCGAGTGGACCGTCCCGCTGCCCGTCCTCGCCCGGCACGGCCTGGGCGTCCTGGACGGCCTCACCCTCACCTGGCTGATCGACCGCGACGACGCCCTCGCGCTCGCCGCCCTCGACGAGTACGCCGCCTATCTCGTCACCGTCGCCCGGCCCCGCGTCACCGGAACACCCGCCGCCGGGGCGTGAACGCGCCGGGGCCCGGGCGACGGCCGAGGGGTTCCTCGGCGTCGTCCGGGCCGGCTGTCACGGCTCACGCCGTGCGTGGGTGCGTCAGAGGACGTTGACCGCGGTCCAGGCGGCGGCCACGGTGGCGTACTCGGGGCTGGTGGCGCCGTACAGGTCCTTCGCCGCGTTCAGGGTCGCGGTGCGGGCGCCCTTGTAGTCCGTGGTGGAGGTCATGTAGACGGTCAGGGCCCGGTACCAGATGGCGGACGCCTTCTTGTTGCCGATGCCGGTGACGGTGGAGCCGTTGTACGTCGGGCTGTTGTAGGAGACGCCGTTGATGGTCTTGGCGCCGCTGCCCTCGCTGGCGAGGTAGAACCAGTGGTTGCCGACGCCCGAGGAGTTGTGCACGTCGAGCCGGCCCACGGTCTTCGACCAGTAGTCGGCGGAGCGCCCGTCCAGGGACGGCTTGTCGAAGCGACGCAGCCACGGCGGGGTGGACTGGTCGCTGAAGAGGTAGTCGGGGGTGTCGATCGGGTTGTTGGCGTACCACTCGACCATGGTGCCGAGGATGTCGCTGGTGGCCTCGTTCAGGCCGCCGGACTCACCGCTGTAGCGCAGGTTGGCGGTGGCCGAGGTGACGCCGTGAGTCATCTCGTGGCCCATGGTGTCGAGGTCGACCTGCTCGGGGTCGGTGGTGCCGTCGCCGTCGCCGGTCATCATGCAGAAGCAGGAGTCCGACCACTGGGCGTTGTCCCAGTTGGTGCCGACGTGGACGAAGACGGTGGCGCCGCGGCCGTCGTTCTTGATGCCGTTACGGCCGAACGTCGCCTTGTAGTAGTCGTACGTCATCGCGGTGTTGGCGTGCGCGTCGACGGCGGCGGTGGCGCGGTCGGTGGAGAACTTCTTCCCGTCGCCCCAGATGTTGTCGGCGTCGGTGAACAGCGTGCCGGAGGAGGCGTTCAGGGACGAGGCCGAGACGTTGTGCGCGTCCTTGGTGATGTGGCCGCGCACCGGGTCGATCAGGGCGAAGGCGCCGTTGGCCTGCAGGGTGGTGTCGATGCCGATGTCACCGGTGTACTCGGAGTGGCCGGTGCCGGTCGCCTCGTGCTCGACGTCGTAGTTCTCGATCGCGGCGCCGGTGGTGGCGTCGGTGACGAAGACCTCGCCGTGCGGCTGGCCCTTGTCGCCCAGACCCTGGACCGTGGTGCGCCAGGCCAGACGAGGGGTGCCGTCGGCGGCCCACACGATCAGCTCGGGGGTGGACTTGGCGTTGCTGACCACGCCCTGCGCGCGCTTCATGGCGCCGGCCGCGGTGCCCTTGGCGTCGGCGGAGGGGGTGACGGACGTGAGCGCCACCTTGTGGGCCTTGGCGTTGCTGGAGCCCTTGAGCGAGCCGTCGGCCTTCTGGTGGACGACGAAGTCGCCGCCGACGACCGGGAGACCGCGGTAGGTCCGCTCGAAACGGACGTGCTGGGTGCCGTCGGCGTCGATGATGACGTCCTTGACGTGGAGCGCCTGGCCGGCGCCGAAGCCGAAGGTGTCGGCGTGCCGGGCCACGTTCGCCTCGGCCCGGGATATGGCCGTGTCGCGCGCCGAGCGCGCGGAGGTCGCCTGCTGCGTCTCGAGGGGCTGCGAGTACGCCGGTGCGGTCATCGCACCCGCGGTGATGACGCCGGCGGCGACCATCGTGGAAAGGGCAAGAAGGGGACGGGCCATGACGGGTGGTTCCTTCGCTCGTCGTGGGGGTGACGACGTCCTTGGACGTTGACGCGAAGTGTTCACCAGGTGACATGTTCCTGACGTGATCCCAGGTGGCATATAACCGCGGCGCTATAGGGGTGCGGGGTGCGTCGCCGGGGCGACGCACGCCCGGGATGCGGACCCGGCCGGTCACGTCTCCGCGCCGAGCGCGAACTCCTCCCCGCCGTCCTGCCACCAGGCCAGGTACTGCGGCCGCTCCCGCACCAGCGACAGATACGCGGCGAGCACCCGCTCGGCCGCCGCGTCGGCGAGCTCGGGCGGAACCGACTCCGTGTTCCAGGCCAGCAACAGCCGCCGGTGGAACGGGACGTCCACCAGCGGCCGCAGCACGGTGCCCTGGGTGGGGACCTCGGCCGTCGGCCAGACACCGCACACGGCGCGGCGGCTGGCCACCAGGATCTGCGCCACGGACAGATCCGGCGTCACATGGGCGATGCGCGGAGTGAATCCCGCCGCCTGACAGGTGAGATGGAGGTACGCGTGCACACCGCTCTCGTCGGCCTCCGGCATGGCCCACTCCTCGCCCGCCAGCTCATGGAGGCCGACCTTCTCCTGGCGGGCCAGCGGATGGTCCTCGGCGAGCAGGACGAAGACCGGCTCGCGCAGCAGGGTGCGCGTCGCGACCGAATCGCCGACGGGAAGCGGAAAGCCCGGGAACTCACCGAACGCCGCTATGTCGCATTTCGCCTGACTCAGCGCCTTGACGAGGGTGTGCACGGAGCGGCGGGAGTCGATGGTGAGCCGGCGTTCCGGGTCGAGTTCGAAGAGGGCGGAGATCAGCAGCGACACCAGCGGGCCGGCCGTTCCGCCCGCCCGCAGCGGCGCGACGGCCTCCCGGTCCGCCTCGGCGGCCGACCGCGCGTGCTCGCGCAGCCGGTCGAAGCCGACCACGAGGTCGCGTGCGCAGCGCAGCACGTACTGCCCGTTCTCGTTCGGCTTCACCCCCTCGGCGCTCCGGACGAAGAGCGGACCGCCCAACTCCTGCTCGATCCGCTTAAGCTGGGCGCTGGTGGCCGGCTGGGAGAGCTGCAGCCGCGCGGCGGCCTTGCGGATGCTGCCGGCCTCGGCGACGGTGAGCAGGACCCGGAGGTGCCGGAACTCGAGGTGCATGTATGTCCCCCGCTCAGGGCGGAGGGTCTCCTGCACCCCCCGTGACCAGCAGAAACCAGCTGCCCGGGGGCATGGTGACCAAGCGTCTGACGGAGCCGTGGGGGCGGCAACCACGGGACGGCAAAATCTGCGTACGGCCGGGGGTGCCGCCGCCGCGGAGGCCATGACGGACCGGGCTGGCCGAAACCCTTCTGCCGGATCGCCGCCCGGCAGGCGGTTCGCCCCCTCCTGCACCCTTGCGCAGGGCGGTCGAAACCCTCTATAAGGGTCGGTGCAGGCATCGGTTGGGATGGCCGGAAAGGCATCCATGCCGCCGACCAGGGGGACCCTCCACTTCCCGCCGGAAGCACCATGCGCACGCACACCGACGGAGAACGTGAGGCCATGACCGACAACGACGCCTTTCGCGATGCCATGACCCGCCTGGCCACCGACCCCGCGTTCGCCGCGGAACTCGACGGCGACACCGCCGAGGTGGCCCGAAGACTCGGCCTGACGCCCGAACAGGTCGACGAGCTGCGCCGACTCCGGGTGGACTCCGGTACGAGCGAGGGGCCGACCACCCTCGACGCACGGCTGTCCAAGTCGTCCCTTTTCTTCGGCAACGCGGCGCACGCCCTGGCCCACCACGACGTGCCGCTCGACGCGCCGTCGCACGACGTCGTGGCGCATGACGCGGTGGCCCATGACGCCGTGACACATGACGTGGTGCCCGCCGCCGGGACGGCCGAGCTCGACGTGGCGCCCACCGAGGCAGCCGGTCTCCTCGGCGACTCGCTCGGCAACGCCTCCTTCGACGACGGCGGGTCCCTCCTGGGTGACCTCGGCGGCCCGGGAGACCTGGGCGGCTCGGGAGACCTGGGCAGCTCGGGCGATTTCGGCAGTTTCGGCGATTTCGGTGACTCCGGCGGCTTCGGTGACTTCGGCTCCTTCGGGGACGGCGGCGGCGACGGCTTCGGCGGTCACGGGTCCGGGGACCTGGGGAGTGGCGGGCCGGGCGGCTTCGGCGAGGACGGCGGATTCGACGGAGGGTTCGGCGCCGACGGCTTCGGCGGAATCGGTGGCCATGGCGACGGCTTCGGCGGAATCGGTGGCCATGGCGACGGCTTCGGCGGCGGCGTCGGCGGGGAGGGCGGCCATGCCGGCGACTTCGGCCACGGCGGCATCTCCGAGCGCGGCGAGGACGGCGGCGGCGAAGGCGGCGGAGGCGAAGGCGGCGGGGGCGAAGGGAGCAGCAGCGAGAACGGACGCCGGCCCGGCGGCGGAGGCGAAGGCGGCGGAGGCGGTGAGGGTGGCGGCGACGGCGGGGGCGGCGGCGAGGGCAGCAGCAGTGAGAACGGACGCCGGCCCGGCGGCGGCTCCGGCGGGGGCGAAGGCGGAGGCGGTGGTGAAGGCGGGGGCGGCGGTGACGGCGGGGGCGGAGGCGACGGGAGCAGCAGCGAGAACGGACGCCGACCCGGCGGCGGCCCCGGCGGCGGTGACGGTGGAGGCGGAGGCGGCGAAGGCGGCGGCGGGGGCGAAGGCAGCAGCAGCGAGAACGGACGCCGACCCGGCGGCGGCCCCGGCGGCCCCGGCGGCGGTGACGGCGGAGGCGACGGCGGGGGCGGAGGCGAGGGCAGCAGCAGCGAGAACGGGCGCCGGCCCGGCGGCGGAGGCGACCCCGGCGGCGGCGAGGGCGGCGGCGGAGAGGTAAGCAGCAGCGAGAACGGACGCCGGCCCAGCGGCGGAGGCGGGATCATCCGCCCCGGCCTCGACCGGCTCGGCGACAGCCACCTGCGCACCACCGGGCCCGGCCACGACGCGCTCGGCGGCTCCGCCGGCGGTTCCTTCGTCACCGGTTCCTGAGGCGTCGGGCCCATCGGAATGCTCTGCCATGCCTGTCGCGTGCACGTCCGGCGCGACTTCCCGTACTGCCTGCGCTGCGGCACCCTGCGCCGCGGCGCGGCAGCCACGTCGTTCGCCGCGCCCCGGCTGCGCGGCCTCGACGACCCCGGCCTGCTCGTCTCGCTGACCGGCGAGGTCACCACGCTGGGCCGCGGCGCGGACAACGACGTCGTCCTCGCGGACGGCAGCGTGTCGCGCCGCCATGCCCGCGTCGTCCGTGACGCGTCGGGCTTCCGGGTCGAGGACCTGGACTCCTTCAACGGCACGGCCGTCGCCGGCGGGGCGCCCCTGCACGGCGGTTCGGCGCGTCTGGACGACGGCGCCGAACTGTGCGTCGGCGACGTGCGGATGGTGTTCGAGCAGCCGCGTGACGCGCGGATCGGCTCCCGGACCGTCATGGTCGGCACCCGGCTCACCGAGCTGCCCGCCGGCACCGTCGCCGAGCCGGAGGCGCCGGAGGCGCACGGCCCGCTCACCGCGCGGCCGCGCCGCCGCGGCGGATGGGCGCTCAAGCAGGTGCCGACGAGCGGCCGCGCGGAGCCGCACTGGGTGCTGAGCAACACGCGGACCGGCGGGTACCTCCGGCTCGACGAGCGCGAGGTGTTCCTGTGGAACGCGCTCGACGGCGACGCCACCGTGCGGGACCTGCTCTTCGCGTACGCGGACCGCTTCGGCGAGCTGGCGCTGCCGCGGATCGAGGCCGCGCTCGCGACGTTCGCGGGCGCCGGTCTCCTCCACGGCCTGCCCGGGCAGCCGGAGAAGCAGGACGTCACCGGAGTACGCCGGCTGTGGCGGGCGGTGTACCGGGCCCTGCTCAGGCTGGAGGTGTCCGTGCCGGGCCTCGACGGCGCGGTGACGCGGCTGTACGCCGGCGGCGGCTGGCGGTTCTTCACCCGTACCGGAGTGGCGCTGGTCTGGCTGTCGCTGCTCGGCGGCATGGTGGTGTTCTTCGCGGTGGCGCAGGACCGGCAGCACCTCCTCGACTTCGGCGGGTCCGGCGTCTGGGGCCCGGTGGCGCTCGCCGTCGGCTACGTCTCCGCGCTCGTGGTGCACGAACTCGCGCACGCCCTGGCGGTGAAGTCGTACGGCCGCAAGGTGAGGCGGGGCGGCTTCATGCTCATGATGGGGATGCCGTTCGCGTTCGTGGACACGAGCGACATGTGGTTCGGCACCCGCTGGTCGCGGGTCGTGGTGGCGCTGTCCGGGCCGGTGTCGACGGCCGCGCTGGCGGGCTGGTGCGCCGTGGGCGCGGCGTATCTGCCAGTGGGGCCGGTGTCGGCCGTGCTGTTCCACCTGGCCTTCGGTCTGTATCTGAACACCCTGTACAACTTCAATCCGCTGATGCCGCTGGACGGTTATCAGGCGCTGACGGATGCGCTGCGGGTGCCGCGGCTGCGCGAGGAGGCGAGCGCGTACTTCCGTAGGGGGCTCTGGCGGGACCTGCGGGCGGGCCGCCGGCCGGGGGCGCGGCAGACCGGCATGGCCGCGTACGGCCTCGCGGTGGTCGTCGGGACGTACGGCTTCCTGGTCCTCGCCCTGCTGGCCTGGCGGTCCCGGCTCGGTGACTGGCTGGAGGGGCGGGTGCCCGCGCCGTGGGACACGGTGCTCGTGGCCGTGGTCGTGGCTCTGGTGGCCTTCCCGGTCTGGGCGGCGCCGGTGCGGTGGCTGGTGCGGGTGGTCAAGCGGCGTCGCGCGGCGGCGGCCGGGGACGGGACGGGCGGGGCGGCCAGGGACCGGGCGCGCCCGGCGGACGGGACGGATGGGGCGGCCGTGGACGGCACGACCCTGGAGGGGACGGCATGAGCGACGCACACAGGACGGATGCCGGTTGGGAGGTTCCCGGCTACGCGGCGGTACGGACGCTCGGCCGGGGCGCCGGCGGGCGGGTCGTCCTGGCACGCCACGAGGCGACCGGAGTCCCCGTGGCCGTCAAGTACCTGAGCGAACGGCTGCACCGCGACCGCGAGTTCCTGGCCCGGTTCCGCGCCGAGGCGCGGCTGCTCGGCGAGTTGCGGCACCCGTGCGTGGTGCGGCTGTACGAGTACGTGGAGGCCCGGCGGGGCGCGGCGATCGTCATGGAGGCGGTCGACGGGGTCACCCTGCGCGAACTGCTGCGCGCACACGGGGCCACCGGCCCGGAGGCGGCGCTCGTGCTGCTCAAGGGCTCGCTGCTCGGGCTGGGCGCGGCCCATGCGGCCGGGGTGGTGCACCGCGACTACAAGCCGGAGAACGTGCTGGTCCGCGCCGACGGTTCGAGCGCCCTCGCCGACTTCGGCATCGCCGTGCGCGCGGGCCGCGAGGCGGAGGCCGCGGGCACGCCCGCGTACATGGCGCCCGAGCAGTGGGACGGCGAGCGGGCGGGCCCGGCGGGCGACGTGTACGCGGCGACGGCCGTGTTCTACGAGTGCCTCACCGGCCGGCAGCCGTTCGTCACCGACGACCTGATCGCGCTGCGGCTCCAGCACATGCGGGCGCCCGTCGAGGTGGCCGACGTGCCCGAGCCGGTGCGCGACCTGGTGCGGACGGGTCTGGCGAAGGACCCGGCGGACCGGCCCGGCATCGACGCCTTCCTCGCCGGACTCGAACGCGCCGCCACGGACGGCTACGGCGCCGACTGGGAGGAACGCGGACGCCGCGGGCTCGGACGGCTCGCCGCCCTGCTCGCGCTGTTGTTCCCGTTCGCGACGACGGGAGCGGTGTACGAGGCGACACCGGCGCTGACGGTCCTGGGCCGCCTCAAGGGCGTCCTCGGAAGGACGCTGGTCGGGGCGGCCGTGCTCGCCGTGGTCGCGGGCGGTGCGGCGGCGGTGGCGACAGCCGGAGCGGCCGACGACACGACGACGACCGTGGCGAGCTCCGTCCCTTCCGGAACCCCCGCATCCGGCGCCCCGGCCCCGTCCTCGTCGTCCCTCCCGCCCTCGGACTCTCCGACGCCGAGCGGATCTCCGTCCGGCAGCGCCTCGACCGGACCGACGCCGAGCGACACGACGACGGCACCGGCCGCCGACGGCACGCCCACCACGACCGCACCCGGCGGGCCGGGCACCACGGCCGCAACCCCGGACCCGACGGCGACGACCCCGGCGACGCCGGGCACGGTCACGATCGTCATCGGCCCCCTGCGCCGTGGGGCGGGCAGCACGCTGATCGCCGACGTGACCGTCGACACCACCGGCACCGGCCCCCTGACGCTCACCGCCGACTACTACGTGGACTCGCCCGCGGAGTCGTACGGCTCGCAGTCGCGCCGGCTGGAGGGCGGCACCCACTACTCCGTGACGTTCGTGGGCGACTTCTCCAACCACCCGTGCCGGGGCACCTGGACCGTCGCCGTCAGCAGCAGCCCGCAGTCCCCCGACGGAACGCGGACGGCCTCCGCCGACGCACCGCCGTGCTGAGCCACCACCGAGGAGAACCAGGCAGGATGAGGACACCGCTGACGCCGCCGACACCCCCGGCACCCGCCACGGTCGCCGGGCGTGCCCTGGCGGACTGGTCGCGGAACGGCCGGTTCGGCACCTGGTACGCGCTCGCGCCCGCCGAGAGCCGCGACGCGGACGAACCGCCGCTCGGCGTCCTGCGGATCCATCGCGCCCTGCTCGCGCCGAGCGGCGCGCGCGAGCGGCTCACGGGCGCGGTGCGCTCCGTGGCGAAACTGCGGCTGCCGGGCGTACCGGCCACCGTCGACCTGCTCCAGGAGGCGGGGGACGTGTGGCTGGTCGTCGCGCGCCCGCCGGCCCGTACCGTCGCCGACCTGCTCGCCGCCGGCGCACCCGGGCTCGACGAGGGCAGCGCGGCGAGCGTGCTCAACGAGACCGCGCAGACGCTGCTCGCCCTCCACGCGGCCGGCCTCGCCCACGGTGCGCTCACCGCCGACCACGTGGTCCTCGCCCCGGACGGCACCGCACTGCTCACGGAGACGTCGCTGGCCACCGCCCTGGCCGAGGACGAAAGCGCCGCGTCCACGGCCTCCCTCCAGGACGCCGACATCACGGCGTGGGCCACCCTCGCCCGTACCCTCGGCACCGCCTGGGCGGCGCCCGGCACCCCGGCGGCCACACTCTTCGCCCGCTGCTCCGCCACGGCCGAGTCCGACGGCCTCGCCGCCGCCCGTACGACGCTCACCTCGGGGCGCGCGGCGCTGCCCCGGGACTTCCTGCACAGGACGGCGCTGCGGACGGCGGCGGCCGCCGCCCTGGCGGAACTGACCGCTCCGGCGCCCCCGGCGGCGGAATCGGCACCGGAGTCGGCGGCGGCTTCGGTGGTGTCGGTGGCGGCGTCCGCCGCTGCCGGCGTCGCTCAGGTCCGGCCTCCGGAGCAGCAGGACACCGTTCTCGGCAAGCGCCACCGGGGCATCCCCGCCACTCCTCTTACTCCCGGCGGTGGCGGGGACGAGGACGACGGCGAGATCGTGCTGCGCTTCGGCCCGGGCGTCCCGCGCTCCGAGGAGGAGGCCCTGCGTGCGCTGTGGGCCACCACCCCCGCACCGGCGGCCACGCCCGTACGCCGACGGCGGCGGCCGGCCGGCCGGCTCGCCACCACCGCAGCGGTGGCGGCGGTCGCGGCGGTGGCGGTCGTGCTGTGGCTGCTGCTGCGTCCGACGGGAGGCCCGGCGGTGACGGCGGTCCGGGTCACGGCCCCGTCGCGGCAGCTGCCGTGCGGCGGGACGGCCGAGGTGACCGGTGTGGTGTCCACGGACGGCCACGCGGGCCCGGTCACGTACCGCTGGCTGCGCAGCGACGGTCAGCGGTCCGACCTCCTGACCCGTACGGCCCGGGGCGGCGAGCACGAGGTGACGGTGCACCTCCGCTGGACCGTACGCGGCCCGGGCCGCTTCCACGGCACCGCGCGCCTCGAGGTCCTGCGCCCGCACGCCACCCCGCTCGAAGCCGAGGCCGCCTTCACGTACGCGTGTGCCGGCTGACGGCCGTCGGGAGGGGCGTCGGACGCCGGGTGTCGGTGTCGGTCGAGGGACGGACCGGGGCCCGGGCGGTGATCGCCGCCCGGGCCCCGGTCTCTTGATCGGCGCGCGCCGTCAGGTGTGACGGCGCAGCTTGCCCTTGGCCTCCTCCGCGGTGCCCTTCGTCTTCCTCTCCACGTCGCCGACGGCTTGCTTGGCCTTGCCCTCCATCCGGTCGGCGGCGCCCTTCACGCGCAGATCGTCCTTGCCCGTCACCCGTCCGGCCTTCTGCTCGGCCTTGCCCATCTGTTCCTGGGCCTTGCCGCGGATCCTCTTGCCTCCAGCCACCCGAATCAGCTCCTTGGCCGTGTTCTCGCGAAGCTTCCCGGGAACGTCGAGGGGGCGGACGCTCCCGGCTCGCCAGGCGGCTACCCGGCACTCCCCGCCGTAACCTCAGTAACCTCCGTAAGCTCCGTGCCCTCCCGTTTACGGAGCGGCCTTCGCGGCAAGCCGCCGCACATGATGCACATCGGCTACACGATGATGACCGAACAGGCGGGGCCGCGTGAGCTGGTCGATCACGTGGTCGAGGCGGAGCGGATCGGTTTCGACTTCTCCGTCATGTCGGACCACTCCTTCCCCTGGCTGAAGGAGCAGGGTCACGCTCCGTACGCGTGGAGCGTGCTGGGAGCGGCCGCCCAGGCGACTTCGCGGATCCCGTTGATGACGTTCGTGACCTGCCCGACCTTCCGTTATCACCCCGCCGTGATCGCGCAGAAGGCGGCGACCCTCCAGCTGCTCTCCGAGGGCCGCTTCCGGCTCGGTCTCGGGTCGGGGGAGAACCTCAACGAGCACATCGTCGGCACGGGCTGGCCCTCGGCGTGGGTGCGCCTCGACATGCTGGAGGAGGCCGTGGGGATCATCCGCGCGCTGTTCACCGGCGCGTACGTGACGCACCACGGCACCCACTTCCAGGTGGACGACGCGCGCCTGTGGGACGTCCCGGAGACGCCGCCGCCGGTGGGGATCGCCGTGTCGGGCCCCCGCTCCTGCGAGGTCGCGGGGCACCACGCGGACCTGCTGATCGCCACCGAGCCCGAGCGTGAGCTGCTGGATGCCTTCGACGCCCACGGCGGAGCGGGAAAACCGCGCATCGGACAGCTTCCGGTCAGTTACGACACCGACCGGGCGGCGGCGGTGGACCGGGCCCACGAACAGTTCCGCTGGTCCCTCGGTGGCTGGCACGTCAACGCCGAACTGCCGCTGCCGGCCGGCTTCGCGCAGGCGTCCGCCTCGCTGCGGCCCGAGGACGTGGCCCGGGAGATCCCCTGCGGCGACGACGTCGACGCCGTCGTGGAAGCCGTGCGTGAGTACGCGAAGGCGGGCTTCACAGATCTCGCCCTCGTCCAGATCGGCGGCGAGCACCAACTCCCCTTCCTCCGCTGGGCCGAGACCACGCTGCTACCGGCCCTGCGCACCCTGTGAGCGATCCGGTGCCGGGCGTGGCCTGGCCGGCCCGCGCGAGGTGCGCCGTAGGCTGGCAGGGGGCGCGGGGGGAAGCCGCCCCCGGGGTGAGGAGGCGCGTCATGACATCCGACGAGGAGCGCACATCCCACGACGAGGCCGGGCGGCGTGGCCCCGACACGTACGTCCTGAGGGTGAGCGGCAACATGGACCTGGACCACTCGGACGCGTTGCGGTCCTCGTTCCTCACCGCGGTCGCGGAGGCGCCGCGCGGCACGGAAATAGTCTTCGACCTGCAGAATTCCTCGTTCTGCGACTCCACCGGTCTCAATGTCCTGCTGGCCGCGAGAGAGCGGGCGCTGGAATCGGGCCACGGGATCACGCTCGCCGCCCCCAGCCACCAGATGGTGCGGCTGCTGGAGATCACGGGTTCGGTCGAGCTCTTCGGCTTCGGCCCCGCCGTACCCACGTGAGGTGCGGCGCACGGCACGCTCCTTCGTTCGTGGCGTCCTGGAATACGGGCGGCGGGGGGTTTAGCGCCGCCGTCGTGGGCGAGACGCGGAGACGGAGACGAGTACGCACTCGGTACGTAATCGCGTCATCGCCCAATCCGGAGGAGACGTCATGAGCAGCATGACGACCGGCCCGCAGCACGCGGCCGAGCAGGAGGACGACATTCTCGAACAGCTGCTGGAGCAGCACGACCGGATCCGGCAGCTCTTCGCCGAGACGATGGAATCCGACGGTGAGGCCAAGAAGCAGTGCTTCGACGAGCTGCGCGGACTGCTCGCCGTGCACGAGACCGCCGAGGAGATGATCCTGCGGCCCGTGGCCAAGCGGGTCGCCGGGAAGTACGAGGCGGACGCCCGCAACGAGGAGGAGTCCCAGGCCAACAAGGAGCTGGCCGCGCTGGAGGACCTCGACGTGCACAGCGCCGAGTTCGACGCGAAGCTGGCGCAGTTCCAGCGGGCCGTCGAGCACCACGCGCAGCACGAGGAGCGGGAGGAGTTCCCGCAGATCCGCGCGGCGTGCGACATCGACGAGCGCCGTTCGATGGGCCGCAGGCTCCGCGCCGCCGAGCGCATGGCCCCCACCCACCCGCACCCCGCGGCCGCCGGTTCGACGGCCGCCCAGTGGACGGTGGGCCCCTTCGCCGCACTCCTCGACCGCGCCAAGGACGCCATGCGGAGCTGAGCGCCCCTGCGGGGCCGCGGCGGCCCGGTTCCGACCGCGCCAACGGACGCCGGGCGGACCCGGACCGCTCGCGGGCCCGCGAGCGGTCCGGGTCCGGGGGCCACCCGATCCGTCCGATCCGCCGCGGCGGCCCGGCAGCGGAGCTCGCCCGAGCCCGGACCGGCCCTAGGCCGCCTCGGCCGTCGTGATGCGGGCGCAGGCGCGGACGACCTCGGCCAGGGAACGCCCCTCGGCGTGCAGGGCGCGCTGGCGGTCCGCGCCGTTGCCGCGCTCCAGGTGCGCGGCGACGCCCTGGCGGGCGCGTTCGAGGTCGCCCGAGGCCCGCAGCGCGTCCTCGGTGTGCCGGAGCAGCGCGGCGAACGCCGCCTCGGGCGAGGCGGGCCGCATCGAGACCGGGTCGATCAGCGGGCCGCGCAGCCCGGAGCGTGCGCCGCGCCAGGAGGCGAGCCGCAGCAGCACGGTGGAGACCTCGGGCGTCGGCTCGCCGTGATGCCAGTCGCGGGCGGCGGTCTCCACCAGGGCGCGGGCGAGGGTGGCGACGAGCACGGTGGTGTCGGGCTCCAGGCAGACGTCGGCGACCCTGATCTCGACGGTGGGGTAGCTGTGCGAGAGGCGGGCGTCGAAGTAGACCATGCCCGGGTCGCGCAGCACGCCCGTCGCCAGCATGTCCTCGACCCGCCGGTGGTACTGCGCCGGGCCGCCGAACGGCTCGTACGGTCCGGCCGACGGCCAGCGGTTCCACACCTGGCTGCGGTAGCTGCTGTATCCGGTGTCCAGGCCCTGCCAGAACGGCGAGTTCCCGCTGAGCGCGTTCAGGAGCGCCAGCCAGGGCCGGATCCGGTCGAGGACGCCGACTCCCTCCGCGTCGGACTCCACGGACACATGGACGTGGCAGCCGCAGGTCAGCTGCTCCCGGGAGGTGAGCGCGTACTGCTCGGTCATCCACCGGTAGCGGGGTCCCGCGTTGACCGAGGGCTCCACCGGGAGCGGCGAGGTCGCCAGAGCCGCGACGAGGGCGCCGGCCGGCTCGGCGCGGCTGCGCGCCTCGCCGCGCCACCGGACGATCTCCTCCCGCAGCTCCGCCATGTCCCGCAGCGGACGGGTGGCGAACTCCAGCTGCTCCTGGTTCAGTTCCCTGGTGAAGACGTCCGCTCCGGTGTCCCGGAGGGCGGCCGCGGCGATGACCGCGGCGGACACGGCCAGCGGTGCGCCCGTGCGCGCGTCGACCAGCAGCAGCTCCTCCTCGACTCCGGTGGTGCGCATCGCCCGTCCCGCCCTGCCTCGTCGGCCGGTCAGCCCGCGGCCAGGACGATCGCGTACACGAGGAAGAAGGCGGCGACGAGCAGCACTGTCAGCGGCACGACGGCGAGCGGACCCGTCGCCCAGCCCCGCTTCGGCGGGCGGTGCGGCCCGGTTTCCGTGCCCGTGCCGGCTTCGGCGGGCGGTGTCTCGCCCGGCGGTACGAGGCCGCCCGGTTCGAGGCCCGTGACGCGGCGCGGATCGGGGTCGGGGTTGCGCGGTGTCGTCATGACGGTCACCTCCTGCACGACCGGCCGGCGGCCTGCCGGGCGCGTACCCCGGCGCCTCCTGTCGTGCGACCAGGCGTGTGACCGGTCCGGGCGGTTTCATTCTCGCACCGGCGCCCGGACGGCGACGGCTGAGCGGTCGCGGACGGGGCACTCGCCGGGGCGCACCGGCGGCCGGACGCCGTCGGGCGGGCGTCGTACGGCGGCCGCGTACCCGATGAGGAGGAGTGCCTCATGGACGGCATCGTGCTGCTCCGCGAAGACCACAAGGCCGTGGAGAAGCTGTTCAAGGAGTTCGAGCGGGCGGGCGACGACGCGCAGGAGCGCAAGCGGAAGATCGTGGACGAGGTCATCCGCGAGCTCACCGCGCACGCCTGGATCGAGGAGCAGGTGTTCTACCCGGCGGCGCGCAAGGCGGCGCCCGACACCAAGGACCACGTCCTGGAGAGCGTCGAGGAGCACCACGCCGTGCTGTGGATGCTGTCGGAACTCGCCGGGCTCGACCCGGCCGACGAGCGCTTCGACGCCAAGATGACGGTGCTCACGGAGAACGTCCGCCACCACGTCGAGGAGGAGGAGCGCGACTGGTTCCCGGAGGTGCGCAAGGCCATGGGCCGCAAGCAGCTGGTCGCGCTGGGCGAGCGGATGGCCGAGGAGCGGCACAACGCGCCCGAGGGCCCGCTGGAGGTGCCGAGCGCGGACGCCTAGAAGCCGAACCCCAGGAGTCGCTCCTGGCGGGTCCCGGCGATCGCCGGGGCCCGCGGGGGCGGGAGGCCGTCAGGATCCGCAGAAGCTCACGGCCAGGAGCCAGCGCCCGGCCGGTGCCCGGGCCCCCGGATGCAACACCACCGGCCCCGCGTCCTCGGCCGCCGCGGTGGCGCCGCCGGGCGGCGCGATCCGGAGGGCCCGGCGTGGACGCCGAGTCCCTGGACCTGGACGTCGAGAAGGACGTGCTGACCGTCCGGGCCGAGCGGAAGCCGGAGATCAAGGAAGGCGCGGAAACGGTGATCTCCGAGCGACCCACCGGCACGTTCAGTCGCCGGCTGTTCCTCGGGGAGACGCTGGACACGGAGAACATCGAGGCGACGTACGACGCCGGTGTGCTCAGCCGGTCGCCGCCGCGCCGGCGCGCTCCACGGGCGGCCCGAACTGCTGCGGCTGGCTGTGGGCGGACGCGCCGAGCAGCGGAGCGCCATGCCGCTCGGGGCGGTGGCCGGGCGCATCGACGATGCTCTCGCGCGGCGTGTCAGCGGGGCCGGGGGCTGCCGGAATAGACCTGCGGGCGAGGATGCGGCCCACCCACCTGCGACCGCACCTCGGGCACGGGACGGCACCGGCAGGGGTGTACGGCGAGGGCACGGCCACACCGTCGAGCGAGAAGTACTCCCAGTCGCCACCTTGATCGTCCCGGTACTGCTGGACGTCGTAATCGGTGCTCCACTCGCGCCAGCAGTACCCACAGGAGAACTGGACCCGCTCGAGTGCGAGTTCGGTGATCATCTCTCTCACCTCTTTCCCCGGATCGGTCCGACACGGGCCACGACCTTCTCCCCCTTCAAGCAATTATGTCGACAAAACACGGCAAAGGTTCATGGCTGACCTCGAATGGCTCTACGGGAAGGAGGCGGGCCGGGAACAACGGCCCGGTACCTCTTGAATCTGCGCCGACGGCGGCCTATGAACGTGTTGTAGGCCTTGTAGGCCTTGTAGGCCTCTCTGGCCTCGGCCGGTTCGCAGGGAGGTGAGAAATGTGACGGCACCCAGGCGACCGGACTTTTACGCGGTGCTCGGCGTCGATCCGACCGCCTCGGTCAAGCAGATCACGAGTGCCTACCGCACGCTGGTCCGCGCTCTGCATCCGGACGCCCACCCGGAGCAGCGGGCTCAGCCGGAAGAGCTCGACGAGGTGATGACCGCCTACGCCACGCTGCGTGACGCCCGGAAACGGGCTGAGTACGACAGGCACCGCACGGCCGGGTTTCCCCACGGAGCGGCGATGCCTGCGGCCGCGGTGCCGGTGCGGCACACCGGGCGCCCTGCACGACCGTCCGCACAGGCCGCGTACGTCGTTGTTGTCGGCCCGGTGTCGACGCCGGAGCACCGTGATCCATGGCTCGAGGTGGGGCCCGTCCGCATCGGCTTCTAGCGGGCGGCGCCCCGGTCGAGGACCTACCATGATTTCCCCCTCGGAAAAGCGGCAAGGTGGCCGCGGGCAGAGGGAGGCGGGCCCCATGGACTACCTTTCTGTCTCCTCCTACCACTACGACGCCTTTCCAGTCATCGAGGTCTCGGGCGAACTCGACTTCGAGACCCGTGAGCAACTGGGAAAGCGTCTGCACAAGGTCATCAGCACCCACAACCCGGCGCATGTGATCGTCCACCTGAACGGCCTGGAATTCTGTGACGACGCCGGTCTCGCCGTACTCGTCGCCGCGAACCGTCAGGCCGGGCAGCGGTCCGGCGGGCTCCGGCTCGTGAGCCGGAAGCCCTCGTTCACGCGCCTGTTGGAGGCCAAGGGGCTGAGCGACTCGCTGCCCCTGTACAAGAGCCTCGCCCAGGCCGCCGACCAGCCCGCGGCGGAGTGATCAGGCATGCGGAGTGATCAGGCATCCCGCCCGCTCTCCTCCCGCCGGCTCACCCAGGTGCTCAGCCGCTCTTGTACATCGTCACCGAGATGGTCTGCTTCGTGCCGTCGTTGAAGTCGGTGTGGTCCCATACCGAGATGTGGGACGCGTCCTTCATCCGAAGCTGCAGCACCTCGTTGGCGTTGCTCCAGTTGTAAGAGAAGAACTGGAAGTTGGGATCGGGGCTGTCGCCCATCCTCCGGTTTCCCCAACTGCAGATGAGCGTCTTGTCGTAGTCGCAGACGGACCAGGCCCTGGCGTAAAGGTGACAGTCCTCTCCCTGCCATACGTCGATGCGCTTGAGCCTCGGGTCGGACGAGCGCCATTTTCCGTCGAACCGGTTGGCAACGCACAGGGCGGCTGCGTCTTTCGCCGAGGTGACCGTGATCACGGCCGCCAGAGAAAGCGTCAGGGCGGCCGTCACGAGCAGCGCCATGATCTGGCGCAGGGGGCGGCCGACAGCAGAGGCGTGTGACATGGCGAACCTCCCCGTGGCGAGGCAGCACGGGGCGACCGGTGATCGCACCGGACCGGATCTGCGGATGACTTCGACGGAGGCCTCGCTTCGGCGTCCGGCCGAGACCGTCGGCCCCCTCGCCCTGCTGACGCCACGTATTCAGGCGGGTGAGTGCCGTTTGTCCCCCACCTCTTCCAGACCAGCACTCCCCGATCCTGATCGCAAGTCAGGACATGCTGTCCCGTCCTTGCGTTCCACGCACCGCATTCATTGCCGCATGGAGATGGCCGGCAGCTCCCGCGACTGGCGGCAGGGCCGGAGACGCGCCTACGCGTCCGGGTTCTTGCCCGTGGCGGAGGTGGTGATGCGGTCGACCTGCATCTTCACGAAGGACGGCAGCTCGTGGTCCTTGGGCAGGTTCCGGCCGAACATCACGGCCACCACGGAGCCGACGCGCAGCTCCGCGGTCTGGTACGTCTCCCCCTGGTCCTCCTCCGCGAAGGCGTCGGTCTCGTCGGCGGCCGTGTCGATGGTCAGCCGCTTCGGCTTGGTCTTCTCGTCCTTGTGGTTCTCGGCGACCGCCGCCTTCATGGCCGCCTTGGCGTTGTCGACGGAGTCGTAGGCGAGGAGCGTGAACTGAACGTTCACCTCCTTGTCTCCGTTCGTGTTCTCGTCGGAGTGCCGGGTCGTCGCCTGAGCCGTCAGCCCGGCACAGCTCCACTGGCCCTGCGTCTCGCACTGCTCCCGGGCGGTGCTTCCGTCGAGGACGCGCGGCTCCTGGGCGAGCCAGCCCTTGGGGGCGGCAAGCTTGCTGGGGATGGCCTGGGCCACCTGGGACGGGTTGAACGGCGCGTCGGCCAGGCCGCCGCCCCCGTCCTTTCCGCCGCCGCCCTCGCCGCCGCTTCCGCCCGAACAGCCGGCCAGCGCCAGCACCAGTGTGAGTCCCGCAACCGCACCGCGCGTCTTGTGAAGCATCGCTCGCCCCGTTCGTGATCTTCCGTCAGTCGTACTTGAATATCACGGGGTTGGGGTGGTGATCACGGGGCCGCCGCTGTCGCCCTGCTGTGCGACCCGTCCGCCGTCGTTCGGGACGCCGATGCTGCCGAAGACCGTGATGCCGTCGATGACCCGGCTGGCCTCGCCGGCGGCACCGGGCTGCGCCGGCGCTCACAGATGTGCTGCCCTTCCTTGGGGTGTTGCGGTTGCCGGCAGGTGTTTTTCGAAGGGCAGCGCGCCGATGGTCTCCGGGTCTGCCTCCACGTCGAACAGCGGGGCGTAGCCGGTGGCCAGGTACAGGCCGCGGGCCTCGGGCTGGCGGGGGCCGGTGGTCAAGTAGATCCGCCGGTAGCCACGGGTACTCGCCTCGTGCTCCAGTTCGGCGACGACGCGGCGGGCGAGGCCCCGCCGCCGGTGGGCGGAGTGCGTCCAGATCCGTTTCAGTTCGGCTGTGGTCGCGTCGTAGCGGCGGAAGGCGCCGCCCGCGACCGGCTCGCCTTGTTCGAGGAGCAGGAGCAGGACGCCGCCGTGCGGGACGGTGAACTCCTCGTCGGAGTAGCGGGACATCTCGGCGTGTGCGTCCCTGCCGTAGCGCCGGGAGTACTCGTCGCCGAGTTCTCTCAGCAGAGGCCGCACTCGGGGGTCGGAGACGGGAACATGAATCACCGTCAGTTCCGGGGCGCGTGTCATCACCTCACCGCCGCGAGGGTGCCGCGCGTCGCCCGCTCGGCGTCGCGCTTGGCGACCTCCTCGCGGACGATCGGGATCACGTACCGGCCGAAGTCGACGGCGTCGCCCAGGAGGTCGTAGCCGCGGGCGGAGAGGATGTCGACGCCGAGGTCGTAGTAGTCGAGGAGCGCCTGGGCGACGGTCTCCGGTGTGCCGACCAGGGCGTTGGAGTTGCCCGCCCCGCCGGTGGCGGCCGCGGTCGGGGTCCACAGCGCGCGGTCGTAGCGCTCCCCCGCCCCGGCGATGGCGAGCAGTCGCTGCGAGCCGGCGTTCTCCGGGGCGCCGGTGCGGTGGCGCCGCTTGAGCCTTGCCGCGTCCTGCTCCCGGATGGCACCGAGGGTGCGGTGGGCCTTCTCCCAGGCCAGCTCCTCGGTCGGGGCGATGATCGGCCGGAACGCCACCTGGATGCGGGGTGCCTCGGTGCGGCCCGCCGCCTTCGCGGCGGCCTTCACGGCCTCGATCTGCTCGGCGGTCCTGGCCAGGGGTTCGCCCCACAGGCAGTAGATGTCGGCCTCGGCGCCGCCGGCGGCGTACGCGGCGGGGGACGATCCGCCGAACGACACGCCGGGGCGGGGCTGCTGGACCGGGAAGACGTCGCTGACGAAGTCGTGGAAGCGGTAGTGCTCGCCCTCGTGATCGAAGGGCTCGTGGGTGGTCCAGATCTTCTTGACGATCCGGATGTATTCGCGGGTGCGGGCGTAGCGCTCGTCCTTGGTGAGCGTGTCGCCCTCGCGGCCCTGCTCGTGGTCGCTGCCGCCGGTGATGAAGTGCACGGTCAGCCGGCCCTCGCTGATCTGGTCAAGGGTGGCGAAGGTCTTCGCGGCGAAGGTGGGGTACGAGACGTTGGGCCGGTGGGCGAGCAGGATCTGGAGGTTCTCCAGCCGGCTCGCGATGTAGGCGGCGGCCGGGGCGGGGTCGGGCGCTCCGGAGTGGTAGGCGAACAGCACCCGGTCCCAGCCGTGGTCCTCGTGCGCCCGGGCGAGTCGGAGCGTGTACTCCTTGTCGAAGGCGGCGCCGGAGCGCGGGGTGGTTTCGGAACCGTCGTTGGTGGCGGCAATGCCAAGGAACTCCACGGGCATGGGAGATGGCCTTTCCTCAAGTCCTTTGTCCGCGCCGGGGTGCGGTGGCACGAGCCGGGCACGGCGGAGCAGGGCAGCCCTCGGCGCGGCCGGTGCGACGGCGCCTGAGGGGTGGGGAATCGGAGGTGTGCAGGTGTGGCGACGCCGGGGCAGAGGCAGGGGCAGGTCGGCGTGTGCCGGGCGCGCGCCACGCAGGACGGCGTCACGGATGAAGGAACTCGTTCCGCGACGGGGTCACCGAGGGAGGGAAGGGCCGGTCAGACGGCCCGCTGCGGCGTCAGGCGCAACACGCCGCGGACCACACCCGACCGAAGTCGATGTGGTCGCGCGTGACCAGGCGCTGCTCGGCGTTCATGCGCCCAATTGAGCATGACAACGTGCTGCTCGTCAACCAGGCCCCGGACACCGGACCGGCGTTGGGCCGCTCCCGGCCCCGGCGAATGGTGGACGCCCGTCCCCTGTCGAACGGCCACCCCGCGCGAGGCGGATATGAACGGCACGCTTCGAGCGTATGTCGAGAATTCGGAATATGAGACGGGACCGTTTCTTGCATTGACGTGGCCGATTCCCGCTGCCAGCCTCGTCGGCGTGAGCCAGTCAGCGAACTCCAGCACGCGGCTGCACCTCGGTCTCCGGCCGCACTCCGGCGCACTCTGTGCGTTCTGCTGCGCCTGTTAGAGGACCGTCGGCGGCACGTCACAGGCCGCTGCCCCCGTCGTCCCCCGCCTTTCGCCGCCCATTCCGCTGTCTCTGACATTCTCCGGAATTCATTCTCCGGAATTCGGCGGCCGTCATCCCTGCCGCGAATCCGTCGCATTCCGCCACGCCGAGGACGGGTCCGTGCGCGCTCGCCACCGCCTCTCGTCCCCTCTGAACAGGACGTTCCGATGAGCACGTTGTCCCCGACGAACCGACGCCAGTTCCTCACCCTGCTCGGCCTCTCGGCCGTCGCGGTCGGCTGCGGCACGGCCGCGGGCAGCGGCGGCTCCGCCAAGGGCGCCACCAGGACACTCCGCTACCAGGGCTGGACCGGCCAGGTCACCCCCGCCGAACTCGCCGAGGACCTCGGCTATCTGGAGGACGTGAAGCTGGAATGGGTCGGCAACACCATCAGCGGCCCGCAGGACATCCAGTCGGCGGCCACCGGCCAGACCGACTTCGGCGGCGCGTTCAACGGCGCGGTGGTCAAGCTGGCCGCGAGCGGCGCGCCGATCAAGGCCGTCATCAGCTACTACGGCTCCGACAAGGACTCCTACAGCGGCTACTACGTCCTCGCCGGCAGCCCCATTCGCTCCGCCCGCGACCTCGTCGGCAAGAAGGTCGGCATGAACACCCTCGGCGCGCACTCCGAGGCCATGCTCGACATCTACCTCCAGCGGGGCGGCCTGTCCGCCGCGGACGCCGACAAGGTCGAGCCCCTCGTCGTACCTCCCGTGAACACCGAACAGTCCCTGCGGCAGAAGCAGATCGACGTCGCCGTGCTCAGCGGGGTGCTGCGGGACAAGGCCCTCGCCCACGGAGGGCTGCGGCCGCTGTTCACCGACCACCATCTCCTGGGCTCCTTCAGCGCCGGGACGTACGTCATGACCGAACGCTTCATCAAGCAGAACCCCGACACGGTACGGACCTTCGTCACCGGCGTCGGCCGGGCACTCGACTGGTCGCGCGCCACCCCGCGCCACGAGGTCGTCGCCCGGATGACGGAGATCGTCGGCAAGCGGAAGCGGAACGAGGACGTCGGCGCCCTGCGCTACTGGAAGTCGTACGGCGTGGCGGAGCCCGGCGGGCGCATCACGGACAAGGAGCTCCAGCTCTGGATCGACTGGCTGGCCGAGCGCGGGGACGTCGATCGCGGCCGGGTCCACCTCGAATCCCTCTACACCAACGACTTCAACCGCAACGGGAGGTGACCTCGTGACCACCACGCATACCGCGAAGATCGTCTTCGACCGGGTGCGCAAGGAGTTCCCCGTCAAGGGCAAGGACGGCGCACGCTCAGCCGTCACCGCGCTCGACGGTGTCGACCTGACCGTCGGCGCCGGTGAGTTCCTCGTCGTGGTGGGGCCCAGCGGCTGCGGCAAGTCGTCCCTCCTCGACCTCCTCGGTGGCCTGTCCCGGCCCACGTCGGGCCGCATCCTGCTGGACGGCTCCCCCGTGACCGGGCCGGGCGTCGACCGGGGCATCGTGTTCCAGCAGTACGCGCTGCTGCCGTGGCGCACCGCCCAGGGAAACGTCGAGTTCGGGCTTGAGGCCATCGGCGTCCCGCGACGCCAACGGGCCGCGCGGGCACGGGAGTTCCTGCACCTGGTGGGACTCGGCGGCTTCGAGGGTCGGCATCCGCACGAGCTGTCGGGCGGGATGCGGCAGCGGGTCGCCATCGCGCGCAGCCTGGCGTACGACCCGGACGTGCTGCTGATGGACGAACCGTTCGCGGCGCTGGACGCCCAGACGCGGGAGTCGCTCCAGGACGAACTGCGGCGCATCTGGCAGACCACCGGCAAGACGGTCGTCTTCATCACGCACGGCATCGACGAGGCCGTCCGCCTGGGGCAGCGGGTGGCCGTGATGACCTCCCGGCCCGGCCGGATCAAGGAGGTCGTGCCGATCGACCTGCCCGTCCCGGCGGACGGCGACGACCCGCGCTCCAGCCCGGAGTTCGCGAGGCACCGGCACCACATCTGGTCCCTGCTCCGCGACGAGGTGTCGAGGGCGCAGCAGGAGGAAAGGGAAGGAGCCACCGTATGAGTACCGTCACCACCGAGGCCGGTACCGGCCTCGCCACCCGTCCCGGGGAACCCCCGAAGACCGCCGCCGCCCCGGCACGTCCCGGGCGGTTCCTGAGGGCAGGGCGTCGGCTGGCGTACGGGCTCGTCAGGGCCGGCACCGGGTCGGCGGCCGTCGTGGCCCTGCTCCTGCTGTGGGAGACCGCACCCCGGCTCGGCATCGTCGACCGTACGTTCCTTCCCCCGTTCAGCGAGGTCGCCCGGGCGTGGTGGGAACTCGCCGCCGACGGGCAGCTCGCCGACAACGCGCGGGCCAGCCTCACCCGCTCGCTCAGCGGTTTCGGGATCGCGGTGGCGCTCGCCGTGCCCCTCGGTCTGCTGATCGGCTGGTACCGGCCGGTGGCGGATCTGCTCGGGCCGCTGCTCGAAGTCTTCCGGAACACCGCCGCCCTCGCCCTGCTGCCCGTGTTCGTGCTGCTGCTCGGCATCGGCGAGACGTCCAAGATCTCGATCGTGGTGTACGCCTGCGCCTGGCCGGTCCTGCTCAGCACCATCAGCGCCGTACGGACCGTGGACCCCACCCTGCTCCGGCTGGCCCGGTCGCTCGACCTGCCCGCCGTACGGCTGTTCCAGAAGGTCATCCTCCCGGCGTCGGTGCCGGCGGTGTTCACGGGCGTCCGGCTCGCGGGGTCCATGTCCATCCTGGTCCTGGTCGCCGCCGAGATGATCGGGGCCAAGGCGGGGCTCGGCTATCTGGTCAATGCCTCGCAGTACAACTTCGCCATCCCGCAGATGTACGCCGGGATCATCACGATCTCGGCGGTCGGCGTGGTCTTCAACCAGCTGCTCGTCGCTCTGGAGCGGCGGCTCAGCTCCTGGCGGGTCCCCGCGAACGGCTGAACCACGCCTCGCCGCCGCCCCGTTCCCTCCCCGTACCCGCTCATCCACCTAGGACATCGCCATGGCCGCACCACCGCCCCGCCGTCAGCTGCACCTGAACGCCTTCCTGATGAACGCCGGCCACCATGACGCCGCCTGGCGGCATCCTCGGACCACGCCGGAGCGCGTCACCGATCCGACGTACTTCCAGGAGCTGGCCCGGACAGCAGAGCGCGGGCTGCTCGACTCCGTGTTCCTCGCCGACGGGCTCGCCCTGTGGGGCAACGCCCGGTACAACGCACTGGGCGGCTTCGAGCCGCTGACCCTCCTGTCGGCGCTGGCCACCGCCACGCGCCACATCGGACTCGTCGCCACCGTCTCCACCACCTACAACGAACCGTTCACCACGGCCCGCGCGTTCGCCTCCCTCGACCACCTCAGCGGCGGCCGCGCGGGCTGGAACATCGTGACCTCCGGAAGCGTCGACGAGGCCCGCAACTTCGGCCGGGACGAACACCTGGAGCACGGCCTGCGCTACGAGCGGGCCCGGGAGTTCGTCGACGTCGCCATCAAGCTGTGGGACAGCTGGGCCGACGACGCCATCGTCCTCGACCGCGAGAGCGGCGTCTACGCGGACACCGACAAGGTCCGGCCCATCGACCACCGGGGGACGCACTTCCGGGTGCGCGGCCCTCTGAACGTGCCCCGCTCGCCGCAGGGGCGTCCGCTGCTGGTGCAGGCGGGCTCGTCTGAGGACGGCAAGGAGTTCGCGGCGCGGTACGCGGAGGCGGTGTTCACCGCGCAGCAGACCCTGTCCGACGCCCAGGCGTTCTACAAGGACCTCAAGAGCAGGGTGGTCCGCCAGGGGCGCGCGGAGGACGAGGTGAGGATCCTGCCCGGCATCTGCCCGGTCATCGGCTCGACGGAGGCGGAGGCCCGGGCCCTGGAGCAGGAACTCACCGACCTCCAGGTGCCCGAGTACGGCCTGGCGCAGCTCTCCGGGATGCTCGGCACCGACCTGACCGGCCACCCGTTGGACGGCCCGCTCCCCGAGCTGCCGGCCGAGCACGACATCAACGGCAACAAGAGCCGCTTCACGCTCGTCGCCGAACTCGCCCGGCGGGACGGGCTCACGCTGCGTGAGCTGATCGCCCGGCTCGGCGGCGGACGCGGCCACCGGGTCGTCGCCGGCACCGCCGAGCAGATCGCCGACCAACTCCAGGAGTGGTTCACCCAGGGCGCGGCCGACGGGTTCAACATCATGCCGCCGTACCTGCCGGGCGGGCTCGACCACTTCGTCGACCAGGTGGTCCCGATCCTCCAGGCGCGTGGCCTGTTCCGTACGGAGTACACCGGCCGCACCCTGCGCGAGCACTACGGGCTGCCGAGGCCGACGGCCTGACCGGAGACCGCTCGACCTCATCACCGACGTTCACGACCCTGATCAAGACCTTCCGAGAGGACGACCTGGCATGACCAACGCATCCCTCACATCAGGCGCGCCCACCGCGCCCACCGCGTCGACCGGACCGACCGGACCGACCGGAACCACCGGCTTCGGGATCCGCCGGATCGGCGGCCGTATCGGCGCCGAGATCCACGGCCTGGACCTGGCGGGCGATCTCACCTCGGAGACCGTCGCGGCGCTGGGCGGCGCGCTGCTGGAGCACAAGGCCCTCGTCTTCCGCGACCAGAACCTCGACGACGACGGGCAGCTCCGCTTCGCCTCCCTCTTCGGCGAGCTGACGAGTGCCCACCCCACCGTGCCGGCCGTCGACGGACGACCGCAGATCCTGCCGGTGGACGGCGACGAGGGCATCCGCGCCAACCACTGGCACACGGACGTCACCTTCGTCCGTACACCGCCCAAGGCGTCCACACTGCGCGCCCTCGTCGTACCGGCGTACGGCGGCAACACTCTGATCGCCAACGCGGCCGCCGCGTACCAGGACCTGCCGGAGCCGCTGCGTGAGCTCGCCGACCGGCTGTGGGCGGTGCACACCAACGCGTACGACTACGCCGAACCGAAGAACGAGAAGGCCGCCGAACACCGGAAGCAGTTCGTCTCACGTCGCTACCGCACCGCCCACCCGGTGGTGCGCGTCCATCCCGAGAGCGGTGAGCGGGGGCTGTTCATCGGCGGGTTCGCACAGAGCCTGGTCGGGTTCGGTCCCGCGGAGTCGCGGGCCCTGCTGGGGCTCCTCCAGTCGTACGTCACCCGGCCCGAGAACCTGGTGCGGATCTCCTGGAACGCCGGGGACCTGGTGCTGTTCGACAACCGGATCACCCAGCACTACGCCCCGGACGACTACGGCGACCAGCCGAGGCTGCTGCACCGCGTCACGGTCGCCGGGGACGCCCCCGTCGGGGTCGACGGCGCGCACAGCTACGTCGTCGAAGGCGACGACGCCGCCCATTACACGCCCGTGGCGGCCTGACCGGCCCCGCACACGCCGGCCGACGGCCCCGGCCCGCGATCCGGACCGGGGCCCCACCGTGACTGATCCCGGCAGGTCCCGCCCCGCCCCCTCGCAGTGATCAGCGTGAGGGGCGTGCGGGATAATCCCCTCATGCGGATCTCAGCCAAGGCGGACTACGCGGTACGGGCCGCCCTCCTCCTCGCCGGCACCCCCGAAGGCGGCCCCCTGAAGGCGGAGGCCATGGCCGAGGCGCAGGAGATCCCGCACAAGTTTCTCGAAGGCATCCTCAACGACATGCGCCGCGGCGGGCTGGTGGTCAGCCAGCGCGGGGCCGGCGGCGGCTACCGACTGGCCAAGGCCGCCACGGACATCTCCGTCGCCGATGTGGTGCGGGCGGTCGAGGGCCCACTCGTCTCCGTGCGCGGCGTGCGCCCGCCGGAGCTCGAATACACCGGCCCCGCAGAGGCGCTGCTGCCGCTGTGGGTCGCCCTGCGCGCGAACGTCCGTCAGATCCTGGAAGGCGTCTCACTGGCGGACATCGCCGCCGGCGAACTCCCGGGCGCCGTGCGCTCCCTGGCACAGGACCCGGCTGCCTGGACCAATCCCTGAAACGAAGCCGTCCACCGTTCGGTCACCCTCTTGCCAGGCAGGCACTCCCCGCACAGTATCCCTATTAACTCGATGGGAATACTAGGAATGTGATCTCGGGTGCGGCGCGATGAGCGACCCGGCACCCTCAAGACGCTTCGGGAGCAGGGCATATGACCACCACCGCCCACCGCCACAGCACCGCCACCCCACCGGCCCCCGGGCCGCACTCCCGCACCTCGGCCCGCCGGTGAGCACCATGCCGACGACACCGACCACAGCCCTCCCCGTGTCCACTCACGAACGGCGGCGCACGCTCCTGCGCACCGCCCGCGACGTGGCGGAGGACCTCGCCACGGACGCGATCGTCCGCGACCAGGCGGGCAGGCCGCCCGTCGACGAGGCGGCACGGCTCCGCGAGGCCGGCCTGCTCGCCGCCCTCACCCCGCCCCTGCCGGGCGGCGGGACGGACTGGCGCACCGCGTGCGCCGTCATCCGGGAGGTCGCCGCGGCGGACAGCTCCCTCGGCGAGGTCCTCGCCCGCCACTACACGCTCACCTGGAGCGGCCGCTTCTACACATGGCACCACGGTGCGTCCGACCTCGAAGAGGCGACGGTGCGCGAGCAGTGGCTGTGGGCCGGGGCCGTCCGCACCCCCGGCCCGGCACACGAGGCCGGCGGACCGGACCTCACCCTGACGCCGCTCGACACGGGCTACGTGCTGAACGGGCGCCGCCTCGTGGACACCGCAGTGACCGTCGCCGACCAGTTCCTGGTGGACGCCGTATGCGCCGTGACAGGTGACGTACTCGTCATACGGATCCCTGCCGGCGCTCCGGGAGTGATCGCCGAACCGGCCGACGACCGTCTCGGCCAGCGCGTCGCGGGCGCGGGCGCTGTCGTCATGGACGGCGTCGTCGTCACCTCCCGGCAGGTCGTGGGGCACCGGCCGCAGGACGAGGAGTCGACCGCGCCGTTCACCGCGCTCGCCGAGCCCGCACTGCGCCTCGCCCTGTGTCACGTCGGCCTGGGCATCGCCGAGGGCGCTCTCGCCGAAGCCCGCGACCTGGGCAGCAGCGCCCGCTTCGCCGGACCGGCCGGCGACGACCCCGACCTGCTCCTCACCTACGGCGAACTCGCCTCGGCGACGCAGACGGCCGCCGCCGTGGTCGAGAGGGCGACGGACGCGATGGCGCTCGCCCTGAGCACCGGAGCGGAGCTCGATCCCGAGGACCCGGCGGCCGTGGACGTCCTCGTCGCCACGGCCGAGACCGTCACGGCGCGGGCGGCCCTTCACATCACGACCCGAGTCCTGGAGCTGGGGGACGCCGTCGGCCTGGACCGCTTCTGGCGCAACGCCCGCACTCTGACAGCTCACCACCCGGCCGCCCACCGGCTTCGCGCCATCGGCGACCACTACCTCAGCGGCCAGGGCCGGGCGACCGCCCGGGCGATCACACGCCCCTGACCTGCAACGTCTCGGACAGCGAGACGAGATCGTCCATTATGCGAAATGCCTCTTGGGGCCGAAACCCGCCTCTGCCACTATGCCTATCAGCCAGGTGGGAAAACTGGGGATTCCGGAAGGTGGTAACCGTGCGCACGCTGAAGCAGGCAGGCGACTCGCTCCCCCTTCTCACTTCCCGCCGGCACGTCGACCTGGGCCTCGTGTCCAGCGCAATCTGTCCGCCCTTCTGAGGCCGCTCAGCCGACCGCTCTCCCACCCCCCAACCCGCAGAACACCGCCGCACCCTGCCCGAACCCGCGTCAACCCTTTGAGGCGCGACCCGGCGACGAAGGCCGCGAGTGGTTGCCGGGGGCATCTCGTCACGTATCTCCGCTCCTTGCCGAAACCCTTTGCCCGAAAGGACACCTCCGTGTCTGCCGCAAGACCGCTCACCTCTCTGCGCACCATCGCCGCCATAGCGACCCTTCCTTTCCTGCTCACCGCCTGCGGCTACGGCTCCCAGGCAGCCGACGACGAGCAGCCCAAGGTCGCGGCCGATGGCAAGAAGCTCTCCGCCGGCGAGGTGCGGCTCGGGTACTTCCCCAATCTGACGCATGCCACGGCGCTGGTCGGTGACAACGAGGGCATCTTCCAGAAGGAGCTGGGTGGCACGGCGCTGAAGGTGTCGACTTTCAACGCGGGCCCGTCGGAGATCGAGGCGTTGAACGCCGGTTCGATCGACATCGGCTTCATCGGTCCCTCGCCGTCCATCAACGGCTACACCAAGTCCAAGGGCAGCAACCTGCGCATCATCGCCGGCGCGGCCTCGGGCGGTGTGAAGCTGGTGGTCAATCCGGCGAAGGTCAAGACCCTGGACGATGTGAAGGGCAAGCGGATCGCCACGCCGCAGCTCGGCAACACCCAGGACGTGGCCTTCCTCAACTGGGTCGCGGACAAGGGCTGGAAGGTCGACTCGCAGTCCGGCAAGGGCGACGTCTCGGTGGTGCGCACCGACAACAAGGTGACGCCGGACGCCTACAAGTCCGGTGACATCGACGGCGCCTGGGTTCCGGAGCCGACCGCGTCGAAGCTGGTCGC
>NZ_JBIWPJ010000002.1:496790-865821 GCF_044768205.1 Streptomyces sp. NPDC101160 | reverse complement strand
GATGTCGCCCCCGGCGAGTTCGTCACCCTCCTGGGGGCCTCGGGCTGCGGCAAGTCCACCCTGCTCAACCTGGTCGCCGGGCTCGACCGGCCCTCTGCGGGATCCATCGAGACCCCCGGCGGCCGGCCGGCCCTGATGTTCCAGGAACACGCCCTGTTCCCCTGGCTCAGCGCGGGCAAGAACATCGAACTCGCCCTCAAGCTGCGCGGCGTGCCGAAGGCGGAGCGCCGCCCGGAGGCCGAACGGCTCCTCGACCTCGTCCGGCTCGGCGGCTCGTACGGCAAGCGGGTGCACGAGCTGTCCGGCGGCATGCGCCAGCGCGTCGCCATGGCCCGCGCCCTCGCCCAGGCCAGCGACCTGCTCCTGATGGACGAGCCGTTCGCCGCGCTCGACGCCATCACCCGCGACGTGCTGCACGACGAACTCACCCGCATCTGGCGCGAAACGAAGCTGTCGGTCCTCTTCGTCACCCACAACGTCCGCGAGGCCGTGCGCCTGGCCGAACGTGTCGTCCTGCTCTCCTCCCGCCCCGGCCGCATCGCCCGCGAGTGGACCATCGACATCCCGCAACCGCGCCGCATCGAGGACGCCGACGTCGCCGAACTGTCCCTCGAGATCACCGAACACCTGCGTGGGGAGATCCGCCGCCATGGCCAGCACTGAGACGACCGCGGCCGGCGAACTCGCCAAGGTCGACGACCTCGCGGGTCTGGAGGCCGGGCTCGACGCTCTCGACACGGTGCACATCCGCCGGACCCCGGTGCGCGAGATCCTCCTGAACAAGATCCTGCCACCGTTCCTCGCCGTCGCGCTCGTGGTGGCGGCGTGGCAGCTGCTCGTCGTCCTGAAGGTCGCCGACGAGGGCAAGCTGCCGGCTCCATCCGCTGTCTGGGACAGCCTGTCCGCGATGTGGCTGGAGGGCACGCTCCTCGACGTGCTGTGGACCAGCGTGTCGCGCGCCCTGCTCGGCTTCCTCTTCGCTCTCGCGATCGGCACGCCGCTCGGCCTGCTCGTCGCCCGGGTGGGCGTGATCCGCACCGCGATCGGCCCCATCCTGTCCGGCCTGCAGTCGCTGCCCTCGGTCGCCTGGGTGGCACCCGCGGTCCTGTGGCTCGGCCTCAACGACAGCATGATGTTCGCCGTCATCCTGCTCGGCGCCGTCCCCTCCATCGCCAACGGCCTGGTCGCCGGCGTCGACCAGGTACCACCGCTCTACCTGCGGGCCGGCAAGACGCTCGGCGCCACCGGCCTCAAGGGCGCCTGGCACATCGTCATGCCGGCCGCACTGCCCGGCTACCTCGCCGGCCTCAAGCAGGGCTGGGCATTCTCCTGGCGCTCACTGATGGCCGCCGAGATCATCGCCTCCTCACCCGACCTCGGCCTCGGCCTCGGCCAGCTCCTGGAAAACGGCCGCAACAACTTCGACATGCCGGGCATCTTCCTCGCGATCATCCTGATCCTGCTCGTCGGCGTCGCCATCGACCTGCTGATCTTCAGCCCCCTGGAACGCGCCGTGCTGCGCCGCCGCGGCCTGCTGGTGAAGGGCTGAGCATCCCCTCAGCGCCCGGGGAGCCTCACGGTGCTGTTCACCGACACGGCAGCGGGTCACCTCGTACGCCGGCAGCTCGGGGCGGCCTCGCCAGAAGACCGGATCAGCGCACCCGTCCCCGCGCCTTCAGCTGGGTCGGCGGGACCTCCGGGGCGTCCAGCCGGCCCCCGTCGTACCCCTTCACCTCGCCGAAGCGGTCGCCGGTCATCCAGTCCTCCCTCGCCTTGCGGATCTCCTCGTCCGTGCGGCCGACGAAGTTCCACCACATGACGATCTCCTCCTCGAAGGGCTCGCCGCCCAGGAGCATCAGGCCCGCGTCGGAGACGGCGCGCAGCGGGAGTTCGGTGCGGCCGCAGCCGAGGTAGAGCATCGAGCCGGGCAGCACGGGCACGCCGTCGACGTGTGCCTCGCCGGACATGGCGAGGACCGCGTACTCGAAGTCGGGTTCGAGGGGCAGCCGGGTCTCGGTGCCGGCGGTGAGGGCGAGGTCGGCGCCGACGATCGGGGTGTACGTGGTGCCCGGCGAGGCGGCGCCGTCGAGGTCGCCGAGGATGACGGTGGCGGTGAGGCCGGGGGCCGTGACGTGCGGGAGCTCGGCGTGGTGCTGGAAGTGCGGCTCGACGTGCCGGTGCGCGTCGGGCAGGGCCACCCAGAGCTGGGCGCCGTGCAGATAGCGGGCGTGCGCCTTGGGGCTCTCCTCGGAGTGGGAGATGGCCCGGCCGGAGGTCATCAGGCCGAGTTCGCGCGGGCGGACGGTCTGCAGGCTGCCGGTGGAGTCGCGGTGCAGCACCTCGCCCTCGTGGAGCCAGCTGACGGTCTGCAGGCCCATGTGCGGGTGGGGCGGGACCTGCATGCCGGGTTCGTCGGCGATGTCGTCGGGGCCGTAGTGGTCGACGAAGACCCAGGCGCCGACCATGCGGCGGCCCAGGTTGGGGAGCAGTCGGCGGACCTCGGTGGATTCGCCGAGCTGGACGTGGCGGGGGCTGAGGAGTTCCCGTACCGGTTCGGCGACCACGAAGCCCCGGCCGCCGCAGACCTGGAGGGCGGCCTGGCGATCAAGATTGCTCATGGCGCTCAACCTATTCCTGTCGGGGACGCCGTGGGGCGGGGACCCGCACCACAATATTGGTGGAATGTTCAACCACCATCGGGTGTTGTGACAGCCGTCAGCACGAACGACAGGAGAGACGAGGCCCGGTGAGCGACGAGACCTACTACGAGTTCGGCACGGCAGCCGACCGCTGGGACCGCGCGCAGATGTTCTTCGAGGCGAAGGAGTATCCGACCGCGGCCCGGATCCTGCGCGGCCTGGTCGCCGAGCACCCGGAGCAGACGGCGCAGCGGCTGCTGCTCGCCCGGGCGTACTACCACTCGGCCCAGCTCGGCCGGGCCGAGGAGGAGCTGCGGGTCATCGTGGAGCGCGACCCCGTCGAGCACTACGCCCGGCTGATGCTCGGCCGCACCCTGGAGCGGCAGGGCCGGAGCGAGGAGGCGGCACCGCATCTGCGTCTGGCCGGCGCGATGGTCGGCGACCTTCCGGAGTGACACGACCACCGGCCGCCAGGACCTGAGGAGGAGGCCGGCGGGCGCTCCGCGAACGCGGGGCGCCCGCCGGCCTCCGCGCGTTCACGGGGCGGTCACCCGCCCGCGCATCGCCGACACGCGCCCGATGCGCGGAGGTACCCACCTGGGGTATCCGGTAAGGTCGGCCCGAGAGGAGCGCGGGAGGAGGTCGTAGCGTGCGCACCGGACGAGAGCGGCACACTGGCGCCCTGGCGCGGCTGCTGCTCGTCGTCGTGCTCGCGCTCGGCGTCTTCGTGATGCACTCGGTCGGCCACCCCGACGGCCCGGCCGCCGCCATGGACGGCGGGGCCATGACACACGCGTCCACCCAGGCCCACTCCGAGGACTCCGAGGACTCCGCGCCCTCCTCGCACGCCCCCGGCCACGGCACCGACACCGGCACGGGGATGGACATGACCACGCTCTGCGTGGCCGTCCTCGGCGCCTGGCTGCTCGCCGCGCTCGTCCGCGCCGCCCTCGCCCGCCGCCCCGGCCGCACCGTGCCGCTCCCGGCCCGGCTGCGTCCGGGCCTCGGCCCCCACGCGCCGCCGCCGCGGCCGCCCGACCTCGCCTCGCTGTCGATCCTGCGGATATAGGCCGTACCGCCGTCGGGCGGGCACTTCACGCCGCCCTGCCCGCGAACGCGTACGACCCACCCCAGAACCATCGACACACACGAGGTGTGATCCACATGCGTGCCTTCATGACCTTCGAGAACCGCACCGCCCGCAGGCTCGCCCTGACCGGTGGCGTGGCCGCCGCCGCCTTGCTGCTCGCCGCCTGCGGCGGCTCCGACGGCGATTCCATGGCCGGCATGGACCACGGCGGCAGGGCGACCACGAGCGCGACGGCCTCCGCCGACGGGAGCGAGCAGGGGAACGGCACGTTCAACGACGCCGACGTGATGTTCGCGCAGATGATGATCCCGCACCACGAGCAGGCCCTGGAAATGGCGAAGCTCGCCGGCACCCGCGCCCAGGACCCCGGCATCAGGAAGATCGTCGGGGACATCGAGAAGGCGCAGGACCCGGAGATCCGGAAGATGAGGTCCTGGCTCAAGAGCTGGGGCAGGCCCGAGTCCATGGGCGGCGGCCACAGCATGGGCGGGATGATGACCGACCAGGAGATGAAGGACCTGGCCGCGGCGAAGGGCAAGGCCTTCGACAGGAAGTTCGCCGAGTTGATGATCGCCCACCACGAGGGCGCGGTGTCCATGGCGAAGACGGAGCAGCAGAGCGGAGGCGACCCGGAGGCCAAGCGGGTGGCCGACGACGTGGTGCGGACGCAGACCGCCGAGATCGACCGGTTGAAGCAGATCCTCGCGCGGCTCTGACCCTGACCCGCCCCGTCCGCCGCCGGCGGACTCGGGGCGGCAGGCCGACGGGCGGCGACGGCCGGTGAGGCCGCCGCCGCCCGTATGCGCGTGAGCGCGGTGTCGCCGGGCTGACGTCAGTATCCGATCCGCACCCCGGTGACCGTGTGGTGGTCGGTGCGTCCGCCGGTCGCCCCGCTGAAGCCGACCAGGACGTTCTTGGGCAGGGTCACGGCGACGTCGATGACCCGGGTGCCGTCGACGCTGACCTGGAGGCGGCCCGTACTGGTGACGACGACGTCGACGGTGTGGCTGCCGGAGCGCAGGTTCGGCACGTTGGTGGCCGTGGCCGCGTAGGTGAGGGTGGTGCCGCTGCCGCCGGTGGCCACGGCCACGAAGTTGGCCGAGGGGTCGTTCGCCCCGTTGTCGTACGTGTCGAGGGTGACGGCCACGCCGGGCAGTCCGGCGAAGCCGAGGCTGCCGCCGCTGTTGGCGGACAGCGCCTTCGGGGTGGCCTTGCTCGCGTCGAGGAGCATCATGGTCATCCCGTCGGCGCCGGTGCCGCCGCCGATGGTGGCGGTGAAGCGGGCCTTGAGGTTCGCCGAGGGCACGGCGGTGGCCTGGACGGCCGAACCGCGCTGGTAGGTCTGGAGCGGGGTGAGTTCGAGGCTGGTGCCGGACATCGCGGCGCTGCCGTTGTACGTCCAGCCGTTGGGGCCGGGCGGCGGAACGGCGTACGCGGTGGCGGTGACGGTCGCCTTGCGGACGGCGTGGATGTCGGTCTTGCCGCCGGTCGCGCCGGTGAAGGCGAGGAGTGCGCTGGGCGGGAGCGAGGCCACGCTGGTGCTGAGCCGCTGGGTGCCGTCGACGGAGACGGTGAGGGTCTTGCCGCTCACGGCGACGGTCACGGCGTGGGTGCCGGAGCGCAGGTTGGGGACGTTGGTGGTGGTCGAGGCGTAGGTGAGGCTGGAGCCGCTGCCGCTGGTGGCGATGCCGACGAAGTTGGCCGAGGGGTCGTTGGTGCCGTTGTCGTACGTGTCGAAGGTGACGGCCACGCCGGGCAGTCCGCTGTAGCCGAGCCCGCCGCCGAGGGCGCCGAGCGCGCTCGGGGTGGTCCCGGCCGGGTCCAGGAGGGCGAAGCCGAGGCCGTCGGCACCGGTGCCGCCGCCGATGGCGGTGGTGAAGGTGGCCTTGAGGCCGTCGGTGAGCACGGGCACGGGCCAGACGGCGGTGCCGCGCTGGTTCGGGGTGGCCTGGGTGAGCTGGAGGTCGTTGCCGGAGATCTGGGCGTTGCCGTTGAGCGTCCAGCCGCCGGCGTTGGGGCCGGGGACGGTGACGCCGGTGCCGGCGGCTCCGGTGCCGACGAGGCGCTCGGCGAGGGCGCCCTGGCCGTCGTCGGCGGTGAGTTCGTAGCTCGCGTTCACGGTGCCGACGGAGGTCGGCGCGAAGGTGACGGCCTGGTGGATCACGTCGCCGGGGTTGAGCACCTGTCCCTCACTGAGGGGGGTGCTGACCTGGAAGGGGGCCGCGGGCGCCTTGGCCTTGGTGACGGTGAGGGGGATGTTGCCGCTGTTGCTGATGTCGAAGGTCTTGGTGAGGGACTGACCGACCTTCACGGTGCCGAAGTCGGTCGAGGTCGGGGTGATGGTGAGCTTGGCCTGGCCGGTAACGGCGGTGCCCTTGAGGTCGACGGTCGCGGTGCCGTTCTGGCCGGTGACGGAGAGGCTGCCGGAGTCGGTGCCGTCGCTCGTCGGGGCGTAGGTCACCTGGACGGAGACGGACTGCTGGGGCTGGACGACGGTGCCGTTCGCCGGGAGTCCGGTCGCGGTGAACGGTGCGCCGGGCGGGGCGGACGCGGAGACGGTCTCGGGCCCGGTGCCGGTGTTGGTGAAGGTGATGCCGAGCGACTTGCTCGTGGACGTGGCGACCGTGCCGAAGTCGAGCGAGGCGGGCGAGGCGTACAGGCCGGGCCGGGTGCCGTAACCGGTCAGTCCGACGGCGCTCTCGCCGAGGTCGGTGGCGAGGGTGAGCACCGAGCTGTCGGAACCGGGCGTGGCCGGCGTGAAGGAGACGGGTACGGAGTAGGTGTCGCCGGCGTGCAGGGTACGGGGCAGGCCGCTCGGGCTCGCGGAGAAGGCGCTGCCGGACGGGGTGCTCGCGGAGTTGATGGTGACGTCACGGGTGGCGGTGACGGTGGCCGTGGCGTTTCCGGTGCTGCCGACGGCGACCTTGCCGAAGTCGACGGGGTTGCTGTTGAGAGCGGCGTTGGCGGGGCGGCCGAAGGCGAGGACGTGGCCGTCGCGGGTGCCGACGTAGATCCGTCCGCCGTCGGTGGCGGGGGTGGCGAACTTGGACGCGGTGCCGATCGGCGCGGACCAGCGCAGCTTGAGCGTGCCGTTCACGGGGACGGCGTCGTACGCGCGGAGCTGGCCGTTCGCGCCGTTGGCGCCGTCCGAGTAGATCGACCACACGAGGGCCGAGCCGGAGTTGGTGCCGGTGGAGGTGAGCACGGGCGAGCCGGAGGTGTAGCCGAAGTTCTCGGGGCTGCGGCCGGTGTTGGTCAGCGCGGGCTTCCCGGCGCCGGTGAGGCCGTACTGGAAGGCGCGCAGGGGGCCGCGGGAGCCGACGGTGTAGACGTAGCCGCCCTCGCCGCCGTACACGGCCGGGTGGCCCCAGACCCCCTCGTACGGTCCGAAGGCGCCGAGCACCTTGTCGGTGCCGTTCGGTCCCTGGCTGCGGCCGCCGAGGTCGTCGCGGTCGAGGAGGAAGAGCCGGCCGTCCTTGCCGATCTGGACGAGGAGATGGGGGTGGGCGCTGGTGCCGAAGTAGCTGTCGGGGAGGCCGACGGGGGAGCCTGAGCCGAGGTCGGTGTCGTTGAGGTCGAGCTGGTTGGCGTTGCTCGGGGCGAAGAAGTCCTGGGCGGACATGGTGCCGTCGCTGTTGACACCGAGCCGGACGACGGATTCGGAGAGCTGACCGGGTGGCATCTTGCCGGGGCCGGGCGCGGGGGTGACGCCGTTTCCGGTGGTGAAGAGGATCCGTCCGGCGCCGTCGGAGACCAGGCCGCCGCCGCTGTGCCAGATGCCGGCCTTGCCGTCGGCGGAGGAGTCCTCGGTGGCCCACAGGGTGGTCTTGCGGGTGCTGGTGTTGACGCCGAGGACGTAGCCGACGTAGGGGCCGCGGTCGCAGTGGGAGGCGAAACCGGCGTACACGGAGCCGTTCATGAGGAGCAGCCCAGGGCGCTGGGCGGCGGTGTACGGGTTGAAGGAGCGGCTCGGGTCGTTGGTGGGGGCGCCCGCGACCTTGACCGGCCAGCCGCTGCGTTCGCCGCCGGTGGTGGGGTCGAGGGCGTGCACGTACCAGCTGGGGTGCTGGGTGTCGGCGCCGTCGTCGACCTTGGAGGTGAGGTAGAGGGAGCCGCTCGCCGGGTCGTAGACGGGAGTGGAGGTGACGCCGATGTTGGGGACGAGGTCGCCGCAGTTGATCGTGGAGGCGGGCCAGGGCGCGCCGAGGTTCCTGGTCCAGTTGATCTTGCCGGAGGCCGGGTCGAGCCCGTACACCTTGTTGTTCTCGGTGGCGACGACGAGGGTGCCGTCGACGACGAGGGGCTGGGCGTAGACCTGGCCGTCGACGGTGGTGGAGAACTGCTGGCCGAAGTCGGAGCTGGAGACCTGTGCGGGGGCGAGACCGGGTTCGTTGCGGTCCCAGCCGGTGCGCAGGTTGTCGGTGGAGATGGTGTTCTGATCGGCGGCGGCCCGGTCGTCGGCCGCGGCGCCGGGGGCCGCCTCGGCGGCACCGGCGGTGGCTGCCGAGGGCAACGCACCGCCGGTGCCGAGGATCAGGCACAGCGTCAGGATTCTGGCGAGCGCCCTGCGTCTGCCGGTCATCGTCTCCACCCTCGTGTGCGCGCGTGGGGCGGAGACCGGAGTGTGCCCCGCCCAGGACATGGTGGAGCGAGCCTGCCGTACTCGGCGGGGTCGGCGCACCGAAACGGCGTACTTCACCTGGTCGGGTGGCCGGGAACCCGCTGGACGGGGGTGCCTGCCGCCGCCCGGACGCCCGGCGGCCTCAGCCCCAGGTGCGGGAGCAGAGCACGAGCCGGTAGCCGTCCGGGTCGGCGACGGTGGCTCCGTACTCGTCCCAGTACGGGTTGTGGGACGTCACCCGGGTGCCACCGGCGGCGATCAGACGGTCGATCAGGGTGTCCTCGACCGGCCGGCCGAGATAGACGACGAAGAGGTCGTCGACGGTCGGGGTCGGTACGAGGGGCGGCTCGGCGGCCGGGTCGAGGGTCAGCTCGAAGTGCCAGCCGCCGCCGGCCGGGCCGACCATCAGCAGTTCGTGCTCGCCGGGGGCGGGGTCGGCCTTGCGCCACAGCACGTCGAGGCCGAGGCCGTCGACGTAGAACCGCTCGGCGGCGGCGAGGTCCCGGGAGGGACGGGCCACGCGGACATGGGTGGTGGCGTCGATCACCCGGGGACCTCCCGGCTCGGTGGGGGCATGTTCCGTCATGACGTCGACCTTACGATCTTGGAACCGGGCCCCACCACCCCGGGTGCGTCAGTGGCTCTTTTACGCGGTGTGCACCACCTCGCCGCCGACCACGACCGTCTCGGCGACCGTGCCCGGAATGGCGTCGGGCTCGACGCGCAGGATGTCGCGGGAGAGCACGACGAAGTCGGCGAGCTTGCCGACGGTGAGCGAACCCCGTTCGTGCTCCAGGAAGTTGGCGCGGGCGGAGCCCATCGTGTAGCCCTCGACGGCGGTGGTGACGTCGATGGTCTCCTCGGCGGTCCAGGCCGCGCCGCCGCCGGGCGGGCGGCGCGTGACGGCGGCGTGGATGCCGATCATGGGGTCCATCTCGGCCACGTTCCAGTCGCTGGACAGCGCGAGCAGGGCCCCGGCCCGGTGCAGACTCCGCAGCGGCCACGCCTTGTGCCAGCGCTCGGGGCCGATGTTCTCGGCCCAGTCCTGGCCGGGGCCCGCGATGTCGGGGGCGGCGTGCCGGGGCTGCATGCAGGCGGTGACGCCGAGGGCGGCGAAGCGCGGGGTGTCGGCCGGGTCGAGGCATTCGACGTGGACGATCTGGTGGCGGGCGTCGCGCGGCCCGTTGACGGCGCGGGCCCGTTCGACGGCGTCCAGGACGGTGCGGATGCCCCGGTCGCCGGTGGCGTGCACGAAGCACTGGAAGCCGCGGGCGTCGAGGCGGGTGAGCAGCTCGGCGAACTCCTCGGGCGGGTAGAAGGTGTCGCCGCGGTGGTGGCCGCAGCCCGCGTACGGTTCGAGGAGGGCGGCGGTGCGGGGTTCGACGACGTCGTCGATGTAGAGCTTGAGCGGGCCGACGCGCAGCCGGTCGTCGGCGAACTCCTGGGCCGCCGCGGCGAATTCGTCCAGGTCGGCGTCGGTGGTGCCGCGCGGGTGGAAGAGCGCGGCGACGATCCGTGAGCGCAGCCGGCCCTCGGCACGGGCGCGCCGGAAGAGGGCGAGGTCGTCGAGGGAGTTCTGGGGCTCGACGACGGTGGTGATGCCATAGCCGACGGCGTCGTCGAGGCTCTTGGCGAGCCGCCCGTACTGGCGGTCGGCCGAGGCCCACGGCACGCCGAGCTCGCGCAGTGCGCGGTGGCCGTCGCGCGAGAGGCCCTTGACGGCGAAGTCCTTGACGAATCCGGTGGGTTCGCCGGTGGCCGGGTCGGTGACGGCGGTGCCGAAGGGCAGGTCGGTACGGTCCGCGCGGACGTCGAGACGGCGCAGGGCGGCCGTGTTGAGCCAGGCCGTGTGGACGTCGTACGAGAGCACGAGGGCCGGCGTGTCGCCGGTGACCGGGTCCAGGTCGGCGGCGGTGGGCATCCGGCCGCCGGGGATCGCGGAGTAGTCGAACGCCTCGGCCTCGATCCAGCGGGCGTCGGGGTGGGCGGTGCGCCAGGCGCGGATCCGGGCGTGGATCTCGTGGAGGTCGCGGGCGCCGGCGAGCTGGACGCAGGCGTCGTCGGAGCCGAGTCGGACGTGGTTGTGGGCGTCGACGAAGCCGGGCAGGACGAGCCTGCCGCCGGCGTCGATGACCCGGGTGCCGGGTCCGGCCCAGGCTCCGGCCGCGGCGTCGGCGTCGGATCCGATCCAGACGATCCGTCCGTCACGGACGGCGAGCGCCTCGGCCTCGGGCAGGGCCGGGTCGACGGTGTGGATGCGGGCGTGGATGAGGAGGAGGTCGGCGGGGTGGTTCACGGGGCTGCTTCTCCAGTGCTGCGGGTGGGGCCGGGGTGAGGAGGCGACGGGGGTTCAGGGGGTGGTGACGGGGCGGACGGTGCGGCGGGCGAGGGGGACATACACGGCGGCGGAGACGGCGGCGCCGAGGAGGGAGAGGTCGGCGCCGCCGAGCGGGGCGACGAGCGGTCCGGTCCACAGTTCGGAGTCGCAGGTGAGGGCCGCGAAGGTCATCCCGGCGAGCAGGGCGGCGGTGCCGGCCGGATGCCAGCCGGACCGGTACCAGTAGGGGCCGTGCCCGTGCGCGTGCAGCGCCTCGGCGTCGTAGCGGCAGCGGCGCAGCACCATGTCGGCGAGGAAGACGCCGCCCCACGGGGCGAACACGATGATCAGGAGGGAGAGGAAGGAGAGCAGCGAAGTGGTGAAGTCGGCGAGGAACAGGGCGCCGAGGGAACCGGCGGCGGTGACGGCGGCGCTGATCAGGATCGCGCGGGCGCGGCTCCACGGGATGCCGAGGACCTGGAGGTTCAGGCTGGAGGAGTAGAGCGTGATGATCGAGTTGGTGACCGAACCGCCGAGGACGAGCGCGAGGAACAGCGGCTGGAACCAGCCCGGCAGCAGTCCCTCCGTACCGGCGACGGCGTCGGTCATGTCGGCCTGGGTGGCGGCGGCGGCTCCGGCGATGCCGAGGGCCACGGACGAGACCAGTCCGCCGAGGCCGCCGCTCCAGGTGAGCGCCTTGAGGCTGGTGGTGCGCGGCAGGTAGCGGGTGTAGTCGGCGGGCATCGGTACGTACGAGAAGGGGCCGGCCAGCATCACGACGAGAGCCATGCTCCAGCCGGAGGCGCCGGGCGCGGCGGCGGGGGCGGTGGTGTCGGCGCCCGGCAGGACGAGGACGAGCAGCGCGGCGAAGCCGACGGCGAGGACGTAGGCCATCCAGCGCTCGGCCCACTGGACGGTGGCGTGGCCCCAGAGGGCGACGGCGAAGGTCAGCGCGAGGGTGACGGCGAGGGCGAAGGCGCGCGGCAGGTGGCCGCCGCGCCAGCCGAGGTCGGCGAGGAACGCTTCGAGCGCGAGGGTGCCGACCACGGTGTTGACGATGGTGTAACCGATGCTGACGACCCAGTTGAGCAGTCCGGCGGGCCAGTTGCCGCGGACGCCGAAGGCGGCGCGGGAGATGACGAGGGTGGCGGTGCCGGTGCGGACGCCGCTGAGCCCGGCGGCGCTGATGACGAAGAAGGAGAGCCCGCCGAGCACCACGGCGAGGGTGGCCTGCCAGAAGGACAGGCCGAAGGCGACGGCGAGGGCGCCGTTGATGACGTAGGTGAAGGTCAGGTTCGAGCCGAACCACAGCCAGAAGAGGTCCTTGGCGCCACCGTGGCGTTCGGCGTCGGGGATGGGGTCGATGCCATGGCCCTCGACCTGGAAGACCTCGTCGCGGCCCGCCGGGCCGGCGGTGTCCGCTCTGGCCACCGTGCCGGCTGAGTCGGCCGCGTCGGGCGTCGTCTCGTGTCCGGGCATACCGCACCCCTCTCGTTCCTTGAATAGCGTTCTAAGTTCTTGAACGTCATTCAAGATGTGGGAGAGGTTCCGGCCGCGTCAAGACCCCGGCGCGAAGCGGTTAGGGTCGTGCCCGTACGGCAGTGGGCGACCAGGAAGGGCACGGCACCGGTGGCAGCGGCAGCGCGGGCGGGACGGCGACGGGACGGGAGCATCACGCGCGAGCGGATGCTCGAGGAGGCCATGAACGCCATCGCCGAGGACGGCCTGGCCGCGCTGACCATGTCGGCCCTCGCCGACCGGCTCGGCACCAGCGGCGGCCACATCCTCTACTACTTCGGCAGCAAGGACCTGCTCCTGCTCGCCGCCCTGCGCTGGAGCGAGGCGGCCCTCGCCGAGGAGCGCCGCGCCCTCCTCGCCCGCCGCCTCACCGCACCCCGCCGCCTCGACCTCTTCCTCGAGCTCTATCTCCCGCGCGGCCCCCGCGACCCGCGCTGGACGCTCTGGATCGAACTCTGGGCCCGGATCCCGGCCAACGAGGAACTCCGCACCGCCCAGCGCGAACTCGACCGCGGCTGGCACGAGGACCTGGAGCTGCTCCTCGCCAAGGGCGTCGCCCAGGGCCGCTTCGCCGCCATGGACGTCACCGCCCGCGCCTCCGAACTGCTCGCGCTCCTCGACGGGTTGAGCACCCGCGTCGTCCTGGGCGAGGAACCGGGCCGGGACCCGCGGCCCGCACTGCAGGCGGCGCGGGCGGCGGCGGCACTGCTGGTGCCGCGCGTCGACGCCGGCTAGTCCGGCTGCACCGGCTGGACCGGCTCCCTGGGTGCCGGATCGGGCACGGGCTCCCAGGGCTGCGGCTGCACCGGCGTGAACGGCCAGTCCGCGGCCTCGGGGTGACGGCTCATCTGTTCCGCGTGCCACAGGATCTGCTCGGTGTGAAGGGCGGGCCGCGAGAGCCGGGCCAGCGGCGCGTGCCGGGCGGCGATCTCGTCGGCGAGCAGCAGCGCCGCCTCGGCGTCCGAGCCGGGGTCGCCGGGGTGGGCGTGCGGGACTCCGTACCACGCGGCGACGGAGCGGAGGGAACGGCTGCCGGCGCGGTAGCGGTCCGCGTGACGGTCCAGGACGAGGGGGTCGCAGATCGGGGCGACGCCGCCGGGGAGGCGGGTGGTGAGCGGGGCGAGGTCGTGGCGGAGGAGCTCGGCGTGGAGGGTGGAGAGGACGTGGGGGGCGTACCAGACGACGAGGAGCTGATGGGCGGCGAGGTGGGCGGCGACGAGGGTGGCGAGTTCGTCGAGGGCGGCGGTGGGATCCTGGGTGTCGGATCCAATGTCTGAGCTCCTGGATCCAATATCCGGGACGCCGGATCCAGGATCCTGGACGTTGGATCCAAGATCCTGGACGCCGGATCCGAGACCGTGGATGTCGGATCCGAAATCCTGGACGTCGGATCCGATATCCAGGACCCAATCGCGAACCGTGCCGTCGCTGCCGCGCAGCGCCGCGGATCGGATCCGGTCGACGGCCGGACGATGGCCGGTGGATCCGATGTCCAGTGACAGCAACGGCCGCCGGTGCCAGCCCGGATGGTCACCGCGCGGCGGCGGACCCGGCTCCGGGGCGTGATCCGGGTGGTAGACCTCCCACCCCTTGGGGCCGTGCCGCAGCAGACCGGTGCCCGCGGGGACCTCGCCGCCGCAGCGGGCGCAGGAGGCGTCGTACTCGTTGACGCGCTCCGGCGGGGTCACGAGGTGCCCGCTCCGTCGCGGTACGCCTCCAGGAGCCGGAGCCAGGCCTCACTCAGGGTGGGATAGGCGGGCACGGCGTGCCAGAGGCGGGAGATGGGGACCTCGCCGGCGACGGCGACGGTGGCGGAGTGGAGGAGTTCGGCGATGCCGGGGCCGACGAAGGTGGCGCCGAGGACGGTCTCGCGCTCCGGGTCGACGACCAGGCGGGCGTGGCCGCGGTAGCCGCTCGCGAAGAGACCCGCGCCGGCGACCGAGGCCAGGTCGAGGTCGACGGCACGGGCGGGGCGGCCGGCGTCCCGGGCGGCGGAGAGGGTGAGTCCGACGGAGGCGGCTTCGGGGTCGGTGAAGACGACCTGGGGCACGGCGGCGTGGTCGGCGGTCGCGCTGTACGGACCCCAGGGGACCGGGTCCGCGTCGCCCTTGGCGCGGGCGGCGATGGCGGCTCCGGCGATCCGGGCCTGGTACTTGCCCTGATGGGTCAGCAGCGCACGGTGGTTGACGTCGCCGACGGCGTAGAGCCAGTCGGATCCGGCCACCCGCATGCTGTCGTCGACGTCCAGCCAGGAGCCGGGCTCCAGGCCGACCGTGTCCAGGCCGATGTCCTCGGTGCGCGGCTTGCGGCCGGTCGCGAACAGCACCTCGTCGCCCTCGACATGGTCGCCGTCCGCCAGGACGACGGTGACCGGGCCGGTGCTGCCGTCCCGTACCACCGCGGTGACGGAGACACCCGTACGGACCTCGCCGCCTCGCTCGGTGAGGGCGGCGGCGACGTGCTCGCCGGCGAACGGCTCCATCCGGGACAGCAGTCCCCCGCCCCGTACGAGCACGGTGACGTGCGAGCCCAGGGCCTGCCAGGCCGTCGCCATCTCGGCCGCGACCACTCCCCCGCCGACGACGACGAGCCGGTCCGGCACCTGGCTGGAACTGGTCGCCTCGCGACTGGTCCAGGGCCGGGCGCCGGTCAGCCCGGGCAGCTCGGGCAGCACCGCGCGGCTGCCGGTGCAGACGGCGACGGCGTGCCGTGCGGTCAGGGCGTAGTGGTCGCCCTCGGGCGCCTGCACGGTGACGCGGCGGGGGCCGTCCAGCCGCCCGTGACCGCGGTAGAGGTCGGCGCCGGTCGACCGCACCCAGTCGACCTGGCCGTCGTCCTGCCAGTTCCCGACGACGGAGTCGCGGTGCGCGAAGACCTCGTGGGCGTCGAGCGGTCCGAAGGCGTGGCCGCGCAGCCCGGGCACCTTGCGGGCCTCGGAGCGGGCGATGGCGGGCCGCAGCAGCGCCTTGCTGGGCATGCAGGCCCAGTACGAGCACTCGCCGCCGAGCAGTTCGGCCTCCACCACCGCGCAGCTGAGCCCGGCCGCCCGGACCCGGTCCACCACGTTCTCCCCGACCGGTCCCGCGCCCAGGACCACCACGTCGTACTCGAGTGTCATGGGTTCCAGTCTGGGGGCGGCGGCGTGGAATAGCGCGGCTCGATACGCCGTTGTGCGTGGCGGGTCCCGAGGGGACCGTGAGGAAACCGCCAGGAGACCGCCCCGGAGAGGCAGGAAGCATGAGCACCGTAGAGCTCACCAAGGACAACTTCGACCAGATCGTCAGCGACAACGACTTCGTTCTGATCGATTTCTGGGCTTCCTGGTGCGGTCCGTGCCGTCAGTTCGGTCCTGTCTTCGAGGCCGCGTCCGAGCGCCACGAGGACCTCGTCTTCGCCAAGGTGGACACCGAGGCGCAGCAGGAGCTGGCGGCGGCGTTCGAGATCCGCTCGATCCCGACCCTGATGATCGTCCGCGACAAGGTCGCGATCTTCGCCCAGCCGGGCGCCCTGCCCGAGGCGGCCCTCGAGGACGTCATCGGCCAGGCCCGTCAGCTGGACATGGACGAGGTGCGCAAGTCCATCGCCGAGGCGCAGCAGCCGTAACGGGTGCGGTAGGCAGGCTCGGAGGCGGGGGCCGCGGTCTGACGACGAAGAGAGGGTTCCGGGTGTGTCCGGAACCCTCTTTCGCGTACGCGGGGGGGGTCAGCGCTCCAGGACCAGCGCGAGCCCCTGGCCCACGCCGATGCACAGCGCCGCGAGGCCCGTGCCGGAACCCGCCGCGGCGAGCTGGTGGGCGACCGCGCCGGCGAGGCGGGCGCCGGAGGCGCCGAGGGGGTGGCCGATGGCGATGGCGCCGCCGCGCGGGTTGACCACGGCGGGGTCCAGTTCCGGCCACTCGGCGAGACAGCCGAGGGACTGCGCGGCGAAGGCCTCGTTCAGCTCGAAGGCGGTCAGGTCGGCGAAGCCGCGGCCGGCCTTGGCCAGCGCCCGGCGCACGGCCTCCACCGGGCCGAGTCCGAAGAGCTGCGGCTCGATGCCGGTGACGGCCGACGCGCGGATCCGGGCGAGCGGCTCGCGCCCGGTCTCGCGCAGGCCCGCCTCGTCGACGAGCAGCAGGGCGGCGGCGCCGTCGTTGAGCGGGGAGGCGTTGCCGGCCGTGACGGTGCCTCCGTCGCGGCGGAAGGAGGGCTTCAGCTTGGCCAGGGCCTCCATGGAGGTGCTGTCGCGAATGCACTCGTCCCGTGCCAGGTCGACGCCCCCGTAGGGGACGACCTCACCGTCGTACAGCCCCTTGGCCCATGCCTCGGCGGCCTTCTGGTGGCTCGCGAGGGCGAAGGCGTCCTGCTGCTCGCGGCTGATGGCGTGCTTGTCGGCGATCAGTTCCGCGCCCTCGCCGAGGGCGACGGTCCACTCGGCGGGCATCCGCGGGTTGGTCATCCGCCAGCCGAGGGTGGTGGAGTGCAGCTGCTGGTGGCCGGCCGGGAAGGCGCGCTCGGGCTTCTGCAGCACCCAGGGGGCACGGGACATCGACTCGACGCCGCCCGCGATGGCCACGGAGACGTCGCCGAGGGCGACGGCGCGGGCGGCCTGGATGACGGCCTCCAGACCGGAGCCGCAGAGCCGGTTGACGGTGACGCCGGGGACGGAGACGGGCAGCCCGGCGAGCAGCACGGCCATGCGGGCCACGTCGCGGTTGTCCTCGCCGGCGCCGTTGGCGTCGCCGAAGAAGACGTCGTCGACGCGGGCCGGGTCGAGGGCGGGGCTGCGGTCGACGAGGGCGCGGACGACGTGCGCGGCCAGGTCGTCGGGGCGGACGGAGGAGAGCGCGCCACCGAACTTTCCGATCGGGGTGCGGACGGCGTCGACGATGTAGACGTCGCGGATGCTCATCGGTTCTCTCCCACGTGACCTGCTGTGACGGACGGTCCGGGAGCGCCGTTCGCCTGGTGAAGCAATCTTCGCTCCCGTCGCGCCCGAGTCTCCGCCCGACCGTCCGTTCTGTCAACGCCCCTTCGGGCCGCCGCGAGCGGTTTCCGGCCCTCTGATCAGCGCGGTCAGGCCGTAGTCGAGTTCCCGGCCGTCGACGAGCAGCTTCTCCACCGTCCGCGTCTCGGGGTCGATCTCCGCGACGAGGCCGTGACCCTCGTAGATCGGATAGCCGGACTCGCCGACCCGTCCGCTCGACTCGACGACCGCCGAGCGGACGGCGCTGTTCTCCACGGAGTCCCCGCCCCGGTCCTCCACGTGCTCGGGCACCAGCAGGATCTCGAAGCGCTGCGGGCGCCCGCCCTTCGGCTGCGGCCTCTTGGCGTGTGTGCTCATGAACCGACGCTAAGCCGGTGGGGCCGTCGGCGCTCAGCTGGACTCGCGGTGCACCACCTGCGAGTCGAGCAGCTCGTGCCGCTCGGGAGCGGCATCGGGGTCGCGGACCGCGCGGTCGACCAGCTCGGCGAGCTCCCGCACACCGACCATGTCGACGTGCACCGTGCTGAGCCGGGGCCGCAGCAGCCGGCCGAGCACCAGGTCGTCCGCGCCGACCACGGCGGTCTCCTCGGGGATCGCGATCCCGGCGTCCTGGAGGGCCCGCATGAGCAGCATCGCGTACTCGTCGTTGTACGCGAAGACCGCGTCCAGGCCCAGCTCACGCCAGCGGGCGGCGAGCGCGTTCGCCGGCTCCTCCTCGTACCGCAGCGGCAGCGGTACGACGGTGGCACCGGCCTCCTCGGCGGCGGCGCGGACGCCCTCCAGCCGCGGGACGGAGAACATCTCCAGGCCGGGCTCCTCGGGCATCACGACGCCGATGGCCCGCCGGCCGCGCTCGACGAGGTGGGCCCCGGCGACGCGGCCGACCCGCGTCTGGTCCAGGACGAGGGCGTGGGTGCCCTCGATCCGCTGCGGGCCGAGCGAGATGACCGCCCTGGCACCGGCCCGCTTGAGCAGTTCGACGCCGGCGGCGGTCAGCTCCACCTGACCGAGCGAGATCACCGCGACCGGGCGCAGCTCGGCCCAGGCGCGGGCGGCCTCGTCCGGGTCGAGGCCGATGCTGCCGTGCTGCACCACGGTGTAGTCGAGCCGGCGCAGGGCCCACTGGAGCTCGCTGAGGAAGCGGCTGTAGAGGGGGCCGATCGGCACGTGGGCGGTGGGCAGCAGGACGGTCCGGCTGTGGCCGGCGCGCAGGCTGCGGGCGGCCGCGTGCGGGACGTAGCCCAGCTCCTCGGCGGCCTCCCGGACGCGGCGGCGGGTGGGCTCGCTGATCCGCACGGCCGCGGTGTTGTTCAGGACGTAGCTCACGGTGGCCCTGGAGACCCCCGCGAGCCGCGCCACATCGGCGCTGGTGGGGACGGAGCGTCCGGCGGACGCCTTGGGTGACTGGCTCATCGGTTCGGCATCTTTCCAGAACGATCCGGCGCAGGGTCTGGCGGATGGCCGGAAACGAGTGCTACACAAGGTTTACACGCGTCACTGACACGTGTCACCACTCCGTCACCACGTGCCCCAGCAGCCCGTGGGACATCACGTGCACATCACCGGCACCACCCGCACCACCCCCTCGTTCATTTCCGCTCCCGCCCCCGCATCGGGCGATGACTCCAGGAGGGCACCGTGGCCCTTTCCTCCCCCGGTACGTCCCCCGGCGCCGCTCCCGGCGCCGACGCCGACGCCCGCCCCGCCTCCCCCGCCGGGCCGCGGCCGACGCGCGGGCTGCTGCCGCTGCTGCTCGCCGGCAACACGGCGATGTACGCGCTCTACATCGGCGTCCCCGGCATGCTCCTCGCCCTCCAGATCGAGGACATCGCCCCGGCCGACAAGGTGGCCAACTTCGGTCTGGTCTCGGGTGTCTCCGCGATCTTCGCGACCGTCTTCAACCCGGTGGCCGGCGCGCTCTCCGACCGCTCGGGACGCCGCAACCCGTGGATCCTCGCGGGCGGCCTGCTCGCCCTGCCGGTGATGCTGCTGCTCGGCAGCGTGCACTCGATCCTGCTGGTGATGATCGCCTGGTGCCTCGGCCAGGCCGTCATGAACATCTACCAGGCGGCGCTCACCTCCGTGGTGCCCGACCGCGTGCCGCTCACCTCGCGCGGCAAGGCGTCCGCCGCCGTGGGCCTCGGCCTGCCGATCGGCTCGACCATCGGCGCGCTCGTCGGCGCGGCCTTCTCCGAGCACTACCGCACGGGCTACCTCGTCTTCGGCGCGATCGTCGCCGCGACCGCCGTCCTGTTCACCTCCTGCGCCCGCGAGGAGCGGATGCCGGGCAAGGCGCCGATGCCGGTGAAGGCGCAGCTCGCGGCCTTCGGCAGCGCGCTGAAGGCCCATGACTTCCGCTGGGCGTTCATCGGCCGCGCGCTGCTGATCCTGGGCTACTTCGCGGTGGCCGGCTTCCAGCTCTACATCCTCAAGGACCGCACCGACCTGCCCGCCGGGATGTCCGCCGAGGCGGCGGTGGCCATACTGACGCCGCTCAACTCGGTGGCCATGGTCGTCTCCACGGTCCTCGGCGGCTGGCTCTCCGACCGCTTCGACCGGCGCAAGCTGTTCGTCGGCGCCTCGGCCGCACTCGCCGCCGTCGCCCTCGTCATCCCGGCCGTCTCGACGAGCTGGAGCGCGATGCTCGCCTTCTCCGTCGTCAACGGCCTCGGTTTCGGCTGCTACATGGCGGTGGACACGGCCCTGGTGACGATGGTGCTGCCGAAGGCCGAGGACGCCGCCCGTGACATGGGCGTGCTGAACGTCGCCAACGCCGGCCCGCAGATCGTGGCGCCGTTCGTCGCCTCGCTGATCGTCTCGCTCAGCGGCGGCTACACGGCACTGTTCCTCGTCGCCGCCGTGCTCTCGGTGCTCGGCGCGCTCGCGGTGCGCCCGATCCGCGGCGTGCGCTGACCGGTCCGCCCCGTGCGCCGAGCCGGTCCCCGAGCCGGCGTCCGGGCCCGGAGCAGCGGGTTCTGACGTACCGTGTGGTCATGGACGACGCTTCGATGGTGGGCCTGCTCGGCCGGGTGACCGGCACCGTCGGACCCGGCCTCGTGGGCGAAGTGATCGTCCGGATCCGCGGCGGCGCCGAGCACTTCCTCGCGTACCCCGCCTCGGGCGGCGACCGGATCGAGGTCGGCACGGTCGTCATGGTCATGGAACATCTCCCTCCGCGCACCGTGTATGTCACAGCCGCGTACGACAGTTGACCGATCCATTGATCGCCGGGCGCCCCGGGCGCACACTCCCTTCACCGGAACCGCACGGGTCCGGTGAAGGGGGACCTTGCCCATGAGCCTCGGGATCCTGGCGGGCGCCGTCGCAGGCGCCGTCGTTGTTCTGATCGCTCTTTTCAAACTGATGTGGCGCGTCGCCGAGCCCAACGAGGCGCTGGTCATCTCGGGTTCGAACCACAAGACGGAGGGCCTCGGCGAAGGCATGGGCTTCCGGATCGTCACCGGACGGGGCACGCTCGTGATCCCCGGCGTACAGGCGGTGCGGAAGCTGTCGCTCGACCTCAACGAGACCCAGCTGTCCGTGGAGTGCGTCACGCACCAGGGCATTCCGCTGAAGGTGCGGGGTGTCGTGATCTTCAAGGTGGGCGACGACTTCGTGTCGATCGCCAACGCCGCCCGCCGCTTCCTCGACCAGCAGAAGCTGATGTCGGAGCGGGTGCACATCGTCTTCGCCGGCCATCTCCGCGCCATCGTGGGCGGGTTGACGGTGGAGGACATGATCCGTGACCGGGAGAAGCTGACCGGGCAGGCCCGTTCGGCCTGTGGCACGGAGATGGAGAAGCTGGGTCTGATCGTGGACTCGCTGCAGATCCACGAGATCGAGGACCCCACCGGCTACATCAAGAACCTGGCCGCGCCGCACGCGGCGGCCGTCCAGCGCGATGCCCGTATCGCACAGGCGGAGGCGAACCGGCGGGCGACCGAGGCGGAGCAGCAGGCCGCGGCGCGCATGTCGGAGGCGACCAGAGACAGCGAGATCCTCCAGGCCGGCTACCAGGCCGAGCGGGACCAGGCGGCGGCGAAGGCCCGGCAGGCGGGCCCGCTCGCCGACGCGTCGGCCCGCCAGGAGGTCGTGGTCGAGGAGACCCGGGTCGCCGAGCTGGAGGCCCACCGCAGGGAGCAGCAGCTCCAGGCGGACGTCCGCAAGCCGGCCGACGCACGCGCCTACGAGCAGCGGACGCTGGCGGCGGCCGAGCGCGACGCCCGCATCCTGGCGGCCGAGGCCGAGGCCAAGCAGACCGAACTGGCGAGCGCGGCGACCGCGACGGCCACCCGGGTGACGGGTGAGGCGGAGGCGGCCGCGGCTCACGCCAAGGGTCTCGCGATCGCGGAGGCGACGCGGGCGAAGGGCCTCGCCGAGGCCGACGCGATCAAGGCGCGGGCCGCGGCCCTCGCCGAGAACCAGGAGGCCGTGGTCGCGCAGCAGCTCGCCGAGAAGTGGCCGGAGATCGTCGAGGCCGGCGCGTCGGCGTTCGGCAACGTCGACCAGATGGTGCTGCTCAACGGCGCCGACGGAATGGCGGAGATGTTCGCCAAGGCGCTCACCATGGGCGGTGCGGGGCTCGGCCTGGCCCGTCAGCTGCTCGGCAACATCAAGCCGGACGCGAGCGCGCCCGCCGCTGCGGCGGTGCCCGCGCCCCGTACGGAGGAGATCACGGTCGGCGACGACACGTCACCGGGCGCGTGATCGGGTGAGCGAAGGGGCCCGGCGCGGAAGATCGCGCCGGGCCCTTTCGCGCACGACGTTCGCGTACGGCGTGCCGGTACGACGTTCTCGTACCACGTCCTCGTCCGACGTCCTCGTCCGACGTCCTCGTAAGACGTCCTCGTACGGCGTGCTCGTACGGTCAGCAGTTCTCGTCCTTCTTCACCGCGCCGAGGACGATCGTCTTCCCGGACTCGATCCGGGCTCCGGGCGCGGGATCCTGGGTGCAGATCTTCCAGTCGGTGGCGTTCATGGGGACCTGTCGCCCCTGGCCGGATACGTCCTCGACCTGCATGGTCGCGGTCAGCTGACCCATCGCGCTCTCGACGCTGCCGCCCCTGAGGTCGGCCATGAACTCTCCGCCGCCCTGCGCCATGTTCGCGGGAGCGGTCGGCGCCGAGGTGGCCGGTTCCGGTGTCGCGTCGGCGTCGGACTTCGAGGCGGCGCAGGCGGTGAGTCCGGCGAGCAGGGCGGCGGACAGGACGGCGGCGCCGGCCGTGCGACGGATGGTTCGCATGTTCCCCCCAGGGACGAGCGTGAACGGAGGTACATCATCCACACCTCGCCCCTTCGCCGGTCAACCGCTCCTGCTCCGTGACTCAGTTGTGGCCGAACTTCCGTTCCCTGCGGTGCGACGGTACGTCCAGGGTCGGGCGCGGTGCCTCGGACCTGGCGGGCTCGTGCGGGGTCTCCTTGGGGGCGGCGGCCGTCCGGTGTTCATGGCCGCCGGTCCGGGCGCCCTTGTTGACCCGGGTCTGTTTCTTGCCCACGATCGTGCCTCCCGTTCCTGGCTGGATCTCGTTCCAGACTCGCACGGGGGTACGAAAGCCGCATGTCAGCCGGGCCGGCCCAGGACGTGCTGGAAGGCCCCGAGGGTGGCCCGGTCGCGCGTCCGGTCCAGGACGCCGAAGACGATCTCGTCGAAGTGGCGGGCGAACCGTCCGTCGCCGGTGAGCAGCGCCCTGAAGACGCCCGCGACGACGGCCGGGTCGTTGCCGAAGACCCCGCAGCCCCAGGCGCCGAGCACGAGCCGGCGGTAGCCGTGCGCGGCGGCGGTCTCCAGGACCCGTTCGGCGCGGGCGGCGAGGGCGGCCGGGACACGGTCGGCGAGCTCGGGGGTGCGGCGCCGGATCACCCCGGCGTTGGGGGCGGGTGAGGTGAGGAAGCCGGCGGTGAAGGGTTCGTCGAGCAGGCGCCCGCCGTCGTCGCGGAAGACGGGCACGCCGGGCGAGTGGATGACCCGATCGGTGTAGAAGGGGTCTCTTTCGGCGCGGTGGTGCTCGTAGTACCCCGGGGCGCGCAGCAGCGTGGCGTACAGGGCGGAGCAGCGGCACAGGGCCTCCTCCTGCGCCTGGGCCCCGTTGAGGTAGCCGCCGCCGGGGTTGCGGGCGGAGGCGAAGTTGAGGACGGCGACGGGGGCGCCGGGGTTCTCGCGGGTCATCCGGCGGGCGGCGGCGAGGCTGCTCTCGCCGGTGACCTGGAGGGTGGTCGTGCGGTCGGTGTCGGGCGTGACGGCGACCGTTCCGGGGCCGTGCAGTGCGGTTCCGGCCAGGGCGGCGGCCAGCTGTCCGGCGAGGTCGACGGTCCGGCCGTCGGGTGCGGTGTAGCGGCCCGCCGCCACGATCTCCTCGGTCTCGCGGGCGAGGGCCCGCAGTCGTGCGCTCATGTCCCGGAAGCATGATCGACCCGGGTGGGCGGCGACAAAGGGTTTTCGGGCAGAGGCGCGAGGGGCGCTCTTGCACGCCCGGGAGTCGTGGCTTTAGGTGGAATCAGCGCTTTCCCAGGAGGTGAAGCGATGACGACACCGTCGTCGGGCGGCATACCCCGGGGCGGTCCTCCGCTGTCCGAGAGCGAGGCCGAGGCCCTGTTGCGGGGCATCTGTTTCAAGACGGGGCCGCCGCGCACGGTAGGGGCCGAGCTGGAGTGGCTCGTCCATGAACTGCGCGATCCCCGTCTTCCCGTTCCGCCGGGCCGGCTGGCCGCGGCGATCGACACCGTACGGGCGCTGCCGCTGGTGGCGGCGCTCACCTTCGAACCCGGCGGGCAGCTGGAGCTCAGCTCGCGGCCCGCCGCCTCCCTGATGGAGTGCCTGGACTCGCTCGCCGCCGACCTGCGGGCCGTGCGGGAGGCGCTCGCTCGTCTCGGACTCGGCCTCAGCGGTTACGGGGTGGACCCGTGGCACGCGCCCCGCGCGCGGGTGCTGCACGAGCCGCGCTACGACGCCATGGAGATCGTCCTCGGCCGGACGGGTCCGGCCGGGCGGGCCATGATGTGCGAGTCGGCGTCCGTGCAGGTCTGCCTTGACGCCGGGCTCGACGACTCCGGGCCGCTGGGCTACCGGCGGCGCTGGCGGCTCGCGCATCTGCTGGGCGCGGTGCTGGTGGCGGCGTTCGCCAACTCTCCGGTGCACGGCGGGCGGCGGACCGGCTGGCGGTCGACCCGGCAGGCGCTGTGGACGGAGCTCGATCCGTCGCGGGCGCTGGCCCCGCCGGCGGACGGCGAGCCGCGCGCCGAGTGGGCGGCGCACGTCCTGGACACGCCGGTGATGTGCGTACGGACCGAGCGCGGGCCGTGGGCGCTGCCGGAGGGGCTGACCTTCCGGGAGTGGCTGCGCACGGGCGCGCCGCGCCGCGCCGACACGGACGACCTGCGGTATCACATGACGACCCTCTTCCCGCCGGTGCGGCCGCGCGGGCACATGGAGCTGCGCATGATCGACGCACAGTCCGGCCGGGACGGCTGGATGGTGCCGGTGGCCGTGACCACGGCGCTCTTCGAGGATCCGGTGGCCGCCGAGGCGGCCGAGCGGGCGGTGGCGCCGCTGGCGGCGCTCGCAGGTCCCGGTCCGGCGCCGCGCAATCCGCTGTGGCGGACGGCCGCCCGGGACGGCCTCACGGATCCGGGGCTGCGCACCGCCGCGCGTTCGGTGTTCGCCGCCGCGCTGGAGGCGCTGCCCCGGATCGGGGCGACCGCCGAGGTGACGGGCGCGGTGGCCGCGTTCCGCGAACGATACGTACTGCGGGGCGCGTGCCCGGCCGACGAGCTGCAGGAGGTGGCGTCATGACCGCGCCGGCCGAACGGGATCTGAAGCAGCGGGCGGTGGTGGCGCTGACCAGGGCACGGGAGCGGACGGCGCTGCTCACCTCGTGCGTGGACGACGGTGAACTGACCGCCCAGCACTCGCCGTTGATGTCGCCCCTGGTGTGGGACCTGGCGCACATCGGAAACCAGGAGGAGCAGTGGCTGTGGCGGGCGGTCGGCGGGCGGGAGGCGCTGCGGCCCGAGATCGACCCGCTGTACGACGCCTTCCAGCACCCGCGCGCGGCGCGCCCGTCGCTGCCGCTGCTCGCGCCGGCCGAGGCGCGGGCGTACGCGGCGGACGTACGCGGCCGGATCCTCGACGTCCTCGACGGCGCCCGGTTCGACGGGGCCGGGCCGCTGGTCGAGGCGGCGTTCGCCTTCGGGATGATCGCGCAGCACGAACAGCAGCACGACGAGACCATGCTGATCACCCATCAGCTGCGGAAGGGGCCCGCGGCCCTGTCCGCCCCTCCCCCGCCGGTGAAGGAGTCCGGCGGCCCGCTGGAGCGTGAGGTCCTGGTGCCGGGCGGCCCGTTCACGATGGGGACGTCCGACGAGCCGTGGGCGCTCGACAACGAGCGCCCCGCGCACACCCGGATCGTCCCGTCGTTCTTCATCGACACCGTGCCCGTGACCAACGGCTCCTATCTGGCCTTCATGGCCGACGGCGGCTATCGCGACGAGCGGTGGTGGCAGCCGGAGGGCTGGGCGCAGATCCGTGAACACGGCATCGAGGCGCCGCTGTTCTGGCGGCGCGAGGGCGGGCGGTGGCTGCGCCGCCGGTTCGGGGTGACCGAGCCGGTGGCCGAGGACGAGCCGGTGCTGCACGTGAGCTGGTACGAGGCGGACGCCTACGCGCGCTGGGCGGGGCGCAGGCTGCCCACGGAGGCCGAGTGGGAGAAGGCCGCCCGGCACGACCCGGCGACGGGCCGCTCGCGCCGCTATCCGTGGGGCGACGCCGACCCCGAGCCCGTTCTCGCCAATCTGGGGCAGCGGCACCTGGGGCCCTCGGCCGCCGGGAGCTATCCCGGGGGCGCGTCCCCGCTCGGGGTGCGGCAGCTGATCGGTGACGTGTGGGAGTGGACGGCGAGCGACTTCCTGCCGTATCCGGGCTTCCGGGCCTTCCCGTACAAGGAGTACTCGGAGGTCTTCTTCGGGCCCGCCCACAAGGTGCTGCGCGGCGGCTCGTTCGCCGTCGACCCGGTGGCCTGCCGGGGCACCTTCCGCAACTGGGACCTGCCGGTGCGGCGGCAGATCTTCTCCGGGTTCCGCACCGCCCGGAACGCGGAGCCCGCCTGATGTGCCGTCACCTCGCCTTTCTCGGACACCCGTTGCCGCTCGGCGAACTGCTCCTTCGTCCCCCGCACTCCCTGGAGCGGCAGTCCTGGGAGCCGAAGACGCAGCGCAGCGGCGTGGTCAACGCGGACGGTTTCGGGGTCGGCTGGTACGCGGAGGGCGATCCGGTACCCGCCCGCTACCGGCGGGCCACGCCGATCTGGGGCGACCCGGGCTTCGCCGATCTGGCCCGGGTGGTACGGACCGGGGCGCTGCTGGCCGCCGTGCGCGGGGCCACCGTGGCGGGCCCGGACGGGGAGGCCGCGGCGGCGCCGTTCGCGTCCGGCCGGTGGCTGTTCAGCCACAACGGGGCCGTTCCGGGCTGGCCGGACGTGCTGGCCCCGGTGGCGGCGACCCTGCCGGCCCCGGCGCTGCTCGCCCTGGAGGCGCGGACGGACTCGGCGCTGATCTGGGCGCTGGCGCTGCACCGGCTGCGGAACGGGGAGCCGCCCGGGCGGGCGCTCGCCGGCACCGTACGGGAGGTGGCGGAGGCCGCCCCCGGCGCCCGGCTCAATCTGCTGCTGACCGACGGGGCGACGATCGCGGCGACGACGTGGGGGGATTCGCTCTGCTACCTCACCGGGCCCGACCGGACGGTCGTGGCCTCCGAACCGTACGACGACGATCCGCGCTGGACGGCGGTGCCGGACCGCACGGTCCTCACCGCCGCCCGCACCGGCGTCGTCCTCAGCCCCATCGAGGAGCCCTCCCCGTGAGCCCCTTCCAGCTGACCCGCACCCTGCCCGAGGACGCCACGGACGCCGCGCTGCGCGCCGACGTCCTCCACGGCCTGACCCGCACTCCCAAGGAACTGCCGCCCAAGTGGTTCTACGACGCGCACGGCAGCGACCTGTTCGAGGAGATCACCCGGCTGCCCGAGTACTACCCGACGCGCGCCGAGCGGGAGATCCTGATCGCCCGCTCCGCGGAGATCGCCGCGGCGAGCGGGGCGCGGACCCTGGTGGAGCTGGGCTCCGGGTCCTCCGAGAAGACCCGGTACCTGATCGACGCGCTGCTGCCGGGGCTGGTCGCGTACGTACCGGTGGACGTGAGCGAGGCGGCGCTGAAGGGCGCGGGCGCGGCGCTGCTCGCGGAGCTGCCGGAGCTGGCCGTGCACGCCCTGGTGGCCGACTTCACCCATGGCCTCGACCTGCCCGCGACGCCGGGGCCGCGGATCGTGGCGTTCCTGGGCGGCACGATCGGCAACCTGCTGCCGGACGAGCGGCGCGAGTTCCTGCGGGCGGTACGGGGGATGCTGACGCCCGGTGACGCGCTGCTGCTCGGCACGGACCTGGTGAAGGACGAGGCGACGCTGGTCGCGGCCTACGACGACGCGGCCGGGGTGACGGCGGCGTTCAACAAGAACGTGCTCGCCGTCATCGACCGGGAGCTCGGGGCGGACGCCCGCCCCGAGGACTTCGACCATGTGGCGCTCTGGGACCGGGAACGGGAGTGGATCGAGATGCGGCTGAAGGCGCGCCACGCGCTCGTGGTGAAGATCCCGGAGCTGGATCTGGTGGTGCCGTTCGAGGCGGGTGAGGAGCTGCGGACGGAGATCTCGGCGAAGTTCCGTCAGGAGGGGGTGCGGGCGGAGCTGGCGGAGGCGGGACTGACGCTGTCGCGCTGGTGGACGGACGAGGCGGGGAGGTTCGCGCTCTCTCTGGCGACGGTGGGCTGAGCGGGGACGGCGGGGAGGGTGGCCCGGGAGGGCGGATCCTGGATGTCGGATATCAGATTCTGCATGTCGGATATCGGATCCAGGATGTGGGAGATCGGATCCAGGGCGACGGCGCTGTGGGCGGCGCGGGCGAGGGCGCGACGGGCCGGATACTGGCTATTGGATCCCGGATATCGGCTGCTCGATGCCGGATGTTGGGTGCTGGATATCGGATCCAATATCCGTATCTCCGCGACCAGCCGCCGCGCCGTCGCGATCCGCCACAGCGAGGCTCCCAGCGTGTCCACGCCCACGTACGCGGCGGCTCCCACGGGCGTGTAATCGATCCGTACGGGCTGGATATCGGATCCGGTATCCACCGCGGCCTGGAACGCGGCCGCCCGGAACACCCCCCGCGCCCGCCCGCACCAGGTCGAGCCCTCCGGGAAGACGATCACCCGGCCGCCGCCGGCGAGGACGCAGGACATCGCGCCGACGGTGCCGGGCAGGCTCCTGAGCCGGTCACGGTCGATGAACAGCGTCCCGCCGAGCGCGGCGAGCCGTCCGAGCACGGGCCAGCCGCGCACCTCGCGCTTGGCAAGCATCCGGCCCGGGAGCACGGCGGCTATCAGCGGGACGTCCAGCCAGGAGATGTGGTTCGCGACGACGAGCAGCGGCCCGGCATCGGGCACGGCACGGCCGGTGACCCGGATCCGGACGCCGAAGGCCGCCAGCACGCTCCGGCACCAGCACCGGACGAGGAACCGGCGCCCCGCCGCGGGCAGCGGGGCCGTGAGCGGGGACAGCACCACGCCGAGCAGGACCACGGCGAGCCCGGCGGTCAGCCGGAGCACGCCCGCGGCGGCGCCGCGGGCCGCGGCCGCGGGCCCGGGGTGCGCGGCGCACCGGCCGGGCGTGCAGGGTGCCGTGGGCAGCCACGGCGACACGGCGGCGGGGGTGCTCACCGGGCCGGGGCGAGCGAGAGGAAGTGGCGCAGGTAGCGGGGGTTGGTGCGGTCCAGCGACAGCAGGACGTAGAGGTCGGCGCAGCCGAAGTCGGGGTCGTACGCGGGCGCGCCGCACACCCAGGCGCCGAGCCGCAGGTAACCGCGCAGCAGCGGGGGCAGTTCGACGCGGCCCTGGGCGGGCGGCACGGCGGCGTCGGGGGTCCACAGCCGGTGCGGGGTGACCCAGTACTCCTCGGGGGCGAGGTGCTTGGTCCTGACGGTGTCCCAGGTGGCGGCGGCGAGGGCGCCGCCGTCGGCGAGCGGGACGGAGCAGCAGCCGGCCAGCCAGTTGTGCCCGGTGCGGGTCATGTAGCGGGCGAGACCGGCCCAGACGAGGGCGATGACGGCGCCGTTGCGGTGGGCGGGGTGCACACAGGAACGGCCGACCTCGACGAGGTCGTGGCGGATCGGGGCGAGCCGGGTCAGGTCGAACTCGCTCTCCGAGTAGAGCCGTCCGGCGACGGCGGCCCGCTCGGGCGGCAGCACCCGGTAGGTGCCGACGACCTCGCCGGTGTCCTCCCGGCGTACGAGGAGGTGGTCGCAGTAGGCGTCGAAGGCGTCGCTGTCGAGACCGGGCTCGGGGCCGTCGAGGTGGGCGCCCATCTCGCCTGCGAAGACCAGGTGGCGCAGCCGCTGGGCGGCCCGGACGTCCTCCTGGTCACGGGCGAGGCCCACGACGTAGCGGGGCTGCGGGGCGCCGTCGGGGCGCGGCTGCGCCGGTACGGCGGCGAGGGGTCCGTCCACGGGTACGGCGACGGGCTGGGCGAGGGGTACGGCGGCCATGTCGGGCTCCTCCGGCGGTACGGAAGGGACGGTCGGAGCCGGGCCGTGCGAGCGGTGGCCCGGCCCCTCGTTTCTTCCGCTGCCGGCTGGATTCGACGTGACCGTCCGGGGGCCGGCTGGTGTGGAGGCGCTGAATGGTGGGCGGAGCGGTCCGGGCCGGCCCCGGTCCTCGGGACGCGCCCTACTCGGCCAGGCTGTCGGTGATCTTGTCGGAGGCCTTCTCGGCGGCCTTCTCGGGGTCGTCGCCCATGAGGACGGAGGTCATGTAGGGCTTGATGGGGTTGTCGGCCTCGACGTCGGCCCACTGGGGCGAGTTGGGAGTGGCGCGGCCGCGGGCGGCGGCGACGGCCATGGTGGCGGTGGCCTCCTGGCCGGCGACGACGGAGGCTAGGGTCGTCTTGTTGGGGACGTAGTTCATGGCGCGGGCGAGTTCGCCCTGCCACTTCTCGCCGGCGAGGGCCTTGACGACGTCGATGGCGGCGGCGCGCTCGGGGGCGTTCTCCGGGACGATCAGGTCGGATCCGCCGGTGAACACGGCGCAGGGCCGTCCGGCCTTCTTGCCGGGTATGGGGAAGTAGCCCAGCTTGTCCTTGAGGCCGGGGTTGGCCTTGGTGATGGCGGGGACCGCGCTGGGCGGCGCGATGATCTGGGCGACGTCGCCCCTGGCGAAGACCTCGGCCTGCGGCGGGTTCTGCTCGTCGGCGTTCTTCGGGCCGTCGCCGAGCGACTGGAGCTCCTTGTAGAACTCCATGCCGCGCAGGGCGGCCGGGGTGTCGAGGGCACCGGCCCACACGCCGCCCTTGTCGACGGCGAGTTCGCCGCCCTCCTCCCAGATGAAGCCGGAGAGCGTGTACCAGTCCTGGCCGGCCAGGTAGATCCCCTGTTGGTCGCCCTTGTCGAGCTTCTCGGTCTCGGCGAGCCACTCGGCGCGGCTCTTCGGCGGCTTGACGCCGGCCTGTTCGAAGAGGTCCTTGTTGTAGATGACGATGCGGCTGGCCGCGTACCAGGGGATGCCGTACTGGGCGCCGTCGATGCTGCCGGGCTGGGCGAGACCGGGCAGCCAGTCCTGGCTGCCGAGGTCGCGGACGGACTCCAGGGTGAGGTCGTAGAGCTTCTCGGTGTCGGCGTACCGGGCGACCTGGGTGTTGCCGACCTCGATGACGTCCGGGCCGCCGGGGCCCTCGATGGCCTCGGTGACCTTCTTCCCGATGCCGGTCCAGTCCTGGATGGTGACCCGGAGTTCGACGCCGTCGTGCTCGGCCTCGAAGGACTCCTTGAAGCGCTTCAGGAAGTCGTCGCTGACGCTGTCCCGCATCAGCCACACGTTCACCGTCCTGGTCGGACTCCCGCCACCCGGGAGCAGCCCGCACCCGGCGAGGGAGAGGGCGGAGACGACGGCCAGGGGGCAGACGAGACGGCGGTTCTTCACGTAGGTCACCTTCTGCGTAGGGGGCTGACCCGACGTGTGGGGGGACCGAACGGGAGGTTCGCGCGGGTTGGTGGCCTGGATTCTGGTCTGGACCAATGGGGATGGTCAAGTCCTCGCGGCACGATCCAGGGCATCGGCGCGGCGCCCGGCCGGCGGCGGACGTGTCGCGGACCTCGGGCCGGTGGGGCACGGTGGAGGGAACGCACCGAGGGCACCCCGAGAGGAGTCCGGCTCCATGTCGAACCACACCTACCGCGTCACCGAGATCGTCGGCACGTCCACCGAAGGAATCGACCAGGCCATCCGCAACGGGATCGAGCGGGCCTCGCAGACCCTGAGGGGCCTCGACTGGTTCGAGGTCACCCAGATGCGCGGCCATCTCGTCGACGGGGCGATCGAGCACTACCAGGTCGGTCTCAAGGTGGGCTTCCGACTGGAGGACGGCGCCTGAGGCCCACGACGCCTCAGGTACGCCCCTCCTTCTCCTGCGCCTCCTTCAGCGCCTCCGACTCCGCCGCCCACCGGGCGCGTACGACGGTGAACCCCGCCGCCTCCGCGGCGTCGCACACCAGCTCGTCGTCGTCCACGAGCATCCGCACCTCGCGCTCGCGCTCCAGCCGGCGCAGCACGTCCAGTTTGGTCTGCCGCGCCGGGCGGAAGTCACGCTCGCGGCGCATGTGCACCGGTCCCTCCGGGAGCCCGTGGGCGGCGAGCCAGTCGAGGGTGTCGCGGCGGCAGCGCTCGGGCCGGCCGGTGAGGTAGACGATGTCGCACTCCTCCGCGGTCTCCAGGCAGAGCGCGACGCCCTGCGCCAGCGGCGGGTCCTGGGGGGCGGCGGTGAAGAAGCCGTCCCAGTCGCGCGGACGCCCTTCGAGGAAGTGCTGGCGGTGGGCGGTGGAGGTGAGGGTGTTGTCGAGGTCGAAGACGGCCACGGGCCTGCGGTGTCGGGTCACTCCCCCAGCCTAGGCAGCGCGCCGCGCCGCGCCACGGGGAATCCCCGGCGCCGCGTGGTGTTGAACCCTTCGTGAGCACCATGACGACGCCCCCGCCCGCCTTCGACGGCATCCGCTTCTCCGTTCTCGACCGCTCCCGTACCCGGGAGGGCGAGGACGGCGGCCAGGCGCTGCGCGACACGGTGCTCCTGGCGCGCGAGGCGGAGGCGCTGGGCTACCACCGGTTCTGGGTGTCGGAGCACCACAGCGTGCCGGGTGTGGCGGGCTCGGCGCCCACCGTGCTCGCGGCCGCCGTGGCGGCGGCCACCACCCGGATCCGGGTCGGGACGGGCGGGGTGATGCTGCCGAACCACCAGCCGATGGTGGTGGCGGAGCAGTTCGGCGTCCTGGAGTCGTTGTTCCCCGGGCGGATCGACATGGGCCTCGGACGTTCCGTCGGCTTCACCGACGGCATCCGACGGGCGCTCGGCCGGGACAAGGAGGACGCGGACCGGTTCGCGGAGCAACTGGACGAGCTGCTCGGCTGGTTCACCGGCGAGCAGACCGCCCACCCCCAGGTCCACGCCCGCCCCGCCGAGGGCCTTCGGGTGCCGCCGTTCGTGCTCGCGACGGGCGAGGGCGCGGCGATCGCCGCGGCGGCCGGGCTTCCGCTGGTCGTCGGGGACCTGCGCGGCCGGGCCCGGCTGCGCGAGGCGGTCGACACCTACCGGGCCGCGTTCCGGCCGTCGCGGTGGGCCGCGGAGCCGTACGTGGCGGTCGCGGGCACGGTCGCCGTGGCGGAGACGGAGGAGGCGGCGCGGCGGCTGCTGATGCCGGAGGCGTGGTCGATGGCTTATTCGCGGACCCGGGGCGAGTTCCCGCCGCTGCTGCCCCCCGAGCGGATCGAGGCGCTCGACATGTCGGAGAAGCAGCGCGGTTTCTACGAGTCGGGGCTGCGCGGCCATGTGTACGGCACGCCGGAGCAGGTCGCCGGCGCGCTGGCGCACGCGGTGCGGGAGACCGGCGCGCAGGAGGTCCTGGTGACGACGAGCACCCACGACCGGGGCGCGCTGCTCGACTCGTACCGCTCACTCGCCCGGCTGACCGGGCTGACCAGGGCAAACGCGGCAAGCCGGGCCTAGAATCGGCGGATGCGCGACACCGGCACCGACCCGTTTCCCACCAGCCCCGCCGCACCCGCCGCGCCCCACGACCCGTTCGTACGGGTCCGGGGCGCGCGTGAGCACAATCTGCGGGGCGTCGACGTCGACATCCCGCGGGACGCGCTGACCGTCTTCACGGGAGTGTCGGGTTCGGGGAAGTCGTCGCTCGCCTTCGGCACCATCTACGCGGAGGCGCAGCGCCGCTACTTCGAGTCGGTGGCGCCGTACGCGCGCCGGCTGATCCACCAGGTGGGCGCGCCGAAGGTCGGGGAGATCACGGGGCTGCCGCCGGCGGTCTCGCTGGAGCAGCGGCGGGCGACGCCGAACGCGCGCTCCTCCGTGGGCACGGTGACGACGCTGTCCAACTCGCTGCGCATGCTGTTCTCCCGCGCGGGCAGCTATCCGCCGGGGGCGCAGCGCCTCGATTCCGACGCCTTCTCCCCCAACACCGCCGCCGGGGCCTGTCCTTCGTGTCACGGCCTGGGCCGGGTGCACGAGACGAGCGAGGAACTCCTCGTGCCCGACCCGGAGTTGTCGATCCGGGAGGGCGCGATCGCGGCCTGGCCGGGGGCCTGGCAGGGCAAGAACCTGCGGGACGTGCTGGACACACTCGGATACGACGTGGACCGGCCGTGGCGGGAGCTGAGCGCCGAGGACCGGGAGTGGATCCTCTTCACCGACGAGCAGCCGGTGGTGACGGTGCATCCGGTCCGGGAGGCCGGTCGCATCCAACGCCCCTACCAGGGCACGTACATGAGCGCCCGGCGCTATGTGATGCACACCTTCTCCGACTCGAAGAGCGCGACGCTGCGGGCGAAGGCCGAGCGTTTCCTCTCCAGCGCGCCGTGCCCGGTGTGCGAGGGCAGCCGGCTGCGGCCCGAGGCGCTCGCGGTGACCTTCGCGGGCCGTACGATCGCCGAGCTCGCCGCCCTGCCGCTGAACGAGCTGGCACGGGCCCTGGAGAACGGCTCGGGCGGGTCGGAGACCGCCCGTGTGCTCACCGGGGACCTGGTGGCGCGGATCGGTACGGTCACGGAGCTGGGTCTCGGCTATCTGAGCCTGGACCGGGCGACGCCGACGCTGTCCAACGGGGAGCTGCAGCGGCTGCGGCTCGCCACCCAGCTCCGGTCCGGCCTCTTCGGGGTGGTGTACGTGCTCGACGAGCCGTCCGCCGGGCTGCATCCGGCGGACACGGAGGCGCTGCTCGTGGTCCTGGAGCGGCTGAAGGCGGCCGGGAACACGGTGTTCGTGGTGGAGCACCACCTGGATGTGGTGCGGCGCGCCGACTGGCTGGTCGACGTGGGGCCGCGGGCCGGGGAGCACGGCGGCCGGGTGCTGCACAGCGGCCCGCCGGAGCGGCTCGCGGAGGTCGCGGAGTCGGCGACCCGCCGCTTCCTCTTCGACCGGGCGGCCCCCGAGGAGCGCGAAGTGCGCGAGCCGGCCGGCTGGCTGCGGTTCGGGCCGGTCACCCGGCACAATCTGCGCGGTCTGCGCGCGGCGTTCCCGCTCGGGGTGCTCACGGCGGTCACGGGTGTGTCGGGCTCGGGCAAGTCGACGCTGGTGGGCGCGTTGACCGAGGCGGCCGCAGAACAGGACTCCGTGGCACGGGTGGTGACGGTCGATCAGAAGCCGATCGGCCGGACCCCGCGCTCCAACCTGGCCACGTACACGGGCCTGTTCGACGTGGTGCGCAAGCTCTTCACGGAGACGGAGCAGGCGCAGGCGCGCGGGTACAAGGCGGGGCGTTTCTCCTTCAACGTCACCGGCGGGCGCTGCGAGACCTGCCAGGGCGAGGGTTTCGTCTCCGTCGAGCTGCTGTTCCTGCCGAGCACGTACGCGCCGTGCCCGGACTGCCGGGGCGCCCGCTACAACCCGGAGACGCTCCAGGTGCGGCTGCGCGGGCTGACCATCGCGGAGGTGCTCGACCTCACCGTGGAGGCGGCGGCCGAGTTCTTCGTGGACACCCCGGCGGCGGCCCGCAGTCTGCGCACGCTGCTCGACGTGGGCCTCGGCCATCTGCGGCTCGGCCAGCCGGCGACGGAGCTGTCGGGCGGGGAGGCGCAGCGCATCAAGCTGGCCGCCGAGCTCCAGCGGCCGCGGCGGGCGCACACCCTGTACGTCCTGGACGAGCCGACGACGGGGCTGCACCCGGCGGACGTGGAGGTGCTGATGCGGCAGCTGCACGGCCTCGTCGACGCGGGCCACACGGTGGTCGTGGTCGAGCACGACATGGACGTCGTCGCGACCGCCGACCGGGTCGTCGACATGGGTCCGGGCGGCGGCGCGGAGGGCGGCCGGATCGTGGCGGAGGGCACCCCGGCGGAGGTCGCGGAGGTACGGGCGAGCCGCACCGCGCCCTACCTCGCGGCCCGGCTCGGCCGGTGACGCCGCGGCGCCCGGCGGGTGACGCCGTCAGGCCGGCGTCGGGGCGAACCGGTGCAGTTCGTCGGCGCCGGGCTGGACGACGCCGTAGCTGTTCTCCGGCACCTCGTTCCAGGCGCCGGGCAGGTCCCCGAGGGGTTCGGAGACGACGAGGCGGGTCTCGTCGGAGACCTCCCGCAGGAAGGCGACGTCGGGGTGGAGCCAGCGCAGCGCCTCGACCTGACTGCTGTAGAACAGCGAGCGGGAGGCCTGGGCGCTGGAGTAGCGGAACACCCAGACGCGCTCGCCGTCGGTGACGGCCAGCGTCATCTGGAGGGGGTTGTCGATGCCGTGCTCGCGGCCCACGCGCTCGACGACGCCCGCCATCCTGGCGACGGCGGCGGGCGGGTCCTGGTGAAGGCCGAAGGTGAGGGCGAGATAGAACATCACCTCGGAGTCCGTCGTGCCCTCCATGTCCGCGTACAGCCCCGGGTCGACGCCCAGGGTGAGCTCACGGCGCACGAGGTGGAACCCGGAGATGGCGCCGTTGTGCATGAACATCCAGCGGCCGTGCCGGAAGGGGTGGCAGTTCGACTGCTGGACCGCCGTCCCGGTCGACGCCCGGATGTGGGCGAAGAACAGCGGGGACCTGACGTGGTCGGCCAGCTCCCGCAGATTGCGGTTGTTCCAGGCCGGGCCGACGTCTCTCAGCAGTGCCGGGGTGTCGTTCTCCGGCGAGTACCAGCCGACGCCGAACCCGTCGCCGTTGGTGGTCTCCACGCCGAGCTTGGAATGCAGGCTCTGGTCGATCAGCGAGTGGGCCGGCTTGTAGAGAATGGTGTCGAGCAGCACCGGTGTTCCCCGGTACGCGAGCCAGCGGCACATCCCTGATCACCTGGGTCCCTGCCGGATCTCGGGGCGGGGACCCCTCCGCGGGCGGGCGTCGCCGTGCTCACGTTCCGGCCCTCCCATTGTCGGCGCCCCGGCCGGAGGGCGCCACAGCGACGCCGGCTAGGAACGCCCGGCCTTGCGCCGCGCCCGCAGCCACTCCTTGTTCATGGCCGCGATCGACGGCAGCGGGATGCCCTTGGGGCAGGCGGTGGCGCACTCGCCGGTGAGGGTGCAGCCGCCGAAGCCCTCGGCGTCCATCTGGGCGACCATGTCGAGCACGCGGGTCTCGCGCTCGGGCGCGCCCTGCGGGAGCACGCCGAGATGGTTGACCTTGGCGGAGGTGAAGAGCATCGCCGAGCCGTTGGGGCAGGCGGCGACGCAGGCGCCGCAGCCGATGCACTCGGCGTGTTCGAAGGCGAAGTCGGCGTCGGCCTTGGGCACCGGCGTGGCGTGGGCCTCGGGGGCGGAGCCGGTGGGGACGGAGACGTAGCCGCCCGCCTGGATGATCCGGTCGAAGGCGGAGCGGTCGACGACCAGGTCCTTGACGACGGGGAAGGCGGCGGCCCGCCAGGGTTCGACGTCGATGGTGTCGCCGTCGCGGAAGGAGCGCATGTGCAGCTGGCAGCTGGTGGTGCTTCCCCAAGCTCTCGACTCCGCTCGAGCAGGGGAGGCCCCATTGGGGCCGTGGGCATCGCCGTTGATGACGAGGCTGCAGGCGCCGCAGATGCCCTCGCGGCAGTCGTGGTCGAAGGCGACGGGGTCCTCGCCGCGCAGGACGAGTTCCTCGTTGAGGGTGTCGAGCATCTCCAGGAAGGACATGTCGGAGGAGATCCCGTCCACCTCGTAGGTGGCCATGGCGCCTTCGGCGCCGGCGTTCTTCTGGCGCCAGACGCGCAGGGTGAGCCTCATGCGTAGCTCCGCTGGGTGGGGTGGACGTGTTCGAAGGTGAGGGCTTCCTTGTGGAGCACCGGCCCGCCGGACTCCCGGAACTCCCAGGCGGCGGCGTACGCGAACTCCTCGTCGCGGCGGGCGGCTTCGCCGTCCGCGGTCTGGGACTCCTCGCGGAAGTGGCCGCCGCAGGACTCCTCGCGGTGCAGCGCGTCGAGGCACATCAGCTCGGCGAGCTCCAGGTAGTCGACGATCCGGTTGGCCTTCTCCAGGGACTGGTTGAACTCCTCGCCGGTGCCGGGCACCTTGATGCGGCGCCAGAACTCCTCGCGGATCTCGGGGATGCGGCGCAGCGCCTTGCGCAGGCCCTCGTCGGTGCGGGCCATGCCGCAGAACTCCCACATGACTTCGCCGAGTTCGCGGTGGAAGGAGTCGGGTGTGCGGTCGCCGTCGACGGCGAGCAGGAGGTGGAGCCGGTCCTCGGTCTCGGCGAGGACCTCGCGGACGGCGGGGTGGGCGTCGGTGACGGCTTCGGCGTGCGGGTGGCGGGCCAGGTAGTCGTTGATGGTGGCCGGGAGCACGAAGTAGCCGTCGGCGAGGCCCTGCATGAGGGCTGAGGCGCCGAGCCGGTTGGCGCCGTGGTCGGAGAAGTTGGCCTCGCCGATGGCGAAGAGGCCGGGGATCGTGGTCTGGAGGTCGTAGTCGACCCAGAGTCCGCCCATCGTGTAGTGCACGGCGGGGTAGATCCGCATGGGCACCTCGTACGGGTTCTCGGCGGTGATCCGCTCGTACATGTCGAAGAGGTTGCCGTACTTCTCCTCCACCCTGGCCCGGCCCATCCGCCGGATGGCGTCGGCGAAATCGAGGTAGACGCCCTCCCCGCCAGGGCCGACGCCGCGGCCCTCGTCGCAGACGTTCTTGGCGGCGCGGGAGGCGATGTCGCGCGGGACGAGGTTGCCGAAGGAGGGGTAGATGCGCTCCAGGTAGTAGTCGCGCTCGTCCTCGGGGATCTCCGCGGCCGGGCGGTTGTCGCCGACGGCCTTCGGTACCCAGATGCGTCCGTCGTTGCGCAGCGACTCGCTCATCAGGGTGAGCTTGGACTGGTGGTCGCCGGTGCGCGGGATGCAGGTGGGGTGGATCTGGGTGAAGCAGGGGTTGGCGAAGAAGGCGCCGCGCCGGTGGGCTCGCCAGACGGCGGTGGCGTTGGAGTTCATCGCGTTGGTGGAGAGGTAGAAGACGTTGCCGTATCCGCCGGTGGCGAGCACGACGGCGTCGGCGTAGTGCGTGGAGATCCGCCCGGTGACGAGGTCGCGGGCGACGATGCCGCGGGCCCGGCCGTCGACGACGATCAGGTCGAGCATCTCGGTGCGGGCGTGCAGCTCGACGTTTCCGGCGGCGATCTGCCGGGACAGCGCCTGGTAGGCGCCGAGGAGGAGCTGCTGTCCGGTCTGACCGCGGGCGTAGAAGGTACGGGAGACCTGGACGCCGCCGAAGGAGCGGGTGTCGAGCAGTCCGCCGTACTCGCGGGCGAAGGGCACGCCCTGGGCGACGCACTGGTCGATGATCTCGACGGAGATCTGTGCGAGCCGGTGCACGTTGGACTCGCGGGCGCGGAAGTCGCCGCCCTTGACGGTGTCGTAGAAGAGGCGGTGGATGGAGTCGCCGTCGTTGCGGTAGTTCTTGGCGGCGTTGATGCCGCCCTGGGCGGCTATGGAGTGGGCGCGGCGCGGGGAGTCCTGGAAGCAGAACTGGACGACCTGGTAGCCCTGTTCGGCGAGGGTGGCGCCGGCGGAGCCGCCGGCGAGGCCGGTGCCGACGACGATGATCCGGTGGCCGCGGCGGTTGGCGGGATTGACGAGCCTGGCCTGGAAGCGGCGGGTGTCCCAGCGGTCGGCGATGGGGCCGGCGGGGGCCTTGGTGTCGGCGATCGGCTCGCCGACCTCGTAATCGGCGTGTTCGGAAAGGGTCATGTCAGCTCACCACTCCGGTCATGACGGCGACGGGTACGGAGACGAAGCCCGCGGTCAGGACGAGCGCGAGGGCGTTGGCCAGGAACTTCAGGGCGCGTTCGCGGCGCGCGTCGCCGACGCCGAGGGTCTGGGCGGCGCTCCAGAAGCCGTGCCGGACGTGGAGTCCGACGGCCAGCATGGCGACGATGTAGATCACGTCGCCGTACCAGGTGGAGAAGGTGTCCACGACGTTCTGGTAGGGCTTGCCCTCCTCGAAGCCGCCGGGGTGCACGGTGCCGGTGGTCAGGTCGAGGACGTGCCACACGATGAAGAGGCCGACGATCACGCCGCCCCAGCGCATGGTGCGGGTGGCGTAGGAGGAGCCCTTGCGGCGGTGTACGTAGCGGGTGGGCCGGGCCTTGATGTCGCGCCGGCTGAGCTGGTACGCGGAGACGGCGTGCGCCACGACCGACGCGAGCAGCACGACGCGGGCGATCCACAGGCCCCAGTGGTGGTGCAGGACCGGGGCGCCCATGACGCGCAGCCAGTGGCCGTAGCCGTTGAACTCCTCGGGGCCGAAGAAGACCTTGAGGTTGCCCGCGACATGGGCGACGAGATAGGCGAGCATGATCAGGCCGCTCACGGCCATCACGGTCTTCTTGCCGATGGTCGACGCCCAGAAGCCGCGGGTGGGGGCGGCACGGGTGAGGGCGGCGGGCGGCGGGGCGGTCCGCCGTTCGGACTTGGTTGCCTGAGCCATGTCAGCGACGGTAGGGGCGAAGGACCCGAGAGGTCCAAGACATGGTTCGGCTGATCTCGATAGGTGCAGGCTATGAACCGGGGTAGGCTGGTGCCATGCAGTTCCAGCAGCTCCTCTACTTCGTCGCCGTGGCCGAGACCCGGCACTTCACCCAGGCCGCCGAGCGGGTCCATGTCTCGCAGCCCTCGCTCTCGCAGCAGATCAAGGCCCTGGAGCAGGAGCTGGGCGCCGAGTTGTTCAGCCGGGCCCGGGGCAACATCACGCTGACCGACGCGGGCGAGGCGCTGTTGCCGCTGGCCCGCCGGATCCTCGCCGACACCGACACCGCGCGGCACGAGGTGCAGGAGCTGGTGCAGCTCAGGCGGGGCCGGGTGCGGCTCGGGGCGACGCCAAGCCTGTGCACCGGGCTGCTGCCGGACGTGCTGCGCACCTTCCACGACCTGCACCCGGGCATCCGGCTGCTCATCGAGGAGGGCGGCTCGCACGATCTCGTACGGCACCTGGCGCGCGGCGCGCTCGACCTGGCGCTCGTGGTGCTGCCGCTGCCGACGGCGTCGCCCGCGCTGACCACGGTGGAGCTGCTCACCGAGGACCTGGTGGTGGTCTCCGCGGCCTCGGCGCCGGCGCCGCGCCGGCCGGTCAGGATCGCGGATCTGCGCGACCAGCCGCTCGTGATGTTCCGGCACGGCTACGACCTGCGGGAGCTGACCGTGGCGGCCTGCCGGGCGGAGGGCTTCGAGCCGTCGTTCACGGTGGAGGGCGGCGAGATGGACGCGGTGCTCGGTTTCGTACGGGCGGGGCTCGGCCTTGCGGTCGTGCCGGCCATGGTCGCGGCGCGGACGGGCCGCGACCTGCGGGTCACGGCCCTGGCCCGGCCGGGCCTGCGCCGGACGATCGCGCTGGCGCACCGCAGCGACGTGGCGCCCCCGCGGGCGGCGCGCGAGCTGCAGAAGCTGCTCATGGCCTCCCGCCGGGGCACCCCGGAGCCGTAGGCCTCCTCAAGGCCCCCCAGGGCCTGTCCGGCGGATCATGACCGGGCCCGGCCCTGATCCGCCGGGCAGGCCCTGGCTAGATCGCGTCCGCGAGCACCAGCGAGCGGATCCGGTCCGGGGCGCCCGGACGCGCGTAGTACCAGCCCTGGGCCGTGTCGCAGCCCAGCTCGCGGAGCTGCTGGGCCTGGGCGCCGGTCTCGACGCCCTCGACGGTGACGGCAAGCTCCAGACTGTGGGCGAGCTGGACGATGCCCTCGACGATCTTGAGGTCGACCGGGTCCGCCGGATGCTGCTGCATGCCCTGGGTGAAGGAACGGTCCAGCTTGAGGACGCTCACCGGGAGCCGGCGCAGGTTCGCCAGGTTGGAGTAGCCGGTGCCGAAGTCGTCGAGGGCGATGTCCACGCCCATCTCGGCGAGCTGCCGCAGCGGCTTGAGCAGGTCCTCGTCCGCGCCGATCAGGGCCGACTCGGTGACCTCCAGGCAGAGCGCGCCCGGTTCGAGCCCGGCGCGCTCCAGGACGTCGACCGTCTCGGCGACCAGACCCGGGTGGTGCAGCTGGGTCGGCGACAGGTTGACGTTGATCCGCAGCGGGCCGGTGGCGGGCTGGCCGCCGGGGGCCTCGTCCTGCCAGAAGCGGGCCTGCCGCACGGCCTCCTGGAGCACCCAGCGGCCGAGCGGCACGATCAGGCCGGTGTTCTCGGCGAGCGGGATGAACCGGTCGGGCCCGAGCACCCCGTGCTGCGGGTGGCACCACCGGACGAGCGCCTCGGCGCCGTGCACGCTGCCGTCGCCGAGGTGGACCAGCGGCTGGTACTCGATGAAGAACTCGCCGCGTTCCAGCGCGGCGGGCAGCGCCGTGGTGAGCCCGTGCCGGGTGATGGCCCGCGCGTCGGCCTCGGCGTCGGCGTACTCGAAGCGGTTGCCGCCCGCCGACTTGGCCCGGTACATGGTGATGTCCGCGCTGCGCAGCACCTCGGCCGCGGTGCGCTCGCCCGCCGGCCCCTCGACGATGCCGACGCTGCCGCGCACGCTGAGTTCGCGGCCGTCGATGCCGATGGGAGTGGCCAGCGCGGCGAGCATCCGGTCGGCGAGCTCGGCGACCTGGCGCTCGGTGCCGGGCCCGGTGGTCAGGGCGACGAACTCGTCGCCGCCGAGCCGGGCGACCATCTCGCCGGGCGCGGTGACGCAGCTCTGCAGCCGGTCGGCGACCTCGACGAGCAGCCGGTCGCCGGTGGAGTGGCCGAGGCTGTCGTTGATGACCTTGAAGCCGTCGAGGTCGAGGTAGCAGAGCCCGAAGCGGCTGTCGGCGCCCGGCCCGAGGGCCTTCTCCAGGCGTTCGAAGAACAGCGTCCGGTTGGGCAGGCCGGTGAGGGCGTCGTGCGTCGCCTCGTACCGCAGCCGCAGGTTGAGCAGCCGCCGTTCGGTGGTGTCCTCCATGAGCGCCAGCTGGTAGCGGGGGACGCCGGCGGCGTCGCGCAGCAGCGAGACGGTGAGGTTGGTCCACAGGGCGGTGCCGTCGCTGCGGTAGAACGGCTTCTCCACGCGGTAGTTCTCGCGCTCGCCGCGCACCAGCTCGTCGTAGAGCCGCCAGACGTGCGGGCCGTCCTCGGGATGCGCCCACTCGACGATGTTGCGGGTGAGGACGGTCTGCTCCAGGCCGCCGAACATCCGGGTGAGGGTCTCGTTGACCTCCAGGACGTTGCCTTCGAGGTCGGCGATGCCGATGCCGATGGCCGCCCCCTCGAAGACGGCGCGGAAGCGGCTCTCGGTGGCGTGCAGCGCGAACTCGGCGGCGCTGCGGGCCGAGAGCGCCGAGTGGGCGATGGACTCCTGCTCGGCGAGCGTCCGCTCGCGCAGGGCCTGGGCGAAGCCGGCGGCCATGGCGTGCTGCAGCCGGGCGCAGCGGGCGCGCAGCTCCTCCGCGTCGAGCGGTGCGTCGCGCGCCGTGTCGGGCGCCGTGCGGGGCGCGGCACCGTCCGCCGCGCCCGCGCCCTCGGCGCCTTCCGCGCAGTAGAGCACCAGATACGCGTCGACCACGCCGAGGCTGCGGGCGAGCGCGTCCGGGTCGGTGCAGTGGGCGGCCACCAGGGCCTGCCCGACGCCGTGCGCCGGGGTGGTGTCGAAGGGCCTGGCGTGCAGGGCGGCGCACAGCTCCCGGGCCGGCGGCAGCAGGTGCCGCTCGAACTCCTGGCGGGTCATCGAGGTGGCCGTGACCGGGAACACGGCGCGGCTCCAGATGGTCACGAACCGCCTGAGTCTGTCTTCGGGGCCGTCGGCGTCGGCGACGGAGCCGGAGGTCGTGGAGGGCACCTTCACGGCTTGCGCCCCACCCCTGCGTAACCGGAGAAGGCGTACGGATCCTCCTCCTCGTCCGGGCTGTCCGGCCGCCACAGCGGCATCGGGACGAGTCCGGGCGCGGCGAGGTCGGTGCCGTCGAAGAAGCGGCTGATCTCCTCGTGGGAGCGCATCACCAGCGGGTTGCGGATGTCGCGGTAGACGCCGACGGTGCCGGCGGCCCGCTCCTGCGGGACCGGGACACCCTCGTAGGAGGCGTGGGTGATGACGAGGAGGCTGCCGGGCGCGAGCGCGTCGAGGAGCTCGGCGACGGCGGCGGCGGGCTCGTCGGCGTCCTCCAGGAAGTGCAGTACGGCGACGAGCAGCAGGGCCACCGGGCGGTCCAGGTCGAGGAGTTCGCCGACCTCGGGGCTGTGCAGGATCTCGCGCGGCTTGCGCAGGTCGGCGGCGACCACGGCCGAGCGGTCGTCGCCGGCGAGCACGGCCCGGCTGTGGGCGACGGCGACCGGGTCGTGGTCGACGTAGACGACGCGCGCCTCGTCGGTGGCGGCCTGGGCGACCTCGTGGACGTTGCCGAAGGTCGGTATGCCGGAGCCGATGTCCAGGAACTGGGTGACGTCGTTGTCGACGGCGTGGTGTACGGCGCGGCGCATGAAGGCACGGTTCGCCTGCATGATCTTCGGCAGCCCCGGCAGGAACTCCATGGCCTTCCGGGCCGCGTCCCGGTCCACTTCGAAATTGTGCGAGCCGCCCAGATAGAAGTCGTACATACGGGACACGCTCGGCACCGAGATATCGATGCCTGGCGGAGCCCAGGCGGGACGCTCCATCAAAGTCTCCAACAAGTCGCCATGGGGATGCGGCCAGGTGCGAGCGGCCGACGTTCGAGCTGAGGCTACTGATCGCCCGCCGAGAGAGCGAGTAGAAACGGAAATTCGCGATCCGTTCTTGGTCACACGCCATTGGCACGTGCGGCGGGTAAGGAAGAGTTCACGCCTTCAGGTCGTGCACCTTCACGTGCACATGGCCGTGCGGAGGTACGAACGGGGCTTCCGGCGCAGCCCGGAGGGACGCGGCCCGGCCGGCCCCGACCAACGAAGGGCGACAATCGGCCAGTTCCGGGCACGGGCGGCTCCCGGCCTCGTCGAACGTCACTCAATACCTCCGAACCACCCGCAACGGCAAGGGCGTTGGCGGCGTTGATCACGCGTGAGACGACAGAAGACGGCGAAACGTCAAACCTGCACCGCGCAAGATCCGCTCCATCCGGGGAATCCGGGGCCGTTCCGGCCTGTCGGGGCGGCGCGTCTGATCAAGCTGCTCGGCGTGTCTCTCTTGTCTCAGAACGGGTTGTCCCGCTACGGACCGCTCCTGACGCGGCCGCTCGCGGCCGGCGCGCTGGTGTGGCTGCTCGCCACGCCCGTGCCCGCGAGCGCCGACGCGTGCGCGTACGCCTCGACCGGGCCGGACGGATCGAGCGTCGCCATCGTGTCCGTCGGGCCGGGGCCCTGTCGCCCGAGCCACCCTCCGCACCCGCCGCATCCCCCGCACCCGTCGCACCCTCCGCACCCCACGCATCCGCCGCACCCCTCCAAGCCGCCGGAGCCGGAGCCGGAGCCCACACCGCCTCCGCCCGCGCCGCCTCCGCCCGCGCCGAAGCCGCCGCGGCCCGCTCCCCCGCCGAAGCCCGTGCCGCCCCGGCCCGCGCCGCCGCGCCCCGCGCCGGCCGTGCCGGAGCCGACGCCACCGCCGCCCCCGTCGCCGTCGCCGTCGCCGACCGTGCGCCCGCGCCCGCCGGCCCCCGGGCCGGTGGCCCTGCCGCACTACAAGCGCGCGGCCCGGGTCAAGCCCAAGAGCTCCCCGAACGTGCTCACCACGACCCTGCTCGTCACGGCCCCCGCGGTACTCGCGACGGCGATCCTGCGCCCCCGCTCGTCCCGCTGACCGCCTGATCGACCTCTTGCTGACGATTCTGGAGAAACCTTGTCCGAATGGCTTGTTCTCACCCTTGCGATGGCCGCGGCGTGCGCCGTCGTGCTCGCCATCGTGGTCTTCAACCATCGCCGGATCCCCGAGGACGACGACCCCAGTGAGACCCCCGACGTCATCGAGTACATGACGATGATGATCGGCGTGGTGTACGCCATCGTCCTCGGCCTCGCCATCGCCGGCGTCTGGGAGGCCCGCAGCGCCGCCCAGGAGACCGTGCGGCAGGAGGCGCAGGCGCTGCACGAGATCTCCGAGCGGGTCGAGGTGTACCCGCTGCCGGTACGGCAGAAGATCCGGGCCGACATCGACGCGTACGTGGCGTACGTCGTCGACGACGAGTTCCCTTACATGGCGGACCACGGCGAGCTGAACGACAAGGGGACGGAGCTGCTCGAGAAGGTCCGCCGCGGTGTGACGGACTACCAGCCCGCCAACGACTTCGAGGGCCAGGCGTACCAGCCGCTCGTCGACCAGGTGGCCGTCGTCGACGACGCGCGCGGCGCGCGCGGGCAGAACGCGGGCGAGACGATGCCGGGCGTGGTCTGGTTCGGCCTCATCATCGGCGCGCTGGTGACGGTGGGCCTGATCTTCACGCTCCAGATCAGGCGCACCGGACGGGAGTTGCTGCTCGCCGGCCTGTTCAGCGCGCTCATCGCCTTCCTGCTGTTCCTCATCTGGGACTTCGACGCGCCGTTCGGCCGTGGCATCGCGGCCACCGCCGGGCCGTTCACCGACCTGTTCCCGCAGCTCACGGGGTGACGCGAGGGCCGCGACGGCGGTCGGCTCCCGGGGACCGTTCGGGTGACCTGGGTGCCCCATTCGCGCGCCTGGGATCGCGGCTGTGATAGGGGGCTCCTAGCGTTTCGGGCATCGAGGTGCATCTCCTGCCTTTGTGGAAACCCCTTCCGCAGCTGCTCCTCGGGGACCCGGAGGTCTACCATGCGCGCGATACGTGCCGCGTCCATCACAGTTCTGGGGGCGGCCGCCCTCGCCCTGGCCGCCCCCGCCGCCGTGTCCGCGGCCGCCGACGGCGTCCCCGCGCCGAAGGGCGGCGGACAGCCGGGGAAGGTCGCGAGCCTCTTCGTCGTCTCCCCCTCGGTGGTCGCGCCGGGCGGCCGGGTCACGCTCAGTGCCCCGGGCTGCGCCAGTACGGCGACCGCCTCGTCCGGCATCTTCGACACGGTCACCATCGCGCCGGGCTCGGCGGCCACCGCCACGGTGGACCTCGACGCCAAGCGGGGTGCCGTCTACACCGTCTCGTTCAACTGCACGGGTGGCGTCCAGGGCTCCGTGGACCTGACCATCAGCGGCGGAGCGACCTCGACGCCCACGGCCCGGTCGACCGTGTCCGTCGCGCCGCGCGGGGTACAGGGCGGTCTGGGCGGCTCGATGAACTCGGCCCACACCTGGACGATGGCCGGCGGCGGGGCCATGGTGCTCGTCGCCGTGGGCGGTGTGGTCTACGTGATCCGTCGCAAGGCGGCCGCCGGCCGGCGCCACTGACGGCGCGGACGGTGCCCGCAGCACCGGTAACGGCGCGGACGGTGCCCGCCCAACCGGCACCGCGGGATCGTCCGCGACACCCGCAACGCCCGTCGCCCCCGGGTCCTGGCCAGGACTCGGGGGCGACGGGCGTTGCGGGCCGACCGGGGAGGTTCGGCCGGTCAGGCCCCCGCGCCGGACATGCGGCGCCGGCGGGCGACGAACACACCGCCGCCCAGCGCCGCCGCGGCGACGAGCGAGCCGCCGACGGCCATCTCGGTGGAGGTCGGCGCGAGCGAACCGCCGAGGCCGCCCGCCGCGCCCTGGCCGGCCAGCACCCGGAACTGCCCGGTGAGGGTCCGGCCGTTGATGCACTGGGCGGTCACGGTGTACGTGCCGGGTGTGGCGTTGTTGAAGATGCGGACGGTGGCGGTGGCGAAGCCGTTGTTGAGGCCGGAGAGGGTGGCGGCCGTGAAGGCCGGGGACGAGACCGTGCCCCCGGCGCAGTCCCTCGTGGTGATCGTGAGGAGACCGCCCTGGTGGACCGCGAAGGGGGAGACCGTGACCCCGTCGCGGTTGTTGTCGCCGCCCGTGGGGGCCTGGAAGGAGCCGACGGTCACGCTGCTGGGCCCGTTGGTGGCGGTGGCGAGGGGGGCCGCGAGCCCGAGCGCCGCGAACGCGGTCGCCGTCACCGCCAGAGTGCGTGCAGCACGCATGGTTGAACCTCCACTGGAAGGCGCCCCAAAGCGGTGCTCCGGGAGATTCGACGAGTACGCCTTCCATGACGAACCATCACAAGCCGGAAGAAGGCGCGCATGTCGGCGCTGGGCCACCCCGGTGAGTCCCGGAAGCGGCCGAACGGGGGGCGGATCTGACGGATCCGCAGGTCACACGAGGTCGGCGTGATGATCTGACGATTACTCGGATGGATGATCATCCCGTCACCCACACGGCCACCCGTCCGCGCCGCCACGGCACCGGTCCCGGCGCCCAGCGGCGGCCTTCGCCCGGACCTCCGCCACCCGTTCGCACGCGCTCGGATCGCGGGGCGGCGCACGCGCCCTTACCGTTCCCGTGACGCCGTCGAGGGAGACCAGAGAACCATGAGTCCCAAGGACTTCAGCCTCTTCGAAGCCGCCAGGAGACGCCAGCCCTGGGGCGCCCTGGCTCTCGTCATGCTCTCCGGGGTGGCCATAATGCGCAACGGGGTCGGCTTCGAGTCCGGCCCGCCGCAGCCCACCGCCGCCGCGCGGCCCGTCTCCCGGCCGGCCGCCCCGGCGCCCACGACCGCCTCCGGCCTGGAGGCGCTGCCGTTCGCCCCGGCCTCGCGGATCCGGATCCCGGCGATCAACGTGGCGGCCCCCATCGTCGACGTGGGTCTCGACGACAACGGCTGGATCGCGGCCCCTCCGCCCCAGGACGCCAACCTCGCCGGCTGGTACCAGAACGGCATCGCGCCCGGCCAGCGCGGCACCTCCGTCGTCGTCGGCCATGTCGACAACATGGCCGGGCCCGCCGTCTTCTACGGCCTCGGCTCGCTGCAGCGAGGTCAGCACATCGAGGTCGAGCGGTACGACGGCCGGGTGGCCGTCTTCGAGATCTACGGGGTCGAGGTCTACGCGAAGAACGACTTCCCCGGCGTCCAGGTGTACGCGGACACCGGCGAGCCCGAACTGCGCGTGATCACCTGCGGCGGCGGCTACACCCGCGCGCACGGCTACGACGGCAACGTCGTCGTCTACGCCCGGCTGGTCGGCTCGCGTTAGGGCGCGTACGAGGGCCCCGGCACCGAGGTGGTGCCGGGGCCCTTCGCGTACGCCCGCCCCGTACCGCTCAGCGGCGCGGGACGGTGAGGCTGTAGCCCGCGTCGAGGAGTTCGGGCAGATAGCGCTTGAGCGCGGCGACGCTGTGGGAACGGTTGCCGCCGGCGTCGTGGTTGAGGACGATGACGCCGGGAGCCGCGCCGTCCAGGACCCGGCCGACGATGGTGTCGGTGGGCGGCTCGGTCCAGTCCATGGTGTCGACGGTCCAGGCGAGCGGTTCCATGCCGAGCTCGGCACCGATCTCGAACGACAGCTTGTTCCACGCCCCGTAGGGCGCCCGGTACCAGAGCGGCGGGGCGCCGATGGCCCGCTCGATGACCTCGCTCGTGGAGCCCAGCTCCTTGCGGATGCGGGAGGGCCGCAGCTTGGGCACCAGGAGGTGGGTCCAGGTGTGGTTGCCGACGATGTGGCCGTCCTCGGCCATCTCCTTGAGCAGGTCCTGGTTGTCGACCGCCATCTCGCCGCAGACGAAGAACATGGCGCGGCAGCCGTGGCGGCGGAGGGTGGCGAGGATCTCCGGGGTGTAGCGGGGGTCGGGGCCGTCGTCGAAGGTGAGCACCATCGACCGCCCGACGTCGGTGAGATGCAGGAAGGGCCTGGTCCGCACGGGCGGGAGCGCCCGGCGGTAGGCGGGCGGGGCGTAGCCGGTCATCGGCTGGAGCCGGTACGCGGCGGGCCGCTGCCGGGCGGCCTGCGCGCGGGCCCCGGCCTCGGCCCGGGCCTGCGGGCCGGCCGCGGCGGGTGTGGTCCGCGCGGACGGCGAGGTGGCCGGCCCGGGCGGGGCGGCGCCGGTGGAGGTGGTCGCGTCGGAGCCGGTCAGGCGGTCCGTGGCGAAGACTCCGACGGCGGCGGTGGCACCCAGGGCGGCGGCGAGGCGGAGCAGCGACCGGCGCCCGGTGGTCGTCTCATCCTTTTTCATGACCAATGGTGCGAACGGTGGACGGCCCGGGCCGCGCAGCGACACCGGCCCCCCGTCCGAAAACACCTGATGAGCCGATAACCTCGAAGGGTGAGTGGTTTCGAACGGGGCACGGACGGCCCGAAGGTGATCGTCGCCGGGCTCGACGGCTCCGCCTCCTCGATGCGCGCCGCGTCCTACGCGGCCGGGCTCGCCCGGCGCCAGCACGCGCTCCTCGTCCTCGTCTACGTCCAGCCCGTCCTCGCGGCGGGCGCCGCGCTCGGGGCGCCGGTCGCCGACACCACGGAGGAGATCGCCGAGGGTCTGGTGGCCGACATCCGGAAGGCGGTCGACCACGTCAAGGACACCTGGCAGGTGCGCTGGGAGTTCCACACCTTCCGCGGCGACGCGTACGCGGGTCTGGTGGCGGCCGCCGACGAGCTGAAGGCGGACGCGGTGGTCGTGGGCGCCTCGGAGTCGGCCGGCCACCGCATCGTCGGCTCGGTCGCGGTGCGCCTGGTCAAGGCGGGCCGCTGGCCGGTCACCGTCGTGCCGTGAGCCCCGGCGGGGCGGCCAGGGCCTGCCCTACTCCCCCATGACCAGGCCGTCGCGGGCGGCGCCCCGGTCGAGGACGACCTCGCGGATGGCGTCCCGGGTCTCGGAGTACTGGCCCTCGCCCTCCTTGACGGCGGCGGCGAGGTTCACCACCCGGCCGCGCGCGGTGTCGAAGAACTGCGGCACGAACTCCGCCTTGGTGACCTCCCAGCGGCGGCCGGGCGCGGCCGGCGGGGCGAAGGTGAAGCGGGCCAGGGTGCCCATGTTGCCGCGCCGGTCGTGGGCGCCCTCGTAGTTGATCATGTCGCCGGCGATCTGGTCGCCCATGCCGTAGACGATCCAGGTGCCGTTGACCTTCTCGTACGGCTGCGGCACATGGTTGTGCGTGCCGATGATCAGGTCGATGTCGGGGCGGCCGCCGGTGCGCGAGGCGGTGAGCGCGCGGCCGAGGGTGAGCTGCCGCTCGTCGGGAGCGCTCTCCCATTCGGTGCCCCAGTGGAGGGAGACGACCACGACGTCGGCACCGGCCTTCCGGGCGGCCCGGGCGTCCTCGACGATCTTGTGCTCGTCGATCAGGTTGACCGCCCAGGGCTGCCCTTCGGGCAGCGGATAGCCGTTGGTGTCGTAGGTGTAGGCGAGCTGCGCCACGGTCGCCCGCCCGGCCTTGAGCAGCGTGGGCCGGGCCGCCTCGGCGGCGGTACGGGCGGAGCCCGCGTGCCGTACGCCCGCCTTGTCGAGCGCGTCGAGGGTGCGGCGCAGGCCGGCGGCGCCGTCGTCGAGGGAGTGGTTGGAGGCGGTGGAGCAGGAGTCGTAGCCCGTCGCCCTGAGGGCGGCGGCGACCTCGGGCGGCGACTTGAAGGCGGGGTAGCCGGTGTAGGGGCCGCCCTCCTCGCCGTACACGGTCTCCATGTGGCAGATGGCCAGATCGGCGCGGGAGACGACGGACCTGACGCCGGAGAGCATGGGGCGGAAGTCGTAGCCCGCGCCGCCGGCGTCGGCGGCGGCCTGGCGGATGATCGAGTCGTGCGGCAGGACGTCACCGGAGGCGACGAGGGTGAAGGGGGCCGGCGCGGACGCCGCCCCGGACACGGCGGGCCGGTGCGGCGCCTGGCCCCGGCCCGAGGCGCCCGAGGCGCTCGGGGTGCGGTCGGAGTGGTGGGCGGTGACGGCGCAGCCGGTGGCCGCGGTGAGCAGGACGACGGCAAGGGCCGCCGCGCCGGGTCGGGTGCGTGAGGTCATCTGCCGGCTCCGCTGGTTCGTAGGATGAACATCTGTTCAGCCGAATTCACCTTGCGGAAAAGCCGCAGTCAAGGCCCAATGCCGCAGTTCGCCGCAAACCCGCTGAATCGGACGCAACGCTTCCGCTCGACCGCCGGCCCGACCGCTCGTCGTGCCATTCGCCGCTCAGCGCGACCGTTCGTCGCAGACCCGTGTCCGATCCCTGTCCGGCACCGCACGGATGCGTTCCGATACGGCACATGACGACGGCGACGGCAACCACGGACGAGCGGGACCTGGTGGAGCTCCAGCGTGAGCACGGCCAGGCGCTGCTCGCGTTCCTCCTCGGACTGACCCACGGCGACCGGCAGCGCGCCGAGGACCTGGTTCAGGAGACCCTGGTCAGGGCCTGGCAGCACCCTGAGGCGTTCGACTCCGCGTACGACTCGATGCGGCCCTGGCTGTTCACGGTGGCCCGGCGGCTCGCCATCGACGCGCGCCGCTCCCGGCTCGCCCGGCCCGCCGAGACGGGCGACGGACTGCTCGCCCTCACCCCCGACCCGGCCGACACCACCGAGTCCCGGGACGCCGCGCTCGACGTCCGGGCGGCGGTCCGCGGCCTCAGCCCGGAGCATCGCGCGGTCCTCGTCCGGCTCTACTTCCGCGGACTGACCGTCAGCGAGGCCGCCGCCGAGCTCGGCATCCCGGCCGGCACCGTCAAGTCCCGCTCGCACTACGCGCTGCGCCAGCTCGGCCACCGGCTGCCCGGCTACCGGCCGCGCCGGCCTTCCGCCTGCGGCGGCCCGGCCGTTGCCCGGCCCGCGGGCCCCGCCCCACAATGACCTTCGTGACGCTGACTCTCGCCGCCGCCGAAAAGGTCCTCGCCGACAACTTCGCCCCCTGGGTGCTCGATCTGGGGCTCTCCGTGGCCTCCGTCGACACCGAGGGCCACCAGGCCGTCCTCCGCCTCCCCTGGTCCGACCGGCTCGCGCGGGAGGGCGGCGGGCTCTCCGGCCAGGCGCTGATGGCCGCCGCCGACACGGCCACCGTGATCGCGGTGGCCGCGGCCCGCGGCGGCTTCGTCCCCATGACCACCGTCCAGCAGTCGATCAGCTTCCAGCGCGCGGTGCTCGGCACGGACGTCCTCGTCCACGCCCGGCTCACCAAGGCCGGCAAGCGGATGGCGTTCGCGGACATCACCATGACCGCCGACGGCACGGACGAGCTCGCCGCCCGGGCGACGGCCGTCTACGCGCTGCTCGGCTGAGCCTCCCGCCACCTCCTCCGGCTCCGGACCTCACTCCCGTCACACGGCTCCCGCCTGCACCGATGCGGCCGGGATCCGTATCCGAATCCGTACGGGCCAGTTGAGCCAAGTGCGCCCCGCGCGTGCCGTTCTCGGAGCAGGCTCGGTGTCGGGGCCTCGTCCAGGACATCCGGGAGAAGGTGGAAACGGTGCTGCCCGAAAGCATCCCCATGGACTGGCTGTGCGCCGAGTACGTCGCCGACGACCTGCTGCGCACCAGCGGGCTCGTCGCGCCGGGTTCGCTGGAGTTCCGGGCCGGGGTGCAGACCCTGGCGCTGACCATCCTGCTGTCCCGGGCCGGCGCGGACGGCGCCGGGACGGACGGCTGGCTGCGCCGCACGGCCCACGACCATCCGTGGTCCGCGTGGGTCGAGGAACGGCTCGCCGAGGCCGGGGCGCGCGTGCCGGGCGCGGACCTGGACCTCGCCCGGGACACCTGGCGCCGGCTGCGGGCGACCGAGCTGCGCGCCGCAGACCTGGCGGGCCTCGCCGGGCTCGCCGGGCCGCGCGGCATCGACGAGGAGCGCCAGGTGTGGCTGCCCGCCTGGCAGTTGGGCGTGGCCCTCGGGCATCTGGCGCTGCACCTGTGCTGACCGCTCAGCCGGCGGGGTGAACCCCCGGGCGGTACTTGGGGATCCGGACCGTCACCTTCATGCCCGCGCCGATCCCGGTCTCGATGACCAGGCCGTGCTCCGCCCCGTACACCTGGCGCAGCCGCTCGTCCACGTTGGACAGACCGACGCCGCCGGCCGAGGGGCGCTCGCCGCGCAGGACGGCGCGCAGCACCTCCGGATCCATGCCGACGCCGTCGTCCTCGATGGTGACCACGGCCTCCGCGCCCGCGTCGCGTGCCGCGATCGTCACCCGGCAGCCCTCGGCGGAGTCCTCCATGCCGTGCTTGACCGCGTTCTCCACCAGCGGCTGCAGGCAGAGGAACGGCAGCGCGACCGGAAGGACCTCGGGCGCGATCTGCAGGGTGACCTTGAGCCGGTCGCCGAAGCGGGCCCCGGCGAGCGCCAGGTACTGCTCGATGGCCCGCAGTTCGTCGGCGAGCTGGGCGAACTCGCCGTGCCGGCGGAAGGAATAGCGGGTGAAGTCGGCGAACTCCAGGAGGAGTTCGCGCGCCTGCTCGGGGTCGGTGCGGACGAAGGAGGCGATGGCGGCGAGGGAGTTGAAGATGAAGTGCGGGGAGATCTGCGCGCGCAGCGCCCGTATCTCGGCCTCGACGATCCGGGTGCGGGAGCGGTCCAGCTCGGCGAGTTCGAGCTGGACGGAGACCCAGCGGGCCACCTCGGTCGTCGCCCGCACCAGGACCGCCGACTCGCGCGAGCCGTACGCGACGAGTGCGCCGAGCACCCCGTCCTCGCCCGTCAGCGGCGCGACCACGGCCCAGCGCAGCGGGCAGTCGTCGTCGGAGCACCGGGTGTGGGCGGAGCGGCTGCGGCCGGAGTCGAGCGTCTCTCCGACCAGCTCCCGTACGTGCTCGCAGTGGTGTGCCTCGCCGGGGCCGTCCCAGGCGAGGACCGCGGACCGGTCGGTGAGGCACAGCGCCTCGGTGCCGAGCAGGGAGCGCAGCCGGCCGGCGGCCCTGCCCGCGGTCTCCTCGGTGAGTCCGGCGCGCAGCGGGGGCGCGGCGAGCGAGGCGGTGTGCAGGGTGTGGAAGGTGGCGCGTTCGACGGGGGTGCCGAAGGCGAGGTCCGCGGCGCGCCGCCCGCGCCGGGCGGTGAACCGGCCGAGGACGAACCCCGCGGAGAGCAGCACGGCGCCGACGGCGCCCGCCGCGGCCAGGGCGAGGCCGGTCACCGCTCGGCCCCTCTCCCGGCCTCCGGCCGGGCGGTCCCCCGACTCGCCTCGCCGGGCTGCGCCTTGCCGCTGAACTCCTCGGGCAGGTGCAGCCGGGCCAGGATGCGGGGGGTGCCGGCGGGGACGCGGCGCGGGGTGGCGAGCGACACCAGGATCATGCTGAGGAAGCCGAGCGGCACCGACCAGACCGCGGGCCAGGCGAGCAGGGTGTGCGGCCAGCCCGGGGGCGCGAGTCCGGCCCGGGTGGCCGTCACGGCCGTCAGCGCCGAGCCGCCGCCGAGCAGCAGTCCGGCGACGGCGCCCGGCGGGGTGAGCCGGCGCCACCAGATGCCGAGCACGAGCAGCGGGCAGAAGGAGGAGGCGGAGACCGCGAAGGCGAGTCCGACGGCGTCGGCGGCCAGCACGTCGGTGGCGACGATCCCGGCGCTCAGCGGCACGGCGGTGGCGAGGAGGGTGGCGAGCCGGAAGTGCCGCACACCGCCGCGGGAGGCGCCCCGGGCGGCACTCCGGGCAGCGCTCCGGGAGACGCCCCGCGCGGGCAGCACGTCCTGGGTGAGCACGCCGGCCACCGACATGGTCAGCCCGGAGGCCGTCGACAGGAAGGCCGCGCAGGCACCGCCGGCGAGCAGCGCGCCGAGCAGATCGCCGAGGACGCCGCCGAGCATCCGCTCCGGCAGGACGAGCACGGCGGCGTCGGCGGCGCCGGTCAGGGCGAGTTCGGGGGCGTAGATCCGGCCGAGCGCCCCGTAGAGCGGCGGCAGCAGGTAGAACACGCCGACCAGGCCGAGCACCACCAGGGTGGTGCGGCGGGCGGCCCGGCCGTGCGGGCTGGTGTAGAAGCGGACGGCGACATGGGGCAGGCCCATGGTGCCGAGGAAGGTGGCGAGGATCAGTCCGTACGTGGCGTACAGCTGGTGCCCGTCGCGGCCGCCGGCGAGGGGCTGCGACCAGCCGAGGGGGTCGGCGTCGGTCGAGGCCCGCTCGGGGACCCGCGCCCCCGCCGGGAAGGCGAGTTCGGTGCCCCGCTCCACCCGGTGGGTGCCCTCGTGCAGGGTGACCGTGGCCCGCTCGTACGTCCGCCCGTCGACGCGGCCGGTGACGGTGAGCGTGACCGGGGCGGCGACCTCGATCCGTACGGTCTCGGCGACCCGCGCGGCGGTGTGCGCGCGGATGACGGCGGGCGCGTCGAAGTGGGCGCGCGGGGCGCCGTCCCCGTACCAGGCGCCGATCAGGAAGAACACCGGGACCAGCAGGGCGGTCAGCTTCAGCCAGTACTGGAAGGCCTGCACGAAGGTGATGCTGCGCATGCCGCCGGCGGCGACGATGCCGGTCACGACGAGCGCGACGACGAGGCCGCCGAGCCAGTCGGGGGCGCCGGTGAGGATCTCCAGGGTGAGCCCGGCGCCCTGGAGCTGCGGCAGCAGGTACAGCCAGCCGATGCCGACGACGAAGAGGCTGGCGACCCGGCGGGCCTGCGGCGATTCGAGCCGGGCCTCGGCGAAGTCGGAGAGCGTGTACGCGCCGGAGCGGCGCAGCGGGGCGGCGACGAGGAGCAGCAGCACGAGGTAGCCGGCGGTGTAGCCGACCGGGTACCAGAGCATGGCCGGGCCCTGCACCAGGACGAGTCCGGCGACGCCGAGGAAGGAGGCGGCGGAGAGGTACTCGCCGCTGATGGCGGCGGCGTTGAGGCGGGGGCCCACGGTGCGGGAGGCCACGTAGAAGTCGGAGGTGGTACGGGAGATGCGCAGGCCGAGGGCGCCGATGAGGACGGTGGCGAGGGCGACGGCGGTGACGGCGGCGATCGCGTAGGTGTGGTTCACGCGTGCCCTCGTCCGTGACGGGGGCTCATCGCTCGACGAGGCCGGTGAAGTCGCGCTCGTTGCGCTCGGCGCGGCGCACGTACCAGTGGGCGACGGCCCAGACCACCGGGTGGACGCCGATGCCGAGCGCGAGCCACACGGCGGCCTCGGGCGCGGGCAGCGCGAGCAGCAGCGGCAGCGAGCCGACGAGCAGGGTGAGCCAGCCGAGCCCGATGAGGGCGGCGCGGAGCTGGCTGCGCATCAGGGAGCGGACGTAGGTGTGGCCGAGGGTGGTCTGTTCGCTGATCTCGGAGCGGGCCGGCGGGTGCTGCGGCCGGGTACGGGGCCGGAGGACGGACCAGCTGCCGACGGCCGAGGCGTACGTGACGGTCTCGCGGCGCGGCCGGCGCGGGGGATGGTGCTCGGGCATCGGCGTCTCACGGTCGGTCACGATCGGTCGGGCCCGTGAGTCTACGCAGCGGCCGAGCGGTGCGGTAGGGGGCGTCTGCCGTGGTCAGCCGCCCGCCCGCCGCATCAGCAGGTCCCGCAGCTGGCGGGCGTGGCGGCGGGAGACGGCGAGTTCGGCGGTGCCGACGCGGACGGAGGTGGCACCGCCGTCGAGGCGGAGTTCGTCGATGCGGCCGAGGGCGACGAGGTGGCTGCGGTGGATGCGGACGAAGCCGCGGGCGGCCCAGCGCTCCTCCAGCGTGGAGAGCGGGATGCGGACGAGATGGCTGCCCGTGTCGGTGTGCAGGCGGGCGTAGTCGCCGTGGGCCTCGACGTACGCGATGTCGTCGACGGACACGAAGCGGGTGACGCCGCCGAGTTCGACCGGGATCTGCTCGGGCGCGGGCGCCTTCCGGGCGACGGTCGAGGCGTGGACGAGCTCGTGGACGCGGCGCACGGCCTCCGCGAGCCGTTCCCGGCGCACGGGCTTGAGCACGTAGTCGACGGCCTCCAGGTCGAACGCCTGGACGGCGAAGCCCTCGTGGGCGGTGACGAAGACGATGAGCGGCGGCCGGGCGAAGCCTCCGAGCAGCCGGGCCAGGTCGAGCCCGCCGAGTCCGGGCATGTGGATGTCGAGGAAGACGACGTCGATGCCGTCGCCGTGGTCGCGGTCCGGTCCGGCGTCCAGGGCCCGGCCGATGCGGCGCAGCGCCTCGGTGGCGTCGGCGGCACCCTCGGCGGCGCGCACGCGCGGGTCGGCCCGCAGGAGGTAGAGGAGTTCGCCGAGGGCCGGCGCCTCGTCGTCGACGGCCAGTACGCGCAGCATGGACGGGAGTCTACGCGGGCCGGTGCCCGTGGAACCGGGGCTATTTCAGGAGCTTGGAGAGGCGCCGGTCGGCGAGCGGCTTCCCGCCGGTCTGGCAGGTGGGGCAGTACTGGAGCGAGGAGTCTCGATACGAGACCTCGCGGATGGTGTCCCCGCAGACCGGGCACGCCTCGCCGGTGCGGCCGTGGACGCGCAGTCCGCTCTTCTTCTCTGCCTTGAGCCGGCCGGCGGCGAGCCCGTGGGAGCGGGCGACGGCCTCGGCGAGGGTGGTGCGCAGCGCCTCGTAGAGGCCGGCGGTCTCCTCCGCGGTCAGGTTCTGGGTGGGCTTGAACGGGGACATCCTCGCCGCGTGCAGGATCTCGTCGCTGTACGCGTTGCCGATGCCCGCGATGAGGCTCTGGTCGCGCAGCGCGCCCTTGATCTGGCGCCGTTCGCCCGTCAGGAGCGCGGTGAAGGCGGCGAGGTCGAAGCCCTCGGCGAGCGGGTCGGGGCCGAGGCGGGCGATGCCGGGTACGTCGGCGGGGTCGCGGACCACGTACACCGCGAGCCGTTTGGTGGTGCCCGCCTCGGTGAGGTCGAAGCCGTCGCCGCCGGTCAGCGCGACCCGCAGCGCCAGCGGGCCCTTCCCGGGCTTCGGCGGTCCGGACGGCAGCACGTCCTTCCAGTACAGCCACCCGGCCCGGGCGAGGTGCGTGACCAGTCGCAGCTCCCCCGCACCGCCCTCGGCGCCCTCCGTGGCGATGTCGAGGAACTTGCCGTGCCGGGCGACGCCGGTGACCCGAGCCCCCTGGAGGGCGGTGACGGGCGGGTCGTACGTCTTGAGCACGCTGATCGCGACGGGCATCACGCGGGCGATCTCCTTGCCCACGAGGTGCTCGTCGAGGAACTCGCGGAGGGCTTCGACCTCGGGCAGCTCGGGCATGTCCCCACCCTGCCGTACGGGCGGGGCGGGCGCCCGTCGAAGCCGGGACCGCTGCCGGATCGGGGTCCCGTGCCGGAGCAGGGTCGCGTTGCCGGAGCCGGGACCGGCTGCCGGAGGGGGTCCCGTTGCCGGAGCAGGGACCGGCTGCCGGAGCCGGGTCCCATGCCGGATCCGGGTCCCGTTGCCGGAGCCGGGACCGGCTGCCGGAGGGGGTCCCGTTGCCGGAGCAGGGAGCCGCTGCCGGAGGGGGTCCCGTGCGGATCGGGGTCCCGGGCCCGGTCACTCCTCCGGCTGCTCGATGACGAACTCGCACCACACGCACTTGCCGCCGCCACGCGGTTCGACGCCCCACGCGTCGGAGATGTTGTCGACGAGCAGCAGCCCGCGGCCGGAGACGCCCGAGTCGCCGGCCTCGCGGCGGCGCGGCAGGGCGCTGGAGCGGTCCTCGACCTCGACCCGCAGCCGGCGTTCGGGACCGGGCAGCATCCGCAGGGTGACGATGGCGCCGCCGTCGGTGTGCATGAGGGCGTTGGTCATCAGCTCGTCGGCGACGAGTTCGATCTCGAAGGCGCGGCTGCCCGCGCCCCAGGCGCGCACGGCGGCGCGGATCATGTGGCGGGCGGAGCTGAGCGCCTCGGGGTCGTTCTGCCCGACGTGCTGCTGGAGCCGGCCGCCGGGCCGGTCCGGGTGGGCGCCCTCGCAGCGCAGCAGCAGGACGGCGACGTCGTCCTCGCCGCCGCGCTCGTCGACCACCTCGCAGAGGTGGTCGGCGAGTTCGTCGAGGTCGCGGGGGCCGCGCTTGACCAGGGAGCAGAGCCACTGGAGGCCCTCGTCGAGGTCGGCGCCCGGCTTCTCGACCAGTCCGTCGGTGTAGAGCAGCAGGGTCTTGCCGGGGTCGAGCTCGAGGGTGGTGACGGGGTAGTCGAGCCGGCCGAACTCGGCGGAGAGCCCGAGCGGGAGCCCGCCCTCGACGGGGACGCGGCGCGCGGTGCCGTCGGGGTCCTGGACGAGCGGGTCGACATGGCCGGCGCGGACGATCTGGACGAGCCCGGTGGCCGGGTCGGCCTCGGCGTACGTGCAGGTGGCGAAGCGGTCGGTGTCCAGCTCGTGGAGGAAGACGGAGGCCCGGGCCATCACGGTGGCCGGGGTGTGGCCCTCGGCGGCGTAGGCCCGCAGCACGATCCGCAGCTGGCCCATGACGGCGGCGGCGTGGGTGTCGTGGCCCTGGACGTCGCCGATGACGAGCGCGACCCGGCCTCCCCCGGAGCCGCCGGCCCGCGAGGTGCCCCCCGGCAGCGGGATGACGTCGAACCAGTCGCCGCCGATGTCCCGGCCGAGCCGGGCGGAGCGGTAGCGGACGGCTATCTGGGCGCCGGGCACGTCGGGGATCCGGCGCGGCAGCATCGCCTGCTGGAGGCCTTCGGCGAGGTCGTGCTCCTGCTCGTACAGCATGGCCCGCTGGAGGCTCTGGGCGATGGAGCTGCCCAGCGCGACGAGCAGGTTGCGCTCGTCGGCGCTGAAGCCGGTGCGGTCGCTGTAGAGCAGGCCGAGGGCACCGATGGGGCGGGCCTGGGCAATGAGCGGGAGGTAGGCGGCGGAGGTGATGCCGAGGCCGCTGATGTGCGGCCAGAGGATCGGGTAGGAGGCGGCGAAGTCCTCGGGCGACTCGATGAAGCGGGGGCGCAGGGTGCGGATGACCTCGCTCATCGGGTACGGCTCGTCCACCCGGGTGAACCGGGTGCCGGGCACGAACGCGCCTTCCCGTCCCTCGGCCACCAGGTGGATGCGGCCGGCCTCCATGAGACCGACGACGAGGCTGGCGGCGCCGAAGTACTCCAGGCCCTGGGAGTCGCCGAGCAGGTCGATGATGTCCTGGACGGTATTGGCGTGGGCGAGCGCGGCGGTGGTGCCCTCGACGACGCTGGTGCGCTGTCTGCGGCCCTCGTCGAGGCCGAGCCGGGCGGCGGACTCGGTGAGCTCCTCGGAGGCGTCGCGGATGACGCCGACGATGCGGACCGGGCGGCCGGTGTCGTCGCGCCGCACCAGGCCCTGGGTGTGGGTCCAGCGCTGGGCGCCGGCCCGGGTGCGGATCCGGAAGTAGGCGCCGTAGTGGTCGCTGCCGTCCTTGAGCGCCTGGGCCACCAGGGTGTCGAGGCGGCGGCCCTCGTCGGGCAGCACGCGGGAGCCGAGGGTGGCGGGGTGGCCGTCGTAGTCGTCCGGGTCCATGTCGAAGACGTTCAGGGCGCCCTCGTCCATGGCCATCCGGCCGGTGACCAGGTCCCAGTCGAAGCTGCCCATCCGGAACTCCTGGCCGAACTCGTGCAGGAAGCAGCACGTCTGCCCCGCCGGTCCCGCCTCGCAGCGGCACTGCTCGGCCGCCTCCCCACCCGGTCGTCCCGCACTCATGGGGCCACGCTAGGCGCAGCCCCGGCTGAGCGCACGGCGAAGATCGGAACAGATTCGCAACAACATCCGGGTGAGCGCGGGCACCGGCCGGCCGGTCAGCCCTGGAAGGTGTCGGGCTGCTGCCGCGGAGCGGTGTCGGCCGGGAACAGGTCGTCGGCGGAGGGCGGCGGCTCGGGGATCGGGAGGTCACTCGGACCGCCCGGTACGTCGGGCAGGGCGGGCAGGTCCGGCCCCACGGGCGCGTCGGGCCCGACCGGCGCGTTCGGCGTGTCCGGCGCGTTCGGCGTATCCGGGGTGCCCGGCGTGTCCGGTGCCGGTACGGTCCTGCCGCCGTCCGGCGCGGGGCGCACGGGGTCGGGCGAGCCCCGGTCCGGCGTCGACGGGCCGGTCGGAGTGCCGGGATTCGTGGGGCCTGTGGGGTTCGTGGGGTTCGTCGGCCGCTGCGGGGCGGTGGGGCCGTCCGGCAGCGGAGCGGGCGGTGCGGTGACGATGTCGCAGGAGGCCGGGTCGCAGGGCGGGAGCACGTCGGGCCGGCGGTCCGCTTCGCCGTCGCTTCCGGTACGCCGCTCGATCCAGGTGTTGTCGGCGGCGTTCACGATCACCAGGCTGGTGACGACGGTGCTGGTCGGGGTGACGGTGACGACCCGGTCGGGGCGGTAGCCGGGCCAGGGCTGGCCCGCGTGGACGGCGCCGGGGGCGGCGGCCGGGGAGCGCAGCGGGTTGCCGCAGGCGCAGCGGACCCGCGGGGTGCCGTAGCGGTCGACGAGCACGGCGGTGCCGGCCTGGAGCACGGACTGGAAGGTGGTGAAGCGGCCGTCCTGGTAGCCGTGGTTGGTGACCCGGGCGTCGGCGCGCAGCAGGACCGGGGTGAGGCCGCGCAGCCAGCCGCCGAGGTTGGCCTCGGGGATGCCCGCGGCCTCGGCGAAGGCGCGGCCGCGGGCGGGTTCGGCGGTGAGGAGGGCGGCCTGCTGCTCGACGTTGCAGCTGGCGACGGAGCGGGTGCCGCCGTAGAGGCCGGGGGTGGCGCCGGTCAGCGCGCGGCCGGCCGGTGCGGGGCCGTCGACGCCGGTGGCGGGCGGGGCGCCGGTGCCGGCCGGGGCGCCCTCCTGCGTGGTGGAGGCGGTGAAGGGGGCGGGGCCCTGGCTGCCGGCCGGCTGGAGCAGTACCTCGCGGGCGGCGGCGGGGGCGGCGGACTGTTCCGCGCCCGGCTCGCCGGTGTCGCCGCGCAGGGAGCAGCCGGCGAGCAGCGCGGCCGAGGCCAGCACGGCGAGGACGTACGGGGCGGTGGGGGGCCGCGAGGGCCGTCGTCTGGTTGCGTCGCGCACGGGGTCTCCCACCTCGTCCTTGCCGTTGATCGTTCCTTCCTGTCTGCCGCAGGGCCAGGGGCGCCGCAATCCGGGCGCGGCCATTCGGCCGCCGGTCGCGCGGGAGGCCGGCCGGGACTCCGCGCACCCCCCGCGCTTGAACGCGTTCAAGGAAACCTCTACGCTCGTCGAACGAAGGCTTGAACGTGTTCAACAGGGGGGGGTGCCGGTGCCATGTCCGTGCTCGTCGGACTGATCGTGATGCTGGGGATGTTCGCCGTGGTGCCGGTCGGGCTCCGGCTCCTGGACGACTCCCCGCCGGGCAGCCTGCGGCTGCTGTGCCGGGTCTGGCCGCTGCTCGCCGCGCCCGGCGCGGTCTCGCTCTGGCTCCCGCGCTCGCCGCTCGCCACCGCCCTCGCGGGCGTGTACGCCCTGGGCACCCTGGCCCTCGCCCTGCACGCCCCGGCCCGCCTCGCCCGGACCCGGAGCCTGGCGCCTGCCGAGGTCGCCGCGCTCACCGCCCTCGCCACGCCGGCCGTCGCCGCCCTCGCGCTCGTCGCCGAGCGGGCCGGGCACGAGCTGTTCGGTTTCGAGCTCGGCATCCTGGCCCTCACCGTCCCGCACTTCCACTTCGCGGGCTTCGCCGCCGCGCTGGTCGCGGGCCTGGTCTGCCGGGCGACGGAGAGCCGGGCGACCCGCTTCGCTGCGGTGAGCGTGCCGCTCGGCACCCTGCTCGTGCTGCTCGGCTACTTCGTCGACGACTGGGCCGAGCTGGCCGGCGCCCTCGTCCTGACCGCGGGCATGTGGGCCGTCGCCCTCGCCACCTGGCGCGAGCTGCGGCCCGCCGCACCCGATCCGGTGACCCGGGCGCTGCTGGGCGTCTCGGCCGCGGTCCTGGTGGCGACGATGCTGCTCGCGCTGAGCTGGGCGCTCGGCGAGGCGACCGGGATCCCGCACCCGAGCCTGACCTGGATGGCCGCGACCCACGGCCTCGGCAACGCGCTCGGCTTCGCGGTCTGCTCGCTGCTCGCCTGGCGCCGCCTCGGCCGAACCGGCACCGCCGCGGAAGGCGACCCGGCCGCTCAGGGCCGTACGGCTGCGGCAGGCGCCCCGGCTGCTCGTCCCCGCACCGCCGCGCCGGCACCCCGCGACAGGGCCGCCCGGCCCCGCGCCACCGCGCCGGCCCGTGCCCCGGCCGCTCGTCCGCGTACGCCCGCGGCCGCCACCGCGACCACCACCACTGCCACCGCCACTGCCACCGCCACCACCCTCACCGCCCCCGCCCGCCGAACGGAGTTCCCGGCATGAGCCGTCTGATCCGCAGCCTCTCCGACCACACCACCACCGGGCCGAACTACCCGGAGGTAGGCGCCACCCGCACCCGCCCGCTGCCCGTCGGCTACCACCACCTGCACCACACCGTCCGGGTCGGCCAGGGGCCCGCCGCGTACCGGGCCGCGGGCGAGGCCGTGACGACCTGGGCCATGCACCGGGCGACCGGCGCCCGGGTGACGAGCGCGGCCGGGCGCGCCGAGCCGGGGGTGACCCTGGAGGTGTCGCTGGGCTTCGGCCCGGTCCGGTTCACCGCGCCGTGCCAGGTCATCTGGACGACGTACACCGCGTCGGAGACCGGCTTCGCGTACGGCACCAGGGCCGGGCACCCGGAGTGCGGCGAGGAGTCCTTCGTGGTCGACCTGCGCGAGGACGGCTCGGTGTGGTTCACGGTGACCGCGTTCAGCCGGGCCGCCGCCTGGTACGCCCGGCTCGGCGGCCCGGTCGTACGGGCGCTGCAGCACGCGTACGCCCGCATGCTCGGCCGGGCCCTCACGGACCTCGTCGCGGATCTCCCCGAGGACCGATGAGAGCTACGCTCATTCTGTACTCACCCGTGCTCCTCGAAGGAGGCGGCCATGAGCCAGTACGACGAGTACACCAACCCCTCGCAGGCCGAGGGCGAGCGCCTCGACGAGGACATGGACGCGACGCAGAAGGCGCACATCCACGCCGAGGTCACCCGTACCACTCCCTCCCAGGCCGAGGGCGAGCGGACGGCGGACGAAGAGGACGATCGGAAGCGCTGACCGGCCGCGCTGACCGCGGGCGATGGACTGGTTCACGGCTCCCGACTACTGGCTGACCCGGATCGTCTTCCAGCGGGGCCTCGCCGGGCTCTACCTCGTCGCGTTCCTGTCGGCGGCGCTCCAGTTCCGGGCGCTGATCGGCGAGCGCGGGATGCTGCCCGTGCCGGAGTACGTGCTCCGGGTGCCGGCCCGCCGGGCGCCCAGCCTGTTCCAGTGGCGCTATTCCGACCGGCTCTTCGCGGGCGTCGCCTGGAGCGGCGCCGCGCTGGCCCTCGCCCTGGTGGCGGGCGCGGGCGACGCGGTGCCGCTCGCCGTGTCGATGCTGCTGTGGCTGCTGGTCTGGGCGCTGTACCTGTCGATCGTGAACGTGGGGCAGACCTGGTACTCCTTCGGCTGGGAGTCGCTGCTCCTGGAGACCGGCTTCCTCGCCGTGCTGCTGGGCAACGACGACACCGGCCCGCCGATCGTCGTCCTGTTCCTGCTGCGCTGGCTGCTGTTCCGGGTCGAGTTCGGCGCCGGGCTGATCAAGATCCGCGGGGACCCCTGCTGGCGGGACCTGACCTGTCTCTACCACCACCACGAGACCCAGCCGATGCCCGGCCCGCTGAGCTGGTTCTTCCACCATCTGCCGCGGCCGCTGCACAAGGTCGAGTGCGCCGCCAACCACGTCGTGCAGCTGGGCGTGCCGGTGCTCCTCTTCACCCCGCAGCCGGTGGCGACGGTCGCGGCCGGGCTGATGATCGCGACCCAGCTGTGGCTGGTGCTCTCCGGGAACTTCGCCTGGCTGAACTGGCTGACCATCGTCCTCGCGCTGTCCGCCCTGGACGGCTCGCTCGTCGCGGGCCACGACCACCCGCAGCCCGAGGCGCCGCTCTGGTACGTGGTCGTGGTGTGCGCGGCGGCGGTCCTGATCCTCGTCCAGAGCCGGCACCCGGTGCGCAACCTGCTCTCCCGCAGCCAGGCGATGAACCGGTCCTTCGACCCGCTGCACCTGGTCAACACGTACGGGGCCTTCGGCACGGTCGGCCGGGTGCGTGACGAGATCGCGGTCGAGGGCACGGACGACCCGGAGCCGGACGCGGGCACGGTGTGGCGGGAGTACGGGTTCAAGGGCAAGCCGGGCGACCCGCGCCGGCTGCCGCGCCAGTTCGCCCCGTACCACCTGCGGCTCGACTGGCTGATGTGGTTCGCGGCGCTCTCCCCCGGCTACGCCCGCGACTGGTTCGGGCCGTTCGTGGAGCGGCTGCTCGCCGGGGACCGCGACACCCTGCGGCTGCTGCGCCACAACCCGTTCCCGGACGCGCCGCCGACCCATGTGCGGGCCCGGCTCTACCGCTACCGGTACACGACCTGGCGGGAGCTGCGGGAGACCGGGGCGTGGTGGCACCGGACGCTGCTGCGGGAGTACATGCCCCCGGTACGGCTGCGGGAGCCGGCGGAGAAGGACTGAAGCCGCGTCGGACATACCCGTGCCCCCGACCGAGAGGGCTCGGCGGGGGCACGGGGCGAAGCGTCGTTGCGGTTCAGTCGATGCCGGGCAGGATGTGCGGCTCGGCGAGGTCGTCCTCGTAACCGGCGAGGCGGATCGGGGCCGAGCGGGCCCACACTTCGAGGCTGCCCAGCTCTCCGGGCCGGCGCTTCCGCTCGGTCGGTTCGGCCGGGCCCTGCTCCTGCTGCGTCAGTTCTGGTGTCACCGCGCACTCCTCCGTGTCGCGTGTCGATGGGGACATATGCCGTTCGGTCGCGGTTGCGCCGTCTTCCGGGCGGGACCGCGGCCTTGGTGGCAGGCCAGTCCCCCGGCCGGCCGTGGAGGTTTGGTGAAACCTCGGATGGCCGACCGTGGACATCAGACTAACCAGATGAGCGCCTCAGCGCTCTATGGGGCGCGAAAGTGTGACGCGATCGAGTGACGTTGGCCCGTTTAGCGGCTCTCACCAGGCGAAACGCTCGATCATCGATCAGAATCCGGTCACCACTTGCCGGGGTTGTAGTCCTTCAGGAACACGCCGTAGACGTCGTCGCCCTGCTCGCCGCGGACGATCGGGTCGTAGACCCGGGCGGCGCCGTCGACCAGGTCGAGCGGGGCGTGGAAGCCCTCCTCGGCGAGCCGCAGCTTGTCGAAGTGCGGACGCTCGTCGGTGATCCAGCCGGTGTCGACCGAGGTCATGAGGATGCCGTCGGCGTCGAACATCTCCTGCGCGCTGGTCCGCGTCACCATGTTCATGGCGGCCTTGGCGGCATTGGTGTTCGGGTGCCCGGCGCCCTTGTAGCCGCGGCCGAAGACGCCCTCCATGGCGGAGACGTTGACGACGTACGCGCGCTTGCTGGCGGCCTTCGCGGCGGCCTCGGCCATGACCGGACGCAGCTTGCTGATCAGGATGAACGGCGAGGTGTAGTTGCACAGCTGGGTCTCGAGCAGCTCCACCGGGGAGATCTGGTCGATGGTCTGCACCCAGGTGTTGGACTCCACGACGTCCGGGACCAGGCCGCCGGCGTCGATGGCCGTGCCGGCGTGGTGCCGCTCGATGCTGGCGTTGCCGGCGACGAGGGCGAGGTCGGCGACCTTCTGCGCGTCGAGGCCGCTGACGCCGACCGGCAGCGCGGCCAGACCGTCGACCGCACCGGAGTTGAAGGCGCCGATGACGTGGTGCGCGGGCAGCTCCCCGGCGGGCAGCGGGGCGCTCTCGCCCTCGACCAGGGCGGCGTACGCGGAGGGCAGCCGGCGCACGGTCTGGGTGGCGTTGTTGACCAGGATGTCGAGCGGGCCGGCGTCGGCGACCTGGTCGGCGAGGGCCACGGCCTGCGCCGGGTCGCGCAGGTCGATGCCGACGACCTCCAGGCGGTGCATCCAGTCCGCGGAGTCCTCCATCGCCTTGAAGCGGCGGATGGCGTCCTTGGGGAAGCGGGTGGTGACGGTGGTGTGGGCGCCGTCGCGCAGCAGCCGCAGCGCGATGTACATGCCGATCTTGGCGCGGCCGCCGGTGAGCAGCGCGCGCTTGCCGGTGAGGTCGGCGCGGGCGTCGCGCTTGGTCCGGTTGAGACGGGCGCAGTCCTGGCAGAGCTGGTGGTAGAAGTAGTCGACCTCGACGTAGCGGGTCTTGCAGGTGTAGCAGGAGCGCGGGCGCTGGAGTATGCCCGCGATCTTGCCCTCCTCGGTGATCGACGACGGCAGGATGCCCTCGGTCTCGTCGTCGATGCGCTGGGCGGAGCCGGTCGCGGTGGCCTCGGTGACCGCCTTGTCGTGGGCGGTCTTGGCGGCCCGGCGCTCCTGGCGGCGGCGCTGCTTCACGGTCCGGTAGATGCCGGCGGTGGCACGGCGGACGGCGATGGCGTCCGGGTGGTCGACGTCGAGCTGGTCGAGCTCGTCGAGCACGCTCAGGCAGACGGCCAGGCGCTCGGGGTCGATTCCCGGCCCGTACTCCTGGGACCCGTACTCCTGGGACTGGGTCTCTTCGGTCACCGTCATGGCCTTCGTCGTTCCTCGATCGCTCGCGCCTGCAGTACTTCCGGTACTTCCGGTACTTCCAAAGACGCAACTTTACGGAGCCAGGGGCCGCCGCTCCAAACCTGTGCGCGGAGGGTGGTCGAACACACAGTCGCCGCACAGACCGCCGGACGGGCTCCGGTAGTAGAGGCAGCAGCTGGTACGGCGCAGGGCCGGGCCGCGGACGGTGCCGGCCAGGTCGGGGTGGTCGAGGAGGCCCCGGACCAGGGCGGCGGCGCGTTCGGCGGCGTCGGGGCGGCCGTGGGCGCGGGCCCAGCGGAGGAGTTCGCGCAGCGCGCCGGCGAGCGCGGAGCCGGCGTTGCCCCAGAGCAGGCGCGGGGAGATCCGGCTGTCACGGGCGAAGGCGGCGTGCAGCGGGACGAGGTGGGCGTCGTGGACGGCGGCGCGCAGCTCGGCGACGGTGGCGGGGCGGGTGGCCGTGCCGGACCACCAGAGGTCGTCGGGCGCGGCGAGGGCGCCGTCCCAGTGCAGGGTCTCGGGCGCGAGGTCGGGGAAGCGGCCGTGCAGGGCGGCCGGGCCGAGGGCGGTGGACCAGAGGCGGGCGGCGAGGCCGAGCTGGGCGACGGAGGCGGCGACCCGTCGCTCGGTGACTCCGAGGCGGGCGGCGACGGTGTCGACGCGCGCGGTGAGCGGGCCGTCGTCGTGGCCGGCGTACAGCTCGGCGAGCGGGCGGTGGGCGGCGGGGACCGGCCGACCGCGCATGGCGGGCGGGCCCGGCGGAGTGGGCGGGGCAGGCGGAGTGGGCGGGGCAGGCGGGGCGGTGCGCAGCGCGAAGAAGCCGCCGAGCTGTGCGCTGTGATCAAGTCCGTCGACATCCACGCGGGCATCCTTCCATCCCTTGAGATGAAACCGATCACGTCCGGCCACTTTTGGTCATCTACTGGTCAACTAGAGACCAAGGAGGCCTCAAGAGTGCAGGTGGGCCGCGACTCTCAGCGCATGTCTGTCACGACTCCCACCCCCACGAAGACCGGCCGCCGCGGCGTCCTCACGCTCGGCCTGGCCGCCCTGACGACGGCCACCGTCGGGGCGGCCGCCCCGGTCGCCGTGCCGGCGCCCCGCCACGCGCCGGGCGGCCCGCTCGACGCGGCCGCCGCGCTCGCCGAACTCCGGGCCGGCAACGCCCGGTTCGCCGCGCTCCGGCAGCGGCACCCGCACCAGGACGCGGCCCGAAGGGCAGACGTCGCCGTCGCCCAGCACCCCTTCGCGACCGTCATCGGCTGCATAGACTCGCGCGTCCCGCCGGAGCTGGTCTTCGACCAGGGCCTCGGCGACCTGCTCACCGTGCGCTCGGCGGGCCAGGCGCTCGACGAGGCGGTGCTCGGCTCCCTCCAGTACGGCGTCGAGGAGCTGCACGTACCGCTGGTCCTCGTCCTCGGCCACGAGCGCTGCGGGGCCGCGGCCGCCGCCGTCGAGTACGTGCGCACCGGAAACCCGGTCGAGGGGCACCTGGAGCGGGTCATCGAGGAGCTGGCGCCGGCGGCCCGCGCGACCCGGGACCTGCCCGGCGACTGGGTGGAGAACACGGTGCGGGCCAATGTGGACCGGGTCACCCGCCGACTGGCTCGGGATGCGGCTTTTTCCGGTGCGCGCGTCGTCGGCGCCCGCTTCGACCTGGACACCGGAAAGGTCGCGTTCCACCACGCCTGACCTGCGCGGGCGTACACCCCAGGGCGTACGAGGCGGCTTCGTACTCCATCCGCGGTACCTCCGATCGCGTTCCCGGGTACGACGACGGGAGCGCGCTGAAGAGAGATCGTGGAGTCATGAGCTCCCTGGTGCTGTCCGTGCTCCTCTCGCTGGCCTCCGCGGTCGCCTACGCCGCCGCGGCGATCGTGCAGGAGCGGGTGGCGGCCTCGGCCGCCGCTCCCCGCTACGCGCCCCTGCGCCGCCCGGCGTGGTGGGGCGCCGTGCTGCTCACCGGCGTGGGCGCGGCCCTGCACGTGGCCGCGCTCGCGTACGGGCCGCTGAGCCTGGTCCAGCCGCTGGGCGCCCTCACGATCGTGTTCGCGCTGCCGATGGCGGCGCTCTTCGCGGGCCGCCGGGCCGGCCGCACGGCCTGGCGGGGCGCGCTCATGGCCACCGCCGGGCTCGCCGGACTGCTCAGCCTGACCGGTGGCACGGCCTCCCAGTCCCTCGCCGCGGGCGACCGGCGGCTGCTCGCGTTCGTGACCTTCGGCGCGGTGGCGCTGCTCTTCGCCGTGGCGCACCTGATCGGCCGCTCGGCGCTGCGCGGCGTCGTCCTGGCCACCGCGGCCGGCATCGCCTTCGGCATCGCCTCCGTCTTCACGAAGACCGTCGCCGTCGACTTCCGCCTCGACGCACCGCTCGCGCAGTGGCCGAGCCTGCTCGTCCTCTCCGCGCTCGCGGTCACCGGACTGCTGCTCTCCCAGGCCTCGTACCGCGGCGCCGGGCTCGCCGCACCGCTCGCCACGCTCACAGTGGTCAACCCCGTGATCGCCGCGACCGTCGGCCTCACCCTCTTCGGCGAGTCCTTCCGGTACGGGACGGCCGGCGGCGTCGCCGCGCTGATCTGCGGCGCCGTGGCGGCGGGCGGCCTGGTCCAGCTCACCCTGGAGCAGATGAAGCGTCCCGAGGACTCCCCGTCAGTGTCAGAGCGCGTGAACGTGTCAGATCGAGACGCCCCGGGCCCTGAGGTAGGCCAGCGGGTCGATGTCGGAGCCGTACCCGGGACCCGTACGCATCTCGAAGTGGAGGTGCGGCCCCGAAGTGTTGCCGGTCGACCCTGAACGCCCGATCCGCTGCCCGGTGTTGACCCGCTGGCCCTCGCGCACGGTGAGCGCCGAGAGGTGCGCGTACTGGCTGTAGCGGCCGTCGGCGTGCCGGATGACCACCTGATAGCCGTACGCCCCGCCCCAGCCCGCGGACACGACCCGGCCGGCGGCGACGGCCCGCACGGAGGTGCCGGTGGGGACGGGGAAGTCGACGCCCGTGTGGTAGCCGCTGGACCAGGAGGAGCCGGCGACGCGGTAACGGGTGCCGATGTCGGTGTCGGCGACGGGCGAGGTGAAGTGCTGCGCCGGATGCTCGGGAGCGGGCCTCGGGGCCGGCTTGTGCACGGGCTTGGCGGCGGGCGGCTTGGCCGTGGGGTGCGTGGCGGGCTTGGTCTCGGTCTTGGGCCTGCTGCCGGTCTTCGGCCGGGGGGCCGGCTTGGTCTGCGGCTTGGACTCGGGCCGGGTGTCGGGCCTGGCCTGGGGCCGGGTGTCCGGCTTGGCCTGGGGCCGGGTGTCGGGCCTGGCCTGGGGCCGGGTGTCCGGCTTGGCCCGGGGCCGGGTGTCGGGCTTGGTCTCCGGGTGCGGCTTGGGCTTGGCGGGGGCCGCCGGAGCGGTCATCCGCAGCGTGAGCCGCTGACCGGGGAGGATCAGGTCGGGGTCGCCGCCGACGACGGTGCGGTTGGCCTCGTACAGGCGCGGCCAGCCGCCCCGGACGTGCTCGTCGCGGGCGATCTTGGAGAGCGAGTCGCCGGGCTCGACCGTGTACATCTCGCGCACGGTCGGCACGGTCGTGGGGGTGACCGCCTTCGTCCGCTGAGCGGGTAAGGAGGCCTGGGAGAGCGGGCGGGTGCGCTCGGTCTGCGTGGTGGCGCCGCCGGGGCCGTGGTCGGGGGCGTCGTCGCGGGCGTCGTCGCCCCGGTGGAGCCCGGCGCGCGGGCCGCAGGCGGGCCAGGCGCCCGGGCCCTGGCCCTTGAGCACGCGTTCGGCGATCGCGATCTGCTGGTCCTTGGAGGCGAGGTCGGCGCGCGGCGCGTAGTGCGTGCCGCCGTACCGCTCCCAGGTGGACTGGCTGAACTGGAGTCCGCCGAAGTAGCCGTTGCCGGTGTTGATCTGCCAGTGGGAGGAGGACTCGCAGTCGGCGAGCTTCTCCCAGACGTCCAGCGAGGCCGCCTGCGCCGTCCCGGCCCCGATCAGCGGCAGGGCCATGCCGGCGCCGCCGGCGGTGACGGTCAGCGAGGCCCGGTTGATCCGGCTCGGCTGGTACCGGCGGTGCTTTCCGCGTGTTCCGCGTACGGCCATGGGCCCCCCTCGAACGCATCGGCAGTCGCCCACGGTAAGGGCGGGCAACCGTGCGTGACAAGGGCTTCGGCCCAATCCCCCGTATCGTCCGTCACCTCCGCACCGCGAACCCGGGCCTCAGAGCCCGGCGGGCCCGGGCGCCGGCTGCGGTTCGGGCTCCGGCACGGGTACGGGGTTGGGCGGCGGCGTCGGTACGGGCCCGGGCGGCGGCACCGGCTGAGGCGTCGGCGGCGGCTGAGGCGTCGGCCAGGGATCCGGGACGGGTGGCTGTGTCATGACGCGCTCCGTGGACGGGACCGGGGAATCGAGACAGGGCGGGCAGATGCCCGCTCCAGCGTCCCCTGCTGCGCCTTCCCCCGCTCGCGGAGCCCATTCATTCGGGTGGCGCCCCGGCCGCCGACCGGCCCGGAGGGTCAGCTCCCCGCGGGCACCGCGTGCGGAGCCCGCACGGTGTCGCTCCCCGGCACGGGCGCGGACGCGTCGCCGCCCAGCTCCACGATCCGGTTCTCCGCGTCGACATGCACGACACGCGGCACGAGCGCCCGCGCCTCCGCGTCCGAAACCTGCGCGTAGCTGATGAGGATCACCAGGTCCCCGGGGTGCACCAGATGAGCGGCGGCCCCGTTGATCCCGATCACACCGGAGCCGCGCTCGCCCTCGATGACGTACGTCTCCAGGCGCGCCCCGTTGTCGATGTCGACGATGTGCACCAGCTCACCGGGCAGCAGGTCGGCGGCCTCCATCAACGCGGCGTCGATGGTGACGGAGCCGACGTAGTGCAGGTCGGCGTGGGTCACGGTGGCACGATGGATCTTGGACTTGAACAGAGTACGCAGCACTTGGGACTCCTCTGAGACGGCTCCCTGCCTGCTTTCTGCAGGTCAAGGGCGTCCTCGACCTTACACCGGCACCCCCGTCCGATGGTTGTGAGGAACATCGCTCCGATCGGTCTGGACGGCTTCCCACCTGGGCTTTCGCGCCGTCACCGGCGCCTGTTCAGGCAATCCTCCGGGAACGTCCGGCGCCTCATGCTGACCGGATGCCGACTTTCCTGATGAGTCATCAGGCATGTGGGAGGCCGCTCTGCACACACTGACGACGCGCGTCCACGCACCACGGATCCGTCGGGCACCGACATCGCTCTGGTTCATGGAAAGCGGTCTCTTTGGCCATCGGCCGGTGGTCGCCGTTTCATGGCGCAGGGGAGATCTGCGGCACCCGAAGACCGGCCGCGGTCACGATCAGCTCAGGCGGAGGCGGCGCAGGGCCATGACGGTGCCGTCGGGATGGAGCGAGACGGGGCCGCGCCCCTTTGCGTCCCACGGGTCGCTGGGCCAGGAGTCACGCAGCGCGTGGGCCTCGTGGCGGTATTGCTGGACCCTGCCCTCCCGGAGGTGGTCGAAGAGGTCCTCTGCCAAGCCGGAGAAGGCCTCCACCCGGACGCCGTTGAGGCGGAAGACGTGGTCGGTGCCCACGAACCTCTTGCCGTGGATGATGTGGGTGACGTCCTGGACGATGCCGGTGCCGGCGTGGGTGAAGGTGTCGAAGTGCCGCTTGCCCTGGCTCTCGGTGAGGTAGCGCGCAGCGGGTTCACCACCGCCGGTGAACGCCATGAGGCTCGCGGCGTCTGCTTGCGCGAGGACGCGGGCGAACCAGCTGTGGTGCTCGGGGTGGAGGTGGTACCCGGGCAGGACGACCGGGCGCTCGTTCGGCTCGGTGGGCACGTGGACTCCGGGGACGACGGCCCGTTCCTCGACCGGAGGTCGAGGGCCACCGCCGTCGGCACCTCCAACGTGCCATTGCCCGGGGCGTGGAGCAGGTACACCGTGATGCTCTCGTTCTTCTTCGGCAGCGTCGTCCCGAACACGAGGGCCGGCGTGCCGTCGTACGGGCCGATGTGTATGGCCTCGACGTCGGCGGAGGCGGTGGCGAGCTGCTTGTGCACCTGGGCGGCGTTGCCGTGGGTGCCTTTACACGTGACGGGTATGACCGTGGACGGCGCGCCCGGCTTCCAGAGCTCCAGGAAGAACCCGGGGCGGCGTGGGGCGCTGCTGCGGCCGGCCTCCTTGCCCGTCAGCGACCACCCGGCCGCATGGCTGTCTCGGCGTCGATCACCGAGACGGATTGGTCGGGGTACTTCTCGGAGAGGACACGTCGGGCCAACGCGAGTGCGAAGCCGATGCCGAGTTCCCCCGACTGGGTGGCGGCGTAGTGCTGCCTCGGGTTCCGCCCCTCGCCCGACAAGGCCATGTAGCGGCCGTCGTTGCCCGTGAGGGCCTGACAGTACTTCAGACTGGCCCAGTGCTCGGCGAGCCCCCGTCCGGCGCCTTGGCGGGCGAGGACGTTGGCCCGGCCCAGGGAATGCAGGACGTCCCAGGGAGTCAGCTGCAGCGAGAGGCCGAGTGAGCTCACGGGCAGCGGTCGGAGTTCGGGTTGAGCTGTTCGTCGGCTTCCAGCCCGTCATGCCGGACCTGTGAGTGCGGCGACCGCGAAGCTCGACCCCCGATTCCCCTTCGTCGTGGCGACGATGACGAGCAACGACCCCGCCTTGGCCCACGGGTGACTTGTGGGTGAACGGGGACCGACGACTGCCGTGGTGCGGAGTGCACCGTTCAAGACGCGCACCTGGGCGGAATCGCCGTAGAGCCGGCGTTGCCAGGCCGTGAAAGTGGGACTCCTGAGGCATTGTCTGGGTAGAGCGAGGAGAGCATGGAACGCGACAGCGCGACTGTGGACGTGATCGTGATCGGGGCCGGTCTTTCAGGGCTGGTCGCGGCGCGGCGCCTGGACCAGGCGGGCATCACATCGCTGCGGGTGCTCGAGGCCCGGGACAGGGTCGGTGGGCGGACCAAGCTCCACCGGCTCGGGAACGGGCGGCTCGTCGAGGAAGGCGGGCAACTGGTCGGTCCCGAGTACAAGCGGCTCATCGCGTTGGGAGAAGAGCTCGGCGTATCGACCTGGCCCCACAACGAGCACGGCAAGACGGTGTTCGAGCGCCGCGGTCGCATCATGAAGTTCAGCGGATCGATGCCATGGAGCGCAGACCCGCTGGGTTCGGCGGACTTCACGCAGTCCCTGCTCCGTCTGGACCGCCAGTGCAAGCGCTGGCCGGGAGACGACGCGCTGAGGACACCGGAGGCGGCCAAGCTCGACGCCCTCACCTTCGCGACATGGGTGAACCGCACCACCAAGACGGCCACGGCCCGCACGCTGTGGGCCCTCATCACCGCACTGACGCTCGGGTCCCAGCCCGGCGACGTGTCCTTGTTCTACGTCCTGCGCAACCTGCGCTCGATGGGCGGGGTCGAGACCCTCCTGGCGTCTCTCTTCGGCGGCGACGAGCGCTCGTTCACCGGCGGGTCGGCCGAGCTGTGCCTGAGGATGGCGGCCGGCCTCGGAGACCGGGTCGTCCTCGATTCCCCGATCCGTGCGATCCGGCAGTACGACGACCACGTAGAGGTCGACACACCCCGCCAGACCCATCACGCCCGTCGCGTGGTGATCGCGATGAGCCCTGCCGACCGGGCAGCCATCGGCGTGGATCCCCAACTCCCACTGCCCCAACGGACACTGGGCGAGCGTCTGTCGATGTGCCATGCCTTCAAGGTTCACGTGGTCTACTCGTCGCCCTTCTGGCGCGAGCAGGGTCTCAACGGTGCCACCATGAGCGACACCGGGCCGTTGCTGCTGACCTTCGACGACACGCCGCCCGGGGAGAAGCAGGGTGTCCTCGTCGGATTCGCGCGAGGCGATGGCGCGATCAGCTCGGATCTGCCCGACCCGATGCCGAGTGACCAGGACCGACGCCGCGAGGCCGTCCTCTCCGGCCTGGCCCGTGCGTTCGGCAAGGAGGCCCTGAGCCCGGTCGAGTACCACGAGATGAACTGGACCGAGGAGCGGTGGACGTCGGGGTGCATCCCGATCTGGTCGCCCGGCCTGCTCACCACCTGCGGGCCGGGCTACGCCGAACCGGCCGGGCGCCTGCACTTCGCCGGCTCGGAGACCTCGCCCGTGTGGCCGGGCACGATGGAGGGCGCGGTCCTCGCCGGCGAACGAGCGGCGGCCGAGGCGGCGCCGCTGGTCGACGCTTGACGGGCTCGTTCCGAGACTGCTGTCGCAGCTGAACGCCTTCCTGAAGACGGGCTCACGCTGATCGGGACAACCCGATCAGCGTGAGCCCAGGCCGTCTTCCGGCCTGGGCACTCCGTCAACGCGCTCGGACGGCCGGCCCCCTCCGGCCGTCCGCTCGGCTGACCCGACACGGGTCAGCCGAGTTCGCGCTTGAGGATCTTTCCGGTGGCCGTCATCGGGAGCGATTCGACGAACTCCACGATGCGGGGGTACTTGTAGGCCGCCATCTGCTGCCGCGCCCAGTCGATCAGCTCGCCTTCGGAGAGATCGGCGTCGGCGCCGCGAATCACGAAGGCCTTGACCTCCTCACCATGGCTGTCGTGGGGTACGCCGATCACAGCCGCGAGCGAGATGTCGGGGTGGGTCATCAGGACCTCCTCGACTTCACGTGGGTACACGTTGAAGCCGCCACGGATGATCATGTCCTTGGTGCGGTCGACGATGTAGTAGAAGCCGTCCTCGTCCTTCCTGCCCAGGTCGCCGGTGCGGAACCAGCCGTCACGCATGGCCTCCGCGGTGACCTCGGGGCGGTTGTAGTAGCCCTTCATGATGTTGTGGCCCTTGATCGCGATCTCGCCGACCGCACCGGCCTCGGTGACCTCGTTCCAGCCCCGGTCGATCAGCTTGCACTGCACCCCCCAGATCGGGATGCCGATCGAGCCCGGCCTCGGCTCGCGCTGAGGGTCGGAGAACGTCGCGACCGGCGAGGTCTCCGACAGGCCGTAGCCCTCCAGGATCTGGATGCCGAACCGCTTCCTGACCTGGCTGATGATCTCCATCGGCAGGGCCGCGCCGCCGGACACTCCGACCCGGAGGTTGCGGGCGATCCGGTCCACGTCGACGTCGTCGGTGAGGGCGCCGAGCAGTCCCCACCACATGGTGGGCACGCCGGCGAAGAAGGTGATGTCCTCCTTCTGCATGAGCGCGACCGCCTGCGCGGCGTCGAAGCGCGGCAGCAGGACGAGCGTGGCGGCCATCGAGAAGCCCGCGTTCATCTGCACGGTGGCGCCGAACGAATGGAACAGCGGCAGAGTGAGCAGGTGCCTGTCGGTCGCGGGGCGGTTGCCGAAGAGCCCGTTGCAGGTGAGCGCGTTGAGCACGAGGTTGGCATGGCTGAGTTCGGCGCCCTTGGCCTGGCCGGTCGTACCACTCGTGTAGAGGACGACCGCGGTGTCGTCGCTCGAGGTGACTGCGCTGTCGAAGGCGGGTGCCTTGCCGGCGAGAGCCGCGCCCAGCGTTTCCGCGCCCTCGATCGGGCTGGCCGCGGCCGGGTCGGCGGTGATCAGGAAGAAGTGCTCGCAACCACTGGCCTGCTCGAAGCCGGCGAAGCCCTCGGCGCCGATCGGCAGTTCCGGGGTGCCCTGGAAGCAGAAGTACGCCTTCGCCTCGGAGTCGGCGAGGTGGTACGCGACCTCACGGCCCTTGAGCAGCACGTTGAGCGGCACCACGACCGCGCCGGCCTTCAGGATGCCGTAGTAGACGATCGGGAAGTACGGCAGGTTCGGGCAGCTGAGGGCCACCTTGTCGCCGGGCCCGATGCCGCGCTCGACGAGAAGGTTGGCGACCTGGTTGGCGGCGCTGTCGACCTGGGCGTAGGTGAGCCGGGCGTCGCCGAGGACCAGTGCGTCGCGGGTGGGGTGGCAGCGGGCGCTGTCTTCGAGGAGCGAGGCGAGATTGAGCATGATTCCTTCTAACGGTGCGGGTGCGGGTGCGGGTGCGGGTGTGCGTAAGCGGCCGCCAGAGGTTGTCTCCGGGGCCGCCGTAATGGAGTCGGGGCGTGATGCGGCCCGACGGGTGTGCCCCGCCGTGTGGTTGGAGTCGGCATGCCGCCTCTGGAAGGGGCGGCGACTCCGGTCACCTACGGCGGGGCAGGGCTCATCCGGCTTCTGTGGCCGGTACTTCTGGCCGGACTGCCGCCTTCGGCGACTGCGCCTGGGATCTTCCTTCGTCGAACCCGAACAGCGGGGCGACGACACAGAGAACGAACGTGGAGACGCCGACCACGAGGAATCCGACGGTGAAGCTCCCCGTCATGTCTCGGATGACCCCCACCACGTAGGGGTAGAGGACGCCGCCGACAAGGAGGGCGCAGCCGAGGACGAGACCGTTGACGGCACCGACGTGTTCACCGTCGACCGACTCGTTGGCGGCGGTGAGCGAGAGCGAGGCTCCCGCGTAGGCGGCCAAGCCGATCAGCGGGAGGGAAACCGCCGCCAGGGTGTAGTTACCCTCCGCTACCGAGTAGCAGAGCAGACCGACGAACGCCGTCGTCGTGAATCCGGCGAGGACGATGATGGCCTTGCGGCGGCCGGTGAACCTGTGTGACAGCAGGCCGAAGGCGACAGCGGTGACGATGCCGGCAAGGCTGGACGAGGACGAGAACAGTCCCGCGACGGCATCCGGCCAGCCGGCGTTCATCAGGATGGTGGGCATCCAGCTCACGACGAGCGAGAAGAGCCCCCACGTCCCCGTGTAGAACGCCATCGCGGAGAGCACGGGCCGCGTGCGGACCGCGCGCAGAATCGCGCCGAACGCCTTCGTCCGCGTGCCTTCGGCGTCGTTCCCTCGTACTTCGGCCGCTTCCGGTGCGGGGGCGTTCTTCAGGAAGAAGAGGGCCGCGAGGAAAAGAACCGCGAGATAGCCGGCCTGCACCAGCAGCCCGTTGCGCCAGTCCACGGATCCGAGCACCATGGCGAACACCACGAGTGCGAACAGTACGCCGATGCCGTCACCCGCCAGCATCACGCCGGCGGCCCGGCCGGCCTGCCCCGACTCGAGGAACCAGCTGATGGCCAGCGTGTAGGGAGCCACGATCAGGAGGCCGACGGCTGCGCCGCTGACGGCGCGTGCCACCAGCGCACCGGTGTAGCCGTCCACGTAGGCGAAGGCCATCTGGCCTGCGATGGCGAGGGCCAGCGCCGCGAGGATGACGCTCTTGGGCCCCACTTTGACGACGAGCGCTCCGCCCAGAACCACTGCGATGCCGCCCATCGCGGCGGTCACGGACATGAGTGAAGCGGCCTGCGCGTAGCCGAGGGACAGGTCCGACGCGATCGCGGTCAGGCTGGGCGTCCAGCCGTAGTACGGCAGAGACATGCCCACGATGATCAGAAAGGAGACCGCAAGCATGCGCCACTTGCTGTTTGATGGCCTTGACTGCACGAATTGCTCCTCATTATGCGATGCTCGCGATTCACCGGAGGGCCTGGCCGAGGAGGTTGCGCGGCGTGCGGCCTGGCCGTCGGTTCGGGTTCTCGGGGGTGGCTCGGAAACACGAGGCAGCGGTCCGTGGGGCACCCCCGGTGCCTTTGCGGACAGCACCGAGCCAGGACAAGAAATCCCGCGGTCACGTCGATGGCGGTGCACAACACACCATGACCCTGCGGAGGTCGGCTGTCCCTGCCCGCGCCGGCAGGCGGGGACAGGGACAGCCGGGTCGCTCCGACGCGACACGACAGGTTGCACTCCGCAGGACCTCTGCTGCCAGAGATGCCCGTTGTCAGGCGGGTGCGTCGGGGTGTCGCCGTCGTCGTTTCAGCGTCTCGCTAGAGCGGGCATCACAGCCCGAGGTGGTCCGCGAGCTCGCCGTAGTCGACCCCCCACAGTCCCGGGGAGCCCTTCGGGTACTGCGAGCGGAATCCGATGAGGCTCTGGACCCGCGGCGAGAGCGTCTTGGCCAGGTCCAAGTCGATGAGGAAGGGGTAGGCCTCCTCGCCGACCAGGTAGCCGGGATTGAAGTTGACGCTCAGCGCCCGCCGGTAGTTGTCGGACGTGACGTTGGCTCCACCACCGTGCACGGTCTTGCCGCTGAAGAAGAGCGCATCGCCCGCACGCAGGAGAGCCGGGACGGTCTGCTCGGGGGCCCCGCGATCCTCGGCGAAGTTCTCCCAGTGGTTGCTTCCCGGGATGACTCGGGTGGCCCCGTTCTCCTCGGTGAAGTCGGTGAGGGCGGTGAAGAAGTTGATGGTCACTTCGGGGCCGGCCGGCCCCATGCCGATGAACGGGAAGTAGTTCTCCAGGTCCCGGTGGAGGTACTGGGCCGCATTTCCGGGCCCGATCTCGATGACCTGCGCCGTGGTCATCCAGTAGGTTCCCGACTCCTCCAGGTAGACGGCGTCGGCGAGGGCGTGCACCAGGTCGATCTCGATGATCTCGTTCCGGAACGTCTCGCTGAGCGTGACCAGGTTCGTGAGCCGCTTGGTGTTCTTGCCGTGGAACTCGGCGACGAACTCGTCGTCGTGCTTCGAGCCGGCGGACAGTTCTCGCATCGACGGATCGATCTCGCGGTTGAACCGCTCGACCTGGTCCGGGCTGAGGAGCCCTTCGATGATGACGCCACCGTCCTCGCGGAAGACGGCCAGGATCTCCTCGACCGGTGCGGAGGCCGGGATCCGGCGCAGGGAAATCTTTGAGATGGTCATGCCATACCTTTTCGTACTCGGGGCGCGGGACGACTGTCCTCGGCAGGGACTCCTGGGCCTCTCTCGTAGGCGCGGCCTCAGTCGAATGCAGGCCCTCGGCTGGCTGAAACCGGTGTTTGTACGTCCGTCGCCTGTGACCTGGGTCTCCAGGGTGCGCCTGGCGCGCCGCGCCGTACCACATCAGTTCACCTCCAGTTCGCACAGATGGTGGTGCACACTGCACACTCCGCACTGCACACGGGAGGGTCGAGCGCATCCTCGCCCCGGCGGCATGGCCGAAACGCGGCGACATCTCTGAGGAGTCCGCGCCGCCGGAAGCCGGGCCAGACGCGCGCCGCCGAGCTGTCGGACAGCAGGCTCGCAGCGAGCAGAATCGGGGACGACTGCCCATTGGCGCCGACGGCGCCGATGTCCTTGCCGCCCACCACGGCCGCTGTTGCGGATCTTCTGGGCAAGGAGCAGTAGTACGCCCAGCGCTGCGACGTAGTCGACGGCGACGGTGAACCCGTCGTATCCGAAAAGGGCGATGCCTCCGGGGAGTGCCAACAGATTGATGACAGTGATCTGCTCGCCCGCCATGGCGATCCCGTTGAAGACTGGTGAGAGCGACCGGTCTGCGGTGTAGAGCCTTTCCGGGTTGTCTTCCTGCGTGGCGAGGGTGCGATGTGCCGGGCGAGTGAACGCAGGTGAGGGGGCGGGCACGGACCGCCAGCCAGAGACTTGCGACAGTGGGCACCTCAAAAGCGGCTGCCTGTCGCACGCCTTGCAGTGGTCAGGAGGATCACGGATCCCCCTACGGCCTGTCAAACGACCGTGATGCTCCGCGACCTCGGCCCGGATGACCTTGCGTGCCTCATCGGTGACGACGCAGGAGCCTACTCATCGGTATCCGACGTCGAGCGCGGATACGAGCGCTGCCGAGGCTGGTTCGTCCCCGCCCGGCGGTTCACCACACACGGCCGCCGAGAGTACGCTGTGCGCGCTATGGAAGAGTTGTGGCCAGCGCCATCCGCACGGGTGTCCGAGCTGATCCGAGCAATCGCTGAGCAGATGCTGCCCCTGTCAGAGGACGTTCTGGACAGGCTGTGGGCCGCTTCGCTGGGTGGTACGAGCGAGCGGGCAATCGTGGAAGATCCCGTGCTGGCGGAAGCGGACCGGCGCCTCAACAAGGCGAACATGACGCACTGGCTCGTGTCGAACCTGCACGCTCCGGGCCGGCGAGTGGAGCCGTCCAGGGACCCGGAGATGTACATCTACGCCCGGGACCTGGTGCTGCGCGGCATGGACATCAACGACCTCGGGTCGTGGAGGGCGGCGCAGCGGGTCGGCTGGCAGTGGTGGATCGACGCCTGCTTCGCCGCCACCACGGATCACGACGAGTTGCGCGAACTGGTCGAGGTGTCCGGCAATTCGATGACGGCGTTCGTGGACGACTCGATCGCCGCAGTGGCGGCGTACACGGACGACGTACGGTCGGAGCTGGGACGCGGTGCCCACACCCAGCGCTTCGCCACCACGCAGCTCCTGCTGGAAGGCGCACCCATCAGCCGCGTACGAGCGGAGGAGCAGCTCGGCTACGCCTTGACGGGGCATCACGTCGCGGCCATCGTGTGGGCCGATTCCGAAGAGCATGCCCCCCACCTGGAGGAAGTGGCCGAGCACGTCATGCGGGCATGCGGTGCCACGCGTCGTCTGACGCTGGTGGTCAGCACCTCCTCCCAGTGGTTGTGGATGCCGGTCAGGACCGTTCCGCCGGTAGCGGAGATCCAGAAGGTCCTCGCCAAGACGCCGGGCATCCGGGTGGCGTTCGGGCGGCCGGCCCGGGACGTCGAGGGCTTCCGCACCAGCCATCTGGACGCCGTCGCGGCGCAGCGACTCCTCGCGCGGCTGCGGTCTCCGCACGCCGTCGTGCGCTACGAGGATGCCTACCTCGTCGATCTGCTCAGCGCCGATCTCGCCAAGGCGGAGCAGTTCGTCGCCACCACTCTGGGTGAGCTCGCGACAGCCGACCCGGTCATCCAGCGCACGGTCCGCATGTACGTGAGTGAACGGTTCAACATCTCGAGCACCGCGGAACGGATGTTCGCGCACCGGAACACGGTCGACCGCCGGCTGGCCCGGGCACGGGCCATGCTGCCGCGACCTCTCGATCAGGACCCGACCGGGGTCGACGCAGCCCTGATGCTCCTGGAGCTCCGGCAGGACCAGCAGCCGAGCGACTGACCAGGGCTCTGTCCCCTCCTCGTAGGCCCCGCCCGCACCGGCCGGCGGGGCCGTTGCGTTGATCGGCGTCAGCGGACTCAAAGTTCGCCCCCCGTTCGACGCTCAGACACCGGAAGTGTGCAGGGTGCACCACCTTCCACCGGAACTCGCGCGTTCTGTGTGTATAGCGCCACACCAAACCTAGGCACCATGAAGCCCAGCCGCTGAACCACAGATGCAAGGGAGTGGTGGCATGGATGCCTCTACCGTTTCGGCAGAGTGTTTTGACGTCGTCGTCATCGGGGCGGGTATTTCCGGAATCGGAGCCGCCTGCTACCTGACGAACGAGTTCCCCAGCAAGAAGATCGCGGTGCTCGAGGGGCGCGACAACATCGGAGGCACCTGGGACCTCTTCCGGTACCCCGGGATCCGGTCGGACTCCGATCTGCACACGTATGGATACGAATTCAAGCCCTGGCGCCACGAATCCGCCATTGCCGACGGCCACCTGATTCGTGACTACCTGCGGGAGACCGTCGAGGAGTACGGCCTGGAAAGGCTCATCCGGCTCCGGCACGAGGTCGTGTCGGCGGACTGGTCGAGCGACGAGGCTCTGTGGACCTTGACGGTGCGGACCACTGACGGCAGCGGAGCGGTCACCGAGCTGGCCATGAAGGCGCGTTGGGTGTACGGCGCCACCGGCTACTACCGCTACGACGAGGGGTACACGCCCCACTTCGAGGGCCGCGACGAGTTCACCGGTGACATTCTTCATCCGCAGCACTGGCCGGAGAACTACGACTACTCCGGCAAGAAGGTGGTCGTCATCGGCAGTGGCGCCACGGCGGTCACCCTCCTGCCGGCCATGACGGTGGGTCCTGGCGCGGCGGCCCACGTCACGATGCTCCAGCGGACGCCGAGTTACATCATGGAGATGCCGCGTGTCGACGCGCTGTCGCTGCAGCTGACGAAACTCTTCGGCCCCGAGCGCGGATACGCGCTGACGAGGCGCAAGAACATCTGGCGCGACCAGACCTTCGTCAAGTTCGTGCAGACGTTTCCGCGAGCCGGACGCGCCCTGATCCGTCACTACACCAAGAAGGCTCTCCCGGCCGACTTCGACGTCGACACCCACTTCAATCCGCCGTACGAGCCGTGGGACCAGCGCCTGTGCGCCACCCCGGACGGCGATTTCTTCAAGGCCATCAGCGACGGGAGGGCATCCGTCGTCACGGACCGGGTCGCGCGCTTCACGAAGAACGGCATCCTGCTGACCTCGGGACGCGAGCTGAAGGCCGATGTCATCGTGACGGCGACCGGTCTCAACATGCGGTTCTTCGGAGGAGTCCGGCAGAGCGTGGACGGGAAGCCGGTCGTCCTCGCGGACACGGTGACCTACCGCGGGATGCTGCTCTCCGGTGTTCCCAACTGGGTCGTGGCGCTCGGATACACCAAGTCGTCGTCGTGGACCCTGAAGGTGGGGCTCACGAGCCGCTACATCTGCGACCTGATCAAGCACATGGACGCCCACGGTCACGAGATCGCCGTCCCGGTGCCCGACGCGGGCATGCCCACGCGGCCGCTGCTCGATCTCACCGCCGGCTACGTCACGAGGTCGATGGACACGCTTCCGCGCCAGGGCACCGGGCTGCCCTGGCGGATGCTGACCTCGTACCGTCAGGACGCCAAGCTCCTCAAGGGTGCCCTGTTCGACAGGCACCTGCGCTTCAGCGCCAGGAACTCGGCGCCGGTGCGGTCCGAGGGCGGGAAGCCGCAGACCACCACTTCCCACCGGCGGGGAGCGACACGATGACCTCGTCCCGGGCCAAGCTCACCCTGGCGGAGCGGATCCAGCGGGCGATGGGTGTCCTCGCCTGTCGCCTTCCCCAGCCCGTCCTTCGCCGATTGGCGGACGTGCCTGTCAACACCGACGGCGAGGAGATGGCGCCCGAGATCGCCCTCCTGATGCGGATGACCGAGGCGGGCGACGACTACAGCGACCTCGCTCCGGCGGGCGCCCGCGAAGTGGTCGAAGCGGAGTCGCGGATATTCGCCGACCGGATGCCGTCCTTCGCGATCCAGGAAGAACTCCGGCTGCCCGGCGGCCTGCAGGCCACCCGCTACCGGGCGGGCTCCTCGTCGCGCGGACTCGTCCTGTTCTTCCACGGGGGCGGGTTCGTCCTCGGCAGCCGGGCCTCCTACGACTCTCCGGTGAAGCTCCTGGCTCTCAAGGCAGGTGTCGACGTGCTCTCCGTCGAGTACCGGCTCGCTCCGGAGCATCCCTTCCCCGCCCCGCACGAGGACGCGTTGACCGCGTGGGGCTACGCCGTCGAGCACGCCGCGCAGTGGGGTCTCGATCCGCACCGCATCGTCGTCGCCGGCGAGAGCTCCGGGGGCAACGTAGCGGCCGTACTGTGCCAGCAGCTGCGGGGCCGTGAGGTCCAGCCGTTCCTGCAGGTCCTGATCTACCCGGTCGTGGACCTGTCGACCGAGCGGCCCTCGCACCACGAGTTCGCCGGTTCCCCGGCTCTCTCGGCCAAGCAGATCAAGTGGTTCAGCGGTCACTACCTGCCGGCGGGAACCGACGTGAAGGATCCGCGGGTCTCCCCGTTGCTCGGGAACCTGGACGGCTTGCCTCCTGCCGTGGTGTCTGTCGCCGGATTCGATCCGCTCCGGGACGAGGCGCTCGAATACGCCGCCGAGCTCCTGGAGAACGGGGTACCGACACGGGTTCTCCGCGAAGGCGGCCTCGTGCACGGATTCATCTCGTTCACGGCCCTCAGCCGGACCAGCCGGGCAGCCACCGAACGTATCGCCGAGGAGATCGCCCGGGCGATGTCCCCGGACGGAGTGGCCCGGGCGTCGGGCGCGTACCGCTTCTGAGTACACGGCAAGGAACACAACATTGATTCACCGTCATGCATGCACGGCAGTTCGCGAGGGCGCGTAATGCCGATATCCCAGAAAGTCGTCATCGTCGGTGCGGGGGTCCTGGGCCTGAGCACCGCATGGCACCTCGTGGAACTCGCGCCGTCGCTACTCGATATCACGGTGCTGGACATGGCCCACCCGGGCGAGGGCACCTCGGGTCTCTCCGTCGGAATGGTGGAGACGCAGTTCTCGACCGCCGACGCCATCGAGGTCAGGGCGTACGGCCGCCGGTTCTTCGATGCCTTCAGCGAGGAGACAGGGCTTTCCTTCACACGCTCGGGATATCTCCGACTGGCGCGGACCGAAGGGGACATGGCCCGCTTCCATGCGTCGCGCGCGCTCCAGCAGGAGTTCGGAATCGTCGACGCCGAGATCCTGGACCGGGACCAGATCGCCTCCTCATGGCCGGACCTGATAACGGGCGACGACCTTGTCGGAGGTCTCATCGGCCGCTCCGACGGATACATCGACGCATACGAGTTCTGCGCGAGGATGACCGCACGGCTACGCGCCGCAGGCGTGCGCGTGCTCTCGTCGTCGCCTCTTGTAGCAGCCGACCAGGCCGACTCGGGTGCGTGGACCCTGGCGACGGCCACCCATCGACTGGACGCGGACTGGGTCGTGAACGCGGCAGGGCCGTGGGCACCGGACATCGCCGCTCTCCTCGACGCCCCGGTAGCTGTGTCGAACCAGCTGTACGGCGTCGTCGTGGCGAACTTGAAGGAATGGCCCATCCGTTCGCTGCCCTTCGTCATGGACTACATCCCGGGATCGGGCGTGCCGGGGGTGTACTTCCGCCAGGAGGGCGCCACCCAGCTCATAGCCGGTCTCCACAGCGAGGACGGAAACCTCAGGGAAGCGACGCCCAGTCTGCGCCCCAAGCCGCTCGACGAGGACGACACGATGCTGGTCGTCGAACTCCTCTCACAGCGTGTGAAGGGCGCCGAAGAAGCGACCGTCGGCAGAACCTGGTCCGGCGTCTGCGCGATGACCCGCGACGGACTGCCCGTGGTCGGTCGCCATCCGACGTGCGAGAACGTCATCAACGCTGTCGGCGCGGGCGCCTCCGGGATCCAACTGGCCCCGGCCATAGGACGACAGGCAGCGCAGGCGCTGCTCGGGCTTGAGTCGAGCCTGCCGACCGAACACGAGTGGAACGTAAAGGCGGCCCGGATGCGACAGGACGCCGGTCTCCCTGGTCACGCCTGACCGATCGGCACGCCGCTCCCCGGCGCCGAGAGCGACCGTCAGTCGCACGGCCGAACCGGCCGACGCACCTTCCAAGGAGTCCCCTGATGGCTTCGTCCAAGGCATCGCCCCGGATGCCTGAACAGACCCAAAATACGGCGCAGTTCACCCGCTCCATGAGCGTCATGGAGACGCTGTCCCTGGGCTTCACCTACCTGTCACCCTTGGGCGGCCTGGCCGCCCTGATGCCGCTGGGACTGACCACGGCCGGGCCGCCGTCGATCTGGTGGCTGGTCATCGTCGCCGCCGGCCAGATGCTCGTGGCCCTGGTGTTCGGTGAGGTCGTCTCCCAGTACCCGATCGCCGGGGGTGTCTACCCGTGGGCGCGGCGACTGTGGGGGCCGCGCTACGCCTGGCTTGCCGCCTGGATCTACCTGTGCGCCCTGATCGTCACCATCACGTCGGTGTCGTATTTCGCCGTCCCCTTCGTCGGAAGTCTCTTGGGCTTCACGCCGACCACCGTCCAGAGCTTCCTGATCGCCGTCGGTCTGCTGCTGCTGGCGATGCTGCTCAACCTCAGCGGCACCCGGACCCTCGGCACGGTCGTCCGTATCGGCTTCTACGCGGAGATCGTGGGCGTGATCTTCTGTGGCCTCTACCTGCTGTTCTTCAAGCGCCACAATTCGTTCGGCGTCTTCTTCGACGCGATGGGCGCCGGCGGCGGTGCGCCGTACTACCAGACCTTCTTGCTCGCCGCGCTCACCGGTCTGTTCCTCTTCTACGGGTTCGAAGCCTGCGGGGACGTCGCGGAAGAGGTGAAGAACCCGGGCCGCGCCATTCCGAAGGCGATGATCCTGACCGTCGTGACCGGGCTGTTCTCAGCGGGTCTGGCGTTCATCGGTTTCATCCTGGCGGCCCCGAACCTGCCGGACATCGTGGGCGGCAAGGTCACCGACCCCGTCTCGGCGATCCTGGAGGCCACGGTCGGACCGGTCGGCACCAAGATCTTCCTGGTGGTGGCGCTGACCGCGTTCATCTCATGCGTGCTGTCCCTGGAGGCCGCACTCAGCCGGCTGATCTTCGCCTTCGCCCGGGACGACATGCTGCCCGGCAGCAAGAAGCTGTCGACGCTGTCCGCACAGGGCTCCCCGCGTGTCGCCATGCTGGTCGGCTGCGCGGCTCCGACGCTGATCTGCGTCTGGGTGCTCGTGCAGCCCGACAGCCTGCCGCGCGTCACCTCCTTCGCGGTCTGCGGCATCTATGTGTGTTTCCACATGGTCGTGCTCGCCGCACTGCGGATGAGGCTCAAGGGCTGGCAGCCCGGCGGCAGTTGGAGCCTGGGCCGCGCCGGGTTCACCATCAACGTCGCCGCCCTGCTGTACGGCGTCTCCGCGATGCTCATCCTGATCCAGCCCGGTGACGCCTCGCTGGCCTTCGTCGACCGCTGGAGCGTCCTGATCGGCCTCGGCGTGGTCCTGGTCAGCGGTGCGCTCTACATGGTCCTGGCGCGCCCCTGGCGAGGCTCGACCGCCCCCTCCGGCGACGCACTCGAAGCCGCCGAACGAGCCCGGGCCGCCCGGGGCTCCGTACAGCCCGCCCGTACCGAACCTGCATCCGTCGACAGCTAGGAGCCGACATCGTGATCACCAAGGACACTCTGACCGAGGCCGCGGACCGCATCGCACGGGTGCCGAGGGCCCACTTCATCGACGGCTCGTTCACCACCGCCGTGCCCGACGCCGGAACCACCGCGCTGATCAATCCGGCCAACGAGGCCTCGCTGGGCACGGTCCCCAAGGGCACTCCCGCGGACGTGGACGCGGCGGTGACCGCGGCCCGACGGGCGCTGCCCGACTGGGCCGGCCGCACGCCGGCGGCCCGTGCGGCGCTGCTCAACCAGCTTGCCGACGCGGTCGACGCCCACCTCGACCTGCTCGCGGCGATCGAGTCGATCAACGGGGGCAAGCCGCTGGCCGCGGTGGTCGAGGAGATCCCGGTCGTCTCGGACAGCCTGCGTTTCATGGCGGGCGCGGCCCGCACGGCGCAGGCCCCGGCGGCCGGACAGTACGTCGAGGGGCAGCTCTCGTACATCCGGCGGGAACCCGTCGGCGTCGTCGGTGCCATCACTCCCTGGAACTTCCCGCTGATGATGGCCGCCTGGAAGATCGCGCCCGTGCTCGCGGCCGGCAACACGATGGTGCTGAAGCCGTCCCAGCTGACGCCCCTGACCACCCTCGTCCTGATGGAGCTGGCCGCCGACATCCTCCCGGCCGGCGTGCTCAACGTCGTCCTGGGCAGCGGGTCGGTGGTCGGTGAGGCCATGAGCCACCACCCCGGCATCGACATGATGGCGCTCACCGGCAGCGTCGGCTCCGGCCGCAGCGTCGCGGAAGGCGCGGCCGCCACGGTCAAGCGCGTCCACCTGGAGCTGGGTGGCAAGGCCCCGGTCGTCGTCTACGACGACGCCGACCTCGATGCCGCGGTGGAGGGCCTGATCGCGGCGGGCTACACCAACGCCGGTCAGGACTGCGGTGCGGCCACGCGCGTCATCTGCCACGAGAGCGTCCACGACGAGCTCGTCGAGCGGCTCGTCCGCGCGGCGGAGGCCCTGACGATGGGCGACCCCGCCGAAGGGGAGCACGTCGTGCTCGGGCCGGTGATCAGTGCCGCGCAGCGTGACCGCATCGCCGGCATGGTCGACCGGGCCCGGCGTGACGGGGCCACGGTCGTCACCGGTGGCCAGATCCCGGACCGCGCCGGGTTCTTCTACCCGCCGACCGTCATCACCAACGTCGCCGCCGGCTCCGAGATGGCCCGGGAAGAGGTGTTCGGCCCGGTCATCTCCGTGGAGTCGTTCGCCACCGAGTCCGAGGCGATCGCCAAGGCCAATGACGTCGTGTACGGGCTCGCCGCGTCCGTGTGGACCGCCGACCACGGCCGGGCGCTCCGCGCCGTCGAGCAGCTGAACTTCGGCAGCGTCTGGACGAACTCCCACCTCACGGTGGCCACCGAGATGCCCTGGGTCGGCTTCGGCCACTCCGGATACGGCCGGGACAACGCCACCTACGCCCTCGACGACTACACCCGCACCAAGCACGTGATGTTGGCCATGGGCGCCGCCCGCGACTGACCCGGTCCCGGCCGCCCACCGCCCGGCCACCCCCTCACCTGTTCTCACGAAAGGACGTGCCATGAAGGTCACCGCCGCAGTGTTCGAATCCGTCGGGAAGCCGATGACGGTCGAGGAACTCGACCTCGAGGACCCGAAGGAGGGCGAGGTACTCGTCAAGCTGGCCGCCAGCGGTCTCTGTCACAGCGACTACCACGTGGTCAAGGGCGAGTGGTCGTCCGAGGGCCCGGTGGTGCTCGGCCACGAAGGGGCCGGGGTCGTCGAGAAGGTGGGCCCGGGTGTGACAACCGTGGCTGTCGGTGACCACGTCGTGCTGTCGTGGGTGCCGTACTGCGGTGTCTGCGCGTACTGCAACTCCGGTCGGCCGGCGCTGTGTCCGAAGGTCGAGGAGACCGCCTACCAGAACGTCATGTTCGACGGCACGTCGCGCCTGTCCCGCAACGGCCGGCCCGTGCCCAGCTACCTCGCCACGGGGGCGTTCGCCGACCGCGCCGTCGTCCGGGAGACCAGCGCCATCCCGGTCCGCAAGGACGCGCCGCTGGAGAAGGCGGCGCTGGTCGGCTGCGCCGTGGCCACCGGTGTCGGCGCCGTCATCAACACCGCGGACGTCAAGCCGGGCGACACGGTGCTCGTCATCGGCTGCGGCGGCGTCGGCCTGTCGGTCATCATGGGCGCCCGCCTGGTCTCGGCCGGCCAGATCATCGCCGTGGACGTGAACGACGGGTCGCTGGAGCGCGCCCGGGCGCTGGGTGCCACAGCAGTGATCAACTCGCGGCAGACGGACCTCGCCGAAGCGGTCCGCGAACTCGTCGGTGAGGGCGGCGTCGACTGGGCCTTCGAGGCGATCGGTCTGAAGCCCACCATCGAGCTCGCCTACGAACTCATCCGGCCGGGCGGCACCGCCGTGGTGGTGGGGCAGGCGGCCGAGGGCGTGACGATCGAGATCGACCCCATGGTCATGTCGGACCGCGAGAAGTCGCTGATCGGCAGCAACTACGGAAGCAGCCACCCCGCACTGGACTTCCCTCGACTGGTGGACCTGTACATGCAGGGCCAGCTCGACCTGGACCGGCTCGTCGGGCGCACCGTGTCGATCCACGAGATCAACGAGTCCTTCGCCGCGATGGGGAAGGGCGACGGCGGCCGGACCGTCATCACCTACTGACGCACCGGACGAGGCGCGTGGCCGTGCGTGAACCCCCCGACGCGCACGGCCGGCACGCCGAACCAGAGGTCCGCCACGACTTCCTGACGAGGCTGGCAGCCGTCGGCGTCACGAGCCGTTGCTCCGCGCAGGTCCGCGAGTACGACGTCGCGGAGGGTGCTCTTCGCTGTGGAGTAGGGGGACTCGCCACGATGACGTATCGCGATGTGGATGCCCAGGGCCGGCCGATCGCGCCATCACTCCAAGGCGTCACGATCGTGGCGGATCACGTCGTGCACACCTGGGCCGAACCGCGCGCCGAGCTCTTCGAGGACCTGCCCGAGTCTCTCGACGTCCGTGCAGTCGGCGGCGTTCTCCACCCGCATCGCATCGAGGGAGCTGTGCATGCGGCATTCGATCTCGCAGTTGAGCTATAGCGGCAAGTGAGGCAGGTCATGGCACACGCAACACGCAGGACGATCCACGCCGCCCTGGACCACGCGGTGGCGACGTGGCCGGACGCGTCGGCACTGGTCTTCGAAGGGAGCACCTTCTCCTTCGCGGACCTCAAGCAAGCCGCCCTCGACCGGCTGGGCGCACTGCAGGAGCAAGGGCTCTCGGCAGGCGAACCGGTGCTCGTGATGCTGGACAACTCCGAGCAGTCGGTGATCACCTGGCTCGCGCTCGCCCTGGGGGGCTTCCTGGAAGTCCCCGTGAACACGGCCTACGTCGGCGAGACACTCGCGCACGTCGTGCGCGACGCGGGTGCGAGTACGGCGATCACCGAATCCCGCTACACGGACCGCCTGGTGGCCGTCGGCAACGAGGCGCTGACGTCGATCCTGGTGGTCAACGGGCATGACACCGAAGCCGGTGCCGTGGTTCGTCCGCTGTCGGCGGGCACCGCCCCCGGCGAAACGGTTCGCCGGGACGAGCTCTCCGAGACCGCCGTCATGTACACGTCAGGGACGACAGGGCCGTCGAAGGGCGCGGTCATCGCCGAGCGCCACGCCCATGCGTACGCGACGGCCGTCGCCGACATGCTCGACCTCGCACCCGGAGACGTCTACTACGCGCCGCTGCCGCTCTTCCACATCGCCGGCCGGTGGGCGGTCGTCTACGCCGCCTTGCAGCGCGGAGCGTGCACCGTCCTCGTCAGACGCTTCAGCATCAACTCCTTCTGGAACGACGTCCAGGCGCACGGTGTCACGGCGACGTTCCTCCTCGGGGCGATGGCTCAGTTCGTACTCAACCAGCCAGCGCGGCCCGACGACGCGCAGAACACCCTCGACCGGGTCCTGATGGTGCCGCTGATCGAGGGCGTGGACGAGTTCCGCTCGCGCTTCGACGTCCGCGTCACCACCTGTTTCGGGTCGACCGAGGCCAACGTCCCTCTCGTCTCCTCCTGGGATGCGAGTGTGAGGACCGGAGTCGGCACGCCGCGCCCCGGCTACCGCATCCGGCTCGTCGACGATCAGGGGCGCGACGTCCGGCAGGGCACCCCTGGCGAACTGCTCGTCGGTGCCGACGAGGACGGCATGGTCCTGCTTCGCTACCACGGCAATGCCGCTGCGACGCAGGCCGCTCTCCGGGACGGCTGGCTCCATACCGGCGACGTCCTCGAAGAGGACTCCCAAGGCAACCTCCATTTCGTCGACCGCATCAAGGACGCTCTTCGCAAGCGCGGCGAGAACGTCTCGTCCTTCGAAGTCGAACGGGAGATCCGTTCCCATCCTGCCGTCCTGGAGTGCGCAGTCGTCGGAGTCGACTCCGAGTACTCCGAGCAGGAGATCGCCGCATTCGTCCAAGCCGCTCCCGGACACCGGGTCACAGCGGACGAGATCAGGTCGCATGTCGCCGAACGGGCACCGAAGTTCCTCGTGCCGGATCAGGTGCACTTCGTGACCGAGTTCCCGGTCACGCCGACCGGAAAGATCCAGAAGTTCGAGCTGCGTAAGCGGATCGGCCCCGGGGGGCCGCATCGGGATCGCCGGTGAGGCGCACGACGTAGATCCGAGGGAAATCCTCACCACCTATTTCGACACGGCCAAAAGATCAGGAGCTCAGACATGAACGCACGCTACATCGACTTTCGCATCCGGCCCGCGGACGAGGCGACGAGCGTCGACCTCGAGGGCACCGACAGCGAGGGTTACACCCGGGTCTACGGAAACGAGTTCACGGGCGGTCGGTCCCTGACCCACCTGATCGCCGAAATGGAGACGAACGACGTCATCGGCGTCATGCAGGCGGAGTGGGAAGAGGGCGACCCCGTCGCCGTCAACGAACGGGTCCACCGAGCCGTCACCGCGCACCCCGACCGCCTGGTGGCCGGCATCGCGACCACCGATCCGCGGCTTCCCAACGCGCTCGAGATCCTCAAGCACGCTCACGACGATCTCGGTCTCCGCGGCTGGAACTTCCAGCCGGGCTTCCTCAAGGTCGCCGCGAACGATCCGATCGCGGCGCCGCTGCTGAAGTACTGCCAGGAGAACGGGCACCCCGTCACGGTGCACAGCGGCATCAACTTCAGTGACACCGGGCCCATCTCCTTCGGTCACCCCTCGGCCCTGTGCGAGATCGCGTGCGCCTACCCCGGGCTCGTGATCGTCGCCAGCCACGGCGGCTGGCCGTGGGTCACGGAGACGCTGGCGGTGCTCTGGAAGCACCGCAATGTCTACGCAGACTTCGGAGCGGTGGCCCCCAAGCGGATGGTCGGACCGAAGGGTGGCTGGGAGCCCGTCGCTCACTGGATGAACACCATGGTCTCCGACCAGGTCCTCCTGGCCAGCGACTGGCCCATGATGCGCCACGAACGGCTCATCCCGGAGCTGGACTACCTCCAGCTGAGCGAGGAGTCGTACGACAAGTACACGCGCGGAAACGCCGCCCGCCTCATCGACTCGGTCTGGGGGACCCGTCTCGTCGATCAGCTCAAGACAGGAGCCACCTCATGACGGCACGCGACCTGATAGCGGAGAGCGACGAGGGCGTGCTGACCCTCACGTTGAACCGCCCGGAACGGCTCAACGCCCTCAGCGACGACATGCTCGACGGGCTCGCCGAGCAGCTCCGGACGGTCGAGCAGGACACGGTCGCCGTCATCATCCGCGGTGCCGGACGTGCCTTCTGCAGCGGGCACGACCTCAAGCAGGCCGCCGCTCAGGGGCCCCTTGACACCATCGGCGCCCGAGCCGTGGCCCAGCGAATGCAGCGCGTGGCACACGCGATGCGTGAGTGCAGGGTGCCGATCATCACGCAGGTGCACGGCTACGCGATCGGCGGAGGGGCGGAGATCGCGCTCAGCGGGGACATCGTGATCGTCGCCGAGGAGTGTGTCTTCCAGTTCACCGAGGCCTCGGTCGGGCGCGTAGTCACCAACGGTTTCACCAACCTGTTGCCCAGGACGGTCGGTCCGGTACGTGCCAAGTCCCTCCTGCTGATGGGACGGCCCCTCAGCGGAGCGGAGGCCGCGTCGTGGGGGCTGGTGACGGAGGCGGTTCCCGAAGCCGGTCTGGAGATCGCCGTGAACGGTGCGATCCAGGTGCTCGGCGAACAGTCCGCCTGGGCGGTCGGCGCGGCCAAGAACCTGGTCAACCACGGCTTGCAGGCGAGCTTCGAGACCACGATCGATCTGGAGATCGGCGCCGCGATCGAAGCCGAGCTGGGTGCCGACGCCGAATCCGGCGCGCGGTCCTTCGCCCGCACCTGACCACAACTCCCCCAAAGAGAAAGAGCAAGATCAATGCCAGTCAGCAACGCCCTGGAGCCCGACCGGATCGGGCCCGGAATATTCGACCTCACCGATCGGCGCATCCTTGTGACGGGAGCGTCCAAGGGCCTCGGACAACAACTGGCCGTCGGATTCGCCTCGTTCGGCGCCACGATCGCGTGCGTCGCCCGGAGCGAGGACGGACTGAAGAAGACGAAGGCTCTCGTCGAAGCCGCCGGCGGCAAGGCCTTTGTCTATCCCACGGATCTGTCCGACCCCGAGTCCATCACCGCGACCGTCGCTTCGGTCGCGGAGGACCTCGGCGGGATCGACGTCCTCGTCAACAACGCTGCCGACGACCATGACTCCCCGATCGAGGACACGCCTCGCGAGACCTGGCAGCGAGTCATCGACCTGAACAACCGGTCTGCGTTCCTGCTCTGCCAGGCGGCGGCGCCGTACCTCCAGAACTCCGGCGGCTACGGCAAGGTGATCAACATCGCCTCGATCCTCGGCAACGTCGCCATCCGCGACAACACCGCGTACATCATGTCCAAGCACGCCATCGTCGGCCTGACGAAGGCCCTCGCCCTGGAGTGGGCGCGCAAGGGCGTCCAGGTGAACGCCCTGTGCCCCGGCTTCCTGGTCACGGACATGACCGCCGGCGCCTACAACGACGAGGCGTCGAGCCGCTGGATCGTCCAGCGGACGCCGATGGGGCGCTGGGGACAGACCACCGACTTCGTGGGTGCGGCCGTGTTCCTCGCGTCCCGGGCCTCCGACTTCATGACCGGCCAGTCGGTGTACGTCGACGGCGGCTGGACCGCCCAGTAATCAACCGGATCGCACAGCAAGGAGAACGAGATGAGCGAAGAACTGAAGCCCCAGCTCGCGCCGCTGGTCGAGAAGTACGTCATCGAGAACGGTCCCATGACCGTCGAGATGCGCACGCAGAACACGGGTCTGTCCCAGCTCGGTGGCGGGATCGCCCGCTTCGACAAGGGTGGGGCGACCGACCCCTGGAAGCTGCCGTACGAGGAGGTCATGTACATCATCACCGGAACCCTCAGGCTCACGTTCGGTGATGAGGTGCTCGAAGCCCGTGCCGGCGACGTCGTGACCATCCCGAGGGGCGTCGAGGTCATTTACGAGGGTGAGGCCGGGACGTCCGGGTTCTACGCGCTCACGCCCGCCGACTGGTACCGCGAGCACCCGAACGGTCTCTGATCAGCTCATCAGGGAGCTGATCCGGTCAGCCGCCAAGGCCATCAGTCGCCAGGGGCGGCACGGCGCACGTGTTCGGCCGTGCCACCCCGGGGGGCCTTCCGGCATCCGTTACGTGACACAACACCTGTAAGCCCACTGAGGTGATCATGACTGTCGATTTTTCGCCCGACCCCGGCGTCGCGGACCTCGCTCAGCGCACCGCACGCTTCATTCGCGAGACCGTGCTGCCCCTGGAGAAGCAACACAAGGGCGTCGTCCACACCGAGGCCATACGGCTGGAACTGCAACGCGCGGCGAAGGAGGCCGGGGTCTTCGCTCCCCACGTCACCGCCGAACTCGGCGGTCACGGACTGGACATGCGCGGCAGAGCGTCGGTGTTCGAAGAAGCGGGCTACTCGCTTCTCGGCCCGCTGGCACTGAACATCGCCGCCCCCGACGAGGGGAATATGCACCTGCTGGAGGCCGTCGCGACCCCCGAGCAGCGCGAGCGGTATCTGCGGCCGCTCGCCGCCGGGGACATCCGCTCGTGCTTCGCGATGACCGAGCCGGCCCCCGGCGCCGGATCCGACCCGAACGCGCTGACGACGCGCGCCGAACGCGTCCCCGGCGGCTGGCGCATCGACGGCCGCAAGTGGTTCATCACCGGTGCCGACGGCGCAGGTTTCGCGATCGTCATGGCGCGGACCTCCGGCGCACCGGGCGACCGCGGCGGCGCGACCATGTTCCTCGTCGACTCCGACAACCCGGGGATGAAGACCGTCCGGCACATCGAGACCCTCGATGAGAGCCTCTTCGGCGGTCACATCGAGCTGCTCTTCGACGACTGCTTCGTGTCCGAGGATGCCGTCCTGGGAGCGGTGGACGAGGGCTTCCGGTATGCCCAGGTCCGGCTGGGCCCGGCCCGGATGACGCACTGCATGCGCTGGCTGGGGATCGCCCGCCACGCGCAGGACATCGCCGTGGCCCGTGCCGCGGAGCGGGAGCTCTTCGGTTCGCGGCTGGCCGATCTCGGCATGGTCCAGCAGATGATCGCCGACAACGAGATCGACATCGCCGCCACACGCGGTCTGATTCTGCAGGCGTGCTGGGAACTCGACCAGGGCGGCTCGGCCGCGCAGTCGACCTCGATCGCCAAGACGTTCAGTGCCGAGGCCATATGGCGTGTGGTCGACCGATCGCTGCAGATCTGCGGTTCCCTCGGGGTGTCCGGGGACGCGCTGCTCGGACGCTTCCTGCGGGAGGTGCGGCCGTTCCGCATCTACGACGGCCCCTCCGAGACGCACCGCTGGGCCATCGCCCGCCGGGTCGTACGTCGGTACGAGACCGGGGCAAGCAGCCAGGGCGGGAAGGGTGACGCGGCATGAGCGCCGCAGCCCGGAGCACCGTGGACGGCCTCGACCTGGCCGCCCTGAACTCCTTCTTCCACGACCACGTACCCGGCTTTCGCGGCGCGCTCTCGGCTTCGTTGATCCAGGGAGGTCGCTCCAACCTCACCTACCAGCTCACGGACGGGCATGCCATCTGGGTCCTGCGCCGCCCGCCCCTGGGCGGCCTCACTCCCTCCGCTCACGACATGGGGCGCGAGTTCCGGGTCATCTCCGCGCTCGCCGGGAGCGGCGTTCCGGTGCCCCGAGCGGTCGCCTGCGGCGACGCGTCCGTCATGGGGGTGCCGTTCTCGCTGGTCGAGTACGTGGGGGGAAGGGTCATCCGCACCCCCGAGCAGCTTCACACGCTGACGGACCAGCAGATCACCGCTTGTGCCCACGCCCTGGTCGACGTCCTCGCCGGCCTGCACGCCGTCGACCCCGGCGCCGTGGGGCTCACGGGGTTCGGCCGTCCCGAGGGCTATCTCTCCCGGCAGATCGAGCGCTGGTACGACCAGTGGACCCGGGTCCGAACCCGCGACCTCCCCGACATCGACACCTTGCACGCACGGCTCACCACCGCCTGCCCACCCGAGGCCGGGGCGTCGATCGTGCACGGCGACTTCCGCATCGACAACGCCATCCTGGCCCCGCACGACCCGTCGGAGGTGCGGGCGCTGGTGGACTGGGAGATGGCGACACTCGGGGATCCTCTCGCCGACCTCGGTCTGCACCTGGTGTACACCGATCCGGCCTTCGCCCCGGTGCTGGGCGGCGCGGCTGCGTCGACCAGCGAGCGGCTGCCCACGAGGCGCGAGCTCGCGGCCCGCTACGCGGAGGCGAGCGGACGCGACCTGGCCCGCCTGGACTTCTACCTGGGACTCGGGTACTTCAAGATCGCGGTCATCGCGGAGGGCATTCACGCCCGTCACCTCCAGGGCCTGACCCGAGGCGACGGCTTCGACGCCGTCGGTGAGGCACCGGGCCCCCTGGCCGCCGCCGGGCTGCGCGCACTCGCGCACGGCGCGTGAGCGGGACCGTGATGTCCGCTCGGGCAGTGAGGTGATCCGGCGGGGAGCGCATCGAGGCCGGAGCCGTTTCGCAGCGGCTCAGACCGGTCGACGGGGCAGGCCGGGGATCAGGTCGGCGGGCACTGCCCTGGTGGTGTAGCCGTCGGTGTGCAGCAGAGCCCGCAGCCGACGGCGCGTGCGCCGAGCACGTTCGGCTCCGCGTCGTCGACGAAGAGCACCCGGTGGGCCGGTAGGCCGAACCGGTCCAGGGAGAGCCGGCAGACGTCCACGCGTGCCGTCATCGCCACGGGCGCTCCTCCGTCACTTACTAAGCGCTTGCTTCTGCCTGTCGGGAGCGGGCGGGCGGGCAAACCGGTACCACGGCGTACGCGTCCACGGTTAGTGGCCCTATGTGAGCAGGGCCGCCACGAGGAGGCCGAGGCGGTGGCCCCGGGAAACCTGGAGCGAATGGCCGACGGCTGGACGTCCGCCGTGCACACCACGCTCGTACGCGCCCTGTGTGGGCAACAGCGGCACACGGAGGCTCTTGAAGAGGCCGGGGCGGCCGGCCACGACGCGGACGGGACACGCGCCGAGGCGGGCGCGCTCCGGACCCCCTGGCCGTAGCCCTGCACGGGCACGGCCGAGACGAACGGGCAGAGCAGGAGGCACGACGGGCCGTCGACGATTGCGCGGCGCAGGTGCGTCCGGCGCATCCGCACCAGGACGAGGCACGCTCACTGCTCGCCAGGATCGGTGGATCTCTGCAGTGCCCTTACGTCACAGCTCAGACGTCAGGTGCCTGCGCACGCGATAGCCACGACGGATCCGAACTCGCTCACCCATTTCCCCGCTGGGTATCGGATGCACCATCTCAAGTAGCGGCGAAGGCCGGGGCGGCTGACGGTGGGCCATGTCGCCGCGTAACGAAGAGCCGACAGTCAGTCAGCCGGCGCGGGCGACGAAAGGAAGTCATCGATGCGCTCTGCCCGCATTCTTCTCGCCGCGACCGCAGCCGCCGGCACCCTGGCGCTCGCCGCACCGCTCTCGTACGCCAGCACCGCAGGGGACTGGGACAAGGACGACTCCTCCCACAGCCAGGCGCACGAGCCTGGGAAGCCGCACGGCGGTATGCACACCGGCTCCGGTGCGCTCGCCCTGGTGAACGGCGACGACTGGTCCAAGGGTGACCACGACAAGGACAAGGACAAGCCGCACGGCGGTATGCACACCGGCTCCGGTGGACTCGCCCTGGTCAACGGCGACGACTGGTCCAAGGGTGACCACGACAAGGACAAGGACAAGGACAAGCCGCACGGCGGTATGCACACCGGCTCCGGTGGACTCGCCCTGGTCAACGGCGACGACTGGTCCAAGGGTGACCACGACAAGGACAAGGACAAGGACAAGCCGCACGGCGGTATGCACACCGGCTCCGGTGGACTCGCCCTGGTCAACGGCGACGACTGGTCCAAGGATGACCACGACAAGGACAAGGACTGGTCCAAGGAGCAGGAGGACGGCTACAAGTCGGAGAAGCCGAAGGGTGGCATGCACACAGGCGGCGGTGGTCTTGCGAGCACTGGCACGAACGTGACCGGGGCCGTGGTCGTGGCGGGTGCCCTGGCCGCGTTCGTCCTTGTCCGCCGTCGGAAGGCTGCCGGCGCCGCCTAGCAAACGCGTACCGGCTGCCGTCGCCGCTTGGCGAACGAGCAGTGGACGTGGGTCGCCGTCGTACCAGGGCGGCGGCCCGCGTCCGGCCCCTTGAGGTATTCCGCCCGCATCCGAAAGGTTGTGTTTTCGGTGACGACCCGTCCCCATCCCGTGAGCAGGGGATCATCCCGACGCACCAGGCGGTGGGTCGGCCGAATCGTGTTCTGGGCCTTGGCAGTGGCCGTGCTGCTCTACGCATTCGGCTCCAAGATGTTCTCTCCGGACGCGACGTCGCCGGTCTCGCCTTCGGTGCCTTCCGCGACGCGGCAGGCACCGGCGGCCGCACCGCAACCCGCTCAGCCCAAGGCCTCGACAGGGCCGGAGAAGGCTTCGCCGGGCGACCTGGCGATGCCGCGTTCCGCGCCGGTCCGCTTGCGGATTCCCAAGATCGGTGTGGATGCGCCGTTCATCGGTTTGAAGATCGGCCCTTCCGGTGCTCTGGAGCCGCCTCCGGCGAACGACACGAACCTGGTCGGCTGGCAAAGCTCGGGAGTCTCACCCGGCGAGCGTGGCACCGCGCTCATCGCGGGCCACCTCGACACCGTCACTTCCCCGGCTGTCTTCGCCCGCCTTGCCGAACTATCCCCCGGTGACGGCTTCGAGGTCGACCGTGCTGACGGCACCACGGCCGTCTTCCTCATCGACTCCGTGGAAAGTTTCCACAAGGACGACTTCCCCAGTAAACGCGTCTATGACGACACCCCGAGCGCCCTGGCTCGGCTCATCACCTGTGCCGGCGCCTACGACCGCCAGGCTCGCGACTACACCGAGAACCTCGTCGTCTTCGCGCACCTGGACACCGCTGCCTGACAGGAGGAACCGGCCGCTGAGCGGATCGGTCTGGACGTGCGTAGTCCGCCATCCGCGCGCGCTGAGGCCTGCTACCAGACCGGGGCCTGCACCGCGTACCCGCCGGTGAGAACCAGAGGGTATGGGGAGCCGAGGTCGAGGATGTCGGCGAGGAGACGCTACTCGTGTCCGGTCAGCTCTCACCAGGTCTGGAGGCCTGAAGCTGACCAATCGGCCGACTTTTCTGACGCACAGTCAGACAGGTTCGAGGGGTTCGGCCGGCTCGCTCGCTCCCCCACCACGGCGACGCCGGCCTACGCAACGACCGTCGTCAGTCGTCCGGCAGCACCCTCGCTGTGAGCGGATCCACGCGCGAGGCTGTTGTCTGCGGTGATCGCCGCACCCGCACCACGTCGGCGAAGGCCTACCTCGGCTCCCCCCTACTCGGGTTCGTCGGCGCCGTTCTTCTCCGACACCAGGTCGGCGAGAGCGCGCAGCGTCGCCTCTGCCTCGGTGATCAGCCGGTGGACGAGTTCGGCGGCCGGGGCGATGTCGCGGACGAGGCCGGCGGTCTGGCCCGTCAGCGGGATCAGTTCGTGCGCCGTGCCGTCGCGCATCGCCGTCATCACTCGGGTGCGCAGTGCCTCGGCCTGGGCGGCGGCCGCTTCGGGGCGGGCGTTCCCCTCTTCGACGAACCGGGTGAGCAGGGACCGGGGGACGGTCGTGAAGCCGCCCTCGGTCGGCGGGGGCAGGATGTGCTCGACGAACATGACTTTCACGGCGTCCTGACTGGCTGCTGAGACGATGGCCGCCTTCCAGTCGTCGCTGACCTCGCATTCGACCGAGGCCAGGAACCGGGTGCCGATGTTCACGCCCTGCGCACCCAGGGTCAGTGCCGCGGCGATGCCCCGGCCGTCGGCGATGCCGCCGGAGGCGAGAACCGGCACCGGCCGGACGGCGTCGACGACCTGCGGCACGAGCGCCATCGTGCTGACGTCTCCGGAGAACCCGCCGGATTCCGTGCCCTGCGCGCTGATCACGTCGACGCCGGCCTCGGCCGCGCGTACCGCCTGCTCGACCGTGGTCACCTGCTGGAGAAAGACGGCGCCGGCGTCGTGGACGCGGGTCACCAGGTCATCGGGTTCGCCGAGCGCGAAGGAGAAGACCGGCGGGGCCTCGACCATCACCGCGTCGAAGACCTCGGGGTCGAACGGGCGCCGCGTCATGTTCAGCGCGAACGGCCGGTCGGTGAGGTCGCGCAGCCGGCGGACGTCGTCACGGACCTGCGCCGGCGTCCGCAGCGTGGTGGGGAGACTGCCCAGCGCACCGGCGTCGCTGACCGCCGCGGCGAGCCGCATGCCCTGTTGCCAGGGCCCTCCGAGCGGCCCCTGCACGATCGGCACCTCGATGCCGAGTACTCCGCACACCGGTGTCCGTAGCATCGCGCCTCCATCCCGAAGGGACGACCCGAGACGGGGATGTTCCTGCTGTCCAGCCTAGGCGTGGGGGTTCCCGGCTGCCTGCCGAGCTGTTCGACTCGTGCTTCTGTGCGCGAGTGCGCCTTGCGGGACCTCCTCTTGTGCTGCGGGTATGCCGGACATGGCACTGACATCGCGGGGGCTCGGCAGCGCCTGATGGCGCTTCTTGAGTCTCCCCGCAAGGCGCTCAGGCCTCGAGCCGACGCGGCGCGCGGCGCCCGCTTACCGGCTGCGAGCCTTCACCCCTGAGGTCCCGGTTCCGGTCACGGTCGGCTGGGGCGCCCGGACCCGCCGTCAGAGGGCGACACGAGTCCCGATTCGTACGCGGCGATCACCAGTTGGGCGCGGTCCAGGCGCCGAGTTTGGACAGCAGGCGGCCGATGTGGGTCTTCAGCGTTCCCATGCTCAGGTGGAGGTGGGCCGTGATCTCGTGGTTCGACAGCCCTCGTGCGATCAGCTCCAGGACCTCGCGCTCCCGTTCCGTCACCCCGGCCAGTGATGCGGCGCTGCGGCCGGGGGCCGGGACGGGGCGGCGGGCGAAGTTCTCGACGAGACGGCGGGTCACGGACGGAGCCAGGAGGGAATCACCCGTGGCGACGATGCGAATGGCGGCCAGGACCTCTGCGGGCGGGGCGTCCTTGAGGAGGAAACCCGCGGCGCCGGCCCGCAGGGCCGCGTAGACGTACTCGTCGAGGTAGAACGTGGTCAGGATCAGCACCCGTACGCCGGCGGTTTCGGAGGAGTCGCAGCGCGGTGGCCCGGCGAGGCGTCGGGCCACCGCGCAGCACGGTGACGCCCAGCGGGACGAGCGCGAGACAGAGACCTGCGACGGCCACCACAGACAGGGGCGTGGTGCCTTTGAGCACGCCGAGCGGCAGTGCTGCCGTGGCGGCCAGGGCGAGTGCCCGGACGGGGCCCAGCACACGCGCCCGCCAGGCCCCGGTGGCGAGGATCAGCCAGCCTCCCATGATCGCGACGTTGAGCGTGCTGAAGATGTGGAAGGCACCGTATGTCTCTCCGACGAACCGGGCGGCGGCCTCCGCCCCCTGCCGGTCGGCGAGCTGGAAGGCGAGGTGGTCCACGCCGGCGTGGAACGTCCGGGCGAAGAGCCCCAGCACGGCGAGGACCCCGCCCCACAGGGCCGTCCCGGGGCTGTGACGGCCGATCCGAGCGGCTAGCACGGCGAGGGCCGGCCACAACAGGACGTTCCCCGCCGCGAAGGCGCCGCAGGAGACCGCGATCAAACCGGGGTGCTCGACGCGTGCGGAGAGCTGCTCCGGGAAGAAGAAGGGGAAGGGCAGCCGCAGCAGCACACCGACCCCCAGCAGCACGGGCGCCGCCACCGGCGATCCCCCCCGAAAGGCCACGTCACCCTCCCACACCACGGGCGGGAGCCGGGCCTTGGCGGGGGTGGCGGTGCCGTGTACGGCGGGTGTGTTCCGTGTCGTTGTCGTCATGCCGAAAACGATCCCGCCCGGGCGGTGTTCTCCGCGTCGGAGCACGGTCCGATCATCCCGCAGCCCAGCATCGGACCGTGGTCCGACGGCCGGGACCACGACGAACTCTGAGGACCCGGCTCTGCGCGGGCATTCTGGTGCAGTCTCCCCCCCCGGCTCCTCGCGTCCTGGTCTTCGCGCGCCGCCCTCCTCTTCGCCACGACCGCCGTGGCCGGCTTGGGCTTCGGCGGCGCGTTCCTCGGCCAGGGTCGGCGCTCCGGACGCGGCCCAGACGACCCTGCGGGCGGTGCGGGCCGTCGCCTTCGCGACGCCCTTGGCCTTGGCGCGGCCCAGCGCGAAAGCCTTCGCGGAGCCGGCGCTGCGGGTAGCGGTGGTGGAGGCGACGGTGATGGTCGCGCCGGTGGCCTTGGTGACGCCCTTGGCGGAGCCGTTCGCGGCGGTGTGGACGACCAGGTCGCCGCCGAGGACGGGCAGTCCGGCGAAGGTGCGCTCGTAGCGGGTGTACACGGTTCCGTCCGCGTCCTTCAGGACGGACTTGACGACCAGTGCCTCCTACGAGCTCAGGTGCAGCGACCTGGCGGTCGCCGCCTGGTGCGCGTGCCTTCGTGGGGGGCTGCTGCGGCGATTGGTTGGAAGAGTGTCAGACTTGTTGGGCTTGCCATGTACTCGGCAAAGTATTTCCGAAATCCGTTGCCGGGCGCTCCACAGTGGTCTGTTGAGCGCCCGGCGACGGTCGTCAGTGGCGGACCGTCCAGGACTGCCGGTCCTGGAGGGTCTCGGCGATCTCCGGGTCGCGCACGGCGTCCGTGCGGTCGGTGACGACGACGGTGAGGCGGTGGTCGCGGCCGGCCCGCGCGTCCAGGTGGAGCGCGGCGACGGGCACGGCCGTCCGGCCCGTCTGAGCGGTCAGCGGCTTGCCGTCGAGGTACCACCGGATGTCGGGCTGCCGCTCGCCCACCAGCCGCGGCACCGCCACGCGCGCCGTATCGAGTTGGCGCAGGGTGCGGTCGGTGGAGGTGACGGCGGTCGCGAGGGAGGCGTGGCGGTAGAAGCCGGCGATCATCGCCTCGCGGCCGGGGAGGCTGAAGGGTTTGCCGAGCACCCGCATGATCGAGGCGTCGGTCGGCCGGTCAAGGCCCGCCACGTAGTAGCCGCCGCCCTCGTACGCACCGACCGTGCCGCCGTCCGGAGAGGTCTCGCCGAGCCAGCGGTACCACTTGGTCCGCCGGGCGGCCATGGTGTCGGCGCTCAGGGTGGAGATGTTGGATTCGTCCGGCTCCTCGCCGGTGTACTGCTCGTAGCCGGGGTAGCCGGGGTAGAAGTACTCGTCGGCGAGCTTGCCGAGGGAGTGGCCGGTCTCGTGGATGGCGACCTGGCCGGACTTGTCGTTGCGGGCGGAGGCGGTGGAGATGCCCTCGTAACCGAGCGTCTTGCTGGGCGTGTTGTAGCCGGCGCCGCCGTACTTGGTGCTGTTGGCGAGGACGATGACGAGATCCGCCTCGGGGGCCTTGGCGACGTACGAGTCGACCTTCTGCTCGTCGACGCAGAGCAGCCGCTCGATGTCCCCGCACCAGAAGTACGAGCCGAGTGCGGTGTCCTTGACGATGCCGGGGCCCGGGTCGCCGGACACGCCCGAGTCGTTGGAGACGGCGTCGACGGTCCAGACGTTGAAGAGGTCCTGGTACGTGGTGTACGGCTCGACGGCCGTCACCTCGGCCCACTTCGCCATGGCATCGACGTGGAACTGCGCCTGTTCCGAGGCGGTGTAGCCGTCACCGACGATAACCACGTCGAGGCGGTCGGCGGTGGGGCCGTGGTCGATGACCTGGGCGACGTCGCCGTCGGCCCGGGTCTCGGCCGCGGAGAGCGGATCGGAGGTACGGGCCCCGGGGCCGCCCTTGGCGGACGGCACCCAGGTGTAGCCGGAGCCGGCCTCGTGGTGGCCGCGCTCCCCGCTCGCGGCGTGCTCGTGGCCGGGTATCTCGACCTTGACCCGCCCGGTCGCCGCCGGGCCGGGGCCCGCGGAAGCGGAGCCGGGGGCGACGCCGAGGGCGGTCATGACGGCGGCGGCCACCGTGGCCGCCGCCATGGATATGCGTATGGACGGGCGCAACAGTCTCTCCCCGGAGCAGGCAACTTAAGTGCGTGTATGAATGCGCTTAACAAGACGCTTAACTTAGGGCCCTCCGTGAGTGCCGCACAATGCGCTTGCGGATGTGAAACCGCAGGGAGAGGACCGCACCATGGACGAATCGGCTGTCATCGGGCAGCGCGTGCAGCGCCTGCGTACCGGACGAGGCCTGACGCAGCGGCAACTGGCCGAGCCCGCGTACACGGCCTCGTACATCTCGACACTGGAGTCCGGCAAGGTCCGCCCCTCCGAAACCGCCCTGCGCTTCCTGGCCGAGCGGCTCGGCACGACGTACGAGGAACTGGCCACTGGCCGTCCCGCCCGCCTCGCCACCGAGTTGCGCCTGGCCCTTACCGACGCCCGCCGTCTGCTCGCCACCGGCACCGTCGGAGAGGCGGCCGCCCGCTACCGGGAACTGCTCGCCGAGGCCGAGGAGTTCGACTTGGCGTCCGAGCGGGTCGAAGCGCTCACCGGGCTCGGCGAATGCGCCCTGGAGAGCGGTGAACTGACCGTCGCCCGCGAGCACTTCGAGGCGGCGGAACGGACCCTCGCCTCGGCCGGTGAGCCGCTCCCCCGCCGGGTCCGCGCGCTGCGCGGCCGGGCCGTCACACACCTGCTCGCCGGTGAACTGCGGTACGCCTGTTACGTCCTGGAGACCGCCATCGACGAACTGAACGCCCAGGGCCTGCACGATCCGGATGCCCTCGTGCTGCTGTACGCGTCTTCCATCGGCCCGTACATGGACATGGGAGCGCATGCCCGCGCCGCCCAGGCCGCCGAACTCGCCCTGGCACTGGCCCCGCGGGTCTCCGACCCGGCCCTGGTCGCCGGCATGCATCGCAGCGTGGCACGCACCCTGCTCGCTGAGGGGCGGATCGCCGAGGCCGATGCCTCACTGGCCAAGGCTCAGGACCTGTACCAGCAACTGCAGACCCGTACCGAGCTGGCCCACTGCCACTGGATGCGCGGCTATGTGCACGCCCAGAACGGCGACCTCGAAGCCGCCGAGCGCGAGTTGCGCACCGCCCGCGAAATGCTCGCCGCCCGCAGCGCCGCCCTCTACACCGCACAGGTCGAGGTCGAGCTGGCCGATGTGCTGCGCCGCCGGGGAAAGCGCGAGGAGGCGGTGGCCCTGCTGTCCCGTCTCCTCGAACTCGGTACGGACCTCGGTGACGGACGCGGCGCCGTCCACGCCGCGGGCGCCCACCGGCTGCTGGGGCTGATCGCCGAGGAGAAGGGCGCGGACGAGCGCGCCGAGGAGCACTACGTCATGGCCCTCGCCGTGCTGGAGCGCACCGGGGCGGCGGGCGATCTGGCTGATCTGTGCCGACTCCTCGGCGATCTGCTGCGGCGTACGGGCCGCATGGAGGCCGCGCTCGACGCATACCGCACCGGCCTCGGCCACCGGGCGGCGCCGGGCACCACCACACTGGGCCCGGCGCCCACGGCACCGCCGTTCCGCGACTCCTGGTGACGTCCCGCGGATCCGGATCCGGTTCCGGCTCAGCCGGCCGTGTCGGGCTTCACGATGCCGGGGAGCCTGGCCTCGAACAGCTCGTCGACCGTGAAGCGGGTGCTGGACTCCACCCGGTCCTTCTACCAGGTCGGCGACTGCGGCTTCGCCGGCCCGGGCCACCAGGACGGCCGGTGCACTCCCGCGATGGGGTGCGCACCGGCCGCCGTAGGACGGGAATCCGTCGTGATCAGTCCTTACGGCCCTTGAGGCGCCGTACGTCGAAGGACCAGATGCCTCGTCCGTGCGTGGCGGCGTACAGCTTGCCGTCAGGCCCGAGGCGGAGCTGCATCACGGCCGTGCTGGGCAGGTCGTGGCCCAGGACCTGCCACTGCGTCGCTCCGGCGGGCCGGTAGAAGGTGGCCAGGTCGGTGCCGAGGGCGAGGCCGCCGTTCGGGAGGAGCTTCACCGTGTTGGCCGGGACGTCGGGCAGGTTGGCCGAGACGTCCGTCCAGTCGGCGCCGCCGTTCTTCGACTCGAAGACATGACCGACGCCCGCGCCGGGGCCCTCGGTCCACTTGCGGGAGAAGCCGTTGACCGCCACGTACACGTGCTGGGCGTCGGCCGGGTCGATGTCGAAGCCGGAGATGTAGCGGTTGGGGATGGTGGCGTCGACCGGCAGGTTCAGCTGGTGCCAGCCCGTCCCTCCCCCGGACTCCGTCCGGGAGGTGCCCCCCACGTTGCCGACGGCGATGCCGCGGGTGAAGCCCTGGTTGTTGCAGGGGCCGCACCAGCCGACGTAGACCGCGCCGCCGGAGGAGGCCACGGCGGTGGCCACATGGCCCTCACCGAGGTCGTACGCGTTGGTCCACTCCTTGCCGGAGCGGATCGCGTAGCCCTTGGTGTTCACCCACACGTGCCGGCCGCCGGCCACCCAGGTGCCGCTGTCCTTGGCGTCGGCCGCGATCGGCGCGATGAAGCGGGCACCGGCGCCGCCCAGGTCCTTGTCCGGCGGAGCGACCTCGTACTCGGTGGCCTTGGCCGGGTCCGTGGTCCAGGAACCGTCGTTCACACCGCAGTTCTGGGTGACCCAGATGTCGAGGTAGACGTACTCCTCGGCGATGTTGCAGCCGTCGGCGGGGTCGGTGATGGTGTCGCCGCCGTCGCCGCCGAAGTCGGAGCCCATGACCTTGTCGCGGCCGCGCAGGATCGACTGGCCGTTGTCCTGCAGGCCGCCGGTGACCGAGACGCCGCCGTAGGCCAGGTCCTTGCCGACGCCGACCGAGTAGTACTGGAGGGTGTCGATGGTGCCGTCGTTCAGGGACTGCCAGTCCTTGGCGTGGCCGCCGGAGTCGACGGCACCCTTGAGCGGGCGGCGGTAGATGCCGCCGTCGTTGCCGACGTACGTCCAGCTCTTGCCCTTGTAGCTGCCGATCGCGACCGCGTGCTGGTCGGAGTGCGTGGTCGGCGAGCAGTCGCCGGTCTGCTTGGCCGGGTCGATGCTCCAGCAGGGGAAGGAGAAGTTCCAGTACGGGCCCGGGGTGGTCCAGGTCGAGCCGCCGTTCCTGGTCTCGAAGACCTCTTCCAGGCCGAGGTAGACGTGGTCGGCGTCGGCCGGGTCGACCTGGAGGAACTGGTTGTACCAGGACTGGATGCCCGGCTGGTAGCCGTCGTCCTGGAGGGCGGATCCGGACGCCTTCAGCTTGGTGTAGTCGGCGATCTGCGTCCACGGGCCGAACGGCGAGCCGTTCTTCGAGACGTAGACGCCCTTGAGCCCGCTGTCGGGGTTGGTGGCCATCTGAGCCGGGGACTGGTCGACGGCGTAGAGGCGCGAGCCGTCGGCCGCGGCCGCGAACGTCATGTTGCCGACGTCGTCACTGTTGGTGGGCAGGTCGCCGAGGCCGCTCGCCGGCTTCCAGCTGCCGTCGTCCTGCCTGGCGTACAGCCCGTTGTACGTGTCGCCGCCGCGCCAGCCGACCGCGAGGAGGACCTTCTCCGGGTCCTTCGGGTCGACGGCGATGTCGTTGGCGATGTTCTTGTACGGCGCGCTGGGGTCGTTCGCCTTCGAACCGCCCGGCAGGTATTCGGGGTTGGGGACGAACTCGTGCTTCCACGGCCCGGACAGGGTGGTCGTGGAGTGCGACCACACGCCGGTGCTGGTCGCCGCCCACACCTTGGTGCCTGCGAAGCGCAGGGCGTGGACGACGGTGGACTCCAGTTCGGCGCCGCCCACGCGGTCGCCGGGCCGGAACTGCCCGCGGCGCGGGTCCTTCAGGACGTACACGCCCGTGCCGACGAAGGACGTCGCCCCGGTGTTGGACTCACCGGTGGCGTACCAGAGCCGGTTCCCGCCGTCCAGGGCGAGAGTGCCGGTCGACAGGGAGGGCAGCTTGTCTGCGATCGGCTTCCAGTGCCCCCCGCCGGTCGTGGAACGGAACACACCGCCGTTGGCGCCGCCCGCGTACACATAGCCCTGGTCGTCGGCGGCGATCCCGGTGATACGACCGGTCACCTTCCCCGAGCCGCCACTGGAGTTGGAGTTCACATCCCGGTAGCGGCCGTCGTCCGAGTCGTACGCCTTCTTCGTGACGTGATCCCAGCCGCCGGACGTGTGCCGCATCGACTGCAGCTGCTGCCAGGCCGCGCCGTACGCACCGGGCGCGACCACGCCGGGCGCGGTACGGGCCTCGGTGAACTGGGCCGTGGCCTCGGCGGAGTTCTCCGCCTCGTCGGCGCCGTCCTCATCGCCCTCGGCGGTGAAGGCGGACATGGCGTCGCCACCGTGCACCGCCTTGATGTGCTGCCGGCCGACGGCGGCCTGGTGGCGAGCCTGCCAGGGCCGGGGTCCGGTGTCGGCCTGGGCCGCGAACGACTGGGTGCTTGCCAGTCCGAACGCGGCGGCCACGACGGTGCAGGTCATGAGCCGTCGTTGTTGTCTTGGGGGCAGCATGCCCTCTCCTCCCTGTGCCGGGATGCACGGGGGTGTCCCCGGCGCAGGAGGATCTTGGCGTGGCCACAACAGCCGCACAAAGGTGTATGGCAGAAAAATGGCGGCGTGTTTACCTTGCCGCCTACATGGACCTGAACTCGCCTTTAAATCCTGGTTATTTGAGTTGTCAGCGTCGGGAGGTGTTCAGGTACGGGCAGCGGCGAAGAGCTCCAGGTGGGTTGCCGGCGGCCTTGCGGGCACGGTGGCGGTCTTTCACCGGCTTCCGCCCACGGCCCTGAGGATGCGCTTTCCCGGCCCGCAGGAGAACGGCTCCAGGCTTCCCGCACCGGACGCGCGTCCGGTGCGGGAAGCCTGGAGCCGTACGGGCCTGGCGGGTCAGCCGGCGCTGGTGCCCAGCAGGCCCTCGCGCAGGCGCTTCACGGTGCGTGCGAGCAGCCGCGAGACGTGCATCTGCGAGCAGCCCAGCCGTTCGCCGATCTGAGCCTGGGTCAGTTCCTCGACGAACCGCAGATGGATGATCCGGCGGTCGCGCTCGTCGAGGTCGGCGATGAGCGGGGCCAGCGAGTGGAAGTCCTCCACCAGCGCCATGGCGGGGTCCTCGCTGCCGATGAAGTCGGCCAGCGAGGCGTCGCCGTCCTCGTCCTCGCCGCTGAGGGCGGCGTCCAGGGACGAGGAGTTGTAGCCGTTGGAGGCCAGCTGCGCCTCGGTGACCTCCTCCTCGGTGAGGCTCATCAGGTCGGCCAGCTCCTTGACCGTCGGCATCCGGCCGAGCCGGGTGCTGAGTTCCTCGGTCGCCTTGGCCAGCTCCACCCGCGCCTCCTGGAGCCGGCGGGGTACGTGCACCGCCCAGGAGGTGTCCCGGAAGAACCGCTTGATCTCGCCGACGATGTAGGGGACGGCGAAGGTGGTGAACTCGACCTCCCGCGACAGCTCGAACCGGTCGATCGCCTTGATCAGGCCGATCATGCCGACCTGGACGATGTCCTCCATCTCGTCGGCGCGGTGGCGGAACCGCCCGGCGGCGTAGCGGACCAGGCTCATGTTCATCTCGATGAGCGTGTTGCGCGCGTACTGGTACTCGTGCGTCCCCTCCTCCAGCGTCGCGAGCTCCTGGAAGAAGACCTTCGACAGGGCCCTCGCGTCCTTGGGCGCGACCGCCATCGTGTCCGGGATCTGCGGCAGCGTCCCCACTCCGGACTCGACTCCTGTGGTCGACATCGTGGTGACCGTCACACCTTTCCCCTTTCACGTGTGTTCCTCATCGGGATGCGTGGCCCTGAGGCTGCTCGCCTACCCGGACTTCTCACGTCCACACCCACCAACTCCTCTCTGCTTTTCCGTCGGTTCCGTTCTCCCGGTCGACGGGCAGACGGAACTCAACCTGGTCGTCCGAAGGAGAGTCATGACACGGGATCCCTCGATGAGGGCCGTCGGCTGGGCGCGGTCGCTGCCGATAGGCAGCAGCGTGAAGACGGCCCGGGACTGGACGCGTGAGCACCTGGCGGCGCTCGGCTGGGACCGTACCGCCCCCGGTGTGGCGGACTCGGTCGTGCTGACGGTCTCCGAACTCGTCACCAACGCCCATGTACACGCCCACAGCGACGCGCAGCTGATCCTCACCTGGGACGAGGAGTGCCTGCACGTCACCGTGCACGACGCCTCGCCGCTGGCGCCCGAGCGGCGCAACCCGGACGAGGGCGCGTCGGGCGGGCGTGGACTGCTTCTGGTCGACGCGCTCGCCGATGACGTGCTGACCCGCCCCTGTCCGCGGGGCAAGGACGTCACGGCCTGTTTCCGCCTGGCCGCCCCCGGCCGTCCCGGCTGAGGGGCCCCGCTCCACGGCCCCCCGTACGCGGACGACGGCGACCTGGCCGTCCCGGCTGCAGGAACCGCTCGGCGTGGACGTCACTGTCCCCTTCCCGTTCGCCGGGCCTCCGGATTCATGACGGAGGAAGCGGTTTCGGCCGGGCGTTCGCGGTCAGTCGGATCCTCGAACGCGGTCCGCTCCCGGAAGGATTCTGTCGTGCCGGTCATGCTGGTCCTGGTGTTCGCTGTCGGTGTGGCGATGACGTGGTGGGGTGTCGCGCCCGTCCCCCGCGGTCCGCGGCGAGGGCCCCGGTGACGCCCAGCCCAGGTCGACCCCGGTGTTGCCGAGCCGGATGTCGGCCGTCGGATGCCTGCCCCGGCGCCTCCCGGGGGCCGGTGAGGTAGCGATGAGGCTGCCGGTGCGTCAGCGCACGCGCCGGTCACGTGGGGTGGCCGTGGTGCCGTACTCCGGCAGGAGGGAGAGGCGGGCGCGGACCCGCTTCCCCTCCGGGGCGGGCTCCACGGTCAGGCTGTCGCAGACGGCGACGACGATCTCGACGCCGTGCTGACCGATGCGGCGGGGGTCGTGTCCGCGGGGCACGGGGGCGGCGGCCTCCTGGTCGAAGACCGAGATCTCCAGGCTGTCGCGGCCCAGTTCGAGGAGGAGCCGGCAGGGGCCGGCCGTGTGCCGGATCGCGTTGGTGACCAGTTCGCTGACCACCAGTTGCGCGAGCTCTACGCGCTCCTGACCGACCGGTCCGGGCAGCACGGTCGGGGCGGCCGCGAGGAACTCGGCCGTGAAGGCACGGGCGGAGGCTATCGCCCCGCCGCGGGTGGCGTCGTCGTAGACGGCACCGGCGGACAGCAGGGGCTCCGGGACCGCGCGCTCCGCTGTGATCGCGTCCGTCATGGCGCTGGTACTCCCCTCGTCCTGGGCCGGCGGCTGGGCTCCTCGTACCCGCCTTTCCCCTGTTCATGGTTCCCACACCGCCCGCAACGCGGATCACATCGGCCGACAGGGCGTCAAGGGGGCGCCCGCGCGGTCGGCACGGGTACCCGTATCGACCCTCGGCCGGGGTCCGAGCGGTCGCCGTGGGCCCGACATCTCGGAAAAGATATGGTTGCCGGGTGCGGAAGACGCGGCCTGCGGGACCCACGTTCGCGGGTGCGTGCGGCATCCCGGCAGGTGTGCGGACGGGCTCCACGGGGCGCGGGGCCGTGCGTCCGTAGTCGACGGGCAGCAGCCGGCAGGGGTCGCGGCGTGCAGGTGGGCGAGACTGGTACGGAGGGAGTCCAGGAGGAAGTGTGGTGCCGCCGCGCGCAGTGCGCGTTCCACTGTCACGTGCCGTTCCGCCGGATCCGTACCGCCTTGTGGGGAGATGTGGAGATGACCGGTCCGTCGCCAGGCCACTGCCCCCGGCCCGGGACGTCCGAGGAGGGTCGGCAGGCATGAAGGGCAACCCCGCCCCGCCGTCACAGGAACCGCAGCGGACGGCCGCGTCCGCCCGGGAGCTCATCGAGCTGCTGGAAGTGCTGTGGGAGCGCGGCCGGGACATGGTGTCGCCGACACCCGTCTCGGCGAGTCAGCTGCGCGTGCTGTACAGCCTGGACCGCGAGGAGGGCATCAGCCTGCGCACGCTGGGCGAGCTGCTCGGCTCCGCACCGCCCTCGGTGAGCCGCATGTGCGACCGGCTGGAGGCGCTGGGCTTCGTGCAGCGGCTGCCCAGCCCCGTGAGCCGCCGGCAGCTGGAGCTGCATCTGACCGTGCGCGGCAAGGCGTACCTGCGGGACCTCAGGGTGCAGCGCGAGGAGGCCCTGCTCGCGGTCATCGCGGACATGTCGCCGACGAGCCGGAAGGCGCTGCTGCGGGGGCTCAGCGGGTTCCACGAGGCCGTGCGAGGGAGCGGACCGGCCGCCTCGTCGCCCGCCCGCACGCCGCTGAAGGACGTCCGTTCGGCCTGATCCCCGCGCGACGCCGTCTCCGGCCTGGCACACCCCCGATGTCACGCGACAACTGTTGACGCGGCGCCGTACCAGTCGAGGCAGACGACCAGGGCGTCGTCCTCCAGCGGGCTGCCGCCGTGGTGGACGGCGAGCTCCCGGAGCACCGCCTGTGGCACGTGCGTGGGCGGCAGCAGCCGCGTCCCCCGCAGCGCGCGGGCCAGCGCCCGGTCCCCGTAGCTCTCCCCCGCGGGCGAGACGGCCGCGTACACGCCGTCGCTGCCGAACAGCAGCCGGTCGCCCGGCCGCACCGCGAACCGCTCGGGCACGTACACCGTGTCCTCGAACATGCCGAGGGGCAGCTGCGCCTCGAAGCCGACGGACTCCACCGCCGGCCCCCGCTGCCGCCAGAGACGGGGCGATCCGGCGTCCACGACCTCCACCTCGCCCGTGGCCAGGTCGAAGCAGAGCAGCAGCACCGACACGAAGGCCTCGCCCCGGTACTGGGCGTACACGGCCTGGTCGGCCAGCGCGGCCTGGTCGGCCGGCGGGAGGCCGGCCCGGCGGGCGTTGCGGAGCGCGTTGACGGCGAGGTTGGTCAGCAGGGCGGCCTCGATGCCCTGCCCCATGCCGTTGGTGACCGTCAGGGTCAGCCGGCCGTCCGAGACCGACCAGTCGTAGTTGTCGCCGAAGATGGCGTAGGCGGGCTCCAGATGGGCGGCGAGGGCGAACTCGGGACGGGCGCAGGAACGGCCGGGCAGCAGCTGCCACTGCATCTCCGCCGCGAGCGTGAGCCGTGTCGCACGCCGTGCCCGGACGTACAGGTCCGTGTCGCGCTCCGCCACCAGGATCTCGTGGCCGAGCGCCTCGCAGACCTGGGCGAGCCCCGGCAGCAGCGGCCCGACGTCGGCCTGCGGGGGCAGCTCGGCCGTCAGCACCCCCAGCCGGTCCCCGCGCACGGTGACGGGCAGGTGGAGCCGGAGCGCCCCGGGCTCCCGGACGACCTGCGGCTCCTGGGCGCCGAAGGCGCGCCCCTGGGGACTGTCGTGGATCGGCACCGACGGATCCGCCCCGGAGACATGCCCGACGAGCTGGAGCGTCCGCAAACCGTAGTCGGCCATGCGGAGTTCCACCCGCAGCACCCCGTGCTCCCTCAGGGCGTCCTCGACGACCCCCACGAGCCGGTGCGGCGCCGCCCGGCGGAGCGCCTGCTCGATCTCGGCGATCTCGTGCACGGTCCTCCTCTTCCGTTTCCCTGCGCCTGACCCGTGCACGCGGGCCGCGCCACCCGTCCGCTATCTCGCGTCGGCGGCCGCGGCCAGCGCGTCCGCCACGCCGTCGTACGGCGGGATCGTCGTCGTCACACCGGTGATCTCCAGGATGCGGCGCACGGCCGGGGTCGGCGCGGCGAGATAGAGGTCGCCGCCGGTCTCCCGCACCCGGTTGACCGCCCTGATCAGGACGTTCAGCCCCGAGGAGTCCATGAAACCGAGGGCGGACAGGTCCAGCACGAGACGGCGCCGCCCCTGGCCGAACTGTTCCGCCAGAAGGTCCTGCAGCCGGCCGGCCGTCTCCATGTCCAGCTCACCCGTCACGGTCAGCACCGCCGTGCGGGCGTCGCGGATCTCGACGTCGACATCCAGGTTCGGTTCTCGGTCTGACATATGACCTGCTTCCATGGGGTGGGCCGGGGTCGGTCGTGGGACGGACGGGGTCATGACACCTGGACACCGACCACGCACGTGTCGTCGTCGGTGTCCGACTTGCTGCGCGCCAGCAGCTGGTCCAGCCGGCATTCGAGGCTGTCGGACGGCTGCCGGGCGACGGTGAGCAGCTGGGCGACGGAATCCTGGACGGCGGTGTCCCGCCGCTCGACGAGCCCGTCGGTGTACATCAGCACCGTGTCGCCGGGTTCGAGCCGCAGCTCCGTCTCCTCGTACTCGGCCTCCGCGAGGGCCCCCAGCAGCAACCCGCGCAGGAGCGGCAGGTCGAACGCCTCGTCCCCGCGGACCAGTACCGGCGGGAGGTGTCCCGCGCGGGCCCAGCGCAGCGTCCGGCTCCCGGGGTCGTAGATGCCGCACACGGCGGTGGCCGTCACCTGGGCGGTGAGGTGGTGGGCGACGCTGTTGAGCCAGGACAGCAGCTGCCCCGGTCCCGCGCCCGTGACGGCGAGGCCGCGGAGGGCGTTGCGCAGCACCACCATGCCGGTGGCGGCCTCCACTCCGTGTCCGGCGACGTCCCCGACGCACAGGAGCACCTTCTTGGACGGCAGCACGACGGCGTCGTACCAGTCGCCGCCGACCATGGACTCCGACTCGGCGGGACGGTAGCGCACGGCGACGTCGAGTCCCGGCGCGTCGAGCGGCGGCATGGCCGGCGGCATGATGGCGTGCTGGAGCTGGAGGGTGAGCCGGTTGCGCTCCTCGGCCGCCTCCTCCGTCGCCGCCAGCCGGTCGCGGGTGGCGCTGAGGGCGACCTCGGTCCAGTGCTGCGCCGAGATGTCCTGGTAGGCGCCCCGGACGGCCTGGAGACCGCCGTCGGTGCCCAGGGCGGGTTCGGCGGTCACCCGGATGTGCCGCGTGACGCCGTCGCGGCGGAGCATGCGGAAGGCGGCGGAGCCCACCCGGCGCTGGCCCAGCACCTGCTGGAGGAAGCGGCGGATGGTGTCGGCGTCGTCGGGGTGGGCGTGGGCGGCGAGGTCGCGCAGGGCGACCGGCGGCTCCGTCCTCCTGCGGCCGAAGAGCTCGTACAGCTGGCCGTGCCAGGTGATGTCGCCGGTGACGACGTCCTCCTCGAAGGCGCCGACCCGGCCGAGGCGCTGGGCGTGCTGGAGGAGGCTGGCGAGGCGTGCCGACTCGTCCTCGACGCGCCAGATGAGCAGGACGCTCGCCCCGTGCCGGCTGATGCTGATGTCGGCGAGCGAGGTGAGCGGCACCTCGTCCACCAGGGCGGTGAGCCGGACCCGGCGGGCACGGAACGGCTCCCCCGTGGCGTAGACCCGCTCGATCCGTTCGAAGAGTTCGCTGCCGCCCGCCGCCGCCGGGTACGCCTCCAGGAGCAGGGCCCCGTCGACGGAGCCGCGGGGCCGTCCGGCCGGATCCTGGAAGTGCGCGTTGACGTGCCGGATGCGGAAGTCGACGAGTTTCCCCGCCTCGTCCAGGTGGGGGGTGAGGACGAGGGCGGGGTCGTAGAGCCCGTCCGAGAGCTCGGCCAGCGCCGGCGCCCCCTCCCCGCCGGGAACCGGGAAGCCGCCGGGGACGGGGAAGCCTCCGGGCGACGCCTCGGGCAGCGTCTCCAGGGTGTGGGCGCACAGCTCGGCGAGGGCCTCGATCTGGCGCTCCACGGCCTGCGGCAGGGGGTCGAGCGGACGGGCCCAGCAGATCTCCAGGACGCCGTGGATGCGGCCGCCGGTCCCGGCGGGGACGACGACCCGGCCGCCGTCGGGGTGGCGCGCGCGGCCGATCGAGGGGACGCCCGCGGCAGCCAGTGAGGCGTACCGGACCGTGCGGCGCCCGACGAGCGCCTGGCGGGCCGCGGTGGTCACCCCTGGCGGCACGTAGTGCCAGCGGGCCGCCTCGTCGAGGCCGAAGCCGGCGTGGCCGCGCAGGCTCAGCGAGGTGTCCGGGCCGGTGGTCCAGATCGCCACGGCGACGGCGCCCAGGGGTTCGAGGGCGTGCCGGAGCAGCGATTCGGCGACGGCCTGGGTGTCGCCGGCGCTGAGCGCCGCGCTCTCCGCCGTGCGCAGCCGCACGGCGACCGAGGCGGCGGGGGCGGTGACGGCGGGCTCGCCGACGGCCGTCCTCACGAACTCGTCCGCCGCCTCGGCCATCCGGTCCCGGGCCGCCTGGTTGATGACGTCCGCGGCCAGCTCCAGTAGGGAGAGACCGGCGCGTTCGGCGAGCTCCGCGAGCTGGCGGGCCGCCTGGGCGGGACCGCAGCCCAGGCGCTCGACGATGACCCCCTTGGCGAGTTCGATCAGGGCGCGGCCCTCGGCCGCCGCGTGCGCGGCGCGCACCTCGCCGCGCAGCCGTTCCACGGTGGCGGCCAGTCGGCCGTCGGCGGGGTACGGGGCGGCGGTGCCGCGGGCCGGGGGCACGACGGCGGCTGCCTCGGCGGGGCCGGCGGACGGGTCTCCGCCCGGGAAGCGGGGGCCACTCACGTCGGCGACTCCTCGGTCGGGGCGGCCGCGGGGCCGCCGTGCGGACGGTGCCGGGGTGCGCCGGTCCGGCGCTCCGGGGCCGGGCGGGGAGCGCGGGGCGGTCCCGCGGGGACGGTCACGAGGCCGCTCCGCCGTCGAGCCAGCGACTGACGCAGGCGATGAGTTCGTCGGCGTCGACGGGCTTGGTGACGTAGTCGCTGGCCCCGGACGCGAGGCTCTTCTCCCGGTCGCCGGGCATGGCCTTGGCGGTGACGGCGATCACGGGCAGGTCCGCGTACTGCGGAAGCTCCCTGATCCGCGCGGTCGCCGTGTACCCGTCCATCTCCGGCATCATCACGTCCATCAGGACGAGGGAGACGGCCGGGTTCGCCAGGAGCGTCTCGACCCCCTTCCGCCCGTTCTCGGCACGCAGCACGGTGATGCCGTGCAGCTCCAGGATGCCGCTGAGGGCGTACAGGTTGCGGGCGTCGTCGTCGACGACGAGGACGGTCCTGCCGCGCAGGGTGGTGTCGACGGCCCGGGGCGCCGGCGCCCGGTGGTCGCGTACCAGCGGCACGACGTCACCGGGCTGCTCCGCGGACAGGTGGAGGGCGATCCGCTCGCGCAGCTCGTCGAGGCTGGAGAGGAGTTCCAGCGGGCGGCGGCGGGCGAGGTCCTGGAGGGCGCCCTCCTCGTCGGCCGGGAGCCGGCGGTTGTGGTGGGCGAGGACGGGGACGGTGCGCAGCGCCTCGTCGCCGTCCATGGCGTCCAGGAAGCGCAGGGCGTCGCCGTCCGCCATGTCGACGTCGAGCACGACGCAGTGGAACGGCTGGGAGGCGAGCGCGGAGGCGGCCTCCTGGGGGCCGGCGACCGCGATCAGTTCGATGTCCGCCCGGCCCGTGTGCCCGCCGTCGGCCGCGAGTTGGGTGACCGCGTTCTCGGCGACGACGGCGAGGAGCCCGCGAGGGCGCTCCTCGATCACGAGGAGGCGCCGGGTCGGCCGGGAGGCAGGGGCGCCGGGCAGCGCGAGCGCGCCGGCCCCGGCCGGGGCCGGGACGGTGGGCACCGCCGAGGGGTCCGCCGAGGAGGCGGCGGCGCCGGGCTGTTCGGTGAAGTCGGGGCGGGTGACGGGGAGGTAGAGGGTGAAGGTGCTGCCCTCGCCGGGCACGCTCGTGACGGTGAGGGCGCCGCCGAGCAGGTACGCGATCTCACGGCTGATGGAGAGGCCCAGGCCGGTGCCGCCGTATTTGCGGTTGGTCGTCCCGTCGGCCTGCTGGAAGGCGCCGAAGATGGCCTCCAGGTTCTCGGGGGCGATGCCGATGCCGGTGTCGGTGACGCGGAAGGCGACGACGGGGCCACCGCGGTGCACGGACACGGGCAGCTCGCCGTCCGAGGCCGGTTCGATGCGCAGCTCGACGCTGCCGTGCTCGGTGAACTTGACGGCGTTCGACAGCAGGTTGCGCAGCACCTGCCGGAGCCGCGTGTCGTCGGTGACGAGGTCGACGGGGACGCCGGCGGCCGTGGAGACCGTGAAGGCGAGGCTCTTCTGCGTGGTGAGGGGGCGGAACGTGGCCTCGACGTAGTCGAGGAGCCTGCGCATGGGCACGCGCTCCGGGTTGAGGTCCATCTTGCCGGCCTCCACCTTGGAGAGGTCGAGGATGTCGTTGATCAGCTGGAGCAGGTCGGATCCGGCCGAGTGGATGATGCCGGCGTACTCGACCTGCTTGGCCGTGAGATTGCGGGTCGGGTTCTGGGCCAGCAACTGGGCCAGGATCAGCAGGCTGTTGAGCGGGGTGCGCAGTTCGTGGCTCATGTTGGCCAGGAACTCGGACTTGTACGTGGAGGCCAGGGCGAGCTGCTGGGCGCGGTCCTCCAGCTCCTGCCGGGCCTGCTCGATCTGCAGGTTCTTGGCCTCGATGTCGCGGTTCTGGGTGGCGAGCAGGGCCGCCTTCTCCTCCAGTTCGGCGTTGGAGCGCTGGAGTTCCTCCTGCCGCGCCTGGAGCTCCTCGGTGCGCGAGCGGAGTTCGCCGGCCAGGCGCTGGGACTCGTCCAGGAGTTCGTCGGTGCGGGCGTTGGCGACGATGGTGCTCAGGCTGACGCCGACGGTCTCCATGAGCTGTTCCAGGAAGTCCCGGTGCACGGAGGTGAACGGGCTGAAGGACATCAGCTCGATGACGCCGAGCACCTGCTCCTCGACGACGACCGGCAGCACCACGAGGCTGCCCCGGGACGTGCTGCCGAGACCCGAGGAGATGGTGACGTAGCCGGCCGGGACGTTCTCGGCGGCGATGGTGCGGCGGCTGCGGGCGGCCTGTCCGACGAGCGACTCGCCCAGCCGGAAGCGGACCCGGTCCCGGTCGCCGGCGGGGCGTCCGTACGATCCGACGAGGACCAGCTCGACGCCGTCGGCGCCCTCCTCGGCGAGGTAGAACGCGCCGTACTGGGCGGCCACGAGCGGGGTCAGCTCGTCCATGACGAGTTCGGCGACGACGGCGAGGTCGCGGTGGCCCTGCATCAGCGCGGACATCCGCGCCAGACTGGACTTGAGCCAGTCCTGCTCCTGGTTGGCCCGCGTCGTCTCGCGCAGCGAGCCGACCATGGCGTTGATGTTGTCCTTGAGCTCGGCCACCTCGCCCGACGCCTCGACGGTGATCGAGCGGGTGAGGTCGCCCTCGGCGACGGCGCTCGCGACCTCGGCGATGGCGCGAACCTGGCGGGTGAGGTTCCCCGCCAGCTCGTTGACGTTCTCGGTCAGCCGCTTCCAGGTACCGGAAACCCCCTCGACCTCGGCCTGCCCGCCGAGCCGTCCCTCGCTGCCGACCTCGCGGGCCACCCGGGTCACCTCGGCGGCGAACGAGGACAGTTGGTCGACCATCGTGTTGATGGTCGTCTTCAGCTCCAGGATCTCGCCCCGGGCGTCCACATCGATCTTCTTCGACAGGTCGCCGTTGGCGACGGCGGTCGTGACCTGGGCGATGTTCCGGACCTGCCCGGTCAGGTTGTTCGCCATGGAGTTGACGTTGTCGGTGAGGTCCTTCCAGGTGCCGGCCACGTTCGGCACCCTGGCCTGGCCGCCGAGCCGGCCCTCGGTGCCGACCTCGCGGGCGACCCGGGTCACCTCGGCGGCGAACGAGGACAGTTGGTCGACCATCGTGTTGATGGTCGTCTTCAGCTCCAGGATCTCGCCCCGGGCGTCCACGTCGACCTTCTTCGACAGGTCGCCGCCCGCGACGGCGGAGGCGACGTGGGCGATCGCCCGCACCTGCGCGGTGAGGTTCCCCGCCATCGAGTTGACGGAGTCGGTCAGGTCGCGCCAGGTGCCGGAGACGTCCTTCACGTCGGCCTGTCCCCCGAGGATGCCCTCGGTGCCCACGTCACGGGCCATGCGTGTGACCTCGTCGGCGAACGAGGACAGTTGGTCGACCATCGTGTTGATGGTGTTCTTCAGCTCCAGGATCTCGCCGCGCGCGTCCACGTCGATCTTCTGGGAGAGGTCGCCCTTGGCGACGGCCGTCGCCACCTGGGCGATGTCACGGACCTGGGTGGTGAGGTTGCCGGCCATCGCGTTCACGGAGTCGGTCAGGTCGGCCCAGGTGCCGGAGACACCGGGCACGGCGGCCTGCCCGCCGAGCGTCCCTTCCGTCCCGACCTCGCGCGCCACCCGCGTCACCTCGGACGTGAACACGGACAGCTGATCGACCATGCCGTTGAACACCCGGGAGATCTCGCCCATCAGCCCGTCCGCCTCGTCCGGCAGACGGGTGCCGAAGTCGCCGTCCCGCACGGCCGTGAGCCCGGCCAGCAGTTGACGGAGTTCGGGCTCGACCACCGCGGCCTGCCCGAGGTGCTCCAGGCCGGAGGAGCCCATGGTCGTCGTCTCAGACATGCACCGTCCTCGTTCCCCACCAAGCTTGCGCAACACGGACCGTACGGCCCACGCCGCGCGCCGGACGTCCGCTCCCCCGGGACGGCTCCGGCTGCTGCGATCGTTGCCGTACGGCAATCATGACGACCCTACCCCTCCGTGATCGACTGGAGGAGCGCGGTGCCGGGTCATCTGGCCGAAACCCCTCCCCTCCGGCCCCGGCGGAAGGCATACGACGGCCCGGCACGCTCCTGACGGAGGTGCCGGGCTCGGTCACGCTGCGGGCGCGCGGCGGGGTCGCCGGGGTCGCCGGGGTCGCCGGGGTCGCCGGGGTCGCCGGGGTCGCCGGGGTCGCCTACCAGCGGTACCAGCGGCCCGCGCCGCCCTTCGGCCGGGCCACGAAGCCCAGCAGCCACACGACGAGGACGATGACGGCGATCCACCAGAGCGCCTTGACGGCGAAGCCGGCGCCGAAGAGGAGCAGGGCGAGCAGGAGTACGAGAAGCAGGGGGATCATGCGGGTCGACCTCCATGAGGACGGTGACGGACAGGTGAGGGGACGGCCGGAGGGCGTACACACGCGCACCGGCGTCGCGCGGGGGCGGGAAGCGCCGCCCGCTCAGCCGCGGCGTTCGAAGAAGAGGGCCACCGGGCCGAGTTCGCGCCGCGCGGCCAGGCGCCCGGCCCTGCGCCCCCACCCGTACGCGAGGGCGAGCACGGCCGCCGTGCCGGCTGCGGCACCGGCCGTCGCGCCCCGCCGGGCACGCGCGGCGGCCCACAGGTCGCTCCCGGCGCCCCGGGCCGTGTACGCGGCCTCGCGGGCCTTCTCGGCGAACGGCGCGGGCAGGACCCGCAGCTCCCCGAGCGCGACCGGCTCGTTCCTCTCGTTCACGTCATGGCCGTCCACCCGTGTCGGGTGGGCGTGGTCCGGCACGGCGTAGGGGCGGGTCCGGGGAAAGTGGTTCCGTCCGCTGTTCTCCGAAGCAATCATGGGCATCGTCTCGCCGGACTCCCGCCCGCTAAACCTGGGGCCCCGGGCCCGCCGGTCCCGCCCCACCGGTCCCGCCCCGCCCGTTCCCCCGCCCCTCCCCCGCCCGTTCCTCCCGCGCGCTTGACCGCGCCCGTCCGGGACAGACGACCGTCCATGGTGACGTCACTGCTCGTGGTCTGCCCCGTCCTCGCCGCGCTCGCCACCGGCCTCGCGGCCGTCCTGGTGTCCCCGTGGTGGTGGTGCGCGGCCGGACCCGCCCTGCTGCTCGCCGCGGTCGCGTCGTACGACGTCGTCCAGCGGCGCCACTCGATCCTGCGCAACTATCCGCTCCTCGGGCACCTGCGGTTCGCGATGGAGGCGATCCGCCCCGAGGTGCAGCAGTACTTCGTCGAGCGGAACGTCGACGGCGCGCCCTTCGACCGGGACACCCGATCCATCGTGTACGAGCGGGCGAAGGGGACGGACGCCGAGGACCCCTTCGGCACCGAGCTGGAGCTGGACCGGACCGGCTCCGAGTACCTGGTCCCCTCCATGGCCCCGCGCCCGGTGCCGGACGAGCCCCCGCGGATCCGGATCGGCGGGCCCGACTGCGCCCGGCCCTACGACATGGCCCTGCGCAACGTGTCGGCGATGAGCTTCGGCTCCCTGTCGGCCCGGGCGATCCGCGCCCTGAACGAGGGCGCCCGGCGCGGTGGCTTCGCCCACGACACCGGCGAGGGCGGGATATCGGAGCACCACCTCGCTCCCGGCGGCGACCTCGTCTGGGAGATCGGGACCGGGTACTTCGGCTGCCGTGCCGAGGACGGCGGCTTCGACCCGCGGAAGTTCGCCGAGAAGGCCGCGCTCGGCCAGGTCGCCTGCGTCCTGCTGAAGATCAGCCAGGGCGCCAAGCCCGGCATCGGGGGCGTACTGCCCGGCTCCAAGGTCGGCCGTGAGATCGCCGCCGTCCGCGGCGTCCCCGAGGGCCGCACGGTGATCTCCCCGCCGTACCACCGCGTCTACCGGACTCCCCGGGAACTGGTGCGCTTCCTCGGCCGGATGCGGGAGCTCTCCGGCGGCAAGCCGGTCGGCTTCAAGCTGTGCGTGGGCGCGCGCCGCGACTTCCTCGCCGTCTGCAAGGCGATGCTGGAGGAGGACCTCACGCCCGACTTCATCGTCGTCGACGGGGCGGAGGGCGGCACGGGAGCGGCCCCGCTGGAGTTCGCGGACGCCGTCGGCCTGCCCCTCACCGAGGGCCTGACCACGGTGCACCGGGCCCTCGTCGGCACGGGGCTGCGCGACCGGATCCGGATCGGCGCCTCAGGCAAGATCGCCACCGGGAGCGACATCGTCAAGCGGCTGATCCAGGGCGCCGACTACACCAACTCCGCCAGGGCGATGATGTTCGCCCTCGGGTGCGTCCAGGCCCAGCGCTGCCACACCAACACCTGTCCCGTCGGGGTCGCCACCCAGGACCGCCGGCGCGCCCGCGCCCTCGACGTCCAGGACAAGGCGGAGCGGGTCCGGCGCTTCCAGGAGGCGACCGTCCGGAGCGCCCTCGCGCTCATGGCCGCCATGGGCGCCGACGGTCCCCGGGAGCTGCGGCCCGGCATGCTGCTGCGCCGGGTCGGACCGGACGTCGTGCGGTCCCACGCCGAGCTGTACGAACCGCTCGAACCCGGTCTGCTCCTGTCGCCCGCTTCGGTTCCGGACGCGTGGGCAGGCGACTGGAAGGCAGCTCATCCGGACCGGTTCGCCCTCGGATGAACCGGTCGACGTCCACAGCGAAGGGAGACCCCATGACCCGTACCGTCGCACAGGTGATCGTCGACGGGCTGGCCGACCTCGGTGTCGGCCGTGTCTTCGGCGTGGTCGGTGACGCGCTCAACCCGCTCACCGACGCCATCCGGACCACCGAGGGCATCGACTGGACCGGCTTCCGCCACGAGGAGGCGGCGGCCTTCGCCGCCGGAGCGCGCGCCCAGCTCTCCGGCGAACTGGCCGTCTGCATGGGCACGGTGGGGCCGGGCTCGGTGCACCTGCTGAACGGCCTGTACGACGCGGCCAAGAGCGGAGCGCCGGTCCTGGCGATCTGCGGCCAGGTGCCGCTGTCGGAGGCGGGCGGGGACTACTTCCAGGAGGTCGACAACGACCTCCTCTTCCGGGACGTGGCCGTGTACCGGGCCACCGTGACCTCCCCCTCCCAGATGCCCCGGCTGCTGGAGTCCGCGGTGCGGGCGGCCGTGACCGGGCGGGGCGTGGCGGTGCTGACCGTCCCCGGCGACCTCGGCGACCGGGAGGTCGAGGAGGACCGGCCGACGCGGTTCGCGCTGCCGCGCCCGGCCGTCACGCGTCCCGACGACCCGGCGCTCGCCGAGGCGGCCGAGGTGATCACCCGGGGCTCGCGGGTCACCCTCCTGGTCGGGCGCGGCGCCCGGGAGGCCCGCGAGGAGGTGCTGCGCGCCGCCGAGCTGCTTTCGGCGCCGATGGTGCTGACCCTGAAGGGCAAGGAGGGCTTCGAGGCCGACAACCCGTACGAGGTCGGCCAGACCGGCCTCATCGGCAATCCGGCCGCGGCCCACGCCATGGACTCCTGCGACACGCTGATCATGCTGGGGACGGATTTCCCCTACCGGGACTGGTATCCGGAGGGCTGCCGGGTCGTGCAGATCGACTCCCGCGAGGAGCACCTCGGGCGCCGTGTGCCGGTGGACGTCGGGCTCGCCGGGGACGTGGGCGCGACGCTGCGGGCCCTGCTGCCGCTGCTGGCGCCCGTCCCGTCGCGTTCGCACCTCGACGAGGCCCGCGAGCGGTACACGGACTGGCAGCAGGGCCAGGCCGGCCTCGCCGATCCCGGCCACGACAAGCGCCTGTTGGGGCGCGTGCGGGCCATGTTCGACAACCGGGAGGCAGGCATCCGTCCCGAGGCCCTCGCGGCTGCCGTCGACCGCCACGCCGCCGACGACGCGATCTTCACCTCGGACACCGGAATGGCCACCGTGTGGCTCTCGCGGCTCGTGCGGATGCGCGGCAGCCGCCGGCTGATCGGCTCCTACGACCTCGGCTCCATGGCCAACGCCATGCCCCAGGCCATCGGGGCGCAGCTGTGGGCGCCGGACCGGCAGGTCGTGGCCTTCTGCGGTGACGGCGGCCTCGGCATGCTGCTCGGCGACCTGATGACCATCCGCTCCGAACGGCTGCCGGTGAAGCTCGTCGTCTTCGACAACCGCCGCCTCGGCATGGTCAAGCTGGAGCAGGAGCAGGCGGGGCTTCCCGAGTTCGGGACGGTGCTGGACAACCCCGACTTCGCCGCGGTGGCCGAGGCGCTCGGGCTGACCGGTATCCGCGTCACCGCGCCGGCCGGACTGGACGAGGCCGTGCGCGAGGCGCTCGCCCTCCCCGGCCCGGTCCTCCTCGACGTGCTGACCAACCCGGCGGAGGTGGCCGTGCCGGCCAGGCCCACGGTGTCGCAGGGGTGGGGCTTCGCCATCGCCAAGATCAAGGAGAACCTCCCCTCCGGTGCGCGCTGAGCGGTGACGCGCCCGATTTCCATGGGTTTGCTCTCGCTGATTCAGGTGAGGCGTTCTGTTGTCAGATGTGTCGCACGAAGAAGGAGCGATCCCCCGTGTCCGGTGAGCAGAAGGCGAAGGCCAAGGGCGAGCAGGCCAAGGGCAAGGTCAAGGAGGCCCTCGGCCGGATGACCGACAACGAGCGTCTCGAGGCGGAAGGCCGGGCCGAACAGGCCAAGGGCGACGCGCGCGACGCGAAGGAGAAGGCGAAGGACGTCTTCAAGCACTGACCGACGGACGACGGACCTCGTCCGGCACGGAGAGGGGCGGCCCGCCACCCGGGGGGCCGCCCCTCTCCGTCGCCGCGCTCCCCCGCCGGGGGCGGTCCCCGGGCCGGTACGCGCCTCGGACCGGTACGCGTCCCCGGCCGTACGCGCCTCAGGGCCGTACGCGCCTCAGGGCCGTACGCGCCTCGGGGCGGGGCCCTTCCCGGGCGGTGCTCCGGTCAGCTTCTGTGGTCAGGCTCCGTCGGTCAGCCTCTGTTCCGCCTTCCCGCCGTGCCGCGCCTCCGTCGGCTCGTCCTCAGGCGTCCCGCCGTACCGTTCGATCACGAAGACCCTCCTCTGAAGCGCGGGGCAGCAGCGGCCCCCGGACGTGAGGCGCCCCGGAGCGGGCCGACACGACGGAAGCCCCCGTCGACGCGGGGGCTTCCGTCCGGCGCGGCACGATGCGGAGTCAGGCCCGCGGCGTACCCCGCCGCGCCGCACCGGCGCCGGATCCTCAGACCGATCCGCGCCAGCCGCCCGTCTGCAGGCCGCCGCGCTCCTCGATGAACGACTTGAACCGCTTGAGGTCGCCGACCACCTTGCGCTTGACGAACCCGAGCTTGTCGCCCGCCTGTTCCGTCAGCCCCTCGGGGTCGAAGTCCATCTGAAGCATGACCTTCGTCCGGGTCGCGTCGAGGCGGTGGAACGTGACGACGCCCGCCTGGCGGGCCTCGCCCTCGACCGTCGTCCACGCGACGCGTTCGTCCGGGATCTGCTCGGTGATGACGGCGTCGAACTCGCGCCGGGCCCCGCCGATCTCCGTGACCCAGTGGGTGAGCGTGTCCGTACGCTGCTCGATCCGTTCCACGCCGTCCATGAATTGCGGGAACGTCTCGAACTGGGTCCACTGGTCGTACGCGGCGCGCACCGGGACCTCGACCTCGACCGACTCCTCCACCTTGGACATGGTCACACCTTTCTCTCGGACGGGCATCTGCTCCCCGTCGGGGACGTGCTGCTGAGCCTGTGCGTACCGGGGGCGGGCCGGCGGCCGTCAGAGGCCGCCCATGCCTCCGCCGAAGGGCCAGGCCGTGTGGTAGTACTGGCCGATCTCCTCGCGGTACTGGCGGTCCGCGAGGTGCTTGTCGGAGACGAACTCGGGCGAGTCCTTGACCTGTTCCTTCGACAGGGCGAGGTGCAGGGTCCGCTCCTCCAGGTCGACGCGGGTCACCGCCCGCGCCGGGACGAGCACTTCCTTGCCGAAGATCCAGGCGCCCGTGTCGACGACCAGGTAGGAGTCGTCCACCTCGTCGGAGTGCTTGTCCACCTTGCCGATGTGCCCGTCGGCGGCCTCGACGCGCCACCCGGTGAGGTCGGTACCCGCCAGGTGGCCGGACTCGGCACTGAAGGACCACAGATGGTCGGTCATCGCTGTCACTCCTCTGTCGCTGTGTTCGTGCAGGGCGCGGCGCCGGTCGCGGGCCGTCTCAGAGCAGGTCACGACGGTCGTCGTCGGTGACCGTGGGCGCCACCGGCGGGACCACCATCCGACGGCGGCGCAGCACGCTGGTGTAGACGGCGGTTCCGAGCAGGCCGACGCCCATGAGGATCAGGCCGACCAGATCGAGGTCGATCCCTTTGAGCTCCCAGTCGGTCGCGAACGTGAGGATGGCGCCGACGGCGATCATGATGATGAACAGTCCCAGACCCATGGTTGGTTGCTCCTCCCCTGCGGGTTGGACAGCGTTCGCGTACCCGGGTCTCCGGGGATCATTCGGCCGTCCTCGGAGACGTTCGGACCGGGTCGCTCCCGGGCCCGTGGGCATGCCGACCGTCGATTCGCCGTCCTTCAGGGGATGTTCATGGACGGACGGGGCACGCGTTCAGCCGCGGCCCCGCGCACGACCGGCGGGCGACGCGCCCGATTCCCGGCCCGTCGGCAGCGGGCCGGCCACACCCTCAGGGAGCCCCGATGCAGCTCCGAGCAAGGCCCGTACATGCGGACGTCACGTGGACGGCCCGTACCGTCGCCGGGCGCTACCGGCTCGACCGCCTCCTGGGCCGGGGCGGGGCTGCGGACGTGTACGAGGCGCTGGACCTGCGGCTGCGGCGCCGCGTGGCGGTGAAGGTGTACCGGCCCGCGGGCGCCCGCCGGACCGACGCCCAGTGCGGCGAGGAGGCCCGGTTGCTGGCCCGGATGCACCATCCCGGCCTGGTGACCCTCTACGACACGGGCCGCGACGGGAACCGGCCGTTCCTGGTGATGCAGCTCGTCCGGGGGACGACCCTGCGGCGGCGGATCGCCCGCGGGGTCCTCACGCCCGCCGAGACCTGCCGGACGGGGGTGGCCCTGGCCTCGGCCCTCGCCCATGTGCACGCCCACGGCGTCGTCCACCGCGACGTCAAGCCGTCGAACATCCTGCTGGACCGGTCGGAGACCCCGCACCTCACGGACTTCGGCATCTCACGCCGCGTCGAGCACGCGGACGACGCCCCCGAGGGCGCCTGCACCCTCGTCGGCACCGCCTCGTACATGGCGCCCGAGCAGGCCCTGGGCCGCAGGACGGGGCCTGCGGCCGACGTGTACAGCCTCGGCCTGGTGCTGCTCGAGGCCCTCAAGGGCGAGGCGGAGTACGGCGGAGCGCCGCTGGAGGCGGCGCTGGCGCATCTGTACCGCCCGCCGGTGCTGCCGTCCGGGCTCCCGGCGGGACTCGTCCGCCTGCTCACGACGATGACCGACCGGTCCCCCGAGGCCCGCCCGGACGCCGCCGCCTGCGCCCGGATCCTCGCCGACCCGCGAACCACGGGAGGCGCCTCCACGCCCTCCGCCGCATCCGGCTCCCGGGAAACGGAGGAACACCGTTCACACCGGCCGCGCCGGTCCTTCACCGCCCGGCCGGGGCGGCCCGCCTCCGGGCGGGCCGCGGCGGCGACCCTCGTCACGCTCGGGCTCCCCCCGAGCAGCCCGAGGTCGCCGCGAAGGTGATGGCCGCGAAGGGCCTCACGGTCGGGTGGCTCCCTCCGCGCCGTCTCAGAGCCCCAACCGCCGAGCCAGGGCCCGGGACCCGAGGAGCAGCACCGCCCCTGCGCCCACCGCCACTGCGCCCAGGACGAGGAAAAGCCCGGCTCCCGGGGTCGATGTTCCCGCGAGTTTCATGGCGTTGCCGCCGAGCCCCGCGCCCAGGGCCGCGGAGAGCCAGAAGACGCCGACGACCTGGCTGAGGAAGGGCGCCGGTGCGATGGCTGTGGCGACGCTCATGCCCACCGGGGCGAGGGCTGCCTCGGCGGCGCCGGTGAGGAGGAAGGTGCCGATGAGCCAGAGGGGGGAGACCCGGCCGACGGCGTGGGCGTGCCAGGCGGCCAGGGACATGAGGAGCATGGAGCCGCCCATGGCGAACATGCCGAGCGCGAACTTCGCGGTGGCGCTGATGCGCGCGCCGAGGCGCACCCAGAGCCATGCGAAGAAGGGCGCGCAGAGCAGGATCGCCAGCGGGGTGGCCGACTGGAACCAGCTGGCCGGGAGGTGCAGGCCGAGGATGTCGCGGTCGGTGGCGTCCCGGGCGAACAGGTTGAACAGCGAGCCCCCTTGCACGTGCAGGGCCCAGAAGAGGGCGGAGGCGAGGAAGAGCGCGATGTAGGCGCGCAGGCGGGTCCGTTCCGGCGCGGAGATGTCCCGGTGGCGCAGCAGGGTCCAGAAGCAGCCGACGGGTACGGCGAGGCTGAGGACCGCGACCAGGGTGAGGACGTGACGGATGGTGAAGGTGCCGGCCAGCGCGTCCGCGGTGAAGAGCGCGGCCGGTACGGCGACAGCGGCCGTGGAGAGGCGGAGGAAGCGGCGGCGCTCGGCCGGCGCGAGCGGGCGGGTGGCGGCGCGGCCGACCTCGCCGAAGGAGGCCGAGCCGCGGACGTACTGCCAGACTCCGAGCCCCATGCCGACCGCCGCGACGCCGAACCCCGCGTGCCAGTTGAGGCCCTCGCCGACGCCGCCGACGACCAGGGGCGCGATCAGGCCGCTGATCTGGATGGAGGTGTAGAAGATCGCGAAACCGGCGTCCCGCTCGGCGGTCGCCTCGCGCGGGTAGAAGGCGCTGAGCAGTCCTGCCATGTTGGGCTTGAGCAGACCGGTGCCGAGGGCGATGAGGAGCAGCCCGACGTAGACCGTCGGCGCCGTCGGCAGTGCCATCAGCAGGTGTCCGGAGGCGATGACCACGGCGCCGTACAGGGTCGCCCGGTAGCTGCCGAAGACGCGGTCACCGAGCCAGCCGCCGGGGAGGGAGGCGAGGAAGATCGCGGCGGTGTAGATGCCGAAGAGCATGCCGGCGTCGGAGTTCGTCAGCCCGAGGCCGCCTTTCGCCGCCGGGGCGGAGGCGAACAGGAAGAGGATGGCCAGCATTCCGTAGAAGCTGAACCTCTCCCACATGTCCGTGGCGAACAGGGTGACGAACCAGCGGGGTCTGCCCAGCAGGGTGGGCGGGGCGGTCCGGGACGGATCGACCGCGGGCCGGACGGTTGCGGACGATGTCGACGATGTCATGGCGCTCTCCGTCAGTAGCGGTAGTGGTCGGGCTTGTACGGGCCCTCGACGGGGACGCCGATGTACGCGGCCTGCTCGGGGCGGAGGGTCGTCAGCTTGACGCCGAGGGCGTCGAGGTGGAGGCGGGCGACCTTCTCGTCGAGGTGCTTGGGCAGGACGTGGACGCCGACCGGATAGCTCTCGGTCTTGGTGAACAGCTCGATCTGGGCGATCGTCTGGTTGGCGAACGAGTTGGACATCACGAAGGACGGGTGTCCGGTCGCGTTGCCGAGGTTCAGCAGGCGGCCCTCCGAGAGGACGATGACGACCTTGCCGTCGGGGAAGGTCCAGGTGTGGACCTGCGGCTTGACCTCGTCCTTGACGATGCCGGGGATCTGGGCCAGGCCGGCCATGTCGATCTCGTTGTCGAAGTGGCCGATGTTGCCGACGATCGCCTGGTGCTTCATGCGGGCGATGTCGGACGCCATGATGATGTCCTTGTTGCCCGTCGTGGTGATGAAGATGTCGGCGGTCTCGACGACCTCGTCCAGGGTGGTGACCTGGAATCCGTCCATCGCGGCCTGCAGCGCGCAGATCGGGTCGATCTCGGTGACGATGACGCGGGCGCCCTGGCCGCGCAGGGACTCGGCGCAGCCCTTGCCGACGTCGCCGTAGCCGCACACCACGGCGGTCTTGCCGCCGATGAGGACGTCGGTGGCGCGGTTGATGCCGTCGACGAGCGAGTGGCGGCAGCCGTACTTGTTGTCGAACTTCGACTTCGTGACAGCGTCGTTCACGTTGATCGCCGGGAAGAGGAGCGCGCCCTCGCGGTGCATCTCGTAGAGGCGGTGGACACCGGTGGTGGTCTCCTCCGTCACGCCACGGATACCGGCGGCGATCGCCGACCAGTCCAGCGTGCTGTTCTCCAGCAGGGCCCGCACCACGGCGAGTTCCTCGTTGGACGCCTCGGGCAGGACGCCTGTCTTCTGGTACTCGACACCCTTGTGGACGAGGAGTGTGGCGTCGCCGCCGTCGTCGAGAATCATGTTGGGACCGTCGGCGTTCGGCCAGGTCAGCGCCTGCTCGGTGCACCACCAGTACTCCTCCAGCGTCTCGCCCTTCCAGGCGAAGACCGGGATGCCGGCGGCGGCGATCGCCGCCGCCGCGTGGTCCTGGGTGGAGAAGATGTTGCAGGACACCCAGCGCACCTCGGCGCCGAGCGCGACCAGGGTCTCGATGAGGACGGCGGTCTGCACGGTCATGTGCAGCGAGCCGGTGATCCGGGCACCGGCCAGCGGCTGCTGGTCCGCGTACTCGCGACGGATCGCCATGAGCCCCGGCATCTCGTGCTCGGCGAGGGTGATCTCCTTGCGGCCGAACTCGGCCAGGGACAGGTCGGCGACCTTGAAGTCGGAAAAGGGGGAAGGCATCCGGCACTCCTGGGGATCGGGTCGGTCGAACGGTCGGGGCGGTGGTCATGCGGCGGTCACGAGGCCGGGCGTCACCGCGCGTTGAAGTACGTGGCCTCGGGATGGTGGACGACGAAGGCGTCGGTGGACTGTTCCGGGTGCAGCTGGAACTCCTCGGAGAGGACGACGCCGATCCGCTCGGGGCGGAGCAGTCCGGCGATCTTGGCGCGGTCCTCGAGGTCGGGGCAGGCGCCGTAGCCGAGGGAGAAGCGGGCGCCGCGGTACTTGAGGGCGAACATGTCGCGGAGGTCCTCGGGGTCCTCGTCGCCGAAGCCGAGTTCGCGGCGCACCCGGGCGTGCCAGAACTCGGTCAGGGCCTCGGTCAACTGGACGGACAGGCCGTGCAGTTCGAGGTAGTCGCGGTAGGAGCCGGCCTCGAAGAGCTCGGCCGCGGCCTGGGAGACCCGGTTGCCCATGGTGACGATCTGCAGGCCGATCACGTCCTGTTCGCCGGACTCCTCCGGGCGGAAGAAGTCGGCCAGGCACAGCCGCCGGCCGCGGCGCTGGCGGGGGAAGGCGAAGCGGGTGCGTTCGGAGCCGTCCTCGTCGCGGAGGATCAGCTCGTCGTCCTTGGAGTTGACCGGGTAGTAGCCGTAGACGACGGCCGGTTCCAGCCAGCCCGAGGTCTGCAGCCGGTCCAGCCACATCCGCAGCCGCGGCCGGCCCTCGGTCTCGACGAGTTCCTCGTAGGAGGGGCCGGTCCCGGCGCGCGGGGCCTTCAGCCCCCACTGGCCCTTGAACAGGGCGTCCTCGTCGAGCCACGAGGCGTAGTCGGCGAACGGGACGCCCTTGACGATCCGGTCGCCCCAGAACGGTGGTACGGGGATCCGGTTGTCCACCGCCACGTCGGAGCGGACGTGTCCGCGGCCGGGCTCCTCCGGCTGGACGACCTCGGTGCGCGGGTGGCGCCGCTGCCGCAGTTCGGGCAGGGTCGCGCCCGGGACGCCGCGCCTGACGGCCATGAGGGCGTCCATCAGGCGCAGCCCCTCGAAGGCGTCGCGGGCGTAGCGGACCTCGCCGTCGTAGATCCCGTGCAGGTCCTGCTCGACATAGGCCCTGGTCAGGGCCGCGCCGCCGAGGATCACCGGATATCTCGCGGCCAGCCCGCGCCGGTTCAGCTCCTCCAGGTTCTCCTTCATGATCACCGTGGACTTCACCAGCAGACCGGACATGCCGATCACGTCGGCGGCGTGCTCCTCGGCGGCCTCCAGGATCGCCGACACCGACTGTTTGATGCCGATGTTGACGACGTCGTAGCCGTTGTTGGACAGGATGATGTCGACGAGGTTCTTGCCGATGTCGTGGACGTCGCCCTTGACGGTGGCCAGCACGATCGTGCCCTTGCCCGCCGCGTTCCCGCCGTCGGCCGCCTTCTCCATGTACGGCTCCAGGTACGCGACCGCGGCCTTCATCACCTCGGCGGACTGGAGCACGAACGGCAGCTGCATCTGGCCGGAGCCGAACAGCTCGCCGACGGTCTTCATCCCGGACAGCAGCGTGTCGTTGATGATCTCCAGCGCCGGGCGCTCGGCCAGCGCCGCGTCGAGGTCGGCCTCCAGGCCGCCGCGCTCCCCGTCGACGATGCGCCGTTCGAGGCGTTCCCCGAGCGGCAGTGCCGCCAGTTCCTCGGCCTTGGACGCGGCGCTGGAGGAGGCGGAGACGCCCTCGAACAGCTCGAGGAGTCGCTGCAGCGGGTCGTACCCCTCCCTGCGGCGGTCGTGGACCAGGTCGAGCGCGGCCTCCCGCTGGTCCTCCGGGATGCGTGCCATGGGGAGGATCTTGGCGGCGTGCACGATCGCGGAGTCGAGGCCCGCCTTCACGCACTCGTGCAGGAACACCGAGTTCACGACCTGCCGGGCCGCCGGGTTCAGGCCGAAGGAGATGTTGGACAGACCGAGGGTGGTCTGCACCTCGGGGTGACGGCGCTTGAGTTCGCGGATGGCCTCGATGGTCTCGATGCCGTCGCGGCGGGACTCCTCCTGACCGGTGGCCAGGGTGAAGGTCAGGCAGTCCACCAGGATCGACGACTCCTCGATGCCGTACTCGGTGGTGAGCTGCGCGATGAGCCGCTCGGCGATCTCCGTCTTCTTCTCCGCGGTGCGGGCCTGCCCCTCCTCGTCGATCGTGAGCGCGACGAGGCCGGCGCCGTGTTCGCGGGCGAGTGCGGCGATGCGCCCGAACCGGGTGTCGGGGCCGTCGCCGTCCTCGTAGTTCACCGAGTTCAGCACGGCCCGGCCGCCCAGCACCTCGAGTCCGGCGCGCAGCACCTCGGGTTCGGTGGAGTCCAGCACGACCGGCAGCGTGGACGCGGTGGCCAGCCGCCCGGCGATCTCCCTCATGTCCGCCACGCCGTCGCGGCCGACGTAGTCGACGCAGAGGTCGAGCAGGTGCGAGCCGTCCCGGATCTGTTCCCGGGCGATCTCCACGCACCCCTGCCAGTCCTCGGCCAGCATGGCCTCGCGGAACTTCTTCGACCCGTTGGCGTTCGTCCGCTCGCCGATGGCCAGGTAGGAGGTGTCCTGGCGGAACGGCACCGGCTGGTAGAGCGAGGAGGCGGCCGGCTCGGGCCGGGGCCGGCGCGGGGTGACGGCGCGCCCCCGGACGCGCCGGACGACGGCGCGCAGGTGCTCGGGGGTGGTGCCGCAGCAGCCGCCGACCAGCGAGACGCCGTACTCCTCGGTGAACTCGGCGTGCGCGTCGGCGAGTTCACCGGGACTGAGTGGATAGTGGGCGCCGTCCTTGCCGAGCACGGGCAGACCCGCGTTCGGCATGCACGACAGGCCGACTCGGGCGTGCCGGGACAGATGGCGCAGGTGCTCGCTCATCTCGGCGGGGCCGGTGGCGCAGTTGAGGCCGATCATGTCGATGCCCAGCGGCTCCAGCGCGGTGAGCGCGGCGCCGATCTCCGAGCCGAGCAGCATGGTGCCGGTGGTCTCCACGGTGACCTGCGCGAAGACCGGCAGGTCGAGCCCGGCCTCGGCGAGGGCGCGCTTGCAGCCGAGCACCGCGGCCTTGGTCTGGAGCAGGTCCTGGCTGGTCTCCACGAGCAGCGCGTCGGCGCCGCCGGCGATCAGGCCGGCCGCGTTGCGCTGGTAGCCGTCGCGCAGGGTCGCGTACGGGGCGTGGCCGAGGGTCGGCAGCTTGGTGCCCGGTCCGATGGAGCCGAGCACCCAGCGGACCCGGCCGTCCTGGTGGGCGTCGGCGGCCTCGCGGGCCACGGCGGCGCCGGCCGCGGACAGCTCGAAGATCCGGTCGGCGCTGTCGTACTCGCCGAGGGCCGCGTGGTTGGCGCCGAAGGTGTTGGTCTCCACGCAGTCGACGCCGGCCGCGAAGTACGCCTCGTGCACGGCGCGGACGAGGTCGGGCCGGGTGACGTTGAGGATCTCGTTGCAGCCCTCCAGCTGCTGGAAGTCGTCCGGCGTCGGGTCGGCGGCCTGGAGCATGGTGCCCATCGCGCCGTCGGCGACGACCACCCGGGTGGCGAGGGCCTCGCGCAGCGCGTCGGCGCGCTGCGCCTGCGTGAGGGGGCTCATGGCCCACCCACCGGGCTGTCGGTGGCGATCGGACCGGTGACGGCGATGTGCACGGCGGTGCCTCCTCGGGGCAACGGCGACGGGAACGACTGCGGCTACGGCTACGGCTACGGCTACGGCGGCATGGCGGGTGATCAGGCCAGCGCGAGGGCGCGGAGCTTGTCCGCCCGGTCGGTGCGCTCCCAGGTGAACTCGGGCAGTTCCCGGCCGAAGTGGCCGTATGCGGAGGTGCGGGCGTAGATCGGGCGGAGCAGGTCGAGGTCGCGGATGATCGCGGCGGGCCGCAGGTCGAAGACCTGGCCGACGGCCTCCTGGATCTTCGCTACGGGGACGGTCTCGGTGCCGAAGGTCTCCACGAACAGGCCGACGGGCTCCGCCTTGCCGATCGCGTAGGCGACCTGCACCTCGGCCCGGCGGGCGAGTCCGGCGGCGACGATGTTCTTGGCGACCCAGCGCATCGCGTACGCCGCCGAGCGGTCCACCTTGGAGGGGTCCTTGCCGGAGAAGGCGCCGCCACCGTGCCGGGAGTAGCCCCCGTAGGTGTCCACGATGATCTTGCGGCCGGTCAGGCCGGCGTCGCCCATCGGGCCGCCGATCTCGAACCGCCCGGTGGGGTTGACCAGCAGACGGTAGCCGGTGGTGTCGATGCCGGCGTCGGCCAGGACGGGTTCGACGACGAACGCCCGGATGTCGGGGGCGAGCAGCGCGTCGAGGTCGATGTGGGCGGCGTGCTGGGTGGAGACGACCACGGTGTCGAGACGGACCGCGCGGTCGCCGTCGTACTCGATGGTGACCTGGGTCTTTCCGTCGGGCCGCAGGTACGGCATGGTGCCGTCCTTGCGGACCTGGGTGAGCCGCTGGGCGAGCCGGTGCGCCAGGGAGATGGGCAGCGGCATCAGTTCGGGGGTGTCGTCGCACGCGTAGCCGAACATCAGGCCCTGGTCGCCGGCGCCCTGCCGGTCGAGTTCGTCCTGGAGGCCGTCGACACGGTGCTCGTGGGCCTGGTCGACACCCTGGGCGATATCGGGCGACTGGGCGTCGATCGAGACGGAGACGCCGCAGGAGGCGCCGTCGAACCCCTTGGTCGAGGAGTCGTAGCCGATGTCGAGAACGGCCGCGCGGACCAGGCCGGGGATGTCGGCGTACGCCGTGGTGGTGACCTCGCCGGCGAGATGGACCTGGCCGGTGGTGATCAGGGTCTCGACCGCCACGCGGGACCCGGGGTCCTGCGCGAGCAGCGCGTCCAGGACGGTGTCGCTGATCCGGTCCGCGATCTTGTCGGGGTGACCTTCGGTCACGGACTCCGAGGTGAAGAGACGACGGGACACGATTCCTCCGGGAGCTCGCGGGGCCGTGGACTGCTGGGTCCGCACAGGGTGGGCGGGAACTCTTCAAGCGGGCTCGAGTTCCGCTCGACGCGGCGGCGGAGCGGGCGCCTCCAGCCAGACCTGAGCGGGACGGCGCATGCTGCCGTGGTTCCGTGCGCGGCGACCACGCCGCGGCTTCCCCGCAGCGGCTTCCACTCGGCGACGAGGCTGCGGCTTCACGGCGAGTTCACGGCGACGAGAGAGGTGTCCATGGCGGTGACGACGAGCCGATCACCCATCCGGGTCCTGGTCATCGGCGGCGGTATCGGTGGTCTCTGCGTGGCCCAGGGGCTGCGGCGGGCCGGTGTCGACGTCCAGGTGTACGAGCGCGACGAGTCGGCCGACGGGCGCCGGCAGGGCTACCGGCTCCGGATCAGCCCCGAGGGCGAGGCGGCGCTCAGGGCCTGTCTGCCGCCGCGGCTGACCGAGCTGCTCGCGGCGACGGCGAACGCCCGCGACGACAGCGGACTGGCGGCCTACGACGAGCACCTGACGGCGCAGTGGGCGCCGGCCTTCGAGGACCCGCGGGCCGGCCGGGACGACAAGATCGATGCCGTGGACCGGGTGACGCTGCGGCGGATCCTGCTGGCCGGTCTCGACGAGGTCGTCCACTTCGGGAAGAACTTCGAGCAGCTGGAGCGGACGCCCGACGGGCGGGTGACCGCCCGTTTCGCGGACGGCAGCGAGGCCGTCGGTGATGTGCTGATCGCGGCGGACGGCACCAACTCGCGGGTCCGTGCCCAGCTCCGGCCCTGGGACAACCCCCAGGACCTGGGCATCCGGACGATCTTCTCCCGGATTCCGCGGCAGGAGGCCATCGAGGCAGGGCTGCCGGAGGCGCTGCGGGACCGCTTCAGCTATGTGATCGGCACCGACGGCCACCACCTGGGCCTGATGCCGATGCTGTTCCGCGAGCGGCCGTCGCGGGCGGCCGCCCGGCTGTGGCCGGGGGCGGGGCTCCAGGACAGCGACGACTACTACATGTCCGTGTTCAACGTGCACCTGGCGGACCTCGGTCTCACCGACGAGGAGTTCTTCGCGCTGAGCGGCGAGGAGCTGTGCGCGTTCGTGGTCGAACGGACCCGGGCGTGGCACCCCGACCTGCGGGAGATCTTCCGGTTCGCCGATCCCGCGACGTCGTTCGCGGTGGCGCTGCGGGCCACCCGGCCCGTGGAGGCGTGGGACACCTGCCCGGTGGTGCCCCTCGGTGACGCGGTGCACGCGATGCCGCCGTCGGGGGGCGTGGGCGCGAACACCGCCGCGCGGGACGCGGCGGCGCTCAGCGGCCTGCTGGCCGCGGTGGACCGCGGGGAGCGTGAACTGGCGGAGGCCGTCGGCGACTACCAGAAGGCGATGGTGGAGTACGCGACCGAGGGGGTGGAGATGTCGCTGCGGATCGCGGAGTGGTCGATCAAGCGGGCGCGGGGCTGACGACGGCAGAGCATCGCCCGCGTACGGGAGGTACGCGGGCGATGCTGCGCGGTACTGGCGCTTGCGGTACTGACGCCGGCGGTACTGACGCCGGCCTACTGGCGCTTGCGGTACTAGCGCTTGCTCACCGGGCCGGTGTCGCCGGCCGGGACCTGGGCGATGTTGTAGTAGACGTTGCCCTTGAAGGTGCTGACGGTGTCGTTGATCGTCGAGCCGCCCGGCGCGCCCACGAAGACGTTGTCGTGGTAATTGACCACGCTCTGGCCGTAGTTGCCGATCAGCGCCTTGGCGACCGACGTGTGGACGGTGTTGCCGTAGAAGGCGAGGTTGGTCATGGTGACGCCGCAGCCGTTGAAGATCACCGGGAAGGTGAAGCCGTTGTAGCTGGCGTCGTGGTCGTTGACGCTGACGTTGTACCGGACGACGACACCGTCGCTCAGCTGGCCGGGCGCGGTGCAGAAGGCCAGGAAGCCGCCGCCGTTGTCGTGGCTGTAGTTGTACTGGTAGGTGACGTCGGAGTTGGCGCCGTCGGCGTCGAAGGCCATCATCGGCGGCGCGGAGGCACCGTGCGAGACCTCGTTGTACTCCATCACGGCCTTGTCGGAGTTCCAGACCCAGACGCCGGAGTGGTAGGCGGTGGCGCGCAGACCGAAGCCGTCGACGACGTTGTGGTCGATCCTGGGGGCGGTGCCGTTCTGCACCACGATGCCGTCGCCGCCCTGGTTCGACAGCCGGTTCCCGGTGATGCGGACGTTGGTCATCGGCACGTAGCTGTTCTCGCCGGCCGGGAACAGGGCGCGCTTGGACCACTGGGACTCGGTGGCGATGCCGTAGCCGTCGGTGCCGGAGACGGTGCTGTTGGACACCGTGATGCCGTCGAAGGTGGTCGGCTTGGCCGAGCCGGCCGCCTTCAGGACGATGCCGCCGCTGTCCTCGTTGTCCGGCCCCGTGCTGTCGATGCCGGTGACGTCGTGCACGTTCACGTTGTCGATGACGTAGTGGCTGCCGGTGCCGTAGTCGCTGAGCAGCACGTAGATGCCGGTGCGCGCGGTGGAGTCCCGGGTGGTGGTGTCCGAGACGTCGAGGTTGCGCAGCTCCCAGCCCTGCACGTTGTGCAGGTAGACCGTGGCGCGGGCGCCGCCGCCGGCGAGGAACGCGCGGGCGCTGCCGCCGTAGGTGCTGACCGTGATCGGCGCGGTGGCCGTGCCGGAACCGTGCGGTGCGAGGACGCCGTTGCAGGTGACGCCGCTGCGCAGGAGGACGGAGTCGCCCGGGCCGAAGGTGGTGCCGCTGACCTTGGCGAGACTGCGCCAGGCGGTCGTGGCGGACGTGCCGGCCGCGGAGTCGTCGCCGGCGGAGCAGTCGACGTAGTACTGCCGGCCGTCGGCGTAGGCGGGGGCGGCCGCGGCGAGCGGGGTGCCGCACAGGGCGAGGACCATCGCCGCTCCCGCGGCCGCTGTTCTCGGTATACGGGTGGATCGCATGCTTGGTGCTCCTTCTGCTTGCGTGACGCTGTCTCAGCGTGGCTGAGATGGTGTGGTCGCCCGGCCGAGAGCCGCTCGAACGGGAGTCGAGCCGCCCTCGAACGCGAAGCGGATCACCGGCCGCCGGCGGGGTGGATGATCTGGCCGTTGACGTTCCCGTTCGCCGCCGAGCCGAGGAAGACGATCAGCCTGGCCACGTCGTCCGCCGTGCTCAGACGGCCGCTGGGGGTGTCCGCGACCGCTTTCTCCAGGAGCGCCGGGTCGACCGCGTCGAGGCTCTCGGTGAGCGTGCCGCCGGGCGCGACCACGTTGGCGAGCACGCCGTCGCCCGTCCACATCAGGCCACGGACGAAGCCGTGCAGCGACGCCTTGGCGGCGCTGTAGATCTCCGAGCCCGGATTGCCGTGCGTCGCCGTCACCGAGGACAGCAGCACGATGCGGCCCCAGCCGCGTTCGCGCATGCCGCCGAGGGCCTGACGCACCGTCCAGAGATGACCCTCGACGTTCTCCCGGTAGCGGCTCAGCCAGAAGTCCATCGGGAACTCGTGGTACGGCACCATCTCCTCGGGGTTCATCCACACCCACGTCTGGGCGTTGGCGACCACCACGTCGACGCCGCCCCACCGCTCCTCGACGGCGCTCACCGTCGCGGCGACCGATGCCGGGTCCGCCAGCTCGTAGTGGAGCGCGCAGGCGCGGTCGGCGCCGCCGAGTTCCTCGACCAGTTCCTTCGCGGCGTGCTCGGACCGGTTGTACGTGACCGCGACCCGCGCGCCCTCGGCGGCGAAGGCCTTCGCGGTGGCCCGGCCGATACCCCTCGTGGCGCCGGTGACCAGTACCCGTTTGTCCGCCAGTCCCAGATCCATGGCATGTCCCCTCGTACGTCGTGCGGCAGGGCCCCGTCGGCCGGGTCCCGGCCCCACCTTCGGGAACGGCGCTCGAGCGCGGCTTGACCGGTTGTGGAGCTGCCGGCCGCACAGTTCGCGCCAGATTCGCGTCATCGATTCCCGAAAGGCTCGGCCATGGACCCCACTCCCACGGACAGACTGCGCTGGTACGCCCTCGCGGCGATCCTGACCACCCACTGCATGGACCTGCTCGACGGCATGATGGTGAACACGGCCGCTCCGGCGATCGGCGAGGGACTGCACGGCAGCAGCACCGACCTGCAGTGGATGGGCGCCGGTTACGCCCTGGCGTTCGCCTCCCTGCTGATCACCGGCGGGCGGCTCGGGGACATCGCCGGCCGCAAGCGGATGCTGCTGATCGGCACGGCGGGGTTCACCTGCGCCTCGCTGCTCGCGGGTCTCGCGGTGAACCCGGGGATGATCATCGTCGCGCGGATGGCGCAGGGGGCCTGTGCCGCGGTGATGGTGCCCCAGGGACTCGGCATCATGCGCGAGCTGTTCCCGCCGCGCGAGTTGCCCAAGGCGATCGGTCTGATGGGCCCGGTGGTGGGCGTCGCCGCGATCGTCGCGCCGGTGCTTGGCGGTGCGCTGACGACCGGGAACCTGTTCGGTCTCGGCTGGCGCGCGGTGTTCTTCGTCAATCTGCCGCTCGGTGTCCTGGCCCTGTTCGGCGCCGTGCGGTACGTACCCGACCAGCCGCCCGCCGACGGGGCGTCCGTACGCCGCCTGGACGGGATCGGCACCGCGCTGGCCGTCGGCGCGATGGTCCTGGTCGCGTACCCGCTGATGCAGGGGCGCACGGACGGCTGGCCGGCGTGGTGCTTCGTCAGCATGGGCGCGGCGCTGCCGGTGCTGGTCGTGCTCGGCGTCCACCAGCGCCGACGGGCGCGGGCCGGCCGGGTACCGCTGATCGAGCCGCGCCTGGTCCGCCACGGCGGATTCGTCGCCGCGCTGCTGCTCGGGGTGCTGTACTACACGGCGCTGAGCGGCATGATGTTCGCGCTCCTGGTGCAGCTGCAGACCGCGCACGGCTTCACCGCGCTGGGCGCCGGCCTGGCCATGCTGCCGTGGACGCTCGGCTCGGCCGTCGGATCGGCCGTCGCCGGGAACCTGCTGGTACGGCGCCTCGGCGGCCGGCGCACCCTGCTGGGCGGCCTCGCGCTGCTGGTGGCCGGGGCGGTCGGGGTGATCGCGGTGGTCTCGCGCGGCCACGCCGTCACCACCTGGCAGCTGCTGGTTCCGCTCTCGCTGCTCGGCCTCGGCATGGGCGGCGTGCTGACCCCGTACTACGACATCTCGCTCGGCATGGTCGCCCTGCCGGAGACCGGCGCGGCCTCGGGCCTGCTCAACTCCTTCCAGCAGCTGGGCAACAGCATCGGCTACGCGCTGCTCGGCACGGTCTTCTTCAGCTACCTGCCGGACGAGCGGTACGGCGCGGACGGCGCCCTCCGCGTCACCTTCTGGCTCGCCGCCGGCCTGCTCGCGGCGGCCTTCGTGACGGCGTTCGGGATGCGCCCCCGCACCCACCGGGCCCAGCCCGGCCCGGCGAGCCGCACGGATCTGGTCCCGGAGGGCCAGGTCTGACTCCGGCTCCGGACCGGACCCGCGCGCCCCGCCTCCCGCCGGAGCTCCGGCGGGAGGCGGGGCGCGTGGCGCATGGCGCGTGGCGCGTCGGGAGCCGCCGAAGCACGTGAAGCCGGTGCGCTCGGGGCCGGGCGGATCAGCGCAGGGCCGGGCGGGTCATTCCGGCGTCGATGGTGTAGTCCGAGCCGGTGATGCTGGGGACCTTGCCGGAGGCGAGGAGGACGACCAGGGTGGCGACTTCCTCGGGTTCGATGATGCGGCCGGTGGCCAGGCCGGTCATCTTCGGGACGGCCTCGATGAACTCCTCGGGGGTGAGTCCGGCGCTGCGCGCGGTCTGCGGGTTGGTCCACACCCGGGTGCGGACGGGACCGGGCGAGATGGTGTTGACGCGGACGCCCTTGGGAGTGAACTCCGCGGCCAGCGACTTGCCGACGCTGGCGAGGGCGGCCTTGGCGGCCGAGTAGTGGCCGAGACGCGGGTCGGCGAGGGTGGCGTTGATCGAGCCGATGTTGATGACGGCGCCGCGGCGCTCGACCAGGCTGGGCAGTGCCTCGCGGGTGGTGCGGATCGCGGTGAGGACGTTCAGGCCGAACGCCTCGCGCCAGGTGTCGTCGTCGATGTCGAGGAAGCCCGTGGCCAGTTTCACGCCGCCGCCGACGTTGTTGACCAGGATGTCGACGCCGCCGAACTCGTCCAGCGCGTGCGTGATCAGGGTCCGTGCGCCGTCCTCGGTGGCCAGGTCGACGGTGCGGGTGTACGGGGTGGCGGCGCGCAGGTCGGGGCCGACGGTGCGGGAGCCGCCGAGCACCCGCGCGCCCGCTTCGGTGAGGGCGCGCACGCAGGCCAGCCCGATCCCGCTGCCGGCTCCGGTGACCACGGCGGTTCTGCCGGTCAGGTCGAATCGCATGGCTACTCCTGTGACGTGGATGAGTGTGCGGCGAAGAAGTGTCCGGTGGGGCCGCCGTGCGGCTGCGTCGCGACGTCGGCGATGTACCGGGCGGCCTGCTCGGGGGGCTGGTGGGGGCCCGGCATCATGCGGGTGCGGACGCGGCCCGGGTTGACGGCGTTGACGCGGACGCCGGTGCCCTCGGTGGTCGCGGCGAGCAGGGTGGTGAGGCCGTTGAGCGCGCTCTTGGACAGCGAGTAGCCGGGGGTGCCGGGGAACAGCCGGCCGCCGAACTCCGCGGTGGTGCCGCTGGAGACGACCAGGGCGTGGCCGCTGCCGCGCCGGACCATGGCCGGCAGGAACTCCTGCAGCACCCGCCAGGTGCCCAGCAGGTTCACCCGCAGGGTCCGTTCGACCAGCTCCAGCGGGACGGCGAGGGGGTCGGTGCCCGCGTCGAGCAGCACGCCGGCGTTGCACAGCAGGATGTCCGGCGGGCCGACGGTCTTCGCGGCGCGGGCGACGCTGTCCGGGTCGGTGGTGTCGAGGTCCGTCCAGCGGGTGCCGAGCTCCGCCGCGGCGGCGCGGGCCTGTTCGGGGTCGCGGGCGGTGAGCACGACGTCCAGGCCCCGCCGGTGCAGTTCGGCGGCGACGGCGCGGCCGATACCGCGGTTGGCGCCGGTGATGAGGGCGGTGCCGGTGGTCGGGGCGGTGCCGGTGGTCATCGGGTCTCCTGGGGTCCGGCGCCGGTCAGTGCAGGCGCACGCGCAGGTGTTTGACGCTGTTCATGAAGTTGGTCTCCGGGCGGGCGGGGGCCTCGACGAGTTCCAGCCGGGGCAGCAGGTCGGCGACGCCGTCCAGGAACTCGCGCAGCTCCAGGACCGCCAGGCCGTTGCCGATGCACACGTGCGGTCCGCCGCCGCCGAAGCTGAGCTGGGGGTTGGGCGTGCGGCCGAGGTCGAACCGGTCGGGGTCGGTGAACACCCGCTCGTCGCGGTTGGCGGAGCTGTACCAGACGACGACCTTCTCCCCCGCCGCCACCGGCTGCCCGGCGATCTCGGTGTCGGTGACGGCGCGCCGGGCGAAGTGGGTGACCGGGGTGACCCAGCGCAGCACCTCGGCGGCGGCGCCCGGCAGCAGGCCGCGGTCCTCGCGCAGCCGGGCGAGTTGACCGGGGTGGTCGAGCAGGGCGAGGACGCCGCCGGTGACGGAGCAGTAGGTGGTCTCGATGCCCGCGGTGATGAGCGTGGAGGCGAACAGGCCGACCTCGTCCGGGGTGAGCCGGTCGGGCAGGCCGAGCCGTTCCGCGCCGTCCAGGCGGGCGTTCAGCAGCAGCGAGAAGCAGTCGTCGGCGGGGTGGGCGGCCCGGTGGTGGGCGAAGTCGTGCAGGTAGGCGTGGATCTGCTGGAAGGGGTTGGGCCCGGCGTCGTCGCCGTACTCCTGGTCGCCGAGGTTCACCGTCCGGCGGGCCCAGCCGAGCATGGTGGCGCGGTCCTGCCGCGGGATGTCGAGCAGTTCGAGCAGCACCTCGAAGGGCAGGCGCAGCGCGATGTCCTCGGCGAGGTCGAACTCGCCCTTCTCCCGGGCCTCTTCGAGGAGGGAGTCGACGATGCCGCGGATCGGGGCGCGCAGGGCGGCCAGCCGGGCGGGCGCGAACACCTTGAAGGTCAGCTTGCGCACCCGGGTGTGCTCGGCGCCGTCCAGGAACGTGATGATCGGCGGGCTCGGGTCGACCTTGCGGATCGAGGTCATGGTGGTCGGGCTGGAGGAGAAGGTCCGCGCGTCCCGGGAGACGGCGGACACGTCCTGGTGCCGCACCACGTGCCACAGCGGCTCGCCGTCGGTGTCCTTGCCGCGGCTGACCGGCGCGGAGTCGCGCAGGTGGCGGAAGTGCTCGTACGGGACTCCGTCGGCGAAGGACTTCGGGTCCATCAGGTCGAGGTTCGAGACGGTCATTGCGCACCCTTTCCGGCCGGCCGCGCGGCCGGTGCGGCACAGGCGTCGGCGAAGGCGAGTTCGTGGTGGATGCCGAGGGCGAAGTGCGTGGTGATCAGGCGGCGTTGCGCGGGTGAGGACCGTTCGCCGAGCCGGTCGGCCAGCTCGGAGAAGGCCTCGACGGCGAAGCGGTACGACTCGCCGGGGTGGTAGGCGGTGATCCAGGGCAGGTAGCGGGTGCCCGGTACGGCGTGGTCGCGCAGGTGGTCGGAGACCTCGGCGTTGAACCAGACCATGGGCAGCAGCGCTCCGACGCCGGCGTGGTACGAGGAGGCCGCGGCGGAGGTGAAGAAGGCGGCGTGGGTCGCCACCGCCGGCGCGACGGGCTCCGCGGCGGCGTCCGGCCCGGGCAGCCCGAGGCCGGGGGCGAGGGCGGCGTAGGCCGCGCGCAGGCCGTCGCGGGCGTCCAGGGTGCCGACGACGGACTGGCCGAACAGGCGGGCGCCGGCGTCGTCGGGGGCGTCGGCGGCGCAGCGGGCCAGCGCGCGGGCGTAGGCGGGCAGCAGGTAGGCGGTGTCCTGGTGGACGAACCGGGCCAGCGCTGCGGCGGGCAGCGTCCCGTCGCGCAGGCCGGTCCAGAACGGATGGTTCAGCACCTCGTGCAGCACCGGTGCGCAGATCTCGCGGAGTTCCTGCCGCATCGCTCTCCCTCTCGCCGCGTCGTCCGTCGGCTCGGGACGGTAGTGACGCGCACTCGAAGGAGGCTGGTGCCGCTCTCGACCGGTCAGGCCCCTAGCCGGCTCCGGGTCCGGCGAGGCCGGTGAGTTCTTCCCACGACCAGCGCAGGCGTCCGGCGCGCAGGTCGTCGGTGACGGCGCTGAGCCAGCGCAGCTCCGCCGCGGCCATGGCGTGCTGGTACTCGGTCTCCAGCCAGATGACGCGGCCGAGGCCGTCGTCGCCCTCGCCGGCGAGCCGGGCGTCGAGGGCGTCCACGGTGCGGGCGAGGGCCGCGGCGCGGCCGTCCAGGACGGTGAGCGCCTCCTCGGGGGTGAGCATCAGCGCGAAGGAGAGCGCGACGGGGAACTGCGGATACTCCGCCTTGGGCGTGCCGAGCATGTCGAGCAGCCACTCACGGGCGACCCGGCGGCCCTCCTCGGTGATCCGGTAGACGGTGCGCTCGGCGTACTGCTCGTCGCGCTCCACCTCGTGCACCTCGACGAGACCGGCGGCGACGAGCCGCTCGACGGTCCGGTGGATGCTCGTGCGCTGGCCGACGTTGACGACCTGGTCCTTGCCCCACTCCTTGATGAGCCGCTGCATGCCGTACGGGTGCAGCGGCCGGTAGTGCAGCAGCGACAGGACGGTCAGGGCGAGCGGGGAACTGCGCGGTGTGGAGGTGGACATGGCGGCAGTCTAAGCCCCACCGTAACTAGTTGCACTGACACTAGTTGCTGTGCAACCATTGAGGGGCCGGCGTGAGAGGCCGGCGAAAGAGCCGCAAGACGGCGAACCGGCACGCAGAAGACACGACGGGCCGACCGAAAGGACCACCGACATGACCACCACCGAGCGCATCACCGCCCGTGGCACCGTGACGAAGCGGCTGGGCACATGGACGGCCGCCGACGCCTTCGACGTCCGCGGCCAGGACGCGAGCATCGTGCTCGACCTGCGCGCCCCGGACGTCCCCCAGGACCTGCAGATCACCGTGGACCTGCGGCACAGCACGCTGAAGCTGCTGGTGGGCGACGGCGACGTGCTCGACGACGGGGACGTCACCTGGCCCGCCAAGGGCCGGCTGAAGGACGCCCAGGGCCCCGACGGCAAGACGGGCCGCCGGATCCACCTGTACGGCACCGCCGTCGACAGCGAGATCCGGGTCCACCGCGGCGGCGTGGCCATCGTGTCCGCGATGCTCTCCCGGGAGTACCTGGACGACGCCCGGCGCGCGCTCAAGGAGCGCCGGCACACCACCGTCGACGACCCGTCGCGCGGCTAGGGGGCTGTCCGGCGGATCAGGGGCGGCCGCGACCCTGATCCGCCGGACGGGCCCTGGGCCGCCGCTACCAGGCGACCGGGAGCGAGTGCACCCCGTGGAACACCTTGTCCTCGCCGGCCGTCGGGACCTGCTCCGGAGGGACGGCGAGGCGCAGGTCCGGCAGCCGGCGCAGCAGCGCGCGGAAGGCCAGCTTCATCTCGAACCGGGCCAGTTGGGCGCCCAGACACTGGTGCACACCGTGCCCGAAGGCCAGATGAGGCGCCTCGTCGCGGGACAGGTCGAGCCGGTCCGGAGCGGTGTAGACCGCCGCGTCGCGGTTGGCCGAGGCGAGCGAGATGATCAGGGTCTCCCCCGCCCGCACCTTCTGCCCGGCCACCTCCAGGTCCTCGCGGGCCGTACGGGTCAGCCCGAACTGGACGATGGTCAGATAGCGCAGGAGTTCCTCGACCGCGGTGTCCCACAGGCTCTCGTCGGCGGCCCGCAGCGCCGCCAGCTGTCCGGGGTGCCGGAGCAGCGCGAACGCCCCGAGCCCGAGCATGTTCGCGGTCGTCTCCAGGCCGGCGATCAGCAGCAGCGCGCCGATCCCGACGACCTCCTCGTCCGTCAGCGAGCCGGCCCCGTGCAGGAGGTCGCTCAGGATGTCCTCGCCGGGCCGGACCCTGCGGTCCCGTACCAGCTCGGCGAGGCCGCCGTACAGTCCGTCCCGGGCCTCGCGCAGCGGCTCCTCGGCGGTGTCCAGGGACAGCATCGCGAGGATCCAGCGCTGGTAGTCCGGGCGCTCCGCCTCGGAGATGCCGAGCATCTCGGTGATGACCCTGGTCGGGATCGGCTGCGCGAACCACTGGACCAGGTCGGCGGGCGAGCCGTGCTCGGTCATCGCGGTCAGCTGCTCGTCGATGATCTGCTCCAGCCGGGGCGTGATCTCACGGCAGCGTTTGCGGGTGAAGTAGCGGCTCACCTGCCGCCGGTAGCGGCTCTGCTCCGGCGGGTCGAGCGCCGAGAAGACGCCGGGCGGCACGTCCAGCTCGTCCTCGGGGAGCGGGAGTTCGGTCGCCGGCGTGACCTGGATCAGCGGCGGGCTGGTCCGCGGGTCCGCCAGCGCGGCCCGCACGTCCTCGTACCGGGTGACCAGCCAGCCGATCCGGCCGCCGGGCAGCCGCAGCCGGCTCATCGGCCGTTCGGCGCGCAGCCGCGCGTACTCCTCGGGCGGGTCGAACGGGCAACCGCGCCGCGCCGGCAAGGTCATCGGGTCGGGAAGCGGCATCGACATGCTCGTCACACCGGCCGGTACTCGAGCAGCGCGACGTCGCCGGGCGCGGGATCGTTGGCCGGGGCGAATCCGGCGTCGGCGGCCAGCCGGTTCCACTCGGCGCGACCGCGCTCCCGGCCGCCGAGCACGGCGAGCGACTCGACGTCGATCAGCTTGCCGATGTCCCACTCGCCCGGGCCGCGCAGCAGGTTCTCCATGATCAGCAGCCGGGCGTCGGTGCGGCCGATCGCCGCGCGGATGCTGCGCAGAATGAGCACGGCCTTGTCGTCGTCCCAGTTGTGCAGCGTGTTCTTGACGAAGTACGCGTCGCAGCCCGACGGCACCTCGGTGAAGAAGTCGATCGGGGCGACGGTGACGCGGTCCTCCACACCGGAGCCGTCGAGGACCTCCTTGGCCTCGGCGACGGTGTGCGGCTGGTCGGCCAGCACTCCCGTGGTGCCGGGGTGGCGGCGCAGCAGCTCGACGAGGAAGTGGCCGCGCCCGCCGCCCACGTCGGCGATCCTGGCGAACCTGCCGAAGTCGAACTCGTCGAAGACGCGCTCCGTGCCGGGGTAGCTGTTCTGCAGCATCGCCCGGTCGAGGACCGCCGCCTTCTCGGGGTTGGCCTTCGTGTACGCGTAGAACGGCATCCCGAAAGCGTGCGTGAACGCCGATCCGCCGGTGCGCAGGGTGTGCGCCACGTTCTCGTAGGGACGCCAGAGCATCGGGTCGGAGGCGAACAGGAACATGTCGCGGATGCCGCCCTCGGCGCCCGAGACCAGGCCCTCGGAGACCGGCAGCAGCGCGAAGCGGCCGTCCTCGCCCTCGTGGAGCACGCCGGCGGCGGCGACGGCCCGCAGCACCCGGTAGAGGGCGTCGGGGTCGGTGCCGGTCGCGGCGCTGATCTCGGCCACCGTGCGCGGGCCGTCGGCCAGCGCGTCGGGCACCCTGACCTCGACGATCGCCCGTAGCGCGCCGATCGCCCACTTCGCGTAGACGAATCCGAGCACCTGCTGGCGCGGCGGCAGGCCGCGGTCGAACCATCCGTCCATGCCCGCGGGCTGCGGAGGGCCGTCCTGCGCGTTCATCCTTGTCCACCTCTCGTCGGGGGCTCCGGCCGCCGACAGCCTCCCGGCGCCGGCTCGAATCCGGGTGGAACGGTGCTCGGTCGCGACGGCGGGTTCCACCGGCGGTCGAGGAGTACTCGAAGCGGCTGCCGGACGCTCGGGGCGGTAGCGCAATCGACGAAGGGGACGCCTATGTGCGGCATCACGGGGTGGGTGGACTTCGGCCGGGACCTCGCAGGGGAACGGCCGGTGCTGCAGGCGATGACCGACGCCCTGGCCGCCCGCGGCGTCGACGGCCAGGGGCTGTGGCTGGACGGCCACGCGGCGCTCGGGCACACCCGGACGGCGGTCATCGACGTGGCCGGCGGCGCGCAGCCGCTGGCGGTGGAGGAGGACGGCCGCACGGCGGCCGTGATCGTGCACAACGGCGAGATCTACAACTTCCAGCAGCTGCGCGGCGAACTCCAGGCCCGCGGGCGCCGGTTCCGCACCCGCACGGACACCGAGGTGGCGCTCCAGGCGTACCTGGAGTGGGGGCCGTCCTTCGCCTCGCGCCTGGAGGGCATCTTCGCGTTCGCCATCTGGGACGTGCGCCGCGACGAGCTGGTGCTGGTGCGCGACCGGCTGGGCGTGAAGCCGCTGTTCTACACCGCCCTCCCGCAGGGCGTGCTGTTCGGCTCCGAGCCCAAGGCGCTGCTCGCCCACCCCGCGGTCCGCCCGGTGGTGGACCTGGAGGGCCTGCGCGAGCTGTTCACCGTGGCCAAGCAGCCGGGCCGGGCGGTCTTCCGGGACATGCGGGAGCTGCTGCCCGGCCACACGCTGACCATCGGCCGCGACGGCGCCCGGCTGCGCACGTACTGGACGCTGACGGCGCGCGAGCACACCGACGACCTGCGGAACACCGTGGGCACGGTGCGCGATCTGCTGGACGACATCGTGCGGCGCGAGCTGGTCGCCGACGTGCCGCTGTGCACCGCGCTCTCCGGCGGCCTGGACTCGAGCACGGTCACCGCGGTCGCCGCCGGCCTGCGGTGGAAGCAGGACGGCGAGCGGATCCGGACCTTCGTCACCACCTTCGACGGCTACGTGGAGAACTTCCGGAAGGACGACGTGCGGTTCTCGCCGGACGAGCCGTACGCGGCCGAGGTCGCGGCGCACGTCTCCTCCGACCACGTCAACATCCGGCTCGACCCGCACGCCCTGATGGACCCCGGCACCCGGCGGGAGGTGGTGCTCGCGCAGGACGCCCCGTCCACGCTGGGCGACATGGACACCTCCAACTACCTGACCTCGCGCGAGATCAAGACCCACTCGACCGTGGCGCTGGTCGGCGAGGTCGCCGACGAGATCTTCGGCGGCTACAACTGGATGTTCAAGCCGGAGTGCGTGGCCGCCGACGTCTTCCCCTGGGTGGTCAACGAGGGTCTGCACCCGAGCAACCGGGGCGGCCAGGGGCGCGACCTGTTCGCCGTCGGCTTCCTGGAGAAGCTGGACATGGCGGGTCACTACGCCGACAGCTACCGCGAGGCGGTCGCGCAGGTGCCGCACCAGACGGGCGAGAGCCCCGAGGAGGCCCGGATGCGCACCATCGGCCACCTCACCCTGACCCGGTGGCTGCCGATGCTCCTCGACCGCGGCGACCGGCTCTCCATGGCGCACGGCCTGGAGCTGCGCGTGCCGTACGCCGACCACCGGCTGGTGGAGTACCTCTACAACACCCCGTGGAGCTTCAAGACCTTCGACGGTCAGGAGAAGTCCCTCCTGCGGGCCGTCGCCCGGGACCTGCTGCCGTCCTCCGTCCTCGAGCGCAAGAAGAGCCCGTGGCCGGTCACCCAGGACCCGGCGTACACCAGGATGCTCCACGCGGAGCTGGCCGCCCTGGCCGCCGACGACAGCGCGCCGATCCAGCCGTACCTCAACCACGAGGCGGTGCGGCGCACCCTGGACCACCCCGGCGACGCGCACGACTGGCCGAGCCGCATGCACCTGGAAATGGCCCTTCAGTTCAACACCTGGCTGCGCCACTACGGCATCGAACTGGCGATCTGAACGGAGACCCACATGACCGACCTCGCGCCCGACCGGCTCGATCCCCGCATCGCACACGCCCAGGAGGTGTACACGCGCGGGAAGCTGGCGATCTACGACAAGTGGGTGCTGGGGCTGTTCTGCTCGGCGGTGTGGCGCTGCCCGGCGCACGTGATGCGCCGCCTCTACGACACCTCCGTCGGCCGGCGCCATCTGGACATCGGGCCCGGCACCGGCTACTTCGTCGACAAGTGCCGGTTCCCGGACCCCGATCCGGAGATCACGCTGCTCGACCTCAACCAGGAGTGCCTCGACATGTCGGCGGCGCGGATCGCCCGCTACCGCCCGCGGACCTGCCGGGCCAACCTGATGGAGCCGCTGCCGCTGCCCGCGCAGCACTTCGACTCGGCCGCCATGAACCTGGTGTTCCACACCATCCCCGGCGGCTGGGACGGCAAGGGCGTCATCCTCAAGCACGTCGCGCAGACGCTGCGCCCCGGCGGCGTGCTGTTCGGCACGACCGTGCTGGCCGAGGGCGTGCCGATGAACCGGCTGACGCACAAGCTGCTCCTGGAGCAGCACCGGCGCGGCAACTTCCAGAACCAGGGCGACGATCCGCAGGGTCTGGAGCGCCAGCTGGCGAAGTACTTCCCGGAGTACCGGGTGCGCATCCGCGGCGCGGTCGCGCTGTTCCGGGCGACGGCCGGCTGACGCCGGCGGGGAATGCCGAGGGCGCCGGTCCCGTGCGGGACCGGCGCCCTCGTGGTGTTCAGGCGGTGACGGAGAGGACCTGCCGGAGCGCGTCGGTGAGCGCCGCCGCCGGGTCGGCGGGAAGCTCCTCGCCGCGCCAGGCGACGTAGCCGTCGGGGCGGACCAGGACCGCACCGCCCTGGCCGAGGCGGTAACGGGTCGCCCACTCGGACTCGACGTCGGTCAGCTCGGCGCCGGAGGCGGCCGGGCCGACCCGGTAGGCCCGCACGGGCACCGAGGCGCGCGCCGCGGCCTCGGCCGCCGCGCCCTTCCACTCGTCGCCGGAGGGACCGGTGAGGAGCACGAACGCGTCGTGGAACAGGTCGTGCGCGCCGATGCGGCGGCCGTCGTGGTCGAGCCACAGGTGCGGCGCGCGGGTGCCGGGCCTGGCGTACTGGTCGACCTGCTCGCCGATGACGCCGCTGTGCTCCGCGCCGATCATCGCCGAGGAGCGGTACCGCTGGGCCAGGATGCACAGCGTCGGCTCCAGCGGGTCCTCCTGCGGGGTGGGCCCGAAGCGCGACTCCTGGCTGCGCACGGTGAGGTCGGCCAGCTCCACGGCGACGGCGCGCCGCTCGTCCTCGTAGCTGTCCAGCAGGCCGTCGCCGGCCTGTCCCTTGATCACCGCGGCGAGCTTCCAGGCCAGGTTGTGGGCGTCCTGCACCGCCGAGTTGGCGCCCAGCGCGCCCGCCGGCGGCCAGACGTGCGCGGCGTCGCCGACGAGGAAGACGCGGCCGGCGCGGTAGCGGTCGGCGACCCCGACCGCCTCCTCCCAGGAGGACTTGTCGATGACCTCGACCGGAGCGTCCCGGCCGATCAGGGCCTGGGCCGCCGCGACGCACCGCTCCAGGGTGTAGTCCTCGGGAGACTCCTCGGCGGGGTCGTAGGTGAGCGCGACGCCCCAGTGGTCCGGCAGGGCGTGGGTGACGAAGCCGCCGGCGACGCCGTTGCCGCCGATGATCCAGAACAGCGCGGTCTTCTCGATCAGGTCCGACAGGTCGGCCTTGATGACGAAGGAGACGTAGGAGCGGATCGTGCCGCGCCCGGTCCGCGCGATGCCGAGGCCGTCGCGGATGGTGCCGCGGTAGCCGTCGCAGGCCACCAGGTACCCGGCGCGCACGGTGCGGCGCTCGCCCGTGCCGCGGTCCTCGATCACGGCCGTGACGCCGTCCGCGTCCTGCTCCACCGAGACGCACTGGGTGTGGTGCCGGATCTCGGCGCCGTTGGCGCGGGCGCGCTTCGCGAGGACGGGCTCCACGGTGCTCTGGTCGGCCATGCCGAACTCGCCGGCGGTGAACTCGGGCAGCGCGCGCGGGGAGTCCTGCGCCATGATCCAGTGCCACTCGGAGCTGAGGTTCTCGCAGCGGACGACGCCCGAGTCGGCGTCGAAGGGGCGGCCGGCCTCCTTGATCTCCGCTTCCAGGCCGAGCGGCCGGTAGATCTCCATCGTACGGGGGTTGATGCCGCGGGCGCGCCCCTGGACCGCCACACCGGCGTGCCGGTCGACGAGCAGCGACCTCACTCCGTGGTGCGAGAGGAAGAGCGAGGTCGCCAGCCCGGCATAGCCGCCGCCGACGATCAGGACGGGCACGGTCTCGTCGTACGGGGTCACTTCATGAATTCCTTTCCGATGTGGTGTCGGCCCGGTTCCGCGGCCGCCAGGGCCGCTTCGCAGAAGGCGAGCTCGTAGCGCGCCCCGTGCAGGAAACCGTCCGCCAGGAGGGTGAGTTCGGCCTCGGACGCGGTGGCGGCGAAGTCGTCGACGAGCGCGAGGTACGCCTCGACGTAGTCGTCGAAGCCGTCTCCCGGGCAGTACTGGGCGATCCAGTCCGTGTAGCGCGTGCCCGGCACCTGGCGCCGCCGCAGCTCGACGCAGACCTGTTGGTGGAACCAGGTCATCGGCAGCAGACCGCCCATCGCCGCGGCGAAGGAGCCGGTCGAGACCGCGGTGAGGAAGGAGGTGTGGGCGAGCGTGGCCGCGCTGATGGCGTGGGCCGGTTCCAGGTGCGGGAACCGGTCGGCCAGCGTGTCGAGTTCGCGTGACATCCGGTCGAGGGACTCGAAGGTCGCGCCGGCGGCGCCCGCCAGGAGCGCCCCCTGTTCGGGGCGCTGCGCGGCGGCGGCCGTACGGGCGAGGGCGCGCGCGTAGGCGGGAACGGTGAAGCGGAAGTCCTGCTCGGCGAAGTACCGGAGGGCCTGGGGCGGCAGGGTGCCGTCGCACAGGCCCGTCCAGAAGGGGTGTGCGCGCACCTGCCCGAGGAGCGGCTCGGCACGCGTCCACAACCGCTGACGTAACGTCATGCTTCTCGTCCCCCTCCTGCCCCCGTCGGGCGAGTTCTACCAGGTGTGGATCCCCTCGAAACTCGACCACGTCGATCGAGAACGGCTTGAGTCCCGCCGGAGCGTCATCCCGTCTCGAACAGGTGCTTGTGGCGCGCCAGCCAGGCGTCGAAACCGTTCGGTTCCCGTCCGGTCAGGTTCCGTACGGTGGGCAGCGGGAGGCCGCCTCTGCGCGGGTCGGGGTCGGCCTGGGCGTCGAGCAGTCCGGCGGCGAACCCGGCCGGCAGGCCGCCCGCCGCCATCGCCTCGGCGGCGGCCTCGCGGGGCGCCTCGACGTAGGTCAGCGGGCGGCCGAGGAGTGCGGCGACGCGGGCCGCCTGCTGGGGCGCGGTCAGCGCCTCGGGCCCGGTGAGCCGGTGGACCTTTCCGCCGTGCCCGTCGGTGGTCAGGCAGACCACGGCCGCGGCGGCCACGTCCGCCGGGTCGACCACGGCGCGCGGAATCCGCCCGTACGTCTGGTACACGGTCCCTTCGGCGGTGATCGAGGCGCGCCACTGCAGCACGTTCGACATGAAGGCGGTGGGGCGCAGCGCGGTGAACTCGGCGCCGGTACGGGCGAACGCCTGCTCGGCCTGCGCGTGGGCGCGGCCGTACGAGCCGAGGGCGGGCTCGTCCGCGGCGACCGAGGAGAGCTTCACGACCCGGCCGACCCGGCACCGGCGCACCTCGTCGGCGACCACCGCCTCCTGTGCGGCGGCGTCGGGCCCGGCGGACAGCACGAAGACCGCCTCGGCTCCGTCCAGCGCGGCCCGTACGGTCTCCGGCCGTCCGAGGTCCCCGACGGCCACCTCGACGCCGGGCCCGAAGCGGACCCGGCCCGGATCCCGTACGAACGCCCGGACGGGCCGGCCGTCGGCGCGCAGCCCGGCGACCACTTCGCGCCCGACGGTTCCGCCGGCGCCGATCACGACGAACACGTCGATTCCTCTCGCTGCGTCATGTCGCTTCCTTGAGGGGGGCCGTGTCGAGGGCCGGGGGGTGCCAGTCGCCGACGGCGGCCAGGCCCTGTTGGCTCGCGGTGGGCGGGGTGCGGCGGAGGCGGGCGTTGCGGCGCAGGATGCGCCAGCGGTTCTCGGTGAGCTTGAACTCGCCCATGCGGCGGCTGGCTTCGACGATGCCCTGGGAGCGCGGCCGGCGCTGCTCGTCGTAGTGGGCGAGGGCCGTCGGGACGTCGGGCTCGGCGGCGAGCGCGGCGCACAGGACGGCCGCGTCCTCCAGGGCCTGGCAGGCGCCCTGGCCGAGGTCGGAGGTCATGGCGTGGGCGGCGTCGCCCAGCATCGCGACCCGTCCGGAGACGTACGAGGGCAGCGGCCGGGCCAGCTCGTAGACGTCGTGGCGCAGGACGCGGTCCGCCGGGGTGGCGGCGATCAGCTCGGGCACCGGGTGGTGCCAGCGTCCGAACCGGCGTCGAACTTCGGCGTGTTCGTCGGCGAAGCGCAGCCCCTCCGGGGTGTTGGCGACGGCGAACCAGTAGACGCGGTCGCCGCCGAGCGGCATGCGGCCGAACTCCAGGCCGCGGCCCCAGCTGCTGCCGCCGGGCTCGGCGGAGCTGTCGACGCCCTCGGCGATGCCGCGCCACACGCTGTGGCCGCTGTACACGGGCGGCGGGACCTGCGGCCACAGCGCGCGCCGGATCCGGCTGAACGCGCCGTCGGCGGCGACGACCAGGTCGGCGTGCACGGTCCGCTCGCCGACGGGCGTGCGGTGGACGACCGCCGCGCCGCCCTGGAGGTCGACGACGCCGGTGACCTCGGCACCGGTGCACAGGGCGCGGTCCGGGAGGGCCGCGCGGAGCACGGCGTGCAGCTCCGGGCGGGTCAGCACGATCAGGGAGAGGCCGTGCGCGCGGAGGAACGCCGGGTCGGCGGGTGGCTGCAGGCGGCGCCCGGTGGCGAGGCGCAGGCCTTCGCCGCCGGGGGCCATGGTCGCCGCGCGTTGCCGTACGTCGTCGCCGACGCCGAGCAGGTCGAGCGCGCGCTGGGCGTTGGTGAGCAGTGAGATGCCCGCACCGGTCTCGCGCGGTTCGGGGGCGCGTTCGAGAACGGTCACCCGCCACCCGGTCCGGTGCAGGCCGACGGCGGCGGCCAGGCCGCCGATCCCGCCGCCCACCACGACGGCGCTGCGCCCGGTGCCGGGCATCCGCGCCATCAGCGCAGGACCGCTTCGGCGAGCAGGTCGAGGTGGCCGGGGTCGGCCGTGACCGACAGCAGGAACAGTTCGTCGCAGCCGGCCGCCGCGTAGCCGTCGGCGACCGCGCGGAGCGTCCCGGCCTCGGTGATGGCGCCCTTCGCCAGGTGCTCGGCGAGCTGCCCCATGTAGCCGTAGTACGAGAGCATGTGCGCGCGGGCGTCTTCCGCGCCGTTCGGGCCGAGCGCGGCGTAGCAGTTGGCGCCCATCCGGGGGGCGCCCTCGCGGCCCTCCTCGGCCCAGAGCTTGCGGAAGCCCTCGACCTGCTCGGCGTACCGCTGGGGCGGGCCGCCGGGCGAGATCCAGCCGATGGTGTGGCGGGCGGCGCGGCGCAGGCCGGCTGGGGAGTGGCCGCCGCCCCACAGCGGGATGTCGCCGTGGACGGGGCGGGGTCCGACGCCGGCGTGGGGTCCCTCTCCCGCCCAGATCTGCCGCATCTCCTCGATCGTGGTGTCCAGGCGGCGGCCTCGGGTGTGGAAGTCGGTGCCGGTGGCGGCGTAGTCGTCCTCGCGCATGCCGGCGGAGACACCGACGACCAGGCGGCCGTCGGAGATCCGGTCGAGGCTGGCGAGCTGCTTGCCGAGCTCGACGGCGCTGGGCCGGTAGGCGGGCAGCAGGATGGCGGTGACCAGCTTGATCCGGGTGGTGACCGCGGCGGCGGCGGACAGGGCGACGATGCTGTCGTAACTGTCGTACACCACGCGGTCGGTGACGGTCAGGCTGCTGAAGCCGAGGCGGTCGGCCCGGCGGGCGAACTCGATCAACCGGTCGCCCTCGGCGCCGGGCACGCCGATCGGCAGGCAAACGCCGATGTCCACGGTGGTTCCTCCTCGGGTGGCGGTACGTGGGTGGGTCAGTCCTCGTCGCGGTCTCCGCCGCGACGGGTGTGCATGGCGTCGGCCATCCGCCGCTTCACGGACGGGATGCGGGACGCGACATGGAGCTGGGCGCGCAGGGCCGCGAGGGCGAGCCGGCCGAGGTACGGCCGGTGGATCGGCTGGTCGCCGCCGGTCTGGGCCCGGGAGGCGAGGACGGCCTCGAAGCCGTAGTCGATCATTCGGGTCTCGTAGGCGCGGACGGCGTCGTGCAGGCTGCTGCGGCCGTCCCGGAAGTCGATGAGCCTGCGGGTCAGGAGGGCGGCGTCGCGCAGCGCGGTGTTGGCGCCGACGCCCTGACCGGGCGTCATGGTGTGGATGGCGTCGCCGATGAGGGTGATGTTGCCGGTGGGCCACTGGGGCACGGGCACGGAGGTGCGGATGTTGATGGGGAAGCAGGTGCTCGGGTCGGCGAGCCGGAACAGCTCCCGCAGGTTCGGGTGCCAGTCCGCGGTCATCTGCCGGACGAGGTCGATCAGTTGGCGGCCGTCGCGCTTGAGCACGTCGGGCGGGAACTTGTCGGTGGACGCCCAGAAGCCCCAGTTGACGTAGTCGCGGGTGTTGTCGAAGAGCAGGCCGGGCCACTGCCGGACCAGGTCGGCGTCGTTGCCGCCGATGCCGTTCTTGAGCCGCCCGTCCCGGTCCCACGGGAACTCCATGGTGTGCAGGATGCAGCTGTACCCGTGGGGCGCGAGGACCAGGCCGATGCCGTCGGCGACGGCCTCCGGGAGCAGGGCGCGGGACTCGGGAGTGAGCGGGAGCTTGGCGGCGACGGAGATGATGCCGGCGTCCTCGACCCGGGCGTGCGGCAGGTACTGCTTGCGTACGCGGGAGCCGACGCCGTCCGCCGCCACCAGCAGGTCACCGGTGTCCTCGCCGCCCTCCGCGAAGTACGCGGTGACCCTGCCGTCGGGGCGCTGCTCGTAATGGGTGAACGTCCGGCCGAACCGGATGACGTCCTCCATGCCGGTGAACAGCACCTGGCGCAGCGTCATCCGGCTGACGGAGCGTTCGCCGCTCTCCTCGTCCACGGCGGGGCGCAGCGGCAGGTCGATGCTGGTGCGCAGCCGCTCGGTGAGCATGACGAAGTGGCGCGGCGGCCGGGCGCAGGTGGCCTTGAACGTCTCGTGCAGCTCGGGCGGCAGCAGCTGCTTGAGGGCCGCGCTCCCGTCGGGCCCGATCCCGACGCGATAGCCGTGCAGGCCGGCGCTTCGGGTCCGGTCCCGCTCGTAGACGACGACGTCGAACCCGGCCCGCCGCAACCCGTGCGCCAGCGCCATGCCGCCGGTGCCGGCGCCGATGACGATGACGCGGAGGGGAGCGGCGGCAGGTGTCTCGCCGGCGGCGGCCTCGGCGTGCAGCGGTTCGCTGGTCATGGGGTGGTGTCGCCCTCCTCGGAGGTGAGGCCCTCGACCTGGATGGAGCGGGTCGGGCAGCCTCGCCAGGCGCGTCGCAGTTCGTCGCGCAGGGTGTCCGGGGGCCGCCCGTCCAGGACCAGGACGCGGCCCTCCTCGTCCTGGTCGAACACCTGCGGCAGCCGGTAGACGCACAGGCTGCTGGTCACACAGGTCTCCCGGTCGGCGGAGACACGCAGGGAGCCCATCGCCGTCACCAGCTCACGGGGATCTCGGTGTAGCCGGCCAGGAAGCCGCCCTCCGGGCGCTTCAGCTCCTCGCCGGGCACCGCGAGCCGCAGCCCGGGCAGGCGGCGCAGCAGGCCCTCGGTGGCCTCCTGGAGTTCCATCCGGGCCAGCGCGGCGCCGGCGCAGAAGTGGATGCCCGCGCCGAAGGTCAGGTGGTGGTTCTCGGTGCGGCGGATGTCCAGGTCGAGCGGGTTCTCGAACTCGTCGGCGTCCATGTTGGCCTCCTGGGAGAGCAGCACCGTGGAGCCCTTGGGGATGACCGTGGTGCCGTCGAGCAGCTCGATGTCCTCGACGGCGTAGCGCAGCGTGCCCAGCGAGGTGCCCATGATCTGGTAGCGCAGCAGTTCCTCCACGGCCGACGGCACCAGCGACAGGTCCGCCTTCAGCTCGGCGGCCACCTCGGGCCGGTGCAGCAGCACGGCCATGCCGGTGCCGAGCTGGGAGGCGGTGGTGACGTAGCCGGCGATCAGCAGGGTCTTCACCCAGTGCTGGAGCTGGTAGTCGGTCAGCTTCGTGGGGTCCTCGCGGCTGATCTCGATCAGCTCGCTGATCAGGTCGTCGCCCGGGCTCTCGCGCTTGGCGTCGATCAGCTCGGTCAGGTAGTCCCAGTACTGCCGCCGGCACTCCTCGACCTCGTCCTCGGGCAGCCGGGAGACGGACAGGAAGCCGTCGATGAGGCGGCGGAACTTGGCCCGGTCCTGCGGCGGCACGCCCAGCATGTGGCAGATCACCAGGATCGGCAGCGGGTAGGCGAACGCCTCCATCAGGTCGACCGGCTGCGGCGCCGCGGTCATCTCGTCGAGGAGCTGCCCGACGATCTCCTTGACCACCACGCGCAGCGCCTCGATCCGGCGCGCGCTGAACGCCCGCATGACGACGGCGCGTTCGGTCAGATAGCGGGGCGGGTCGTTGTCGATCCGGGGATCCCCGAACAGGTCGTTGCTGGCGGAGACGCGGGAGGCCCGGCCGAAGGTGTTGCGGCTGAGCCGCTCGTCGGCGAAGAGCCGCCGTACGTCCTTGTACCGGGTGACCAGCAGCGCGGGTTCGCCGCTGGGCAGTGTGATCTCGAGGAGCGGCTGCTCGCGCAGCGTCGTCCAGCCCTCCGGTATGTCGGGGGCGGGGGCCCATGGAAGGGGATACCCGACGGGGCACCGGTCGCCGCTCATGTCTGAACCGCCCTCTCCTTGCGCGCACTGCTCGGACCGGGCCAGCGTGCGCATCCGTCCTGGGGATCCGCTCGAAGCCCGGTCGAACGCCGCGGCCGCGCCACGGCCCGGCGCGGGTTCGAGCGAGACTCCATCGGGCACTGCGACATTCCCCCCGGTACACCTCCGTACGGAACCCAGAGGGAGAGCAATGAGCAGTCAGATCCCGACGCAGCCGGCGACCGCGGCGGAGTACCTGCCGCTGGCCTTCGGATTCGCCCTCCACCAGATCGGCGCGACCGTGAGCAGCCTCGGTGTCCTCGCCGCGGTGCAGGACGGCCCGCGCACCGCCGAGGAGCTGATCGAGACCACCGGTGCCCACCCGCGCAGTCTGCGCCGGCTGCTGTACGCGGCCGTCCGGGCGGGGGTGCTCTCGCTGGACGCCGACGGGTACCGGGCGACGCCGGTCGCCGAGCACTTCGGGCCGCTGTCCGACATGCACGCGGCGGCGCCGGTGTGGCGGGCCTGGGAGGTGCTCGAGGAGTCGGTGCGCACCGGGCGCTCGGCGTTCGAGATCGCCAACGGCGCCCCACTGTTCGACTACTTCGAGAAGGACGGCGAGCTGGCGGCGACCTTCCACGCCGCGATGACCGGCGGCAGCGACGTGCAGTCCCCGGCGATCGTGCGGCACTTCGACTTCACCCGGTTCCGCCACGTGGTGGACGTGGGCGGCGGCCGCGGCACCCTGCTCTCGGCCGTCCTGGCGGCCAACCCGGAGCTGCGCGGCACCGTCTTCGACACCGACAACGGACTGGCGGAGACGGCGGGCGTGCTCGCGGAGGCCGGTCTTTCGGAGCGCTGCGGCATCAGCGAGGGTTCGTTCTTCGACTCGGTGCCCGCGGGCGGTGACCTGTACCTGCTGAAGAACATCCTGCACGACTGGAACGACGAGGAGAGCGTGCGCATCCTCCGCAACATCCGCGAGGTGCTGCCCGCCGACGGCCGCGTGGTGGTGTTCAGTTCGGTGCTGCCCGAGAACGGCGCGGACACGGATCCGGCCGACGCGCTCGGCGCCGCCATCTCCGACATCGAGATGCTGGTGATGACCACCGGCCGGGAGCGGACGCTGGAGGAGTACCGCCGGGTGTTCGAGGCGGCCGGTCTGGAGCTCACCGCGACCGTCCCGCTGCCGTGCCCCTACCAGTACCACGCGCTGGAGGCCGCCCCGGCCGCGTCCTGACCTCCGCCCGCGCCCCCGCAAGCCCCCACCGAGAGATCCGCATGACGACTTCATCCGACTCCGTGACCCTGGCCGATCCGAGCGCCCTCGACCCGGCCCGCTGGCGGGCCGCGGTCTTCGTCCTGGTCGCGATGGCGCTGGACCTGATCGACACCTCCATCGTGGTGGTGGCCCTGCCCGGCCTCCAGCGGCAGCTGCACGCCGGCGGGGCGACCCTGCAGTGGGTGGTGGAGGCGTACACCCTCACGTTCGCGCTCAGCCTGGTGACGGCGGGCCGGATCGGCGACCTCGTCGGGCGCAAGCGCGTGCTGCTGACCGGGATCGTGGTGTTCGTGCTGGCGTCGCTGAGCTGCGGCGTCGCGCCGGACGCGGGCGTCCTGATCGTCTCACGGGCGTTCCAGGGCTTCGGGGGCGCGCTCGTGGTCACCCAGGGGATGTCGACCTTTCAGGTGTCGTTCCCCGACCATGAACGCGCCCGGGTCTTCGGGCTGTTCGGCGCGCTGTCCGGGCTGTCCTCGGCGCTCGGACCGATGCTCGGCGGCCTGCTGATCAACGCCGACCTGTTCGGTCTCTCGTGGCGGCCGATCTTCCTGATCAACCTGCCGGTGGGGCTCGTCGCGCTGGCGGGCGTGGCCGTCTGCGTCCGCGACTCGCGGGCCCCCGTGGCCAGGCGCCTTGACCTCACGGGGGTACTGCTGCTGACCGCGGCCCTGCTCGCGGTGCTGTTCCCGCTGGTGCAGGGGCGCGAACTGGGCTGGCCCGTCTGGTCGTTCGTGCTGATGGCCGGCTCGGTCCCGCTCGCCGTGGGGTTCGCGCTCCACGAGCGGGCCAAGGAGCGACGGGACGGCTTCGCGCTGGTGCCGCCCGCGCTCTTCGAACGGCGGACCTTCACCGTGGGCCTCGCGCTGCTCACGGTGTTCTTCGCCGCGGTGGCCGGTTTCTTCTTCCCGTTCACCTACTACCTGCAGAACGGCCTGGGCTTCTCGCCGTCCGAAGCCGGCCTGGCGGTGATGCCGTACGCCCTCGGCGCCATGACCACCTCCGCGGTCTCCCCGCTGGCCGCCCGGCGCTTCGGCCGGGTGGTGCTGGCCGTCGGCATCGCCGTGATGACGGCCGGCACGCTCGCGCTCCTGCTGACGGTCCGGCACCTCGGCTCCTCCGCCGGCACCTGGCAGCTCGCGCCGTGGCTGCTTGTCACGGGCCTCGGCATGGGCGTGGTGGCTTCTCCCCTGGTCCAGCTGGTGCTGTCCGGGGTGCCCGAACGGGACGCCGGCGCGGCGTCCGGCGTCCTCAACACCGTCAACCAGCTGGGCTCGGCGGCCGGTGTCGCCGTACTGGGCGTGCTGTTCTTCGGCCTGCTCGCCGGCCACCGCGGCTTCTCCGTCTCCTTCTCCCAGGTGCTCTGGTACGAGACGGGGCTGCTCGCCGCGGCCTTCCTGCTGGTGTTCCTGCTCCCCGCTCGCGCCGCGCGCCAGGCGCCGGAGGAATCCGGGCCACAGGCCCGCCCACACGAAGGAGACCCGGCATGACAGCAACCGCTTGGGACACCGGCACGGCGGCCGGCATCCTCCGGCTCGGCAATCGGTTCTGCGACGCGAAGGCGCTGCTCACCGCGGTCCGTCTCGACCTGTTCACGGTCCTCGACGAGGGCCCGGCCGGCGCCGAGGAGCTGCGCGTGCGGCTCGGGCTGCACGGACGGGGCCTGACCGACTTCCTGGACCTGCTCACCGCGCTGGGGCTGCTGCACCGCGACGAGGAGCGCCGCTACCGCAACGCCGAGGGCGCCGCCCGCTACCTGGTCTCCGGCCGGCCCGGCGCCGTCGGCGGCTTCCTGCGCGGCTCGGACCTCAACCTGTACCCGGTGTACGGGCGACTGGCGGAGGCCCTGCGCACCGGCGAGCCGCAGGCGTACACCGACTACACGGGCATGCTCGACGACGCCGGGGCGACCGGGAACTTCGTACGGATGATGGACGGGCTCACCCAGGGCCTGGGCGCCCGGCTGACCGAGGCGTACGACTTCTCCGGCCACCGCTCGGTGCTCGACGTCGGCGGCTGCCGGGGCGGACTCCTCGGCCAGCTCCTCGCCGCACGGCCCGGCCTTGAAGGGCACGTCTTCGACCTGCCGCAGCTGGAGCCGTTCTTCCACGAGCACATGGCCGAACTGGGCCGCACCGGACAGGCGGTGTTCCACCCCGGCGACTTCTTCCGCGACCCGCTGCCCCCGGCCGACGTCCTGGTCCTCGGCCACATCCTGCACGACTGGGACCCCGCGCAGCGCCGCCACCTGCTGGGCAAGGCGTTCGACGCGGTCAGCCCCGGCGGGGCGGTCCTGATCTACGACCGGATGCTCGGCGAGCGGCAGGACGACACCGAGAACCTGGTGGCCAGCCTGAACATGCTGCTCGTCACCGACGGCGGCGCGGAGTACACCGTCGCGGAGCTGACCGCCGAGGCCCGCGACGCCGGGTTCACCGGGATCACCCATCGGCCGCTCGCCGCGTTCGACACCCTGGTCGTCGCCCGCAAGCCCTGACCGCCACGATCGCGTCCCTATGCGGCAGCGCCCCCGGAAACCTCCGGGGGCGCTGCGGTGTGCGCGGGCCGCTCCTGGCACCCGTCAGGCCTTGTGGCAGGCCACCAGGGTGTCGTAGTCGCCGAGCGGACGGACCTCCGTACGGGCGAAGCCGGCCTGCTCGGCGTAGCCGACGATCTCCGCGGCCGGGTACTCCGAGCCGCCGTCGGTGACGAGCAGCATGTCGAGGCTGATCACCAGGTTCTCGGCGTGCTCGGGCTCGTCGTCCAGCATCCGGTCGTAGACCAGCAGGGTGCCCCCGGGGTTGACCGCGTCGAACGCCTTGTGGATCAGCATGCTCCGCTGCCCGGGGTCCCAGTCGTGCAGGACGTGCCCGAGGATCACCACGTCGGCCGAGGGCAGCGGATCGGTGAAGAAGCTGCCGCCGTGGAACTCCAGCCTGCCGCCGAGGCCGAGGTCCGCGATCAGCTCCTTGGCGAAGGGCTCCATCTCGGGCAGGTCGAAGACGTGCCCGGCGAGGTGCGGCCGGGCCCGGACGATCTGCGAGGCGAGGTTGCCCCGGGCGCCGCCGACGTCGAGCACCGAGGCGTGACCGGACCAGTCGTACGCCTCGATCAGCTGGGCGCCGAGGACATTGGTGAAGGCGTCCATGCTGCCGATGAACTGGCGCAGGATCTCCGGATTCTGCGTCACCTCGTCGTAGTGGCTGCCCGACTGCTGCTGCCCGGTGCGCAGGGCCTCCTCCAGGCGGCCCCACGCCGGGTAGAGGTTGCGGCTGGAGCGCAGCAGGAAGCCGCCGATGTACTCGCCGGCGCCGCGCACCAGGTGCCGGTCGGCGCCGGCGGCGTTGCGGTAGCGGCCGCCTCGGCGCTCCAGGATCCGCAGCGCCACCAGCAGGTCGAGGAAGTCGCGCAGGCCGCGTCCGTGCAGCCCGAGCGCCTCCCTGATCCCGGCCTCGTCGGCCGATCCGCCCGGCGCGTTGTGCAAGTGGGTGAACAGGTCGAGTTCGACGGCGGTCAGCAGGGCCTTGGCGTCGCAGAACGCGTTGCCGAGGCGCAGGATCCCGGCGGCAGTGCCGACGTCCGGGGCCTTGGTCGTCATGGTGAGGACTCCTTCCTGGACGCCTGCCTGCCAGGCGCCGCACCTGTCGGCCTGAGACGCTGTCAGCAGGGCGTGGAGCGCCCCTCGAACCTCCCTGGAGACCCGGAGCGCCGCCCGCCGGCCCGAGGGCGCCCGACCGTGAGGCCAGGAATCCTCGAGGCGCCGCCGGTAACTCTTTCCTCCGGTCGCAGTGCGGCGGATCAACCCGGCACTGTTCGTCTGTTCATGAGGGGACACGCATGTATGACGTGAACATCCCTGTGCTGATCGTGGGAGCGGGGCCGGTCGGCCTCTCCACCGCCCTGTTCAGCGGGCGGCACGGGATCCGCACGATGGTGCTGGAGAAGCGCGACGGCACGTCGCTGCTGCCCCGCGCCCCGGGTCTCCAGGCGCGCACCCTGGAGCTGTTCCGGGCGGCCGGCGTCTCCGCCGACATCCGGGCGCTGGAGATGGGCGACTCGCACCCCTACTTCGAGGGCGGCATCATCCAGGTCGACACCTTCTCCGGGATCGACGACGCCGTGGTGCTCGAGTCGCCGTCGCTGGACGGCCCGACCGTCAGCCCGGAGCGGGTGATGGGCTGCGGCCAGGACCGGTACGAGAAGGTACTGGTGGAGAAGGCCCGGGAGTACGGCGCCGACGTCCGGTTCGCCACCCGGCTCGTGGAGTTCACCCAGGACGCGGACGGGGTGACCGCCGTCGCCGAGGAGAACGCCACCGGCCGGCGGTTCACCATCCGCGCCGACTACCTGGTGGGCGCGGACGGCGCGAACAGCAGCGTCCGCGGACACCTCGGGGTGGAGCGCGAGGGACGCGGCACGGTGTTCAACGCGCTCAGCATCTACTTCAAGGCGCCCGAGCTGGAGACCGTGCTCAAGGGCCGCAGGTTCATCCTCTGCTACGCGAACGTCGACGGCACCCTGATGGGGCTGTCCCGGCTGCACGGCTGCGACCCGTACCTGGCCGCGCCGATCTACCATCCCGAGCGCGGCGAGAAGCCGGAGGACTTCACCGACGAGCGCTGCGTCGAGATCGTCCGGACCGCGGCGGGCAAGGCGGACCTGGCGGTGGAGATCGTCGACAAGGTGCCGTGGCAGGGCGCCCAGCTGGTCGCGGAGCGGTTCCGCACGCAGCGGGTCTTCCTGGCCGGCGACGCCGCCCACCTGCACCCGCCCGCGGGCGGCTTCGGCGCCAACACGGGCATCCACGACGCCCACAACCTGGCCTGGAAGCTGGCGGCCGTGCTCAAGGGCTGGGCGGGCGACCCGCTGCTCGACAGCTACCACGACGAGCGGCACGCGGTGGGTTCGGCGATGGCCGCGCAGGCGATGGTCCGCAACCGCATCCGGCACGGCCACGCCACCGAGCAGGACCGCGCGGACATGGTGGACGACATCATCATCACGCTCGGCTACCGGTACACGTCGCCGTCGATCGTCAGCGACACCACCGGCCCGGTGCTCACGCCGCAGTTGCAGCTCACCGGAGAGCCCGGCACGCGAGCGCCGCACGTCTGGATCGAGCGCGACGGCGCCATCGTCTCCACGATCGACCTGTTCTGGGACGCGTACGTCCTGCTCACCGACGACGCCGGGTCCCCCTGGGCCGAGGCGGCCGTCGCGGCGGCCGAGCGGCTCGGCGTGCCGCTGCGGGTGCACCGCGTCGGCCCGGAGAGCGAGCTGCGGCCCAAGGACCGTGACTGGGCCGAGGCGTACGGGGTCGGGGCCGGCGGTGCGGTGCTGGTCCGCCCGGACGCCTTCGTCGCCTGGCGTGCCACCGGTCCGGGCGGCGCGGACGCCGAGCAGGTGCTCGACGACGTGCTGGGCAGGTCGGCCGGGCTCCGCTGACCGCGACCGCCGAAAGGGCCCGCTCCGGATCTTCCGGGGCGGGCCCTTTCGGCGGTCGCGGTCAGAACGCCGCGTCGGCCAGCAGCTCCACCTGTGCGAGATCCGCCGTGCAGGGCAGCAGGATCAGCTCGTCGCAGCCCGCCTCGGCGTAGGCCTGGGCGGCGTCGCGGACGCGCCGCGGATCGGTGAGGACGCCGGCGGCCGTCCGCTCGGCCTTCGGGCCGACGAACGAGTAGTAGCCGCGCAGGTAGTCACCGGCGACGCGGGCGGCGTCCGGGCCGAGGTGGGCGTAGAGGATGGCCACCATCCGCGGGCGCTCGGTGCGGCCCTCGTCGATCCAGGTCTGCCGCGCCTGGCGGACCAGTTCGGCGTACGCGGTGACGGAGTTGCCGCCCGCGATCCAGCCGGTGCCGAACCGCGCCGAGCGCAGCATCGCGCGCGGCGAGTGACCGCCCACCAGCAGCGGTACTCCCTCCGGGCGGACCGGGGCGGGGCCGATGCCGGGGACCTTGCCGCGGCCCGCCCAGATCTCCCGCAGTTCGGTGAGCGCGGCGTCCAGGCGTGCTCCGCGGTCCCGGTAGCCGGTGCCGGTGGCGGCGTAGTCGTCCTCCCGGCCGCCGGCGGCGACCCCGAGCACCAGCCGGCCGCCGGAGAGGGCGTCGATGGTGGCGGCCTGCTTGGCGAGCAGCGCGGTGTCGCCCCGGTAGGCCGCGATCAGGATGGTGGTCAGCAGTCTGATCCGCTCGGTGACGGCCGCCGCCGCCGCGAGCGAGACCAACGGCTCGAGGTTGGCGTACACCAGCCGGTCCAGCACCCCGAGGCTGGCGAAGCCGCACTCCTCCGCACGGCGGGCCCACTGCGGCAGCGTCCGGCCGTCGACGTCGGGGACGGTGGTGGGCAGACCCAGTCCGATCTCCAAGGCTCTCTCTCCTTCTGGTGTGCGCTCAGCGGACGGCTGCCGCCCGCGTGTCGGTGAGCCGTTCCAGCTCGGCGACGAGGTCGGTGGGGGCGGGCCGCTCCAGGTTGCGTTCGGCGAGGCGCCGGGCCGCGGCGCGCTCCCGGTCGGATGCGAGCAGGCGCCGGATCTCGCCGCGCAGCCGTTCGTGGCCGGCCTCGTCGCGGCTGAGCACCTCGCCGGTGCCGGTGGCCAGGACGCGCGCCGAGTGGCCGGCGTGGTCGGGGAGTTGGGGGACGAGCAGGAGGGGTACGCCGGCCTGGAGGCTCGTCAGTACGGTGCCGGCGCCGCCGTGCGCGACGACCAGGTCGGCGTCGCCGAGCAGCTGCCGCAGCGGGGTGTCCACGGCGACGGTGACGTCGGCCGGGAGGTCGCCGAGGAGCGGGAGCTGGTCGGCGGAGACGGCCAGCACCACGTCGGTGTCGGGGCCGTGGGCGGCCAGGGCCGCCTGAGGGGCGAGGAAGTGCGCCGGGGACAGCCGGGCCATGGTGTGGCCCCAGGTCACCACCACTCGGCGCCGGCCGGGCGGGGGCGGTGCGATCGGGGTGCCGGCGCCGGGCCCGTTGAACGGCACGTAGCGCATGGAGAGCCGCCGCAGGTCCGTCGGGAGCTGGAACTCGTCGGGGCACGGGTCGACGGTGAGGTCGCCGAACGGGTCGAAGGCGTCCACGCCGTTGCGTGCGGCGAGTGGCGCGAGCACGTCGGCCAGCAGGGGCCGCGCGCGCAGCATCAGGTCGGTGCCGTAGAGCAGCCGTACGGCCGGGACTCCGGCCGCGGCGGCGGCGATCGGACCGGCGAGGGCGGTGGGTTCGTACACCACCAGGTCGGCCCGCCAGTCGCGGGCCAGCGCGGTGAGGTCGTCGGCCATGGAGTCCGCGTGGGCGTGGAACATCCGCAGCGCGCGCGGGCCGCGCCCCTCGGGGCCGGCCGGCGCGGCCGGCGCGGGCAGGGTCCGCGACGGCAGCACATAGCCGCGGACCAGCCCCACCGCGTCCACGTCGTGCCCGACCGTCGCCGCGGGCAGCCCGGTCCGGACGGTCTCGTCGTGGATGCCGGGCTGGCCGGCGACCAGCACCTCGTGCCCGGCCGCCCGGCAGGCCCAGGCCATCGGGACCAGCCCGTACAGGTGCGAGGGCCACGCCCAGGTCGTGAACAGTACCCGCATCGATCCGCCCCACCCTCTCCGGAGGTTCAGCTGACGGTCCGGAAGGTCCCCCATCGGGCTCTCGGATGGATCGCGGGCCGCTCGAGCTGCCGTCCAGGAGTTCGCGAGAACGGCGCGGGAGGGTGGCCCGGCCCTGCACGGCCCGGGCATGACGGCAGCGGAAGGAGACTCGGATGGAACAGGGACTCGCGGGCAAGCGCGTACTCGTCACCGGTGGGACACGGGGCATCGGGAGGACGACGGCACTCGCGTTCGCCCGTGCGGGCGCGCGCGTGGTGGTGTGCTCGCGGACGGCCGGCGCGGACGCCGACTCGCTGGTGCGCGAACTGAAGGAGACCGGTGACGGGCATCTGGTGGTCCGGGCCGACGTGACCACCTCGGCGGGGGCGGCGGAGCTGGCCGAGCGGGCGCGGGAGTCGCTGGGCGGCCTGGACGCGCTGGTGAACAACGTCGGCGTGGACGGGCAGGTCTGGTTCGAGGAGCTGCCCGAGGACGAGTGGCACCGGGTGATGGACGCCAACGTCACCTCGGCGTACCTGGTCACGCAGGCGGCGCTGCCCCTGCTGGCCGACGGTGCGTCCGTGGTCAACGTGGGCTCGTCGGTGGCGCTGCGCGGCCGGGTCCGCGGGGTCCACTACACGGCGTCGAAGGCCGCGCTGATCGGCCTGACCCGGGCGCTCTGCAAGGAGCTGGGGCCGCGCGGCATTCGCGTCAACACCGTGGCGCCCGGCCTGACCGAGACCGAGCCGGGCGCCGGGCTGCCGCCGGAGGCGGTCACCCGCATCGTCGGCATGACCGCCCTCGGCCGGATCTGCCGCCCCGAGGACGTGGCCGGCGCGGTGCTGTTCCTGGCCGGCGACACCTCCGCGTACATCAGCGGGGTGACGCTGAACGTGGACGGCGGGGTGTAGATCCGGGGTCTTCGAGACCCCCTAGGCGGTGGCGGGCGCGGGGCGGAGGTCGTGGACGATCCGGGTGACGGTCATGGCGCCGCCCGTGCGCAGCGGAGCCAGCCGGCGCCGGTGGTCCACGTGCTCCGCGCTCCGCTCGAAGGCGCGGAAGCTCGCCTCGTCCGCCCAGTCCGTGAACACGTGGTAGACGGGCCGGTCCTGGTCCTCGTCGCGGACCAGGACCTGGCCCCGGTTGGCCGGCTGCCGGGCGATGATCGTGCCGATCTCCAGCCAGACCGCCTCGAACTCGGCCTCCCGGCCCGGGGCGATCTCCATCCGCAGGACCACCCGCACCGGCCCGCGCGCGTACTCGGTCATCTCCACGCTCCCCTCGACTCGTTCGCTGCTCAGGCGGGTCGTGGCGCTCGCCCGCGCCGCCAGGCTGCCCGGCCGGACTCGAATCGCGCTCGATGGGGCCCCTCTTGAGCCGTCCTCGACACCCCGTGCCGATCCTCGGGCCCCCGACGTCCCCGCAGAGGAGATCCGGATGACCGAGCAGCCGCAGGTTCCCGTACTGGTCGTCGGAGGCAGCCTGGTCGGGCTGTCGACGGCGCTCTTCCTGGCGAGGCGCGGCGTGGCCTGCGTGGTCCTCGAGCAGCGCGCGGGCCTGTCCGCCCATCCGCGTACCCGGGGCGTCAACCCGCGCTCGATGGAGCTGCTGCGCGCCGCCGGGCTCGAGGACGAGCTGCGCGCCCTGCCGTCCGCGCGGGCGCTGGCCCGCAACAGCGGGCTGCGGCTGGCGCGGTCGCTGGCCGGGCCGGAACTGGGCGCGTTCCAGGAGGAATACTACCGCGAGGTCGCCTCCGATCTCGGCGCGCTGTCGCCCACGAGCTGGTGTCTGTGCCATCAGAACGAGCTGGAGGGCGTGCTGCGCCGGGCCGCCGAACGGGCCGGGGCCGAGTTCCGCTTCGGCAGCGAGCTCGTGTCGTGCGCGCAGGACGCCGACGGGGTGACGGCTGTGGTGCGCGACGGCGCGGCCGGTGCGACGAGCCGGCTCCGGGCGCGCTATCTGGTCGCGGCCGACGGCGCCCGCAGCGGGCTGCGCCGCCGCCTTGGCATCCCGTTCGACGGGACGGGCGGTCTCGGCCGCTTCCTGGCGATCCACTTCCGCGCCGATCTCACGGAGGAGCTCGGCGAACGGCGGTTCGTCATGTGCTACACGTTCAACGACCGGGTACGCGGCGCGCTGATCCCGCTGGACAACGCGAGCGAATGGCGGCTGGACGTCATCCTCGGCCCCGACGACCCGGGCACGCCCGAGGAGGTGCTCGCCGCCTTCCCGCCCGAGCGGTGTGCCGCGCTGGTGCGGGCCGCCTCGGGCGTGCCGGATCTCGCCGTGCGGGTGCTTGGCGCCGTTCCGTGGGAGGCCGCCGCCAAGGTGGCGCGCCGGTTCCGGGCCGGCCGGGTCTTCCTCGCGGGCGACGCCGCCCACGTGATGCCGCCGAGCGGCGCCTTCGGCTCGAACTGCGGTGTGCAGGACGCCCACAACCTGGCGTGGAAGCTGGCCGCGGTGCTCGCCGGGCAGGCCTCCCCCGCTCTGCTCGACAGCTACGAGGCCGAACGCCGGCCGGTCGGTGCGGCCACCGTACGGCAGGCGGTGCTGCGCCAGCGGGACCGGCCGCGCGACGGTGGGCGCGGGGCACGGCGGGTGCTGCCGCCCGGTGTCGTGGACGACACCACCGTGTGGTTCGGCTGGCGCTACGCGGTGGGCGGCGACGTCTGGGTGACCGATCCGCGCGGCCTGCCGGGGACCCGCGCCCCGCACGTGACGTTGCTGCGTGACGGTGCGGAGTGCTCGACCCTGGACCTGTTCGGGGACGGCCCGGTGCTGCTGACGGGTGCCCGGCCGGGACCGTGGCCGGCGGCGGCCGCGGCGGCGGCGCGGCGCCTCGGCGTGCCGCTCCGGGTGCACGGCATCGGCGGCGGCGGGGCGTACGGGGACCGGGACGGCGGCTGGGCGAAGGCGTACGGCACGACGGACGCGGGGGCGGTGCTGGTCCGCCCGGACGGGGTGGTGGCCTGGCGGTCGGCCGGGATACCGGACGACGCCGAGGACGCCCTGCACGCCGCCCTCGCCCGGATGCTCCGCCGCTGACGCCCGCCCCGGCGGTCCGAGCGGGCGTGCCAGGCGTCGCCGGGAGGCGGGCAGGCGGGCAGGCGGGCGTGTGAACGACAGGCCCTAGGTGTGCTCGATCAGCACCGCGGCGTCGTGGTCGCCGTCCCCGGCCTCGACGACGGTGGCGAAGCGGGCCCGTACGGTGTCGAGCACGGGCATCGCGACACCGGCCCGCGCCGCGTCGGCGACGGCGAGGCGCAGGTCCTTCTCCATCAGCGCGGAGCGGAAGAACGCCGGCCGGTAGCTGCCCTTGCGCATCAGCTCGGCGCGGAACCGCAGGACCTCGGAGCTGAACCCGCTCCCGGCGACGGTCGCGAGCAGCCGGTCCCGGTCGAGGCCGGCCCGCTGGCCGTACGTCACGGCCTCGGCGAGCGCGGCGACCTGGGCGCCGAGCAGCAGGTTGAGGATCAGTTTGGCGGTGGCGGCGGCGCCCGGCGCGCCGAGCGGCACGACCTCGGAGCCGATGGTCTCCAGGACGGGCCGCACCGCCTCGATGTCGGCGTCGTCGCCGGAGACGAAGACTCGCAGCAGGCCCTCCCGGGCCTGCAGCGGGTTGCCGACGACGCACGCCTCGACCCGGCGCAGCCCGGCCTCGGCGAGCCGGGCCGCGCTGTGCCGGGCGTACTCCGGGGAGACCGTGGAGGTGTCGATGACGATGCTGCCGGGCTCGAGGGCGGCGACCACCTCGCCGAACAGCACCTTCTCGACGGCGGCCTCGTCGCTGAGGCTGAGCAGCACGGTGCGGACGCCTGCCACGGCCTCGGCGGGCGAGCCCGCGGCCACGGCGCCCTGGGCGAGGAGCGGTGCGGCCTTGTCCGCGGTCCTGTTGTGGACGGTCAGCCGGTATCCGGCCCCGAGCAGGCGGTGTGCCATGCCGCCGCCCATGCTGCCGAGTCCGATGAAGGCCAGAGTGGTGGGGCTCATCGTGCCGCCTTCCTTCGTGTTCCTTGGTGAGGGGGTTGCCGCGACAGGGGGCTGTCCCCGGCGCCAGGGGGAGGGGCGCCGGGGACAGCGGTCGCGGGGTGCGGGTCGTTCAGTAGGCCGCGTCGACCTCGTAGACCGCGAACGGCGTGCCGGTGCGGGTGTCCCGGTAGGGGCGCAGGGGCGCCGTGTCGTCGCGGTGTTCCGGACCGGCCTCCCAGTCCTGGAAGGCGGCCATGCTCGCCCAGCGGCTGACCACCACCAGCGAGCCGGGGTCGTGGAGCCGGAGGAGCAGTTCGTTGCCGAGCATTCCGGGCACCTCGGCGAGCCGTTCGCTGACCTGGTGGTAGGCGGTGCGTACGGCGGCCAGTTCGGCGTCGTCGCGGGCGAACTGGTACACCAGCACCCGCACCTCAGGCATCGGGGCTCGCCGCCGGTCCGGGGATGTGGGCGGTGACCTCCATGGTGTGGAAGGAGCCGCCGCTGCGGTACGGGTGCAGCCTGGCCCGGTGTTCCAGGTGGGCGGGGCTGTTCTCGAAGGCGCGGAAGCGCGGCTCGTCGAGCCAGTCGCTGACGATCCAGTAGACGTCGTCCACGGTGGTGTCCTTGCACAGCCACTGTCCGAGGTTGGCCGGGTGGCCGGTGACCGCGTCGGTGCCGCGGTGCCACTCGTCGACGAAGGCGTGCTCGGCGCCGGGCTTGAGCTCCATCCGCAGGGTGACCCGGAACGTCATCAGGAGATCCCCCCGTCGACGCTGACGGTGGACCCGGTGACGTACCGGGACAGGTCGCTGGCGAGCCAGAGGACGGCGCCGGCCACCTCGTCCGGGGTGCCGAGCCGGCCCAGCGCGGTCTTGGCGCTGTAGCGCTCGACCATCAGCTTCCGCTGGTCCTCGGGGAGCGCGTGCAGGTTCTCGGTCTCCACCACGCCGAGGGCGACGACGTTGAACCGGATGCCCTTGGCGCCGAACTCCTTGGCCAGCGACCGGTTGAGGCCGACCAGGGCCGCCTTCGTGGCGGTGTAGTGCGAGCGCAGCGGGATGCCGGCGTCCACCGCCTTGGAGCCGATGCTGATGACGGACGAGCCCGCGTGCAGCAGCGGAAGGGAGTGCTGGATCACGAGGTGGGCGGCGGTGACGTTGGTGGTGAAGATCCGCTGGAACTCCTCCACCGGCAGGTCGGCGTAGGGGACGTGGCTGATCGTGCCCGCGTTGTTGACGACCAGGTCGAGGCGGCCGTACGCCGCTCCGGCCTGCTCCACCAGGGAGGCGACCTCTTCGGGCCTGCTGAGGTCGGCGCGCAGGACGTGGTGGTCGCCGCCGGTCTCCTTCAGCTCTCGTTCCAGCGAACCGACGTGGTCGCTGGGCTGCCGGTAGCAGGTCACCACGTCGACGCCGGCCCGGGCCAGCGCGAGCACGATGCCCCGGCCGACGCCTCGGGTGCCGCCGGTGACGAGGGCCTTCTTTCCCTCCAGGGCCAGGTTCATGGTCTTCCTCCGTGAGGCTGGGCGGTGGGTGCGTCAGAGCAGGACGGACAGTGCGCCGCAGTTGGCGGCGAAGGCGAGGATGGCGAGCGCGCTGCGCCGCCGGTTCCAGGGGCCCCAGACGGGGCGCGGGTCGACCTCGTCGAAGTTCTCCGGGAGCCGGCCGGGGTCGACGCCCTGGATCCAGCGGTTGATGGGGACGTTCTTGACGAGCGAGATGGTGACGGTGGCGGCGGCGAGCAGCGCGGCGGTCAGGTACAGCAGCCGGGCCGCGGGCGGCCGGCCGCCGACGGCCAGCACCAGGTCGCCGACGAGTGTGCCGAGCAGGCAGATCGGCATCGCCGGGTCGTAGCGGGTGGCGAAGAAGGCGTGCGCGTGGACGTAGCGGTCGGGCGGCAGGGCGGCGAGCAGGGGCCAGCCGCCGAGCTGGGTGCCGAGCAGGACCCCCGCGCCCAGGCCGTTGAGGAGCACCACCAGGGGTGCGAGGACTGCGGTCACCGCGGCTCCCGGCGGGCCGCGGCCTCGACCTTCTCCTTGATCAGCTTCATCTGGACGGCGGTGTTGCGGTTGAGGTGCTCCGTCATGCCCGCGTCGTCCACGGGGGCCTGCGGCTTCATGTGGAAGTCCTGGATCCAGCGCATCCGCACCGCGCCGTCCTCTTCGGTGTACTCCCAGCGGATGTCCATGAACTCGAACGGGCCGGTCTCCACCCGGTACGCCTCGACCGTGCGGCTCTTCGGGTCGGGGGTGCGGCGCGAGACCCAGCTCCACACGGTGCCGTTCTCGTCGGGGTGCATGGTGAGCCGGAAGGTGACGGTGGCGCCGTCGCGCTCCAGCACCTCGGCGGCGGCGTACTCGCTGAACAGGTTCGGCCAGTTCTCCAGGTCGTTGGTGATCTCCCAGACGGTCTCCAGGGGTGCGTCGATGAGGATCGAGTTGTCGGTGTGGCCTGCCATGGGTGCGCCAACCTTTCGTCAACGTCCGAGGACGACAGCTGAGTTGAAGCCGCCGTGGCCGCGGGCCAGGACCAGGGCACGGCGCAGCGGTGTGGTGCGGGGTTCGCCGGTGACCAGGTCGAGGTCGCAGCCGGGGGCGAGCTGCTCGACGCCGGCGGTGTGCGGGACGACGCCGTCGCGCAGCGCGAGCAGCGCGGTGACCACGTCCAGCGGCGCGCCGCCGCCGTACAGCCGGCCGGTGAGCACCTTGGGCGCCGTGACGGGTACGGCCCGCGGGCCGAACACCGCGCTGATCGCCCGGGCCTCGGCGAGGTCCTCGGCGGGCGTGCCGGCGCCGTCGGCGAAGACGACGTCGATGTCACCGGGGCTGAGGGAGGCGTCCGCGAGCGCCGCCTCGATGGTGCGCCGCAGGGCCGGGGGGCGGTCGGAGCCGGGGGCCGGGTCGAAGCCGGCGGCGTAGCCGAGCACGGTGCCGTACCGCTGTCCGGCACCCCGTTCGGTGGCTCCGGCGTCGCTCTCGAGCACCAGGATCGCGCCGCCCTCGCCGGGCAGGTAGCCGGCGGCCGAGCGGTCGAACGGCAGGTAGGCGCGGGCCGGGTCGGTGACGGTGGAGAGCCTGCCGGTGGACAGCTGCGCGCTCAGTCCGTACGGGCACAGGGAGGCGTCGGTGCCGCCGGTGAGCACCAGCCGGGCGCCGCGCCGGGTGAGCCGGCGGGCCTGGCCGACGGCGTCGAGTCCGCCGGCCTGCTCGCCGCAGAGCACGCCGCAGGGGCCGCGCATCTTGTGCCGGATGGACAGCTGTCCGGTGGTCGCGGCGTAGAACCAGGCGATGGACTGGTAGGCGCCGACCCACGAGGGCTCGTGCTGGTAGAGCGCCTCCATCTCGTGCTGGCCGAACTCGGTGCCGCCGGAGGAGCTGGCGGTGACCACGGCCATCTCGTACTCGGGCAGCGTGGCGGGGTCGGCCCCGGCGTCGGCCAGGGCGGCCTCGGCGGCGGCGAGGGCGAGGTGGGTCCAGTGGTCGGTCTCGCGGGCGACCCGGCTGGGCACCGAGTCGGCGGCGCTGAAACCGCTCACCTGGCCGGCGAGCCGTACCGGGTAGGGCGTGGGGTCGAACCGGGAGATCCGGTCGATGCCGGACTTCCCTGCCAGCACGGCGGCCCAGTGGGCCTCCACGCCGAGCCCGGTCGGCGCGGTGACGCCGATGCCGGTGATCACCGGCGGGCGGTGCCCGTTGGACATGGTCAGCTCCTCCCGTGGGCGACCGCCCCGGGCCGCGCCAGGACCATCGCGCTCTGGAACCCGCCGAAGCCGCTGCCGACCGTCAGCACCACGTCGGTGCGGTGCTCGCGGGCGGTGCGCGGGACGTAGTCCAGGTCGCACGTCGGGTCGGGGTTCTCCAGGTTGGCGGTCGGCGGTACCACCTGCCGGTCGAGCACGAGCGCGCAGGCGGCCACCTCGATGGAGCCGATGGCGCCCAGCGAGTGCCCGATCATCGACTTGATCGAGCTGACCGGGACGCGGTACGCGTGGTCCCCGAGGGCCCGTTTGAAGGCGGCGGTCTCGTGCCGGTCGTTCTGTTTGGTGCCGGAGCCGTGGGCGTTGACGTAGCCGACCGCCGTCGGATCCAGGCGGGCCTGGTCGAGGGCGATGCCGATGGCCTCCGCCATCTCGCGGCCGTCCGGCTTCAGGCCGGTCATGTGGTGCGCGTTGCTGCGCCCAGCGCTGCCGACGATCTCGCCGTAGACATGGGCGCCGCGCGCCTCGGCGGCCGTCTTCTCCTCCAGCACCAGGACGGCGGAGCCCTCGCCGAGCACGAACCCGGCGCGGTCGCGGTCGAACGGCCGGGAGGCGTGCTCCGGGTCGTCGTTGCGGGCGGTGGTGGCCCGGATGGCGTCGAAGCAGGCCGCGCTGATCGGGGAGATGGGTGCGTCGGTGGCACCGGCCAGCGCCACGTCGGCGCTGCCCTCCTCGATCAGCTGGACGGCGTGCGCCACGGCGTCGATGCCGGAGGTGCAGCCGGTGGAGACGAGGGAGACCGGGCCCTCCGCGCCGGCGGCCCAGGCCACCTCGACCGCGAGGGTGGAGGGCACCATGTAGCCGTACAGGTGCGGAACGCCGTACTCGTGGTCGACCAGCCAGTTGCGGCCCTGGTCGCTGAGGACGGTGTACTCCTCCTCCAGGCCCATGGTGCAGCCGACGGCGCTGCCGAGGCCGACCGCGATCCGCTCGGGGCGTACGGCGGTCAGGTCGAGTCCGCTGTCGGCGATGGCCTCGCGGGCGGACACCACGGCGAACTGGGCGGCGCGGTCCATGCGCCGGATCTCCCTGGCGGTCAGACCGGCGCCGGCCGGGTCGAAGTCCACCTCGGCGGCGACCTGGGAGCGGAACTTGGCGGGGTCGAAGAGGCTGAGCCGCCGGGTCGCGGTGCGGCCCTCGGTGAGCAGCTGCCAGAACGCCTCCCTGCCGACGCCGCCGGGCGCCACCACGCCGATGCCGGTGATCACCGCCCGGCGCTCACCGCCGCCGCTCACGTGCCGCCACCCACCCGCGGGTTGGCCGCCTCCGGGTGCTGGACGCCTTCGGTGTCGACGTGCCCGAGCTCGGGGCGCGGCGCCAGCGGGGACAGGTGGAAGACGCACCTGGCCGTGCCGGTGCCGGTGTTCACCAGGCGGTGGCGCACGCCGATCGGGACCAGCAGGGAGTCCCCGGCCGTCAGCCGCACCGGCCGGCCGTCCAGGGTCATCTCCAGTTCACCGGTGGTGACGTGGAGGAACTCCTCGGAGTACGGGTGGTAGTGCTCGGTGATGTGGTCGCCGGGTACCAGGGTGAGCGTGCCGCCGAAGCCGGAGGTGCAGCCGACGGTCTTCGGGCTGAGGGTCACCCGGATGTCGCCGCCGCGCCTGGTGTTGGGCTCCACCTCTCCGGCGGAGACCTTCACCGTACGGGTGCCGGCGGTGCGGTCGGTGTCGGTCACTGGATCCGCCCCTCATCCTTGGTCCACACGTAGAACGGGGTCGCCATGGCGTCCTTGGGCTCCTTCCAGTCCGGGTCGTACGGGCTCACGCAGGCCGCGAGACGGGTGTTGATGTCCTGGTAGAGCGGGTGGCTGCGGGCCTTGTAGAGGTCCGGCGAGATGTCCTGGTCCGCCTCGACCAGGTGGAAGTACAGGTCGTGGAAGCGGAACAGGGTGCGTCGGGAGACACCGACCAGGTGGGGCAGCTCGGTCGCGTCGGAGTCACCGAAGATGCTCGCGATGTCATCGGCCTTGCCCGGCTTCAGCCGGGCGACGATCAGGGTGCGGTGCACTGCTGTCCTCCTGCGGATAGGGTGCCGACACCGACACGCCAGACTGTCCCCGGGCAACCTGGAGACCGGCTCAAGTACGCGTCCAGACAACGGACTTGAGGCGAACGCGAGTCGCGGGTGCTGGCATCGTGGCGTCCTGTGTGCCGACCTGTGGAGCGATCCCATGCCCTTCGCCGCCCTGACCTACGACATCAAGCCCGGCTGCGAGGCCGAACTCGCCGAGATCTTCGGGGACTTCCGCCGAGTGAAGTCCGACCGGGTCCGTGACGCGGGCGGGCAGGACGCCGGCCGCATCCTCGCCACGGCCGTCTTCCTCCGGGACGACACCCTGGTGCGGGTCATCGAGTACGAGGGCGACCTGGACGCGGTGGCGCGTCACATGGCGTCCCAGCCGGGGGTGCGCGAGGTGGAGCGGAAGCTGAAGCCGTACCTGACCCGGCCCCGGGACACCGACACCGTCGAGGGCTTCGTCGCGACCTTCCGGCGCAGCCTGCTGCGCACGGTGGCACAGATCTCGGTACGGGACGTGCCCGCGGCGTCCTGACCGTACGCGCGGATCGGGCCGGCCCCCCTCCCCGGGGAGCCGGCCCGATCCGTCAACCGTGCAGGGCCGCCACGCTGTTGAGGGCGAGCGCCACCACGGCGAGGGCGCACCGCAGCAGGTGCCAGCGCCGCCACAGCGGGCGCGGGTCCGTCCAGTCGGCGGGCAGCCGTTCCGGGTCGGTGACGGCCTTGACCCGGCGGTTGATCGGCACGTTGCACAGGTGGGACACGGCGGAGACCCCGAGCAGCAGCACGGCCGCCGCCGCGGCCGGCACTCCCCCGTCACCGGACACCGCCCACAGGATGTCCGCCAGCGTCGAGCCGAGGACGATGACCGGCATGGTCGGGTCCCAGTTCCGGCCCAGCAGCTGGTGCGCGTAGACGTAGGTGCTGGCCGGCATCGCGAAGAGCGCCGGCAGGACGCTCAGCGCGACGGCGAACAGCACTCCGGCGGTGACGCCGCTGCCGAGCAGCGCCAGCACGCCCAGTACCGTGGTCATGGGCCGTCCCTCAGCGCCGGGCCGGATGGGTGTCCACGGTGAGCTGGGCGATGGGCCGCATGACGGCGGCACGGAAGTACGCCGCGAAGCCCTCGGCGCTGGTGGTGTCCCGCTCCTCGGCGAGGTACGGGGCCAGCCGCTCCTCCAGCAGGTGCACTCCGCGCTGGGCCGCCATGTGCCGGCCGATCGCGGCGAAGTCGCCCTCGTAGTGGATGACCCGGACGAGGACGTCGTCCTTGACGAACACCCCGGTGCCGAGCAGCCGCCCGGCGGCACGTCCGTCCTCGGCGGTGTAGTCAGGGGTGTCGACCCGCTGGAAGTCCGCGAAGACCGCCGCTATCTCGTCCTCGTGGCCGGGCTTGACCCGGTAGGTGATCGCTGCGTACGGCATCACGCGGCTCGCAGACCGAGAGCGTCGTTGACGAGGCCGAGGAACAGCCGGGGGGTCTCGACGGCGGCCACCTCGTCGTCGGACAGTTCGATCCCGAGCTCCCGGTCGAGGACTCCGGTGACCTGGAGCAGGGCGAGGGAGTCGTAGCCGAGCTCGAGGAACGGGACGTCGTTGACGTCGTCGGTGTCGAGGTCGTAGGTGTCGCTGTCGCCGGCGCACTCGCGCAGCTTCTCGATCAGCTCGGGCAGGGTGAACGCGTTCATCGGGCACCTTCCTGAGGGTGGGAACGGGATCGGACGGACGTCAGATGGCCCGCAGCAGCCGGGTGGAGGCGGGGGTCTGCGGAGGCGCGGCGAGGGCCGGGTCGGCCGCCAGCAGGGCGCTCTGCAACTCGCGCAGTTCGGGGGAGGGATCGAGTCCGAGCTCGCGGCTGAGCAGGGTGCGCAGGCGCTGATAGGTCTCCAGGGCGGTGCTGCGGCGTCCGGCCCGGTACAGCGCGATCATCAGCTGCGCCTGGAGGCCCTCGTGCAGGGGGTACTGGGCGCAGAGTCCCGCCAGTTCGCCGAGGAGTTCGTGATGGCGCCCGAGCCGCAGGTCGGCCTCGATGCGCCGGCCGAGGATGCTCAGCCGGGACTCCTCCAGGGCGCGCGCCTCGGCCTCGAGGAGCGGGCCGCACTGCACGTCGACCAGGGCGGGCCCGCGGGACAGCGCCAGCGCCTGCCGGAAGACGGCGGAGGCGGTCGCGCAGTCACCGGTCTCCATCGCGGCGTGTCCGCGCCGGGCGAGCCGGTCGAACTCGGCGCTGTCCAGCGTGCCGCCCTGGGTGTCGAGCAGATAGCCGCCGGGCTCGGTGACCAGCACGCTCTTGGAGCCGAGCGGCAGATCGGGGGGCAGCTGCCCGTTCAGCGCGGCGGAGATGCAGCCACGCAGCTGCAGCACGTACGTCTGCAGGGTGGTCTGGACGCTGCGCGGCGGGTCCTCGCCCCAGACCTCCTCGATCAGTGACTCCACGGACACCAGCCGGTCCGCCCGGCAGGCCAGCAGGGCCAGCACCTTGCGCGGCTTGGCGGCCGTCGGCACGACGGACACCCCCGACTGGTCGACCCGTAGCGGGCCGAGCAGGCCGATATCCATATCGCCTTCTCCCTTCGAGGTTCGCGGTGGTGCCGGGGTCAGTCGACGACGGCGAACAGATGCTCCTCGGCGAGCAGTTCGCCCAGCACGCGGGGGAGTTCGTCGTCGCGGACGAAGAAGTGGCCGCCGGCCAGGGTGCGGAAGTGGAAGGACGAGGTGGTCCAGCGCTCCCACTGGGCGACGGCGCCCGGGGTGGCCACCCGGTCGCTCTCCCCGGCGAACGCCCAGATCGGGCACGGCAACGGGGTACGGGCCCCCTCGCGCAGCGCCCGGCCGAGGCGGAGGTCGGCACGGGTGGTGGCGAGCATCTCGCGCAGCCACTTGGGGCGGGCGAGGAGTTCCTCGGGCACCCCGCCGAAGGACGACAGCAGGGCCAGCAGCGCCTCGTCGTCCAGGTGGCCGGCCCCGATCAGCGGATTGGGCAGGTCGGGCGGCATACAGGCGCCGACCACCACGCCGACGGGCGCCTGTCGTCCGGAGCCGATCCGGTGCTCGGCGAAACGGTAGGCGACCAGGGCGCCCAGGCTGTGGCCGTAGAAGGCGTACGGGCCCTGTTCGAGGAGCGGGCCGAGGTGCTCGTCGAGCTCGTCGAAGAGCGGGGCGACATCGGTGATCCGGGCTTCGCCGAGCCGGCTCTCCCGGCCCGGCAGCCGGACCGGTACCACCGAGACCTGGGGGCCGATCCGGCCGGCCCAGCCGGCGAAGGCCATCGCCCCGGCCCCGGCGTGGTGGAAGCAGAACAGCCGGAGTGGCGCCCCGTCCCGCGGTCTGGCTGCGAAATACCGGTTCACGCGGCCTCCTTCGCCCCGTCGGCACCACCGGAAGGCAGTGCCCGACGATGGTGGCCAAGGACTCTGGAAGGTCACTGGACATGAACTGGAGAAGCGATCGAAGGGGTCTTCGGCGTGGCGATCGGAGGGCTCTTCGGTGTCCGCGCCGGCTCAGCCGGCGAGGCTGCCCCGGGCCGGCACGGCGGGTGCCGTGCCCTCCAGGCCGTAGTCGTCGACCGGCTCGCCGCGCAGGATGGCCCGCTGGAGGTGCTGGAGCACGGCGGACGGCTCCAGGCCGATCTCCTCGATCAGCGTCTCGCGCAACTGGCGGTACACCCCGAGCGCCCGGGGTGCGCGGCCGGCCCGGTAGAGCGCGACGATCAGGTGCGCGTGGAGCGCCTCGTCCAGCGGGTGGTGTCCGGTCAGCGCGGACAGTTCGCCGATCACCTCGTGGTGCCTGCCGAGCCGCAGGTCGGCGCGGATCCGCCGTTCAAGGACACCGATCCGGGACTCCTCCAGGCGGGTGGCCTCGATGCGCAGCTGGGATCCGTGCCGTACGTCGACCAGGACCGAGCCGCGCCACAGCGCGGAGGCCGCGCCGAGCAGGGCGGAGGCGCGCTCCATGTCGCCCGCGCCGAACGCGGCGTGGCCGGCGGCGGTCAGCCGGTCGAACTCGTTCGCGTCGACCGCGGAGGGTGCCACCTCCAGCACGTATCCGCCGTGCCGGGTGGCCAGCACGTGCTCGGCACTGCCGGGCACCCCGCTGCGGGCGGCGGCGGCACGCAGCATGCGGCGCAGCTGGAGGATGTAGGTCTGCAGCGTGGTGGCGGCGCTGCGGGGCAGGTCCGCACCCCACAGCTCCTCCATCAACTGCGCCACCGACACGACCCGGTTGGCGTTCAGCGCGAGCAGCGCGAGGATCTGACGCGGCTTGGCGGCCGTCGGGACGATGGACCCTCCGGAGACGGCAGCGGTCAGTGGGCCAAGGACCTGAATTTCCATTCGTGGCTCCCCCGTCTCTTTCCGCGAATGCCGGGCTGCGGGTGCGTCCGGTCATTTCGGATCTTGGCACGGGGAGCGTGCCGCGAACAGTGAGATCTTCAGGAGTCGGACAGGAGTGTGCGCCTGCGGACGAAGGTGAGATCTTCACGTGGCGGGCGTGAACTCCGCACTGGTGGATTCCGGCCGATCGCCGGATGATGGACCCGTCAACAACTCCGCCAGCAGCCCGCCGGACACGCGCAGGGCGTCGAGACCGTCACCGCCCTCGCCGAATCCGGAGTCGTACAGGGCGACGCTGATCGTGTAGCGCCCCCGCACCTCGCAGGTGTGGAAACTCCACTCGTCGCCGGTGCCGGGCGAGCCGTCCGGGAGCAGTACCTCCCGTGCCTGACGGTCCTGCGGCCCGAAGCCGAACTCGGTGAAGCGGAACCGCATGCCCTGGCCGATCGCCTTGCTGTACGCCTCCTTCAGGGTCCACAGCCGGACGAGGGCGCGGTTGCGCGCGTCCTCGGGGAGCTTCGCGAGCTCGGCCAGCTCGTGCCGGGTGCACATCTGGGCCTCGGTGCCGAGGCCGGTCATGCGGCGGTCGTTCAGCTCGGCGTCGACTCCGATCCAGCCCCGCCGGGTGAGTCCGACCACGATCAGGTCGGCGGTGTGCGTCAGGCTGATGTCGAGCTGTTCGTGACCGCGCAGGTACGGGCGTCCGCCCAGCTTGTAGGCCAGTTCCAGCGCCCCTGGCGGCTCACCGAGGACCGCTCCTGCGGTGTGTTTGAGCATCAGCCGGGAGGCCACGAACCGCGCCTTCACCATCGGGTGCCGCATGCGCCGGAAACGGGCGTGGTCCGGTCCGAGCCGCTCGGGCAGGGCGGGGTCGCCGAGGTCGGCGGGCAGCCAGTCGTCCAGCCGGGCGTGCACGAGCGCGCTGCCGTGCCGGGAGACCGCCTCGCGCACCTCCGCCCAGGGGCCGTCCGGTCCGCGCACCTGGATCGGACGGGCGAACACGCGCCGGATCCGCGGGTCGGTCGCCGGGTCGAGTGAGGAGACCATTCAGACCGCCCCGACCGCGGCGAGCCGCCGGGTGAGGAGTCCGAGGATCGAGCCGACGGTGCGCAGCTCGGGCAGGATCTCCGGCATCGACAGTTCGCCCAGTTCGGGGAACCGCCGCTCCAGCTGGCACTTGAGTTCGAGGAGCATCACGGAGTCGAAGTCGAGGTCGTCCACCAGCTGGAGCTCCTCGTCCAGAGCGCCGTCGTGCTCCGCGGCGCCGTCGTACTCCGCGGGCCCCTCGGGCGCCTCGCCGTCGAGCAGTTCCGGTGTCATTCCGCTGACGCCGAGCAGGGCGAGGCGCAGCCTCGGTGTGACCGTGCCGCCGGTGACCGTGCCGGCGGTGGTGGTGCCGGCCGTCATGACGCGGCCCGCCCGCCGCGGGCCGCGGCGGACGCCCGGTCCGCGAGGTATGCGGCCAGCTCCCCCACCGTCTCCGACGCGTAGATTTCGTCCGGATCCAGCTCAAGGCCGAAGACCTCGTCGAGCGCGCCGATCAGGCCGAGCAGCCGTACGGAGTCCATTCCGAAGTCGAGCAGCGGCCGGCCGGCGTCGTCCCCGCGGCTTCCGGGCGGCGCGCCCGTCAGGAGCCGCGCCCCCAGCCATGCGTGCAGTTCGTGCTCGGTACCGTCCAGCGCGGTGAGCACCAGGTGCGGCCGGTGCCGCGTCCGGTGAGTCATCGTTCTTCCCCTCCCTCTCGTGCCTCTTGATCTGCTCCGGATGCTCCGGGTGCGCCGGGGGCACCGGCCAGCGGTGTGTCGTAGAGGTCGTAGCTGCGGTGCTCGCGGTACCTCGCCAGGACCTCGGCGAGCAGCGGTTCCTCGTGGTCCGGGGTGGCCTTCGGCAGGGCGGTGCCGAGGCGCCGCAGCACCCGGGCGAGCGCCGCCTCCAGCCACTCCGGGCGGGCCAGGAAACCGGTGCCCGCCGACTGCTGGTGGCGCCAGACGCCGAGGCAGGCGGCGCCGACCAGGATCAGCGCGTAGCGTTCGGCCAGGGCGTGGCCGCGCGGGTCGCCGAGCGCGGAGCGGCCGTCCCGGTCGAGCCCCGCGCAGCCGTCCCGGAGCAGGGCGAGTTCCCCCGCGAGCAGCCGGACGAGTTCGGCGGGCCGGTCGCCTTCGGGGGCCGGGGCGTCGGCGGCGAGCGCCAGTGAGGCGGCCAGCGGGTCGCCGCCGGCCGCCGGGCTGAGCCGGCCGAGATCCAGCGGGGGCAGCCCGTCGGCCTCCAGCCGGAACAGACCGTCCACGGTCGTGGCGGCGGACGCGCACCACACGGTGCGGGCGAGGCGGGGCAGTTGGGGGATCACCGTGGCCCGGCAGGCCGCCGAGCCGGCCGCGCCGAGCCCGATCATCGGCAGGTCGCGCACGTTCTTGCGGAACGCGGCGTACGCGCCGTTCCGGGCGTGGAAGTCGGCGCCCAGCAGGGTCGACAGCTCGTAGGAGGTGTCGGTGAGCAGTTGCGGCAGCAGGTACTTGACGGCCGCCGCGTACAGTCCGGCGTCCTCCGGGACCAGATGGACCGCGCGTGTCGCCACCAGTGCCAGGCAGTCGCACAGCAGCAGGTCGACGAAGGCACCGGTCAGGGTGCTCCTGGCGTGCGAGAGGCGCTGCGGGCCGGTGACGTCGTCGGCGGCGTCGCCCACCACGCCGCGGTCCACGGCGCAGGCGACCGCCGTGCGCAGTGCGGTGTCCGCGCAGCCGAGGGCCGCGGAGGGGCCGACGCCGCGGGTCACGGAGAAGATCCGCAGGACGAGTTCCAGTCCGTGTCCGGGCTCGCCGACCAGCGCGTCGGCCGGCACCGGACAGTCGCCGAACTCGACGCCCGCCACCTGGCAGCCACGGATGCCCGAGGTCCGGTGCCGGGGAAGCGCGGTGACGCGGCCCGCGGGCAGCGCGTCCCGTTCCACCAGCAGCGCGGAGTGACTGTGCCGGCCGGTGCCGGTGCGGGCGAACAGGACCAGGGCGGCGGCGCGTTCGACGTTGTTGAGCGCCTCCTTGCGTCCGCTGAGCCGGAAGCCGCCGGGTGCGTCGCCTGCGCCGTCGGCGGTGGCGGTCAGCTCGTTGGACAGGAAGCTGCTGCCGGCCGCCAGCTCCGGGTAGGCGGAAACGAGATGGCGCCCGGTGAGCAACAGGCGGGCCACGGTGCGCCGCTGCTCCGGGCTGCCGGCCGCCCAGACCACCACCGCGGCGAGGAAGCTCGTGATGCCGTGGCCGAGGCCGAGGGCGGCGTCGCGCCGGAAGACCACCCGCGTCACCCGGGCGAGGGTGTCGAGTCCGGTCAGCCGGCCGCCGAGGTCACGGGGTACGAACTCGGCGTTCAGTCCGTACCGTTCGAGCAGCCGCTCGGCCGCCGCGAGGGGCTTCCCGCGGATGTCGGCGGCGACGAACGCGGCGACGCCGACCGGGTTGTCCGCGTCGGCGGGATCCCCGAATCCGCGCTCCAGCTCGGCGACCCGTCGCCGTACCTCCTGCTCCTGCTCGCCCACGGCTGCCCGCTCCCGGCTTCAGGGACGGCCCGGCCGGCCGACCGCGGCCGCAGGGCCGGAGGCCACGGCGTGCAGCGGCTTGATCCGGCCGCTGAGGAACAGCTGACGCATCGCGGTGCGCCGCAGCTTGCCGCTGGTGGTGCGCCGTACGGTGCCGGGCCTCACCAGCAGCACATGCTGCACGGCGATGCCGAACTCCTCGGCCACGCAGCTCCGTACGGTGTCGGCCAGCGCGGGCAGTTCCTCGGCCCCGCCGCGCGTGCTGGTCCGCACCTCCTGGACCACGACGACCTGGTCCTGCTCCTCCCCCACCGCGAAGGCGGCCGCCGATCCGAACAGCACGCTGAGCCTCTGCACCTGCTGCTCGATGTCCTGCGGGTAGAGGTTGCGCCCGGCGACGACCAGCACCTCCTTGAGCCGGCCGGCGACGAACAGCTCGCCGTCGTCGAGGAAGCCCATGTCGCCCGTGCGCAGATAGCCGTCCTCCTCCGGGCCGGCCCCGTCCGGTGCGGCCCGGAAGAGCTCGGCACTCTCCAGGGGGCGGTTCCAGTACCCGCCGGCCACGCTGCTCCCACGCAGCCAGATCTCGCCGACCTCGCCCTCCGGCAGGGGACACAGCGTCTCCGGGTGGACGATCAGCGCCTCCACCTCGTCGATGACCGGGCCGACGGGAACGAAGGTGCGGGACGGCCGGCCGGGCACCGGCGGCTCGATCCGGTTGTCGGCCAGGGCGGCGGCGTCCACGGTGCGCCGGGCCGGTCGTGGGCCGGAGCCGCCGACCGCCACCAGCAGGGTGGCCTCGGCCAGGCCGTATCCGGGACGCAGGGCCTCCGGGCGCAGGCCGGCCGGGGCGAACCGCGCGGCGAAGTCATCCAGGGTGTCGGCCCGGACGGACTCCGCGCCGCTGACGGCCGTCTCCCAGCGCGTGAGGTCGAGTTCGGCCACCTGCTGATCGGTGACCCGCTCGACACACAGCCGGTAGGCGAAGTCGGGCGCGCCGGAGACCGTGACGCCGTACCGGTCGATCATCTGCAGCCAGCGGAGCGGTCGCAGGGCGAAGGCGCGCGGCGGCATCAGCACGGTCGAGGCGCCGAGGAACAGCGGGTGCAGCAGCAGGCCGATCAGGCCCATGTCGTGGTGGAACGGCAGCCAGCCGCCGAACCGGGAGTCCTCGCCGGTGCCGAGGGCGCGCTGGATGGCCCGCTGGTTGGCGAGCAGCTGGGCGTGGCTGACCACGACGCCCTTGGGCCGGCTGACCGAGCCGGACGTGTACTGCAGCAACGCCGGCTGGTCGGGCGGGACGACGGGGCGTTCCCAGCTGTCCGGGTCGCCCAGATCCTGGCGGTCGGTCGCCAGGCACGGGATGTGCGACTGGCCGGCCGCCGCGAGCAGCTGGGAGACCGCCGGCGCGTGCCGGGTGTCGGTGAGCACGAGCGCGGCGGCGGCGTCCTTGAGGATGCCGACCAGCCGTTCGACCGACTGCCGGGTGCCGCTCGGGGCGGGTGCGGGCACAGGGATCGCCCCGGCGTACAGGCAGCCCAGGAAGGCGGGCAGGAAACCGGCGTTGTCGCCGTGGCAGAGCACCACCGGCGACCCGGCCGGCCGGTGCTGCCGGAGCCGGGAGGCGATCCCCTTCGCCGTACGGTCCAGCCGGCCGTAGGTGACCATGACGTCGTCGCCGTCCCCGGTGAGGCGGTACGCCTCGCGGTCCGCCAGCTCCGCGCCCCGGCGAAGCAGCAGGTCGGTGAAATCAGCAGCTCTGGCCACCACACAACTCCTCTACGTCCGGTCTCCCTGCACCAGTCGAGCGTGTGTGCCCTCGCTCAAGCCCGGCTCGAAGTCCGGGAGACCGCGTCCGCCTCCGTTCACCAGCCCTTCAGCCGGGACAGCATCCGCACCCGGCGCAGCTGCCGCGACAAGCCCAGTTCGGCCTCGCTGAGCGGGCGGTCGTCGACGACCTTCTCGGGGTGCGCCGCCGCGGGCGGACGGCGTACCGTTGCCTCGTCCTGGGGGCTCAGCAGCTGGGCCAGGACCGGAGCGGGCGGCATGAAGCCGTACATCACCCCGAGGATCGCGAGCTGCCGCAGGAAGCCGGCCAGGGAGCGCTCGGTGGCGGACGACATGGTTCCTCCTCCTTGGTGCGTGGCTGGTGGGGTCCGATGGATCCGCGCCAGCCTCGCACCAGGCGCTCAAGTCGAACTCAGGCCGCGCGCTGCCAGCTCAGGGGAGACAGGTACTCCGCCGGGCGGGGGACCGGCAGGCGCGTGGGTTCGTTCGGCGGGCCGGCGGCGGCGAGGCGGGCGGCCAGTACGGCGGTGAGCGCGGCGAGTTCCTCGGCGGTGGGTGTGCCGCGTTCGATGCGGAGGTCGAACATCGTCGGGCGTCTCCTCACATGGGCTGGTTGCCGTGTTTGCGGCTGGGCAGGTCCGCGTGCTTGGCGCGGAGCATGGCGAGTCCGGCGGCCAGTACGGCACGGGTCTCGGCGGGGTCGATGACGTCGTCGACGAGACCGCGCTCGGCCCCGTAGTACGGGTGCATCAGCTCGTTGCGGTACTCCTTGATCCGCTGGGCCCGCATCGACTCGGGGTCCTCCGCCGCGGCGATCTCCCGCCGGAAGATCACGTTCGCCGCGCCCTCGGCGCCCATGACGGCGATCTCGTTGGTCGGCCAGGCGTACGCCAGGTCCGCGCCGATCGAGCGTGAGTCCATCACGATGTAGGCGCCGCCGTAGGCCTTGCGCAGGATCAGCGAGATGCGCGGGACGGTCGCGGCGCAGTAGGCGTACAGCAGTTTGGCGCCGTGCCGGATGATGCCGCCGTGCTCCTGGTCGACGCCGGGCAGGAAGCCCGGCACGTCGAGCAGCGTCACCAGCGGGATGTTGAACGCGTCGCAGGTCTGGACGAAGCGCGCGGCCTTGTCCGAGGCGTCGATGTCAAGGACGCCCGCCAGCGACTGCGGCTGGTTGGCGATCAGGCCGGTGACATGCCCGTCGATCCGGGCGAGGGCGCAGATGACGTTGGTCGCCCAGTGCTCGCCGACCTCCAGGTACTCCCCGTCGTCGACGACCTCCTCGATCACCGCCCGCATGTCGTACGGGCGGTTGCCGTCGGCGGGCACCAGGTCGAGCAGCGAGTCGTTGCGGCGCTCGACGGGGTCGCCGGCCGGCCCGGCCGGGGGCGCCTCCCGGTTGTTCTGCGGCAGCAGCGACAGCAGGTAGCGCACCTCGTCGATGCAGGACTGCTCGTCGTCGTGGACGAAGTGGGACACCCCCGAGACCGAGGAGTGGACGTCGGCGCCGCCGAGCCCGTTCTGGGAGATCTTCTCGCCGGTCACCGCCTGGACGACGTCCGGGCCGGTGATGAACATCTGCGAGGTCTCGCGGACCATGAACACGAAGTCGGTCAGCGCCGGCGAGTACGCCGCGCCGCCCGCGCACGGGCCGAGCATCACGCTGATCTGCGGGATGACGCCGGACGCCCTGGTGTTGCGCTGGAAGATGCCGCCGTAGCCGGCGAGGGCGGTGACCCCCTCCTGGATGCGGGCGCCGGCGCCGTCGTTCAGCGAGACCAGCGGCGCACCGGCCGCGATGGCCATGTCCATGATCTTGTGGATCTTCTGCGCGTGCGCCTCGCCGAGCGCGCCGCCGAAGATCCGGAAGTCGTGGGCGTACACGAACACCGTCCGCCCGTGCACGGTGCCCCAGCCGACGATCACCCCGTCGGTGTAGGGCCGCTTCGCCTCCAGGCCGAAGCCCTGCGCGCGGTGCCGGCGCAGCGGCTCGACCTCGTGGAAGGAACCCTCGTCCAGGAGCAGTCCGATGCGCTCGCGCGCGGTCAGCTTGCCCTTGGCGTGTTGCGCCTCGGTGGCCTTGTCATCGGGGCCCCGCAGGATCCGCTCCCGGATCTCGTGCAGCTCGGCGACCCGTTCCCGTGCGGTCATGGCATCCTCCTCCGCGCGACGGCTGCGGTCACGCTGGGAGAGGCACCTCGGAGCGGGCTGGAGATCCGGTCGACACGCGCACCGCGGGCCCGGCGAGGAAGGCACACGTGTGGCGCGCAGCCTGGCACCCGCCCGGGCCCGGCCGGTAGTGCGGGGCTCCCGGCTCTCGCTATGACTTTTTCACGGTCCGCCCGTGAGAGCGGCACTGGTCAAGGATCGCTCGGATTTCGTTTACTCCTTGCCTGAACACGGCTCCAGCATCCATCGACTCGCGGCCGGATCCGGCCGGATCAACGGAGGAAGAGCATGTCCATCGACAAGGACTGGCGTTTCGCAGAGCTGATCGTCCGCGCCTGGACCGACCCGGCCCTGCGCCGCCGCTACGAACAGAACCCGTACCAGGTGCTGGCCGAGGCGGGCATCCGCCCGCTGCCCGGCGAGAGCGCGCCCGCGCTGCCACTGGCCGAGGAACTCGACGTGGTCGTGGACCGCTTCGAGCTGCTGCCCGCCGACGCCCCGGCGGCCGGTTCCTGCCTGACCATCTGCGACGTCGAGAACGACACCGCCGGCCGCGGCGCGGAGGCCCTGACGATATGACCGGGCGCAGGAGGAACGAGCGGGCGCCGTTGATCGGTTTCAAGCGCCACCTGCGGTTGGAGGTGATCTCGGGGGACGCCGTCTACCTGATGTCGGAGCACGGGGTCACCGCGGTCCGCGGCCCCCATCTCGCGGCCGTCGCGCCGCTGCTGGACGGCACGCGTGACCTCGCCACCCTGCTGGAGGCCGCGGCGCCCGTCGTTCCCCCTGCGCGGGTCGCGCAGATCGTGGGGCAGCTGACCCGCTGCGGTCTGCTCGGCCACCGCCCGCCCCGGGAGAGCGGCGCCGAGGATCCCGCGGCCCGCGCGTACTGGGACCTCGCCGGCACCGAGGCCCCGGACGGGACCGGGACCGTACGCATCGTCGCCGTCGGCGACCTGGACGCCTCCCGGCCGGCCGCCGCGTGCCGTCGCGCCGGGATCACCGTCACCGAGTCCGACGCTCCCGCCACCCTCGACCTGGTCGTCTGTGCCGACTACCTCGACCCGCGGCTGGCCGCCGTGGACGCGGCCCGCCGCGCCGACGGGCGCCCGTGGCTGCTCGCCAAGCTGTGCGGCACCACGCTCTGGGTGGGCCCGGTGTTCCGGCCCGGCACGGCGTCCGGCGCCTGCTGGAACTGCCTGGCCCACAGGCTTCGCGCCCACCGCTGCGCCGAGGCACCGGTCCGGGTGGCGCACGGCGGGGCCGCGGTGGACGTGCCGCACGCCGGGCTTCCGGCCACCCTCGCGCTCGGCGCCCAGATCGCCGCCCTGGAGTGCGTCAAGTGGCTGGCGGGACACCGCGGCGAGGAACACGACCGCGTGGTCACGCTCGACACCCTCGACCTGACCAGCCGGTCGCACCCGCTCACCCGGCGCCCGCAGTGCCCCGAGTGCGGGGACCCCTCCCTGATGGCCTGCCAGGCGGCCCGGCCGGTCGTCCTGACCGGCCGCCACCGCACCGTACGCACCTCCGGAGGCCACCGCGCGCTGTCCCCGCAGGCGGTCCTCGACCGGTACGGCCACCTGGTCGGCCCGGTGACCGGCGTCGTGAAGGAGATCCGCCGCGACCGGCGCGGTCCCGAGCTGCTCAACGTCTACCGGGCGGGACACAATCTGGCCCTGCCCCGCCACATGAACGAGCTGAACGCCTCGCTGCGCCAGGAGAGTTCGGGCAAGGGCAGGACGCCGCTGGACGCCCGGGTCGGCGCGCTGTGCGAGGCGCTGGAGCGGATCAGCGGCAGTTGGCAGGGCGACGAGTCCGTCGTACGGGGCTCGCTGCGCACGCTCGGACCGGACGCCGTACACCCCGGCGACTGCCAGCTCTGGCACGAGCGCCAGATCGCCGAGCGCGCCCGGTGGAACGCCGGAGGCCACCCGTTCCACCAGGTGGCCGAGGCGTTCGACCCGGACGCGGAGCTGGACTGGTCGCCGGTCTGGTCGCTCACCCGGGAACGGCACGTGCTCTTCCCGGCCGCGCTGCTCTACTACCACGTCCCCGACGCGACCGGCCGGCGGATGGTCCGCGCCGACTCCAACGGCTGCGCGGCAGGCAGCTCGCTGGAGGACGCGGCCCTGCAGGGTCTGCTCGAACTCGTCGAACGCGACGCCGTCGCCCTGTGGTGGTACAACCGCACCCGCCAGCCGGGCGTCGACCTGACCGCCTTCGACGACCACTGGACCGCCGAGGTGCTCCGGACGCACCGGGAACTCCGCCGCGAGGTCTGGGCCCTGGACCTCACCTCGGACCTCGGCGTGCCGGTCTTCGCCGCGCTGTCCCGGCGCACCGACCGGGGCGTCGGCGCCCCCGAGGACATCGTCTTCGGTTTCGGCGCCCACCCCGACCCGGCGATCGCCCTCTCCCGGGCGCTCACCGAACTGAACCAGATGCTCCCGCCGGTCCTCGACTCCCACCCGGACGGCACCGGGTACGCCTGTGCCGACCCGGTCGCCCTGCGCTGGTGGCGCACCGCGGCCCGGGACGCGATGCCCTACCTCGCCCCCGATCCCGGAGTCCCCGCTCGCACCCCGCTCGACTACGCCTGGAGCGGTGTCGGAGGCGTGCTCGAGGAGTTCCAGAACCTGCGCCGAACCATCGAGGGCAACGGGCTTGAGGTGTACATACTGGATCAGACCCGTCCCGACCTGGGTCTGCCCGTGGTGCGGACCCTGGTTCCCGGTCTGCGGCACTTCTGGCCCCGGTTCGCCCCAGGGAGGCTCTTCGACGTCCCGGTGTCCCTCGGCAGACTGCCCGAGCCGACGCCGTACGAGGGACTGAACCCGATACCGCTGTTTGTCTGAGCAATGCCGAGCCGCGCAACGCCGAGTCCCGAGCAGGAGCGATCGTGCCACCCGTGCAACCCCCGGGCAGTTCAGCGCCCGCCCCCTCGATCGAACTGTGGTCACTGCGGGAGGAGACCCTGCTGGAGGAACTCCCGGAGGGTTCCGCCCTGGTGCTGCACTCCCGGTGGGGCGACCTGCGCATCCCGCGCCCCGGAACGGTGCTCACCGAGACACTGCGCCGTATGCTGCTCGGCCCCGTCCAGCTGGACAACGTGCCCGGCGTCGACGAACTCGCCGCCCGGCTCCGTCTGTTGCAGGCGTTGCGGCAGCTGGCCGGGCTCGTCGTACGCTCCGTCGGCGCGCCGGACGGCGAGCGTCCCCTGCTGTCCGTGGTACCGACGGTCACCGGCGCCCGGCTCGATCCGGTGCCGGTGCCGGCCGGGCGCATGATGCGGCTGTCGCGGTTCGCCCAGCTGCGCTCCAACGGCCACGACATGGTGCTCGAGTCGCCGCTGTCGCAGTTCCGCGCCGTCTTCGCACGGCCCGAGGCGGGCTGGCTGATCAGCATGCTCAGCCGGCCCGTCACCCTCGAACGCGCCGCCGCCCGGACGCCGTTGGCCGCCCCGGTGGTCGGCGCGCTCGTCTCCCACCTCGTCGCCACCGGCATGGTGGAGGTCGCGGAACAGCCCACGGCGCCCCACGACGCCGTCTTCCCCGAGGACCACGACCCCGCGCTGCTCCCGTGGTCCGCCGACGACCTGCGCTTCCACTGGAGCAGCCGCCCCGGCGGCCGCGACGGCGACTTCGGCGCCACCTACCCGCTGCGGGGCCGCCAGGAAGAGCCGCCCCGGCTCAAGCGGCCGCCGGACGGGCCCCGGATCAAGCTGCCCGGGCCAGGCCCCGGCATCCCCGACTGGGACACGTCCCTGACCGAGGTCCTGGAGCGGCGGCGTTCGGTTCGCGACCACGGCTCCGCCGATCTGACACTCCACCAGCTCGGTGAGATCCTCCACCGCTCCCTGCGCGTCCGGGAGCCCGCCGGGCCCGGCGCGGCCGCCGCCCCGCACGAGCCGCAGCGCCGCCCGTACCCGAGCGGCGGCGCGCGCTACGAGCTGGAGTGCTATCTGACAGTGGGCCGGTGCGCCGGCCTCGAACCCGGCGCCTACTACTACGACCCGCTCGACCATGCGCTGATCCGGCTGCCCGACCGCGCACAACTGGCCACCGCGCTCCTCGACGAGGCACAGGCCGGCGCGGGCATGAGTGCCCGGCCCGCACTGCTGCTCACCCTGACGGCCCGGTTCGCCCGGGTCTCCTGGAAGTACAGCGGACTCGCGTACGCGCTGACGCTGAAGCACGTCGGCGTGGTGCAGCAGACGCTGTACCTGCTGGCGACCGGCATGGGTCTGGCACCGTGCGCGCTGGGCACCGGCACCACCCAGCTGTCGGCGGAGGCCTTCGGTCTCGACTGGCGGGAGGAGTCCGCGGTCGGTGAGTTCGTCCTCGGCACTCTCCCCGAGGAACGCGAAGTGTCCTCCAGGGACTGACCGACACCCGTCGCACCACGCATAGTTGGCTGCAACGTCAAGGTACGGCATTACCATCGACCGTTGCCCGCAACCGGTGTGACCAGAGGGAGAGCCATGACAGACCGTTACATGGAGAGCCCAGTCAGGCAGGAACCCGGAGTCCGGGTCCTCGGCATCGAGGCTCCGGCGCCCCGGTTCGCACTGGTCGTGGTCTGGACGGTCATCGCGGCGTTCCTGACGATGCAGATCGTCGACATCCTCAACGAATCGCTCACCGCGGTCACCGTCGCCTGCAGCGTCACCGTGCTGCCCGCGATCCTCGGGCTCCAACTGGTCCACACCCTCCCGCGGTTCCGCCGGCTGCGCACCATGTACGGACGGTGGACGCTGCTCGGGCAGGCACTGCTCACGGTCGTGCCCGCGCTGTTACTCGGCGGGCCGTGGGGCGGGATGGGCGGTTTCACCGGCGCGTCCATGCTGACCCTGCTGCCCCGCCGGGTGGCGGTCCCCGCGTTCGGCACGCTGATCGTGGCCATCGGCGTGGGCACCGCCCACACCCACCAGGGCAGAGTCGTCGACGTGCTGTACATGATGATGTCGACGCTGGTCACCGGCATCATCGTGTACAGCCTCACGCTGCTGTCCGACCTCACGCTGGCCGTGCACGAGGCACAGGACGACATCACCCGCGTCGCCGTCATCAAGGAGCGGCTGCGGTTCGCCCGGGACCTGCACGACCTGCTGGGCTTCACCCTGTCGGCGATCACGCTGAAGAGCGAGCTGGCCCACACCATGGTCAACCGCTCGCCCGAGCGGGCCAGGGCGGAGCTGGAGAGCATCGTCGAGCTGTCACGCCAGGCCCTGCGGGACGTCCGCGAGGTGGCCCGGAGCTACCGATCGATGTCGCTCCTGACGGAGGTGTCCTCGGCCCGCTCCGTGCTGGCGGCGGCCGGCATAGACGCCCATCTGCGGGTGGACTGCGGCCGGTTGTCGGGGAGCGCCGACACCGTCCTCGCGACGGTGCTGCGCGAGGGCGTCACCAACGTGATACGGCACAGCAAGGCCTCCCGCTGCACCATCGAGGCGGTCGCCCAGGAAGGCGTGATCAGCCTGCGCCTGGCGAACGACGGCGTGCCGCCGCGGCTGCGCGAGCTCGGCCGGGGCCGCCCGGAGCAGCTCACCCGGGACAACGGCGGCCTGTCCAACCTCGCCCTGCGGCTCTCCGAGGTCGGCGGCACCTTCTCCGCCGGGGTGCGCGAGGACGGCTGGTTCCACCTGGAGGCCACGGCCGCGGCGGATGCCCACGAGGCACCGGCACCGGCACCGGACGCGGACGCCTCCGACGACGAGCGTCTGGTGGGGTGAGCACACGGGCCCTGCTCCGGGACCGCGCCCGGCCGGAGAACGCGATCCGGTCGAGCGGCCCCGACGCTTCCTGAGCCCGGCCCGATCGAGATGAGCGCCCCGGGGGCTTCCTGAGCCCGGCGCGATGTGGACGAGCACCGCCCCGGGGCTTGCTGAGCCCGGCCCGATCCGATCGAGCGCCCCTGGGGGTGTCCTGTCGGTCGGGCCGGGCTCGCGATGCCCGGCATGATCGGCGAGACACCCCTTAGAGCCAGCCGGCCTCGCGCGCGATCCGTACCGCGTCCAGCCGGTTGCGGGCGTTCAGCTTGACCGAGGTCGAGGTGAGGTAGTTCCGCACGGTGCCCACCGACAGGTAGAGCCGGCCCGCGATCTCCGCGACCTCGGCGCCGTCCGCCGCCAGCCGCAGCACCTCCGTCTCCCGCTCGGTCAGCGGACTGTCCCCGCTGTCCCACGCGGCCACCATGAGATCCGGGTCCACGACCCGTTCGCCCTGCGCCACTCTGCGTATCGCCTGGGCGAGTTGACGCGGCGGCGCGTCCTTGAGGATGAACCCGCGCGCCCCTGCGGCCAGCGCCCGCCGGAACGTTCCCGGCCGACCGAGGCTGGTGAGGATCAGAGTCCGGCACTCCGGCAGCACGTCGCGCAGCTGGGCCGCCGCGGTGAGCCCGTCCATGCCCGCCAGGTCGATGTCGAGGACAGCGACGTCCGGCCGCTGCTCCAGGGCCGTGGGGACGATCTCGTCACCGTTCGCCAGCTCCGCGATGACCTCGATGTCCTCTTCCAACTCGAGGAGCGCCACCAGGGCGCCTCGCACCATGTGCATGTCCTCGGCAAGCAACACCCGGATGATCAACGTAAGTTCCCCCAAGCCACGCTCGATCGCGAGGCCAGATGTTACCCCGGCCCCCGGTCCCGCCCACGCTCCGGACGGCACCCTCGGCAAGAGTCCGCCCCCGGGGGCGCGGTTCCCGACTTCCCCCTTGGCGGAAAACGACGTCCGATCGCTCCCCTGCTCCGTTGCGTGCGGGTGCGGTGTTCGTGAATCGTAAGACCCGTTGGACCGGTTCCCGGCCGCCTGGTTCCTACAGTGGCCGGACGTGCCGATGCGGAAGAGGTGGGTCGGGTGACGGTGAGTCGGGGTGGGCCGTGCGCCGAGGTGGGTGTCATCGGCGGTTCGGGGCTCTACGCGCTGGTGGACGATGCGGTCGAGGTACGGGTGGAGACACCGTACGGGGAGCCGAGCGACGTGCTGTTCGTGGGTGAGGTGGCCGGCCGCCCGGTGGCTTTCCTGCCGCGTCACGGTCGCGGGCACCGACTGCCGCCGCACCGGATCGACTACCGGGCGAACCAGTGGGCCCTGCACTCGCTGGGGGTGCGCCAGGTGCTCGCTCCCTGTGCGGTGGGCGGGCTGCTTCCCGAGTACGGTCCGGGCACGCTGCTGGTCCCCGACCAGTTCGTCGACCGGACCTCCGGGCGGGTGCAGACCTTCTTCGACGGCCTGCCGCTGCCGGACGGCACGGTGCCCGAGGTGGTGCACGTGTCGATGGCGGATCCGTACTGTCCGCGGGGGCGGACGGCCGCCCTGGACGCCGCCCGGGCGGCGGCGTGGGAGCCGGTGGACGGCGGGACCCTGGTGGTGATCGAGGGTCCGCGTTTCTCCACCCGGGCCGAGTCGCGCTGGTTCGCCGCGAGCGGCTGGTCGGTGGTCGGGATGACAGGCCATCCGGAGGCCGTCCTCGCCCGCGAACTCGGGCTCTGCTACACCCCGTTGGCCCTGGTGACCGATCTCGACGCGGGAGCGGACACCGGCGAGGGCGTCACCCACGCCGAGGTGCTGAAGGTCTTCGCCCGCAACGTCGAGCGGCTGCGCACCGTGTTGCTGAAGGCGATCGGACTGCTGCCCGCCGTCCGTGACTGCCCGTGCCGGCATGCGCTGGACGGTCTCGTGACCGGTCTGCCCGGGGTGCCGGGCGACTGACCCGGCGGGCCTGTGAGCGGAGATGACGAAAGTCTGACGGAATGGCGCCGGCCCTGGTCGTGAGCGGGGAATGCTGGTCGTATCGGGGGCATGGACAGCACAGTGGAACATCCCCGCGGCACCCCCGTGGGCCGTCGGGTCGTGCTCGGGCTGCTCGGGCTCGGCGCCGCCGGCGTCGCGGCCGGGCCGTACCTCCAGCAGGCCCAGAGCACCATCGCCGCGAACGACCCGACCGGGCTGACCGGGCTGCTGCCCGGCGGCGACGGCTTCAGGTACTACTCCGTGGTCTCCTCGGTGCCGGCCCGCACCGAGCAGACCTACGCCTTGACGGTGGACGGCCTGGTCGAGCGCCCGGCCGGCCACCGGCTGGCCGACCTGAGGGCGATGCCCCAGCGCCGGATCGTGCGAGACGTGCAGTGCGTGACGGGGTGGCGGGTACCGGACACGCCGTTCGAGGGCGTGCCGCTCAGGCACCTGCTGGACGTCGCGGGGGTGCGGCCCGGGGCCCGGGCGGTGCGGTTCACCTGCTTCGACGGCACGTACACCGAGAGCCTGACGCTCGAACAGGCCCGTCGTGACGACGTACTGGTGGCCCTGCGGATGCGGGACGCCCCCATCTCCCACACCCACGGCGGGCCGGTGCGGCTGTACGTGGCGCCGATGTACTTCTACAAGTCCGCCAAGTGGCTGTCGGGAATCACCGTCACCTCGGCGGTGCGGCCGGGTTACTGGGAGCGGTACGGCTACGAGGTCGACGCCTGGGTCGGCCGGTCGAACGGGCGGGACGATGCGCCGACCGGCTGACCCCGACCGCCTGCTCCGCTTCGCCCGGCCGGTGCGCTGGGCGCACCGCACCACCGCGGCCCTGATGCTCACCTGCCTGGCCACCGCCGCCTGCCTGTACGTGACGCCGCTGGCCGAACTGGTCGGGCGCCGGCGGCTGGTCGTGACCGTGCACGTGTGGTGCGGTCTGGCGCTTCCGGTGCCCCTGCTGATCGGACTGGCCTTCCGCGCGCTGCGCGCCGACGTGGCCCGGCTCAGCCGGTTCACTCCTGTCGACCGGGCGTGGCTGCGGGCGGTGCGGTCCCGTGCCCCGTACCGCCCGGCGGGCAAGTTCAACGCCGGACAGAAGCTCTATGCGCAGTGGACGCTCGGATCGATGCTGGTGATCCTCGGCACGGGACTGCTGATGTGGTTCACCCATCTCGCGCCGGCGTCGTTGCGGACCGGTGCGACGTTCGTCCACGACTGGCTCGCCGTGGCCATCGCCGCGGTGACGGCCGGACACGTCCGGATGGCGGCGCGGGACCCGGAGGCCCGGCTCGGGATGCGCACCGGGCTGGTGGACCGCGGTTGGGCCGGACGGGAGCACCCGCAGTGGCGGCACGACGGTTCGGATCCAGGCGCCGGCCCTTACGGAACGGTGACGGGAGGCCGTCGTGCGGGATGACGCGGGCCCGGGTCCTCTAGCGTGTGGCGGTATGCGGGTATTGGTCACCGGCGGGGCCGGTTTCATCGGTACGCAGATCGTCGACGCGCTGCTCGCGCGCGGCCACGAGGTCGTCTCCTACGACGCTTTGCTGCCGACGGCGCATTCCGGTCCGCCTCGCGCGCCGCGCCCCGGTGAGGAGCTGGTGATCGCGGACGTGCGGGACGGCACCGCCGTCGCGGAGGCCCTTCGGGGCGTGGACGCGGTGTGCCACCAGGCGGCGATGGTGGGCCTGGGCAGGGAGTTCGCGGACGCGCCCGCGTATGTCGGCTGCAACGACCTGGGAACGGCGGTGCTGCTGGCCGCGATGGCCGGGGCCGGGGTGCGGGAGCTGGTCCTCGCCGGCTCGATGGTGGTCTACGGCGAGGGCCGTTACGAGTGCCTCCGGCACGGTGTGGTGCGGCCGGCCCCGCGGCGCGAGGCGGACCTGGCGGCGGGCGCTTTCGAGCCCGGCTGCCCGCTGTGCGGGGCCGCGCTGACGCCGGGCCTCGTGACCGAGGACGCGCCGGCGGATCCGCGGAACGTGTACGCGGCGACGAAGCTCGCGCAGGAACACCTCGCAGCGGCGTGGGCCCGGGCGACGGGCGGCCGGGCGGTGTCGCTGCGCTACCACAACGTCTACGGCCCCGGCATGCCGCGGGACACTCCGTACGCGGGGGTGGCTTCGCTGTTCCGTTCCGCGCTCGCGCGCGGCGAGGCCCCGCGGGTCTTCGAGGACGGCGGTCAGCGGCGCGACTTCGTCCATGTCCGGGACGTGGCGCGGGCGGCGGCGACGGCGCTGGAGGCCGCGAACTCCCTGGGCGCGGGCTCGTTCACCGCGTACAACACCGGCAGCGGCGATCCCCGTACGGTCGGCGAGATGGCCCGGGCCCTCGCCCGGGCGTACGGCGGGCCGCTGCCGGTCACCACGGGCGAGTACCGGCTCGGGGACGTGCGGCACGTGACGGCGGACTCGGCCCGGCTGCGCCGGGACCTCGGCTGGCGGCCGCGGGTCGGATTCGACGCCGGGATGCGGGAGTTCGCACAGGCCGAGCTGCGCGATGGCGTGTCGCCGCGCGCCAAGCCGCGTTGAGGCAGGTACCACACGCCGAGCCGCACCAGGGCCTGTCACCCGGCCAGGGGCCGTGTCAGTTCGCCGCGGCCGGCAGGGTGACCTCGAAGCGGCAGCCGCCCGGGACGTTGCGGACCTCGGCGCGGCCCGCGTGGGCCTCGACGATGCCGCGCACGATGGCGAGGCCGAGGCCGGCCCCGGCCGGCGGGGTGCGGGCCGCCGTGCCGCGCCAGCCGGTGTCGAAGACGCGGGGCAGGTCCTCGTCGGCGATGCCGCCGCAGCCGTCGGTGACGGACAGGACGACGGCTTCCGCGCGCCGTTCGGCCGCCACCGCGACCGTGCCGTCGGCAGGTGTGTGACGGATGGCGTTGACGAGCAGGTTCGCGAGGACCCGGGTCATCTCCTTGCCGTCCACCTCCACGGGGATCGCCGCGACCTCCTCCCCCACCAGCCGCACCCCGTGCTCGCGGGCGAGCGCGTCGGCGCCGCTCAGGGCGTCGCCGACGAGGTCGTACACGGACATGCGGCTCGGGCTGATGGTGAGTGCGCCGGCGTGGATGCGGGAGAGTTCGAAGAGGTCGGTGACCATGGTCGTCAGGCGCTCGACCTCGGTGCGGATCTGCCGGTGGTAGCGGGCGGGGTCGGCGGCCATGCCGTCCTCCAGGGCCTCCGCCATGGCCCGCAGCCCGGCCAGCGGGGTGCGCAGGTCGTGGGAGATCCAGGCGACGAGTTCCCGGCGGGAGGCCTCCAGCGCGCGCTCGCGGCGCCGGGAGGCGTCGAGTTTCGCGCTGGTGGCGGCCAGTTCCCGGGTGAGCGCGGCGAGTTCGGCGGTGGCGGCGCCGTCCGGGGCCGCGAAGCTGCCTTCGTCGCCGAAGTCGCGGGCGGCACGGGCGAGGGCCCGGCTGCGGGCCACCACCCAGCGGCCCAGGACCAGGGCGGTGCCGAGCGAGACGAGGGCCGCCATGGCCACCACGACGGTCACCACCCACAGGTCGTGTGCGGACAGGAACATCGCCTGGGCGACGGCAAGCGTCCCGGCGAGCATCGCGGTCACCGTGACGGCCGCGACCACCGTGAGGGAGACGGCGACCGAGCGGCGCCGTACGAGGCGGAGCACCAGGGCTCCGGCGAGGCCCGCGCAGACGGCTCCCGCCAGTGCGAAGCCCGCGATCAGCAGGACGTCCTTCATGCCGCTTCCCCTTCCGTCCCGTCCCACTCGGGCTCGAAGCGGTAGCCGACACCCCAGACCGTCCGGATGAGCCGGGGCCGCGCCGGGTCGTCCTCGATCTTGGCGCGCAGCCGTCGTACGTGGACTGTGACCGTGGACAGGTCGCCGAAGTCCCAGCCCCACACGCGCCGCATCAGCTCCTCTCTGGAGTGGGCGGCGCCGGGGTGTTCCAGGAAGTAGGCGAGCAAGTCGAACTCCCTGAGAGTAAGAGCGAGTTCGTCGCCGGCGCGGGTGGCTCTCCGGGTGGCCGGGTCGACGGTGAGACCGGCGGCGCGCAGGACCGGCCGCGGGGCCGCGGGACCGGCGGCCCCGCGACTGCGGCGCAGGACGGACTCGACGCGCAGCACCAGCTCGCGCGGGCTGAACGGCTTGGTGACGTAGTCGTCCGCGCCGACCTCCAGGCCGGTGATGCGGTCCTCCTCGTCGCCGCGCGCCGTCAGCATGATCACCGGAACGGGCCCGGTGTCGCGCAGCCTGCGGCACACCTCCAGGCCGTCCAGGCCCGGCAGCATGAGGTCGAGGACGACGAGGTCCGGCCGCCGCTCCCGGGCCCGCAGCAGGGCGTCGGGGCCGTCGGCCGCGTGCTCCACGGCGAACCCGGACCGGTCGAGGTATCCGGTCACCACCTCGGCCACGGTCGGGTCGTCGTCGACCACCAGGATCCGGGCCGCGGGCCGGGGGGCGCTGTACTCGCTCATGCCGACCAGCGTCGCATCCGGCCCGCCGCGGGTCACCGCCACCCGGGGGTACGGGGGCCGACGTCCGCGTTTCGTAAGGACTTCGGCGCCCTCGATCCGCGACGCGCTTCCTACGGTGGGAGCCGTGACCCTCATGACCGTAGACGTCGTCCTTCCCTGTCTCGACGAGGCCGAGGCCCTGCCCTGGGTGCTCTCCCGCATCCCGGCCGGCTGGCGGGCGATCGTCGTCGACAACGGCTCCACCGACGGCTCCGCCGGCATCGCGGCCCGTCTCGGTGCCACCGTCGTGGCCGAGCCGCGGCGTGGCTTCGGCACCGCCTGCCACGCCGGGCTGCTCGCCGCCGAGGCCGAGTTCGTCTGCTTCTGCGACTGCGACGCCTCCCTCGACCCCGGTCTGCTGCCGGGACTCGTCGGCGCGGTGGCCGACGGCTCCGCCGACCTGCTGCTCGGCCGCCGCCGTCCCACCGTGCGCGGCGCCTGGCCGGTCCATGCCCGGGCGGGCAACCTGGCACTGTCCTGGCTGCTGCGCCGCCGTACCGGGCTGCGGCTGCGCGACCTCGGCCCGCTGCGGGCCGCCCGTCGCGAGGCGCTCCTCGGACTCGCGCTGACCGACCGGCGCAGCGGCTACCCGCTCCAGATGGTGGTCCGGGCGGCCGACGCGGGGTGGCGGGTGCGCGAGGTCGACGTGCCGTATCTGCCCCGGGCCGGACGGTCGAAGGTCACCGGCACCTGGCGGGGCACCTGGCAGGCGGTCCACGACATGCGCAAGGTGCTCGACGAGCCCGCGCCGGCGGCCGGGGTTCGCCCGTGACCGCCCTCCTCGTCATCGCGAAGCAGCCCCGGCCGGGCCGGGTGAAGACGCGGCTCACTCCCCCGTTCACCCCTGCGGAGGCCGCCGCGCTCGCGGAGGCGGCCCTCGCCGACACGCTCACCGCCGCCGCCCGTGTGCCGGCGGACCGGCACGTCCTCGTGCTCGACGGGGAGCCCGGCCCCTGGCTGCCGCCGGGATTCCACGTCGTTCCGCAGGCGGCGGGCGGGCTCGACGCTCGGCTGGCGGCCGCGTTCGCGGCCTGCGACGGGCCGGCGCTGCTCATCGGCATGGACACCCCGCAGGTCACGCCGTCACTGCTGGCCCCGGCCCTGCGCTGGGACGGACACGACGCCTGGTTCGGTCCGGCCGCCGACGGCGGCTTCTGGGCCCTCGGCCTGGCCGCGCCCGATCCCGCGCTCCTGCTCGGTGTGCCCATGTCCCGGCCGGACACCGGCGCCGTCCAGTACGCGCGGCTGCGGGCGGCCGGGCTGCGCGTCGGCCGGCTGCCGGTCCTGCGGGACGTGGACACCGCGCGGGACGCCCGGCAGGTGGCGGCCTCGGCGCCGGGGACCCGCTTCGCCGCCCGGTACGCCGCGTGCACCGACACCACGGCGGGAGCGGGCCGTTGACCACGACGACGGCATGGCGGGCGGATCCGTACACCGACGCCCTGCGCACCGGCCGGGGCCCCCTCTTCCTGCGCCGGCACGACGGCTGGCTGCTGCCGCTGGAGGTCGAGCGCTGGTGCGAGGCACCGGACCGCGCCGACCGCACCGTACTCGACCGCTGCCGAGGCACGGTCCTCGACATCGGCTGCGGACCGGGACGGCTCGTCGCCGCGCTCGCGGCCGAAGGCCGTCGGGCGCTCGGCATCGACGTCAGCCCGGCGGCGGTCGCCCGCACCGCGGGGCTCGGGGCCGCGGCCCTGTGCCGGTCGGTCTTCGACCCGCTGCCCGCCGAGGGACGCTGGGACACGGCGCTGCTGGTCGACGGCAACATAGGAATCGGCGGCGACCCGGCCGCCCTGCTGCGCAGACTGCGCCAGGTCGTGTCGCGATCCGGGCGCGTGATCGCGGAATGCTCCCCCGTCGACGTCGACGAGTGCTGCGAGGTACACGTCGACGACGGCCGGGGCGGACGCGGGACGCCGTTCCCGTGGGCCCGGGTGGGCACGCGCGCCCTGACCGGGCACGCGCGGAACGCGGGCTGGGCGGTCCGCGCGCAGTGGACGGTGGAGGGGCGCCCCTTCCTGTCGCTCGCGCCTCGGTCGTCCGCGGCGGGACTCCGCTGAGGACGGCCCCTCCCCCGCCGTACGAGATGCCGTCGCCGTACGAAAGCGGCCGCGCGGAGCGTCCGACTCCTTACGAAACCCGAACGCCCCGCCGGGTCGCCTCCTCGTCCGTCGCCCGCGCTGCCAGTCTGCGCCCATGACCCGCGCCCGCCGTCCTCCGCTGCCCGTCGTCGTCACCGCTCTCCTGCTGTCGCTCCTGACCGTCTCGCTGGTCCTCCTGCTCCACGGGGGCGCCCGCGGGCCCGGCTTCCTGGCCGGGTACGCGGGCGCGTGGGCGGTGTTCGCGGCGGCGGTGACCGCTCTGCGCCGGGTGGCCCGCCGGCACGTCGTCCCGCTCCTCCTCGCCGGGGCGGTCGCGGTGACGGCGACGGGACTGGTGGCGGGCCCGCGGACGAGCACGGACTCCTACCGGTACGCGTGGGACGGCCGGGTGCAGGCCGCGGGCCTCTCGCCGTACGACCACGCGCCCGCGGACCCGGTGCTCGCCGGGCTCCGTGACGACTGGCTCTTCCCCGGCACCACGGCCTGCGGACGCGGCGACACCGACCTCGCACCGCTCGGCGGCGGCCGGTGCACCCGGATCAACCGGCCCGCCGTGCACACGATCTACCCTCCGGTGGCGGAGGGCTGGTTCCTCCTCGTCCACGCGCTGTCGCCGCAGGGCGTCCGTCACAAAGGGCTCCAGGCAGGCGCGGCGCTGCTCTCGCTGGCCGTCGGCTGCCTCCTCACCGCCGTGCTGCGCCGACGGGGGGATCCACGCCGGGCGGCCCTGTGGGCGTGGTGCCCGGCGGTCCCCGTCGAGGCCGTGAACAACGCCCACGTCGACGTCCTGGCCGTGCTCCTGTCGGTCGGCGCGCTCGTTCTCCTGGCGCGCCGCCGCCGTGTCACGGGCGGAGTGCTGCTCGGTCTGGCGGTCGCCGCCAAGCTGCTGCCCGCCGTGCTGCTGCCGGGCGCGCTGTCCGGCGTCCGGCGGCCCCGTACGGTCGCGGCCGTGGCGCTGCCCGCCGCGGTGACGGTCGCCCTGGCGTACCTGCCGTACGTCCTCGTGTCCGACGGTTCCGTCCTCGGCTATCTGGGCGGCTACACGCGGGAGGAGGGCTACGACGCCCCGGGCGCGGGCGGGCGGTACGCCCTGCTGCGGCTCGTGCTGCCCGACCCGTGGGCGCTGCCCGCGGCGGCGCAGGGGACGGCGGCGGTGGCGGTGGCGGTGTGGTGGCGCGGTGACCCCGAACGCCCTTGGTGCGGAGCCCTGTTGACCACCGGTACGGCATTCCTCCTGCTGACGCCCGGCTACTCCTGGTACGCCCTGCTGCTCGTCGCTCTCGTCGCCCTGGACGGGCGCTGGGAGTGGCTCGGCGTCGCGCTCGCCGGCGCGGTGGCGTATCTCGCGGGCCCGGCCGCCGGCACGGTCGGCGGCACCGTCGCGTACGGGGCGGCGGGCGCCATGGTGTGCGCGATGTGGTGGATGCGGCGACGGAGCGTCGGACGATCTGCGGAGGTGCGGAGGGGCTTCATCGCGCGGACCGAGGGACCGGACGGCTCCTCCGCGCCTGCTTCGTCTCCCGCTCCGTCACCGTCGCAGCGATGACCCGCCCCTGATCACGTGCGCTGCCATGGGCTCGTTCTCCGGGCCCGCGCGGGCCATCGAGTGGGGACACGGCGTGGCCCTCGGTGCGCGCGGCACGGTGCCGCCCGGGCGGCAGGCGCCCGGGCGGCCCCGTACGGGAGCGGGCGGTTCAGCCGTCGGCTCCGGCCGGGGTCGTCGTGGCGGTGAAGCCCAGCTTCTTGTTGGCCGCCAGGGCGAACTCGTTGGTGAACGTCCTGCCGAGGTCGAGCGACGGCTCCGCCTTGCCGACCATCACCTCGGTCGCCAGCACGGTCTTCGGACCGCCGGCCGGCATGATGCCGTCCGGCAGGAACTGGTCCTTGTCCTGTTCCAGGGCCTTGATGTAGTCGTCCTTGGTCACCAGGTCGTTCGCCACGAACGACGACGGCAGCTTGTTCGCGATGTCGGCGGCGCTGTGCGTGTCCATCCAGTGCATCGTCGCCACGAGCGCGTTGACGACCTTCTGCACCGTGTTCTTGTGCGAGTTCACCCAGTCGGTACGGGCGAGGACGCTCGCCGCCGGCCAGGCGCCGCCCAGCGCGGCCTTGGCGCCGTCGGTGGTGGCCAGGTCGATCGCCGAGGCGCCGACCCCCTTCTTCTCGATCGCGGAGACGGTCGGCTGCGTCGTGATGACGCAGTCGGCCTTGCCGTTCTGGAGCGCGGCGATGGCGGTGGAGCCCGCACCGACCGCGATGCGGTTGAACTGGTCCTCCTTGACGCCCTTCTGCGCCGCCATGAACTTGGTCAGGGTGTCGGTGCCCGAGCCGATGTCGGTGACGCCGAGCGTCTTGCCCTTGAAGTCGGCGGCCGACTTCACCCCGCTCTTCGTCGTGCACATCTCCCGCTCGCCCGGCGCGCCGGAGAGCTGGACGACCGACTCGATCCCCTTGCCCTTGGCCACGAAGTCGATCGCGTGGACGTACCAGGCACCCGCCATGTCGACCTGCCCCGAGGCCATGGCCGTGTCGGCGCCGACGCCGCCGTTCGCCTCGTTGCTCAGCTCGACCTTGACGCCGTACTTCTTGTAGAAGCCGAGGCTCTCGGCGAGCTGGTAGGGCAGGTAGATCTGCTTGTCGATGCCGCCGACCATGAGCCTGACGGTCGGCATGCCGCCGGAGCCGTCCGAGCCGGAGTCCGCGGAGCTGCTGGAACACGCGGTGACCGCGCCGAGGGTGAGGACGGTCGCGACCGCTGCGGTGAGTGCTCTCTTGAGCATGGCGGCTCATTCCTTTCAGATCCTGCTCGGCTCTTCCTGGCACGCGGGGGCGGGTGACCGAGCGAGCGGGGATACGGGGAGGGGGTGGGGCGTGGAGGGGTGATGAACGGGGGGACGGATGGCGGTGAGGCCACTCGGGCCCGGCGGCTCGGCGGCCCGTCACTCGGACGACCGGCGGCCCGGCGGCTCGGCGGCCCGTCACTCGGACGACCAGCGGCCCGGCGGCTCGGCGAACCGTCGCTCGGACGTCCAGGCGGCTCGGTGGCCCGCCGCTCAGAGGCCCGCGGCCTCGGAGGGGGCCGGCGGACGCCAGGACAGGAGCCGGTGTTCGAGCTTGCCGATCAGCCACTCCGCGCCCAGCACGATCACCGCGATGACGAGCATCGTGGCGAACACGCCGTTCGGGTCGAAGTTGTTCTGCGCGGTCTTGATGACCAGGCCGAGGCCGCTCTGCGCGCCGAGCACCTCGCCGACGAGCGCGCCGACGATGGCGAAGCCGAAGGCGCTGTGCAGACTGGCGATGATCCAGGTGAGCGCGGAGGGCACCACGACGTGCCGGATGATCTGCACCTGGGACGCGCCGAGCACCCGGGCGTTGGCGAGGATGTTGCGGTCCACCTCGCGCACGCCCTGGAAGGCGTTGAAGAAGACGATGAAGAACACCAGCACCGCGGCGAGCAGGATCTTCGGGGTCACGCCGATGCCGAAGGCGACGATGAAGATCGAGCCGAGGACGATGCGCGGGATCGCGTTGACCATCTTGATGTAGGGGCCCAGCACATCGGCGAGATAGCGGCTCTGCCCGAGTGCGACGCCGAAGACCACGCCGGTGAGGGAACCCACGACGAAGCCGAGGAGCGCCTCCTGGATGGTGGTCCAGATGTTCGCGTAGAAGGACCCGAACCCGGTGCCGTCCTGGAAGAGTTCGACCAGCCGCTTCGCGATTCCGGAGGGCTGTCCGAAGAAGAAGGGGTCGACGATGCCCCAGGTGGTGAACGCCTGCCAGCCGCCGATCACGAAGACCGCGAGGCCGACGCGCCCCGCCCAGACCTGGGCGACACGCCGCCGGGCGGCGCTGCGGGCGGCCGCCGCGGGCGAGCCCTTCCGGCCGTCCGCGACGGCGGCGGGAGCGGTGGACGTCGTGCTCATGCCTTGCCTCCTGCGGTGCTCGCGTAGGCGCGCTCCACCTCTTCGCGCAGCGTGTCCCAGATCTGGTGCTGGAGTTCGATGAACCGGGGCTGGAAGCGGATCTCCTGGACAGAGCCGCGGGGACGCGGCAGGTCGATGTCGAAGACCTGCTTGACCGAGCCGGGGCTGGACGTCATGACGACCACCCGGTCGGCCAGCGCCACGGCCTCGTCGAGGTCGTGGGTGATGAAGATGACGGAGGGACGGATCTGCTCCCACAGATCCAGCAGCTCGGTCGACATGATCGCCTTGGTCTGCACGTCCAGGGCGCCGAACGGCTCGTCCATGATCAGGATCTTGGGTTCGTTGATCAGCGCCGCGGCCATCGCCACGCGCTTGCGCATGCCGCCGGACAGCTGGTGCGGATAACGGTCCTCGAACCCGGCCAGGCCGACCCTGCGCAGCCAGTCGCGCGCCTGGGCGAGCGCCTGCTGTCGGGGCACCCCGCGGAAGACGGGGCCCATCAGCACGTTGCCGAGGACGGTCTTCCAGGGCAGCAACGCGTCGGCCTGGAACATGAAGCTGACGCCGTCGGTGATGCCGTCCACCTCGCGGCCGCCGACCCTGACCGAGCCCTCGCTGGGCCGGTCGAGCCCGGACACCATGCTCAGTGTCGTGGACTTGCCACAGCCGGTGGGCCCGACCACGGCGCAGAACTGTCCCGGCTCCACGGTGAACGACACACCGTGCAGCGCCGTGAACACGTCACCGGCAGGAGTCAGGAATCGCTTGGTGAGCCCGGAGATCTCGATACGTGCGTCGGCACGCTCTGTCGCACGGGAGACCGGGCTGGTCGCGACATCGTTGCGCGAAGCCATGGGCCGTCTCCTTCCCTTTCTCGGAGTGCCTCGAAGTTGCTCTGCTCGGAGTTCCTGGGGGCGCCGGGGAGTCCCTGGGGAGGTCCTGGTGAGGCCCTGCGGGTCCCTCGCAGGCCGAGGCCAGGCAGACGCTAGAGGCCGCCGTTCGTGACGTCGCTGTTTCCGAGGTAACCCGCGAAAGCCGCGTAATCCCGACTTCTGCTCGTTCTGCTCACTGGCCGGGGGGTAGGCAGCGTTCCGGTCGTCGGGCACAATCGCGCCACCACGGGTTACGGCGCAGGGGCCGGCCCGGCACGACGCCCGCCGGAGCGAAGAGGCAGTTGTGGCCCCCTTTCCCGGGAGCATTGCCCCTAGGAGGTGAGGGCCGGTGATCCGGACTCTGGTGGTGGACGACGATTTCCGGGTCGGCCAGATCCACAGCAGCTACGTGCGCCGGGTCGAGGGCTTCGAGGTGGTCGGCCAGGCGGCGACCGTGGCGGAGGCCCTGGCGGTGGTACGCACGCTCCACCCGGACCTGCTGCTGCTGGACGTCTTCCTGCCCGACGGCAGCGGACTCGACATCCTGCGGCGGCTCAGCCAGAACCATGCCGCGTCCCGCCCCGACGCCCTCATGATCACCGCCGACCACGACATCGCCTCCGTCCGCGCGGCGATGAAACTCGGCGCCGTCGGCTATCTGGTGAAGCCGTTCGGCTCCGCCGACCTCACCGAACGGCTCGGCGCCTACCGCCGGCTCCACGACCGCGTGGCCGCGCTCAGCCACGCGACCGCCGCCGACCAGTCCGACGTGGACGCACTGTTCAGCGCCGCCCGCCCACCCGCGGTCCTCCGGTCCCCGGCCAAAGGCCACTCCGTGCCCACGCTCACCGCGATCCACCGGGCCCTGAGCACCGCCGGCACCGCCCTGTCGTCCGCCGAGACCGCCGAGCGGATCGGCGTCTCCCGCGCCACGGCGCAGCGGTATCTGTCCTACCTGGTCAAGGAGGGAACGGTCCTCCTGGAACTCCGCTACGGCAGCACCGGCCGGCCAGAACACCGCTATCGCACCGCCCACTGACCGACAGCCCCGCCCGGCCCCGTCGCCGGCACCACGACGGGATATTCCGTCCGGTCCCGGCGGGTGCGGGCATAGGCTGCGCGATCATAGAGCATCGTCAACTCGGCCGTAGCGGCCTGAAGATCAGCGAAGTCACCTACGGAAACTGGCTCACCCACGGCGAGACCGTCGCCGAGGACAACGCACTGGCCTGCGTGCGGGCCGCCCTCGACGCCGGAGTCACCACCTTCGACACCGCCGACGTCTACGCCCTCGGCGCCGCCGAGGAGCTGCTCGGCAAGGCGGTGGCCGGGATTCGCCGCTCCTCGCTGGAGATAGCCACCAAGGTCTGTCTGCCCACCGGGGACGGCCCGAACGACCGCGGCCTGTCGCGCAAGCACATCATGGAGTCCTGTCACGCCTCGCTGCGGCGCCTCGGCACGGACTACGTCGACCTCTACCAGGCGCACCGCTTCGACGAGGAGGTGCCGCTGGAGGAGACCCTGGTCGCGTTCGACGACCTGGTCCGCCAGGGCAAGGTCCTGTACCTCGGCGTCTCCGAGTGGACCGCGCCGCAGATCGCCTCCGCGCTGGAGCTGGCCGACCAGCTGGGGCTGCGCAGCCGGATCGTCGCCAACCAGCCGCAGTACAACATGCTGTGGCGGGTCATCGAGCCCGAGGTGCTCCCCCTGTGCCGGCGCGAGGGCATCGGCCAGTTCGTCTTCCAGCCGCTCGCCCAGGGCGTCCTCACCGGCAAGTACCTCCCCGGCGAGCAGCCGCCGTCCGGCTCCCGGGCCACGGCCGGCGGGCGGGCGCCGCGCTTCATCGGCCGCGTCCTCGGCCCGGAGCTGCTCACCCGCGTCCAGGGCCTGCGCCCGCTCGCCGAGCAGGCGGGGCTGACGATGGCGCAACTGGCGGTCGCCTGGACCCTCAACCAGGAGGGCGTCTCCTCCGCGATCATCGGCGCCACACGTCCCGAGCAGGTCACGGAGAACGCCGCGGCGGCAGGCGTCAGGCTCGACGCGGAGCTGCTGGCGGCGGTGGACGAGGTCCTCGGCACCCTGGTGGACCGCGACCCGTCGAAGACGGCCCGGCTGATGGACGTCGACCCGGCCTGGCAGGGTTAGCGCCCGGGCCGTGGATCCCCTCCCGTCCGCCCGAGCCGCAGCGGCTACCGCCCGGGGCCGCGCAGGCCGGGGAACCCGGGCGGCAGTGGGGCGAGTTCGTCCCCCGGGCCTGCGGCGACCCAGCTCCTGCCGTCGACCGTGACCGACGGGCGGGAGCCGTGCGCGGTCGTACGGCGGGCGAGGGGGACGCAGAGGTAGGCGTCGCTCGCCGGGACGGGCAGGCGGAGGGCCTCGGCCATGGCACGGCCGCGCGGGTTGCCCGCGAGGAGGAGCAGGCCCTCGGCGCGCAGGGCTGCGCCCGCCAGGCGTACGACGCGCTCGCGGGCCCGCTCCCACTCGCGCTCGTGGATCAGCGGGCGCAGGGCGGTGGCGTGCACGGTGCGGAGGCGGACGCGGCGGAAGAACTCGGCGACGCGGCTCACGTCGTCGGGTTCGGCGAGGACGGCCGCGCGGGCGTCGGGGGCGAGACCGAGGAGGACGTTCTCGGGGAGGGGCGCGTCGCGGTGGAGCCAGAGCACGCTGCCCGGCGCGACGCGCGGCGGCCCACCCCGTACCAGCCCCGCCGACCAGCGGGTGGAGACCTCGTCCACGTACACGAGCAGGCACATCCGGTCGCTCGGGCGACGGTCGCCGAGTTCCCGGTCGGGGCCGTGCAGGACCACCTGGACGGCGAGCGGTACGGCCCCGCCGGGGCGCTCCCAGGCCAGCGGGCCGCTCCGGCCGCGACGGAAGGGGAACGTCCCTTCGGCGAGCCGGCGCTCCAGGTCCAGCGAGATGGCGGCCGCTTCCAGCATGCTCAGGTCAGCCGGGTCGAAGCGGCCGGTGCCGCGCTTGGCCAGGGCCGTGTCGACGGTGTCCCGCAGCGCCCGGGCCAGGAGGCCCCCACGGGGATCCAGCTGGCTGAAAACCCGTGCCAGGTCCAGGAGTTCGGCGTCCCAGGCGCTCAGGTCCACCTTCGGCGTGAGGATCACGCAGACGGCCGTGCCCGTCTCGGTGCGCGCTTCGCGCGGCGTGAGACGGAGGGCGAGCGCGGAGTTCGCCGCGTCGTGCGAGATCGTCGCGTACGCCTCCGGGGAGACGCAGAGGGTGGTGTCGTCCGGGTAGTTCTCCGACGTGCGGACGAAGTCCTCGAAGCGCAGCATCGTCCGTGTGTACTCGACGGCGGCGTCGGTCACCGGCGGTTCCACCACCGGCCCCCGGTGGACCGCCATCCGCACGGCGGGGAGCCGTCCGGCCAGCTCCGTGAGGAGCGGGGCGAGCGGCACGGCGCCGTCGACGAGCAGGAGCAGGCAGTCCTGGAGCGCATGGCTCTCGAACCGGCCGGGGCCGACGGACTCCAGAGAGGCGAGCAGGGCCGCCGACTCCGAACCGAGCCGGCGACGGGACGCGGCGGGCACGCCGAGGGCGATGACGATCCTGGCGGGATCCGTGGCGAGCCGCAGCAGCCGCTCGGCCGCCTGCCGTTCCGCCGCGTCCCGCACCGGGTCGAGCAGCGTCAGCGCCCACCGCGCCGCCCGTTCGGTCTGGTCGGGGCGGCCGAGCCGGAGCAGTGTCGCGGCGCTGCGCACGTACACCCGGCCCGCCTCCGACGGCAGCTCACGGGCCCGGAAGTGGGCGGTCAACTCGTCCTGCACAACAAGGAGTTCGTCGTCCTCGCCGTTGGCGTCCAGGGCCTGTTCGAGGCACAGCAACGCCTCGCCCCTCTCGGGTGACGGGCCGGCGCCGAAAGAAGCGAGCGCCTCCCTGGCCCAGGAGATCGCGTCCCGCGCCCCGTCCCGCGACCAGAGGGTCAGCACCAGCCGGTTGAGGAGCAGGGCCGCGAGGCCGTACGTCGCCTCGTCGGCCTCCAGACCGGTGTGGGAGACCCGGTGCAGGGTCTCCCACGCGTCCTCGGGCCGCCCGAGGGCGTGCTCGGTCCGCGCGAGGGCGAGCGCGGCCCGGCCCCGGGCGGTTCCGCCGTACGCCGGGCTCGTGCCGATCCATCGCCCGGCGGCCCGCTCGAACGCCGGGAGGTACGGCGGCTCCACGGCCACGTCCGTGAGCAGCAGCAGCGTCTCCGGCGGCACGTCCGGGAACTCCAGCGCGTTGCGCACCCACACCTCGGGGCGGGGCGCGGGCTCCGGGATGATGCCGAGACGCGCCGGCAGGCTCCCGCCGGGGTGCCGCTCCTCGTGCAGGGCCGCGGCGGCGGCCTGGTGGAAGCGGCTGATCCGGGCCCGGGCGACCTCACGCCGCGCGTCGTAGCCCGGGGTCGCCCGCACTTCGTCGTGGACGGCGGCCGGGAACACGTAACGGCCGGGTCCGGACCGCTCCAGGAGCCCGTCGCGTACGAGGGTGTCGAGGCGTGCGGCAGCGGAGGACAGCCGGCGGTCGAGGACGGCCGCGGCCTCCTCCAGGGTGAACTCGGAGGCGGACGCCTCCGCGAGCCGGACGAGGGTGGTGGCGCGGCCTTCGGAGAGGTCGGCGAGCCAGCGGCGGACAGCCGTGGCGGGGTGCACGGCCAGGGCCGACTCGCGTGCCTCGGCGACGAACAGGCCGGCCTTGGCGACGTTCACGGGGTCGGGCGAGGCGAGGGCGCCGGCCAGGATCCGCAGGGTGAGGGGCCACCAACCGCCGCGCCCCAGGCCCTCGGGCGGGGGCGCGCCGGCGCCGAGGAGCCGCGCCGCGTCCGGACCGGACAACGGCTGCACGTGGACCTCCACCTGGGCCCCGAAGAACGTGTCGCTCCGCGTGGTGGCGATGACGGCGCTGCCCTCCGGGGGTACGGCGGCGAGGGCCTGCGCTCCCTTGTCCGCGCCCACGTCGTCCACGACGAGCAGCACCCGGCGCCCTCTCAGGACCTCGTGCAGTCTCGCGGTCAGCGTCTCCGGCGGCACGGGTCCGCCGGGGCCCCGTTCCCTCGGGGCGCCCAGGTCGTGCAGGAGCCGGTCGAGGGCGCCCTCGGCCGGGACCGGGTGGGGGGTGGAGCCGCGGAGCGGCACGAAGTACGCCCCGTCGGGGAAGTGCTCGCGCACCCGGTGGGCGAGCTGGAGGGCGAAGGCGGTCCGACCGGCGCCCGGAACGCTGGTGGAGGCGACGACCCGGACGGCCCGCACGCCGCCGGAGCCGACTTGGTGCGCCAGGGAGTTGATCAGGTGTGTGCTGCCGACGAAGGGTTCCGGCGCGGGCGGCAGGCTCCCCCACTCCTCCTCCGGCTCCCGGGTTTCCGGCTCCGCCTCGGGCTCCGGCTCGGCCAGCCCCAACAGCTCCAACGTCCGCCGCGACGCCCGCGCGAACGCCTCCCGTTCCGCCGCGAGGTCGTGCGGCCCGTCTCCGTCGTACGCGACCGAGGGCAGCCGGGTCCGGCTCGTGCCGCGGTCGGCGATGTGCTGGTCGAGGGCCTGGTGGAGGGCCCAGACCTGGTGGGCGGGGAGGTGCTCGCGCAGCACGGCCCGGACCTCGGGCGGCGGCGCCAGTTCGACCGTGCCGCCGGTCTCCTGGGTCACTTCGAACACGCCGCTGGTGACGACCTCGGCGATGTCCGCGATCTGGGCGTCCGGGACCAGTTTCTCGCGCACCAGGTGGAGCAGCCGCAGGCTGAACCGGTCGAAGGGTGCGCAGAGCACGGCGAGCCGGGCCGCGCGCGGGGAGGCGGTTCGGAGGAAACGGCGGGCGAGTTCGGCCGGCGGGAGCGGGACCGTACGGGGCCGGGCGGGGCCGACGGCGGTGCGGCCGGTGGGCGGGACGAGGACCGCGGTGCAGCCCTCCGGGTCGCCGCGCATCAGGGTGCGCGACCAGCGGCCCAGGGAGTGCGGGGTGAGGGAGAGGACCGGGACGGGCAGCCAGGCGGCATCGCCCGGCTCGTCCGCCGGTGCGAGCAGGGCCGGGGGTTCCACGGGCACGCGGCTGCGCGGGCTGCCGGGGGCGGCCGGGGTGAAGCGGGTGGTGGGGAGGTTCAGGCCGCCGCGCCGCCAGAGTCTGGTGGGCAGCGGGTTGAGCACGGCGGTGGGGTGGGCGCCGGCCCAGGCGCGCAGCAGGTGCCAGACGTCGGGGCGGCGCCAGGCGTCGGCCATGCAGTCGGAGACCACGACGACCAGGCGCCGCCCGTCGGCCGAGCGCAGCGCGCCGGGGGCACGGGGCGCGCCCTGCGCGTCGAAGGTGAGGTCGGCGACCTGGAGGGTGCGGAAGGCGCCGAGCCGGTCCAGGACGGTGGTGAACTCGGCGACCGTCTCGGCCCACACGCGCATGCCGGGCGAGCGGTCGACGACGAGGACCAGGTCGAACCAGCGCTCGGGCGCGGCCTTGAACACCGGGATGAGTTCGCCGCTGCGGGCGTAGCCGTCGACGGTGGCGTCGATGTCGAGTTCCTCGCGCCGGCCCTGTGGCCAGCGCCGTTTCCACGGGCGCAGGGCGCGGGTGAGTTCCAGGGCACGGGGCAGGCCGGCGGCGTGGGGCGCGGCGACGGCGTGGCCGCGGACGGGGGTGGCGCTGCCGGGGAGGCGTTCGTGGAGGGGGCGGGTGGCGGCGCCCGGACTGCTGGCGTCGTCGTGCCGTGCTCCGCGGGTCGGGGTGCCGGCGGCAGGGGCGTCCCGGTCGGCGGTGGACGGGGTCTCCGGCTCGCGCGGCCGCTGCCGCTCGCCGGACCGGGACGCGTCCGCGTGCGACCCGGGCCGGGCTCCGTCCCGTACCGCTTCGTCCGCCTGGTGGGCGGCCAGCCACAGCGCCTCCGCCAGTGCGGTGCCGTCCAGTTCGGGGACGGCGGCGCGCAGGGCGGAGAGCAGCCGGGGCAGTGGGTCAGGCATGCGAGAGCTCGCGCAGGATGAGGTCCTCGACGGCCTGCCGTCGGGCCTCGTCGGGGGCGTCGGTGCCGGACAGGAGGTGGACGGCGTTGAGGAGCTGGTCGACGGCGAGGCTCTCGCCCGCGCCGAGGCGCTCCAGGAAGGCGGTGACGAGCCGGTCGGCCGCCGGGGTGGCGGCGGTGCCGGCGCCCATGTGGGCCTCGACGATCCTGAGGAGGGTCTCGGGGGTGGGCAGCGGCATGGTGAAGCGGACGCAGCGGCGCAGGAAGGCGGCGGGGAAGTCGCGTTCGCCGTTGCTGGTCATGACGATGAACGGGAACTCGGTGCACTGCACCCGGCCGCGCCGGATCTCGTGGTGCCGGTCGCCCTGCCATTCGCGTACGGCGACGACGTCCGTGCCGTAGCGGGCGAGTTCGGGGATCTCGAACTCGCCGCGTTCGAGGACGTCGAGGAGGTCGCTGGGCAGGTCGAGGTCGCTCTTGTCGATCTCGTCGATGAGCAGGGCGCGGGGCCGGTCGGCGGGCAGCAGGGCGGTGCCGAGCGGGCCCATGCGCAGGAAGGGCGCGATGTCGTCGGGGGCGGAGGGGCCGCCGTCGGTGCCCTGGAGGCGCTGGGCGTGGATGCGGCCGAGGGCGTCGTAGCGGTAGAGGGCGTCGGCGAGGCTGCTGCGGGAGGTGATGTGCCAGCGCAGCACGGTGCCGAGGTCGAGTTCGGCGGCGACCTGCTCGATGACGGTGGACTTGCCGGAGCCGGCCGGCCCGGTGACGAGCAGCGGACGGCGCAGCGCGAGCGCGGCGTTGACGGCCTCGACCAGGCCGCGCGGCGGAACGAACTGCTCGTGCAGGGAGCGGCGCGGGAACTCGCGCCAGGGCGGCGCCGGGGGCAGCGCGACGCGCTCCTCCGGCCGGGCGGGCGGGGTGCCGTGGCCGGCGTAGTAGGGCTGCCAGGTCATGCGGGTGACTCCCCCTCGTCGTGGGCCGGGTAGCGCCCGGCCGGGTGTTCGCTGTCGAACCAGGCGCAGAAGTCCAGCCACTCCGCTCCGTCCCAGACGGTACGGAGCCGGGCGAGATGGTGCAGCCCGTTCGAGGAGCGTCCTTTCTGCCGGTAGGCGCGGCAGAATTCGGCGGGCAGCAGATGCCAGTGGGTGTCGACGGACCGGCGTACGGGTTCGGGCACGGACCCCTCGGCCGGGTCGCCGGCCGTTCGGTCGGCTCTTCCGCCGGCCGGCCCGTGCGTCGTCCCGTCCGGCGTCCCGTCGCTCGGCGCGTCGTCCGGCCACAGCACGATCGGCGAGGAGGCGAGCAGCGTCTCCATCAGGTCGCCGAGCCGGGCGGGCCGGTGGGCGAGGGCGACGGCGCGGGTGCGTGGTTCGCTCATGAGCCGCTCCCGCAGTTCGGGTAGGCGGCGGGTGTCGGCCTCGCCGAACCAGTCGACGCGGTCGCCGTCGGCGCCGTCCTCGATGGCCTTCAGGGTGTCGCGGGCCTGGTCGTTGATCCACCACAGATGCTCGGGCGGCTGGATCCGGTCGCTCCAGCGCAGCACCACGTCGTAGCGGGTGCCGATGCGCATGCCGAAGTCGGTCTCCTCCGGCTTCCAGCCGGCGAGCAGCGGGGCGGGCGCGGCGATCTCCACCCGGCGCAGGGGCGTGCCGAGGGCGCGGGCGAGGGGCGTGGCCCAGCGGAGCACGCCGACGAGCGCCCGTTCGGTGCCGGCGCGGTCCTGCGTGGCGCAGGGGAACTCCTCGTGGTGGCGGACCGTGCCGCCGTCGAGGAGCCAGACGGCGAGCGATTCGGGCCATTCGTCGCCGACGGCCGCGTGCAGGCTGACGACGAGCCGCAGGCGCATCTCCTCGCTTCGCTCGGCGAGCCGGGCGAAGGCGTCGTTGAGGTCGATGACGGCGCCGGTGTCCTTGGCCCAGGCGCGCAGGGCGGGGTGCTGCGGGTCGACGCCGGTGGTGCGGGCGAGCCCGGCGAGGAAGCCGGCTGCGGGGGCGGTGCGGCTGCCGCCGGCGAGCGGGGCGCGCAGCAGGAGGTGCTCGACGGTGTCGCGGAGGAGTTCCGTGCCGGTGGAGCCGGGCAGCGGGGTGAGCGGGTCGGCGCCGGTGGCGGCGAGGGTGCGGCGCAGCAGGGTGCTGGTGAGGTCGGCGCCGGGCCAGGCGGTGAGCAGGGCGAGGGTGCGGGCGGCGTCCCGCAGGGCGTCGAGGACTCCTTGGGCCCATTGGCGTTCGGGGGCGGGCAGGGTGGCGAGCCGGGCGCGCAGGGCGGCCAGCTCGCGGGGGTGGGCGGGGCCGTCGGCGGCCGCCTGGTCCCCACCCAGCGGGGTGAGCGCCTGGCGGAGGGCGGCGCGGCCGACGGGGCCGAGCGGGGAGCCGGCGCAGGCGGCGGTGTGCCGGGCGTTGCGGGCGAGCCAGAGCGGGCCGGCGGCGAACTGGGCGCCGTCGTAGTCGACGTGCTGGATCGCCTGGCCTTCGGCGCCGCCGTCCTCGCGTACGGCCCGGGCGACGGACGCGCCGGTGAGGGTCTCGCCGGCCTCGGCGACGCCCGCGTGCAGCACCTTGACCAGGGTGGTGCTGAAGCGGAGGTCGTACGCCTCCTCGTCGGCCGCGGCGCCCATGAGCAGGGTGAGCCGGGTGTCGCCGCGCCGGATGCCGCCGGCGAGCGAGGACAGGTCGGGGATGGCGCGGCCGGCGTGGCAGGTGTCGACGAGGGCGACGAGGCCGTCGAGGCCGGTGGTGTCGAGCAGTCCGCCGAGCAGGGCTCCGACGTTGACCGCGCTCAGCGGATCCTCGGCGCGCGAGTCGCCGGCCATGAAGTACAGCTGGGTGCCGGCGGCCATGCCGTGGCCGAGGAGGGCGAGCACGAGCACGGCGCCCGCCCCGGCGGCGGCCCGGCCCGCCTCCCGTACCGCGTGCTCGATCTCCGTACGGGTGAGACCGGCGCCGGACAGGAGGGTGCGGCCGCCGTGCGCCGGGTCCTTCTCGCAGGCGCCGGCCCACGGGGTGGTGAGGGCGTCGTGCAGGGCGTGCGCGGCCGGTTCGAGCGCGTCGAGCAGGCCGAGTTCGGGGCACTGGGCCCCGATCACGAGCACATGGCGCCGTTCGTTCATCGCTCCGCGAGGGTGGTGAGCGCCTCGACGAGGGGTCCGGCGACGGCCGGCTGGGCCAGGTACGTGGCGGCCGGGTGCACCCAGGCGCCGTCGGAGTCGACGCGGCGGCTGTGCGGCGCGACGGCGTCGGCGTTGGGCCGGGTGAAGTCCTCCAGGACGGGGCGGGCGGCGACGAGGTCGTCACGGTCCCAGAAGTTGAGCCAGCGGCGGACGGTGGCGGGGGTGGCGAGGGGGTGCGGGCGGACCCGGGGGTGGACCGCGCCGCGGATACCGAGCGGCGAGCCGAGGGTGACGAACAGGGCGATGTCGGCGGGGTGTTCGTGCAGGGTCTCCAGGGCGACGACGGTGCCGAGGGAGTGGGCGACGACGACGTTGGGGCCCTCGGGGTCGAGGCAGTCGGCGACCCGGGCGCGGATCCGCCGGTCGAGGGTGGTGGTGCCGTCGGACTCGGCGCGGTTGAGGTAGCGGGCGACCTGGCCGAGCATGCCGGCGGTCAGCCGGGCGCTCAGCCAGCCGCCCGTGGCGCGCAGGCCGGGGACGGCGAGCAGGCTGGTGAGGGCGTTGACGACGCGCCGGGCGGGCGCGCCCGCGCCCTGCGCGCCGGAGGGCGGCGCGAGCCGGGTGCGGGCATGGCGCAGGGCGGCCGCCTCGGCCGCCGGGAGGTCGAGGCCGGGGTCGGCGAGGCGCCCGTCGACGGCCTCCAGGAGGAGGGCGGCGAGGAGTTCGTCGTCCTCGTGGTCCTGGGTTCCGGCGGCTCCGCCCTGGGCTCCCGCCGTACGGAACAGGTCGCCGTAGTAGGCGAAGCGGGCGTCGGCCGCCCAGCCGCCGGTGAGCGCCGAGACGTGCGCGGAGTGTCCGGCGGGCCCGGCGCCGGTGGCGACGGCGCGCAGCCATTCGTCCAGTTCGGCGGCGGGGTCGCGGGGACCTCCGATGCCGTGGACGAAGACCAGGCGAGGCTTCACTGCTCCCCCGTTCGACGCGGTGCTCCCGGGCGGTCCCGGTGTTGGTCCCGGTGATCCTGACGGGTGGGGTGGTGCGGGAGCAAGCCGCAGGCGGAGGACCGTCGGGGCTCGGCCAACTCCGTCCGGCAGCTTGGCGGGATGTGACGGGTCAGCGGTCGCTCGCGCGCACCAGGGCGTCGATCGTGGCGAGGGCGTCGTGGGCCGCGTACTCCTTGGCGAGCGCGGTGGCGCGTTCGCGGTACGAGGGCGAGTCGAGGACGGTGTCCACGGCCGCGCGCAGGGCCTCGTCGGAGGGGGCGGCGGTGCGCAGGTTGACGCCGGTGCCGGTCCACTCGACGCGGGCGGCGACCTCCGGCTTGTCCTCCGTGTCGCCGCCGAGGACGAGCGGCACGCCGTGGCCGAGGGCGGCCTGGGTGCCGCCGTAGCCGCCGTTGGTGACCAGCACGTCGGCGAGCGGGAGCAGCGCGGAGAAGGGGACGAATCCGGCCACGATCGCGTTGCCGGGTACGGCGGGCAGCGCGGCGGCGAACTGGTCGGCGGCGTCCGGGCGGCCGGTGGCGGCCACGACGAGGACGTCGGGACGGTCGGCGAGGACCCGGACCGTGGGGATGACCAGGCGGGCCAGGTCGGTGTTGGCGAGGGTGCCCTGGGTGGTGACGACGATCCGCCGGCCCTCCTCGCGGGCCCGCAGCAGCTCCGGCCACCAGGCGGGCTGTTCCTGCCCGGCGGCGGCCGGGATCGGGATCGCGCCCACGAAGCGCACGTTGGCGGGCATGTCGGAGCGCGCGTACTCGAACCCCTCCACCGTCAGCTGCACGAACACGTCCGCGGCCCCGATCAGGTTCCGGCCGAGCGGCCCCTCCGGCAGCGTGGCCCCGGCGGCGGCGAAGCAGGCCCGCAGATGGTCCACGAGCGGCTCGCGCATCTCGGCCATGCGGGCGGCGATCGCCGCGTACTGCTCCCGCTGGGCGTCGTCGGCGGGCGGGAGCAGTCCGAGACCGTGCGGCGCGGTGTCCCGGCTCTCCACGCTCAGCGGCGTGATCCCGACGCTGAACCCGGTGGGCCGGTGGCCCTTCTCCTCGGCGAGCGCCAGCGTGAGGCCGCCGAGGAAGAGGTTGTCATGGATCACGGCGGTCGCCGGGAAGTCGGCGAGGACGTCCTTCAGCGCGCGGCACTGCGCGGCCGTCGGGTCGCCGAAGACATGCATGATGTCCCACATGATCTGTGCGGGCCCGGCCGGAATCGTCTCCCGCTCCGGGAACCTGGCCGAGAAGTCCCGGTCGTCGTAGTCCGCTTCCGCGGGCAGCGCCCGGAACTCCGGCCCCGCCGCCCGGACTTCCTCCGCGAACCGCGCCCCGCCGAGGAACACGACCTCGTGCCCGGCCTGCGCCAGATGGCTCGCTATCCGCAGCAGCGGCGCGTGATGACCCGACACGGGCGTGGCGGCGACAAGGATCCTGGACATGCTGAACTTCCCCCCTGTGAACGACTGTCGCGCGGCTGCGCGGGCGCGGTCGTCACGCGCGTAGTCAGCGTACGACCTGCGGAAACGGATCCCGGCACCTTTCGGACGCGACGGCGCGTCGGGGGTGCGCAAGGGGTGGGGACGGCTTCAGAAGCGGCGAGGGCGGGGCCGCTTGGTCTTGGCCAGGGCCCGCTCGCGCAGCAGTCGTCGGTAATGCTCGCCGCGCTCCGCGTCGAGCTCCAGCCATTCGACGATGTCGGCGACGGTCAAGGCGCGCTCGGCGTTCCCGGTGAGCCCGATCCGTACGAGCGGCCAGAACCCTCCGACGGCGGCGGACCGAGTCCGTTCCTCGATCGCGTGGTCCGGGTAGAACTCGGCGGCGGACACGCGCCACAGCGTGTCGACGAGCTCGTCCCGGGCCGGCGGCGACAGCTCGCCGGCGAGGGCGGCCATGACGACGGCGACCGCGGGCGGGGTGCACGCGAAGATCTCCCCGTTCCACTCGACATGGCCGTCGAGGGTGTACCCGCTCATGTCCCGTGCCGACCCGGCCTCCAGGATCGCCTCGAACATCAGCGGCAGGTGCTCGGCGCCGTCACCGCAGCCGCAGCCGAGCGACGCCCAGTCGTGCCGGGCGAGTTCGGTCCGCACGAGCTCGCTGACCGCCATACCCCACCCCCGTCTCCATGGCACCGGCTTCTCGGAACCGTCTCCTCGGCGCCGGCTCCTCACCATAGAACGGCGCGGTGCCCGCCCGTCCGGGCGGGCACCGCGGAGCTCAGGTTCAGTGCCAGTACTTCATGTCCGTACCTCCTCTCCCGGTGAGCGTGGGCTGCACAGGGCTAGGCCGTGTCTTGTGGACTCGTTCGGACTCAGTGCCAGTACTTCATGTCCTGACCTCCTCCCCCGTGGCGGGGCGCAGTGTCACCTCGAAGCGGTCGAGTCCGCGGAGGGTGAGGTTGCGCCGGTGGTCGGGTTCCGCGACCGCCCGTGCGCCGGGGTGGTCCGTGGCGAGGGTCCCGAGGACCGATCCGGCGAGCCGGATCGCCATGGACGCGCCCAGGCAGGCGTGGGCCCCGCGGCCGAACCCGAGGTGCGGGTTCGGGGCGCGGTCGAGTCGCAGCTCGGTGGGGTGGGCGAAGCGGCGCGGGTCGTGGTTGGCCGCGCCGAGGAGGAGGGTCACGGGGTCGCCCGCCTTGATGGTGACGCCTCCGAGTTCGGTGTCGGTGACGCAGACCCGGGCGTCGGCCTGCACGGGCGCGTCGTAGCGGACGAGTTCGTCGACGGCGGTGGCCGGGCCGGCGGCGCGGAAGGCGGCCGGCGCGCCCGGGGTGGTGAGCAGGGCCGCGGCGGCGTTGCCGAGGAGGCGGGAGGCCGATTCGTAGCCGGCGTGGAGGACCGCGCGCAGGCTGTTGCGCAGGACGGCCGGGTCGACGCCGCTCTTGTCGGCGTTCGCGGCGACGTACGCGACGAGGCCGTGCTCCGGCGGGTCGGCGAGCCAGCCGCCGGTGTACGCGGCGAGTTCGGCGCGTGCGGCGACGGCCGGTTCGTGCTTCTCCGGCCAGAGGCCGGCGTCCATGCCGTCGACGACGGTGCGGGACATCGGCACGAACCAGTCGAGGTCGGGGGCCGGCACGCCGAGGAAGTCGGTGACGAAGCGCAGCGCGAGCGGTTCGGCGAGCTCGCCGACGAAGTCGAAGGAGGGTCGTTCGGCCAGCTCGGCGAGGGTTTCCTTGACGTACCGGTCGAGCCGCTCGTGCAGGGCGTGCCGGTCCTGGGCGCGGAAGCCGTCGAGCAGCAGGCGCCGGATGGCGGTGTGCTCGGGCGGGTCGAGGGTCTGGACGCTCAGCAGCGGGGCGGGGATGTCCTCGCCGGCCCGGCGCCAGTCGGAGGCGAAGCGGGCGGAGTCGGTGAGGACGGCGAGGCAGTCGGCGTGCCGGGTGAGGACCCAGGAGCCGAGCGGTTCGTGCCAGAGGACAGGGGCGGTTTCACGCAACTCGGCATATGCCGGATAGGGGTTGGGGAGGTGCTCGGGAAGGGCGAGCCGCAGGATCGGATCAGCGGTCGCCGCCTGTTCGAGCTGTGCCACGAAACCTCTCCCCCTGCGCAGAAAGACCCTGGTGAAGGCCGTAAATGCTTGCGGTCGAGCAGTGCAGAGCAAACGTTTCGCCGGTGGGCGGTGCCGCTCCGCGGGCAATTCTCCGTGCTGATGGCCGGTGACGCTACCACGCAACTTCCGTGGCTGGTATGACTACCTGCCTCAGATCTTTCCGATCCTCACGGGGAGTAGCGGATGTCGGAGCAAGGCCAGACCATCGTCCATGACGTGCCGCTGAACGTCGCCCAACAGCCCGATCCGTACCCGCTGTTCGAGCGGATCCGGGAACACGGAGTGGTGCAGCGGGTTCGGCTGAATCCCACCCTTGAAGTCTGGATGGTCACCGGCTACGACGAGGCGGTGGCCGCGCTCACCGATCCGCGGCTGAGCAGCAGCCCGGCGGGGGTCAACGGGCTCGCCGAGGAGATGGCCCACCAGGAGCGCACCAACGTCCTGATGGCGAGCATGCTGGTGGCCGACGGCTCGGACCACACACGCCTGCGCAACCTCGTCTCGAAGGCGTTCACGGCGCGCCGGATCGAGGCGCTCGCGCCGCGGATCCAGGCACACACGGACGCCTTCCTCGACGCGATCGCGGGGCGCGGAACGGCCGACCTGGTCGCCGAGTTCGCCCTGCCGCTGCCGATGGCGGTGCTCAGCGAGCTCATCGGCATCCCGGCCGAGGGGCAGCCCGATTTCGCCAAGCTGGCGGTCGGCCTCATCATGCCGCCCAACACTCCGGAGCGGCTGGCCAAGGGCGCCCGGGCCCGCGCCGAACTCACCGAGTTCTACGAGCCGTTGATCGCGCTGCGGAAGAAGGAGCCGCGTGACGACCTGCTGAGCGTGCTGTGCGCGGCGCAGGCCGAGGAACGGATCAGCGACCGCGAACTGACCGCGATGGCCATCCTGCTGACCCTCGCCGGGCACGAGACCACGGCGAGCCTGATAGCCAACGGCGTGCACGCCCTGCTGCGCCACCCCGACCAGTTCGCGGCCCTGCGCGACGACCCGTCGCTGCTGCCGAACGCGATCGAGGAGCTGCTGCGGTACGAGGGGCCGGTCAGCCGTGGTGTCGCCCGCTTCACCGTGGACCCGTACGAGATCGGCGGCGTCACCATCCCGGCCGGCGAGATGATCATCATCGGGCTCGCGGCCGCCAACCGCGATCCGCAGCGCTTCGACCGCCCCGACCTGCTCGACGTGGCCCGCCGCGAGATGCCGCAGCAGCTCGCCTTCGGCCACGGCATGCACTTCTGCCTCGGCGCGCCGCTGGCCCGCGCGGAGGCCCGGATCGCGTTCGGCACGCTCCTGCGCCGCTTCCCCGACCTGCGGCTCACCGACCCGGACGAGGACCTGACGCGCCGCGAGGGCATCCTGCGCGGAATGGCGACGCTGCCGGTCAGCTTCACGCCGGTGCCCGTGAGCGGGCGCGCGTGAGCGGGGCGCGGGGGGCGAGCGCGGGGCCCGCGGCAGGCGGGCACGGGCCCGCCGGGAACGCGACGGGCGCCGGCGGGGCGCGAGGCCCGAGTGATACCCGTACCGCCGCGTTCGACGCCATCGCCCCCACGTACGACGCCTCGCGCGGCGGCACCGCGCGGGCGGCGGTCTTCGCGGAGCAGCTGGCGCCGCTGCTCGACCCGGCCGAGCCGGTGCTCGACATCGGCGTCGGCACCGGCATCGTGGCGGCCGAACTGACCGCCCGCGGCCACCGGGTGTGCGGCGTCGACCTGTCCCCCGGGATGCTGGCCCACGCCCGGGAACGGCTCGGCGCGCGGGTGGCGGTCGGTGACGCGACCCGGCTCCCGGTCCGTACGGCCTCGGTCGGCCAGGCCGTGTCCACCTGGCTGCTGCACGCCGGCCCCGACCCGCGCGCCGTGTTCACGGAGGTGGCTCGGGTGCTGCGGCCCGGCGGCCGCTATCTGGTCGTCCCGGCCCGTGGCATGCGGCCCGGCGACGACATCGGCCGGATCGTGAGCGACCTGGAGGACCGGCTCGACCCCGACGGCACCCGCCGCGACGACCCCGAGCACCTCGCGCTCGTCGCCGGCGCGCGCGGCCTGCGCTACGAGGGCACCGCGAGCGAGCGGCCCACCACCTTCAAGGTCTCCCCGGAGGCGATGGCCCGCTCCATCGAGGGCGGAAGGCTCTTCACCGGCGCGTGGCAGGTGCGCGAGGAGGGCCTCCCCCTCGTCGCGGAGGCGTGCGCCCGGCTGCGCGCCCTGCCGGACCCGGAGCTCCCCCGGGTGCGCGAGATGGCGGACTTCGTGATGCTCTTCCGCCGGGCGGACCGCACGGCCTGAGGGTCCGCCGTGACCGCCGCACCTGCTGTTCGTACGGTACGGCCCCGGGCGCCCAGGCACCCGGGGCCTCGACGACCGTGCTACCGGCCGTACTTCAGCGCCGCCTCGTACGCCTCGTCCGGGTCGAGGCGACGGAGTTCCTCGGCGATCAGCTCGGCCGTCGTGCGCACCTTGAGGGCCATCACGCGGCTCGGCTGGCCCGGGATGGCGAGGTGGGCGACCGGGCCCTCCGGGCGGTCGATGACGATCTCGCCGTCCGGCGTGCCCATGCGGACGCCGGTGACCACGGGGCCGTCCGTCGTGACCCGCTCCACGGGCACGTTCAGCCGCTCGCCGAACCAGCGGGCGAGCAGCTCGGCGCTGGGGTTCTCCGCCTCGCTCTCGACGGCGGCCGACGTCACCGTCGCACGGGCCTGGTCGAGGGCGGCGGCGAGCAGCGAGCGCCACGGGGTGAGCCGCGTCCAGGCGAGGTCGGTGTCACCGGGCGCGTAGGAGGCGGCCCGCTTGGCGAGGGCGCCGATCGGGTCGGCGACGGCGTACGCGTCGGTGATACGGCGCTGGGCGAGCGAGCCGAGCGGGTCCTGGGACGGCACCTCGGGGGCGTCGACCGGCCACCAGACGACGACGGGCGCGTCCGGCAGCAGCAGCGGCAGCACGACGGAGTCGGCGCGGTCGTTCACCTCGCCGTGCAGGCGGAGCAGCACGGTCTCGCCGGCGCCCGCGTCCGTGCCGACGCGGACCTCGGCGTCGAGCCGGGTGATGTTGCGCTCGCGCGGGGAGCGGGCGTGTCGCTTGATGACGACGAGGGTGCGGGAGGGGTGCTCGCGGGACGCCTCGTTGGCGGCCTTCACGGAGTCGTAGGCGTTCTCCTCGTCGGTGACGATGACGAGGGTGAGGACCATGCCGACGGCGGGGGTTCCGACGGCTCGGCGGGCCTCCAGGATCGCCTTGTTGATCTTGCTGGAGCTGGTGTCCGTCAGATCGATCTTCATGACCGGTACCGGTCCCTTTCCTGTTGGCGTGCCCGCACTGGTCCTAGCGCCGGATCGGCTCCGGATCTTCCCGCGCCCAGTATTCAGGATCCGATGCGCTGGATCCGATATCCGGGATCCCGGATCCAGGACATCGGATCCGGGAGGTCTGATCCGGGACATCGGATCCGGGAGGCCTGATCGGGGATATCGGATCCAGCGCATTGGATCCAACTGCCACTGCGCCGCTCAGGACTCCCCGCCCGGGCCCACCGCGAGCACCAGTTTCCCTCGCGTGTGCCCGCCCGCGTTCAGGCGCCATGCCTCGGCCGCCTCGCGCAGCGGCAGCACCTTGTCCACGAAGACGGTGAGCTTGCCCTCGTCGGCGAGGGCGGCGAGCGTCACCAGGCCGGGGGCGTCGGGGCGTACCCACACGTAGTGGCCGCCGACGGCGGCGGCCCGGTGGTCGGCGACGGAGGCGAGGCGGGCCGGGGAGTGCAGCAGCTCCACGGAGACCTCGACCGACTCGCCGCCGACGAAGTCGAGTGCGGCGTCGACGCCGTCGGGGGCGAGGGCGCGGACGCGGTCGGCGAGGCCCGGTCCGTAGGCGACGGGTTCGGCCCCCAGGCCGCGCAGGAAGTCGTGGTTGGCCGGGCCGGCGGTGCCGATGACCCGGGCGCCGCGGGCGACGAGGATCTGGGTGGCGAGGGAGCCGACTCCGCCGGCGGCGGCGTGCACGAGCACGGTGTCGCCGGTGGTGGCGCCGACCCGGTCGGCCGCCTGCAGGGCGGTGAGTCCGGCGAGCGGCAGGCCCGCGGTCTGCGCCCAGCTCAGGGCGCGGGGCTTGCGGGCGAGCATCCGGACCGGGACGGCGACCTGCTCCGCGTACCCGCCGAACTCGGCGCTGTCCTTGCGGATGTAGCCGAACACCTCGTCACCGGGCCCGAATTCGGACGAGTCGAGGCCGTTGCCGGCGACGACGCCGGCGATGTCCCAGCCGGGCACCAGCGGGAAGTGGACGACCATGATGGGGTCGAGCCCGCCGGCCGCCATCTTCCAGTCGACGGGGTTGATGCCGGCGGCCTCGACCCGGACCAGGACCTCGCCGGGGGCGACCTTGGGCTCGGGCAGCTCCATGAGGGTGAGGGCCTCGGGGCCGCCGTACTGAGGCATGGCCATCGCCCGCACGGCGTCAGTCCTCCGTCTCGCGGCCGCTGGTGTGCTCGGGCTCCGGTTCCTCGGGGACGGACCGGGCGGCGTCGGCCGACGGCGCGGGCTCGGGCGTGGCGATGGCCTCCGCCCGGCGCCCCACGACCGCCGCGACGGCGAGCGCCGTGCCGATGAAGGCGGTGGCGACCACCCAGGGCCGGTCGAGGACGTGGCCGGTGGCGTGGTCGAGGGAGAGGCGGCCGGCGCCGGCGATGCCGATGGCGGCGGCGGTGAAGCCGAGGAAGGCGGGGTACTCGAAGCCGCCCTCCATCGCGAAGAAGCCGGACGGGGCGTGCACGGCGACCGCGCCCGCCATGGCACCCGCGGCGGCGGCGCCGGCCGCCGGGGTGGCGAGGCCGAGGGCGAGCAGGACGCCGCCGCCGGTCTCGCCGAGGCCGGCGGCGATGGCGCTCACCCGGCCGGGCGAGTAGCCCATGGCCTCCATGGCCTGGGTGGTGCCCTCGATGCCGCCGCCGCCGAACCAGCCGAGCAGCTTCTGGGTGCCGTGCGCGGCGAGGACGGCGCCGGTGCCGACGCGCAGGGCGAGCAGGCCGAGGTCGCGGCGGTTGAGAGCGGTCATGAGGTCTCCCGGTGGGTGCGGTGGGGCGGCGCGGGGCGCGGCGGGTGCGCGTCCGGCACGGGCGTTCTCCACTCTGCGCCGCACGACGGCCGACCCCTTCGCGTTGTACGTCCATACAGGTCATCTTTTGCGGCGTTCGTCGGGTGTTGCTTTAGTGAGAGCGCCGGTGACGGCCCGACGAGGGCGGGGACCGATCGGAGGGCGCGCCGTTCCACGAGGAGATCCGCCATGACCGAGACCCACGCACGTGAGCCGTACGACCGGCCCTCGCCGGACCTGCCGCCCGGACCGCTGGGCGCGCTGGCCGGGATGGCCTGGCAGGCCCTGCTGATCTCCGGCTTCGGCGCCCTGGTCCTGGGCGTGCTCGTGCTGGTGTGGCCGGGCCAGTCGCTGACCGTGGTGGGGGTGGTGTTCGGCCTGTATCTGCTGATCAGCGGTGTGCTGCACCTGGTCGCCGCGTTCGGCACGCACATGATGACCTCGCTGCGCGTGATGGCCTTCATCAGCGGCGCCGTGTCGATCCTGCTCGGCCTGTTCTGCTTCCGCGGTTCGCTGCAGTCGACGCTGCTGCTGGCGCTGTGGATCGGGATCGGCTGGCTCTTCCACGGCATCACGCAGACGGTCGCGGCGGCCTCCGACCCGCAGGCACCCGCCCGAGGCTGGCAGATCTTCCTCGGCGTCATCAGCGCGCTGGCCGGTGTGGTGCTGATCGTCTCGCCGCTGGAGTCGGCGAACGTCCTGATCCTGCTCGGCGGCATCTGGCTGGTCGCGGTCGGCGTGATCGAGATCGGGACGGGCTTCATGGTGCGCTCGCGCGCCAAGGGGATCCCGCCGGGGCTCTGAGCCTCCGTCGGCTCCGGCGTCTGCGCCGGCCGCTTCCAGGACCGCCCGGCCCCGGCCGGGCGGTCCTGCGCTACATTTTGCCGGTCCTTGACCCCGAGATCGGGCGCGGCGAGCGCGCGATCCCCTCTCTGCGGAGCCGGCATTCCATGAGCGACATCGTCAACGGCCTCGGCCGGACCACGGCCTACGGCGCCCTCGGCGTCGTCCTGTTGATCCTCGGCATCGTCCTGGTCGACCTCCTCACGCCCGGCAAGCTGGGCCGGCAGATCTGGGAGGACCGCAACCGCAACGCCGCGACCCTGCTCAGCTCGGCGCTGCTCGGCATAGGCGGCATCGTCTTCACGGCGATCTGGACGACCTACGACGACTTCGCCAAGGGCCTGGTGTCCACGGCCGCGTTCGGCCTGCTCGGGCTCGTGATGATGGCGGTCGCCTTCCTGGTGGTCGACCTGGTCACCCCGGGCAAGCTGGGCGCGACCCTGGTCGACCCGGAGCCGCACCCGGCGGTGTGGGTGACGGCGTCCGTGAACATCGCGGTCTCGGCCGTGGTCTCGGCCTCGATCGCCTGACACCGGCCCCCGCCTCTCTCCCGCCCTTCCGCTCCCCCCTGCGCACTGCGCAAGATCGGAGAAGCGCCGCGCCCGTCCGCCTTCCTAGCGTGGGAGCCATGAACAACGGTTCCCTGAAGGAAGACGAACTCCGCCCCGAGGACACGGCCCTGCGGGTGGCCCTGTGGCGGGCCCTGCACCTGCGGGTCGACGCACCGCCGCACATCCTCGCGGACGAGGTCGGGCTGCGCCTGGCCGCCCCGGACGAACACTGGCGCGACCGGCCCGACATGGACCCGCGGGCCACCGTCCGGATGCGGGCGTCCACCGTGGCCCGCGCCCGCTTCGTCGAGGACCTGGTCGAGGAGCGCGCCCGTGCGGGTGTCACGCAGTACGTCGTCCTCGGCGCCGGGCTCGACACCTTCGCCCAGCGCCGGCCCGAGCTCGCCGCCGGGATGCGGGTGTTCGAGGTCGACCAGCCCGGCCCGCAGGCCTGGAAGCGCCACCGGCTCGACGAGCTGGGCCTCGGCGTCCCGGACGGGCTGCGGCTCGTGCCGGTGGACTTCGAGGCGGGCGAGCCCTGGTGGGAGCGGCTGGTGGCGGCCGGCTTCGACCCGGCCCGCCCGGCCGTCGTGGCCTCCACCGGCGTCAGCATGTACCTCACACGGGAGACCACCGCGGCCACCCTGCGCACACTGGCCGGTCTCGCGCCCGGCTCCACGCTCGCGATGAGCTTCCTGCTGCCGTTCGACCTCGTCGACTCCGGGGAGCGCCCCGGCTTCCAGGCGACCGCTCGGGCCGCCCGCACGCACGGCACTCCCTTCATCAGTATGTACGCCCCGGCCGAACTGCTCTCCATGGCCCGCGAATCCGGCTTCCGGGACACCCGGCACGTCTCGTCGGCGCAGCTCACCGAGCGCTATTTCGCCGGCCGCGCGGACGGCCTGCGTCCCTCCAGCGCCGAGGAACTGGTCGTGGCCTCGGTCTAGCCCCCGGGTCACACCCCCGGTCAGGCCGACGGCTCCACCTCCAGGAAGCGGTGGCGGCGCGGGCCGCGGTAGAGCAAAGCGTCCCAGCCGAGGCGTTCGAGGGCGGCGGCGCAGGCGCTGAGGGCGGCTTCCTCCTCGTGGGCGGCGCCCGAGCCGGGCGGGCCCAGCCATTCGACGCGGGCGGTGCCGGGGCGCTCGCCGGCCGTGACCCGGTAGCCGGTGGCCACGCGGGTGCCGTCGGCGTCGAGCGCCGAGGGCCGTTGCTTTGCCGCCTCGAGGGCGAGGGCCACCGCCCGTACCGGCTGGTGGCGCTCCCAGTCGGCGGGCCGGGCGGCCGGGTCGCCGCCGGAGCCGGAGCCGCCGGGGCGGTTGGTCAGGCGCCGGATCTGGAGGAGTCCCTCGAACGCGGCCCGCACCTCGCGGGAGCGCTGCTCGGCGTCGCGCTCCGGCAGCGGCGGCCCGTCGCCGGTGGCCGCGGCGAAGCCCCCGTCCGCGGCCCCGCTCACAGGAGCCGCCGGATGTCGCCGCGGACCCGGTAGAAGCCGCCGGCCGCGGGGTGCAGGGCGTCGACGACGTAGCGGGTGCCGGGTTCGCGGATGGCGCGCGGGAACTGCACGTTCCACCCCTGCTCGTAGCCTTCGGTCACGACCCGGACGCGGGTACGGCCGCCTTCCTGGACGCACTCGACGACGATCGAGCCGGCGGGGGCGGCGCGGACCGCGTCGACGGCGGCGACGGTCGTGGCCGGGGCGTAGGTCGGCAGGGCGGCGGCGAGCTTGATGTCCTGGGCGACGGGCACGGTGCCCTGCTGGGCGGCGGCGATGGCGGCCTCGCTCGCGTCCACGCACACCAGCGAGCCGTCGGTGGTCACCAGGTAGAGCCGCTCGTCGTGGTACTGCATGGAGAGCGCCGAACCGCCGCCGGTGCCCAGCTTCCACAGCCGGGTGCCGTCCTCCGCGAAGCAGTAGACGGAGGAGGCGTTGTCCCCGGCGAAGACGAAGCGGCCGCCGGGCGAGGTCGCGCACGAGTAGACGGGGCTGTCGCAGCCGTACACGGCCTGCGTGCGACCGTCCTTCTTGGCGAGCCGGACCACCTGGCGGCGGGCGGTCCCCGCGTACACCGCGGCGGCCTCCTGCCAGCCGAAGAGCACGGCACCGTCGATGCCGGTGTGCCACAGCTCGCCGCCGCCGTCGGGGGCGTACGCGGTGACGCCGCTGCTGTCGCCGTAGTAGACGCCGTCGGAGTCCGCGCGGACCATCCAGGCGTGCTCGCCCCGCCCGCCGCGCGACCACTGGTGCTCGTCCTCATGGTCGATGACGGTGAGCCGGCCCGAGCGGTCGGCCACATCGAGGACGCCCTCGTGGATGTCGAGCCAGAAGATGTCGACGTCGGTGGCGATCTCGTACGCCGCGAACGGCAGCTTGGCCGACAGGTCGTAGACCTGGCCGTCGTCGCAGCCCGCGTAGATCCAGAAGTCGTCGGCGACCAGGCACTTGACGCCGTCCGGCAGGCTGAAGCGGGCGTGGACGGCGCCGTCGTGGCCGAGCGTGAAGACCTCGCCCGCCTGGTTGCCGACCCAGCAGCGCTCGTCGTCGACGTGGATGCCGAAGGCCGCGGAGCCGGTGCGGAAGCGCCACAGGACGGGCGCGACGGCGCGGGCGGTGGAGGGGGCGGAGCTCACCGTGCGGCGGGTGACCGCGCGGGCGGCGCGCTGCCCCTGGACGGCCGGCGCGTACCCCTTGCGGACCTTCTCCCCTATCTTCTTCTCCGCCGCCGCCCGCGCCTTCCCGGGCGTGGCGAACGTCGAGGTCTGCGTCTGGCCGGCCGCGCCGATGCGGCCGTAACGGACCGACACCAGCGTGCCGTCGACCGTCACTTCGTAGAACTTGTGCGCGCCGCCGCCGTCCTGCGACAGCTCCAGATAGGTCTTCGTCGTCATGTTCCGAACGGTAGGGGGCGCCACTGACAAAGGCCGCGCGACGGCGGGACGAGGCCCGCGTGAGAGGGCCACGACAGTGGGCCACATCACGGTTCATTCAACGAACCTATGGGCTACTCTGCTGTCCGGCCCCCATAGCGCGAAGAGAGGCTCAACCACCATGAAGATCCTGGTCGTCGGCGCCGGTGCCACCGGCGGTTACTTCGGCGCGATGCTGGCCCGCAGCGGGCAGGACGTCACCTTCCTCGTCCGGCCGGCCCGCGCCGCCGCGCTGCGCCGGCGCGGCCTGCGGGTGGTGGGCGAGGAGGAGTGGCGGCTCGACCCGGTGCTGCTCACCGCCGACGAGCTGGCCGCCGACCCCGTCCCGTACGACCTCGTGCTGCTCTCCGTGAAGGCCACCGCGCTCGCGGCGGCCATGGAGGACTTCGCGCCCGCCGTGGGGCCGGACACCGTGATCGTGCCGCAGCTCAACGGCTTCGCCCATCTCGACGCGCTCACCGGCCGGTTCGGCAAGGAGCGGGTGCTCGGCGGGGTGGCGAAGGTGGTCACGACCCTCGACGAGCACGGGGACATCCTGCGGCTCGCGCCGCTCGCCCACCTCTCCCTCGGCGAGCTCGACGGCGGCGCGCCGTCGCCGCGCGTGGCGGCGATCCGTACGGTGCTCGCGGACGCGGGCATCGACGCGCGCGTGCCCGACAGCATCGTCACCGCGATGTGGCACAAGTGGGTCTTCATCACCACCGTCGGCGCCCTGACGAGCCTCGCGCGCGGCTCGGTGGGCGAGGTCAACGCGCTCCCCGGCGGTACGGAGCTGGCGACGGCCCTGCTCGACGAGGCGGCCGCCGTCTCGGCCGCCGCCGGGCACCCGCTGCCGGAGGCCGAGTACCGCACCAACCTGGGCGTGGTGACCGCCGCCGGGTCCCCGCTGGTGCCGTCGCTCTACCGCGACCTCGTCTCGGACCGGCCCACCGAGGTCGAGCACCTCTTCGGCGACCTGGTGTCCCGGGCCCGGGCGCTCGGCGTGGCCACGCCGCTGCTCGACCTGGCGACACTGCAGCTGCGGGTGCACCAGGCCCGGGTCCAGGCCTGAGTCACGGCGCCACGAAGAGGCGCGGGAAGCGCGGCCCGAGCCAGGGCTTGCGACCCCAGGCGAGGGCGCGGCCGGTCGCCATCACCGGGACCGGGTCGATCCGGCCGAGCGCCATCAGCAGGAAGGCGACCGGCTCGGTCAGCACGGTGCAGTCGGGGCGGTCGAAGGGGCCGGTCGTGGTGGTGACCGTGCCGTCGGCGACGGTCACGCCGAACCGGGCGCCGCCCCACAGCCGTACCCGGTAGCGGGCGGTGAGGCCCGCGACGGCGGCCGGGTCGGCGGCCCGGGGCATCGCGGCGGTCATGAAGGGCAGGGTCAGCTCGACCCGTTCGCGGTCGATCATGTGGGCGCGGCCGAGGGACCGGGCGAGGTCGTAGCCGTGGCCGAGCATGTGCGTGAGCAGGTACGCGCCGAGGCGGGCCGGGTCGCAGGGGCCCATCGGGGTCTGCACGATCTCCTCGGGGTCGCGTTCCTCCACGGCGTCGAGGAACGCGAGGGCCTGGTCGTGGATCAGGTCGGCGAGCGGCCCGGCGGCCCTCTCGGGAAAGGCCGACAGCGCCTCCTCGTTGGCGGCCGCGATGCCCTGCGGGGTGCCGTCGCCGTACGGGCGGGGGCGGCCGGCCGCCAGCTCGGCCATCAGCGCGTTCGCATGGCCGAGGTGGGCCGCGGTCTCGCCGAAGGTCCAGGTCAGGCGAGGCACCGGGCGTCCGGTGTCGGGTGCGGCGCGCACGATGTCGGCGATGTCCCGCGCCGTGCCGCGTATCGCCGCGCCGAGCCCGTCCGGCAGCACACTCATGTCGTCCCCACCTTCACGCCCCGCTGATCGGTGGCGCAAGAGTAGGGGGTGTCCGCGGCCGCTGCCCAGGGCCGGGGCCGCCCGTCATGCGTCACACCCGCGTGAGCCTGAGGGTGAGCAGCTGGAAGGGGCGCAGCTCGATCAGGACGTCGTCGCCCTCGACCCGTACGGCCTCGCCGTCCCGGGGCCGCTCCAGGAGGTCGCACACCCGGGCCCCCGCCAGCGCGAACCCGGCGGTGAGGCGGGTGCGGGCGCGCCCGCCGCGCGACTCGTAGACGCGGACGACGACGTCGCCGCTGCCGTCGTCGGCGAGCTTCAGGGCGCTGACGACCACGGCCTCGTCGGCGACGCCCACCAGCGGCGCCACCTCCGCCGAGCCGGGCACCCGCCGCTCGGGCAGGTTGATCCGGTAGCCCTCGCGGACGGCGTCGCCGATCACGGCGCCGGGGACGAGCGCGTGGCGGAAGCGGTGCGGGCCCTGGTCGGTGTGCGGGTCGGGGAAGCGGGGGGCGCGCAGCAGGGAGGCGCGGACGGTGGTCGTGGTGCCGCGGTCGGCGGCGCGTACGGTACGGGTGACGTCGTGGCCGTACGTCGAGGCGGTGACGAGCGCGACGCCCCAGCCGGGCTCCTCGAAGTGCACGAAGCGGTGGTTGCACGCCTCGAACTTGGCCGCCTCCCAGCTGGTGTTGGTGTGGGTGGGGCGGTGCAGGTGGCCGAACTGGGTTTCGGCGGCGTACCGGTCGGTGTGCAGGTCGAGCGGGAAGGCGCACTTGAGGAACTTCTCGGTCTCGTGCCAGTCCACCTCGGTGTCGAGGTCGAGCCGCTTGGCTCCGGCGGTGAGGCCGAGGGTCTGCACGGCGCGCGAGGAGCCGAAGGAGCGGGTGACGCGGACGCGCACGGCCTGCGCCGAGTCGGTGGCGACGGTCAGTTCGTCGACGTCCGTGAGGTCGGTGACGGTGTTGCGGTAGAAGCGGTCGACGTCCCAGGCGTCCCACATGTTGGGGAAGTCGGGGTGGAGCTGGAGGAGGTTGGCGGCGGCGCCGGGGGCCACGGTCTCGCGGCCGCTGTCGAGGTCGACGACGGAGACGACGAGACCGCGCGCGTCGACGGCGACCCGCAGCAGCCCGTTGGCGAGGACGAAACCGCCCCCGGCGCGCGGCTCGACCGTGCAGCGGCCGGGCGCGGCGGGCAGCGCTTCGGCGCGCAGGGCGCCGCCGGCCGGGATGCCGGCGCGGCTGTGCGGGGCGGAGTTGAAGACGAGTTCGCCGTCGCCGTCGCCGGCGAGGGCGCGCTGGGCCCGGTCGATGATCCCGCCGAGCTCCTCGGCGACGGCGGCGTACGTGGCCTCCGCCTCCCGGTGCACCCAGGCGATGGACGAGCCGGGCAGGATGTCGTGGAACTGGTGCAGCAGCACCGTCTTCCAGAGGCGGTCCAACTCCGCGTAGGGATACGGCAGTCCGGCCCGTACGGCGGCGGTGGCCGCCCACAGCTCGGCCTCGCGCAGCAGGTTCTCGCTCGCCCGGTTCCCCTGCTTGGTGCGGGCCTGGCTGGTGAGGGTGGCCCGGTGCAGCTCCAGGTACAACTCGCCCATCCACACCGGCGGTTCGGGGTACTCGGCCTGGGCCTTGGCGAAGAACTCGGCGGGCCGTTCCCAGCGCACCCGGGCCGAGCCCTCCAGGTCGCGCATGCGCGCCGCCTTGGCGATCATCTCGCGGGTGGCGCCGCCGCCTCCGTCACCCCAGCCGGTCGGGGCGAGCGAGCGACTGGCCCGCCCCTTGTCCTTGAAGTTCCTGACGGCGTGCGCGATCTCCCTGCCCTGCATGGAGCAGTTGTAGGTGTCGATGGGCGGGAAGTGGGTGTAGATCCGGGTGCCGTCGATGCCCTCCCACCAGAACGTGTGGTGCGGGAAGGAGTTGACCTGGCTCCAGGAGATCTTCTGGGTGAGCAGCCACTTCGAGCCGGCCTCCTTGATGATCTGCGGGAGGCCGCCGGCGAAGCCGAAGGTGTCGGGCAGCCAGGCCTCCTGGTTCTCGACGCCGAACTCGTCGAGGAAGAAGCGCTTGCCGTGCACGAACTGACGGGCCATCGCCTCCGAGGAGGGCATGTTGGTGTCGGACTCGACCCACATGCCGCCGGCCGGGACGAAGCGGCCCTCGGCGACGGCCTTCTTCACCCGCGCGTACACCTCGGGCCGGTGTTCCTTGATCCAGGCGTACTGCTGGGCCTGCGACATCGTGTAGACGAAGTCGGGCTCGTCCTCCAGGAGGGCGGTCATGTTGGCGGTGGTGCGGGCCACCTTGCGGACGGTCTCGCGCAGCGGCCAGAGCCAGGCCGAGTCGATGTGGGCGTGCCCGACGGCGCTGAGGCGGTGGGCGGAGGGCTCGGCGGGCGTGGCGAGGACGCCGGCCAGCTCGGCGCGGGCCGCGGCGGCCGTGCCGTTCACGTCCTGGAGGTCGATCGCGTCGAGGGCGCGTTCCACGGCGCGCAGGACGTCCCAGCGGCGGGCGCCCTCGACGGGCAGTTCGGCCATCAGCTCGCCGAGCACCTCCAGGTCGGCGACGAGCTCCCACACCGTCTCGTCGAAGACGGCCAGATCCATGCGGGCGAGCCGGTACTGCGGGCGGTCGCCCGCCGTGTCCTTGTCGCCGAGCTCGGTGGGCAGGAACGGGTGGTAGTCGAGGATCACCGGGTTGGCCGCGGCCTCCACGTGCAGCAGCACCTCCTCGCCGCCGGCCGCCGGGGCCGCGATCCGCACCCACTGGTTGCGCGGGTGGAGGCCCTTCACCGGGCTGCCGTCGGGGCGGTAGACCAGGCCCTCGCACTGGAAGCCGGGCATGTTGGCGTCGAATCCGAGGTCGATCAGCGCCTCGACGGTGCGGCCGGCCCACTCCTCGGGCACGGTGCCGGAGACGGTCAGCCAGCTGGTGCTCCAGGGCGCGCCCCACGCGTCGCCGACGGCGATCGGGGTCCGGGGCGCGGCGAGGCCCTCGGCGACCGGGACGGGCTCGCCGGGGGCGGTCCAGATCCCGGCCCGGAGCGGCACGGAGACGGGGTGGACGGCGGGTCGGATGCGTTCGTCGAGGACCCGCTTGAGCCGGGACTCGACGAGGCTGCGGTCGTCATGCATGCGGAGCACTCCCAGGGGCAGGGGCGAGGACGGGCGGTACGGGGCGGGGTCAGCCGCGCGGGGCCGCGGTCGGGGGCCGGGCCCCTGGGACCGAGCCCCGCGGGGTCAGCTGCGCGGGGCCGGGCCACCGCGCGGGGGCCGGGCCGGCCGCGCGGGGCGTGTCAGCCGCGCGGGGCGGGGCCGCGGTCGGGGCCCGGGCCGCCGAGGTCGTCCGGCGTGACCAGCTCGGTGATGCCGCGGGCGGCGAGGTACGCGGGGTCGTCGGCGCGGGACGTGAGGACCACGGCCGGGCGGGCCCCGTCCGCGGCCAGCCGCATGAACGCCTCGAAATGGAGGCCGCCGGGGCCGCAGGAGGAGCGCTTGGTGACCTCCGCCGGGAGGTCGACGACGAGCGCGGTGCTCCTCGGCGGCGCCGGTGCCCCTGTCGTACGGGCTTCGGCGACGGCGTCCGCGAAGGCCCGGCCGGCCGGCTTGACCCGGCGGCCGTTGGTCAACAGGCCCAGGCTGTATTCCAGTTCGGGGAAGTCGGCGAGCGAGCGGTCGACGTCGTGGGAGCACCACCACGTGATACCCCACAGACCGGGGCAGTCGAGCGCGGCGGCGACGGTCGACCGGGTGAATTCGGCCGCGCGCGCGGCGGGCACGTGCGGGGCGGGGGCGCCGACCTCCTGGAGCCAGACGGGGCGGCCGGGGTCGTCGGCCCACGCCTTGGACAGCTCGATCAGATAGGCGGCGTGCTGGGCGACCGCGACCGAGTCGGGGCCGTAGCGCTGGGCGGTGCCGTTGAAGACCCACGAGTGGACGGCGGTGACGGCGCCGATCCCGGCGGCGTGGCCGGGGGTGAAGGGGTGGTCGTCCAGGTACCAGGCGGCGTCGTAGGCGGCGTGCAGATGGAGCCGGCCGGGCGCGCCCTCCTCGCAGGCGGCGAGCATGCGGCCGAGCCAGTCGGCGGCCTGCGCGGGTGTGGCGCGGTCGGGGTCGGGGTGGGGGTCGCCGGAGAACTGGTTGATCTCGTTGCCGAGGGTCATGCCGAGGAAGTTCGGCCGGTCCGCGAGGGCGGCGGCGAGGGTGCGCAGATAGGTGGCCTGGCCGTCCTGGACCTCGGGGTCGGTGAAGAGGTTGCGCCGGTGCCAGGTGCGGGTCCAGGCGGGCAGGAAGTCGAAGCTGGAGAGGTGGCCCTGGAGTCCGTCCACCGCGACGTCGAGACCGCGCTCGCCGGCCGCGTCGACGAGCCGGCCGAGCTGCTCGACGGCGCGGGGCCGGACGAGGGTGCGGTTGGGCTGGAAGAGCGGCCAGAGCGGGAAGACCCGGACGTGGTCGAGGCCGAGGGCGGCGACGGAGTCCAGGTCGGCGCGGACGGCGTCGAGGTCGAAGTCGAGCCAGTGGTGGAACCAGCCCTGGCTGGGCGTGTAGTTGACGCCGAAGCGCGGACCGGTGGTGTGCTGGCTGGTCGTCATGGGCGGTGCGGTTCCTCCGTGAGACGGCGGGCGGCGAACGGCGAACGAACGGTGTCGACGGTCATCCCTTGAGCGCGCCCTCCTCGACGCCCTTGAAGAAGAAGCGCTGGAGCACCGCGAACACGGCGACGACCGGCAGGAACGCGATCATCGTGCCGGCGGCGATCTGCCGGGGGTTGGCGGAGAACGTGCCGTCGAGGTACTGCAGACCCACGGTGAGCGTGTAGCGGCCGGGGTCGTTGAGCACGATCAGCGGCCACAGGAAGTCGTCCCATGCCTGGATGAAGGTGAAGATCACGACCACGCTGAGCATGCCCCTGACGTTGGGCAGGCCGATGTGGACGAGCCGCTGCCAGGCGTTGGCGCCGTCCACCAGGGCGGCGGCGTCGAGTTCGGCCGGCACGGACCGGAAGGCGGTGTACATGAGCAGCACGTTCAGCATGGCGACGGCGCCGGGCAGGGCGACGCCGACGAGGGTGTCGGTGAGGCCGAGGCTGCGGACCGTCACGTACTGGGAGACGATCGTGACCTCGCCCGGCAGCACCAGGGTGGCGACGAAGAGCCCGAGCGCGAGGCGGGCGCCGCGGAAGCGCAGCCGGGCCAGGGCGAAGCCGGCGAGGGTGGCGCCGACCACGTTCCCGAGCACGGAGATGCCGGCCACGACAGCTGAGTTGGCGGCGTACGTCCACACGGGGACGGTGTCGGCGACCTTGGCGTAGTTGGCGAGGGTGGGGTGCTCGGGCAGGAAGCCCGGGGTGCGGGACCAGACGTCCTCGCCCGGTCCCTTGAGCGAGGTGGACAGCTGCCACAGGAACGGGCCGATGGTGAGCAGCAGGACCAGGACGAGGAGGAGGTAGCGGACGGTCCGCTCGGCGGCGGACGGGGCGCGGCCCGGTGAACTCATGCCGTCATGCCCCCTTCCCGTTGAGTCGGGCCAGCAGGACCATCGGGCCGACGGTGAGGACGAAGAGCAGCACGCTGAGGGCGGAGGCGTAGCCGATGTGCCCGGTGAAGCCGCGGCTGTACATCTGGATGAGCATGACCACCGACATGTCGCGCCCGCCGGGTCCGCCGGTGCCGTTGGACAGCACGTACAGCTCGGAGAAGACCCGCAGCGCGTTGACCGTGACGAGGACGGAGATCAGCAGCGTCGCGGGACGGACGCCGGGCAGGGTGACGTGCCAGAACCGGCGGGGCGCGGAGGCGCCGTCGACGGCGGCGGCCTCGTACAGCTCGCGGCCGACGTTCCCGAGCGCGGACAGGTAGATGACCATGTAGTAGCCGAGTCCCTTCCACACCGTGAGGGCGATGGCGCTGAGGAGCAGCAGCCAGCGGTCGGTGAGGAAGGAGACCGGCCGGTCGGCGAGGCCGAGCTGGTGCAGCAGGCCGTTGAGCAGCCCGCGCTCGTCGAGGACCCAGCCCCAGATGAGACCGACGACGACGGCCGAGGCGACGACCGGGGTGTAGAAGGCGGTGCGGAAGAAGGTGATGCCGGGGAGCTTCTTCTCCACGAGCAGCGCGAGCAGCAGCGGCAGGACGACGAGCAGCGGCAGGCAGACGAGCAGATAGAGGACGCTGTTGACGAGGGCGTCGGTCAGCTGTTCGTCGTCCAGGGCCCGCCGGTAGTTGGCGAGGCCGGTGAAGTGCCCGCCGCCGAGCGGTCTGGCGTTGGTGAAGGACAGGATCACCGTGTTGACCGCGGGGAAGACGTTGAAGACGGCGAGCCAGACCAGGGCGGGACCGGCGAGCAGCCAGGGCGTGAACCAGCGCCGGTGGGTCACGGAGCTTCAGTCCTTCAGCAGCTGGTCGGCGCGGGCGACGGCGGTGTCCAGGGCTTCCTTCGAGCCGCTCTGGCCGCTGATGGCGAGGGCGATCTGCTGGTTGATGAGGGTCTTGACGGCGTCGTTGGCCTGGACGGGTTCGAGGACCCGGGCCGAGGCGAGCGAGCGGAAGGCCAACACCTTGGCGTCGCCGGCGTTGCTGCCGTCACTCTTGCTGAAGAACGGGTCGGAGGCGGAGGCGGTGGTCGAGGGGAAGATGCTGGTCTCGTGGGCGAAGGCGGCCTGGTTCTCGGCGTTGGTCACCCAGCGGGCGAGGGCGAGGGCCGCGGCCGGGTTCCTGGTGTTCTTCGGGATGGACAGGCCCTGCACGTACAGCGGCGGGGTGCCGATGGCCGGGGACGGGACCACCTTGGGCGCGAGGCTCGGGTTGTCGGTGCCGAGGCTGGTGATGTAGTTGGCGCCGGCGGTGGTCCAGGCGGCGGTGCCGGAGCTGAACAGCTTCGTGTTGCCCGCGTAGGTCTCGGTGAGGACGTCCTTGGGCAGCAGGCCCTCCTTGAAGGCCGCGCGGTAGGTGTCGAGGACGGCGGCGGCCTCGGGGGTGTTGAAGGTGAAGTGCCTGCCGTCGGCGGACATGATCGGTACGCCCGCGTTGGCGAGGTCGATGAGGTTGGGCTTGCGGCTCATCAGGTACGTCCGGCCGCCGGACTTCGCCTTGACGGTACGGGCGGCCTTGACGAGCTCGTCGAGGGAGGCCGGCGGCTTCTTCGGGTCGAGTCCGTACGTGGTGAACAGCTCGCTGTTCCAGTAGTTGACGTCCGTGTTGAGGTACCAGGGGTAGCCGTACGTGCCGTCGTGGCCCGGGAAGCGGTAGGCGTCCAGGCCGCCCTTGACGTAGTCGGTGGCGGCGGCGGGGTCGGACGCGGCGATGTCGAGCAGCAGGTTCTGCCTGACCAGCGGCAGCGCGAAGTCCGGGGGCAGGTTGACGACGTCGGGCAGGGTGCCGCCGGCGGACTGGCTGAGGACCTTCTCGGAGTAGCCCTCGCCGGGCTGGTCGAGCCATTCGACCTCGACGCCCGGGTACTTCTTCTCGAAGCCGGAGATCACCTTCTCCATGTAGGCGGTGAACTTGGGCTTGAGGGCCCAGGTCTGGAGGGAGACCTTGCCCTTGACCTCGCCGTGGGCGGCGGCCGGGCCGGGCGCACCGGAGTCCTCGGCGCCGCCGAGGCCGCAGCCGGCGAGGGTCACGGCCGCCACCGCCACGGCGGTCCACCGGGCCAGCGGGCTTCTGCGCAGGGGTCGTATGTGTCGCACGAGGGTGTCTCCTTGCTCGGACGTCGCGGGGGGTGCGCTGACCTTGCTCGGCTTGCTTGTCGCTCGACGTGCTTGACTAAACCGCTCTAGCGATGCGGGACTATGCTCGCGACTAGACTCCGGTGTCAAGAGCGCGTGCGCGGACACGCGGGATGAGGGGGCGTCCGTTGGCCAGACCGACCATCGCCGACATCGCCAGGGAGGCGGGCGTCTCCAAGGGCGCCGTCTCCTTCGCGCTCAACGGGCGCCCGGGCGTGAGCGAGGCGACCCGGGACCGGATCCTGCGGATCGCGGAGCGCATGAACTGGCGCCCGCACAGCGCCGCCCGCGCCCTCGGCGGGGCCCGCGCCGGCGCGGTCGGCCTGGTGCTCGCCCGGCCCGCGCGCACCATCGGCCTGGAACCCTTCTTCGGCCAGCTGCTCTCCGGGCTGCAGGCCGGGCTCTCGGCCCGCTCCACCGCGCTCCAGCTCCTCGTCGTCGAGGACACCGCGGCCGAAATCGACGTCTACCGGCGCTGGACCTCCGAGCACCGGGTGGACGGCTTCGTCCTGGTCGACCTCCAGGTGCGCGATCCGCGGGTGCCCGTCCTGGAGGAGCTCGGCGTGCCGACGGTCGTGCTCGGCGGCCCGGGGCCGCACGGCGGGCTGCCCGCCGTCTGGGCCGACGACCGCGAGGCGATGACCTCGATCGTCGAGTACCTGGCCGCCCTCGGCCACCGCCGGATCGCCCATCTCGCCGGGCTGCCCGCCTTCCAGCACACCCGGCGCCGGATCCGGGCGGTACGGGACGCGGCGCGCCGGCTCGGCCTCGCCGAGGCCGTCTCCGTACCGACCGACTTCAGCGACGCGGAGGGCGCGGCCGCCACCCGCACCCTGCTCGCCCGGCCGCGGGCGCGGCGGCCGACGGCGATCGTCTGCGACAGCGACGTGATGGCGGTGGCGGGGCTCGGCGTGGCGGCGGAGATGGGCGTGCCGGTGCCGGGCGAGCTGTCGGTCGTGTCCTTCGACGACTCCGCGCTGGCCCGGATCGTCCACCCCTCGCTGACCGCGCTCTCCCGGGACACCTTCGCCCTCGGCGAGCAGGTCGCCGGCGCGCTCCTGGCACTGCTCGACGACCCGTCCTCGGCGCGGGACGTGCGGAACCCGACCCCGCGTCTGACGGTCCGCGAGAGCACGGCGGCACCGGCGGCCGCACCTCTTGACCCTTCCGCTAAAGCCCTTTAGCCTCCGGGACCGGGCGGCGGAGTGCCGCCCGGTCCGTCACCGCACCGTCGCGCCACCGGCACCACCAGCCCATTCCCCCCTTCTGCTGGACCGGAGCTCCGATGAGACGACTGCCCCTTCTGCTGGCCGCCGCGCTGACCGCGGCCGTGCTCGGCCTCGCCGGCCCGCCGAACGCGTCGGCGTCAGCACCGCCCGACAACGTTGTCGCCGCGACCGGCGACCAGCCCTACGCCTCGTACTGGTACCCGAACACCCTTCTGAACTGGGATCCGGCCACCGATCCCGACGCCCGCTTCAACCGCTCCCGGGTCCCGCTGCAACCCCGGGTCGCCGACCCGGCGTTGAAGGCCAACGCCGGCGCCCGGGCCGGTGAGGGCAAGGTGGTGTCCCTGGTGTCGTTCGCGCCGACCTCCAACAACCCCTCACAGGGTTCGCCCGATCCGCGCTACTACGCCTTCGGGCACTGGCAGTACGTCGACACCCTGGTCTTCTGGGGCGGTTCGGCCGGCGAGGGGCTGATCCTGGCGCCGAACCCCACCGTGATCGACGCCGCCCACCGCAACGGCGTGAAGGTCTACGGCACGGTGTTCTTCCCGCCCACCGCGTACGGCGGCCAACTCCAGTGGGTGCGCGACTTCGTGCAGAAGTCCGGCACCCGCTATCCGGTCGCCGACAAGCTGGCCCAGGTCGCCCGGTACTACGGCTTCGACGGCTGGTTCATCAACCAGGAGACGGGCGGCGGCGACAGCACGCTCGCCACCGAGATGCGCAACGCGCTCCGGTACGCACGCTCGCTCGGCCCGGTCGACTTCATGTGGTACGACGCGATGACCGAGTCCGGCTCGGTGAACTGGCAGAACGCCCTCACCTCCGCCAACGACTCCTTCCTGCAGGAGGGTTCGCTGCGGACCAGCGACTCGATGTTCCTCAACTTCAACTGGAGCACCTCCGGACTCGACTCCTCCCGCACGCTGGCCCGCAGCCTCGGCCGCGGCGAGTACGAGCTGTTCGCCGGCGTGGACACCGAGGCCGACGGCTACGACACGAGCGTGTCCTGGGACGCTCTCTTCCCGCCGGGCCGCCCGCACACCGCCTCGCTCGGCCTCTACCGCCCCGAGTGGACCCACAACTCGTCCACCGACCGGGCCGACTCCTACGCCCGCGAGGCCCGCTACTGGGACGGTGCCAACGGCGACCCGTCCGACACCACGACCACCTCCTCCTGGAAGGGCATCGCGACCTACGTCGCCGAGTCCTCCCCGGTCACCGCCAAGCCGTTCGTCACCTCCTTCGACGCCGGGCAGGGCGACTTCTACCACTCCGGCGGCGTCCGGGTGTCGTCGTCGGGCTGGAACAACCTCTCTCTCCAGGACGTGCCGCCGACCTACCGCTGGCTGGTGCAGTCGACCGGCACGAAGCTGAAGCCGTCGTACGACTTCACCGACGCCTACGAGGGGGGCTCCGCGCTGCGCCTCACCGGGCCTCTCGACGCCGTGAACACCGTACGGCTGTACCAGACGCGGCTGCCGGTCGCGGCCGACACCAAGCTGTCGGTGGTGCTGAAGACCCCGTCCGCCGGGCCGACCCACCTGAAGGCCGCCGTCTCCTTCACCGACTCCCCCACCACCTTCACCACCCTCGACCTGGGCTCCACCACGACGGCCGGCTGGGAGCGCAGGACCCTCGACCTCTCCGCGTACGCCGGCCGCACCGTCGCCCAGCTGGGCCTCCAGACGACCGGCACGGCCGCCTCGTACGACATCAAGGTCGGCCAACTCGCCCTGTACGACGGTGTCGTGGACGCCCCCGCGGCCCCCGCCGCGCCGACGGTGCTCGGCACGACCGACTCCGGCGCCACGAGCAAGTCGCTGCGGCTCGCCTGGACCGCGTCGGCCACCGGAGCCGTGCACCACTACGAGGTGTACCGCCGCAACCCGGACGGCAGCCGCACCTTCCTCGGCGCCACCCCCAACGACAGCAACTTCGTGCCGCGGCTCGACCGCGTCGGCGCCGAGACGACCACCACGCTGGACGTGGAGGCGGTCTCCACCGAGTTCGGCCGCTCCCCCGCCGCGAGCACCACGGTCGCCTGGTCCGCCACGACCGACACGAACCTGGCGCTGAACCGGCCCGCGACGGCCTCCGGGCAGTGCAACGCCGACGAGTCGGCGCCGAAAGCCGTCAACGGCAGCGTCTCGGGCGGCACCACCGACAAGTGGTGCACGCTGACGACGTCGAAGTGGCTCGAGGTGGACCTCGGCGCCTCCCGGACGCTGAACCGCTTCGTCGTGAAGCACGCGGCGGCGGGCGGCGAGAGCGCGACCTGGAACACCCGGGACTTCACCGTCCAGGTCCGCGACAGCGCGACCGCCCCGTGGACCACGGCGGTGACCGTCACCGGCAACACGGCGGCGACCACCACCCACCCGGTCTCCCTCACCGCCCGCTACGTCCGCCTGGTGATCACCAAGCCGACGCAGACGACGGATCCCGCGGCCCGGATCTACGAGTTCGAGGCGTGGGGGTCCTGAGACCCCCGGGCCCGGGCGTCCTCAGCTCTGCGCGGTGGCGACCTTCAGCCCGAAGCCGATCAGCACGGCACCGGTGATCCGCTCCATGCTGCGGCGCACGGCCGCACGGGAGAAGAACGCCTGGGCCCGGGTGAGCAGCAGCACATAGCCGCCGAGCCAGACGACCGTGAGCGCCGCGTGGATCAGCACGAGGAGCGCCATGCCCAGGTGCGGGGAGAGGTCGTGCGGCGCCAGCGTCGGCAGCAGGCCGGTGTAGGAGACGGCGATCTTCGGGTTGAGCACGTTGTTCACCAGGCCGGTGCGCCACGGGCTGCCGGACGGCGGCGGGGTCGGTATGGACTCCGCCGCCGTCCCGGCGTCTCCGTCGCCATGCCGCTTCCGGCGGGCGGCGAGCAGCGCCTGCGCGCCGAGGAGGACGAGATAGGCGGCGCCGGCCAGCCTGACGACGGTGTAGGCGGTGGCGGACGCGGCCAGGACGGCGGCGAGCCCCGCCACGGACAGCACGCCCCAGACGAGCAGCCCGGTCGTGATCCCGGCGACCGTCCGCACCGCGTCGCCGGGGCCCGCCGCGACGGCCCGCCGCGTCACGACCGCCATGTCGGGGCCGGGCGCCATCGTGAGCAGGGCGAGCACGCCCGCCGCTGCGAGGAGTTCGTACACCATGAGCAGAGTCTGACACCCACCACTGACAGTCCCGGCGCCGGTCCGCGGAGCCCGCTGCACGGGCCTGTCGCGCGAGCCGCCCGCCGTGATCTGCTGGGGCCCATGACTCTGCTGAGCCGCACCTACGTGGACGAGTGTCTGGGCGGGAACGACGGGCTGCGGGACGCCCTGACCCGCGCCGGGCTGCCGCCCGTCTTCGACGGGGCCTGGCGGCCCCATCTGCTGTCGCGCCCCTGGTTCGTACAGGAGGAAGAGATACGGGAGTTCGCACGGGACCTGGAGGACCTGTTCGAGCTGCTCGTCTCGCTGCCGGACCGGCTCTTCGACGGCGACCGGGCGGCGTACGCGGCGGAGCTCGGGCTCGCGCCGCGCCACGCGGCCCTGCTGCGGCGGTCCGGCGACGGGCGCCCGGCGAAGCTGGGGCGCGCCGACGCGTACCACGACGGCCGGGGCTACCGGCTCCTGGAGTTCAACCTGGGCAGCGAGGTCGGCGGCCTGGAGATGGCCGTGTGCAACCGGGGACTGCTGGAGGTCGCGGAGTTCGGCGCGTTCGCCGCCGCGCACGGGCTCGGACACGTCGACACGGCGGCGCGGCTCGCGGCGGACCTGCGCGAGCGGGCCCGGCCGGCGCTCGCGGGCGGCGGAGCCGAGCCGGTGATCGGGCTCGTCGAGGGCCACGGCGGGGTGGCCGCCTTCGGGCCGCTGATGCGCGCCGTCCAGGAGGCGATGGCCGCCCAGGGCCTCCGGCTGGTGATCGGCGAGGTCGGGGAGCTGCGCACCCGGCCCGACGGCAAACTGGCCCTGAACGGCGAGCCGCTGGATCTGGTGCTGCGCAACTTCGGGGCGAGCCAGCTGCTCGACGACCCGGCGGGGCCCGAGGTGGCGGAGCGGCTGTTCCGCGCCCACGAGGCGGGCCGCACGGTGCTCTTCGCCTCCCTGGAGTCGGGTCTCTTCGCGCACAAGAGCGCGCTGGCCATGCTCTCCGACCCGCGCTGGACCGGCGCCTTCGACGACAAGGAACGGGCCCTGGTGGACCGGGTGCTGCCGTGGTCCCGGACGCTGCGGGCGGGGGCGCCGGCCGCGCTGCTCGACGAGTGCCGGGAGCGCCGGGAGCGGCTGATCCTCAAGCCCGGCGCGGGGCACGGCGGCATCGACACCTTCGTCGGCTGGGAGTGCACCGACGCCGAGTGGCGCGAGGCGCTCGCGGTCGCCGCCGAGCGCGGCTATCTGGTGCAGGAGCGGGTGGTGCCGCGGCCGGAGCCGGTGCTCGATCCGGCGACCGGGGCGGCCGCCGACTGGATCGCGGCCGTCGGCGTCTTCCTCACCTCCCAGGGATACGCGGGCGCGCACGCCCGCGCGAACCCGGCGCACGGCGGGGCGGTCGTCGGGCTGAGCAGCAACCCGGACACCCGCATGGCCTGCGTGTTCTCCCACCGCTGAGGAAACGGGTCCGGACAATGGTCGGGGTTCCGGTTGTTCGTCCGCTGGTCGCCGCAGGGAGCGCACATGGCAAGGGTCGAGGTCGACGGAGTCGGGCTGTTCTACGAGGCCGGCGGTGACGGCGACCCGCTGGTCCTGGTGCACGGTTCCTGGGGCGACCACCACAACTGGGACGCGGTCGTGCACGGTCTCGCGCTGCGCCACCGGGTGCTCGTGTACGACCGCCGGGGGCACAGCGAAAGCGACCGGCCGGAGGGCCAGGGGACGCGGCGCGAGGACGAGGACGACCTGGCCGGGCTCCTGAAGACCCTGGGCTTCGCGCCCGCCTTCGTGGCGGGCAACTCCTTCGGCGCGTCGGTCACGCTGGGCCTCGCGTCCCGGCGCCCGGAGCTGTTCCGGGGGATCGTGGTGCACGAGCCGACCCTGATGGACCTGGTGGCCGGCATGCCCGCGTACGAGGAGCAGATGGCGCAGGCCCGCCGGCGGTTGGGCCGCGTGGTGGAGCTGCTGCGGGAGGGCGACGCGCTGGCCGGGGCGCGGACCTTCGTGGAGGAGGTGGCCTTCGGTCCGGGCGCCTGGGAGCAGATGCCGCAGCGGCTGCGGGACACCTACGTCACCAACGCGCCCACCTTCCTCGACGAACAGGGCGACCCCGACTGGGCCGGCCTGGACCTGGCCGCGCTCAGCGCCGGCGACGTACCGGCCCTTGTGACCCGGGGCACGGAAAGCCCGGCGTGGTTCGGCGTGGTGGTGGACCGGGTGGCCGGGGCGCTGTCCGGGGTGCGTACTCATGTCTTCGAGGGCGCCGGGCACATCCCGCACGTCACGCACCCGGAGGAGTACGTCGAGCTGGTGACGCGCTTCTGCGCGGAGCACGGCGCGGGCCGGGCGTAACAGGTCCGGGGCCGCCGGGGCTGGGCGCAGAGGGCACCGCCTAGGCTGTGCGGGGTGCGCGTACTGCTCGTCGAGGACGACGAAAACCTCCGGTTCGGTGTGGCCGCCGCCCTGCGGGCCGCCGGGTTCGCCGTCGACGAGGCGGCCGATCTGCCGCAGGCGGACGAGGCGCTGTTCGTCACCGCGTACGACTGCGCGGTCCTCGACCGGATGCTGCCGTCCGGGGACGCGGCCGGCTACGTCGACGGGCTGCGGCGCGCCGGTCGCGGGGTGCCGGTGCTGTTCCTGACCGCGCGGGACACGGTGGCGGACCGGGTGGAGGGCTTCGCGAGCGGCGGCGACGACTACCTCGTCAAGCCGTTCGCCGTGCCCGAGCTGGTCGCGCGGGTGCGCAGCCTGTGCCGCCGCGCCGCCGTCGTGCGCCCTCCGGTGCACCGGGTCGGCGACCTGGAGATCGACACGGCCCGCCGGCAGGTGCGCCGCGGCGGCGTGCTGCTCACGCTGACCGGCCGCGAGTTCGCGGTCCTCGAGGTCCTCGCGACCCGCGCCGACCAGGCGGTCTCCCGGGCCGAGCTGATCGAGAGCTGCTGGGACGAGATGGCCGAGCCGCAGTCCAACGTGCTCGAGGTGCTCGTCTCCCAGCTCCGCCGCAAGCTCGGCGACCCGCCGCTGATCCACACCGTGCGCGGGGTCGGCTACCGGCTCGCACCGCCCGGCGCCCCCGGCGCGGCTACCCCGTGAGGCCCGCCCGGTGAACCTCTCGAAGAACCACTCGACGGACCTCTCGACGGACCCTGCCCGATGAACCCCTTCCGCCTCCGCCGCACGCGCCCGCTCACCCCGACGGAGCGCGTACTGCGGCTGCGCCGGCGGATCAGCCTGCTGTTCGCGCTGACCAGCGCCGTGGGGCTGGTCGCGATGGCCGTGTTCGCCGTGCGCAGTGACAGCGGCCGCTGGCGCGAGCAGCTCGACCACTCGATGGACGCCGACACCAGCTGGGCCCTGGGCCTCCTGGAGACCGACGAGGAGGGCCGCCTGGACACCGGCGTCCTCGCCGACAACGTGAACACCGCCTGCCCGCCGCTGACGGTGCTCCTCGTGTCGGACGCCGACCCGGACCGGCTGACCGTCCAGCACGCGCCGGCCAAGCCGTGCCTGACCGTGAGCCGGGGCACCGTCCTGGCGGCCGGCCGGGCGGCGGTGCGGGCCGACGAGGTGCGCGCCTTCGACCGGCGTACGGCGAGCGGCGCGCCGGTACGGGTGTTCGCGCAGCCCTTCTACGCGCCGGACGCGGCCGGGGACGAGCCGCCGCAGGGTGTCCTCGTCACGGTGGCCGACGCGACCGCCGAACAGGCCCGGCACCAGCGGCTCGTGTGGCTGGTGTCGGGCGGCTGCGCGGTGCTCGTCCTGCTCTCCGCGGCCGTCGGACACCTGCTGTCCGGGCGCGCGGTGCGGCCCGCGCTCACCGCGCTCGCCCAGCAGGAGGCGTTCCTCGCGGACGCCGCGCACGACCTGCGGACACCGGCGGCCTCGCTCCGTACGCTCGCCGAGACGGCGCTGCGCGGCGAGACGGACAGCGCGGAGGTGCACCGGCGCACCCTGCGCCTCGCCGAGGGCATGGGCGGCCTCGTCGACGGGCTGCTCACCCGGGCCCGGCTCATGTCCGGCACGGCGACGCCGGCACGCCAGCTGCTGCGGCTCGACCAGCTGGTGGAGGCGGTCGTCGAGGAGGTCGTCGAGGGCGCGACCGAAGAGGTCGCCGAGGGGGTCGCAGGGAAGGGTCCCACGGCGGGCCACCGCGTGCGGGTCGAGGCGGCGGACACGGTCGTGCTCGCCGATCCCGACCTGGTGCGGCGGGCTGTCGGCAACCTGCTGGGGAACGCGCTCACGCACGGGCACGCGCCGGGCGTCCCGGCGGACGTGCTGATCACGGTGGCCGGCGACGGCACGCTGACCGTCGAAGACGCCGGTCCCGGTCTTCCGCCGGAGGTCGCGGGCGCCCTCTTCGAGCGGTTCCGCAGCGGATCGGGGTCCACCGGCCTCGGCCTCTCCATCGCCTCGTGGGTCGCCCACGCGCACGGCGGCACCCTCACGGCGGACCGCGGCGAGCGCGGCGGGGCACGCTTCGTCCTGCGGCTGCCCACGCCGGACTGACACCTCGGACCCGCTCCCCCCGCTCCGGTCCTCAGGAAAACCTCAGCATCGGCGCGTGATCATGCCGGGGACCGTTCACCCATGGGAGTTCCTCGTGATCCGCGCCCTCGTCCGCCGTCGGACCCTCGTCATCGCCCTCGCCGCCCTCGGCACCACCTCCCTGGCCGCCTGCACCGCGGCCGGACCCGGCGCGGACGGGAGCCGGCCGCGTACCTCGGCCGCCCCCGCGGACCCGTCCACCCGCCCCGAGCTGCGGCGCTTCTACGAGCAGCGGCTCGCGTGGCGGTCCTGCGGCCACTTCCGCTGCGCCGCGCTCACCGTGCCGATGGACTACGCCCGTCCCGGCGACGGCCGGACCTTCGTCCTTCCGGTGGCGAAGGCCGCCACCGCCACGGCGGGCAAGCGGATCGGCTCCCTCGTCTACAACCCCGGGGGCCCGGGCGAACGCGGTGTCCAGGCCCTCAAGGACGGCCTCGCCGACGAGCTCGGCAAGGGCGTGCGCGAGCGCTTCGACATCGTGTCCTTCGACCCGCGCGGCGTCGGGGAGAGCAAGCCGGCCCTGACCTGCCGCACCGCGCAGCAGACGGACGCGAAGTCTCCGGAGCCGGAGACCGACGCGGCCCCCGCGCCGCTCTACCCCCGCACCGACGCCGAGCGCGCCGACGTCCTCGCGGGCGCGCGGGAGACCGCCGAGTCGTGCGCCAAGGCGAGCGGTCCGCTGCTCCGGCACGTCGGCACGCGCGACGCGGCCCGGGACCTCGACGTGCTGCGGGCGGCGCTCGGCGAGCGGAAGCTCACGTACGTCGGCTGGTCCTACGGCACGAGCCTGGGCACCTCGTACGCGGAGCAGTTCCCGCGCCGGGTACGGGCGATGGTCCTGGACGGGGCGGTCGACCCGTCCCTGGACTGGCGACAGCGCATGATCGGCCAGTCCAGGGGCTTCCGGGACGCGGTCGAGGAGTACGCGCGGAGCTGCGCGGACCAGGTCGGCGACGCCTGCCCCGGGGCCACGCCCGAGGAGATACGCGCGCTGATCGACCGGCTCCTGCGGCGGACGCAGCGCGAACCGCTGCCGGTCGAGGGCTCCGCCGGCGGGCTCGACGCGGAGGCGTTCGTCTCCGCGCTCAGCCTGTCCATGTACACGCCGGAGGCGCAGTGGCAGGACCTGTCCGAGGCGCTGCGGGCGGCGGACGCGGGAGACGGTACGAAGCTGGCGGCCCTGGCGACGGACGAGGAGCCGCCGGGCACGGACGACGAGACCTCCGACGAGTCCGACGACGCCGACGACTCCGGGACCTCCGACGGCTCCGACGCGCCGGGGTCGTCCGCCGTGCCCGAGGACAACAGCGAAGCTGCCCTGACCGCGATCAACTGCCTCGACGTCCCCCACCCGCGCGACGAGCGGGCCTACTGGGACGCGCTGCCCGCCGCCGACAAGGCGGCAGGCGTGTACGGCACGTCGGCCGTGGCGAGCGAACTGGTCTGCAAGGACTGGCCGGCCGGCCCCGAGCAGCCGCACCGGGTGCACGCCGAGGGCGTTCCGCCGGTCCTCGTCGTGGGTACGGAGGGCGACCCGGCGACCCCGTACGCCGAAGCGGTCAGCCTGGCACGGCAGTTCCCCGGCGGCATGCTGCTGTCCTTCGACGCGCCGGGCCACACGGGCTACGGCCGCAACGCCTGCGTGGACAGGAAGGTCGAGGCGTATCTGACCGACCTCACGAAGGTCCGCCCCGGCACCACGTGCACGCCCTGACTCAGCGGTCGTCCAGCAACCGCCAGGCCGTGAGGGCGAGTCGGGCCCGGCCGAGTCCCGCGGGATCCGTCACGTCGAAGCCCATCGCCCTGGCGAGCTGCTCGACGCGGCGGGCGACGCTGCTGTGGTGGCGGTGGAGCAGTTCGGCGGCCCGGCGCAGGGATCCGGTGTGGCAGTACGCGTCGAGGGTGTCCAGGTCGTCGGGGTCGGCGGCGGCGATCCGGGCGACCGCCACGACGTCCGGGTTCTCGCGCACGGCAGCCGCCGGAATCTCGGCGAGCAGCGCGAGCGCGCCCAGGTCGGCGTGGTGGACGACCGGTTCGCGCGCGGTGGTGAAGCGCAGGGCGGTACGGGCCTGCCGCCACGACCGCTCCGGGCTGTCCGGGTCCCCGATGCCGGCCCGCACGCCCGCCGGCACGCGGGCCGGGTCCACGGCGGTCGCCAGCAGCACCCCGACGTCCGCGAGCGGCGCCGCCTTGACGTGCCCGTCGGGACACACCCGGGCGCCGATGTCGTCGAGCGGGAGGCGCGACCGCACGGCGAGCACGCGAACGGGAAGCCCCGGAGGAAAGCCGAGCAGCCGCAACGCCCGTGCTCTCGCCGCCTCTTCGCAGTCGGCGCTCACGGCGAGCTCGACGAGCGCGGGGTCGGCCATGGTGGTCCGGGCCGGCCCGTACCGCTCGACGACGGCGGCGACTGCGATGGCGAGCCGGTCGAGGAGAACGTCGTCGAGGGGATTGGGCGAGGTGGGGCACGGTTCGGGTGAGCCGGACGGGGCGGGTGCCTCCGGCGCGGCGAGGACTTGGGCCGTACGGGACCCGGCGGAAGTCTCCGACCGGCCGGCCGCAGGGGACCCTCCGGACAAGCCGGGCGGGGCAGGTGCCGCCGGCGCGGCGAGAACGCGGGCCGTACCGGACCAGCCGGAAGTCTCCGACCCGCCAGCTGCAGGGCCGGACGGGGCAGGTGCCGCCGGCGCGGCGAGGACTTGGGCCGTGCGCGAGCTGCCGGAAGGCTCCGGCCTGCGCGGGCCGGTCGGCCCGGCCCGTCCGCTCGGCCCGGGTGCCTCAGGCGCGCCCGCCGCACGGGGCACGCCCCGCGGCCCGCCCACCCGCTCCAGCCACACCCTGCCGATCTCCTCGTCGTCCAGCGTGACCGGCGCCGACACCGTCATCGTCCCCGCCGGTTCCTTTGCCTCCGTCCCGTCCGGCGACATGCGGATCACGCGGCCGGTGCCGTGCAGCCGGATGCCGGCCACGCACTCGGCCAGGCCCGCCGAGGCGCGGGCGAGGGCCGGGAGGTCGACGCGGCGGCGCATCAGGGTGTCGTAGAACGCGACGATGCGGATCGCGCCGTCGACGTACGGATCGAGTCCCGAGAGCCGAACGGCCAGTGCCTCCATGCGAGCAGCATAGGCGGGCCGCCCGCCCGCGCGGCCCGCGACGGACGGCGCGGGATCCAGGGCGGACGCGCGACGGACGGCGGATGATCCGCCCGGTCGTGGCCGCCAGGATGGGCGTCATGGATCCCGAACTCGAAGCATTCATCCCCCTGTTCCCGCAGGCCGACATGGCCGACCCGCTCGCCGCCCGCGCGGGGCTCGCCGCGCTGGCGGCCGGCGTGCCGGCGCCGGACACGTCCGGCATGGAGATCACGGACATGACGGTGCCGGCCGATCCCGAGGTGCCGGTGCGCGTCTACCGGCCGCACGGGGCGCGCGGCGGCGGCGCGGTCGTGTGGCTGCGCGGCGGCGGATACGTCATGGGCGACCTGGACACGGAGCACCCGTGGGCGGCACGGATCGCGGCGAACTCCGGGGTCGTGGTGATCTCGGTGGGGTACCGGAGGGCGCCCGAGCATCCGTACCCGGCCGCGCTGGACGACGCGTACGCCGTGCTGTGCTGGGCGGCCGGGCACGCGGCGGAGCTGGGCGTCGATCCGGCGCGGCTCGCGGTCGGCGGGCACAGTGCGGGCGGCGGGCTCGCGGCGGCGGTGGCGCTGCGGGCACGGGACGAGCGGGGTCCGGCGATCCGGTTCCAGCTGCTCAACCAGCCGCAGCTCGACGACCGCCAGGAGACCTGGTCGCAGCGGAACTTCACCGACACCCCGTGGATCGACCGCGACAAGGCCGCGGCGTCGTGGCGGCAGTACCTCGGCGGGCGGCCGGCCACGCAGTACGCCGCTCCGGGCCGGGCGACCGACCTCGCCGGGCTGCCGCCCGCGTACATCGCCACCGCGGAGCTCTGCCCGAACCGCGACGAGGACATCGACTACGCGCTGCGGCTGCTGCGGGCGGGGGTGTCGGTCGAGCTGCACCAGTGGCCGGGGACGTTCCACGGCTCGCAGGCGATCCTCTCCGCCGAGGTCTCGCAGCGGCAGAACGCCGAGCTGGGTGCGGTGCTGCGCCGCGCCCTGGAGGGGTGACCGCGCGGGTGAGCCGCCCCGCCGATGCCGTCGGCCCGGACCGGCATCGGCCCGGACCGGCATCACCCCGGACTGACTTCGGCTCTGCCGGCCCGGCCGGGCCGGCCCCCGACCAGGGCCGCCCAGGCCGGCCGGCCCGGCCCGACATCACTCCCGATCGTCATCGCCCCAGACCGGCTCCGCCCCGGCCCGGCACCCGGCCCGCACCAGCCGGCCCGGCCCGGTCACGGAAGCAACCAGTACGAGAAAAGGACGGACAGCACCATGGACCATGAGACTCCCGCACCTTCGCGCCTCGACCCCGCCGCGCTCCAGGCGGCCCTCGACGGCCTCCACGACGCCGGTATGCCCGGCGTGTTCGCGGAGGTGGGCGTCGGCGGCGACGTGTGGCAGGGTGCCTCCGGCGTCGCCGACACGGAGACCGGGCGTCCCGTGACGCCCGACATGCGGCACCGCGTCGGCAGCATCACCAAGACGTTCGTCGCCGCCGCGGTGCTCCAGCAGGTCGAGCAGGGCCGGATCGGCCTCGACGCGCCGATCGGGGAGCAGCTGCCGGACCTGGTGCCGGGCGAGCGCGGCCGGCGGGTCACGGTGCGGATGCTGCTGAACCACACCAGCGGTTTCGCCGAGTACATCCCTTACGCCTTCCCGTCCATCCAGGGCGCGCCCTGGGACGTGTCGGCGCAGAGCCTGGACGACTACCGGTTCCGCGCGTGCGACCCGGCCGAGCTGATCGCGCTGGGCCTCGCGGCCCCGTCCCCGGCCGAGCCGGGCGGCACCCCGGGCGTGTACTCGAACACCAACTACCTGCTTCTGGGCCGCCTGTTGGAGAAGGTGACCGGCGCGCCCGCGGAGGAGTACGTCGCGGAACACGTCGTCGCGCCGGCCGGGCTCCGCCACACCGCGTTCCCGACCGGGCCGCACGTGGAGGGTCCGCACGCGCGGATGTACGAGGGGCTGTGGGGCACGCTCGAACCGCCCCGCGACTACAGCGTGTACGACATGTCGTGGGACATGGCGGGGGCCGGGCTGGTGTCGACCGTGGCGGACCTGAACCGTTTCTTCGGGAAGCTGCTCGCCGGCGAGGTCGTCGGCGCGGCGGCGCTGGCCGAGATGCGGCGGACGGTCCCGGTCGTCGCCCTCGACGGGTCGACGATCGAGTACGGCCTGGGCCTGGAGAAGCTGACGATCCCCGGGTGCGGCACCTTCTGGGGGAACCGGGGCACGGTCTGGGGCGCGGGGACCATGTCGTTCACCCGGGAGGACGGCGGGCGCCGGATGTCCGCCGCGATCAATCTGATGCGCTGGAGCAAGCCGGACGCCTCGGGGCAGCCGCAGCCGCACCCCATCGACGGCGCGATCAAGGTCCTGTATCAGCGGGCGCTCTGCGGCTGAGGCGGGCACTCTGCGGCTGAGCCGGATCGGAGGGAAGCTGGGCAGGTGAGGAAGTGTGTTCGCGTGGTGGCACGAGACGTTTCCCGGGTCTTCACGCGGAACACCTTCCAGGTTGACATGCTCACTCCTACTGTGCCGGTTGCACCGCCCCGTACTCCCCACCCTCAACCGGAGGTAGCCGTGTCCGGCGCGCCCACGAAACGCCGCACCGCCCTTCTGTCCGCCCTCGGTCTCGCGGCCGCCTCGATCGGCCTGTGGGCCGGCTTCGGCGGCACGTCGCAGGCCCAGGCGGCGGCGACCGTACCCACCCCCGACCACGTGATCGTCGTGGTCTTCGAGAACCACGCCTACAGCCAGGTCATCGGCAGCTCCAGCGCCCCGTACATCAACTCGCTCAAGGCCGGCGGCGCCAACCTCACCCAGTCGTACGCCGAGACCCACCCCAGCCAGCCCAACTACTTCGCGATGTTCTCGGGTTCCACCCAGGGCATCACGGACGACAGCTGCTACACGCCGGGCTTCTCCTCCGCGCCGAACCTGGCCTCCGAGCTGATCGCCGCGGGCAAGACCTGGAAGAGCTACAACGAGACGCTGCCCAGCCAGGGTTCGACCACGTGCAGCAGCGGCAACTACGCCCGCAAGCACAACCCGTGGTTCGGCTTCTCGAACGTCCCGACCTCGTCGGCGTACACGATGGCGCAGTTCCCGACCGACTACACCACGCTGCCGCAGGTGTCGTTCGTCGTCCCGAACCTGTGCAGCGACATGCACGACTGTTCCGTCAGCACCGGTGACACCTGGCTGAAGAACAACCTGGGCGCCTACGCGACCTGGGCGAAGACCCACAACAGCCTCCTCGTCGTCACCTTCGACGAGGACAACAGGCTCGCCGGCAACAAGATCGCGACCGTCTTCTACGGCCAGCAGGTGGTCCCGGGCTCCACGTCCTCGACCACGTACAACCACTACAACCTGCTGCGCACGATCGAAGACATGTACGGCACCACGCACGCCGGGCAGGCCGCCAACGCGACCCCGATCACGGGCATCTGGACCGTCTGACGTGTACGTAGCGGACAGTCGCAGCACCACTCCCGCGACGGCCGCGACGGCCGCCGCCCGGGGCCTCGGCCCCGGGCGGCGCGCCGCCGTCGCGCCCACCGTGCTCGCGCTCGGCACGGTCAGCCTCGTCACGGACGTGTCCTCGGAGATGGTCACGGCCGTGCTGCCGCTCTACCTGGTCGCCGGGCTCGGCCTCTCGCCGCTCGGCTTCGGCCTGCTCGACGGCGTCTACAACGGATTCAGCGCGCTCGTCCGGCTCGTCGGCGGGCACCTGGCCGACCGCGGCGGCCGGCACAAGACCGTGGCGGCCCTCGGCTACGGCCTCTCCGCGCTGTGCAAGCCCCTTCTCCTGGTGGCGGGTTCGCTGCCGCTGATCGGCGCGGTGCTGGCCGCCGACCGCACCGGCAAGGGCCTGCGGACCGCGCCGCGCGACGCGCTGATCTCGCTCGCCTCGCCGGAGGAGTCGCGCGGCCGGGCCTTCGGGGTGCACCGGGCGATGGACACCGCGGGCGCCCTGATCGGCCCGCTCGTCGCCTTCCTGATCCTCCGTCAGGCCGTGGACGGCTACGACGCGGTGTTCACGGTCAGCTTCTGCGTGGCCGCGGCCGGCGTGCTCGTCCTGCTGCTCTTCGTACCCTCGCGCCCCCGCCCCCTGGCGGCGCCGGCGCCCGACGGCGCGCCGCGTGCCTCGCTCAAGGCCGCGCTCGCCCTGCTCCGGCTCCCCGACGTACGCCGACTCGCCCTGTGCGCCCTGCTGTTGGGGCTGGCCACGGTCAGCGACTCCTTCGTCTACCTGCTGCTGCAGCGACGCCTCGGCGTCACCGACCACTGGTTCGCGCTGCTGCCGATCGGTACGGCCGCCGCCTTCCTGCTGCTCGCCGTGCCGCTGGGGCGGCTCGCCGACCGGATCGGCCGCTGGCGGGTGTTCCTGGGCGGCCACGTCGCCCTGCTGCTCGTGTACGGGGCGCTGCTCAGCGGCTGGCAGAGCCCGGCGCTCCCCTATCTGGTCCTGGCGCTCCACGGCGGTTTCTACGCGGCGACCGACGGCGTCCTGATGGCGGCGGCGGCCGGCTGCGTGCCGCCCGAACTGCGCTCGTCGGGGCTCGCGTTGATCCAGACGGGGCAGGCGCTCGCCCGGTTCGGCTGCTCGATCGCGTTCGGCGCGGCCTGGACCGCGTGGGGTGACCGCTGGGCGGTCGGCGCCGCGACGGCCGTGCTCGCGGTGTGCGCGGCGACGGCGTTCGCCCTGCGGCCGGCGCCCCGGGAACCGGGGACGGCCACGGCCACGGCCCCGCCCACCGCCACGGACACCGCTTCGGAGGAAACCCCCGTATGACCCAGCTGACCCTGCGCGGCCGCCTGCTCGTCCTGCTCGCGGCGCTCGCCGTGCTCGGCGGTGTGGCCGCCGCGTCGCTGCTGCACGCGGCCGACCGGGCCGCCGAGAAGGACCGGCCGCAGGCGGGCGGACCGGCGATCGGATCCGGGCGGGTCTCGCTCGCGGCCGGCGCCGACCGCCGGATCGTCTTCCGCAACATGGCCTGGGGCCCGCACCGCGACGAGCTGGTCACCGTGCCGGCCTCCGCCCCCGCCGGTCCGCGCACCGCGTCCGGGGTGAAGTGTCTGCGCTTCCACGCGGCCGGCGGCACCGGGATCTGCCTGCAGGCGGTGCGCGGCGCGGTGGAGGACACGTACCGGGCGGTCGTCCTGGACTCGGCGCTCAAGGAGCGGGCCCACTATCCGCTGCCCGGCATCCCGACCCGGGCCCGGGTCTCGCCGTCGGGACGGCTGGTGGCGTGGACGGTGTTCGTCGGCGGCGACTCGTACGCCAGCTCGAACTTCTCCACCCGGACGGCCGTCCTGGACACCAGGACGGGCCGGCTCGTCACGTCCCTGGAGGAGTTCCGGGTGGTGAAGGACGGCAAGGACCACCACGCCGCCGACACCAACTTCTGGGGCGTCACCTTCTCCCGCGACGACCGGCACTTCTACGCGACCATGGCGACCGCCGGCCAGACCTACCTGGTCCGCGGCGACCTGGCCACCCGTACCGTCACCACGCTCCACCAGAACGTCGAGTGCCCGTCCCTCTCCCCCGACGAGACCCGGATCGTCTACAAGAAGCGCGTCGCGGGCGCCCCCGCCGACGCGCCCTGGCACGAGTACGCCCTCGACCTGGCCGACCTGCGGGAGACCCCGCTCGCCGAGCCCCGCAGCGTCGACGACCAGGCCGTCTGGCTCGACGACCGCACGGTCTCCTACTCGCTGCCCGGCGACTACGGCGCCGACCTCTACACCGTCCCGGCCGACGGCTCGGGCGCGCCGAAGCGCCTGATGACGGCGGCGCTGGCGCCGGCCTTCCTGGAATGAGGCCGGCGGACCGGCTCAGATCCCGTTGACGGCGGAGACGAGGCTGGCGACCGTCACCGTGTTGAAGACGAAGGCGATGACCGCGTTGGCCGCGACCGTCCGGCGCATCTCCCGCGAGACGACGTCGACATCGGTCGTCCCGAACGTCGTCATCACCGAGATGGCGAAGTACACGTAGTCGGACCAGCCCGCCTCCTCGTCGCCCGGGAAGTCGAGGGCCTGCTCCCGTTCCATGGTGTTGTCCGCCTGGAAGGTGACGGCGAAGGACACCAGCACGCAGACCCACGCGATCACGACGAGGGCCAGCGCCGTCACCACCCGCAGCAGGGAAGGGAACGCGGAGCCGAGGTGCCCCGGCAGCCACAGCACCGCCACGATCAGCGCCGCCGCCGCGATGAAGATCGACCCGCCCGGCCCCGGCGCCGTCCCGAACACGTACCGCTGCAGCACCGTCCCCCGCTGCTCCCGCTCCGCCCAGACCCGCATCTGCTCGGTGGTCACGGTGTTGAACGCGACCAGCGTCACGGCCAGATACGGCAGCAGATACGAGAGCAGCACCAGCACGCCCATGTCCGCCGCGGTGAGGACCACCGGCTGCCGGTTCAGCACCAGCAGGACGACGCCCACACAGATCGCGGTGGCCGCGCTCATCGCCCCTCGACGCCGCTCGGAGAGCCAATGGTGCACGAGGAGCTCCTCTGGACGCGGGGCCGACGAACCGACGGTATGTCATGCGGCCCCGGAGACAGGGAAGTCGGGTATGGCTGGTCGAACGGTGTCGCCCTGGTCGCCGTCTGGCCTAGGGTGGCGCTGCCTGACCTAGTGGCGCGCCGACGAATCTCGAGGGGGACGTGATGGATCCGGAGATCGCGACTTTGGCCGGGACGGCCGGGACGACACTGGTGACCCTGCTCGCCACCGACGCGTGGCAGAGCATCCGGGACGGCATCGCCGGTCTGTGGCAGCGCGTCCGGCCCGAACGGGCCCCGGCCGTCCTGGACGAGCTGGAATCCAGCCGAGAGGAGCTGCTCAGGGCCAGGGACACGGGCGACCGGGAGACCGAGGCCGAGGTACGGGCCGAATGGCAGGGCCGCATCCGGCGTCTGCTCGCCGCCCATCCCGAACTGGTGGAGGAACTCCGCACGCTCCTCGCGGACAACGCCCCCGACGCTCCCGCTGCTCCTCAGGTCACTCAGCACGCCACCGCCTCCGGCAATGCCCGGATCTACCAGGCCGGCCGTGACATGCGCCTGGAGCAGTCGTGACAGGCCGCAACGACGCGCGGGCCGAGGGACAGGGACGCGTCTACCAGGCATCCGGCGACCAGCACATCGTCGAGCACCACCATCACGGCCCCTCCTGGGGCGGACCGGACTCCGTGCGGCGCCCCGCCGTCGGCCGTGCGCCGGTGGTGCTGCGTGACCGCGCCGAGCTGATGAACCGGCTGCGGGCGGCCGTCGACCGGGGCGTGGGCGACGAGGTCCTGGTGCTGCACGGGCTGGGCGGCTGCGGCAAGACCGCCGCCGCCTACACGCTCTTCCACCACGCGACCGCCGGTGGCGAGCGACTCGGCTTCTGGGTGAACGCCTCGGACCAGGCGTCGCTGCGCGCCGGCATGCTCGCCGTCGCCGCCGACCGGGGCGCCGGCGAGGGCGAGCTCGTCGCCGCGCGCAGCGGTCTGCGGGCGGCGGCCGACCTTGTCTGGGAGTACCTGGACCGCTCCGAGCAGCCCTGGCTCCTGGTCCTCGACAACGCCGACGACCCGGCCGTGCTCCGTGACGGCGGCTGGCTGCGCGGCAGCCCGCGCGGCACCGTCCTCGTGACCACGCGGCAGGCGGCCGGCCACTGGTGGCCCCGGGCCGAGCTGCTGCACGTCGGTGTGCTGCCGCGGGCTGACGCCGCCCAGGTCCTGTGTGACATCGCTCCGGGTGCGGGCACCGCGGAGGAGGCGGCCGCCGTCGCCGACCGGCTCGGCCGGCTGCCCCTCGCCCTCACCTTGGCGGGCGGTTTCCTCGCGCACCAGGTCATCCGGCCGTGGACGTTGACCGAGTACGGCCGCCACCTGGAAGGCGACCAGGGAGTCGACCCCATCGAGCTGATCGACCAGGGCGCCGCCGTCGATCCCGGCAACGACTCGCGGCACCTGGTCAGCGGCACCTGGCAGATCTCCATGAACCGGCTCGTCAGGAGCGGCCTGCCCGAAGCGGTGACCCTGCTCCGGCTGCTCGCCTGCTGGTCGAACGACCCCCTCCCGCTGGACCTGTTGACCGGTGCCGCACTGGGCCCGAGCCTTCCGGCCGTCCGCGTCGAGCCGGCGTTGCGGGGCCTGCTCGACCACTCGCTGACCGAGCTCGTGCCGGGCGGGACCCGGTGCCTGCGTACCCACGGCGTCCTGCTCGACAGCGTCGCCCGCGGCACCCCGGACGACGAGCACGAACCGCTCGCCGCCACGGCCGCGCGCCTCCTGGCCGCCGCGCTCCCCGTGGTGCCCGAGCGCGGCGCCGCTGACACCGGCATCGGCCTCCTCGTACCCCATGTCCTCGCGCTGCTCCGGCGCGTCCGCGACCGGCCCGCGGTGCGGCGGGAGACGGCGGAAGCCTCGGTGGAGTGTGCGCTGCGGCTGTCAACGGCACTGCACCGGGCGGGCGACTACACCTCGGCGCTGGCGCTGACGTCCCGGGCGCGGGAGCTCGGCGAACCGCGTCTCGGCAGCGACCACGCGCTGATCCTGGGCCTCCGGGAGCGGGCCGGCCGAGCCGTCTACCGGCTCGGGCGCTTCGAGGAGGCGGAGACTGCGCTGGCGCAGGTGCTGGCCGACTCCGAGCGCGCGCTCGGTCCGGCCGACCTCACGACACTGGACTGCTGTGTGGCCCTCTCGCGCCCCGTGTACCAGCGGGAGCAGACGGCCGAGGCCCTGTCCCTCATACGGCGAGCAGTGCTGGGCCGGTCCGAGCAGCTGGGGCCTTTCCACCCGTTGACTCTGCTGGCCAGGGCTCACCTCCTCGAAGTGCTCCCAGGGCCTGAGCTGGACGCCGAGGCCCCGGCCGGTCCGCCGCTCCTCACGGACTGTCTCAGGGAGCTGGGCCCCGACCACCAGATCACCATGGTCGTCCAGCTCGACTGCGCCTACGCCCTCTTCTACACCGGGCAACGCGCCGAGGCGCTGCCCCTCGCCCGCGAGGCGCTCGCGGCCCACGAACGCCACTACGGAGCCGACTACCCCATCGCCCTCTCGGCGCGCCATCTCCTGGCCAACGTCCTGGCCGCGAACGGTGCGCGCGCGGAGGCGATCGCCCAACTTGAGCGGGTGGTCGAGGGCCGGGAGCGGGTGCTCGGCGCCGCCCATCCGTGGTCGGTGGAGGCCCGTGAGGACCTGGCACGCCACAGGGCGGCGGAGGTGTCGCCGTAGCTCCAGGGATCCCGTGGTCAGAGCCCGGCGAGCAGGGCGTCCAGCGGGGCGGGTACGCGGTCGGGGGCGAGGGCTTCGACGAGGACGCGGCCGTAGTGGATCTTGCGGCCCTTCTTCGTACCGAGGAAGCGGCGCAGCTGTTGCTCCGGAGGGCGGCCCTGCTGGGCGGGCTGGCGCAGGAAGGTCTCCAGGGCGCGGAAGTCGCCCTCGGCGCGGACGAGTTCGGTGACGCGGGCCACGCCGAGCGCGCGGATGAGCTCGTCCTCGAGGTCGGCCGTGCAGACGAAGAACCCGTCCCGCTCGGCGCCGGCCCGCTCCAGGCCGCGGGCGTAGTAGCCGTGCTCGCGCTCGTCGCACAGTCCGGTGAGGCGCAGGCCCAGGCCGGGCGGGCCGAGGAGGCGGGCGAAGCGGCCGACGTTCATGGCGCCGCCCATCGGCAGGACGCAGACCCCCTCGGCCGCCAGGTCCCGGCCACGGCGGGCGGCGAGCGCGTCGACGGCGGCGAGGTCGCTGAGCCCTTCCAGCAGGACGACGGTACGGACGGGGAGCCGGCCGGCCAGTTCGCGCGCGGTGTCATCGGTCTCGCCGGAGCCGTCGGCGTCGAGGGCCGCCCAGGCGAGCGCCGCCTCCCGGAACTCCCGCATGGCGTCGGTTACATGGCGCATCGCGCCAGCCTATCCATGACGGAGGGGCACTCCACGTCCGCCCGGAGCACTTGCCCGCAGGCCGCGCGCTGATCATGATCGTTCGAGTCCAGCCCAACCGTCCCACCCGAAAGTCGTGATTCCTCTCATGCGCGTCAAAGCCTTCGACCACCTCGTCCTCAACGTGACCGACGTCGACCGGGCGCTCGACTTCTACACCGGCACCCTGGGCCTCGTCCCCGAGCGGGTCGAGGAGTGGCGGGCCGGCGAGGTGTCCTTCCCGTCCGTGCGCATCGACGAGAGCACGGTCATCGACCTCTTCTCGCGGCCGCGCGGCGAGTCCAACGTCGACCACATCTGCCTGGTCGTCGACCCGCTGGACTGGCAGGAGGTCATCGACTCCGGGACGTTCGACGTCGTCGATGGTCCGGTGCCGCGCTGGGGTGCGCGCGGTTCGGCGGAGTCGGTGTACGTCAAGGACCCCGACGGCAACACGGTCGAGCTGCGCTGGTACCCACAGGACGTCGAGGGCTGACACCCCGCGAAGAACAAGTCGAGGGCTGACACTCCGCGAAGAACGAACGGAGCACCCCACCCGGTCGGACAGGCCGGGTGGGGCGCTCCGCTCAGCGGCGCCGCGCGCTCGCGGCCACCCATGTCAGTGCCGGCTGCGATCCTGACGGCATGACAGCGCTCACCTGGAACCTGCTCGATCTCGACGGAGCCCTCCGCGCGAGCTGGGCCGCCGACACGTGCTCGCCCGACGACCGGACGGAACGGGTCGGCGCGCGCCTGGGGCGGCTCCCGGAGCCTGTCTGATCCCCTGCCCCCTGCCCCCTGGCCCCGTGACCCGGTCCCTCCTGACCTTTTCGGTCGGCCACGACGGCACCAAGACTCGACAAAGCGCGCAAAGCACGAGGAAAGTGCCGTAACTCCGTCCGTGCACGGGCCCGTTAGCCGCCGTGGAAAGGCTCTCGCGAGGACGCGGGAGGGGTGGTGTGCATGGGCTTGTTGCGCAAGATCCGTACGACCGGGCGGGTGGCCGAACCGGCACCGCCGGCGCCCGAGGGCGGACCGCTCCCCCAGGCCCGGCGGCTCGGCGGCTCGGCGCAGGTGCGGTGCGTGGACGCCGGCTCGTGCAACGGGTGCGAGATCGAGATCGCGGCCGCCTTCAACCCCGTCCACGACGCCGAGCGGTACGGGGCGCGGCTCGTCGCCTCGCCGCGGCACGCCGACGTGGCCCTGGTGACGGGCCCGGTGACCCGGAACATGGCGGTGCCCCTGCGCCGTACCGTGCAGGCGATGCCCGAGCCGCCGATCGTGGTGGCCGTCGGCGACTGCGCGATCGACTGCGGGGAGTTCGCCGGGGGGTACGGGATCGAGGGCGCCGTCTCCGACGTGGTGCCCGTCGACCTCGCCGTGCCGGGGTGTCCGCCGGAGCCCGCGGCGATCGTCGCGGCCCTGCGACGGGTGACCGGGCGGTGAGTCTGGTGGCGGCCGGTCTGGCGACGGCGGCCGGATGCGGCGCGGCGGGAGCGGCGGCCGGAGCGGCGCTGCCGCCGAGGGCCCGGCGGGTGGTGGGCGGGCTGTGCACGGCCGGGGTCGGAGCGGCGGGCGGCACGGCGGGGGTCGCCGCACTCGGCGGGGCTGGCTGGGCCACCGAACTGCCGGGGCTGCTGCCGCTCGCGGGCGCGGCGCTGTCGGTGGACGCCCTGTCGGGGCTCTTCATGGCGGTGGCGGGCGCGGTGGTGGCCGCCGTGGCGCTGTACGGCATCGGCTACACGGCCCCGCACGGCCCGCACACCGGCGACGAGGCCCGCGGACCGGCCTCTCGCACCGCACAGGCGGTGCTTCCGCTCTTCGCCCTGACGCTGGTCCTGGTCCCGGCCGCGGCCTCGGTGTCGACGTTCCTGTCGCTGTGGGAGCTGATGGCGCTCGCCTCGCTCCTGCTCGTGCTCGCCGAGCACCGCGAGCGGGCGGAGGTGCGGCGCGCGGGCGTCTGGTACGCGGTGATGTCCCAGCTCGGTCTGGTGCTGCTGCTCGCCGGGTTCGCCCTGTTCGCCGGCGCGGCCGGCGGCGAGGGCTTCGCCGCGCTGCGGGCGGCCGCGGCGGGTCTTTCGCCGGCGGTGCGCGGCACGGTGTTCGCGCTGACCGGCCTGGCCTTCGCGTCCAAGGCGGGCATGGTGCCGCTGCACGCGTGGCTGCCCCGCGCCCACCCCGAGGCGCCGGCGCCGGTGTCGGCGCTGATGAGCGCGGCCATGGTCAACCTGGGCGGGTACGGGATCGTGCGCACCGGCTTCGACCTGCTCGGCGGCGGACCGGCCTGGTGGTGGCTGGCGCTGATGACGCTGGGCGGGCTGACCGCCGCGTACGGGATCCTGCAGGCCGCGATGGCCGCCGACCTCAAGCGGCTGCTCGCCCACTCGACGGCCGAGAACATGGGGCTCGTGCTCGTCGGCACGGGCGCGGCGGGGCTCTTCGCGGCCGAGGGTGACAGCGCGCTGGCCGCGCTCGCGCTGTCGGCGGGGCTGCTGCACGTCGTCAACCACTCGGCGTTCAAGGCCCTGTTGTTCGGCGCGGCCGGTTCGGTGGTGCGGGCGACCGGTGTCCGTGACCTCGACCGGCTGGGCGGGCTGCGGGCCCGGATGCCGGTGACGGCCGGTCTGTTCGCGGTGGGCGCGCTCGGCGCGGTGGCGCTGCCGCCCGGGAACGGCTTCGTGAGCGAGTGGCTGCTGCTGCAGTCGCTGATCCACGGCCTGGAGCTGCCGGGTCTGGCCGTCGCGATCGCGCTGCCGCTCGCGGTCGGGCTCGTCGCCCTGTCGGCGGGCATCGCCGCGGCCGTGTTCGTGAAGGCGCTCGGCGTCGGCTTCTTCGCCCGGCCGCGCGGCCTTCAGGCCCACCGCGCCGAGGAGTCGCCGCCGCTTGTGCTGGCCGCCCTCGGAGTGCTCGCGGTCGCGTGCGCGGGACTCGCGCTCGTGCCGGGGCTGCTGGGTCCGGCCCTGGACCGGGCCGTGGCCGCGGTCGCGCTCTCCAGGACCGGGGCGGCGAGCGGCGGCCGGACCGGGTCGGCGAGCAACGGCGGCACCGGGATGCGGCTGCACGACATCTCGACCTCGCTCTCACCGCTGTGGGTGGTGGCCGCGCTCACCGGGGCGGTGGCGCTGACCGGCGCGCTCAGCCGGGTGTACGGCGCCGAGGCCCGGCACCGGCGGGCGGGCGCGCGGCTGTGGGACTGCGGCGGCGGGGCGCCCACGGCGCGCATGGCGTACACGGCGACCTCGTTCGCCGAGCCCCTCCAGCGGGTCTTCGACGACGTGCTCGCCCCGGAGCAGGACGTGGCGGTGACCCACGCCCGCGAGTCGGCCTATCTGGTGGAGCGGGTGCGCTTCCGGCACCGCGTGCCCGACCGGATCGAGCACCGGCTGTACGAGCCGGTGCTCGGCGCGCTCGCCCGGACGGGCCGTGGGGCGCGCCGGCTCGCCGGCGGCAGCGTCCATCTCTATCTCGGCTACGGCTTCCTCGGTCTGTTGTCCCTCTTCGTGGTGCTGGTGGTGGGCTGGTGAGCGCGCTCGGATACGCGGCGGTGACCGCCCAGGTGGGCACGGTGGTCGCGGGTGCCCCGCTGCTCACGGGGCTGATGCGGCAGGTGCGGGCCCGCCTGGAGGGGCGGGCGGGCGCCGGGGTGCTCCAGCCGTGGCGGGACGTGCGGAAGCTGCTGCGCCGTGAGCCGATCGGCCCGGCCGGGACGGGGCCCGCGTTCCGCACCGCGCCGGTCCTGCTCGTGGCGACGGCCCTGGTGGTGGCCGCGCTGGTGCCCCTGGTCTCCACCGACACCCCGGTCGCCCGGCGCGCGGACCTGATCCTGGTCGTGGCGCTGCTCGCGCTGGGCACGGTCACGCTGGCGCTGGCCGGCCTGGACAGCGGCACGGCGTTCGGCGGCATGGGCGCGTCGCGGGAGATGACGATCGCGGCCCTGGTCGAACCGACGCTGCTGATGGCGGTGTTCGCGCTGTCGGCGCCGGCCGGGACCACCAATCTGCCGGCCATCGTCGACGGGGCCGTGCGCGAGCCGGACCGGCTGGTCTCGCCCGCCGGGCTGCTCGCCGCGGCCGCGCTGGCCGTCGCCGTGCTCGCCGAGACCGGGCGGATCCCGGTGGACAACCCGTCCACCCATCTCGAACTGACCATGGTGCACGAGGCGATGGTCCTGGAGTACGCGGGCCGGGACCTCGCGCTGATCGAGCTCGGAGCACAGCTGCGGCTGACCGTCCTGCTCGGGCTGCTCGCCTCGTTGTTCGCGCCCTGGGGCATCGCCACCACGGCGTCGGCGGGCGCGCTCGCCGTGGCGCTGCCGGTGTTCGTGGCGAAGGTGGCGGTGCTCGGCGCGCTGCTCGCGGCGGCGGAGGTGTGCTGGGCCAAGCTGCGGCTCTTCCGGGTGCCCGAACTGCTCGCCGGTTCCTTCCTGTTGGCCCTGCTCGCGGTGGCCGCCTCGTCCTTCCTGAGCGGAGAAGGAGCCGGAACATGACGGACCTTGCCTCCACCCCGTACTCCCAGCTCCTCGATCTGGCCTGCGGGGCCTTCCTGCTCGCCGCCGTCCTGGTCCTCTGGCGTCATGAACTCGCCGCAGTCGTGCGGGCGTTCGCGCTCCAGGGCGTGGCCCTGGCCGCGATCGCGGCGCTGCTCGGCGGGCACGAGGGGCGCGCGGACCTGGTCGTGGTGGCGGTCGGTGCAGGGGTGCTGCGGGCGGGCGTGCTGCCGTATCTGGTCCGGCGGGCGCTGACCGCGCTGACGGCCGACCGGAGCCCGTACGACACCGGGGGCACCGAGGCCCGGGAGACCCGGCCGCTGGTGAACGTGGCCGGTTCGCTGCTCGCGGCGGCCGCGCTGACCCTCCTCGCCCGCGCGGTGGCCCGCCCGCTGGTCGCGCTCGACCCGACGCCCGCGACCCGGGCGCTGCCGGTGGGCCTCGCGGTCGTGCTCATCGGCTTCTTCGTCCTGGTCACCAGGCGCCGGGCGCTCTCCCAGGTGGTGGGCTTCCTGCTGCTCGACAACGGGATCACCGCGACCGCGTTCCTCGCCGCCTCCGGGGTGCCGCTCGTCGTCGAACTGGGCGTCTCCTTCGACGTGTTGTTCGCGGTCCTGGTGCTCCACCTGCTGACCGCGCGGATGCGGGCCGCGTTCGGCACGACCGACCTCGACGATCTGCGGGAGCTGCACGACTGATGGACGCCGCCACGACCGCTCTCGTCCTGACCGCGCCCGTCGCCGCGCCGTGCGCAGCCTCCGGCGTGTACGCGGTGCGCGGGATGCGGCGCCGGACGCCGGCGAGGACACCGCTGCGGACACCCGTCCCGGCCGGGGCGGGCCCGACGCCGCCGGACCTCGGAGCCGCCCCGGTTCCGGCCGGGCTCCCGCACGGCTCGGTCGTCGTCCCGCAGGGCTCGGCCGTCGTTCCACCCGGTTCGGCCGTCGTTCCGCCCAGTTCGCCCGTCGTCCCGCCCGGTGCAGCCGTCGTTCCGCCCGTCGTCGTGCTCGGCTGCGGCGCGCTGATGGCGGCGACGCTGCCGCGCGGCGGGGCGCTCAGCGCGTTCGGCGGGCTGTTGCGGGCCGACGCGCTGACGGTGTGGCTGCTGCTGGTGGTCGGCGCGGTCGCGCTGATCGCGTGCGGGACGCTGCCGGCGTATCTGGCCGGAGAGCGGGAGGGAGCCCAGAGCGCGGCGGTGCTGCACCTGCTGGTGCAGGCGTTCCTGGGCGCGATGTGCCTGGCCGTGCTCACGGCGAACCTCGGCGTGCTGTGGGTGGCGGTCGAGGCGACCACGATCGTGACCACGTTCCTGGTGGGCCACCGCCGCACCCGCCGGTCCGTCGAGGCCGCGTGGAAGTACGTGGTGATCTGCTCGGCCGGAATCGCGCTGGCCTTCCTCGGCACCGTCCTCGTCTACTACGCGGCCCGGCAGGCGGGCATCGACGAGACGCACGCCCTGGACTGGCCGACGCTCGTCGCGGGTGCCGGCCGGCTCGACCCGGCCGTGACCCGGCTCGCGATCTCGCTCGTGGTGCTCGGCTTCGGCGCCAAGGCCGGCCTGGCGCCGCTGCACGCCTGGCTGCCCGACGCCTACGGCCAGGCGCCCGCGCCGGTCTCCGCGCTGATGTCCGGCGCGCTCGCGCCCGTCGCCTTCGCCGCGGTGCTGCGGTACGAGCAGATCGCCGCCGCCGCGCTGGGCACCGGCCTGACGCGGGGCCTGCTGACCGGGATGGCGCTGATCACGCTGGCCCTGGCGGCGGCCCTGCTGCTCGCCCAGCGGGACTACCGGCGGATGCTGGCGTACTCCGGCATGGAACACATGAGCCTGATCGCCCTGGGCGCGGCGATCGGCACCCCGCTCGCCCGGGCCGCCCTGCTGCTGCACATCGCAGGTCACGGGCTCGCGAAGGCGGTCGCCTTCTGCGCGTCGGGGCATGTGCTGCGGCTGACCGGGACGCCGCTGATCGGGCGGGTACGGGGGCTGCTCGCCCGGCTGCCGTGGCTCGGCGGCGCCTTCGGACTCGCGGTCGCCGCGCTGCTCGGCTTCCCGCCGTTCAGTCTGTTCGCCTCCGAACTCGGCATCGTGCGGGCCGGGTTCGGCGCGGGCATGGGGTGGGTGACGGCGGTCGCACTGCTGCTCGTGCTCGTCGTCTTCGGCGCGCTCGCGGTCCGGACGGCCCGGATGCTGCTGGGCCCGGCGAGGCCCGCCCGATCCCCGGGTCCGGACCCGGCCCCGGGGCCGGACCGGGACCCAGAGCCGGCCCCGGGGCCGTGGCCGGGTGCCGTGTGGCCGCTCGGCCTCGGGCTGGCCACGTGCGCCGTGCTCGGCCTGACGACCGGCCCGCTGACCGACCTGCTCCACGACGCCGCCGCCGTGATCGGAGGGCACTGACCCATGCGTACCGACTCCACCCGTACCGACCTCGTGCCTGCCGCTTCCGCGCCGACCGCTTGCGTGCCGACCGCTTGCGTGCCGACCGCATCCGTACCCGCCGACGCCGTCCGCTCGGTCGAGGAGACCGACGCGCGTGAACTGCTCTCCCGAGCGGCCGAGTTGCTCGACGCAGGGCACCGGCTCGCGCTGGTCGCCGCCCATCACGACGACCCGGACCGGGTCCGCGTGGTGCTGCTCTTCGTGGCGGGTCCGCCGGACGTCCGGACCGAGCTCCATGTGCGGCTCGACCCCGACAAGCCCGCGATCCCGACGCTCGCGGGTCTCTCCTTCCCCGCGGGCCGGTTCGAGCGCGAGATGCGCGACCTGCACGGTGTCGTACCGCTCGACCATCCGCTGCCGCGGCGCCTGGTGCGGCACTTCCACTGGCCCAAGGGCTGGTACCCGATGCTCCCGGACGCCGGGCCGCCCCCGCCGTTCGGCGAACAGGAGGGCCCGTACCCCTTCCTGGAGGTGGAGGGCGACGGCGTGTACGAGATCCCGGTCGGGCCGGTGCACGCGGGGCTGATCGAGCCCGGGCACTTCCGCTTCTCGGTCGTCGGCGAGACGATCCTGCGGCTGAAGGCGCGGCTGTGGTTCGTGCACCGCGGGGTCGAGAAGCTGTTCCAGGGCCGCACGGTCGAGGCCGGGCTGCGGCTGGCCGAGCGCATCAGCGGGGACACGGCCGTCGGTCACGCGCTCGCGTACTGCCTCGCCGTCGAGGAGGCCACCGGCACCGTCGTCCCGGCCGCCGCCGCACCCGCCCGGGCGCTGCTCCTCGAACTGGAGCGGCTGCACAACCATGTGGCCGATCTGGGCATGCTGTGCAACGACGTCGGCCACGGGATCCTGAACGCGCACGCCCAGCGGATCCGCGAGCAACTCCTGCGCCTGAACGCGGAGATCACGGGTCACCGGCTGCTGCGCGGCGGCGTGGTGCCGGGCGGCGCGGTGCTGCGGGCGCTGCCCGATCCGGGGCGGCTGGCCGCGTTCGGCCGCGACATCCGCGAGATCGCCGGGCTGGCACTCGGCCACTCCACCGTGCTCGACCGCTTCACCGGGACGGCGGTGCTCGGCGCGGACGCCGCCCGGCAGCTCGGCTGCCTCGGCTACGTGGCGCGCGCCAGCGGGCTCACGGGCACGGACGCCCGGGTGGCACACCCCTTCGTGACGTACGACACCGAGGTCGCCGTCCCGGTGCGCGAGACCGGCGACGTGCTGGCCCGCTTCCTGGTGCGTGCCGAGGAGATCGACGTCTCGCTCGCCCTGATCGAGCACCTGGCCGAGGGGCTCGCGCCGGGCGAGATGATCGCCCCGGTCGGTGCGCGGGGTGGCGCGCGCACCGGATCCGGCGCCGGTTCGGGGGCCGGGGCAGGCGCCGGCTCGGGCGTCGGGCTCGTCGAGGGCTGGCGCGGCACGATCACCACCCGGGTGGAGGTCACCGCGGCCGGCCGGCTCACCCGGGTCAAGCCCGTCGACCCGTCGTTCTTCAACTGGCCGGCCCTGCCGGTGGCGCTCGCGGACACGATCGTCCCCGACTTCCCGCTCACCAACAAGAGCTTCAACCTGTCGTACGCGGGCAACGACCTCTGACAGCGGCGGCGTCACTCCCCTTCGCCGGGGAGCGACAGGGCGGGCAGGTAGTGCGGGAAGAAGACCTGGGCGACCAGTTCGCGGCGGGAGCGGACGCCGGTCTTGGTGAAGACCGCTTTCAGGTGGTCCTGCACGGTGAACGGGGAGAGCGCGAGCCGGGTGGCGATCTCCGCCGTGGGCGCGCCGCTGACGACCTGGGTGAGGACCTGGCTCTCGCGGGGCGTGAGCGCGTACGCCTCCATCAGCGCGGCGATGCGGTCCGGTGGCGAGGCCGGGCCCATGGAGAGGGCGATCTGGGGCCGCTCCCCCGTCTCCAGGCGCCAGCCCTCGATGGCCGCCCAGCCGCCCGCGCGGGTCGGGACGCAGGCGCGGCTGCCGCCGGTCGGGCTGCGCAGCGCCGCGGCGGCGACGCCGTACGCGGCGGCCGGCAGGCCCGTACCGCGCGCGGGTTCCTCGGCGAGTCCGGCGCACCAGGCGGCGGCCGTGGCGGACTCCGACACGATCTCGTACGCGGAGTTGAGCACCACGAGCGAGCGGGCTTCCAGGCCGGGGGCCGCGGGCCGGTCGGTCAGCGCGTCCCGCAGCGCACGGCCCAGCGGGGCGGAGAGCCGGGCGACGAAGTCGGTCTCGGCGGCGGAGAAGGGCGGCCGGTCCGCGGCGCGGGTGAGCACCAGCGCGCCCCACACGCGTCCGGCGTCGCGCAGCAGCACCCGCAGTTCGTCGCCGAGTCCGAGCGGGCGGTAGATGTCCCGGTAGCGGACGCTCCGTTCGAGCCGGCCGCCGAGGTCCTCGGAGAGCGTGCCGACCGGGACGGCCCGCCGGGCCAGGTCGGGCATCTGCAGGGCGTCGCCCTCGCGGTACTCGATGTCCAGCATCCGGGGCATCCACTCGGCGCTGAGCCCGTGGCGGTAGCTGCCGCCGACGTTGAGGAGCGTCAGCGGATCGAGCAGCACCCCGGCCCAGATCTCGAAGGGGACGGCTTCGGCGAGGGCCGCGGCCGCGGCCTCCAGGACGGGCACGGAGCCGCGCGCCTGGCGGGCAGCCCGGACGATCCTGCTGTGACTCGCCCGCACCTGGCGGGGACGGTCCATACGCCCTCCCGGTGTTCGACCTGCGCCCATCGTCCCCGGGCGCGCTGAACGTCTGATAAACGACCGGTTCCCCGCCCCCGTTCGCTCGCCACACCCCCCAGAATCCTGGGATGGCGGCGGCGCGGCCGGTTCCGCACACTGCGCTGCATGTCCGACATCTTGGGGGAGAGACCGACCGGCCGGGGCGTGGTCGAGGGCGCGTTCGCGCTGCTCGACGCGCTGCGGCGACGGGGCGGGGAGGCAGGCCTGACCGAGCTCGCGGCGGAGTGCGGGGTGCCGAAGGGGACCGCGCACCGGTTGCTGGAACAGCTGGGTCCGGTCGGGGCGGTCGAACGGCGCGGCCGCCGTTATGTGTTGGGGGCGCAGCTGTTCCGCCTCGGTCAGTCGTGGCAGCCGCACCCGGGACTGCGGGCGGCGGCGCGGGCGCCGCTGCACCGGCTGCGGGCGACGACGGGGGCCAGCGTGGTCCTCGTCGTGCTCAGGGAGGACCGGGCGCTGACGGTCGCCTCCGTTCCGGGCCGGGCGGAGTCGCTCCTGCCGGTGTACGACGGCCTGAGCCTCCCGCTGGGTCCGGCGCTCGGCGCAGCCCTGACGCGTCCCGGGCGCGAACGCGTGGCGCACCAGGAGGAGATCGTGCCGGGGGTGCGCTGTGTCGCGCTGCCGGTGCGCCGGGCGGACGGCCGGGTCGTCGCCGCGGTGGCGGCGCTGGTGCCGTCCGAGGGCCCGCACGCCCATGTCGCCGCGGCGGTCGCCGCGGCGGCGACGGCGGTGGGAAGCCGTCTGACGCGCTGAGGGCCGCCGCCGGGGCTCTGACCTGCGGCGCCGTGGCGCCATGGGTGCAGATCGGTGTCGCTGGATGGCACCTGATGGCGACTCGATGGCGCCGCTTGGCGCACACCTGGCGCCACGTGATGCCATTTGGCGCCATAAGGACTTGCCATGGCGCCACTTTGGCGCCATGATGGTTCCCATGGACCTGACTCCCTACGTCGATCACCTCCGCCGCGAACTCGCGGTCGCCGCCGAGGCGGGCGGGGAGGACGCTCGCGCCCTGGCCGAGCGGCTCACCACCCCCCTGGAGTCCGCCGTACGGCTGACCCTGCTGAACGCGCTGTCCGTCGCTTCGGACGAGATCACCCGTGAACTTGCGCCCGGCTCGGTGGACGTGCGGCTGCGGGGGCTCGACCCCGAGTTCGTGGTGACGACACCGCCGGCACCGGACCTGCCCGCCGCGGGCCCGGAGGACATGGCGCCGATGGCGCCACCGGTGGCGCCATCGGCGTCGGCGGCACCGGAAACCGACGAGGGCGGCACGGCCCGCATCAACTTCAGACTCCCGGCCCACCTCAAGGCCCGCGTCGAGCACGCGGCCGGCCAGGAGGGCCTGTCCGTCAACGCCTGGCTGGTACGGGCGGTGGCCACCGCCCTGGAGCCGGGCGGAACCGCACCGTCGGCCACCCCTGTCCGCGCCACACGCCCGGGCAAGGGCCAGAGCTACCAGGGCTGGGTCCGCTAGCGGCCCGCACCGACCCGCCCCCTCCTCACCTCCTGCGCATCCACCCTTCTCAGCCACGAGGACGGCACAGCCATGCCTTCTTACGACACGCCCCAGCCCATCACCGCGATCCTCGAGTTCGACCTCGGTCACGTGCGGATCATCGCGAGCGAGCGCACGGACACCGTCGTCGAGGTGCTGCCGAGCAACGGCGCCGACGACAACGACATCAAGACGGTGCAGCAGACGAAGGTCACGTACGCCAACGGCACCCTGACGCTCAAGGGCCCGAAGAAGCGCTCGGTGTTCGGCAAGGTCGGCTCCATCGACGTGACCGTCGAACTGCCCGCCGGCTCCCACCTCCAGGCCAACTCCCCCATGGGCGACTACGTGAGCACGGGACCGCTCGGGGAATGCCGGGTCAAGACCTCGGTCGGCGACATCCGGCTCGACCTGACCGGCGTCGCGAACCTGCGCACCGGCCTCGGCGACATCCGCGTCGGCCGCATGGCGGGGAGCGCGGAGATCCACGGTTCCGGCCGGATCGACATCGGTGCGATCGAGGGCGCGGCGACCGTCAAGAACGGCACGGGCGAGACGGCGATCGGCACGATCACCGGCGACCTGAAGGTCAACACCTCCATGGGCCCTGTCACGGTCGGTGTCGCGGAGGCGTCGGTCGACGTCAGGAGCTCCCACGGCTCCATCCAGGTGAAGGAGGTGACCCGCGGCAGGGTCGAGCTCCAGACCTCGATCGGCGGCGTCGAGATCGGCATCCGCGAGTCCACCGCGGCCTGGCTGGACGTCAGCTCCCGGGTCGGCACCGTGCGCAACTTCCTCGGCGCCGCCGAGGGCCCCGGCTCCGCCGACGACACCGTCGAGATCCACGCCCGCACCCAGGCCGGCGACATCGTGATCCGCCGCGCCGCCTGACCACGCGCCCCGCGCACCCCACCCGACCACGCGCCCCGCGTACCCCGCCTGACCACGCGCCCCGCGTACCCGGCCTGACCGCCGCGCCCGGGCGGCACGCCGTTGGGCCGCGCGCCCGGGCAGCACGCACGAGAACCGGGCGTCGGCACGGCGCCACGCCCGGTCCCGGACCCAGCTGTGCCATGTCACATCTCACAGGAGCCCCCATGGCCATCACCTCCCCCACCGTCACCGGCACCGCCGCCGCCACTGCCACCGCCCCGCCGGCGATCTCCGCCCGCGGGCTGCACAAGTCCTACGGCGACAAGCTCGTCCTGGACGGCGTCGACCTCACCATCCCCGAGGGCACCGTCTTCGCCCTGCTCGGCCCCAACGGCGCCGGCAAGACCACCACCGTCGAGATCCTCTCCACCCTGATCGCCGCCGACGCCGGCTCGGCCCGCATCGCGGGCCACGACCTGGCCGAACGGCCCGGTGAGGTGCGCTCCGCGATCGGCGTCACCGGTCAGTTCGCCGCCGTCGACAGCCTCCTCACCACCGAGGAAAACCTGCTCCTGATGGCCGACCTGCGGCATCTGCCCCGCGCCGAGGGCCGGCGCCGGGCCGCCGAGCTGCTCGCGCGCCTGGAGCTGACGGAGGCCGCGAAGAAGCCGGTGTCGACGCTCTCCGGCGGCATGAAGCGCAAACTCGACCTGGCCATGACGCTGGTCGGAGAGCCGCGGATCATCTTCCTCGACGAGCCGACGACAGGGCTCGACCCGCGCAGCCGCCGGACCCTGTGGGAGATCATCCGCGACCTGGTCGAGCGCGACGGAGTGACCGTCTTCCTCACCACGCAGTACCTGGAGGAGGCGGACCAGCTCGCCGACCGCATCGCCGTCCTCGACCACGGCCGGATCGTCGCCGAGGGCACGGCGGACGAGCTCAAGCGGCTCATACCCGGCGGCCACATCCGGCTGGGCTTCACGGACCCGGCACAACTCGACAGCGCCGCCCGTCACTTCGGTACCGCCGCGCGCGACGCCGAGGAGCTCACCCTGCGCATCCCGAGCGACGGGAGCCTCCCGACGCTGCGGGCCGTGCTCGACGTCCTGGACGCGGCCGGCATCCAGCCGGAGTCGCTGACCCTGCACACCCCCGACCTCGACGACGTCTTCCTCACCCTGACCGGCACCGGAACCCCCGACACCTCCGTGGAGATGACCCGATGAGCACCCTCGGCTTTGCCGTCAGCGACTCGATGACCATGCTGCGGCGCAATCTCAAGCACGCCCTGCGCTACCCGTCGATGACCGTCTCCGTCGTCCTCATGCCTGTGATGATGCTGCTGCTGTTCAACTACGCCTTCGGCGGCGCTCTCGGCGCGGGCATCGCCGGCGCGCCGACCGGCGGCGGGAAATACATCGACTACGTCGCCCCCGGCATCATCCTGATGACCGCGACCGCGGGGGCGGTGGCCACGGCGGTCGGCGTCTGTGTCGACATGACCGAGGGCATCGTCAACCGCTTCCGTACGATGTCGATCTCCCGCGCCGCGTTCCTCACCGGGCACGTCGTCGGCAGTGTCATACAGACCCTGGCCGCCATCGCCCTGGTCGTCGGCGTCGCCCTCGCCATCGGCTTCCGCCCCCACGCCTCCTTCGTCGAATGGCTCGCCGCGGCCGGCCTCCTGGTCCTGCTCACCCTGGCGCTGACCTGGCTGTCGGCCGGTATCGGCATGGTGGCCAGGACTCCGGAGTCGGCGAGCAACACCCCGCTTCCGCTGACCTTCCTGCCGTTCCTCGGCAGCGCCATCGTGCCGACCGACTCCATGCCGACCGGACTGCGCTGGTTCGCCGAGTACCAGCCCTTCACACCCGCGATCGAGACCCTGCGCGGCCTGCTGATGGGCACCGCGATCGGTGACAGCGGCTACATAGCCCTGGCCTGGTGCGTCGGCCTGACCCTGGTCGGCTACGTCTGGGCCCGCCGCTCCTTCGGCCGCGGCGCCAAGCGATAGCCCGAGCCGCCCGAGGGCCGTGCCGGATTCCGCCGGAACGGCCCCCTCGGGTGCACGCGGCCGGCATGCTCACCGCCTGGGGCCGGCAGCCCTGGGGGTGTCTTGCCCGGCCGTGAGCCGCCGGACAGTCCCTAGCCCTTCCGGTCCGGGTCGGTGGCCGGCAGGCGCGCCCGTGTGAGCAGATAGGCGGCGGCGGACGCCACGAGCACCAGCATGCAGGCGATGAACACCAGGCCCGCGCCTTCCAGGCCCATCGGCTCCGCCACCAGGCCGACGCCGATCACCGGAATCGAGATGCCCGTGTACGCGACCACGAACAGGGACGAGATGACCGCCGCGCGCTGGTCGGCCGGCGACGCCGCGGCGACGGCGGACAGCGCGGCGCGGAAGGAGAGGCCCTGCCCGGTGCCGCCGACGACGGCCGCCAGGACCACGAAGACGAACAGGTCCGTGTAGAGGGCGACGGCGAGCAGGATCAGGCCGGTGAAGAGGATGCCGCAGCCCAGCGGCAGGGAGCGCGCGGGCCCGACGCGGCCGGCCGCGACCTGGCCGCCGGTGGAGGCGAAGAAGGCGAGGGCGACGACGAGGCCGCTGACGGCGTGGTTGTCGACGTGCAGATAGCGGGCGAGGAACGCGGGGCTGACCGAGGTGAACACGCCGAACAGGGCGAAACCCGCGAAGGAGGCGACCGCCGCCGGTACGAACACCGGCCGCACCTCGGCCGGCAGGGCGGGGCGCTGCGGGCGTACGGCGCTCAGCGGCTGCCGGTCGGCCACCGTCTCGGGCAGCCACTGCAGGACGACGGCCGAGGCCGCGACCAGGCCGAGGTGCACGGCGAACGGCAGCAGCAGCGGCTCGGGCGCGTACTCGGCGAGCAGTCCCGCCAGGAGCGGGCCGCAGCCCAGGCCGCCCATGTTCGCGGCGGTCGCCACGAGCGTCGCCCGCGAGCCGCCGCCGGGCGGGGCCAGCTCCATGACGTACGCGGTGGCGGCTCCGGTGAAGAGACCGGCCGAGAGCCCGGAGAGCAGCCGGCCCGCGTACAGCCAGCCCAGCGAGTCGGCGAGCAGGAAGCAGACCGCGCTCGCCGCCGCGAACCCGAGGCCGAAACGCAGTGTGGGCCGTCGGCCGATGATGTCGGAGACGTTGCCGACGAGGACCAGCACGCCGATGACAGCGAAGGCGTACACGGCGTAGACCACCGTGACGGTGAGTTCGGAGAAGCCGAACTTCTCCTGGTAGAGGGGGTAGAGGGGGGTCGGCAGCGTGGTCCCGATCATGCACACCACGAACACCGCTCCGCCGAGCAGACACCGCAGCCACCCTCGTCGCTCACCCGCCATGCCGGCGACCGTAACCCGGCGGACCCGCACGGCCGGGCCGACACGACCGGGCCGACACGAGCGGGCCGACACGAGCGGGCCGACATGAGCGGGCGGATACGAGCGGGCGGACCCGACCGAGGGTCCCGGCCTGGTTTCAGGCCGGGACCCTCCGGCCCGTCGGGCTCAGAGCGCGCCGACGATGTCCTCGACCCGGGCCTTCGCGTCACCGAAGAGCATCGAGGTGTTCTCGCGGAAGAACAGCGGGTTCTGCACGCCCGCGTACCCGGAGGCCATCGAGCGCTTGAACACGATGACCTTGCCGGCCTCCCAGACGGTGAGCACCGGCATGCCGGCGATCGGGCTGCTGGGGTCCTCGGCCCCGGCCGGGTTGACGGTGTCGTTGGCGCCGATGACGAGGACGACGTCGGTCTCGGCGAAGTCCTCGTTGATCTCGTCCATCTCGAGCACGATGTCGTACGGCACCTTGGCCTCGGCGAGCAGCACGTTCATGTGGCCGGGCAGCCGGCCGGCGACCGGGTGGATGCCGAACCGCACGTCGACGCCCTTCGCACGCAGCTTCGAGGTGAGCTCCGCGACCGGGTACTGGGCCTGGGCGACGGCCATGCCGTAGCCGGGCGTGATGACCACGGAACGGGCCGACCCGAGCAGTTCGGCGACGCTCTCCGCGGTGATCTCCGTGTGCTCGCCGTAGTCGACGTCCGAGGAGGAGGGCGCCTCGATACCGAAGCCGCCGGCGATCACGGAGATGAACGAGCGGTTCATCGCCTTGCACATGATGTACGACAGGTAGGCACCCGAGGAGCCGACCAGCGCGCCGGTGACGATCAGCAGGTCGTTGCCGAGCAGGAAGCCGGAGGCGGCCGCGGCCCAGCCGGAGTAGCTGTTGAGCATGGAGACCACGACCGGCATGTCGCCGCCGCCGATCGAGGCCACCAGGTGCCAGCCGAGCGCGAGCGCCACGGCCGTCACCGCGATCAGCGACCACAGCGCGGGCGAGACGACGAACCACACGGTCAGGGCGACGAACAGGCCCAGCGCGCCGAGGTTCAGGGCGTTCTTGCCCGGCAGGACCAGCGGCTTGGAGTTGATCTTCGCGGAGAGCTTCAGGTTCGCCACGATCGATCCGGTGAACGTCACCGCGCCGATGAACACGCCGATGAAGACCTCGGCGTGGTGGATGCCGAGCGTGCCGACCGCGTCCAGGGCCCTGGCCTCGGGGCCGTCCGGGTGGTTCTCGACGTTCAGGAAGCCGTTCCAGCTGACGAGGACGGCCGCCAGACCGACGAAGGAGTGCAGCAGCGCGATGAGTTCGGGCATGCCGGTCATCTCGACGCCGCGGGCGCGCTGCAGGCCGATCAGCGCGCCGATGAGCATCGCCAGGAGCATCAGGCCGAGTCCGGCGGCGTCGATGTCGCCGTCGGCCGCGAGCACGATCGTCGCGACGAGCGCCACGCCCATGCCGAGCATGCCGAAGGCGTTGCCGAGCCGTGCCGACTCGTGCTTGGAGAGTCCTGCCAGCGCGAGGATGAACAGCAGCGCGGCAACGAGGTAGGCCGCCTGTGCGGCAAGAGTCGCAGACATGTCAGCTCCGGTTGAACATGGCGAGCATGCGACGCGTCACCGCGAAGCCGCCGAAGACGTTGATACTGGCCAGGAGGATCGCCACGCACGACAGCACCGTGACCGTCGTGCTCGTCTGCCCGATCTGCAGCAGCGCGCCGACGACGATGATCCCGGAGATCGCGTTGGTCACCGACATCAGCGGTGTGTGCAGGGCGTGGTGCACATGGCCGATCACGTAGTAGCCGATCACGATCGCGAGCACGAAGACCGTGACATGGGGCAGCAGCGCCGCCGGCGCGAACCCGGCGGTGAGGAAGAGCGCCAGCGCGCCGAGGGCGACGGCGCCGAACCTCTGCTTCGCCGACATCGGCGCCTTCTTCGGCGCGGGCGCCGTCGCGGCAGCGGGGGCCGCCGGGGCCGGGGCCGCGGAGACCTGGACCGGCGGGGGCGGCCAGGCGAGCTCGCCCTTGCGGACCACGGTGATCGAGCGCTGCACCGGGTCGTCCCAGTCGAGGACCAGCTGCGCGTCCTTGCCCGGTGTCATCAGCTTGAGCAGGTTCACCAGGTTCGTGCCGTAGAGCTGCGAGGACTGCGCGGGGAGCCGGCCCGCGAGATCGGTGTAGCCGATGATCGTCACGCCGTTGTCGGTGACGACCTTCTCGCCCTTCACGGTGCCGACGACGTTGCCACCGTTGGCGGCGGCCATGTCGACGATCACCGAGCCGGGCTTCATGCTCGCGACCATCTCCGCCGTGATCAGCGTCGGCGCGGGGCGTCCCGGGATCAGCGCGGTGGTGATGACGATGTCGACGTCACGGCACTGCGCGCCGTAGAGCTCGGCCTCGCGGGCCTTGTAGTCGTCGCCCATCTCCTTGGCGTAGCCCGTCTTCGAGACCTCCACCTCCGGGGACTCGATCGACAGGTACTCGCCGCCCAGCGACCTGACCTGATCGGCCACCTCGGGCCGCGGGTCGGTCGCCCGCACCATCGCACCGAGCGACCCGGCCGCACCGATCGCCGCGAGACCCGCGACGCCCGCGCCCGCGACGAGCACCTTCGCCGGCGGCACCTTGCCCGCGGCCGTCACCTGGCCGGTGAAGAACCGCCCGAACGCGTGCGCCGCCTCGACCACGGCCCGGTAGCCGGCGATGTTCGCCATCGACGACAGCACGTCCATCGACTGGGCCCGGCTGATGCGCGGTACGGCGTCCATCGAGAGCGCCGTGAAGGGGCGGCGGCCGAGCTCCTCGACCATGGCCGGGTCGAACGCGGGCGCGAACAGCGCGATCACGGTCGCCTCGGGCCGCACCCGGTCGAGCTGCGCGGGGGTCGGGGCGTTCACCCCCAGGACCACGTCGGCGGCCGCCGCGTCGCCGATGGTCGCACCGGCGGCCTCGTAGGCGCTGTCGGTGAAGCCGGCCGCGACGCCCGCGCCGGAGTCGACGACCACGTCGTATCCGAGTTTGCGGATCGGTTCGATCGTGGCCGGCGTGGCCGAGACGCGGTTCTCACCTGCCCGCGCTTCCTTGAGGACTCCGACAATCACGTGTGTTCTCCGTTCGCTGCTCTGGCCGTCAACGGCGTGTTCTCAACACGATCAGAAGTCCGCCCGCCCAAGACCCGGACCACGCCGCACAGCTTGACCGCCGAGGGCTCTCGCTGAACAGCACCCACTGGTGAGGCGTACTTAACATTGCACGGTGCGGGCGCTTACCCGGTGGTCAGGACTCGCGCACGGTGCGCTGACGTCGCAGCTCGCTCTTGGCCGGCGCGTTCTTGTGGACCTCGTCCGGGCCGTCGGCGAACCGGAGGGTCCGGATGTGGGCGTACATCCCGGCCGGCGGGAAGTCCTGGGACAGCCCGCCGGCGCCGTGCACCTCGGACCCCGTCGACGGTGCAGTGGATCCTGTTATGTCGTGTCGACAAACGTCGGAGGATGTTCAGCGCGCCGCGGCGGCGCCGCTCGCGAACGCGGCGCCCGCCCGCCGTCAGCGGGAGCTGATGCCCGCGATGAACAGGTCGGCGAACGTACGGGCCACCTCGGCGGCCGAGGCCTCGCCCCCCGTCACGCCACCACATCGGGAGGTGGTGGACCGAACCGAAGCAGTAGTCGACGGCCGGCTCCGCGCTGACGTCGTCGCGGAACACGCCCTCGCGCTGCCCCTCGATGACGAGGGCCCGGAAGGTCTCGTGGTAGCGCCGGCGCTCCCGCCGCACCTGGCGCTGGTTCTCCTCGGCGAGCTGGTGCAGCGACCGGAAGAAGATCGTGGTGCTCTCGATGTTCTCGATCGGATCGTCGTCACCACGACGTCGGTCACCGCCGCGTGGACGCGCTCAGCCCTTCTCCGCGAAGAGCCGCAGGGCCGCCTCCAGCAACCGCTCGGGGGCCGTGAGGCCGTTGACGGTCGCCGGCGGCCGGCCCCTGCGACGTCCTTGCTCCGTAGACAAGCCCGGTCCTCTAGCGGCGCCGCTTCGGAGCCTTCGGGACGTACGTCTCGAGGTACGCGGTCATGAGGCGGCGCGCTTCGGCGATCGTGGCCTCTTCACCGGTCCGCGCCCGCTTGAACGCGACACCGAAGACCCGGTCGGCGGCCTCGTAGGCGACCTCGACGGCGAGCAGCGGCGTGTCGGCGGCGATCAGCTTACGGTCGAGCAGACAGCGCGCGTCACATGCGTGGGGTTCCTCGGTCGCGGCCCTGGAAGGTGCGGCGATACGCGGCGGGTGAGACGCCGATCGCCGTGGCCAGGTGCTGGCGCAGCGAGGAGGCGCTGCCGAAGCCGGCCTGCTCGGCGACGCGGTCGACCGGCAGGTCGCTGGACTCCAGGAGTGTGCGGGCGAGTTCGAGGCGCTGGGCGGTGAGCCACTGGCCGGGGGTCTGGCCGGTCTCGGCGAGGAAACGACGACTGAAGGTACGCACGCTCATGCCCGCCCGGTCGGCCAACTGGGCGAGCTGGAGGGGCTGATGGAGCTGCCGGAGGGCCCACTCCCGGGCCCCGGCGGTGTCGCTGCCGGTCGCGTCGGGGACGGGCCGGGCGATGTACTGGGCCTGTCCGCCGTCGCGCCAGGGCGGAACGACGCAGAGGCGGGCGACCCGGTTGGCGGTCTCGCTGCCGTGGTCGTGGCGGATCAGGTGCAGGCAGAGGTCCATCCCGGCGGCGGCGCCGGCCGAGGTGAGGACGTCGCCGTCGTCCACGTAGAGGACGTCGGGGTCGAGCGGGGTCCTCGGGAACAGTTCGCGGAACCGCTCGGCGTACATCCAGTGCGTGGTGGCGGGCCGGCCGTCGAGCAGCCCGGCGGCGGCGAGGACGAAGGAGGCCGTGCAGATCGACACCAGCCGGGTGCCGGGCCTGAGCCGGTCCAGGGCCGCGGCGACCGGCTCGGGGAGCGGGTCGCCGGCGCTCACCGGATCGCCGATGGGCGCCACGATCAGGGTGTCGGCGGTCGCGATCACGCTCGCGTCGTGTTCGACGGCTATCGAGAAGTCCTCGCTCGTGCGCACCGGCCGGCCGTCCAGGGTGCAGGTGACGACCTCGTAGAGCCGCTCGCCGGCCGGGCCGCGGGCGAGGCCGAACGCCTTGGCGGGGATGCCCAGTTCGTAGGGGACGACACCCGGGAGGGCGAGGACGACGACACGGTGCACGGCTTTCGGCGCGGCGTTCCGCACGGCTTTCTCCTTCGCTCGCTGCATGGCCAGATTCTCTCACTTGTTGGCAATCTGGCCACTCGTTTCGGGTGTTCGGCGACACCAGGCTGGTGGTCGACCGCGAACGAGACGAGGAGTGAATCCGCATGGCGGAGAAGATGCTGGCCGTCGCCTACGAGGAGCCGGGCGGGCCGGAGGTGCTGAAGGTCGTGGAACGGGAGCGGCCGGTGCCCGGTCCGACGGAGATCCTGGTGCGGGTGCGCGCCGCGGGCGTCAACCCGGTGGACTGGAAGACCCGGGCGGCCGGCACCCTGTACGTCCCCGGTGACGGCGTCGTGGGGTGGGACGTGTCGGGTGTGGTGGAGGCCGTCAGCCGCGGCGTGACGCTCTTCCGGCCGGGCGACGAGGTGTACGGCATGCCGGGATTTCCGCGCATGGTCGGCGGCTACGCGCAGTACGTGGCCGCTCCGGCACGGCACTTCGCCCCCAAGCCGGCCGGGCTCGACCACGTACACGCGGCAGCCCTGCCGCTGGCCGCGCTGACGGCGTGGCAGGCCCTGGTGGACACGGCGGCCCTGCGGGCGGGGCAGCGGGTCCTGGTGCACGCGGCCGCGGGTGGGGTGGGGCACCTGGCGGTGCAGATCGCCAAGGCGTACGGCGCGTACGTCATCGGCACGGCCCGCGCGGGCAAGCACGGGTTCGTGCGGGGGCTCGGCGCGGACGAGGTGATCGACTACACGGCGGTCGACTTCGCCTCGGTCGTCTCCGACGTGGACGTGGTGATCGACCCGATCGCCGGGGACTACCAGGAGCGTTCGCTGTCGGTGCTGCGGGACGGCGGCACGCTGGTCACCCTGCCGGCACGCGAGACCGAGGCGCTCGCCGCGGCCGCGGCCGCGCGCTCCGTCCGCTCGGGCTTCATGCTGGTCGAGCCGGACCGGAGAGCGCTTCTGGCCATTACGGAGTTGGTCGAGACCGGCAGGCTGAAGGTCCACGTCGACGCCGTCCTCCCGCTCGCGGACGCCGCCGAGGCCCACCGGCTCGGTGAAACCGGCAGGACCACGGGGAAGTTGGTGCTCCTGGTCGACTGACGGAACGTCATCGCAGCACAGAATCACCGGACTCCGACGCACACAGAGGTCTCTTGTCGTGTCACGTATTCAGCAGTCGGCGAGCCCGCCGGCGACAGTCGCGAAGGCCGACTCCGTTCCGTGGATGACGACGACCGTCGTCCTGACCGCCCTCTTCATGGCCGTCCTCGACTCCTTCATCGTGGTGGTCGCGGGCCCCGCGATCGAAGCGGATCTGCGCGCCTCCGCCGGCGACGTCCAGTGGATCCTGGCGGGTTACCAGCTGAGTTACGCGGTCTTCATCATCACCGCCACCCGCCTGGCCGACCTGTACGGCCGCAAGCGGATCTTCCTTCTCGGCGTGGCCCTGTTCACCCTGGCATCGGTCGCCTGCGCGCTCTCGCCGAACGCGGGCAGCCTCATCGCCGCGCGTGTCGTCCAGGGCCTGGGAGCGGCCCTGATGGTGCCCCAGGTGTTCGCGTACGTCACGGTGCTCGTGCCGGCGGCGCGGCGGCACAGCGTGTACGGGGCGGTCGGCATCGTCATGGGCGCGGCCACCATCGGCGGACAGCTCGTCGGTGGACTGCTCATCGGCGCCGACCTGTTCGGCGCCGGCTGGCGCATGGTTTTCTGGGTGAACGCGCCGATCGGAGTCGCCCTGTTCCTGCTCGCCCTGCGGCACGTGCCGGCGACGGGTTCCGCCGCCGGCCGCACGCTGGACCTGCCCGGGGTGTTGGTGCTCAGCGCGGCTCTCTTCCTCCTCGTGCTGCCGCTGATCCAGGGGCAGGAGGCGGGCTGGCCGTGGTGGGTGTGGGCCTGCTTCGCGGGCAGCGCGGTCGCGTTCGGCCTGTTCGTCGCGGTCGAGCGGAGGCTGGAACGGCGCGGCGGGGATCCGCTCGTACCGCTCACGCTCTTCCGGCAGCGTTCGTTCGCGCTCGGAATCGTCCTCGTCCTCGCCCTGTACGCGCTGATCTACTCGTACTACCTGGCCCTGTCGGTGACGATGCAGCAGGGCCTCGGCATGTCGGCGCTGGGCGCGGGCCTCGTCCAGGCACCGGCCGCCATCGCGTTCTTCGTGTTCAGCATGGTCGCGAGCCGGACCGTCCCGACGTACGGACGCCGGGTCCTCGAGATCGGCGCGGTCGTCCTGGCGAGCGGCTATCTGGCGACCGGCCTCCTGCTGGTGTCCGGGCCCCGGATCACGCCGCTGCTGGTGATTCCCACCCTCGTTCTGCAAAGCGTCGGCGGCGGACTGGTCATCACTCCGGCGCTCAACACGGTGCTGAGCCGCGTCGAACCGGAGTCGGCCGGCGTCGCCTCGGGGGTCCTGTCCACGGCCCAGCAGTGCGGCGGCGCGCTCGGCGTCGCGGTGGTCGGAGCGGTCTTCTTCGGCTCGTTCCGTCCTGAGGCGGTCGGCAGGGTCGCCGCCGCCGGCCACGCCTTCGCCGTCGCCTCCTTCGCCGTGTTCGTCATCGCCGTCGTCGCGGGAGTCGTCGTCTTCCTGCTGCCGAAGGCGCCGACGACCCGGACGTGACCGCGGGGATCGACGGTCCGAGAAGTGCCACCTGACCCCTTGTCAGTGGGTTCGCCCCCTCCCTACCTTTGTCCAGCGAGTTCTCGGCTCAGCGGGCCCACCGGCCCGTCTGGGCCGTTTCCTGCACTTCAGCGCACGACAAGACATGGAGGCGTCACATGCCCGTAGCCGTGCCCGAACTTCTGGAAGTCGACGGAATCCGCGACGCGGGTCCGCTGGAGATCGACGACGAGGCGATCGCGTTCGAGGACGACGACCGCAGCGACCGTGAGTACACGGCGTGTCTCGCCGACCCCTGGGTGACCGCCACCACCCGCTTCGCCTGTGACCTGAACTCGTAGCGGTGGCCGTCTCCATCGCCGGCCGCAGCGGTTGGTCCGACGACACCTGGTCGTACCTGAACGATCCGCGGATGCCGGCGATGGAACACGGCTGGAAACTGCACGTCTCGGCGCGCCCCGGCAACCTCGACGCCGTGACCCGGCTCGTCCTGCCGGTGCTGGCCCGGCACGTCTGCCACGCGAAGTTCGCCCGGGACCCGGAGACGCTGCGCCGCCTCAACTCCGGGGTGGTGAGCGCCGGAGCCGTCGGCAAGGCGATCACCGTCTACCCGGCGGCCGGCACCGTGGTCGAGGTCGCCCGGGAACTCGCCGCCGTACTGCGTGACCAGGAGGGCCCGCAGGTCGTCAGCGACCGGCGGGTCGACCCGAGGGCGCCGGTCTACTACCGCTACGGCCCCTTCACCGGTGACTACCGGACCGGCCGGAGCGGACGGCTCGAATCCGTGATGACCGGGCCGGACGGGCAGATTTTCGACGGCCTCGCCGTCGGCCGCTACCGGTGCCCGCCGTGGGCCGAGGACCCGTTCACGACCTGCACGGGCCCCGGTGTCGGCCCCGGTGCCGGTGCCGAGCCGTCCGCGGCCGGCTTCGGCGGCGGACGCTACAAGGTCACCGCCGGCATCGCGCGCGCACCCGGAGGCAACGTCTACCGCGCGGTCGACCGCACGCTCGGGCGGCCGGTGGTGGTCAAACAGGCGAGGGCCTTCGTCGGCGAGGACGAGTCCGGTACGGACGCCCGCCACCGGTTGCGCAACGAGCGCACGGTCCTCGCCGCGCTCGACGGCGTCACGGGCGTGCCCCGCGCGCTCGACTACTTCGCTCACCGGTCGGACGAGTACCTGGTGCTGACCAGCTGCGGCGACCGGGACCTGCGCAGGGAGGTCCTGCGGAACGGCCCCTACCAGAACGGCCCTTACGGAGACGGCCCTCACGGGGACAGATCCGCCCCGGACGACGGCACCCGGCCGGCGCGCGCGCTGTCCGACCTCGCCTCCCGGCTGCTGCGCGTCCTGGACGCGATCCACGGCCGGAACGTGGTCGTCCGCGACCTCAAGCCCGACAACGTCGTGCTCGACGAATCGGGCCCCGGCCACTGCCACCTGATCGACTTCGGGATCAGCGAGCGGGACGGCGCCGGCCCGGGCGGGGCGACCCCCGGATACAGCGAGCCGGTTCTGCGCGCGACCGGCCCGGCCGCCCCCGCCGACGACTACTACTCCCTCGGCGCGACCCTCTACTTCGCCGCCACCGGCATGGACCCGGTGATCGTCGACACCGGCCACGAGGTCAACCGGGACCGGACCCTGGCCTGTCTGGCCTGGGCGCTGCCCGGGCCCGCCCACCGGGAGATCCGGGCGGCGATCACCGGCCTCCTGAGCTTCGACCCGGCCGTCCGCACCGCCGCCGCCGACCGTCTGCGCACCGGCACGGACACGGGCGCGGGCGCGGGCACAGGCGCCGGAACGGACACAGGCGCGGACACGGGCGCGGACACCGGCCGGGCCGCGAGCGCACGCCGGCCCGCGCGCGCCCGGATCGACAACGACCTGCTGGACGAGATCATCGAGCACACGACCGCGTACTGCGTCGGTGAGGCGCAGGCGATCGTGGATCCGGTACGGGCCGCGCAGCGGAACGTCCCCACCTCGATCGACGTGTACGGCGGCAGTTCGGGGCTCGGCCTCGAACTCCTCCACCACGCGCACCGGCCCCATGTGCGCCCCGCTGTCGCGGAGTTGGCGCGGTGGACGGCGGAACAGTCCAGAAACCTGCCACCCGGCTTCTACACGGGGCGCACCGGCGTCGAACTCTTCCTCGCCGAGGCGGGATGGGAGGCGCGGCCGGACGCGGTCGCGCGGGTCGGGTACCCCGTCCTGCCGGAGCGCGCGCCCGACGGCGGGCCTCCGGAGGCGGACCTGATCGCGGGCGCCGCCGGAATCGGACTCGGCCGGCTGCTGCTCGCCCGGCACGCCCTCCGGGCCGGCGACCGGGACGCCGCGGACCGGCACCTCGCCGTCGCCGCCGGCTGCGACCGGATGCTGGCGTCGGGCACCGCCCGGCTGGCCCCGACCGGTCCGGACACCGCCGGCACCGCCGCCCTCCGCGAGGGCATTGCGCACGGCGAGGCGGGCGTCGCCTGCTTCCTGCTCGAGTACGGCGGCGAGACCGGCGACCCGGACGCGATCAGCCGCTCCGCGAAGGCCGCCGCGCGGCTGGCCGCAGTGACGCCGGACATCATCGCGGCGGCCGCCGCACCGGGGGCGACCCGCCGCTACGGCTCGTGGTGCCGGGGCCTGGCCGGCATCGGGACCGTACTCCTCCGGGCCGCCGAACGCCTCGACGAGCCCGGATACCTCGACCTCGCCCGGCGGACCGCACGCGCCTGCGCCGCGCTGGCACCGCGGATGCCGCTGGTCACGCAGTGCTGCGGACTGGCCGGAGTAGGCGAGCTCATGGTGGACGTCGCGGCGGCGACCGGGTCCGAGGAGTTCCGGGAGGCGGCCGAAACCGTCGCCCTGATCGTCCTGAGCCGCAGCGGCGGCACCTGGTCCCGGCCCGTGTTCCCGGACACCGGTCTCGCCCGGCCGAGCGCCACCTGGGCCGGCGGCTCCGCGGGCGTGCTGGCCTTCTTCCGGCGCCTGCGCACCGGGGGCGGCCCGCGGCTCGGCCTCCTCGCCTGACCGCGCCCCCCGCCGTCGCGGTCCACGCCCCCCCAGGACAACCCGGCGAGCGCGAGGCGCTGTGGCGGCGGCCCCGGGCCACCGGCCGAGAACGCCGCGCCTCCCGGCCGGCCCCTGGACGCACTCGGCTGGCCCTGGGCACTCGCGCCGCGCTGGACGTACTCACCCAGCCCGCTGGACGCAATCGGCCGACCTCTGGGACACACTCGCCCGCCGCTGGACGCAATCGGCCGCCCCGTGGACACTCGTCGGCCGCTGCTGGACTCACTCGGCCGGCCCCTGGACACTCGTCGGCCGCTCGACGCAGTCGGTCGGCGCCTGGACACACTCGCGGGCCGCTGGACACCCTCGGCCGGCCCCTGGACGTAGCCGGCCGGCTGGTGGACGCACTCGGCCGGCCCCTAGACGCACTCACCGACCGCTCGACGCACTCGGCCAGCCCGTAGACGCACTCGCCCCGACCGCTCGACGCCCTCGGCCGGCCCGTAGACGCACTCGCCGGCTGCTGGACGCCCCCCTCGTCGCGTCCACCAGCCGGCCGGTTCGGGACCGGTCGAGTGCGGTCCTCGCGACGCCGGGGCGGGGTCGGCCGGCGTCTGCTCCGCCCCGGCTCGTCAGCGGGCCGGCGCCACCGACGCGGCCGGAGCCCTGAGTACGCCGAGCAGCCGCGTCACCTCCTCGGCCATCGCGGTGCGGCCGGCGCCGAGGTAGCGGCGGGTGTCGACGAGCGACGGGTCGCCGTCGAGCACCTCGCGGGCGGCCAGGGTGAAGACCCGGTTCAGGTGCGTCGCGAGGTTGACCTTGGTCATGCCGTGGTCGACCGCCGCCGTGAGCACGTCGTCCGCGACGCCGGAGGAGCCGTGCAGGACCAGCGGTACGGGGACGGCTTCGCGCAGTGCGCGGATCAGGGCGAGGTCCAGTGCCGCGTCCCGGGTGAGCATGGCGTGGGAGCTGCCCACGGCCACCGCGAGCGCGTCCACTCCGGTGGCGGCGACGAAGGCGGCGGCCTCCGCCGGGTCGGTGCGGGCGCCGGGGGCGTGCACGCCGTCCTTGCCGCCGACCTCGCCGAGTTCGGCCTCCACCCAGACCCCGGCCGCGTGGCAGTGGGCGGTGATCGCCCCGGTGGCGCGGAGGTTCTCCTCGTACGGGAGGACCGAGGCGTCGTACATGACCGACGTGAAGCCGAGCTCGACGGCCTCGTGCACCAGGTCGTCGTCGGTCGCGTGGTCGAGGTGGACCGCGACCGGGACCCGGGCGGCACGGGCCACGGCAAGCGTGGCCAGGCCGATGGCCCGCAGACCGCCGTGGTAGCGGGCCGCGTTCTCGCTGATCTGGAGGATCACCGGCGCACCGGCCTCCTCCGCGCCGGCCACGATCGCCTGGGCGTGTTCGAGCTGGATGACGTTGAAGGCACCCACGCCGTGTCCGGCGTGCGCGGCGGGGGCGACGATGTCCCCGGTACCTGCGAGAGGCATGACGGTTCCTTACGAGTGGGGCGGGAGGGGCTGGACGTCCACCGCGCCGCGCAGGCGCTGGTGGACGGTGGGGTCGAACGAGCCGGCCAGCGGGGCGGCGACGGCGGCGGCCGACAGGGCGACCGCTTCGGCGAGCCGCCGCGGCCAGGAGACGCCGGCCGCCAGGCCGCGGGCCAGGGCGGCGACCGCCGCGTCCCCGGCGCCGGTCGGGTTGCCGCGCAGCCGCTCGGGCGGGGTGGCGCGCCAGGCGCCCGAGGAGGTCACCGCGAGGAGGCCGTCCGGGCCGAGGGAGGCGACCACGGCTTCGGCGCCGGCGGCGCGCAGCGCCTCCGCCGCCCGCCGCGGGTCCGGTTCACCGGTGGCCTCGGCCAGTTCGTCCGCGTTCGGTTTGACGAGGGCGGGGCCTGCCGGAAGGGCGGCGAGGAGCGCCGGGCCGCTCGTGTCCAGGATCGCCGGGACGCCCCGGGCCGTCGCGGCGCGGACGAGCGTGGCGTACGCGTCCTCGGGGAGGCCGGGCGGGAGGCTGCCGGAGAGCACGGCGACGGTGGCCCGGTCGAGGCAGGCGTCGAAGTCGGCGAGGAAGGCGCGCCACTCCTCCGGACGTACGACCGGACCCGGTTCGAGGAGCGTCGTCGTGTCGCCGGTGTGCTCGTCGACCACGGCCACCGTGCGGCGGGTCTCGCCGCCGATGGGCGTGAGCCGCTCGGGCAGGTCCGCCTGGGAGAGCTCGCGGCGTACCGCCTCACCGGTCGGCCCGCCGGCCAGGCCGGTGACGAGCGTGAGCAGGCCCAGGGTGTGCAGGACCCGGGACACGTTGACGCCCTTGCCGCCCGCCCGGGCGCCGACGTCGCGGACGCGGTGCGCGGAGTGCGGGCTGAGGCGGTCGACGCGGTGGGTGATGTCGAGGGCGGGGTTGAGGGTGACGGTGAGGATCACGGGCGCACCCGTGCCTGTTCGAGGAGGTCGTGCGCGAGCAGTGCCGCGCCCACGCATCCGGCCCGGTCCCCCAGCCGGGCCTCCGTGAGGTGCGGTACGGCCTGGAAGGTCAGCCGCCGGGTCAGGGCGTCGCGCAGGGGGGCCAGGTAGGCCTCGCCCGCGCGGGCCAGGCCGCCGCCGAGGACGACGCGTTCGGGGTCGTACAGCGTGACCGCGACGGCCAGGGCGTCGGCGAGCGCCTCGATCGCCTCGGTCCAGATGTCGGCGGCCACCGGGTCGCCCGTCTCGGCGCGGCGCTGGACGTCCCTGGCGCTGACGCCGTGCCAGCCGGTGGCGCGGGCGTAGCGGCGGGCGACGGCCGCGGCCGACGCCACGGTCTCCAGGCAGCCTCGGGCGCCGCAGTGGCAGCGGGCGCCGCCGGGCCGGACGACGACGTGCCCCAGCTCGCCGGCCCGGCCGTGGGCTCCAATGAGCGCGCGGCCCCGGCTGAAGGCGGCGGCGGCGATGCCGGTGCCGACCGGGACGAAGAGGAAGTCGGCGCAGCCGCGGCCGGCGCCCATCCGGGCCTCGGCCAGTCCGCCGGCGCGTACGTCGTGGCCGAACGCGACCGGCATGTCAAGGTGTTCGGCGAGCCAGTCCTGGACGGGCACGCCGCGCCAGCCGAGGTTGGCGGCGAGGACGGCGAGGCCGGACTCCTCGTCGACGATGCCGGGGACGACGATCCCGGCCGCCTGCGCGTCGGGGCAGCGCTCCACGAGTTCCGCGGCACAGGACAGGACGGTCTCCAGGACCGCCTCGGGGCCGCGGTCGGCGCGCGTGTACCAGCGGTCCGTGTGGTCGAGGGTGGTGGCGCCGTCGGTGAGGCTGCCGCCCTTGATGTAGGTGCCGCCGACGTCCAGGGCGACGACCCTCCGTGGTGCCGTCCGCGCGCTGTTCATCGTGCTCACGGTGCTCGTGTTGCTCACCGTGCTCGTGGTGCTCACCGTGCTCGTGGTGCTCGTGGTGCTCGTGGCGGTGGTCATGAGCCGGTGAGAACGATCGAGCGGGTGAGGTTGCGCGGGTGGTCCGGGTCGAGGCCGCGGCGCCCGGCGAGGGCGACGGCGAGACGCTGGGCGCGGACGAGGTCGGCGAGCGGGTCACCGGGCGACACCGTGAGGTACGCGCCGGTCGCGCGGACCTGGTCGGCGAGGCCGGCGGGCGGTTCGCCGAAGAACCACACGACGGTGCCGGGGCCGCTGACGCTGATGGGCCCGTGCCGGTACTCCATCGCCGGGTACGACTCCGTCCACGATCCGGAGGCCTCGCGCAGCTTCAGCGCCGCCTCGTGCGCCAGGCCGGTGCTCCAGCCGGTGCCGAGGAAGGTGAACTGACCGGCGCTCAGCAGCTCGTCGGGGAGCGGAGCCGCCAGCGCGTGCCGCGCCTGCCGCAGCAGGTCCTGCGGTACGGGACCGAGGCTGGCGCGCAGCAGGACCAGCGCGGTCGTGGCGAAGCGGGTCTGCACGACGGACCGCTCGTCGGCGAAGGACAGGTCGACGACGGTGTCGGCGGCGTCCTTGACGGGCGTGTCGAGGTCTCCGGTGAGCGCCACGGTCGGGGTGTCGCCGGCCCGGTGGAGCGCGTCGAGCACCTCGGTCGTGGTGCCGGAGCGGCTGATGGCCACGACCCGGTCGTAGCGGCGCGCGGCCGGGAAGTCCGCGGCGGGGAAGGCGTCGGTCTCGCCGAGCCCGGCGTCCTCACGCAGCGCGGCGTACGCCTGCGCCATGTAGAGCGAGGTGCCGCAGCCCACGACCGCGACCCGCTCGCCGGCCCGCGGCAGTCCGGCCGGACGGACGTCCAGTGCCCGAAGCCAGCAGGCGGGCTGCTCGGCTATTTCCACGTCGACGTGACTCACGGGGCCTCCTCGAAGGCGGTGTCGGCCGGTACTCCACCCAGCCGAATGACTGAAGATGATTCGTTTATAGCCTGTGCGCTCAACTTTGAGCAATGACACGCAGGATTGATCACGAAAGCGTCGAGCCGGGTTACTCTCGGCTGCGACATGTCGCGAGGCGACGTCACGACGTCACGACGTGAGGAGAACGGTGATGAGCTCGCACGAGCGGTGGACGCGGCTGCTCGACGCGCTGAGCGAGCGCGGCAGCATCGAGGTCGGCGAGGCCGCCGAACTGCTGGACGTCTCGCCCGCGACGGTCCGCCGCGACCTGGAGGAACTCTCCCGCCAGCAACTGCTCACCCGCACCCGTGGCGGCGCCGTCCTCAGCGGCGTCACCTACGACCTCCCGCTGCGCTACAAGACCGCCCGCAAGGCCGACGAGAAACAGCGCATCGCCCGCGCCGCCGCCGCGCTCATCCCGCCCGGCGCCGTCGTCGGGCTCAACGGCGGCACGACCACGTCCGAGGTCGCCCGCGAGCTCGCCACCCGCGCCGACCTCGCCGAGCACGGCGGCTCCACTGCCCTGACCATCGTCACCAACGCCGTCAACATCGCCAACGAACTGGCCGTCCGCCCGTATGTGAAGACCGTCGTGACCGGAGGCGTCGCCCGCCCCCAGTCCTACGAACTCACCGGCCCCCTCGCCGCCATGGTGCTCCAGGGGCTCTCTCTCGACTACGCCATCCTCGGCGTGAACGCGGTCGACCCCCGCTTCGGCGCCGCCACCCACGACGAGGGCGAAGCCAGCGCCAACCGCGCCATGGCCGAACGCGCCGAGAAGGTCATCGTCGTCGCCGACTCCACCAAACTCGGCCAGCGCGCCTTCGCCCGCGTCTGCACCATCCCCGAGATCCACACCCTCGTCACCGACCACGACGCCCCCGACGACCTCGTCGAACAACTCACCGCCCAGGGCGTCGACGTCCACTGCGTCTGAACGAGGGGGCCAGGACGGGCTACTTGACCGAGCCGGCCGTCAGTCCGGACACCACATGGCGCTCGATGACCGCGAACAGCGCGACCACGGGCACGATGGCCACCAGCGACGCGGCGAACACCTGGTTCCACTGCACGCTGTAGGCGCCGATCATGTTGTTGATGCCGACGGTGAGCGGCTGCCGCTCGGGCGAGGTGGTGAGCGTCAGGCCCATGATGAACTCGTTCCACGCCGCGATGAAGGTGAAGATCACGGCGGTGACGATGCCCGGCATGGCCAGCGGCAGGGTCACCCGGAACAGCGCGCGGGCCCGGCCGCAGCCGTCCACCATCGCGGCCTCCTCCAGCTCGACGGGGATCGAGCCGATGTAGGCGCTGATGATCCAGACGGCGAAGGCGAGGTTGAAGGCCGCGTTGGCCACCATCAGCACGGTCGTCGTGTCCAGCAGGCCGAGCGCGTGGAACTCCCGGTAGAGGCCCACCTGCAGGGCGGTCGGCTGGAACATCTGCGTGACGAGCACGAGGAGCAGGAAGGCGTTGCGCCCGCGGAAACGGACGCGCGCCGTGTAGTAGGCGGCAGGGAGCGCCACGAGCAGGACGAGGAGCGTCGAACCGCCCGCGATCAGCAGCGTGTTGGACAGGTTCCGGCCGAGCGTGGTCGCGCTCCAGACGCTGGTGAACGCGGACCAGTCGAAGTGCGAGGGCAGATAGCCGTTGTCGCGCAGCTCGCCTGCCGGGCGCCCGGCCGTGATCACCATGTCGGCGTACGGCAGCAGGAAGAGCGCCGCCAGCGCCCAGGCCGTGACGGTGAGCAGCACGGTCTTCGTGCGAGGGCGGGAGCGGGGATGGGGTTGGGGACGGTTACCGGGGTGAAGGGCCGAGGTGGTCATCGGTCCGTCTCCTTCCAGCCGCTGACCTTGAGGAAGACCAGGACCATGACGATGACGGCGGCGAAGTTGACCACCGAAAGGGCGGCCGACTCGGCCACGTCGTAACTGCGCAGCATGTACATGAAGACCGTGGTGGTGGCGGTGTCGGCGTTGGGGCCGCCCTGGGTCATGCCCCAGATGACGGGGAACGAGTTGAAGACGTTGATCAGGTTGATCACCAGGGCGACCAGGAACGCCGGCCGCAGCAGGGGCAGCGTGATCCGGAGGTACGTCTGAAGGCGTGAGGCGCCGTCGACGCGGGCCGCCTCGTACACCTCGCCGGGCACGGTCTGGAGCCCGGCGAGCAGCGTGTACGTGGTGAACGGCAGCGACACGAAGACGGCCACCGCGATCAGCCACGGCTTGGCGTGCGTGGCGTCGCCGGTCCACGCCTCGGCCGAGTCGATCAGCCCGAGGTCGAGCAGGACCCGGTTGAGGACGCCCGCGACCTGGTCCAGCATCCAGCGGAAGCCGATGGCGGTCATCAGGACGGATGCCGCCCAGGGGGCGACGAGCGCCCAGCGGGTGATCCGGCGGCCGGGGAAGCGCTGGTTGAACAGCTGGGCCAGGCCCAGCGACAGCAGCATCGTCAGCGCGACGACGGCGACCGTCCACACGGCCGTCCAGGTCAGCACGTCGGCGATCCGGGGGTCGGCGAACAGCTTGCGGTACTTGTCGAGTCCGGCCGGACCGAGGTCCGTGCCCGAGGTGTCGATCCGCCGCAGCGAGGTGCGGACCATCTCGACGACCGGCCAGACGACCACGGCGAGGATGAGCACGACGGCGGGCGCGATCCAGGGCAGGGCGCCCAGGCGCCGGAACCAGGAGCGGGGCCGGGGCCCGGCCGGCCGGTCAGGGTTTCGCCGGCCGGGCCCCGGGGCTGCCGACCGGCGGGCCGCGTGGGCCCGCCGGTCGGCGGTACGGGGAGAGGTGCTGGTGGACACGTGCGTTCTCGTTTCGGACATGCCGCTCCGGTCCGTCACCGGCCCGCCTGCTCGGCCGCCTGCTGCAGGGCGTCGAGGGTCTTCTGCGGGTCGTCGAGCGCGCTGCCGACCTGGGTCTTTATCTGGGCGGAGACGCCCGGCCAGGTCGGGTCGCTGAGCGGGTAGAAGGTCGCGGTGGGCAGGATGTCGAGGAAGGGCGCGAGGTCCTTGACGGCCGGGTCGGCCGCGAGGGCCGTGCGCGCCGACTGGGTCACGGGCAGCAGGTTGTAGGTCCTGGCGAACCTGACCGTGTTCTCCTTGCCGTACGCGAAGTCGAGGAACGCCTTGATCTGGTCCCTGTGGCCGCCCTTCTTGAAGGCCATCATCCAGTCGGCGACGCCGAGGGTGCTGCGGCTCTTCGCGGTCGCGCCGGGCATCGCGGTCCAGGTGACGTCCAGGCCCTTGAGCTCGGCGAGCTGACCGGGGAAGCCGTTGAGCATGCCGACCTTGCCGGAGGCGAAGTTCTTGGTGAGGTCGGTGCGGTTGACCGCGGCCGGGCTCTTCTCGGTGAGGCCCGCGTCGACCCACTTCTTCAGCTGGGTGAACGTCTCCACGTTCGCGGGCGAGTTGATCTCGTACTTCCCGCCGGTGCCCTGGTAGCCGCCGCCGTTGCCCATCATCCAAATGAACGCCTCGGCCTGGGCCTCCTCCTTGCCCAGCGGGACGCCGAGCGGCACCTCGACGCCGGCCTTCTTCAGGGCGGCCGCGTCGGCGGTGACCTCGGCCCAGGTCTGCGGCGGCTTCTTCGGGTCGAGCCCGGCCTTGCGGAACAGGGCGTTGTTGATGAGGAACATCCGCGCGCTGGAGACGAACGGGATGCCGTACGCGGTGCCGTCCTGGCGGCCGGCGTCGGCCATGGCGGGGATGAGGTCCCCCTCGGTGCCGACCGAGAGCACGTCCGAGGCGGGGTACAGCAAGCCGCTCTTGGCGAAGTCGGCGTAGCCGCCGGTCTGGAGGACGTCCGGCTGGTTCCCGTTCTGGACCATGGTCTTGACCTGGGCGTCGATGTCGTTCCAGTTGATGACCCGGAGGTCGACCTTGATCTTCGGGTTCTTCTTCTCGAACGCCTTGATGACGTCCTGCCAGTACGCCTGGCTCGAGTTGTCCCCGTTGGAGCCGTAGTCCGCCGCGACGAACGAGATCGTGGTGACCCCGTCGGGGCCGGTCGCGGAACCGGAACCGCCTCCACAGGCCGAGAGCAGGAGCGAGCCGACGACGGCGGCGGTGGACAGGGGGAAGAGACGTCGCTTCATGGCAACTACCGCCTGATTCACGAAGAGAGGTTGGCGCGCGAAACTGAGCAGGTTGGCGCGTAACGCTCAACTTAGAGCATCAATTGCGCTCCATGTCACCCGCACACCCGGCTCAGTTATCCACTCGTGACCGCCGGGGCGCGGCCCAGGCCCCCTCCGCGGGGCTGACCGGAGCCACGGGCGCCACAAAAACCTAGACATCCAAAGTTTTCGTGCTTACCGTGGCACAACCGGCACATTTCGAGCCGCCACGCGCCCCGTCCCCCCAGGCGCAGAGGAGCCCCCCATGTTCATGACCACCCACGACACCCCGCTCAGGCACGACGAACGTCAGGCCCTGTGCGTGATGCCCGCGACCGTCGACGCGGTCCCACCGCTGCGGCGCTTCGTCCAGGAGGCGGCACGCCGCTGGAAACTGGGCGCCGAGGTCGACGAGGCGCTCGGGGTGATCGTGACCGAGCTCGCCGCGAACGTGGTCCGGCACAGCGGCAGCCGGGACGTGGCCGTGCTCCTGACGACCACCGGCCGCTCGCTCACGCTCCAGGTCCAGGACACCGGCAGGTGGCGCCGCCGGCGCCCCCGGCTGCCGGGTGACGAGGCCACCGCTTGCTGCGGCCGCGGTCTGTCGCTCGTCCGCGCGTACGCGGTGGAATGCGCGATCGTGCGGACGGCACGCGGCACGCGGGTGGCCGTGACCCTCGCCGCCGGCGCGGCGGTCGAGCAGGGACCGCCGGAGGCGGACCGAGGCGCTGTCCGGCCCTGATCCGCCGGGAGCGGACGCGGACTACGACGCCGTGGTGTCCTCGGCGCCGGGAGCGGGAGGAGCGGGGGGCCGCTCACGCTCTCCGGCCAGCGCCGCCAGGAGCACCTCCCGCAGCCGGCCGATGTCCCCGGCCATGTCGATCGTCGGCTCCAGCAGCCACTGGAGCTGGATGCCGTCCGTCGCGGCCAGCAGGATCCTGGCGGCCCAGTCGGCGTCGACGTCCGCCGCCGGCCCGTCCGAGCCGTGCGCCGGCGACGGGCCGGCGGCGAGCAGTGCCGCGATCTGCAGCCTCAGGCCGCGGTACCGCTCCGTGAAGAAGGCGTGCCCGGGGTGGTCGGGGTCGGCGGAGGCCGCGGCGATGTCCAGGAACAGCTTGACGAGCCCGGGTGTGGCGGCGTTCTGGGCGAGCAGCTCGGTCCGCCACAGCACGGTCTCCGGGCTGTAGGCCTCGGACGCCGCCGTGTCGCGGGCCTCGACCACCGCCGTGAGCAGCGACTCGCGACTCCCGAAGTGGTGCAGGACGCCCGCGTCGGTCATCCCCACCCGCTGGGCGATGTCCCGTACGGACACACCCCGGCTGCCGGCCTCGGCGTAGGCGGCCAGCGCCGCGTCGAGGATCACCTGCCGCTTGGCGGCGGTCTTGGCGTACGGGCCCCGGGGTCGTCGTGTGCTCATCCGAGCAATCTAGCCGCCAGAGCGCGCCCGGAAGGCGCTCGCGCCCGGTGCTGCCGCCGCGCCTTCTTCCCACACCTTGACGACGCGCCTCGCCACCCTCGAAGCTTTGCGCACCAGTGATTGAAGTTGAGCGTTAACGACCTACTTAACGCATCTTCAGTCATCAAGGGAAGGACCCCCCTCGTGCCCAAGCGCATCCCCCGTCGGACCCCACCGGTCCTGCTGAGCACCGCTCTTCTCGTCACCGCCTCCGCGTTCGCCGCGGGCCCCGCCGTCGCCAACGACGGCGTCGGTTCCCCGGCCGCCAACTACTCCTCGGTCGCCACCCCGCAGGGGCCGCTGGCCGCCGCTCCGCCCATGGGCTTCAACAACTGGGCCCGGGCCACCTGCACACCGCAGGCCCCGCTGGACGGCTCCCCGCGGCTGAACTACTCGTTCCAGCAGTACATGCAGGACAACGCCAAGGGCCTCGCCGACGCCGGCCTCATCGCGGCCGGGTACAAGACCATCACCGTCGACGACTGCTGGATGTACCGCAACAGCTCCGGCTATCTGCACGGCGCGGCCAACTGGGGCGCCCGGACCGACGTCCGCGACACCACGAAGCAGCCGGGCTTCGACTACGAACTCACCGCATACGGCGCGTATCTGCACAGCCTCGGGGCGAAGTTCGGCATCTACGAGACCTCCGGCACCCACACCTGCTCCACCACCACGCCGACCTCGCCCAACCAGCCCAACGGCAGCGAGTACCACGAGCAGGCCGACGCCGACTCGTTCGTCTCCTGGGGCGTCGACACGCTCAAGTACGACAACTGCGGTCAGCAGGAGCCGATGCAGACGCTCGACACCCGCATGGCGAACGCCCTCGGCACGGCTGTCACCAACGCCAACAAGGCGGGCACCCCGAAGCCGAACGTGGTCTTCAACATCTCCGCCCCCGCCGCGTACGGCAACGGCTCCACCAAGTTCGGCGCGATGAACTGGGTGCGCGGTCTCGGCCAGCTCTGGCGCGTCGGCCCGGACATCTACAACGACTACGACAACGGCGCCACCGACCCCTGGAACCAGCCGCTCGGCGTGCAGTCCGGCTACAACTTCGGCGCCTACCAGAGCGTCGACAGCACCCTGGAGCTGGCCCGCTACCAGGGGCCGGGCAACTGGAACGACGCCGACATGCTGCTCATCGGCGACAACGGCATGACCACCGCCGAGGAGCGCAGCCAGATGTCGCTGTTCTCCGCGATGGCCGCGCCGCTGGTGATCTCCACCGACGCCCGCAAGTTCGAGCCCTCGTACATCGCGGCCCACCCGGCCGAGGCGGCGCACCTCAACGCCTCCGTCGGCATCCTCGGCAACTCCGAGGTCATCGCGGTCGACCAGGACCCGCTCGGCGCCGGCGGCTACCGCGTCTCGGGCGGCGGCGCCAACGCCGACGGTACCCCGGCGGCGGCCGGCGGCATCGACGTGGTCGTCAAGCCGCTGGCGGACGGCAGCCGGGCCGTGGTCGTGCTCAACAAGGGCGCGGCCGCCGCCGACTACACCCTCGACCTGGCCTCCCTGGGCTTCCACGGCGGCGGTGGCGACTACACCGTGCGCGATCTGTGGGCGCACTCCACCAGCACCTCGTCCGGGTCGGTGGCGCTCACCATCGGCTCGCACGACAGCGCGATGCTCAAGGTCACCCCGCCGGCCGGCTCCACCGCCACCCCGCGCGGCCAGATCACCGTCTCACGCGACAGCTGGGCCAAGGCCTCGCTCTGCCTGGACAACTACCAGTCCCGTACGACCGGCACCGCCGTCGACGTCTACCCCTGTTCCGGCGGCTCCAACCAGCAGTGGCAGCGCAACGCGGACGGCTCCGTCCAGCTGCTCCAGGCCGGCGCCGGCAACCTCTGCCTGACCGCCCAGAGCTCCGCCTCCGCCGGCGTGATCAACGGGAAGCAGGGCCAGTGGGTCGGCGTCAGCCCCTGCGGTTCCGCCCCCGGCTACCAGACCTGGACCTACAACCGCGACGGCAACCTGAAGCTCGCCGGCACCAACCTCTGCCTCGACGTCTACGCCGGCACCACCGCCACGCCCGGCACCCCCGTGGACGTGTACGCCTGCGGCGCCGCCCCCAACGCGATCCAGACCAACCAGACCTGGGCCGCCCCCTTCAACGCTCCGCCGGCCGCCTGACAGCGACCGGCCCCAGGGGGGTGCGGACCGGCGTCCGCACCCCCCTGCGGCGAGCGGAGACCCTGTGCGGCGGTCCCGACGCGCAGCGTGAGCACCGGAGGACCTGGCCGCGCGAAGGTGTTACAACTGGGGTTGTGAGCGCGTCCTGTCCCTCGTGTCCGCCGTGCCGGTGCGGTCGAACCTAGGCAGAAGATTCGGAAGCGTCGCCGGACAGGTCTTCGTCCTTCAGGTGGCGGTCGTGGTGCTGCTCGCCGCCGGGGCCCTGCTGGCCCTGGTGCTGCAGTCGCGGCACGACGTCGACCGCGAGGCGCGCGACCGGTCGGTCTCCGTGGCACAGACCTTCGCGAAGTCCCTGGGCCTGCAGGAGGCGCTGAAGACGCCGAACCCCTCCTCAATCCTGCAGCCTCTCGCCGAGGACACCCGCAAGGCCGCCGGGGTGGACTTCATCGTGGTGATGGACACCCACGGCATCCGCTACAGCCACCCCCAGCCCGACCTCATCGGCAAACGGTTCGTCGGCACGATCGGACCCTCGCTCGCCGGCCATGTGCACACCGAGAGTGTGCACGGGCCGCTCGGCAAGGAGATCCAGGCGATCGTGCCGGTCACCTCGCCCCAGGGCGATGTCGTCGCCCTGGTCTCGGCGGGTCTGACGGTGAAGAGCGTGACCGGCATCGCCGACCGGCAGCTGCCGGTCGTCCTCCTGTCCATCGCCGGCGGTCTGGCGCTGGCCACCATCGGCACGGCGCTGATCAGCCGAAGACTCCGCCACCAGACCCACGGGCTGGGCACCGAGGAAATGACCCGCATGTACGAGCACCACGACGCGGTGCTGCACGCCGTCCGCGAAGGGGTGCTGATCACCGACGGCGAAGGACGGCTGCTCCTGGCGAACGACGAGGCCGGACGGCTGCTCGGCCTGCCGGACGACGCCGAGGGACGCTCGGTCGACGAGGTCGGCCTGGACCACCGGATGGCGGAACTGCTGCTCTCCGGCCGGGTGGCCACCGACGAGGTGCTGGAGGCCGGAGACCGGCTGCTCGTGGTCAACCAGCGGCCCACTCACCCCGGGGGCCGCCCGCAGGGTTCGGCGGTCACCATCCGCGACTCCACCGAGATGCGGCTCCTGAGCAGCCGGGCCGAGACGGCCCGCAGGCGGCTCAAGCTCCTCTACGACGCCGGGGGCGACATCGGCACCACGCTGGACGTCGTGCGCACCGCGGAGGAACTGGCACGCGTCGCCGTTCCCCGGTTCGCGGACTTCGTCACGGTCGACCTGGCGGAGGCGGTACTGAACGGCGACGAGCCCGGCCCGGGCGCCGACATGCGGCGCACGGCGGTCGACGGCATCCGCTCCGATCACCCGCTGTATCCGCTCGGCACCCTCATCGACTTCCTGCCGTCCACGCCACAGGCCCGCGGATACGGCACGGGCGCGGCCGAACTCGTACCCGACCTCAAGAAGGCGCCGGGCTGGCACGCCCAGGACCCGCCGCGGACATCGGCGATCGTCGACTACGGGATCCACTCGCTCATCGCGGCTCCGCTCAGGGCAAGGGGCGTCGTGCTCGGCGTGGTCAACTTCTGGCGGTCGGAGAAGCCGGAACCGTTCGACGAGGACGACCTGTCCCTGGCCGAGGAGCTCGTCGGCCGCGCCGCGGTCACCATGGACAACGCCCGCCGCTACACCCGCGAACACAACCTCGCCGTGACGCTCCAGCGCAGTCTGCTGCCGCAGGACCTGCCCGAGCAGAGCGCCGTGGACGTCGCGCACTTCTACCAGCCCGCGCAGTCCGGAGTGGGCGGGGACTGGTTCGACGTGATCCCGCTGCCGGGCAGCCGCGTCGGGCTCGTCGTCGGAGACGTCGTCGGGCACGGCCTGCACGCCGCGGTCACCATGGGGCGGCTGCGGACCGCGGTGCACAACTTCTCCTCCCTCGACCTGCCGCCCGACGAACTCCTCGCCCGGCTCGACAACCTCGTCCAGGGCATGGACCGGGAAGGCGACGGCACCGTCCCCAACGGGGGCATCCTGGGGGCGACCTGCCTGTACGCCGTCTACGACCCGGTCTCCCAGAACTGCACCATGGCGCGGGCCGGGCACATGCCACCGCTCGTGGTCGCCCCGGACGGCACGACGACGATCTCGGAACTGCCGGCGGGCCCTCCGCTGGGCCTCGGCGGCATGCCTTTCGAGACGGCGGAACTGCACCTGGCGGAGGGCAGTCAGCTCGTCCTGTACACCGACGGGCTGGTCGAGGAGCGGAGCCGGGACATCACCGAGGGCGTGGAAGAGCTGCGCGCGGCGCTGAGCCACCCCGACCGGGACCCGCACGCCAGCCGCCGCGCCGTACTCGACGCCCGGCTCCCCAGTCAGCCGTCCGACGACATCGCGCTGCTCATCGCCCGGACCCGCACCCTGGGGCCCGGCCAGGTCGCCCAGTGGGACGTACCGTTCGACCCGAGCGAGGTCGGCGCCGTGCGCAGCCGCGCGGCCGAGCAGCTCGAGGAGTGGGGCCTGGAGGAACTCGTCTTCAGCACGGAACTGATCCTCAGCGAGCTCGTCACCAACGCCATCCGGTACGGCGCGGCGCCGGTCCGCGTGCGTCTCCTGCGCGATCGCACCCTGACCTGCGAGGTGTGGGACAGCAGTGGTACCGCCCCGCACCTGCGCTACGCGGCCGGCACCGACGAGGGAGGCCGCGGACTGTTCCTGGTGGCACAGATCAGCGAGCACTGGGGCACCCGTTACACGGCCGAAGGCAAGGTCATCTGGGCCGAACAGGCCCTGCCCGCCGCCGACTGACCCCTGTCGACGCCGCGCCCGCCCGAGCGTCAACCGTTCCGTCAAGTCGGTTGCTGTCACACGTTTTTCATGCTCCGTGCATGGTCCGGATGCGGCTCCCCCGCGCATGATCGGCAGGCGCCCGGCCCAGGCCCAGGCCCGGCCCGCCCGCACCCGCACCCGCACCCGCACCCGCACCCGCACCCGAGGAGCAGTCCCCCATGCCAAGTCGCCGTACCTTCCTCGCCGCATCGACCGCGGCGCTCGGTCTGCCCGCCGTCACCGCCACCGCCGCCGGGTCGGCGCAGGCGGTGTCCGCGCCGGCGGTCCCGGACACGGCGGACGGCTCCGGCACCCGGCTGCCGAACATCGTCGTCGTCCTCGCCGACGACCTCGGCTACGGCGAACTCGGCGCTTACGGCCAGAAGCTGATCACCACCCCCCGCCTGGACCGGCTCGCCACCGAGGGGCTCCGCTTCACCGATGCCTACTCCACCGCCGCCGTCTGCGCACCCTCCCGCTGCTCCCTGCTGACCGGACTCCACACCGGTCACTCCACGGTCCGCGCCAACCCTTCCTCCGGCGGCCAGGGCTCGCTCACCGCCACCGACACCACCTTCGCCCAGGTGCTCCGGGCGCGCGGCTACCGGACCGCCGTGATCGGCAAGTGGGGCTTCGGACCGGAGGCCGCCGGCCAGGACAGCCATCCGGCCGCCCGCGGCTTCGAGGAGTTCTACGGCTACATCGACCACAGCCACGCCCACCAGTACTACCCCGAGTACCTCTGGCACAACGCGGTCAAGGAGCCCATCCCCGCCAACGCCGGCGGCGCCAAGGCCGTGTACGCCCCGGACCTCCTCGAACAGCACGCCCTGGAGTTCATCGACACCCACGCGGCCGAACCGTTCCTCCTTCTGCTCACCCCGAACGTCCCGCACGCCCCCAGCGACATCCCCGACACCGGCGCCTACGCGGGCCAGAGCTGGCCGGCCGCGGACAAGGGCCACGCGGCCCAGGTCAGTTACTTCGACTCGCTGGTGGGCAAGGTGATCGACCGGCTCCGCGACCTCGGCCTGGAGCAGGACACCGTCGTCCTCGTCACCAGCGACAACGGCCCCCACGAGGAGGGCGGGGTCAACCCCGACCTGTTCGACGCCAACGGTCCGCTGCGCGGCTACAAGCGCAACCTCTACGAAGGCGGCGTACGCGTCCCCCTCATCGCCTGGGGCCCCGGCCGGGTCCGGCAGGGCACCAGCGACCGCCCCACCCCCCTGACCGACGTCCTTCCCACCCTGGCCGAGCTCGGCGGTGCCCCCGCCCCCACCGACCTGGACGGGCTCTCCGTCGCTCCCCTGCTCACGGGCAGCGCCGACTCGGCGCGCCACGGGCACCTGTACTGGTTCCGCGACGAGTCGGGGGTCACCAGCCGCGCCAACGCCCAGGACAAGAAGCGCGCCACCTGGCTCGCCGAGGCGGTCCGCCGGGAGAACTGGAAGGCCGTGCGCTTCGCCCCCGAACGCGACCACAACCTCCCCGACGACAAGTGGCAGGTGGAGCTGTACGACCTGGCATCCGATCTCGGCGAGGCCCACAACGTCATCGACAAGCACCCGGCCACGGCCACGGAGCTGGTGGCGCTGATGCGCTCCTCCTGGAAGGACAGCTATCCGCGCACGCCGTTCGGGACCGGTCTGACGCTGCCCCGCCTGGCCGTCCCCGGCCAGGCGTTCACCGTCACCGCCACCCTGGACAACGGGTCCGCACGGCCCTGGACCACCGCGGCGCTCGGCCTGCGCGCCCCGGCCGGATGGACCGTGACCTCCGCCTCCCCGACCACGGCGGAGGAACTCGCCGTCGGCGCCCGGCTCACCGCGTCCTGGCAGGTCACACCGCCTGTGGACGCCGCCCCCGCGACCGCGTGGGAGCTCACCGCGGAGGGCACCGCCCTCACCCCGGCCGGCCCGGTCCACTACCCGGCGACGGGCACCGTCCCGACCCCGCCGCCCGCCCCCACGCGCGACTCCTACCTCTCCGACCTCACCTGGATCAGCGCCACCAACGGCTGGGGGCCGGTGGAACTCGACACCTCCAACGGCAAGAACGCCGCCGGTGACGGCACGCCGATCGCCTTCGGCGGTACGACGTACCCCAAGGGTCTGGGCGTCCACGCACCCAGTGACATCGCCTACCACCTCGGCGGCAGCGCCGTACGGTTCACGTCCCTGGTCGGCATCGACGACTTCTCCGCCAAGCAGAGCACCCTCGGCGCCACCCGCGCCAAGGTCTACGGCGACGACCGCCTGCTCCTCACCACCCCCACCCTCACGGCGGCCACCGGCCCGGTCCAGGTCGACCTGGACGTGCGCGGCGTCCGCGTCCTGCGGCTGGTGGTCGAGGACGCCAACAACCGCACGTCCTTCGACCACACCTCCTGGGCCCTGGCCCGGGTCACCGTGGCCTGACCCCCCGCGCCCCCACGCCAGAGGCCGTTTCGGATCACTCCGAAACGGCCTCTTCCGCGTTGACGTGGGTATGCGGGCGACGGCCCGTACTACGCGGGACCGGCGGCCACGCGGAACCCGATGTTGCCGGTCGAGCTGTCGGGCGTGTTGGAACTTCGCGCGGCGACGCGGTAGCGGTTGCAGTAGGAGTCGTGGCAGAGGTACGAGCCTCCGCGCATCGCGCGGGACGTCTCCTCGGCGGGGTCGAACCAGTCCGCGCACCACTCCCAGACGTTGCCGACCGTGTTGTAGAGGCCGAAGCCGTTGGGCCGGAAGGAGTTCACGGGGGCGGTGGAGACGTAGCCGTCGGCACCGGTGTTGAGCACGGGGAACTCGCCCTGCCAGATATTGCACATGTGACGGCCGTCGGGCATGAGCTCGTCGCCCCACGGGTAACGGCGCTGCTCCAGGCCGCCGCGGGCCGCGTATTCCCACTCGGCCTCGGTGGGCAGGCGGGTGCCGGACCAGGCGCAGTACGCCTGGGCGTCGTGCCAGGACACATGGACGACGGGGTGGTTCTGCCGGTCGGTGACATGCGAACCCGGCCCTTCGGGGTGGCGCCAGCTGGCCCCCTCCACCGCCCGCCACCACGGGACGGCCGCCACGGGCGGGGAGACCGCGGCGACCTCGTCGGCGAGGAAGGCCCCGAAGGTGAAGGAGAAGCCGAAGCGTTCGGCCTCCGTCGTGTAGCCGGTGGCCTTGGCGAAGGTGGCGAACTGGGCATTGGTCACGGCCGTGGCCGCGATCCGGAAGGGCTCCACCGTCACTTCACGGATCGGCCCCTCGGCGTCCGCCGGGAAGCCCTCCGGGTCGTCGGTACCCATGAGGAAGCTGCCACCGGGCAGCGTGAGCAGCTGCCGGGCCACCCGGGAGGCCGGGGGCGCGGCGGGCGGCGGCGCGAGGGTGAGCGTCGGGGCATGGGCGTGGCCGGGGGTGCAGCAGTCGGACATGGCGGCTCCGTCGGGACGGTGGGCGGCCGGGCGCCCGTACCTCGCGGTCAGGGCGCCCGGCCGGCGATTGTGGTGTGGGTCAGGCCACGCGGTCGTCGGCGAGCCGGGCGGCCAGGGCGGGGATGCCGAGAGCCTGCTCGTCGGCCGGAGTGGCCTGGTAGAGCTTGTTGGTCAGCTGGTACGGGTCGTTCACCAGGTCGTAGTACTCGCGGAACGTCACCTGGCCGGTGCCGGACACCGTGCCGTTCCCGTCGGTCGTCAGGTCGTAGTACTCCGTGTACTGCTTGTCCTTGGCGACGTACGAGGACCAGGTCGGCACCCCGCCGGCGGCGGTGCCCTGCTTCCACCACTCCACCAGCAGGTGGTCGCGGCTGTAGGAGGAGAGCAGGGACCGGCCGTCCTGGGGCGCGGCCGGGGTGATGCCGGCCGCGTCGAGGATGGTCGGGGCGATGTCGATGTTCGCGACGATGCGGTTGTCCACGGTCCCCGCCCCTCGCCCGCCGGCCGGCCAGGAGAGATAGAACGGCACCTCGTGAGCGGGACGGTAGGGCACCGACTTGGCGGTCCAGCCGTGGTCGCCCCAGCTGAAGCCGTTGTCGCCGATGTAGATGACGAGGGTGTTGTCCAGCTGGCCCAGCGCCTGGAGCTTGTCCTTGAACGCCTGCACCGCGTCATCGACGGAGAGCAGCGTGCGCAGCTGTTCGGCGCGGATGGCCTGGCCGTCGGCGAGGGTGCCGGTGGCGTTCCTGACGTAGGCCGGCTTGTCGCTGCGGTCGTTCTCGGGAACCGAGGGCCGGCCGCTCCAGTCCGGGACGGGGGTGTCCGCGTACTTCGCCTCGGGGGTCCGCGGGCCGTGGGAGGCGTAGGGGGTGACGTACGCGAACCAGGGCCGGGTGTCGGTCGCGGCCTTGTCGAGGAAGTTCAGCGTGCGGTTCTTGATGATGTTGGTGGTGTAGCCGTTGATCGTCTGGACGGTGCCGTTGACGTTCCACTGGGCGTCGACGTACGCGGGCTGGAGGAGGGCGAACTCCTCGAAGTGCGGCGGGTTCTCGGCCAGCGTCCAGGAGTTGAGGTACTTGCCGAACAGGCCGGTGCGGTAGCCCGCCTGTTTGAGGTACTTCTGCACGGTGGTGCTCTGGTCGAGCGCGTACGGGGACTTGTTGTTGCGCACGCCGTGGTTGTGGGCGTGGCGGCCGGAGAACACACTCGACCGCGAGGGCGCGCACAGCGGGGTGGTGACATGGCCGTTCGTGAACTTCACGCCCTGGTCGGCGAGCCAGGCGACGGTCTTGGGCAGGGCCCATTCGGTGTGCTTCGGCTGGTCGTCGGTGACGATCAGCAGGATGTTCGGGCGGCCCGCGGCAGCGGCGGCGCCGGCTCCGGCGACCTGCGCGAGGGCGGGCACGGCGGTGGCGGCTGCCACGGCGGCGGCGCCGCCGAGAAAGCCGCGGCGGCTCACCGGGGGTCGTCTGTTCTCGCTGTTCTCGCTCATGATGTCCATTCCTCCTGGATGCGTCCGCGCATGAGGGCACGGCAGAGCGGCTTCGCGCCGCCTCTGCGGTGTGAAGGGGAAGAGACGGGAGTCAGGCGGGGGCGCCAGGTGGGGATCCCGTGGGGGGAGAGGGCGCGTTCAGCGCGCCGGGGCGACCGTACACAGGGCGCTCGCCGTACGCCTTTGGTCGACGTGGCGGCGCACCGTAAGGATGGGTGCTGCCATGGCGACGAGAGTAGGTGAAGCGGAACCGCCGTTCCATGTACGGCAGATGAAAAGGAGGGCGCCGTGATGCCCCCACCTCGGCCGCGCCGTCGAGCGCGCAAGCCGGACTGGTCCCCGAAAACGGTCAGAGGCCGTTTCGGATTGCTCCAAAACAGCCTCTGACCTGCGACTCTTTCGAGTCGGGACGACAGGATTTGAACCTGCGACCCCTTGACCCCCAGTCAAGTGCGCTACCAAGCTGCGCCACGTCCCGGTGCCCTTCCGCCCCGGGTTCGAGTCCCGCGGCGGCGTGCAAGAGAACATTACCTCACTTCACGGGGTGGATCAGCACACGGGGTGTCACCGCGGGGTGCGGAGGAGAATGGGCGGATGGACAGGGACCGGGATCGGGCGGGGCGGGCGCGGAGTGCGCGGCCGCGGGACGGGCTGGGGCGGCCGCTGGCGTACGGGGCGGAGGGCGTGGCGCGGCAGCCGGAGGGGGTGGCGCGGACGCCCGGGGAGACGGTGCGGGAGGCACAGAGGCTGCTCGACGCGGGGATGCCGTTCCATGCGCACGAGGTGTTCGAGGACGCGTGGAAGTCGGGGCCGGCCGGGGAGCGGGATCTGTGGCAGGGGCTGGCGCAGCTGGCCGTGGGGCTGACGCACGCGGCGCGGGGGAACGCGACGGGCGGGGCGCGGTTGCTGCGGCGCGGGGCCGGGCGGGTCGAGGAGTACGCGGGGCGGGGAGCGGGCTCGGAGACGTACGGGATCGATGTCGCCGGCCTCGCGGCGTGGGCCCGCGGGCTGGCGGGCCGGGTGGAGGCCGGCGGGGTCGTGCCGGACGCCGCGGCGGAGGCGCCTCGGCTCAGCAGGTGAGGAACAGTTCCTCGGGCGAGCGGTGGATGAGGGTGGGACGCATCGGTACGGGACGGGCGTCGGCCGGCCGCAGTCCCGGCAGCCGCCGGGACAGCGCCTGGAGGGCGGCCCGGAGTTGGACGCGGGCGAGCTGGGAGCCGGGGCAGCCGTGTGGGCCGTGGCCGAAGGCCAGGTGGCGGGAGTGCGCCCTGGTCCTGGTGATGTCGAAGACGTCGGGGTCCGGGTGGCGGGCCGGGTCGCGGTTGGCGGAGCCGTAGGCGACGAAGACAGAGGCGCCGGCGGGCAGTTCGGTGCCGGCGAGGGTGACCGGGCGGGTGGTGGTGCGCCGGAAGCCCTGCACGGCGGTGTCGTAGCGGGCGGCCTCCTCGACGGCGGCCGGGACGAGCTCGGGCCTGGTGCGCAGGAGTTCCCACTGGTCGCGGTGGCGCAGCAGGTGGAGCACGGTCGTGCCGATCAGCGCCGTGGTGGTGAGGTGGCCGGCGATGAGCAGGTTCTGGAGGTTGGCGACGAGTTCGCAGCGCTGGTCGTCGGTGAGCTCGCGCGGCCCCGGGCCGAGTCCGGCGTCGGGGGCGAGGGCGGTCACCATGGCGGTGATCAGGTCGTCGCGGGGCCGGGCGCGGCGGTCGCGGGCGTAGCGGTCCAGCAGCTCCTGCAGGGCGAGGACGTCCTGGGCGGCGGCGATCTGTTCGGCCTCGGGCAGCGGTCGGAAGAGCAGCCGTTCGGCGCTGTACGAGCCGTGGACGGCGGCCGGCACGTCAACCGGGTCGAGGCCGAGCAGGCGCCCGACGACGGCGCCGGGGAGGCGGCGGGCGTACCGGGCCATGAGGTCGGCCCGCCCGTGTGCGGCGACGGCGTCGGCGAACTCCTCGGCGAGCGTCTCGGCCTGCCGGGTGATGTACGGGGTGAGGGCGGCGATCCGGGTGACGGACAGGCCGCTGTTGAGCGGCGCCCGGTGGCGGCGGTGGGCCGGGCCGTCGGTGGAGACGACCGTGGGCCGGGGCGCGAAGCCGCTGCCGAGCACCGCGAGGGCGGCGGGTGACGGCTGCACGTCGGGGCGCAGGGACTGGGCGGAGGAGAAGTCCTGCGGTCGCAGCAGCACCTCGCGGACGTCGGCGTCGCGGGTGACGAGCCAGGCGTCGAGGAGGGGCTCGTAGGTGAGTCCGGCGGTGCGGCGCGCCCGGTCGTAGAGCGGGTACGGGTCGCGCTGGAGCTCGTCGAGCCGGGCGTGCCGTCGCCGCTGGGCCGGGTCCACGCGGTGCCTCCTCACGAATCGGGTGCGATGCGGTGCGGTGCTGTGCGGTGCGGTGCTGTGCGGTGGGTGCTGTGTGATGCCAGGTGGTGCGATGCGATGCGGCCATGGTGAAGGGGGCGCGGGCGGGTGACCAGGGGCGCGTGCGGAGCTGGCGCGAAAGGTACGGGACGAGGGCGGGTTCAGGTCGCGTCGAGTGCCTGGAGCAGGACCTCGGTGTGGCTGCGGGAGGGGTCCTTGGCGGCGGTGAGGAGGGTGACGGCGCCCTCGGCGGCCTTGGCGCGCAGGGCCGAGAGGGCCTCGGCGGCGGCCGGTTCGGCGAGCTCCGCCTCGTACCGGCGCCGGAACTCCTCGTACTCCCCCTCCGTGCCGTGGTACCAGCGGCGCAGCTCGTTCGAGGGGGTGAGACTCTTGGGCCACTCGTCGATGTGCGCGTCGGCCTTGGAGAGGCCACGCGGCCAGAGGCGGTCGACGAGGACCCGCAGGCCGTCGTCGGGGGCGGGCGCCTCGTAGACGCGCCGGACGCGGACGCGGGGGCCGCCGGGCGGCCGGGTGTGGGGCATGGCTTCAGGGTGCCGGACGGGCGGGCGCTTCACACCTCGGATCACGCCTCGGAGCCGTCGGAAGCTGCGGAACCGGCGGGACCGTCGGAGCCGGCGGTCTCCTCGGCGTCCTGGGGATCCCGGGAGTCCGGCGCGGTGCCGGGATCCACCTTCAGCGCCGGGAGCAGCACCGCGTCCACGAAGGTCCGCATCGTCACCGCGTCCGCGAACCGGTCCTCGAAGAGGCGCTCGATGCGGAGCATGCCCATGAAGCAGGGGGCGACGAAGGCGATCGCCGGGTTGTCGGCGGCGAGCTCGCCGCGCTCGACGGCGCGCGCCAGCATCGCGTCGAGGGCGGCGACCTCCGGCTGGATGACGGTCTCGCGCAGCGCGGCGCGCAGATCGGGGTGGGCGATGTACGCCTGGCTGACGGCCTCCATCAGTTCGGCGTCGCGCTCGCGGCGGGAGGCGGCGATCCGGGCGGCCTCGCGCAGGTCGCCGACGAGGGAGCCGGTGTCGATGCCGGTGAAGACGGCGCAGCGGCGCTTGTCGAGGGCGGCGGTGACGAGCCGGGGCTTGGTGCCCCACTGGCGGTAGAGGGTCGCCTTGCCGCACTTGGTGCGGGCGGCGACGCCCTCCATGGTGACGGAGTCGTAGCCGCCCTCGCGCAGCAGGCAGATGACCGCCTCGTACAGCTCCTCCTCCCGCTCGGGGGTGAGCTTACTGCGCCGGGCGGCGGCAGTCGCGGCCTGCGTGGACATCGAGTTCCTCCCGGAGATCCCCTACCCCGCCGGCCTCCTGCCGGACACCTTTCCCTGCACATACGAGAGTAGGGGGTGCGCAATCGAGACGCAAACGTATCGAGACGCTTGCGTCTCGATGAAATCGGATCTAGAGTTCCTGCGTTTGTTGTCCGATTTGAGGAAAAAAGGGGCCGCGCCATGGCTGCCGGGACAGGCGAGACGGGCGGGACGGGCGGAAGAGGCGGCATACGCAGACCGCCGCTCGTGCGCGAGCTGCTGCTCGTCACCGCGCTCTTCCTCGTCTACAAGTTCGGCCGGCTCTTCGCGAACGGTCACGAGACCCGCGCCTTCCACAACGCCGACCGCGTGTGGGACGCCGAGCGCGCGGTGCACCTGCCGGCCGAGGGCGTGATCCAGCACCTCCTCCTGCACGGCGAGGCCCTGATCAGGACGGCGAACACGTACTACGCGGCCGTGCACTTCCCCGCCACCATCGCCTTCCTCGCCTGGCTCTACTGGCGCCGCCCCGACCACTACGTCTGGTCGCGCCGCGTGCTCGCCCTCGTCACCGCCGCCGCGCTCGCGCTGCACCTGCTCATGCCGCTCGCGCCGCCCCGGATGCTCACCGAGAGCGGCCTGATCGACACCGCGCAGGTCTACGGGCCGTCCGTCTACGGCGCCACGCCCGAGACCGACTCGATGGCGAACCAGTTCGCGGCGATGCCCTCGCTGCACTTCGGCTGGGCACTGATGGTCGCGATCGGCCTGATCGCCGCCACCCGGACGCGCTGGCGGGTGCTCTGGCTCCTGCACCCGCTGGTCACCCTGCTCGTGATCGTCGGCACCGCCAACCACTACTGGTTCGACGCCCTCGCGGCCGCCGTCCTGCTGGGCATCGCACTGCTCGCCGTACCGGCGCCGTGGCGTCGGCACGGCCCCCGGCCGCTGCCGCCGCTCACCCCCGTCACCGCCGCCGCGACCGCGGGAGCCCTGCGATGAGCGGCGCCACCGGGACCGTCCTCGCCGTCCTCCTCTCCCTCGTCTCCGCCGCCGGGTACGCGCTCGCCGCCGTCGCCCAGTCACGGCTCGCGTCCGCCTCCGCCGGCGGACACGGCGCGCTGCGCCGCCTGCTCGGCCGCCCGCAGTGGTGGTGGGCGGTCGGGCTCAACGCCGCCGGCGCGCTCGCCCACGTCGCCGCCCTGCACTACGGCCCGCTCACCCTCGTCCAGCCGCTCGGCGCGCTCACGCTCGTCGCCGCGCTGCCGATCGGCGCGTACGGGGCGCGGCGCCGGGTCAGCCGGGCCGAGTGGCGCGGGGCGCTGTGGACCCTGGCGGGCCTGGTCGGGCTCGTCGCGGTGACCGGTCCCGTCGAACCGGACGAGGCCCTGAACCTCCGCGAGACCCTCGTCGTCACGGCGGTGACGCTCCTGCTCATCGCGCTGCTCGCGTCCCGCTCCCGGGCCCGCATGCACACCGGCGCGCGAGGCCGGGGCCTCGGACACGCGACCGCGTCCGGCGTCGCCTCCGCCGTCGGCTCCGCGCTCACCCAGACGCTCACCACCGCCCTCGCCCGCGACCTGCCCGGCGGCCCGAACGGCTGGTGGCAGACGGCGCTGCTCGCCGCCCTGATCGCCGCGTTCGCCGCGGGCGGCCTCCTCCTCTCCCAGGCCGCCTACCGCGGCGGCCTCGCCGCCCCCCTCGCCGTCGTCAACCTCTCCAACCCGGCCGCCGCGGCCGTCATCGGCGTCGCCCTCCTCGGCGAGACCTTCCGCGCCGGCGCCTGGGGCTGGCTGATCGCGGCGGCCGGAGCGGTGGTGGCGGCGCGCGGGGTGGTGCTGCTGACGACGGGCCTGGAGACGGAGGGCGAGGCGGGCGTGGTGCCCGGGGCCCGGTCCGGCGTCACGGACGACGAACCTGTGGCGTTCGCCGTACGCGGGCCCGACGTACCGGAATCGCCGGCCGCGCCGGAGCCCCTCCTCGTACCGGATCCCCTGCCCGAGCCGGCGCGCTAGGGGGTGTCTCGTCGATCAGGCCGGATCAGGGAGCGGCGTCTGGTGCCGTGGATCGCAAGGCGGAGGAGGGAGTCCATGCGGAGCATCGGCGACCGACGACAACGCGGCGAGGCGCGGTGCCAGACGCCGCGAGCCCGGCATGATCGGCGAGACACCCCCTAGGACCGCCGATCCGTATGGCGCCGGCGGCAGTCAGCAGGTCTTGCGGTCGGGGTGTCGGACGACTGTGCCACGACGGGAGGACGTGCGTCGCGGCGCCTTGGTTCGGCGACGGGCACCAGCGCCGGGCAAGGCGGCCGGAAAGCGACGGTGGCGGTCCGGGCGGCGTGCGTGCGGCACTATGCTCGACCGCCGCCCGTCCGCTCCGCGCGCCGAAGGAAGCCTCATGGCCGAGACGTTGACCATCGCCCCCGCCTCCCTGCAGGACTGGGCGCTGGTGCGCGCCTGGGCGGCGGCCGAGGGCTGGAACCCGGGTCTCGCGGACGCGGAGTCGTTCTTCGCGCAGGATCCGGCCGGGTTCTTCCTGGGGCGCATCAACAGCGAGCCGGTGTCGGCGATCTCGGTCGTCAACTACAGCGACGACTACTCCTTCCTGGGGTTCTATCTCGTACGGCCGGATCTGCGCGGGCTCGGCCACGGCCTGGCGACCTGGCAGGCGGCGCTCGCGCACGCGGGCGGACGGACGGTGGGTCTTGACGGGGTGCCGGCGCAGCAGGACAACTACCGGCGCTCGGGGTTCGTGACGGCGTACCGGACCGCGCGGTACGTGGGCGAGGTGCCGCTTCCCGACCGGGCGCCATCCGGTGTGGTGGCCGCGGACCGGGTGGATCCGGTCGCCCTCGCCGCGTACGACAGCGCCTGCCATCCCGCGGACCGGCCGCGCTTCCTCCGGCCCTGGCTGGCGACTCCGGGCCACCGCGCCCTGGTCCGCGTCACCGACGGCCGCCCGACCGGCTACGGCGTCGTCCGCCCCGCCGAGTCCGAGGCCCGTATCGGCCCCCTCTTCGCCGACACCCCGGCCGACGCCGCCGCCCTCCTCGACGCCCTCGCGTCCGAGGCACGCGCCTTCGGCGCTCCGCGCGTCGCCGTCGACATGCCGGAGGCGAACCCGGCGGCGGCGCGCCTCGCGGAGGAACGGGGCCTGGAGCCGACGTTCGAGACGGCGCGGATGTACACGGGTCCGATTCGCGAGATCGCGCGGGAGCGGGTGTTCGGGGTGACGACGCTGGAGCTGGGGTGAGGGTGACGGCCACAGCCCCCCACCGGACGGGAGCGGGGGTCGTGCGGCCACCGGAACGGCCCACACGCCACCACCCACCAGGCGCGCGCCACCCGGGCCCCATGGTCAAAATCCTATAGATTGCCCGGTTATGGGAGAAAGTGGCGAAATCAGCCGCCGGTCGGTGCTCAAGGCCTTCCCGGCCGTGGGCCTCGCAGGGGCGTCCAGGGGGTTGTGGGACGAGCGGCACACGGCGGCACCGGCGCCCTCCCCGCAACCGGCGTCCTTCCCGCAACCGGCGGTGTCGGCCGCGCGGCCGGTGCCCGGTTCGGTGTGGCCGCTGGTCGAGGAGACGCTCGACGTCCGGTTTACGGACGTCTCCGTTCCGGGCTACGGCCGGATCACCACACGCACGTACAACGGGGCCGTTCCCGGCCCGACCCTGCGCGTCCGCGGCGGGCAGACCCTGCGGCTGACGCACATCAACGGCCTGCCGCCCAACCCGCCCCACACCGGTGGCCACAACACACCGCACCGCCCCAACAGCTTCAACCTTCACGCGCACGGGATGCACGTCTCCCCGCGCGGGCACGCCGACAACGTCCTGCGGGAGTTCGCGCCACGCACCGCGGACGAGGCCGCGGCCCGGGCCGCGGAGCCTCGGTACGTGACGACCATTCACGTGCCGGCCGACCACCCGGCCGGCACCTACTGGTACCACCCGCACCTGCACGGATCCATCGCCGAGCAGATCGCCGGGGGCATGGCCGGGGTGATCATCGTCGAAGGCGACGTCGACGAGGTCCCGGAGATCGAGGCGGCCGCCGACATCGTCGTCTGCATCAACGAACTCAAACTGAAGGACGGCAAGGTCCCCGCTTTCACCTCGGGCCGCTGGGTGACCGGCATCCCCTCGACCTTCACCGTCAACGGCACGGTCAACCCCACCCTCCGGCTGCGCCCTGGCGAGGTCCAGCGCTGGCGGCTGGTCGCCGCGACCGCCTTCACCGGCCTGCGGCTCCAGCTCAGCGGGGGCCGCGGAGGTCTGCCGCTGCACCAGATCGCGCAGGACGGCGTCACCTTCTCCGCGCCCGTTTCCCTGAAGGTGGTGGAGCTGGCCATGGGCAACCGCGCCGACGTGCTGGTCCGGGGCGGTGAGCCCGGCAGGTACGAACTGCGAGCCGACATGGTGCCCGTACCGCTGATGACGATCGAGGTCGCCGGCGAGCCCGTCGATCCGCCCATGGGGCTGCCCGCCGCGCTGCCACCGGGCAGGCCGTTCCTCGACGAGAACGACATCACCAACCCCCACGCGGATCGGCAGGTGGTCTTCCACGCCGATGCGGGCGTCTTCAAAGGGGCGTTCCCGAACGCCTTCCGCGTCCTGGGCACCGGCGCGACCCCGGCATCCGATCCCGACGGGGATCTCACCCGCGACCCGGCCTACGGCCTCTTCGACCCCGGCTACACCAACCACACGCTGCGCCTCGGCACCGTCGAACGCTGGACCGTCCGAACCGACGAGACGCTGCCGGCCCACAGCCATCCCTTCCACCTGCACACCAACCAGGTCCTCCTCACACACCGCGACGGCAGGCGGCTCGACCCGCCGGTCTGGCACGACACCATCGGCCTGGCCGGCGGCAAGCCCGGAGAGTCCGTCACCTTCCTGGTCAGGTACGAGGACTTCACCGGCCGCACCGCCGTCCACTGCCACCAGCTCCAGCACGAAGACCTGGGCATGATGCAGACGGTCCACTACGTCGGACATCCGAAGCCCTAGACAAACGCGTCACACGTGCCCGGCGCGGGCGCCCCCCGGGGGGGCGCCCGCGCCGGGCACGTGTGAACCGCTTCCCCCTCGGCCCCTCCCCCCTCCCTCCCCCTCGGCCCTACAAGGGTTTTCCCCGTATCGGGTTCACCTCGGCGTTCCCTACTGTCTGCCGCACCGGCAGATCCCCACCCCACCTCCGCCCCTGTCAGGTGCATGAGGAGCAGTGGGTGGTGTCCGTCGGGGCGGCCTTGACCCCGGCCGTCAGCGCCGGTGGCGGCGCACGGGCCCCCACGCCCAGGGGACCGCGGACGCGACCCCACTTCGCCCCGAGGTTCCCGCGCCGCCGCCACTGCTCCACCTACGTCGTACTCGAAAGGGCCACACCTTGAACGGTTCCAGGCGGAGAGTCATATCCGTGGTGGTCGCGAGCGCCGCGATCCTCGGTGCCGCAGCCACCACCACCGGGGCGTTCGCCGCCGTCCCGGGCGCCACGTCCCCGAAGCCGGCGCCGGCTTCGCAGGCCATGACCGCGCTGCCCAGCGCTCCGGTCGAGAAGGTCATCGTCACCTACAAGTCCTCGTCCGCCGAGGCCGGCTCCAACGCCGCCGCGAAGAGCGACGCGGCCGAGAAGGGCGCCAAGACCGGTGAGAAGCTCGCCTTCGAGCGGCGTCTGGCCGGCGGCGCGGCGCTGGTGAACCTGGGCGGTGCCGCCACCAAGCAGGACGTGGCCGAGGTCATGGCCGCGTTCAAGGCAGACCCGCAGGTCGCCTCCGTCGAGCCCGACATCCGGGCCTACGCGATGGCGGTCACGCCGAACGACACGGACTACGCCAAGCAGTGGGACCTCTTCGAGCCCACCGGCGGCATGAACGTGCCCGCCGCCTGGGACAAGACGACCGGTGCGGGCGTCACCGTCGCCGTCATCGACACCGGTTACGCGGCCCACTCGGACCTGGCGACCAACGTCATCCCGGGTTACGACTTCATCTCCGACTCCGCCGCCGCCCGCGACGGCAACGGCCGTGACGCGGACTCGAAGGACGAGGGCGACTGGAACGCCACCGACGGCGAGTGCGGTACGGGTTCCAAGGCGTCGAACTCCTCCTGGCACGGCACGCACGTGGCCGGCACCATCGCCGCGGTCACCAACAACACCAACGGCATCGCGGGTATCGCGTACAACGCGAAGATCGAGCCGGTTCGTGTGCTCGGCAAGTGCGGCGGTTCGTCCTCCGACATCGCGGACGCGATCACCTGGGCCTCCGGCGGCTCCGTGCCGGGCGTCCCGGCCAACCCGAACCCGGCCAAGGTCATCAACATGAGCCTGGGCGGCGCCAGCAGCACCTGCCCGAGCGTCTACCAGAACGCCATCAACGGCGCGGTCTCGCGCGGCACCACGGTCGTCGTCGCCGCGGGCAACAGCAACGCCGACACCTCCGGCTTCACGCCCGCGAACTGCACCGGCGTCATCACGGTCGCGGCCACCAACCGCGCCGGCAGCCGCTCCTTCTACTCCAACTACGGCACCCGGGTGGACGTCGCGGCGCCCGGCGGCGAGACCCGCAACGCCACCGACACGCCCGGCACGGTGACCACGCCCGAGAACGGCATCTACTCCACGCTGAACTCCGGCACCACCGTCCAGTCGACCGAGACCTACAAGCCCTACCAGGGCACCTCGATGGCGGCCCCGCACATCGCCGGTCTCGCCGCGCTCCTGGAGGCGGCCAAGCCGAGCCTGACCCCGGCCGACATCAAGGCCGCGATCAAGGCCAACGCCCGCCCGCTGCCCGGCACCTGCACCGGCGGCTGCGGCACCGGCATCGCCGACGCCGCCGCGACCGTGAACGCGGTCACCGGCACCACCCCGCCGGCCGGCAACGTCTTCACGAACGCGACGGACGTCCAGATCCCGGACCTCTCCACCGTGACCTCGCCGATCACCGTCTCCGGCCTCACCGGCAACGCGCCCGCCACCCTCAAGGTCGCGGTCGACATCAAGCACACCTGGCGCGGCGACCTGGTCATCGACCTGATCGCCCCGGACGGCACCGTGCGCAACCTGAAGACCTCGTCGTCCTCCGACAGCGCCGACAACGTCCTCGCGACCTACACGGTCGACGCGTCGACCTCGGTCGCCAACGGCACCTGGAAGCTCCAGGTCCGCGATGTGGCCTCGGGTGACACCGGCTACATCGACTCCTGGAGCCTGACCTTCTGATCCACCGCGATCCACCCACGGATCGCCTCAGAACCACCCCCCACAACCAGCATCATTGCTGGTCAGCGAAGCGCCCGTGGTCTACACCACGGGCGCTTCCGGCAGTTGGCCGTCCCCGGTTCACGCTCGGTTCACCGGGGTGTGCTGTCCGTATGCCGGACAAGGGGCCTGGACGGAATCGCCTCGCTCCGTATCCTCTGCGCAACGGGGCTCATGGGCCGGGCCCGCGGGGCAAAGGGTGGTGGATACGTGACGACAGCGCCGCTCCGGCCTGCGCCGGTGGGCCGCGAGGAACTCCTCGGCCGCCTCGAACGCGTACTGCAGGCCCGGGGCCGGGCCCTGCTGACCGGCCCCGCCGGGGTCGGCAAGACCGAGGTTGCGCTCGCCGCGGCCGCCCGCGCCGAGGGCCGCGGCGAGACCGTCCTCTGGCTGGCGACGCTCCCCGGCGACCGCGAGATACCCGGCGCGGCCGCGGCCGCCCTGGTCGCCTCCGTCGCCACCAGCCTGACCTGGCCGGACCCCGCGGCGGTGGCCGCCGCCGAGGAGAGCGCGACGGCTCCGCCGCGCCCCGGCGCCCCGGCCGAGCACGGCTACGCGTACGGAAACGGGACCGGGACCGGGACCGGGACCTCCAACGCGAACACGAACACGACCGCGAACGGCTACGGAAACCGCTACGAAGACGGCTACGGGAGCGGAAGCGGCTACAACCGGCCCCCAGGCCCCCTCGCGCCCGGGAGCCCGACCAGCCCCACCGCTCCGGCGAGCCCATCGAACCCGTCCGGCACCGCCACCCTGCCCGCGCAGCGCGCCGACGCCACCCCCGCCGGCCACGGCGGCGCCGCCGACTCCACGCCCGCCCGCCTCGGCGTCACCGCCTCAGGAGCCCTGGACGGGCTGCCCGGGCCACAGCGGGCCGCCGTCGCGATGCTGTGCCGGGAGGCGCCGCCGGAGGACGGCGGCCGGGACCCGATCGCGCTGCGGCTCGGAATCGCCGGGATCCTGCGGGCGCTGACCGCGCGCGGGCCCGCGCTGCTCGTCGTCGACGGGGTGCAGCACATCGACGCGGACAGCGCCGATCTGCTCCGGTTCGCCCTGCACCTGGCGCCGCCCGCGCTGCGGGTCGTCGCCGTCGAGACCCCCGAGGTGTACGGGACCTCGGACGACACCGGGTACGGCGGCGCGGACGCGCACGACAGCCGGCTGTGGGTGCCGTCGGAGGCGGACGTGCTGCTCGTGCCGCCGCTGCACGCCGACGAGATCGCCGAACTGCTCATCCACCACCGGCTGCCGTCCCGGATGGCCGGCCGCATCCACAAGGCGAGCGGTGGCAATCCGCGGCTCGCGCTGGCCGTCGGGCGCTCGCTCGCCGACGCCCGCACCCCGGTGCACCACGCCGAGGCGCTGACCCTGTCCGGGCGGGCCCGGGACCTGGCGCGGCAGTTGCTCGGCGCCGCGCCGTCCGACGTGCGGCAGACGCTGCTGCTCGCGGCGCTCGCGCTGCGGCCGACGGCGGCCCTGGTGCGGCGCGCCGGGCGGCCGAACGCGGAGGCGGACCTGGCGGTGGCCGAGCGGGCGGGTCTGGTGTCGCTCGCCGAGGACGGCACGGTCGCGTTCACGGCCGGGCTGCTGCCGTCCACGCTGGTGCACGACGCCTGCTGGGCCGAACGCAGCGCGGGGCACGCGGCGTTGGCGAAGGTCGTGGACGACGAGGTGGAGGCGGTACGGCACCGGGCGCTCGCCACCGACGCGCCGCAGGAGGAGCTGGCGGCGGAGGTCGCGGCGGCGGCGGACCTCGCCCGGCGGCGCGGCAACAGCGCGCTCGCGGCCGAACTCGCCCTGCTCGCCGCCGAGTCGACGCCGGGCGCGCACGGCCAGCGGCGGATCGCCCGCCTGGTGGACGCCGCCGAGGAGGCGGCCCGGGCGGCCCGGGCCGACCTCGCGATGCGGGCCGCGACCGATCTGCTGGCCCGGGACGCGACGCCGGTGGACCGGGTACGGGCCCGGCTCGCCGTCCTGGACACGGCGGGGCAGGGCCTGACGGGGCTCGACGAGATGTACGTGCACGCCATGGAGGACTCGGAGGGCGACACGGCGCTGCGGGCCGCCGTCCAGCTCCGGCTGGCCGTCAAGTACGTCCTCGCGGACGGCGATCCGGTGCGTTCGCGGGCCGCGGCGATGGAGTCGGCGCAGCTGGCCGCGTCGATCGGCGATCCCCGGACGGCCGCGCAGGCCATGACCGTACAGGCGCGGATGGAGCGGGCGCTCGGCACGCCGGACGCGGAGGCGGTGCTCGCGCAGGCGCGGGCCCTGGAGATGGCCGAGCGGCCGGCCGGGGTCCGCAACACGGCCCAGATCCTGACGATCCGTCACGCCCTGTTCGACGGGAGGCTGGTGGACGCGCGGGCGGAGCTGAACGCGCTGCTCCCGCTGGTGCAGCGGCGCGGTTCGGTGGAGGACTCCATCGAACTGCTCAGCACGCTCGCGGAGATCGAGTCGCGGATGGGCCCGTGCGGTGCGTCGCTCGCGCACGCCGGGCAGGCGCTCGCGCTGACCCTGGAGGCGGGGCTCTCCCCCGGGCCGGCCTGGTACTCGCTCGCGCTCGCCGAGACGGCCGGCGGCAGCTTCGCCCGGGCGGCCAGCTATGCCCGGCGCAGTGTGCAGGCGTCGGAGGAGGAGGGCGACCGGGTCTTCCTGTCGCGCAGTCTGTACGCGCTCGGGCGGGTGCAGCTGATCAACGGGGACGTCGCCGCGGCCCTGGAGACGCTGCGCCGGGTCGAGGCCAACGAGCGGGCCCAGTCGACGGTTGACCCGTCGATGCTGCGCTGGCACGAGGAGCTGGCCGAGGCGCTGCTCGCGCACGACGAGGTGGACGAGGCCGTGGCGGTGCTCGCGGCGGTGCGGCCGGTGGGCGAGCGGCTCGGGCGGACCCGGGTGCTGCTCGGCATCGACCGGGCGTACGCGCTGTGTCTGGCGGCGGAGGGCCGTACGGACGAGGCGGCGGAGCTGCTCGCGGGCACGGCGGGCCGGTTCGCGGACGCGGAGCTGCCGCTCGAACAGGGCCGGGCGCTGATCGCGCTCGCCCGGGTGGAGCGGCGGCGGCGCCGGCGCTCGGCGGCGCAGGCGGCGCTGCAGTCGGCCACGGCGCTGTTCGAGCGCGCCGGGGCGGTGCCGTGGCTCGCGCTGACGAGCGAGGCACCGGCGGGCCCGGCGGTCGAGGGCGGCCCGGCGCGCGAGGAGACGCCGCCCGGCCTCGCCTCGCTGACGGAGGCCGAGCTGCGGCTCGCGCGCCTGGTCGGGCAGGGCGCCAGCAACCAGGAGGCGGCGGCCAAGCTGTACCTGAGCGTCAAGACCGTCGAGGCCCGGCTGACCCGGATCTACCAGAAGCTGGACGTGCGCTCCCGCGCCCAGCTCGCGACCGCGCTGCGGCCGTGACCGTCCGCCCGCTCAGACCGTGAACGGACGCTGGCTCAGGAAGGCGTTCGAGGGCGCGCCCGTCGTGTAGAGGTTCGGGCTCTGGGTGGGCGGCAGGCGCCGCTGGATCGCCTGGTGGAAGGTGCGGTAGTCGCCGCGGAAGGTGCCGTCGTTCCAGACGGCGAGCAGCGCCTCGGTGAAGGCGCCGTTGACCCTGCCGTCGGCGGCGACCTGGTTGTCCTGGCAGGCCGAGACGAGGATCACCGGCGGGCCCTGCCCGTCGCCCCGGACGGTGGCCGCCTTGGCGAGGGTGCGCTGCAGGTCGTCGTAGAAGTCGCGGTCCCGTTCGTACAGCTCGGCCTGCTTCGGCTCCGGTATGTAGCGGCCGGGTTCCTCGCCGCCGCCCGGCAGCTCGATGCTGCTGCCGCTGTGGCAGCAGTCGAGGAAGGTGACGATCCGTACGCCGTCGTCGAAGCGCAGGAACTCCTGGTGGAGCTCGTCGTCGATGAACTGGCGGTCGAAGAAGACCAGGGTCTCGTCGAGGCGGTCGGGTTCGGCGTCGGATCCGGCGACGTCGGGGACCTGGCCGCCGTGGCCCGAGTAGGTGAAGAGCAGGATGTCGCCGGCGGCGAGCCGTTCGGCCGCCGCGCGCAGTGCGGCGGTGATGCGGTCGACGGTGCCCTCGCGGGTGAGCAGCACGGTGTCCGTGAAGCCGCTCGCGCGGGCGATGCGGGCCATGTCGCGGGCGTCGTTCTCACAGGCCACGAGGGTGCCGTCCCAGCCGCCGTAGCGGTCCGGGTCGACGCTGTTGAGCCCGATGTGCAGGGAGATTCCGGTGGGCATGGTGCCTCCTTGGCCGGAGCGGAGGGGCACCGGGGGCCTCGTCTGTTCGAGTGGCCTGCGGGTCCGGTGCCGTGGGCAGCCCTCCCCCGCGCGGTACTTACATCGTATGAACACCAGCGACTCCCGGCACGGTCAGCCGGCCGCTCCCGGCCCGCCCGCCCCGCACGGTCAGCCGGCCGCTCCCGGCCCGCCCGCCGCGCACGGTCAGTTCGACGACCGCGCCGGCTACGACGAGACCTTCCTCGGCCCGGCGGTGCCGCTCGCGCTGCCCGCGCGCGCCGCGGTGCAGACGGTGATCCTGCCGTACACGCACTTCACCGTCGTCTTCCGCCCCGACCGGCGGTTCGCCGCCTCGACCGCCGTCTGCATCGAGGGCGGCCAGCTCCTCGAGGACGTGCCGCGCGACGACGTGTGGGCGTACGACCCACGGCTGCCGCGCGAGCAGCAGGCGGGCGAGGAGATCTACCGCGACAACCGGCTGGACCGCGGCCATCTGGTGCGCCGGCTCGATCCGGTCTGGGGCGCGGCGGCGGTGGCCGGCACGGCGAACACGGACACCTTCCACTTCACCAACGCGGCGCCGCAGATGGACGTGTTCAACCAGGGCAAGGAGCTGTGGCAGGGCCTGGAGAACTACCTCCTGGAGCACGCGGCCCAGTTCGACCGCAAGCTCGTGGTGCTGACCGGGCCGGTCCTGCACGACTCCGACCCGCCGTACCGCGGCATCCAGGTGCCGCTGCGGTTCTGGAAGGTGGTCGCGTTCATGCAGGACGGGGCGCTGGCGGCGACGGCGTACGTCCTCGACCAGAGCCCGGTCCTCGGCCGGGACGCCGACCGGGCCTTCGCCGGGGCGAAGGCGGGCGACCCGCCGCCGCTCGGGCCGTTCCGCACGTACCAGGTGCCGGTCTCGGACGTCGCCGAGATCACGGAGCTGGAGTTCGGGCCGCTGCCGGACGTGGACCTGATGCCGCCCATGCGGGCGCCGGAGGAACGGTGGCGGCGTCTGGAGTCGTACGAGGACATCCTGATGATGGACTGAGCGCCGGCCTCCTCCGCGGGCCCGGCAGCGATTGCGGGGGCCTCCCGGCGGCGGGACGATGACAGCAGCGAGCAGGTGTCCCTCCAGCGCAGGGACACCGGGCAGGTGCGTCATGCCTCTCACCGAGACGGAGTGGGGCCTCGTCACCAGCTGGGTGCGGGACCATCTTCTCGACGATCCGGATCCACGGACGCGGCTGCAGCGCACGGCGCTGACCACCGACTTCGTGGCCGATCTGCCGCTCACCCCGGACCGGGACGCCAACGCGCGGATGATCGTGGGCGCGGCCCGGCGGGATCTGGAGCACCAGCGGCGGCTGCTCGACGCCCTGGCGCGGCTCGGCACCCTCGACCACCTCGACGAGACGGACGCGGTGGGGCGGGGCACGGAGGCGCGGGCGCTGCTCGGGCGGGTGCGCGAGGACGAGGAGGTGCTGCACTCGGAGGCGGACCCGTTCGAGTCGGTGGTGCTGCGGCACGGCACGGAGGTCTTCATCGACCGGGCGGAGCTGCGCGGGACGCTGCGCCGGTTCGTGGCGGACCCGGAGCTGTCGGTCCTGGTGGTGGACGGCGAGCCGGACAGCGGCCGTTCTTACACCTACCGCCTGATCCGCCATCTGGGGCCGCACTGCGGCTTCCGTCCGGTACGGGTCACGCTGTCGCGGACGTCGACGGCGGCGCGGCTCGTGCGGCGGCTCGCGGAGTTCGTGTCGCCCCCGGACGACGCCGCCCGGATGCCGTTGAACCCGACACGGTTGAACGATCCACTGCCGTCGATCGACGACGCCGTGCACCGGATCGTCAGCCGGGCCACCGCCGCCGAGGACAGCTTCTGGCTGGTGCTCGACGAGTGCGACGCGCTCGACCCGAACTCGGACGTCTGGGACTGCATCGGCAAGCTGGCGCTCGCGATCTACGAGCACACGCCGGTGCGGCAGGAGACCGTGCCGCGGCTGGTGCTCCTCGGCTACTCGACGACGCTGCACCAACTCCCGTACGACATAAGGAACAACGAGTGCCGGGACACGGCGACGGCGGTCGGCCCGGACGAACTCCGCGACTTCTTCACGCGGTTCTTCCGCGAGGCGCCCAGCGCACCCGGCGACCCGCCCGCCGGGGAGCCGCCGCCGGAGCTCGTGGCGTCGACGGTCACCGAGGTGCTGTCGGCCGCGGAGGCGGCCGATCCCGCGGACAGTTACATGCGCCGGGTGTGCACGGCGGTCGAGGAAGCGGTACGGCTCCGGCTCGGCCGGTCCCCGGGCGCGGGCGTCCGCGCGCGCGAGGACTTCACCGGCGTGCTGCACGCCACGCTCGGCGCCCCGACCCCGCAGGCCGTCTCCGAACCACACGGGCTGCGCCGCGCCTACCGTGAAGTCGCCTGCCTGCTCACCGAGTTCGACCCGGCACAGCTGCGGCTGCCGGGTGAGCGGATGCCGACCGGGCGGGCGGTCCTGGAGCTCGTCGACGACTGCACGGCGCTCTCCGCCCCGCAGCGCTCGGTGCGCTGGGTGCTCACCCCGGAGGTGCGCGAGACGGCCCTCGCGGGCCTCTCCGGCCCCGAGGCGGCCCGGGCCGCGCTCCTCGCGAACGCCGACGCGCTGCCCGGCGGGCCCGGCGTCGAGCGGTCCGCGCTGGCCCTGCTCTCAGGCGTGCCGCCCGATCTGGCGGAGGTGGGCGTGGAGGAGCTCTCGGACGCCCTCCAGGCCGTGCTCTGGCTGTCCCGGGTGCCCGGCACGGCCGGTCTGCTGCCCGCCGTGGAGGACGTCCAACAGCGCCTGGAGCGGGCCCGGTTGCTCCAACCGCTGCGCCGCCTGGCCGGGACCGCCTTCCTCGGCCGCGGCCGCGAACTCGACGCGCTGCGCGCGTACATCGCACTGCCGGCGGAGCCCGCCGAGCCGCCCGTGCTGCTGCACGGCATCGGCGGCATCGGCAAGAGCACCCTGCTGGCCCGCTTCCTCCTGGACGGGCTGCGCGAGGCGGCCCCGGACGGATTCCCCTTCGCGTACATCGACTTCGAGCGTCCGACGCTGTCCATCCAAGAGCCGGCCACGGTGATCGCGGAGTCGGCCCGGCAGCTCGGGATCCAGTATCCGTCCCACCGCGAGGCGTTCGACTCGCTCGCCGACCGCTGCGGCGAGACCACCTCCGTGCAGCGCGGCGAACTGGAGGAGCTCGACGAGCTGTCCCGGCTCTCCTCGACCCGGGCCACCTACGGCCGTGACTACTCGGCCGGCTTCCACGCCCGCGCCAGCGCCCGCGAGCAGGACCTCGCCCGCGAGCTGGCGACCCTCGTCGCGGGCGCGGTCGCCACCCCGCCGGGCACGATGGACCCGCCGTTCGTGATCGCGGTCGACTCCTTCGAGGAGGCGCAGTACCGGGGCTCGCCGCTCATCTCCCGGATGTGGGCGGTGTGGACGGCGCTGCGCGCCGCCTATCCGCGGCTGCGGTTCGTGGTCGCCGGGCGCGCGCCGATCGACCACCCGGCCAAGGTGATCGCCCCGCGCACCATGAAGCTGGAGGAGCTCGACGAGCCGTCCTCGGTGGCGCTGCTCATGGAGTGCGGCGTCGACCACGAGTCGGTGGCGCACACCCTGTACGAGCAGGTCGGCGGCCATCCGCTGAGCCTGAAGCTCGCCGCGCGCACCGCGATGTCACTCGGCGAGGAGGCCGACTCGCTCGGTGAGCTGCTCGCGAGCCTGCGCTCACAGCGGCGGCTGCACAACAGCGTCGACCAGATGCTGATCCAGGGCACGCTGTACGACCGGATCCTCAAGCACATCGCCGACCCGGAGGTGCGCTCGCTGGTCCTGGCGGGGCTCGCGCTGCGGTTCATCACCCCCGACCTGGTGCGCGAGGTCCTCGCCGGGCCGGCCGGGCTCGAGGTGTCGTCGTCCGCCGAGGCCGGCCGGCTCTTCGGTCTGCTCACCTCCCGCCTCGACCTGATGGAGTCGGCGGGACCGGGGGCGATCCGGCACCGGCCGGACCTCCGCTCGATCATGCTGCGGCTGTCGGACGGGGCGCGCACCGACCTGATGCGCGCGGTGGACACCCGGGCGGTCGCCTACTACGCGGCCCGCGACAGCGTCCCTGACCGGGCCGAGGAGATCTACCACCGGCTGCGGCTCGGCGAGAACCCCCGTACGGTGGACGCCCGTTGGCGCTCCGGTGTGGAGCAGCACCTGGCGGGCGCGGAGCGGGACATGCCGGCGCGGTCGGCCGCCTTCCTGCTCGGCCGGATCGGCGGGCACGTACCCGACTCGATCATGGCCGAGGCCGACCAGCAGGACTGGGAGCGGATCGCCGCGCGCGAGGTCGAGGACCTGCTCACCCAGGGCTATCTGGACGCGGCCGGGCAGCGGCTCGCCGAGCGGCAGCCGTGGACGCCGTGCAGCAGGCTGCACGGGCTGCTCGTGGAGTACCTGGCCCGGTCCGGACGCGCCGAGGACGCCCGGGACGCCTGCGAGCGGGCCGTCGACCGCGCCGAGGAGGCGGGCTGCGCGGAGACGCGGCTCGAACTGCTGCAGCTGTCGGCGCGGCTCGCGCAGGACGCGGGCGACTTCAACGACGCCGACCGGGACCTGCAGGAGGCGGAGGCTGTGGCGGCCGGACTCCGGATGCCGTACGAGTCGATCGGCGTCCTGGTGGCCCGCTCCCGGCTCGCGGAGGCCGCGAACGCGGACTCGGCGGAGGCGGACGCCCGGCTCGCCGACCGGCTGCGCGGACTCGACGACGAGACGCTGGCCGCGCAGCCGGCCCTGGCCCGGGCGGCGGCCGCCTCGGCCTGCCGCGCGGACCCGCCGGCCCTGGCCCGCACCCTGCGCCTGGTGGGCCTGCCGGACGAGGACGAGGCGGTGGTGGCGACGCTGACCCGGTGGATCGGGACCGCGATGGACGACGAGCCGCGGCTGCGCGAGCCGCTCACCCGGATCCTGCAGGCGGCGGCCGCGGGCGCGCAGGGTCCGGGGGCCGGGACCCCGGCGCCGCCGGGTCCGCCGGGCGGCTCGGCCGGGGCCGCGGGTGGCGGCTCGACAGGGGCCGCGACGGGCGGCTCGGCGGATGCCGCGACCGGGGCTGCGGCGGGCAGCGAGCCCGTGCCGCCCGGGCCCTACGGACAGCCCGCACCGTACGGACAGCCCGTACCCGCCGACCAGGTCGAAGGAGCGCTGCGGGAGGCGCAGCGGCACGGCACGCTGGACGGTCTGGCGTGGCGGACGCTGATGCTGAGCGACCGGAGCGGGGACCTGCTGCGCGGGGTGGCCGCGGCGGTGGACGCGGGCTCGGGGATGGCCGGTCCGGGCGCCGACACCCGGTTCGGCTACGGGCGGGTGGCCGCAGGGGCGGGCCTGGTGGGAATCACGCCGGCGCCGACCCAGGTGGATGCGAAGTGGCGGGACGAACCGTATCTGAACCCGGAGGAACTGCTCGCGGTGGCGAACGCGGCCGTGGAGGCCGGCCTCGCCGACCGGGGGCTGCGCGGCTCGCTGTTCAGCGGGATCAAGGAGTACTTCTGGGCGATGCTGCCGCCGCAGCCGACGCCCTTCCTCCAGGTGCGGAAGGACCTGGACACCATGAACATCGCCGAGCGGCTGCTGGAGGGCGAGGTGCCGCTGGAGCTGTGGCTGCGCAACGCCACGGCGATGGCCGCCGACCCGGGCGCGGTCGCCGTCTTCCAGCGGGCTCTCGACCGGGTGGTGCGGGCCTCGACGGGCGAGCCGGAGCTGCCGGCCGACCTCCTGACGGGCGAGTTCAAGGAGGAGATCGTCGTCCGCGACGACATGGTCCCCATCGAGTTCCTGCAGGACGGCTTGCTGGCGGGGGCCGCCGTCGCCCGGGTCAGCGTGCCGCCGTACCGGGACCAGAAGCCGCTCTATCCGCCGTATCCCCATCTGGGCACCGGATGGCTGATCGCTCCCGGGCTCCTGGTCACCAATCACCATGTGGTGAACGCTCGCAGCGGCGGTAGCGGCGGCCGGGAGCTGGTCACGGAGGAGGACCTCCAGATGCAGGTGCGCAACTCCCGTTCACGCTTCGACTACGCGGCCGAGGAGGTCGAGCCCGAGGAGGCCACGGCCGAGGAACTCGTCGCCTGGGATCCGAAACTCGACTACGCGATCCTGCGCCTGCGGACCGCTCAGCCGCAGCGGGCGGTGCTGAGGGTGACCACCTCGCTCTTCGAGTGCCGCGGGAACGACCCCCAGGCGGTCAACATCATCCAGCACCCGGAGGGCAAGCCGAAGCGGGTGGCCCTGCGCAACAACCTGGTGTACGAGGCGAACGACCAGGACGTCGCGTACTTCACCGACACCCAGGGCGGCTCCTCCGGCTCGCCGGTGTTCACCGACCGCTGGACGGTGGTGGCCCTGCACCGCGGCGCGCGCCGCAAGAGCGGGGTCGAGTACCAGGGCAGGACGACCGCGGTCGTCAACGTCGGCACCCAGATGTGCGCGATCCTCGGCCATCTGCGGGAGAGCCGGCCCGAGTTGTACGCGGAGATCATGGCGGCGCAGGCGGCGCTGCCGCCGGAGGCCCCGGAGAGTTGACGCCGGAAGAGACGCATGAAGAGACGCCTGACGAGAGCGGACGCCGGAAGTCGGCGAAAGAGAGCGAGAGCGGACGGCGGAGGTGACGGGAGATGGGTTACGGATCACGGAGCGGCTCGCACACCGGCTCACCGGTCGCGACCGGACCCGAGCAGGTCTTCGGCGATCTGACGGAGGTGGCGGCGCGGGTGCGCGACCGGCTCGAACAGGAGCTGGAGATCCAGGAGTCCGCCGAGGAGCTGCCACCCGGCGCCGTACCGGCCGGCGAGATCTCCCGGTTCGCCCAGGAGGAGCGCGCCCGGGTCCTGGAGGCGGGCGTGACGGGCCTGGAGAAGCTGGCGGCGGGCCGGGCGGACGAGGTCGACGAGGACGAGTACTTCGGGGTGGAGGCGATCGTCCTCCTGGAGGGCCGGCCCGCGATCCTGGTGCAGGGGCAGGACTTCGCCTCGCAGCCCGGCGACTGGTCGGTGCTCGACGCGGCGCGCCCCGCGATCCGTGAGTCGATCGCCCGGGTGGGCCGGGTGGACGTGACCGGGCACCCCAGCCTGGCCTGGATCGGCACGGCCTTCCTGGTGGGCCCGGACACGGTGATGACCAACCGGCACGTGGCCGCCGAGTTCAGCCGCGCCGACGGCGCCGGCTGGACCTTCCAGGAGGGCATGTCGGCGCGCGTCGACCCCGGCGAGGAGCTGCCCGTGCACCCGGCGCCCGGCCCGGTGCCGGTGCCGGCCGCGGCGCCCCTCCCGTACGAGATCACCGAGGTCATCGGCATCCACCCGGACGTCGACATGGCGCTGCTGCGGATCGCGCCGCCCGACGACGAGCCGCTGCCGACGCCGCTGGCCGTCGCGGCGGACGCCCCGGCGAGCGTGCCGGGCCGGCCGGTGTACGTGATCGGCTATCCGGCCTGGGACGGGCGGCGCAACGAGCCGGAGTCGATGCGCCGGATCTTCATGGACATCTACAACGTGAAGCGGCTGCAGCCGGGCATGACGACCGAGTTCACGCCGGGCGGCCTGGTGGTGAAGCACGACTGCTCGACGCTGGGCGGCAACAGCGGCTCCCCGGTGTTCGACCTGACCGACCACCGGGTGCTCGGGCTGCACTTCGGCGGCAAGTACCGGATCGGGAACGTGGCGGTGCCGCTGTGGGAGCTGGTGGACGACCCGCTGCTCGCGAAGGCGAACGTCAACTGGGTGTGAGCGGAGGGTTGTTCAGGGCGAGATGCCCTTCTTGGCGTCGTGCAGGGCCTTGAGGGCCTTGGCGAAGGTGATCCGTTCGGCCGCGTGCGGCGGCCCGTTCGGCCTCGGTCAGGCGGGCGAGACGGGCGTCGAGCTGCTGCCCGATCCCGATGTCCTGTTCGGCGTGGCCGTGGGCCTGCGGCGGTACAGGGGGCGGGGGCGGAGAAGCCCGGTCCGGCGGACCCGGTTCAACGGACCCGTTCAACCGCCCCGGTCCGGTGAGGCTCAGGAGCCGCCGAGGAGGCCGAAGACGGAGCGCAGGCCGTGCGGGCGGCGGTCGACGGGCAGGTGATCGACGAAGTGGACCCGGGCGCCGAGCGCACCGGCGCCGCCGTCGGCCGTGCGGTCGTCGCCGACCATCAGGGTGTCGGCCGGGGCGAGGCCGAGGCGTTCGCAGGCGAAGCGGAAGATCTCCGGGTCCGGCTTCTGGGCACCGACCTCGTACGACAGGGCGTAGACGTCGACCCACTCGTCGAGTCCATGGGCGCGGAACAGCGGGCGCAGGTCCCAGGCGATGTTGCTGACCACGGCGACGGCGACGCCGGCCCGGCTCAGGTCGGCGAGGGTGCGCGCGGTGTCGGGGTAGGGGTGCCATGCCTCGGGGGCCATGTGCCGGTCGTAGAGCGCGCGGGCGAGCCCGGGGTCGGTCACCCCCGCCTCGTGGATCAGCGCGGTGTACGCGGCGCGGTGCCGTTCCGCGTCGAGGTCGCGCTCCGCCCACAGCTTCTTCAGTCTGCGGGGCACCTTCTGCGGCGAGGGGCCGCCGGGCAGGGCGCCGTGGAAGGTGAGCCGTTCCACGGCGTGGGCGAAGTCGTCGCCGGAGAGCCGCACACCCGACGCGGCGAGGCCCGCGTCCAGCCAGTGGGCCACGGACTCGACGCGGAGCAGCGTGCCGGAGAAGTCGAACATGACACCTTTGATCACCCTCCGATCGTAGAACGCGAAACCGACGGGACGGGGCTGGCCGGGTGGGGAACTCCGGCAAGCACATCCGCGTTATACCCCCCAAGGGTATGTCGGTCCAGGATGGCGGTCCAGGCAACGGCCGGACAGCGGAGCACCAGGAGGCAGCGTGCAGGAGACGACGACGCGGGGCGGCAGGACGGCGCGGCGGCTGGCCGCGCTCCAGCCGGAGCAGGCCACCGGCACGGCGCGCGAGCTGCTCGCCGACATCGTCGAGCGACACGGCTCGGCGGGCGAGATGGTGTCGACGATGGCCCACTCCCCCGCCGTCCTGGAGGGCTATCTCAGCCTCTCCCGCGCGATGAAGCGGGTGAGGATCCCCCGCGCCCTCAGCGAGAAGATCTCCCTCGCCGTCCAGGAGTGGATCGGCTGCGGCACCTGCCGCGAGGCCCACGTCGCGGCCGCCCGCGCCGCCGGCCTCACCGACGCCGACATCGTCCTCGCCCGCCAGGGCACCTCGACGGACGCCCGCGAGGCCGCGCTGATCGCCGTGGCCCTGAAGGTCCTGGTCGAGCCGAGCGGAATCGGCGACGAGGACGTGGCGGAGCTGCGGGAGCACGGCTGGAGCGACCGGGTCATCGCGGAGGTGGTGGGCGTGGTGACGCTGAACATGCTGACGGGCGCGTTCAACCTGCTGGCGGGGATCCAGCCGGAGGAGGAGGGCGAGTAGCGGATCCCCTCGGCTGCCTGCCCGGCGCCTCCCCGGCGCGACGGCTGTCATCGAGGGAGCCGCCGCGCCGGAAAGGGCTCGATCACGCCAACCCGCCGGGTCGGGTCCGGGCGGAACCCCGCCGGGTCGGGTCCGGGCGGGACCGTGCTGCTCAGCACTGCTCGGCGTCGGGTCAGCGCCGGATCAGTGCCATCAGCTCCTCGTGGGTCGCGGCGTCCGCCGCCGCGACGAGGCCGCGGCCCTCCGGGCCGAGCGGACGGCCGTCGATGCCGGTGACGACGCAGCCGGCCGCACGGCACAGCGCGATGCCGGCGGCGAAGTGGACGCTGCCGGACAGGTCGCCGCCGTCGGTGACGTACGCGGCGCGCCGGCCGGCCGCGACCCAGGCGACCGCGAGCGTCGACGAGACGACGCGGGGGCGGAAGCCGGCGGCGGCGAAGCCGGTGTGGGCGAGCAGGTCCACGGCGCGGAACGCGGGCGCGTGCGGGAAGGGCGGGTCCAGGTTGACGTCCACCAGGCGTACGGCGCCGGACGGCACCAGCGGCGTGTCGGCGCCGTCGCGCCGGGCCCAGGCGGTCTCGCCGTCCGTCCAGAGGACCTCGTCGCCGAACGGATCGGCGACCGCGGCGACCTCCTCCCGCGCCGCCCCGCCCCGCAGGGCCACGTTCACGGCCACGACCTGGGTTCCGGCGGCGTAGTTCAGGGTGCCGCACAGCGGGTCGACCAGCCATCGGCGCCCGGCCCCGGCGGCGCCCTGTTCCCCGCCCTCCTCGCCGAGCAGGGCGTCCTCGGGCCGGGCCGCGCGGATGACGTCGAGTATCGCCCGCTCGGCCGCGACGTCGGCGGCGGTGGCGAAGTCGCCGTCGCCCTTGTCGATACGGTCGAGGCGGCCGCCGTAGAGGCCGCGGACGACCTCGGCGCCGGCCCGGGCGGCGGAGACGGCGACCCGGGCGTCGTCAGAACGGCTGAATGTGGTGATCATGCGGGCACGATAGGCCCCGCGGGGCCTGGCGCCCGCGTGCTCCGGACGGGTCAGTCGATGATTTGCCGGGTCCGTCCGGCGATGACCTAATGGAATTCCCGGATCCCCGACATCCGTCCCCGACCTGACCAGTGACACGGGAGCAGGAATGACCGACGGTCCCGAGCCCATCAGTGCCGACGCCCTCCAGGCGCTCCAGCGGGAGCTCTCCGAACTGCGCGCAGAACGCGGCTCGGTGGCCGCCACCCTGAAGGACGTGGACGCCGTCGGCGACCGGGCCGACGAGGCCGACGAGTTGCAGCGGGTCACGGAGGTCGCCCGGCTCGACCAGCGGATCGCCACGATCGAGGGCCGCATCCGCGCGGCGTCCGTCGCGGGCGCCCCGGCCGCCGGCGTGGTCGGCGTCGGCTCCCGGGTCACCGTGCGCTTCGAGGACGGCGACGAGTCGACCTTCCACATCGGCGAGCTCGCCGACGCCGACGACCCCGACCTGGTGACCTCCGACAGCCCGCTGGGCCTCGCGCTGCTCGGCCGCCGGGCCGGGGAGACGGTCACCTACCGGACGCCCACGGGAGAGACGACCGCGGTCGTGGTCTCGCTCGGCGGCTGAGGCCCGAGCCGGACCGCCGGTCACCCCCTGACGACCGGTCATCCCCGGGCGACTGGCCATCTCCTGACGACCGGTCACCCCGTGACGACAGGCCATCTCCTGACGACCAGTCATCCCGTGACGATGGTCGACACCAGGTTGATCGTCGTCGCGAGGATGCTCGCGCCGAACACGTACGACAGCAGGCAGTGGCGCAGCGCCACGGCGCGGATCTCCGGGCTGGAGACGCTGGTGTCGGAGACCTGGTAGGTCATGCCGAGGTTGTAGCTGAAGTAGAGGAAGTCGCTGTAGCGGGGCGGGATGTCGGAGTTGAAGTCGATGCCGCCCTCGGGGGCGCGGTAGTACATGTCGGCGTAGCGGGTGGCGTACATGAGGTGCAGTGACGCCCAGCCCGTGAAGACGCCGGCGAGCGCGGCGCCGGCGGCGGCGTGACCGGGCTCGCCGGCGTCTCCGCGGGTGAGCAGGAGCATCACGATGCCGACGAGGCCGCCCAGGGCCGCGGTGACGATCACGATCTCCTCCAGGAGCGGCCGGAAGTCCTCGCGGTGCACGTTGCGGCGGGTGGTGGCGGCGTCCATCGGCCACAGGACGGCCCAGCCCGCGGTGACGAAGGCGGTGCCGGTGGTGGCGATGCCCGCGAGGATGCCCAGCGGGAACCGCGTGAGCACGCCCACCAGGCCCCCGATGGCCGCGCCGACGCCGGCCGCGACCACCAGCCGTACGACCGCGGAGCGCGGCAGCCAGGAGACCATGGACACGGGCGGGTCAGTGCTGGAGGGCGACGACGGCCTCGTCCGTGTAGATCAGGAAGGTGAGCGTCTCCTGGAAGTACAGCTCGATGCCGTGCGCGTCGTGCGCGCTGTAGCCGATGGCGAGGTCCTGGCCGATCCTGAGTTCGAAGTCGCCGCCGCGGGTGGACAGGACGAGGGCGCCGGTGAGGGCCGGGGCCCAGATCGGCGGGCCGTCGAGCATCCGGGCGAGGTGGGCGGCGATCGGATAGCCGTGGTCGGAGGTCTCGCTGACGGCGCGGTACTCGTCGGCGCCCAGGAGCAGGGCGTAGGGCCCGTCGACGCCGGCGAGGCGCAGCTCGGTGAGGGCGCGGCTGACCGCGTCGGGGTAGTCGCGGGGGCCGGTGGGGAGGGCGAGCACCGGGTTGGAGGTGCGGTCGCGCAGGCCCTCGATGCCCGCGGCCGGGTAGCCGTCGAAGACGGCCCGGTCCTCGGCGAAGGCCATCGCGCGGGCGGCGTCCTTCACGGGCTGCCAGTCGGAGTCCTCGGAGCCGCGCTCGACGTCGTCGACGGCGTCCCGGGTGACGGTGAACGGCACCCGCAGTTCGACGAGCGGCCTCGCCTCGCGGAGCCGGGCGGTGACGCCGGGCGCGGGCTCCGCGATCCCGGTGAGGTGGCCGGTGCCGACGGCGGCGAGGCGCGGGCCGGCCGGGTCGGGTACGTCGACGACGCGCCGGCCGGCGAGGTGGCGCCGGAAGGTGCGCCGGGCCTCCTCCTCGATCTGCGCCCAGGCGGCCGGCGTAACGGGGGCGAGTTCGCGGTGCAGGTTGTTCGTGGCGGAAGGCGCGACGGACGGGTCACCGGACGGCGTCATGGCGCTCACGCTCCTTTCAGGCTGCCGATGCCGAGGCCCTCCGTGGACCCGCCGGACGGCAGGACCACGTGTCCGAGGGCCTCGGCCGGGTCGGCCGCTTCCGCCGCATCGGCCGCTGCGGCGGCGGCTGCGGCGGCGGCTGCGGCGGCGGGCGGGTCGGGAAGGTCGTCGAGGAAGTCGGCGCTCGGGACGAAGAAGAGACCGCCCGTCACGGCCGTGGAGAAGTCGAGGATCCGGTCCGTCAGACCGGGCGGGTCGCCGAGGAACATGCGGTCGAGCATCTGCTCGGTCACCGCCGGCGTACGGGCGTAGCCAATGAAGTACGTGCCGAACTCGCCGCGCCCGGGGCTTCCGAACGCCATGTTGTGGCGCACGATCTGGCGCTCGGTGCCGTCCTCGTCGACGATCGTGGTGCGCGCGACGTGCGAGTCCTCGGGCTTGACGTCGTCGGGCAGCTCCATGTTGGCCAGCTTGGTGCGGCCGATGACCCGTTCCTGTTCGTCGGTGCCGGCGCCGTCCCAGGCGCCGAGGTCGTGCACGTACTTCTGGACGATGACGTAGGCGCCGCCGGCGAACTCCGCGTCCTCGTCGCCGACGTGCACGGCCGCGACGGCCGCCCCGCCCTCCGGGTTCTCGCTGCCGTCGACGAAGCCGAGCAGGTCGCGGTCGTCGAAGTAGCGGAAGCCGTGCACCTCGTCGACGACGGTGACGGCCGCGCCGAGCCGTTCCATGACCAGGCGGGCCTGCTCGAAGCACAGGTCGGGGCGCCGGGCGCGGATGTGCAGCAACAGGTCGCCGGGGGTGGCGGGGGCGCTGTGGCGCGGACCGCGCAGCGGCCGGAAGGGGTGCAGTTCGCGCGGTCGGGGGCCGCCGAAGAGCCGGGGCCAGACGGCGGCACCGATGCCGACGACTCCGGTGAGCTCCTCCTCGCGGGCCCGGAAGCCCACGGAGCGGACGATTCCGGCGAGGTCGCCGAGGAGGTCGCGCACCACGGCCTCGCCACCGGGGTGCACGGTGGCGACCAGGAAGACGGCGGCCTGCGTGGGCGGTGCGATGACGGGCTGGGGGGTGACCACGGAACTCCTCGGCAGGTGGTGGACGGCCGGTCGGGGGCGACAGGCGGTCGACGGCAGATCGTGGGCGGCGGGTCGGGGGCGACAGGTGGTCGACGGCAGATCGTGGACGGCGGGTGGTGGACGGCGGGTGGCACGCAATTCCGGCGATCTCCGGGCATGCCGGACACGAAGATCGCGGCCAGCCTAGCCGCGCCCGTCGCCCCGCGCAGCCCGGGCCGCGCCCGTCTCCCCAGCCGCGCCGGGCACGTGCGTGACCCCGCTTGCGGGGTGCGGGCGCCCGGGTTTGAGTGGGAACGGCCCCATCAGGACGGTTCGATCACTCGGTTCGATCACGGTGGGTCACCCCCACCCATCAGGAGCTTCAGATGTCGATGGCGTTCGGTTCCCCCTTCGGTTCCTCCGATCCGTTCGGCGACCTGCTGAACCACTTCTTCGGCATGTCGCCGCAGTCCTCGCCGCCCGCCGTGCAGCGCGTGCCCATCGGACGCCTCCTCACCGAGTCGTCGCACGAGCTGCTCGGCCTCGCCACCCGCAAGGCGGTCCAGGACGGCACCACGGACCTCGACACCCAGCACCTGCTGTGGGCGGCCACCCAGGTCGAGCCCTCGCGCCGGATCCTGGACCGGGCCGGAGTGAACCCCGACAAGCTCGCCGAGCAGATCGCCTCCGGCGGGATGCTCTCACGCGAGTCCGGCGAGCCGTCGGCCGAACCGGGGCTCACCCCGGCGGCGAAGCGCACCCTGGCCGCCGCGCACGCGTACGCACAGGCGGCCGGCGTCTCGTACATCGGTCCCGAGCACATCCTCGGCGCGCTGCTCTCCGACCCCGACTCCGGCGCGACCCGCTTCCTGCGGGCGGAGGACACGGACGTGCAGAAGCTGCGCGGCCTCGCCGAGCAGGCGGCCCGGCCGGAGAGCACGGCCCCGGCGCCCAAGCAGCCGGCGACCGCCCTGGACGAGTTCGGCCGCGACCTCACCGAGGAGGCACGGGCCGGCAAGCTGGACCCGGTGGTCGGCCGGGCCGACGAGATCGAGCAGACGGTGGAGATCCTCTCCCGGCGCTCCAAGAACAACCCGGTGCTCATCGGCGAGCCGGGGGTCGGCAAGACCGCGATCGTGGAGGGCCTGGCCCAGCGGATCGTGGCGGGCGAGGTGCCCGACACCCTGAAGGACAAGCGGGTCGTCTCGCTCGACCTGTCCGGGATGGTGGCGGGCGCGCAGTACCGCGGCCAGTTCGAGGAACGCCTCAAGAAGGTCATCGAGGACGTCAAGCAGGCCGAGGGCGAGATCGTCCTCTTCATCGACGAGCTGCACACCGTCGTCGGCGCGGGCGCGACCGGCGAGGGCTCGATGGACGCGGGCAACATGCTCAAGCCCGCGCTGGCCCGCGGCGAACTGCACGTCGTGGGCGCGACGACCATCGACGAGTACCGCAGGCACGTCGAGAAGGACGCCGCCCTCGAACGGCGCTTCCAGCCCGTCCTCATCCCCGAGCCCACGGTCGAGGAGACCGTCCAGATCCTCGAAGGGCTGCGGGACGCGTACGAGGCCCACCACCAGGTCCGCTTCGCCGACGGCGCCCTCGCGGCGGCGGCCGAGCTCTCCGACCGCTACATCAGCGACCGCTTCCTGCCCGACAAGGCGATCGACCTGATGGACCAGGCCGGCGCCCGGGTCCGGCTGCGCAGCGCGGGCCGTTCGACGGAGGTCGTCAGCCGCGAGGACCAGCTGGCCAAGCTGCGCCGCGAGAAGGACCAGGCGGTGGCGGGCGAGGAGTTCGAGAAGGCGTCCGAGCTGAAGCAGCGGATCGCGGAGATCGAGGGCGAGCTCGCGGGCATCGAGGAGCGGCGCGAGGGCGTCGTGTCGGTCACGGCCTCCGACATCGCCGAGATCGTCGCCCGCCGCACCGGCATCCCGGTGGCCCAGCTCACCACCAGCGAGAAGGAGCGGCTGCTGAGGCTGGAGGACGAGATGCACGAGCGGATCGTCGGCCAGGCCGAGGCGGTCACGGCGGTCTCCGAGGCGGTGCGCCGCAACCGCGCCGGCATGGGCGACCCGAACCGTCCGGTCGGCTCGTTCCTCTTCCTCGGCCCCACCGGCGTCGGCAAGACGGAGCTGGCCAAGACGCTCGCGGAGCTGCTGTTCGGCGACGAGAGCCGGATGGTCCGCTTCGACATGAGCGAGTTCCAGGAGAAGCACACGGTGGCCCGGCTGGTCGGCGCGCCGCCCGGATACGTGGGGTACGAGGAGGCCGGTCAGCTCACCGAGAAGGTGCGGCGCCAGCCGTACAGCGTGGTCCTCTTCGACGAGGTGGAGAAGGCGCACCCGGACGTCTTCAACACGCTCCTGCAGATCCTCGACGACGGGCGGCTCACGGACGGTCAGGGCCGCACGGTCGACTTCCGGCACTGCGTCGTCATCATGACGTCCAACATCGGCGCGCACCGGATCCTCGCCCACGAGGGCGACGCGGCGGAGCTGAAGGACGAGCTGATGGAGGATCTGCGCGGCCGGTTCCTGCCGGAGTTCCTCAACCGGATCGACGACATCATCGTCTTCCACAGCCTGACCGAGCAGGACCTGTCGGAGATCGTCGAGCACCTCCTCGACCGCAGCAAGCACCGCGTGCACGCGCAGGGCATGACGCTCGAGGTCACCGAGGCGGCGAAGAAGCTCCTCGTCGCGCACGGCTACCAGCCGGAGTTCGGCGCCCGCCCGCTGCGCCGCACGATCCAGGCCGAGCTCGACAACCGGATCGCCTCGCTGCTGCTCGGCGGCGAGGCCGGCCCGGGGGACACGATCGTGGCGGACGTGCTGGGGGACTCGCTGCACTGCACGGTCCGCAGGGACGAACGGGCGGCGACGCACACGGATGCACATGCGGATGCGGATGCGGATGCGGCGACGGCGTAGGGCTCCGCGGCCGGACTCCGCAGCCGGTGCCTCCGCGCTACGACTCCGCAGCCCGCGCCTCCGCCGTCTCGGCCGGGGGCGCGGGCTGCGGCGTGTAGCGGGCCAGGCCCCTGCGGTCGTAGTAGTGCGTCATCCCGAAGCCGAAGAGCAGCGCGGCCGTGAACCCGATCGCGATCATCGCCCAGGCGCGGCCGAGCCCGGCGTCGCCGCGGGCGTCGAAGTACAGGATGGCCCGCACCCCGCCGGTGAGCTGCCGCATCGGCTCGAACGCGCCGAGGAAGCGGTAGAAGCCGGGGACGGCCTCCAGCGGGACGGTGGCGCCGGAGGAGGGCAGGGCGAGCGCGATGAAGACGAACATGGACACCAGCTGCCCGACGCCGCCGAAGGCCGCGTTGATGGCCTGCACGCCCAGGCCGACGGCCACGGTCGCGCAGTACGAGAAGATCCACAGGAGCGGCAGGTGGGCGGCGTCCATGCCGAGGATCGCGATCGTCGCCACCATCAGGAGCGTGGTGGTGAGCAGTGCGATGCCCGCGGTCATCACCATCTTCAGGACCAGGGTCTGGGTGCGGTTGATGGGCACGGTGGGGTGCCGGCTGTGCCAGGGGCCGATCTCGCTGTCCGTGTAGCCGAGGGCGGTGTCGACGCCGGTGTGGATGAGGTTGCCGCCGATGAAGCCGGACAGGACGAGGAGCAGGGTGTAGTAGAAGGCGGTGAGCCCGAGGCCGCTGTGCCGGCCGATCGGATGCCCGACCCGGGTCACCACGGTCACCGGGTCGGAGAGCAGGACCTTCGCCGTCGGGTCGGGTGCCGCGGCGGCGAGCCTCTTGCCGATGTTCAGCGACGCCTGGTGCGCCACGCCCTGGTTGAGCTGCGCGGCCAGCGAGGAGCCCAGGCTGCCGAAGCCCGGGTTGGTGAGGACGGTGAGCGTGGGCGGCGCGGTCGCCCGGCGGGTGGCCAGGGCCTGCACGGAGGCGGTGAAGTCGGCCGGCACGACCAGTGCTCCGTACACCTTCCCGGACGACAGCTGGTCCTGTGCCGTGGCCGCGTCGACCAGGCGCCACTGGACCCGCCCCCGCGGCGTCGCGGCACCGAGGGAGCCGGTGATCTCCTTGCCCAGCGCGCCCCGGTCCTCGTCGACGACGGCGATGGGCAGCCGGCGCATCGCGTCACCCGGGCTGAGGATGCCGCCCATGTAGAGCAGGGCGAGCACCATCGTGACGAGGGCGCACAGGACGGTCGGGACGGGCCAGAGCCCGGGGCGGCGGACGAGCTCGCCGGCGCGGCGGGGGGTCGCGGAGGCCATGGTTCTCCGAGGGGTGGAAGGGGCGGTATCGGTCCGTGCCCATGGTCGACGCCCGGGGATGATTTGCCCGGTATTGACACCGCCAGGCGGGGTATGCGCGAAAACAAGGAGGACGGCTCATGACGGCGGAACTCCGGATCGGGCGGCGGACGGTCGAGCTGGCCCGCCCGCGCAAGGTGCTCTTCCCGGACGACGGCATCACCAAGGCCGATCTGGCCGACTACTACCAGCGGGTGGCCGCGCGGATGCTGCCGCACCTGCGCGGGCGCCCGCTGATGCTGGAGCGGCACCCGGACGGCATCGACGACTCCGGTTTCATGCAGAAGGACATCCCCGGCCACTTCCCCGACTGGGTGGCCCATGCGGAGCTGCCCAAGGAGGACGGGACCGTCGACTACGTGCTGTGCGAGGACACCGCCTCGCTGGTCTATCTGGCCGGCCAGGCCTGCGTCACCCCGCACCGCTGGCTCTCCCGCGCCGACCGGCCCGACCACCCGGACCGCCTCGTCCTCGACCTCGACCCGGCGGACGGCGAGGACTTCGCCACCGTGCGGCGGGCCGCGCGGCGGCTGCGCGCGCTCCTCGACGAGCTCGATCTGCCGTCGCAGGTGATGACGACCGGTTCGCGCGGCCTGCACGTGGTGGTGCCGCTGCAGCGCCGGGACACCTTCGACGAGGTACGGGCCTTCGGCCGTGAGCTGGCGGGTCTCCTCGCCGCACGGTATCCGGACGAGCTGACGACCGAGGTACGCCGACGGGCCCGGCGCGGGCGGCTCTACCTGGACGTCCAGCGCAACGGGTACGGCCAGACGGCCGTGGCCCCGTACGCCGTCCGCGCCCGGCCCGGCGCTCCCGTCGCCGCCCCGCTGGACTGGGCGGAGCTGGACGATCCCGGCCTCACCGCGCGCCGCTGGACCCTCGCCGACGCCGGCCGGCTCGCCGACCGGGACCCGTGGGACACCCCGCGCGGGCGGTCCGCGAAGGCGGCGCACCGACGGCTCGACGCCCTGCGCGAGGACGAGGGCACGGGCCCGGGCGAAGGAGGCTGAGCACCATGGCACGCGTGACGGTGGAAGGCAGCGAGGTCGTCGTCCGGCTGGGCCTGCGCGAGACGCTCGTCGCGCGCCGGCGCACGATCCGGTTCCCGGTGTCGACGCTGCGCGAGGTCGGCGTCGAGACCAGCTGGTGGCGGGTGCTGCGCGGCGAGGCGGGCCGGGGCCTGTGGCTGCCGGGCCGCTGCGTGGGGCTCCGGCACGGCCCGGACGGCACCGACTTCGTCGCGGTGCACGCCGAAGGCCCCGCGCTCTGGATGGACCTCTCCCCCGAGGCGCCGTTCAGCCGCGTGTCCGTCTCCGCCCCGGAGCCGGAGACGACCGAACGCGCGCTGCGCGTCTACATGCCGGCGGAACCGCCTCTGGAGCCCTAGGGGGCTTCCTTGAGGGCTGGGACCTCCTCGTGGGGGTCGCGGATCTCGTCGGCCCAGTGCAGCGTGTGCAGCTTGAGGATGCCGTCGTCGGAGGTGAGGGCGACGAGGTACTCGCGCCCGCGCATCACGAAAGTGGCCACGCCGGCCCGGCCGCTCTCCGCCAGGGCGCGTTCGAGGACGGCATAGACCTTCGCGTACTCCTTGCCCTTGGGGCCGAGGTAGTAGGTCCGGTCGAAGAAGACCGGGTCGATCGCGTCCAGCTCGACGAACCCGCTGATCTCCAGCGTCCGTGAGCGGCCCGGTGCGATGTCGTCGAGTTCCTCGGGTTCCACGACGACGTACTCGTCGCCGGTGTCGAAGCCCTTGACGATGTCCTCGGCGGCGACCTCCTCGCCGGTGCGCTCGTTCACCCGCCGGTTGCGGATCCGGTCGGCGGTGCCGCGCTGCAGCTGGTGGAAGCGGAGGGTGTGCGCGGCGGTCGCGGTGTGGATGCCGACGGGCACGCTCACCTTCTCTGAACTGAACCGCTAGCGGCCGGTGCTCGGCGACGCCGGGCGCTTAGGAGGCGTCGGAGGTCTCGCTCGTGTTGTGGAGTCTGGTGAGGCGGGCGAGGGCGGTGAAGCCGTCGTCGGTGCCGGGCCAGTGGGCGCGTACGGCGTCGATGCCGGCTCGGCGGACGACGGCGCGGAGGGTGAAGGCGACGATGATGGCGTCGTCGGCGTAGCCGATGACGGGGAGGAAGTCGGGGATGAGGTCGATGGGCAGCGCCAGGTAGGCCATGAGCAGCCCGAGGCGGACCCGGACGCCTCGCGGCAGGGTCTTGTCGGCGGCCAGCCTGCGCAGCAGCCGGACCAGGTCCGGCAGGAGGCGCATCGCCTCGGCGAGCAGGGCGCCCTTGGGGCGGACGATGAGCAGGGCGATGAGCAGGGCCAGCCAGGTGGCGAGCAGGCCGGCGCCAATCGCGAGGAGTATGTCCCACCACATGTGATGCTCCGGGTTAGTCGAGGGCGCGCAGCCGTGCCGATGCGGGCAGTTCAGGCTTGGTCGTGAGGTGTTCGCCGGCCTGGGCTGCGATCGCGGTGTCCTCGAACGCGGCGAGCGCCGTGCGGCACCGCTCCACCGCCTCCCGTGCCGCTGCGGCGCCGGAGGCGTGGAAGTAGTCGCGGGCGGCGATCTTGGCGAGCCACTTGTCGAATCGTTCGAGGTCGGCTTCGGACTCCTCGACCTCGGCGTAGGTGGCGTTGCCTCGGGCGGTCTCCTTCTCCAGCTCGGCCAGGAGATCGGGGGCCCGTTCGACAACCTCGCCGTACTCGGTGTCCCGCTCGGCGTTGAACTCCGCCACCAGGTGGGCGTACTCCGTCGGGTCGGTAACGTCGACGGTGATCTGCCGCGCGGTGCCGCCGTCGGTACGCACGGAGGCGAGAAGGCGGGCGACCTGGCGGCGCACGGCGTCGAGGTCGGGCAGCAGGCACACCGACTGCTGGAGGTAGAGCGCGCCCAGGGAGCGCAGCTTGCGCCAGACCCGTACGCGGGTGGCGGCGGGGGCGTCGGCGGTGCTGACCGATACCAGCAGGAACCGTCCCCCGGGTACCGTCGTCTCACTGGTCATGTAACGACCGTAACATTCGGCCTGAAACTCAGAGTACGCCGGGCTCTGGCGGGTCCGGCTGCCGGCACCACCTCGGAGGTCTTTTCGTCGATGATCCACACCCAGGCCGGGCCGCCGCGCCTTCCCACCGTCCGCGAGGCCGGCACGGCCGCGGCTGCCGTCGTCGCGCTGACCGCCGTCCTCGCCCTGTTCGTGAAGGTCGCCGACCTGCTGGCCGAACGGCACGCCGGCCTGCTCGACCACACGGTCCTCAGCGAGGCCGTTGAACACCGCAGCAGCGCGATGACCGTGTTCATGGAGGCCGTCAGCACCGCCGCCGAGATCCCGCTGCTGGTCGCGGCCGTGCTTCTGGCGTGCGCCGTCGCCTGGCAGGGCCGCAGCTGGCGGCCGCTGGTAGTCACCGGCGGCGCCGGTGGCCTGTCGGTGCTGCTGGCCACCCTCGTCAAGGAGGTCGCGACCCGTACCCGCCCGCCGCTGGCCACCGCCGTCGTCCAGGAGACTGGCTTCTCCTTCCCCTCCCGCCACACCACCGTCGCCACCGCCCTGCTGCTCGTGATGGCCTACCTCGCCGCCCGCCGGGCCCGCTCCCGCAAGACGTCCGTCTTGTGGTGGGTGGCGGCGCTGGCCCTGTCGGGGCTGGTGGCCTCCAGCCGCGTGTACCTGGGCGTGCACTGGGCCACCGACGTCACCGCCGGCTTCGCCCTCGGTGCCGCGGCCGCCCTCGCCTTCGTTACCGCCGACCTCGGCTACGGCATGCTCCGGCGCGCGCGGGGCGAGCAGAGCAGCACCCGCTCCGCGGCTGAGCCGACAGCGCGTTCACGCAGTCGCCGCCGCTGACCTCGCCCGGCAGAGCGACCCGGCTGACGGCTACGCGGCCGGGTCGCCCAGCGCGGCGAGGATCTCGCCTACGGTGCGCTCGAAGAGCGGCTCCGCATCGGTGAGGGCGAAGTCGAGGTGCCCGAAGACCTCCACCGCGACCGCCCCGTACAGCCGCGCCCAGCAGCTGACGAAGACGTAGATCACCTCCAGCGGTACTGGCTCGCCCCCCAGGTGCTCGCGCACCTCCTCCAGCTGCACGATCCACTCGGGGGAGAGGTCGGCGGGGGCCTGGATCGTGCCGCGCTGCCAGAGCCGGACCATCAGGCCGAGGATGACCGAGCCGAAGCGCCAGCTGGGGTCGTGGGCGGCGGCCCCCGGCGTGGTGTCGGCATCCGGCACGGGTTTGGCGAAGAGCAGGGCGAACTCGCGGGGGTGGGCCAGCGCCCACCGGCGCAGCCCGCGGCAGACCTCGCGCAGCTGCCGCCCGGGCTCATCGGCCGGCCCTACCTCGCGCGCCGCAGCCAGGGCTTCGGCGAGCTCGTCGTACAGGTGCGAGACCAGGGCCTGGACCAGCTCCCGGTGGCCGGCGTAGTAGCGGTACAGGCCCGGTGCGGTCAGGCTCATTTCGCGGGCCACCGCCCGTACGGTCACCGCCTCCGGTCCTTCCTCGACCAGCAGCCGTCGCGCGATGCGCATGGAGTCGGCCAGCGCCTCCTCGCGGACGCGGTGGCGACGTCGGGCCGCCGTGGTTCCCGGAGTGTCCGTCATGGCCGTCGGCCTGCCCTCCACTTGACAAAGTTAACAGGTATCACTTTAGCTCCCCATCAGAGTTAACGCTGTAAACAATTGCTCTGGGGGGCTCATGAACCACGGGATCGTGCTGACGTACACGCTCACGCCGCGCTGGCTGGGACTGTCGCGGGCTGAGCGCAGCGCGATGCGCGCCACGCACATCGAGCCGATCTTCGCGGCGTACGCGGACCGGATCACGGCCCGCTTCTTCGACGCCGAGGCCTTCAACGGGAAGATGTCCGACTTCGCCGTCCTGGAGACCGAGGACCTGGGCGCGTACTACTTCCTCATCGAGGCCCTGCGCGACACCCCGCTCATCAGCGGCGGCTACCTCGTCCTCGGCGAGATCCTCATCGGGGTACAAGACGGTTTCCAGGCGTACGAGCGCACGCTCGCCGCGGCGCAGACCGGGGCCCGCGCATGAGCGGCTACGACAGCCGCGGGCGGCGGTGGCCGGTGCGCCTGATGCGGGCCACGGCCGTACTGGTGCTCCTGGACACCCTCGCGCAGGCGGCGCTGGCCGGCCTGTTCGTCACCGGCGACCTCGACCTGCTGGTCTGGCACTCGGCCAACGCCGACATCCTCGCCGCCCTCACCCTCCTCCAGGCAGCGGCCGCCGCAGCCGTGTGGCGCCGGCTCGGCGGGCCCGCATGGCCGCTCGCAGCCAGCATCGCGCTGGCCGCGCTCGTCGGCGCGCAGCAGGCGCTCGGAGAGGCTCGGGTGCTGGCCGCACACATGCCGCTCGGCATGGCGATCTTCGGCCGTGCCGCCGCGATGGTCTGCTGGGCCTTCACCTACTGCCCCCGCCCCCGCCCCCGCCGGACGGAGCAGGAACGCCCGGAACCGGTGGAGGTGGCCCAGTGAGCCAGCGTCTGCGCCCGCCCGCTCCCGGCCGGCGCGCCTTCCTCGGGCTGGCCGCAGCAGGGGCTGCGATGACCCTCGGCGCGGCGGGCTTCTCCCGGCTTGCCGGCGCGGCCACGGGGCGCGTGCTGGCGAGCACGGCGCCCCTGCCCCCCGCCCCGTTCGCGGTGCCGCTGCCGATTCCGCCGACCGCACGCCCCGCGCGGACCGAAGACGGCGCGGACGTCTACGAACTGGAGCAGCGTGAAGGCCAGGCCCGGATCCTGCCCGGGCTCACCACCACGGTCTGGGGGTACGACGGCATCTTCCCCGGCCCCACCATCACCGCCCGCTCCGGACGCCGCACCAAGGTGCGCGTCCACAACAACCTGACCGTCCCCACCGTCACCCACCTCCACGGCGGCATCACCCCGCCGGACTCCGACGGCTACCCCACCGACCTGCTCCTGCCCACCCGCTGCGCGCCCGGCCAGAGCCGTCCGCACGCGGGGGATGCTCACGGCGGGCAGACCACCGTTGCCTACCGCACGTACGACTACCCGGTGCCGCAGCAGGCGGCCACGCTCTGGTACCACGACCACCGCATGGACCACAGCGCCCCCCAGGTCTGGCGCGGCCTGGCCGGCTTCTTCCTCATCACCGACGACGAGGAGGACCGCCTCCCGCTCCCACGCGGCGACCGCGACATCCCACTCATGCTCTGTGACCGCTCCTTCAACGAAGACGGCTCCTTCCGCTACCCCGACCACGCCCACGACACCTTCCCCGACGGCGTCCTCGGCGACGTCCAGCTCGTCAACGGCGCACCCTGGCCCCTGCTGGAGGTCTCAGGCTGCCGGTACCGCCTCCGCCTCCTCAACGGCTCCAACGCCCGCCGCTACCAGCTGCGCCTGGACGTCGAAGGCGGCGGCCGCGGCCGCTTCGTCCACATCGGCAGCGACGGCGGCCTCCTGCCCGCACCCCAGCACCTGGACGCCATCGACCTCGCGCCCGGGGAACGCTTCGACGTCATCGTCGACTTCGCCGACCACCCCGTCGGCAGCCGCATCACCCTGCGCAACACCGCCGGCCAGGGCCCGATGCGCGACGTCATGCGCTTCGACGTCGTACGAGCTGCCCGGGACTCCACCCGCGTGCCGGCCCGCCTCTCCAACCGCTTCGAAGCCCTCACGCCCACCGAGGGCATGCCGGTCCGCACCTTCGACTTCCGCCGCACCAGTAGCGGCGACGACCAGCAGATGTGGACCATCAACGGCAAGCCGTTCCACCCCGACACCGTGCTGGCCTGCCCCCGCCTGGGCAGCGTGGAACGCTGGCGCTTCAGCAGCGACTTCCACCACCCCGTCCACGTCCACCTCGCCCAATTCCAGGTCATCGCTCGCGGCGGGCACCCAGCCGACGCCATGGACGCCGGCTGGAAGGACACCGTGGACGTACGCCCCTATGAGGTCGTGGAGGCCCTCGTCCGCTTCACCGGCTACAAGGGCCGCTACATGCTCCACTGCCACAACCTCGAACACGAGGACATGGCCATGATGGGCACCTTCCAGGTCACCTGACCCTCAAGGCCGTCCACGGCGGGTGTGGGCGAGGGCGTCGGCGAGCTGGTCGTGGGTCATGGAGGAGCGGCCCTCGATCCCCGCGGCCGTGGCCTTCTTGTACAGCTCGGCCTTCGTGAGCTCCTTCAGCGGCCGGCGGCCGTTGCTGCTCGTGGCCCGCTTCTTCGCTCCGGTCTTCTTCTCGTCGCGGGTGGCGCGGGCGGCACCGGTGGCGGCCTTCTCGCCGGGGTCCTTTGGACTGCGGGCGCGCTCGACGCTGGCCCGCAGGGCCTCCATGAGGTCCACGACGCCGGTGGCCTTCGGTGCGGCCTCGGCCTTCTCGACGGTCTCGCCGGCGGCCTTGGCCTTGATCAGCGCCTTGACCTTCTCCTGGAAGGTGTCGTGGAAGGCCTCGGGGTCCCAGTCGGTGGAGAGGGCGTCGATCAGCTGGGTGGCCATCTTCACCTCGGCGGCCGTCGCCTGCGTCTTGCCCGGCAGGTCGGGGATCTCCTGGTGGGGGTCGCGGATCTCGTCGGCCCAGTGCAGGGTGTGCAGGGTCAGCAGGTCGTCCTCCGCCTTCACGCGACGAGGTACTCGCGGCCGCGCATGACGAAGGTCACGATGCCGGCCTTGTTCGACTCGGTGAGCGCGCGTTCCAGCAGCCCGTAGATCTTGCTGTACTGCTCGCCGCGGGGGCCGAGGTAGTACGTCTTGTCGAAGAAGATCGGGTCGACCGCGTCGAGGTCGACGAAGCCGGTGATCTCGATGGCCTTGGAGCGGCCGGGCGCGATGTCGTCGAGCTCGGCCGGCTCGACGATCACGTACTGCTCGCCGGTGTCGTAGCCCTTGACGATCTCCCCGAGGTCGACCTCGTCGCCAGTGCGCTCGTTGATCCGCTTGTTGCGGATCCGGTCGGCGGTGCCCCGCTGGAGCTGGTGGAAGCGGATCGTGTGGCTGTCGGTTGCGGTGTAGAGCGCGCTCGGTAGGGAGACGAGTCCGAAGCTGACGACCCCTGTCCATACGGGTCTGGCCATCCTGGATCACCACCTTGGCCTGCTGTGCCGTGCTTCCCGCTTCTTCCCTGCCTGCGCTCTGATCACCCGTGCCGGTCCGCTCTCGGCGTGGGCAGGCCGAGCAGGACGGGCCCGCGCGCCGCCGAGTCGATCTGGCCGATCTTGGATTCGGCGCCGACCAGGCTGACGCGCAGGCCCTCGATCTCGCCGAGCCAGCCCTCGCGCTCAGCTTCGGCGATCCGGTCGAGGAGGTTGTCGCGGATCTCCACGAGCCGGCCGCGCTGGGCGGGGTCGGGGCGCAGGAGAGAACAGCGCACGCATGCGTGTTCATGGATGCAGGCGGTGCCGTAGGCGCGGGCGCAGGTGCCGACGGAAAGTTTGCGGCGTTCGAAGTGGCCGAGGAAGTCCTCCCACTCGGCGTCCGTGGGGGTGCGGTACTCCTCGGCGGGGCGCAGGGTGCGGCGGCGGGTGATGAAGGCCCGGTGGGCTTCGATGGTCTCGGTGGGGTAGACCGCGTTGTAGCCCATGGTGGTGTTGATGTCGGAGTGGCCGACGATGACCTGGGCGATGTGGGGTGGCAGGCCGGAGCGGATGGCGTCGGTGATGAACATCCGCCGGAAGTCGTGGGGGGCGAAGTCCAGGGCTGGACCACTGGTGTCGGTGAGGCCGATGAAGTCGAGGACCTCTCCTAGGGCTTTTCGGATCAGCTCGCCGGTCATCCGGGAGCGCTCTCCGGCCCAGTCCCATTGGAAAAGCAGTGGAGCGGGCGGGCTCCAGGTGCGCTCCTCGTAGTCGTAGGCGGCCAGCAGGGGGATGGTGCCAGTTTTCGGGTCGCGGACCCGGCGGATGACGGCGGAGAGGATGTCGGCGAGTTCGGGGCTGACCAGCAGGACTCGCTCTTGGTCGGTCTTGGAGGGGGCGATCTGGAGGAGGGGGACGATCTCGCCGGTCGTGGGGAGCCGGTACTGGACCAGGGCGTGGTGGCTGGCCTCCAGCATCTCCTCGATGCGGGCGCCGGTGTGGCGCAGGAACTCCACCGCCGCCCAGGCCCAGAACGCGCGGTGCTCGGCGAGGTCGAAGTAGATGAGCTTGCCGGCTGCGTTACGGGCGCTGTCGGCGCCGTGTCTGGTGCGGACGAAGGTCGCGCCGGCGACGGTGAAGGTCGCGCCGCGCGGTACGGCTCGCAGGGCTTCGAGGCAGGCCAGGCGGTGGCGGTGGTGGTCGAGTGCGGCCCGTGCGAAGGTTTCCAGGGCCGGCAGCCGTTCGCGGGTGCGCTGGTCCATGCGGGCCTTGATCCGTTTGGTGCGCTTGCCGTTCAAGGTCTCCGCTTCCTTGATCGGGCACGGGGCCGCCCAGGGTCCCCAGCGGGCCGGCTCCTCCGCCGCCCAGCGTGCAATATCGAGGTAGAGCGCGCGGACGGACATCAGCACGATGGCCTGGTCCGCCCGCTCGACCACCGTCTCCTCCACCGTGCCGTCCAGTCGCCGACGGCGCTGGATTCGGGTCCGCAGACGTTCCTTCCACGCGGCTGCCACTTCCGAAGGAAGGTCAAGAGAGGCGATGCCGGGGTGGTGCCGTTCCAGGTCTGACCAGAAGTTCCTGGTCAGATGGCGGGCAAGGCCGTCCAGCGAGGCGTAGTCCAGTCGGGGCCGACGCTCTTCCAGGTAGTCGATCAGCAGCCCGCGCACAGGTACGCACGCCACACCGTGCCGGTCCACCAGCTGCTCGGTGGTGAGCTGGCCGGTGACCCGGCCGAGCAGCCGCAGCGTCGCCGGTGCGTCGGACGGCAGATCGCCGAGCTCCCGCAGCCACGAGTAGAACAGGCTGCTCCCGCCCTCGCCCCGTACGAGCGTGTGGTGCTCGATCGCGTCGCCGACGGTGATGTCCGCCAGAGCTCCGCCCTTGGCGAGGAGAATCCGGGCCAGTGCCCGGCGAGCCTTGCCGGCGCCGAGCTCCTCCCAGCGCTTCGGGCCGACGTGTGCCTTCAGCCGTGCGTATCCGGCAGGATCACGGACCTCCTCGACGAAGTCCCGCAGATGGTTGCTGCTGTGGCCGGCCAGCCAGGCCACCGGGAGCCGCAGCACGTCAGCTCCGGCTAGCAACAGCAGACCCGACAAAACCGTCGACCGCCGCTTCACCTCGGTGACCGAGGAGACCCAGATGTGCCCATGATCGGCCCATCCGCGCGCGGACACCGCCGCGGGGGAGGCCTCCCACCGCTCCTGCCAGCTGCTCCCGGAGAAGGTGGCCAGCCAGGTGAGGATCGCACGTGCCCCCGTGAGCCGGTACCAGCGCGTGTTGACGCTGGCCCCGACGTACGGCGCGAGCTGGAGTGCGGCGAGCACCTCGTCCGCGGGACCTGCACGTCATCGGCCACCGCGTCCCGGCTGCACGGGCGGGGAACCGGGCGCGGGCCTGCTCCAGGGGCCCGCCTGCGGCCTGGGGCACTGGCGCCCGCTCTCCGGGGCCGGCGACGGGCGTGCCCGTGAGGTGCCGGACGCGTGCCGTCACCAGCCTCCTCCGAACAGATCGTTGAGGGCCTCGGGCCGATACCCGGCCGCGGGCACTGCGGGGATGCGTGCCAGCCGCTCCTGGCGTAGATGATGGGCCCGCACGGCCTCGACGATCTCGTCGCGACCGGCCGGCACATAGATCTGCGTGGTGGTCAGGTGGGCGTGGCCAAGGACCCATTGCACGTCCGTCAACGCCAGCTCCGGGTCCCGGGCCATCCGGTACGCGGCCGTGTGCCGCAGGTCGTGAAGGGTCCAGTTCGCCCCGAGCAGGGCGTTCGCGCGGTTCAGCATCGCCCGGGCGGCGTGATAGTTCAGCGGCCGAAACGGCCGCCGCAGTGTCCACTACAACGGCGCCGCCGGATCCCGTGGCGTCCCGGCCCGCCACGACTCCTCCTGGTAGAGCCTCAACCACACGAACGCGTCCGGAGACGACGGAAGCTGCTGATAGGCCCGCGTGCCCTTCCGGACCACCCCCAGCAGCTGATCGCCGGGCAGCGGATCCCGCTGCCGGCTCGTCAACAGCTCCTCCGCCCGGGCACCGTTGGAGACCCAGAACGCCAGCAGAGCCCGGTCCCGGTTGTACTTCAGAGCGGCAAACAGCTCATTGAACCGGTGATCCGGAATCCGCCGCGGCAACCGAGTCGGCACCGACGGCCGGTAGCGACCACCGCTCGGCACCCGGAAGGAGCGCCCTGAGCCTGGTGGACGGCGGCGACCCCGGCCGTCGGGGAACGGATTGATGATCGGGCCAGTCCCCTCGTCCAGGTGGAAGGCGTAGAACGACCTCAGTACCGCCTCGCTGTGCACCCGCGTCCTGGCCGAGTACATCGGCCCCGGCGCGGCTCGGCCGGTCACCGTATTCGGCAGGCCTACCAGAGGCTGTGCCGGAGGGGGCGTGGAAGCTGCCTGGGAGCGTCGGCGCCAGTGGACGCGGACCGGCTTCGGCGCGAGCTGCATCCACCGGGCGAAGTCCCGGGCATCCACTCGCGTCACCCGATCCCACGCCAGCCCCCAGCCGGCCAGGAACCGCCACCACCGCAGCAGGTCCATCCCGTACGACCGGACCGTTGCCGGTGGCCGTCCACAGGCTTGGAGCTCATTAAAGAACCGCTCCACTGGCTCCACCACGGCCCCGGCCGCATCCAGCAGCACGTACGGCCGCGCCGGGTCCGCCGACCCCACCAACCCACCCGATTCCGGCAGCATGAAGCCGACCAGATCCCGGGCGGAACCACCCGTCTCAAGCATGGCCGGGAAGCTAGCAGAAACCCCATCTGACCTGCGAATACACCCTTGCTAGTTCAGTCAACGGGACAGACCGAAGCTCAGCACACCGGTCCAGACCGGTCGGGCCATCCCGATCACCGCCAACCGCCGAGGCACACGCACGTCACGCCCCTCCGACACGCGAATGCCCGCCCGCCCCGTCCGGAAACGGGGCGGGCGGGCGATTGCGCGACCTCGCGGGGCCCTACGGATTGACCGGCAGCGCGGGCGTGAAGATCGCCGGAACGCTCCACTGCTGCGCCGGGGTGCCGTTGCAGTCGAACAGCTGGAACACGGTGCCCCAGGTGCGGTTGGCCCAGGGCACGTCGAGGCAGCGTCCCGACTGCGGGTTGTAGATCGAGCCGTCGGCGCGCGGCTGCCACTGCTGGCCGCCCTCGCCCAGGCACTGCCAGAAGATCACGGCGCTCTGCGACGCGGTCTGGTTGCCGCTGACCGCGACGCAGTGGCCCTGCTGGGTCAGCGTGCCGTTGGCGTTGAGGCTGAGCTTCTGCGCGTCGGAGCCGTTGCAGCCCCACAGCTGGGGGTGCATGCCGTTGCCACTGTTGTTGTTCGGCGCGTCCACGCAGATGTCGGGGGACGCGGCGAAGCGGATCGGGCTGTCGGCCGTGGTGGCCTGCGGGATGTAGCCCTGGTAGACGGCGAGGTTGCTGATCCGGCCGGCCAGCCAGGAGCTCGGCTGACTCTGGTACTTGTACCGGCCCATGACGAGCTGGCCGCTCGGCGCCGGGCTGGTGCTCGCCGGGTGGTAGGCGCTGGCGGCGAGCCGGCCGTTGACGTACAGGCTCATGGCGCCCGTGGTGGCGTTGTACGTCGCCGTCAGCTGGGTCCAGGCACCGGCCTTGAACGCGTTGGCCGCGTTGGCCGTGGCGGTGTAGTCGTACGACCAGCCGTCGTCGTCGCTGCGGGCCAGCGCGAAGCGCCAGCCGTTGGCGTCCGCCCAGAGCATGAAGGCGCTGCCGTGGAGCATGTCCTGGCTGACGATCACGCCGTCCGGCTTGTCGAGCTTCGCCCAGGTGCTGACGGTGAAGCTCTGCCGGGTGTCGACGATCTTGTTCGGCGCCGTGATGGTCGACTTCAGCGTGTCGCTGAGAACGGCCACGTTGACCGTCCGTCCGTCGACGGTGTCCTGGGCGTAGCTGATACCCGCCGAGGTGCCGTCACTGCCTGCCGGTACGGACTTGGTGTCGCCCTCCAGGCGCCACTGCACGGTCGGCGCCTGGGTGTTGCCGCGCAGGTGCTCGCCGGTGAAGCCGTTCACCGCGCCGGCGTTCACCGTGCCCGCCCAGGCGTGCAGCGTGCCGGCGGAGTCCAGGGCCCAGAAGTCCGGCACGCCGTCGTCGGTGACGTCGCCGTCGGAGCCGACGCGCGGGTATCCGGTGCCGGTGATGCCGTAGCCGATGCGGGCCGTGGGCTGCGCCGTGACGCCGGTGAACACGGTGTACGTGACGCCCAGGACGTCGTCGGTGCGGGTGCCGGTGGTGAGCTTGTACTGGAAGATGTCGCCACCGGTGCGGTTGCGCACCCACAGCGCCGGGGCGGTGTCGGCCGTGGTGGCGGTGGACAGGTCCAGGGTGTTGCCCGGGATCATCAGGTCCTTGTCGTCCCAGTCGCCGGTGCCGGACACGAGGGACGGCGGGGCGAGCGTCTGGTTGGACTTGACCGGGTAGAACCAGAGGTTGCCGGCCTCGACGGCGAGCAGACCAGTGGCGTCGGAGACCTTGCGGCTCGGCGTGCGCGAGGTGCCCGCCGGGCCGGTCGGGGTGATCTGGCTGGAGTACTGCCAGGTGCCGACGTTGCGGTAACCGGTGCAGGAGCTCGCGTACGCGGGGTCGCAGTCCGGCTTGTCGACGGTGTGCTTGGTGCCGAGGGTGAAGCGTCCCGGGTTGGACAGCGTGTTGTCGTAGACGAACAGGTCGGACCCGCCGGACGCGCCGACCGAGGCGGGCTCGCGGTGGACGAAGAGGTCGTCGACGTTGCGGCCCGGGTCGAGGGAGCCGCGGTGCGCGATCCGGTAGTCCTTCCAGGTGCGTCCGGAGCTCACCTCGGGCGCCTGCAGGGCGGTCGCGGCGGTGCCGCTGGGCACGTAGCTCGCGGTGCTGCCGTCGGTGGCGCGGCCGTGGGTGACCAGGTTGCCGTTGTTGTCCGGGATCAGGATGTCGGGCCGGGCGTCACCGGTGGTGTCTCCGAAGGCGACCGGTCCGTCCTTCCACGGCACGTAGAAGGCGTACGAGAGGGTCTGGGAGGCGTTGCCGGCCTCGTCGAGGACCCGTGCGTAGACGATGTTGGTGCCCCAGTGGGTGGGCTTGACGCTGATGCTGCTCGCGGAGAGCGGGCCGCCGCAGGTCTGCTGGGCGCCGGCGAGCTGCGGGTCGAAGCTCCACTGGACGCAGGCCAGGCCCGAGGAGCGCAGTCCGGCGCCGGGGCTCGGGTCGGACGCGGAGATCGGGATGGAGCCGGTGTCGCCGAGGCGCAGGTTGGTGATCTGGCCGTTGCCGGCCGGCGGGTACTGGGTGTTGGGGTCGGTGAACTGGCCGAAGGACATCACCGGCGGGGTCATGTCGACGGCGAAGTGGCACGTGGTGCTGGACGGACCGCGCAGCAGGCCGTCGTCGCCGTGGGTGGCCCAGGCGTAGTTGTGGCCGTTCTGGAGGGTGCCGACCGGCACGGAGTACGTGGCCTCGGACCAGTTCGGCACGAAGCCGGACCAGCCCTGGTGCGCGGTCGCGTTCGCGGTCTCGTCCCAGAGGTCGATCCACTCGGTGAGCTGGCCCTGGTTGGGGCTGCTGACCCGGGAGATCAGGTCGGTGTGGGTGTCGGTGACCCAGCCGTACGAGGTGCTGGGCACCGAGCCGCAGGCCTGGGTGTCACCGGCGACGACGCGCCGCGGGACCGGGTTGGCGCGCAGGTTGTCCGGGGTGTTGGGCGGGAAGTCGTACTCGGTGCTGAGCGTGGCGTTGTAGTTGAACCGCTTGAAGCCCATCTTGTCGCCGGAGCCCTCGTTGCCGCGCAGGGCGAAGGCGATCGGCTTGCTGGTGTCGCGGATCGCGTCCCGCATGGCGCCGGTGACGTTGAAGTCGACGGGGATGTCGTTGTAGCAGGCGGAGTTGGTGCCGTTGCCGGGCACCCACTTGCCGTCCAGCCAGTCCCCGACCACGTGGTTGTTCCAGGACACCGATCCGTCGAACGCGCCTGCCCGGTAGACGTTCACGGGGTACGTCGTGGAGCAGGACCAGTCCGAGGAGATGTACTGGTTGACGCGCAGGTTGGCGTAGTTGATGGTCGAGCCGTAGTACCCGTTGATGTCGAACTCGAACAGGGCGCGCTCGATGCCGTACGGGGACTCCCAGCCCTGGTAGCCCGATCCGGGGTGGTCCCGGTCGTTGGAGCCGGAGCGGTCGAAGTTGCTGGTGCCGGGCCAGGCCTGCATGACCCAGGCGTGGTGCTGCTTGCCGCGGGAGTCGCGCGACCAGTCCGGGTCGATGTAGACGGGGTAGCTGGTGTCCGCGCCGTCGAGCAGGTCCATGCTGGGGGCCAGGGCGATGGCGCCGTGGCCCTTGCCGGCCGTGCCGGTCACCTTCGCCTTGGTGACGGGGATCTTGGCGACGGTGGCGCGGGCGCCGGGCCCTTCGGGGCTGCTCAGGCCGTCGATGGCGCCGTTGGTCTTGTCGACAGGCGCGGCGGCGTCCATGTCGGCGTTCTTGCTGCCGCGCACGCCCGGGTGCCGGGCCTCCTTCGCGGACCACATGATCGGCGCGGGCGAGCGGAAGACGGTGTCACGGCCGTGGGCGGCGGTGAGGTTGCCGTCCTTGTCCTTGGCGAGGTCGAGGCCCTTGGTCTCCGTGGGGAACACCATGTTCCGTACCGCCGGGTTGGCGGCGGCGGTCGGGCTGCGCAGGATCACGACGGTGCCGTAGCCGCCCCACTTGGTGGCGGTGACCTTCAGGTCGGTGTCGGGCGCCACGTTCTCGAAGAGGGCGCCGTTGCCGCTGAGGACCGGCTTGGGCAGCGCGCCGGGGAACGGCGAGGAGACGGCGAGCTGTTGGCCGTCCTCGGTGGTCATGGTGGCCAGCGGGCCGGTGCCGCCGCCGGAGATCACGAGGCCGGAGTCGGCGGCCTTCGGGGCCACGGTGCCGTCGGCGCGGGTGACCAGGGTGTCGTCGAGGGCGACCCAGCCGCCGTCCTCGCCCTTCATGCGCTGGGCTTCGAGGCTGCGCTCGGTGCGCAGCTTGCCCTGGGGCGTGACGACCGTGGTGCTGAACTCGTCGGTGAGTTCGGGGACCTGGACGTCCTTGCCGGTCTTGGCGGCCTTCAGCTTCGCCTTCTCCGCGGCAGTGCGGGCCGCCGTCGGCTTCGGGCGCCCGGCGCTCCCCCGGGAGGGGGCGGGAGCGGCCGGGGAGGCCGACGGATCGGGATGGGGCGACGGCGCGGCCAGCGCCGTGTAGGGCGTGGCGGCCAGCATCGCGGCCGATATCGCCAGGACTGCGGCGGCCGCGACCGGCCGTCTCAGTCCGGCTCTTGGTGCAGTGGACATGCCTCTGTACTCCCCCATGCATGTGCGTGGTCCCGGCGCATGGCGCGCAGAGATCGGGGGCACTTTGGCAGGACATGGTCAACGATCAAAATTCGCCACGCTGGCCCGTGTCCATCTTGTGCCCAGCCTTCACGAATTGCACACACTGTGATCTAGAACACGTCCAAATTTCAACTGCTCATGGGATACGGGCGGTTGTGGCGACTGCTACCTTCCCGTCCGATTGTGCCGTCGCTCAGTCGGACCGGCGGCCCACCACTACTTTCGACTTTCAACGGGGGATGAGCGATGCCTCGCTTTGGCATGCGCCGAACCGGGCGACTTTCACGGAGACGGGCGACCGTTCCGCTGATCGTGGCCCTTGCGGCGTCCCTTCTGGCAGTGCCGGCGGCCCAGGCCGCTCCGGCGAAGCCGGACTTCGACAGAATCTGGCAGCCGCCGAAGACACCGCTGCCGCACACCGCCTCGATATCCGGGACCACGGCGAAGAAGCGCCACCCGGTGGCCCCGCCGTACGCGGTGCCGAAGCGCGCCACGGCGGCTCCCGGCGTGCCGGCCGTCACCGCGCTGAGCGGCACCGCGCTGCCCACGACGGCCCCGGCCCGCGCCGGCCGGCTCCCCGTCTGGGTCGGCCCCGCGACGAAGGCGTCCAAGGCCCCGCTGCCCGCGGTGACCGTCGTACGCAGCGACAGCAGGGCGGCCCGCGCCGCCGGCGTGCACGGCCTGCTGTTCTCGGTCGCCGCGGTCGACGCCGCGACCGGCCGGGACGCGCACGGCACGGTGCCGGTCAGGGTCGGCCTCGACCTGGCCGAGCTCCAGCGCGCCACCGGCGGCCAGTTCGCCGCGCGCGGCCGCCTGGTGGCGCTGCCCGCGTGTGCCGCGACCACTCCCGAGCTGGCGTCCTGCCGGGTCCGCACCCCGCTGGCCGCCCACTACGACAAGGCCACCGGCCGGCTGACGGCCGACCTCGCGGTGCCGGCCGTGGCGCCCGCACCCGCCCGGGTCACCGGCGGCGGGGCCCAGTCGCCGCTCCTCGCGTCGGCTGGTGGCGCGAGCGCCCCGATGCTGCTCGCCGCCGAGACCGGCTCCTCCGGCGGTGGCGGCGACTACAAGGCGTCCGGTCTGAACCCGTCCTCGGCCTGGGCCGCCGGCGGCTCCTCGGGCGCGCTGACCTACAGCTACCCGTTCCAGCTGCCGCCGGGCCTCGGCGGCCAGCCGCCGTCCCTCGCGCTCGGCTACGACTCCTCCTCCGTGGACGGCCGCACCTCCGCCACCAACGCCCAGGCGTCCTGGGTCGGCGACGGCTGGGACCTCAACCCCGGCTTCATCGAGCGCACCTACAAGCCCTGCGACAAGGCGGGCATCACCCACTCCGGTGACCTGTGCTGGGGCGGCTTCAACGCGAGCCTCTCGCTCGGCGGTCACTCCGGACAGCTCGTCCGGGTCGCCACCGGCGCGGCCGGCAGCGACGCGGCGACCGGTGTGTGGCGGCTGAAGAACGACGACGGCACGAAGATCGAGTTCGGCTCGGGCGCCGCCAACGGCGTCCAGGACGGGGCCTACGCCAAGGTCACCGACACCGCCGGCACCGTCTACTACTTCGGCGTCAACCACCTGCCCGGCGGCGACAAGAGCGACGCGGCGGCGAACTCCGTCTCCGCCGTGCCGGTGTACTCCCCCAAGTCCGGCGACCCGTGCTACGACTCGGCCAAGGGCAACGCCTCCTGGTGCACCATGTGGCAGCGGCTCCAGCTGGACTACGTCGTCGACGTCCACGGCAACCTGACGACGTACACCTGGGCCCCCGAGACCAACTACTACGCGCGCGGCGGCGGCCAGAACCCGGGCGCCGGCACGCTCACCGCGTACACCCGCGCCAACACCCTGGCCTCCGTCGCGTACGGGCAGCGCCTGTCCGACCAGGTCGCGGCCAAGGGCGGCCTCCAGCCCGCCGTCCGGGTGACGCTCGGCACCGCCGAGCGCTGCGTCGACACGACCGCCTGCGACCCCTCACAGCGCACCGAGGCGAACAAGAACAACTGGCCCGACGTCCCGGTCGACCAGGAGTGCAAGAGCTCCGGCACCTGCTCCAACCTCTCGCCGACGTTCTTCACCACCCGCCGGCTGGCCACCGTGCTGACCCAGGTCCGGGTGAACAACGCCTGGCAGGACGTGGACTCCTACGTCCTGAAGCACTCCTTCCCCGACCCGAAGGACGCCACCAGCCAGAAGGCCCTGTGGCTCGACTCGGTCCAGCGCACCGGCAAGGCCGGCAGCCCGGAGATCGCGCTGCCCGCGGTGACGTTCGTCCCCGTGATGCTCGCCAACCGGGTCGACGGCACCGACCTCGTCCCCGCGCCGCCGCTGATGGACCGGCCGCGCATCCAGCAGATCAAGAACGAGACCGGTGGCGTCCTCAACGTCGACTACAACCTGCCGGCCTGCTCCCGCCTCAACCATGTGATGCCGCCCGCCGAGGACGACAACACCATGGCCTGCTACCCGGTCCGCTGGACCCCGCCCGGCTCGGTCGTCGGCTCGGACCCCGTGCTCGACTGGTTCAACCACTACACCGTCGCCTCGCTCACCGAGAACGACACCACGACCGACGCACCGCAGAAGATCACCGGCTACGCCTACGGACCGGCCGGCTGGCACCGGGACGACAGCGAGTTCACCGACCCCAAGTCCCGTACCTGGGGCGAGTTCCGCGGCTTCGCCACCGTGACCGCCACCACCGGCAGCGGCGGCGACGGCCCCAAGTCACAGGTGCGCACCACCTACCGGCAGGGCATGAACGGTGACGTCCGCAAGGACGGCTCCACCCGCAGCGTCCAGCTCACCGACGCCCTCGGCCGGTCGGTCACCGACCAGGACTGGCTCAGCGGCCAGACACTCCAGACCGAGACGTACGACCAGGCGGGCGGCAGCGTCGTCAGCCGCAGCGTCAACGGCGCCTCGGGCGAGGTGGCCACCGCCACCCAGACGCGTTCCGGTCTGCCGGACCTCGTCGCCCGCTACGGCGCCACCACGACCACCGTCACCGCCCAGGGCAAGAAGGCCGACGGCACCTGGCGCTCCACGGTCACCACCACGACCACCGACTCCGCGCACAACAACCGCGCCGTCACCACCCTGGAGCAGGCCGAGGGCCTGCCGGACATGTGCTCGCGCCTCGACTACGCCGCCGGGCCCGACCCGCAGGTCACCGGCCTGGTGAAGGAGAAGCTCGTCGTCTCCGGTACGGACGCCTGCACCGCGGGCGCGGCGGCCGCCAACACCGTCGCCCGGACCCGTACCTCCTACGACAACCTGCCGTTCGGGCAGGCCGCCGCCACCGGCGACGCGACGAAGCAGGAGATCCTGGACCGGTACCAGACGGACGGCACGCCCCTCTTCGTGCCGACCGCGACCACGACCTACGACGCCTACGGCCGGACCGCGACGGTCACGGACCCGAACAGCAAGGACAACCAGCACCCGAACGGCGCCGTCACCACGACGACCTACACGCCCACCGCGACCGGTGAGCTGCCGGCCACGCTGACGGTCGCCTCCCCGGTGCCCGGCTCGACGAGCACCTGGGACAGCGTCACCACGATGGACGTCCGGCGCAACCTGCCGCTGACCGTCAAGGACCAGAACCTCAAGACGACCACCGAGACGTACGACGCGCTCGGCCGGCTCACCGCCGTCTGGCTCCCCGGCCGCACCCCCGCGGCCAACCCGAACGCCGACATGACCTTCGGGTACGGGGTCTCCAACCAGGCCGGCGTCCCGTCGACGACGACCACCAACAAGCTGACGAAGGACGGCGACACGCCGGTCTACGTCAAGAGCGTCGACATCCTCGACGGCTTCGCCCGCACCCGGCAGACGCAGACGTCACCCGCCAACCCCGCCTACACCGGCCGGCTGGTCTCCGACACACTGCTCGACTCGCAGGGCCGCACGCGGACGTCCAACGCGCCCTGGTACAACGACGCGTCGGGCCCGACCGGCACGCTGCTGCCCTCGGCGGAGGGCAGCATCCCGTCACAGACCCGCACCACCTACGACGGCCTGGGCCGCGCGGTGGTCACCGCGTCCTGGTCGAACAACGTGGAGCAGTCCCGTACGACGACCGACTACAAGGGCGTCGACCGGACCGACGTCGTACCGCCGAAGGGCTCGGCGCCGACCACGACCCTCACCGACGGCCGCGGGCACACCACGGAGCTGTGGCAGTACACCACCCCCACCGCCACGGGCCTGCCGGCCGACGCCACGGTCACGCGCTACACGTACACGGTCGACGGCAACCCGCTCACCCGTAAGGACGCGGCGGGCAACACCTGGTCGTACGGCTACGACCAGCGCGGCCGTCAGATCACCGCGACCGACCCCGACACCGGTACGACCACGCAGACGTGGGACGCCGCCGGACGGCTCGGCAGCACCACCAACGGCAAGGGCCAGACGGTCACCTTCACCTACGACCTGATCGGCCGGAAGGCCGGCATGTTCGACGGCACCGCCACCACCACCGACAAGCAGCTCGCGGCGTGGACCTTCGACACCGCGACGGCCGGCAAGGGCAAGCCCGCCTCCTCGACGCGGTATGTCGGCGGCACCGGCGGCCAGGCCTACACCACCACGATCAAGGGGTACGACGACGGCTACCGCGTCACCGGATCCACGGTGAGCATCCCCGGCGCCGACGCCGGACTGGCCTCCGGCACGTTCACGTACACGACCAGCACCGTCTACGACAAGATCACCGGCAACCCGAAGGAGACGGTGCTCCCGGCGGTCGGCGGGCTCCCGCTCGACGACATCGTGTACTCGTACAACGACTACGGCCAGATGTTCAAGTACGCGGGCGCGACGACGTACGACACGCAGTCGGAGTACGACGCCTTCGGACGTCCGGTCCGTTCGACCGTCAACCCGTGGGCCTCGCAGGTCGTCGCCACCACGGACTTCGACCAGGCCACCGGCCGGGTGAAGCAGCAGCTCGTCGACAAGCAGACGTCCACCACGGGCGCCGTCCAGCAGACCGGCTACACCTACAACGACTCCGGCCAGGTCACCTCGATCACCGGCATCGCCGACAACACCCCGTCCCAGACCGACCGCCAGTGCTTCACCTACGACGCGCTCGGCCGGCTCGCGACGGCCTGGACCGACAACGGCGGCCTGGCGGCCTCCGAGACCGGACAGACCCAGGACCAAGGCGGCTGCGCCACCACGGCGCCGACGGCCGCGAACATCGGCGGGCCGGCACCGTACTGGCAGGACTACGGCTACGACCTGACCGGCAACCGCACCAGGCAGGTCAGCCACGACCCGGCCGGTGACACCACCAAGGACGTGACGACCACCCAGACGTTCAACGCTCCGGGCACCGTCAACACCCCGACCACCGCGCCCACCACGGGCGGCGGGACGGGCGGCCCGCACGCCCTGCTCACCTCGACCGCCAAGACGGCGACGACCACCAACACCGACAACTTCCAGTACGACGCGGTCGGCAACACCACGTCCTTCCGCGCCGGCAAGGCCGGCACCAGCAGCCTGAACTGGAACAGCGAGGGCAAGCTCGCCTCGCTGACCACCGCCGCCCAGATCAAGGGCATCGGCGGCAAGTGCATGGACATGCAGGGCGGCAGCACCAGCAACGGCAACCCGGTGCAGATCTACACCTGCAACACCGGCGCGGGCCAGAAGTTCGCCACCGCCGGCGACCGGCTCTCCAACGGCAACAAGTGCCTGCAGGCCATGGGCACCGCCGCCGGCTCGCCGGTCCAGATCCAGCCCTGTGACGGCACCACCGCCCAGACCTGGACGGCGCGCACCGACACCACCTTCTACAACCCCGCCTCCGGCCGCTGCCTCGCCGTCCCCGGCGACGTCACCACCGACGGCACCGACCTCGTCATCGGCGACTGCGCCACCACGGTGCCCGCCGGACAGAAGTGGACCGTCCCCGACACGAGGACGACCTACGTCTACGACGCGGACGGCAACCAGCTCGTCCGCCGCAACCCGGGCAAGACCACGATCACCCTCGGCTCCGACGAGCTGACCGTGGACACCACCTCCGCCACCAGGCCGCAGCCGCAGACCGGCGTCCGCTACTACCCGATCCCCGGCGGCATGACCATCGTCCGCACGGGCGCGGGCACCGCCGCGGGCGCGTTCGTCGTCCAGGTCGCCGACCACCACGGCACCAACGGCCTCAGCATCGACCTGTCGACGCTGGCCGCCACCCGGCGCCCCAGCGACCCCTTCGGCAACGCCCGCGGCACCCAGCCGTCGGCGTGGGCCGGCGACAAGGGCTTCGTCGGCGGCACCAAGGACACGGCGACGGCCCTGACCAACCTCGGGGCACGCCAGTACCTGCCCACCGCGGGCCGCTTCATCAGCACCGACCCGCTGTTCGACGGCAACGACCCGCAGAGCTGGAACGGCTACGCGTACGCGGACAACAACCCGGTCACCAACACCGACCCGGACGGGAAGATGTGCCTGCACGGTTCGCCGGGCGGCGGTCATGACGGAGTCTGCGCGGGAGTGAAGACCACCGCGGAACACTTCGGCGACACCGATGGTGTCATCGGCGACGGCTCCAACAACTGCACCCAGTCGTACTGCATGGACGACGCGCTGCGCATGGAGGACGCCGCCGACGAGGCCGGCCAGTGGAACGTGGCTCCGGGCCAGCCCCTCTTCGGCCACTCGGGCCACATGTCGGCGAGCAAGAAGGCCTACAACCAGGCCCGCAAGGCCGAGCGCGCCGCCAAGGAGAGGGCCGCCTCGCGTCTGCTCGGCGCGGCACGCTGGAAGATCGCCGAGGACTACATGTACGAGGAGATCATGCGGAACCTGCGGTCCGGCGCCTTCGGGAAGATGTACACCGGTCTCCACGAGGACGAGTCGAACCCGGTGGCCGGTGCCGGCGGATGGCTGGTCGCCTCCGGCATCTGGGTGGCCGAGGTCCGCGCCGGTGCCGAGTGGGACCACAAGCCGAAGCTGAAGAAGATGATGGGCCTGTCGACTTCTTCGGACTACTTCTTCACGGTACCCGGCGGCGAGGACGAGGCGTTCTACGACGTCTGGTCGAACGTCCACTACGGCTTCGTCGGCGCGGCAGCCGGTTTCGAAAAGGACTACCTGGAGGGCGGTGCCGACGCGTCGTTCCCGGGCGCGAGCATCCTCGTCGGCGGGAACGACGCCGGTGACCGGGCCAGCGTCCGCCAGGGCATCGAGATGTTCAAGCAGTACGGCACGGGCATGACCCGGGAGCAGTTCCACCAGGGCATGCTCGACACCATCGCCGCCATGAAGGGGGCCGGCGCCACCGACCAGGTCCGCCCCGCGAAGGGCTGACCCGGCACTCTCACCCACGAAACGGGCGGGGGGGGGGGGGGGCGGCCCCCGCCCCCCGCTTCTCTGCAGTCGGCGCACATCGGCTTCTCGTCGTACGTCCGGATCGCCCG
>NZ_JBIWPJ010000002.1:333690-496780 GCF_044768205.1 Streptomyces sp. NPDC101160 | reverse complement strand
GCCGGCCCCCCCCCCCCGGCCCCCCCCCCGGGGGGGCGCCCCCCCCCCCCCCCCCCCGCCGGGGGGGGGGGGGGGGCCCCCCCGGGGGCCCCCCCCCCCCCCGCCCGGCGTTTCACCCGGCCGCCGTCAGACCCGGTCGGCCGCGATCAGCACGTACTGGAACGAGCCGTCCTTGTACGACTCGATGAACGCCTCCTCGATGCCGGTGACCAGGGAGGACGTGGCCCGCAGCTCCCAGTACGGGAGGGTCTCCGGGGTCAGGTCGATGACGGCCTGGGGGACCAGGCGGTTGTCGGCCATCGCGCGCAGGTACTCGCGGCGGGAGTGGATGTTGCACTCGAAGTGGGCGTTGATCTGCGAGACCCACTTGGAGGGCTGGCCGTACTTCGGGTTCCAGCAGCCGGTGATCGTGACGTAACGGCCGCCGACCGCGAGGATGCGGGAGTGCTCGGCCATCAGGTCGTGCAGGTCGACGTACATGCTGGACTCGTTGTTCCACGAGGCGGCGGCCTGGCCGGTCTCGAAGGGGGTGTCGAGCATGTTGCAGACCCGGGCGTGGACGTGGTCCGCGATGCCCAGCTCCTCGGCGCGCCGGTTGGCGAAGTCGGCCTGCTTGGCGGAGAGGGTGACGCCCTCGACCTTGCAGCCGAAGCGCTGGTGGGCCATGACCATGGAGCCGCCGCGGCCGCAACCGGCGTCGACGAGCGTGTCGTCGTGGCCGATGGGGCCGAGGTGCTCCAGGAGGACGTCGGTCTGCGCCGACTCCAGACGGTGCAGCTCGGCGATCAGCTTCTTCTCGTACTCGCTGTCCTCGGGGGTGCCGAGGGCCGCGTGGTCGACGTCACCGATGCCGTAGTGGTGGTGGTAGAGCCCGTCCACGTCGCCGAGGCGGAGGTTCACGGGCCTGGCCTCGGCGTTCCAGTAGCGGGCGATGTCACCCTGGTACGGCGTCGCCGGCGCGGGGACGAACGTCGAGGTGCCTTCGGCGGTGGTGAACTCGGTGCTGGTCACAGAGAGAAGTCCATTTCTTAATAAAGTCGGGCAGGTTACCAGAAGTCGGGCAGGCTGTATCGGTACGTGTTGGTCATGTGCCAGTAGTGGTTGCCGTCGACCCAGACGGCGACGCCCTTGAGGAAGCGCGCCACGGTCGGTACGGGGCAGGTCGCGGCCAGCTCGGCGGCCTCGGCCTCGAAGGTGCGCATGAGGTCGTTGTGGACCTCGACCGCCTTCAGGTAGGCGTCCTTCTCGGAGACGCCCTCGCGTGCGGCGATCACCACCGGCAGGTTGAGGTGCAGGCCGGGGCTCTTCTGCTCCTTGGTGTAGGAGTAGAGGTCGTTGACGATGGTCGTCGCGTTCCCGGCCAGGGCGATCACCCGCTGCATGGCGGGCATGGCGTGCAGGTCCGCGGGCAGTTCGTAGCCGCCGACGGTGTCCGTGATGGTGGGGCAGGGGCGGAAGTTGTTGAACTGACGCATCGCCAGGTACTCCCACACCTCGGGCACGGTCTCGGTCTCGGCCCACGCGGCCTCGGCGAGGTACCCCATGTGCAGCCGGGCCATGTCGTGCCGGAACCGGTCGGCCTGGGACGGCGTGGCCAGCTGGACGAAGTACTCCATGGCGGAGCGGTAGGCGCGCCGCGGGGCGTCGGAGTACAGGGACTCCGCCCAGGCCGGCGCGTACTCCTTCGTCGTGTGCACCGCGTCGAGCGCGGTGTGCGCGAGCAGCAGCCGGCTGCCGAGGCCGACGGGCGAGCCGCCGTGGTCCTCGCAGTAGCAGTCGTCGACCGCGTTCTCGGCGACCATCAGCCGGGCCGCGGCCATCAGATGGTCGACGGTCGGCGCGTCCGGGTGGCAGGCGACCATGTAGCGCCCGGTGGAGAAGCCGTCGAACTGGTCCTCCCACTCCGGCGGGTAGACCTCGGCCTCGTCGACCGCCCATGCCTTGATGCGCAGGCTGAGCTCCTCGACCCGGGCCGGGTCCGGCTCCGCGACCGGGTGGTAGTAGAGGCCGGGGATCGGGGTGCCTGCCGTCGGGGCGACGGACTCCGGGGCCACGGGCTCCGAGGCGACCGGCTCCGAGGCGACGTGCGCCAGGGCCTCGACGACCTGCACCGGGGCCGGCTCCGCGCGGCGGGCGAGGGAGAGGCTCGACGTGCCCAGACCGCTGGGTCCGTGGAGGATCCACGCCGGCGCCGAACGGGTCGCCGTGGCCGTGGTCGCGGCCACGACCGGGGCCGCGGCCTCCGGCCCGGCCGCCGTCCCGGTGGCGGGAAACAGGGCGGCCGGCGGGCCGGGCAGGGCGGGCAGGCTCGACTGCCCAGGGGAAAGCCCGGTGTCGGGCATCCGTGTCTCCTTGCTGGGATGGATGGGGCCCGGCCCGGACGGGGTCCGGGCCGGATCGGGCCTGCGAACCCCCCGCGCTAGTTGCGGCGGGCGATCTGCACGTTCTCGAGGACGCCGAGCGCGTCGGGGACGAGGACGGCGGCCGAGTAGTAGGTGGTGACCAGGTACGAGATGATCGCCTGCTCGCTGATGTTCATGAAGCGCACGGAGAGGCCGGGCTCGAACTCGTCCGGCAGTCCCGTCTGGCGCAGACCGATGACGCCCTGGTTGTCCTCGCCGGTACGCATGGCGATGATGGAGCTGGTCTGCTCCTTGCTGATCGGGATCTTGTTGCAGGGCAGGATCGGCACGCCGCGCCAGGCCGGGACGGACTGGCCGCCGACGTCGACGTGGTCCGGGTAGAGGCCGCGGGAGTTGAACTCGCGCCCGATCGCGGCGATCGTCCGCGGGTGGGCGAAGAGGAACTTCGTACCGCGGCGGCGGCACAGCAGGTCGTCGAGGTCGTCCGGGGTGGGCGCGCCCGAGTGCGGCTGGATGCGCTGCTTGAAGTCGGCGTTGTGCAGCAGACCGAACTCGGGGTTGTTGATGAGCTCGTGCTCCTGGCGCTCGCGCAGCGCCTCGATGGTGAGCCGGAGCTGTTCCTCGGTCTGGTTCATCGGGCCGTTGTAGAGGTCGGCGACCCGGGTGTGGACCTTGAGGACGGTCTGGGCGACGGAGAGCTCGTACTCGCGCGGGTTGAGCTCGTAGTCGACGAAGGCGCCGGGCAGGGTGGCCTCGCCGACGTGGCCGGCGGACATGGCGATCTCGGCCTCGCCGTGCTTGTTCTGCCGCTGCTCGGGCAGCGCGCTGAACTCCTCGATGTGGGCCCGCAGGCTGGCCGCCTGGCCCTTGACCGCGTCGAAGTCGGCCCGGGAGAGGGTGAGCAGGGTGCCGGGGGTCTCGGCGGTGGCGGTGTAGTCCCACGTGGCGTCGGCGTCCAGGAGGGCGTTCTCGCCGAACCGGTCGCCGTCGGCCAGGGTCGCCACGGAGACCTCGTCGCCGTACTTGCCGACGGAGGTCTGGTTGATCCGGCCGTGCGCGATGAGGTGGATCTGGTCGGCGGCGTTGCCGCGCTCGACGATGACCTCGCCGGCGCGGAAGTCGCGCTGGACGCAGCGGCCGGCGAGGGCGGCGAGCACCTCGTCGTCGTCGAAGCCGCGCAGGAGGGCCAGTTCGCCGAGTTCGCGGGGGATCACCCGGACGGTGGCGCCGTCCTGGACGAACTCGATCACCCCGTCACCCACGGTGTAGCTGAGTCGGCGGTTCACCCGGTAGGCGCCGCCCTTCGTCTCCACCCAGGGGAGCATGCGCAGCAGCCACCGGGAGGTGATCTCCTGCATCTGCGGGGCGGACTTGGTGGTGGTGGCGAGGTTCCGGGCAGCCGCGGTGCTCAGGCTGGACTGCGGCCGGGGCGACTCCAGCTGAGTGTCCGGGCCGGTCTCAACGGTCATGGGGCGAGCGCTCCTTGAAAGAGGAAAAGCGGAAAAACCGACACAATCTCTGGGATTCCCACTCAATCCCTGGGAATCCGTCCAGATCCGGGGGAACAGTAACCGGCCTCGCTCCCCGAGCACGGCGCCAGACCGGGGGCATTACCTCGATGCAGTGATCTTGTGGCGCCCGGGGTTTATTCGCCCGACCTATGACATTCGAGCCATCCGGTCCTACGAGCGCCCGGCGCACGCTCCCTTGACGCGCGCCCCCGCCAACTCATAGGGAAACAGGTCCACATGACGCATCATCAGTGCGAAATGCTCGCGAGCTCCGGGGCATGCCCGACGGCGCGCCCGCCGGCCGGGTGCCTCGGGCGCCGGCGGGTGCGCAGGTTTCCGGCCAGGAACGGGCCGTACGGGGAGGCGGCAGGTGGCGGAGGGCGGCTCAGGCCGAGCCGAAGAACAGCCCGAGGGCCACGTCGCGGTAGTGAGCGCCCGGCCGACATGCGCCGACCCTCCCGTGGGTAGGCGGCCCGGGACCGGGCCGCCAGGCCCACGGGAAGGGGCGACATGAGCGACGAGGGTGCCGGGGAGCGGACGCTGTCGGCGGCGCAGCTGTTCGACGGGCTCGGGGCGGAGTACGAGAAGGCGTTCGGGACGCTGCCCGAGCAGCTGGCGGCGGTCGACTGGCTCACCGCGCGCCTCCCGGCCGGCTCGCGGGTCCTCGACGTCGGCAGCGGCACCGGCCGCCCGGTCGCCGGCCTGCTGGCCCGGGCCGGGCACGAGGTCACCGGCATCGACGTGTCGGGGACGATGGTGGAGCTGGCGCGGCAGCAGGTGCCGGGGGCTCGCTTCGAGCAGTGCGACGTACGGGACTTCGAAGCCCCGGAAGGTTCCTTCGCCGCCGTCTGCGCCTTCTTCCCGCTCCTGATGATGAGCCGCGCGGACGCCGTCGCCGCCCTGCGCCGGATGACGTCCTGGCTCGCCCCCGGCGGCTTCCTCGTGAGCGCCACGGTCCCGGCGGACATCGAGGACCTGGAGATCGTCTGGATGGGCCGGCGGGTCCGCGTCTCCAGTTTCGCGGCCGAGGAGTACGTGCGCCTGCTCCGCGAGGAATGCGGACTGCACGTCGTCCACCAGGCGGTTTCGGTCTTCCGGCCCGACGATCCCGAGGCCGCGCCGGAGGAGCACCTGTTCTGTTACGCGCGCCGCCCCGCCGAGGGCCTCGACGAGAGTGAGGGGACGGGCCGATGAGGCGTCCGGGTCTGGTGTAATCGTCACCGGACGGCCCCCGGAGGTGGGGCCACCGGCGGGGGGAACGTTGGAAGAGCTGACCGCGACCGACCCGAAGCAGGTGGGGCGCTATCGGATCCTCGCGCGCCTCGGCGCGGGCGGCATGGGCCGGGTGTACCTCGGTCGTTCCACCAGCGGCCGGATGGTCGCGGTCAAGGTGGTCCGCGCCGAACTCGCCGAGGACGGCGAATTCCGCCGCCGGTTCGCCCGGGAGGTGGCGGCGGCCCGGCGCGTGACCGGCTTCTTCACCGCGGCCGTCGTCGACGCCGACCCCGAGGGCGACCCCGCCTGGCTCGCCACCGCCTACGTCCCCGGTCTGCCGCTCGACGCGGCGGTCCACGCCCATGGGGCCTGGCCCCGGCGCTCGTTGCTCTACCTGGGCGCCGGTCTGGTCGAGGCCCTGGAGGCGATCCACGGCACCGGGCTCGTCCACCGTGACCTGAAGCCGTCGAACGTGCTGCTCGCGAGCGACGGTCCGCGCGTGATCGACTTCGGCATCTCCCTCGCCACGGAGACGAGCGCCCTCACCCAGACCGGCATGGTGATCGGCACGCCCGGCTACATGTCGCCGGAGCAGGTGACGGGCCGGCAGGTCGGCCCGGCCAGCGACGTCTTCTCGCTCGGCGCGGTCCTCGCATTCGCCGGGACCGGCACACCGCCCTTCGGGATCGGTGCGCCGCACTCGGTGAACTTCCGGGCCGTGTACGAGGATCCGGACCTCTCGGGTCTGCCCGCGGACTCCGACTTCGTCGCCCGCTGCCTCGCCAAGGAGCCGGAACAGCGGCCGACCGTCACCGAGTTGCTGACCGAGTTCGCGCACCTGCTCGGCGAGACGGGCCAGCAGACCTACGGCGCCGGGCTGCCGAAGGAGACCGACTGGTTGCCCGAGCAGGTCGCGGGCGCACTCACCGGCCGGAACGCCGCCGGTGCGGCCGACGCCGGTGCGGGCCACGCCGGTTCGGCCGACGCCGGTGCGGGCCATGCCGGTTCGGCCGACGCCAGGCCGGACGGCAGGGGCGCGGACGACGCCAGGCCGGACGGCAGGGGCGCGGACGACGTCAGGCGGGACGGTACGGGTGCGGACAGCGCCAGGCGGGCCGGTACGGGTGCGGACAGCGCCAGGCGGGCCGGTACGGGTGCGGACAGCGCCGGTCCGGCCGACGCCGGGCCGCACGGCACGGGCGCGGACGGCGCCGGTACGGGCGACGCCGGCCCCGCGGCCGCGCGCGCGTCGGCGACCACTCCCCCGGACCCCCGGGACGCCCTGGCCCAGTGGCCCACGGCCGCCGCGGCCCCCGCCGCGAAGACTCCGGCTCCGGAGGCCCCCGCCCGGCAGATCCCGGCGACCCCGGCTCCCGCCGCACCGGCGGAGATAGCCCCTCCGGTCGCACCGGCGACACCGCCGCCGACCGCGACCCCCGCTCCGGCCGTCGTACCGGTCGCGCCGCCGATGCCGGAGCACGCGCCGCCGCTGCCGAACGGCGACCCTCCGCTCGTCTCCTCCGCCTGGTCGCCCGCCTCGCCGGCCACGTCCACCGCCTCCGCCACCACCGGCGCGGGCCGGACCGGCCGGGCCAAGAGGCGCCGTATCGTGGCGATCGCCGTCGCGGCGGCCCTCGTGGCCGGTGGCGGTGTCACCACGGCCATCCTGATGAACCAGGGCAAGAAGCCGGGGGACGAGAACACGGCGGAGGGCGGCGGTTCGAACTCGTCCGGCTCCAAGGGCTCCGCGAGCGGCTTCGACGCGGCGACCGGCAATGTCGTCAACGCCTCCGCCAAGAAGGGCGGCACGCTCGAACTGAGCAGCGCGTACGACGCCGACTCCTGGGATCCGGGCCGCTCCTACTACGGCTGGGTCTGGAATTTCCAGCGCCTCTACGCCCGTACGCTCCTCACCTACGCCGCCAAGCCGGGCGCGGCGGGCACCGAGCTCGTGCCCGACCTGGCCGAGGCCCCGCCCGAGGTGTCGTTCGACGGCAGGGCGTACAGCATCCGGCTCCGGTCCGGCCTCACCTTCGAGGACGGCACGCCGATCACCGCGCAGGACGTGAAGTACGCGATCGAGCGGAGCTTCGCGCAGGACGTCCTGAGCGGCGGCCCGGTCGACCTGAGGGACGCCCTCGACCAGGGGCAGAACTACCAGGGCCCGTTCAAGGACAGGTCCGCCACCGGGCTCCGTTCCGTCAGCACCCCCGACGAGCGCACGCTCGTCTTCAGGCTCGCGAAGCCCGACTCGCGGTTCCCGTACCTGCTGGCCTCGGGGGTCACGGCCCCGGTGCCGGAGGCTCACGACACCGGCGCCCAGTACGCCGCGAAGCCGGTCTCCTCCGGGCCGTACAGGTTCGCGTCGTACACGCCCGGGCAGTCCCTGGTCCTCGTGCGCAACGACAAGTGGGATCAGGCCACCGACCCGCTGCGCAAGGCGCTGCCGGACCGGATCAAGCTGAACATCACCACGGACGCCGACAGCGTGTCCGCGTCGCTGCTCGACGGCAGGATCGACCTGGACGCGCAGCAGGCCGGCCTGTCGACGGCGGCCACGTCACGGGTGCTGCAGGACACGCGGCTGAAGGCCCATGCGGACGCGCCCTTCAACGGCCGCCTCAACCTGGTCGCGCTCGTGTCTCCCACCGCTCCCTTCGACAACGCGCACTGCCGCAAGGCCGTGCTGTACGCGGCCGACACGACCGCCCTGCAGAACGCCCGCGGCGGCCCCAACTCCGGGGTCCCGCACGGGAACCTGCTGCCCCCGACCGTTCCGGGCGCCGACGCGTACGACCCGTACGGCCTGACCGCCGGAAAGCCGCAGCCCGTCAAGGCGAGGGAGGAGCTGGCGAACTGCGGCCGCCCCAACGGGTTCACCACCAAGATCCTCGTGAAGAGCGGCAGGCCCCAGGACATGGAGACCGCACAGGCGCTGCAGAGCTCGCTCAGGTCCGTGGGCATCACCGTCGAGATCGCGCAGAAGCCCGTCACGGAGTTCTTCGACGTCGCGGGCTCCCCGAGCACCACGAAGAACCAGGGCATCGGCATGGTGCTGACCAACTGGCTCGCCGACGACCCGTTCGGCGCGACCTTCCTCCAGCCCCTCGCCGACAGCCGCCGGATCACCCCGGGCGGCAACAGCAACCTCGCCCAGGTCAACGACCGCGAGATCGATACCCTGTTCGACCAGGCGAAGGCCGCCGCCGACACCGGCAAGGCGAACGGCATCTACCGGCAGATCAACCACAAGCTCACCGACGGCGCCTACTACCTGCCGGTCGCCGCCGGCAAGACGCTGAACTACCGCGGCCCCCGGCTGACCAATGTGTACGTCAACCAGGCGTACGGAATGGTCGACCTCCAGGCCCTCGGCGTCACGTCCTAGCGGGCAGCCGAGGGGAGGCCCTGCTCCGCGTCGAGGTGGGCGAGGACGGCGAGGACACGGCGGCGGGCGTCGGCAGCCCGCTGACGAGCGCCCGCTGACCGGGTGCGGGGGCCGGTGCCGGGCTCAGTGCACGTCGGCCCCCTCCCGGGTGTCGTCGGCTTCGAGGAAGCCGCCGGACTGGTGCTGCCACAGCTTGGCGTAGGCGCCGTCCGCGTCGAGCAGCTCCTGGTGGGTGCCCTGTTCGACGATCCGTCCCCGGTCGAGGACCACGAGCTGGTCCATGCCGGCGACGGTGCTCAGCCGGTGCGCCACCACCAGCGCCGTCCGGCCCTCCATCAGCCGCCACAGCGCGTCCTGGACGAGGATCTCGCTCTCCGAGTCGAGGGCGCTGGTGGCCTCGTCGAGCAGCAGGATCGGCGCGTCGCGCAGGATCGCCCGGGCGAGCGCGACCCGCTGCCGCTGGCCGCCGGAGAGCTTCACGCCGCGCTCGCCCACCATGGTGTCGAAGCCGTCCGGCAGCGCGTCCGCGAACTCGGTGACGTGTGCCGCCTCGGCCGCGCGCCGGATGTCGGCGTCGGTGGCGTCCGGCCGGGCGAAGGCGATGTTCTCCCGCAGGGTGCGGTGGAACATCGCCGGTTCCTGCGGCACGTACGCGATGAGGCCGCGCAGGTCGGACTGGGTCATCCGGCTGATGTCCTGGCCGCCGACGAGGATCCGGCCGGCGTCGACGTCGGTCATCCGCAGCAGCAGCCGGGTGAGCGTGGTCTTGCCGCCGCCGGACCGGCCGACGAGGCCGATCTTCGTTCCGGCGGGCACGTCGAGGTCGAGGCCGTCGAACAGCGGCCTGCCGCCGCCGTGCGCGAAGCGCACCTTCTCGAAGCGCACGTCCCCGGCGCGCGAGCGCAACGGCTCGGGCGACTCCGGGTCGAGCACGGTCGGCGGCTCCAGGAGCAGCTCGGTGAACTGCGCCGCCTCCGTCATCGAGCTCTCCAGACGCCGGTAGATCTGGTTGAACTCGAACATGATGCGGGTCGCGTTGCTGTAGTAGGTGAAGGCGACGACGACGGCCTCGACGCCGTGGTCACCGGCGCCGAGCGCGAGGGCGAGGACCAGGCCGAGGACGTTGGTGAGCACCGACATCGGTGCGACGACCGTGTCGATGCGCAGGTTTCCGTAGTCCCAGGAGCGCAGGGTGACCCGCCGCGCCTCGGCGAGACGGGAGCGGTTCTCGGCTGCCTCGCGCCGCTCGGCGGCGAAGGCCCGTACCGTGTCCATGTTCCCCAGGCTGTCGGCGACATGGCCGGACACCCGGGCGATGGCCGCCTCGCGCCGGGCGACGAGGGCCTGGCGGCGGCGGATCAGCGGGGTCACGCCGAAGGCGGTGACGAGGATCATCACCAACAGGCCGACGACGAGCAGCGGTTCGTACGTCCACAGCACGACGCAGGCGAAGCCGAGCGGCACGAAGCTGCCGAGCACGTTGAAGGTGAGGGTGTCGACGAAGTCCTCGAAGCACTTGCCGAAGCCGATGACCCGCTTGGTGAGCGAGCCGGCGAAGTTGTCGTGGAAGAACGTGGCGTCCTTGGCGAACAGTTCGTCCATTCCGACGACGGTGAGGTGCTCGATGCCGAGCCCGTCGACGCGGTTCAGACAGTGGAGTCCGACGCGCCACAGCGCCTCGGAGAAGAGCAGCACGCCGCCGATGCCGAGGACGTACGGCAGCATGGCGCCGGTCCAGCCCCCGCCTCCCAGGCCACCCGCGCCGCCCGCGCCGCCGTCGGCGATCCGCGCGACGAGCTTGGCGACGATCAGTGGCGCGATGTAGGCGATGCCGATGTTGCCCAGCGCCGGGAGCAGCATCGCGGGCACGGTCATGCGACGGAGCCTGGCCAGCTCACGTCCGTAGTAGCGGAGGGCGAGCAGTACCGGGCCTTTGCCCGGTGTACTGCCGCTCGATTCAGACAATCCCATCACAACCCTGTTTTGTCGGACCGACTGGACAGGGTCCGCAGTGTCCCGCGAGGACAGCCGCGCGGTCCAAGCGTTTTTCTCCGGACGGGCGGGCCGACGCCGCTAACCGGCCAGGACGGCGGGGGTGGGCCCGTCGGGCCGTACGGTGAGGCCGTAGGCGGCGCGTTCGGGGACGGAGCGGAAGCGCGGGGCGTGCGCCGGGAGCAGGAGTTCGAGGAGCGCGACGGACTCGCGGAGGGCGAACTGCAGGCCCAGGCAGGCGCGGGGCCCGACGCCGAACGGGAAGTAGCTTCCGGGGTGGGCGGGGCGGCGGCCCGGGGTGGTGAAGCGCGTGGGGTCGAACTCCTCGGGCTTCTCCCAGAGTTCGGGGTCGCGGTGGGTGAGGTAGGGGCAGACGACGACATCGGTGCCCGCCGCCACCGCGTATCCGTCGAGGACGTCGTCCTCGGCCGCGCAGCGCGGCAGGATCCAGGCCGACGGATAGAACCGCAGGGTCTCGTGGACGAGCGCGGAGGCCGCCTGCTGCCGTTCGGGTGAGCCCTCGGGCCCGGCGGCGAGCGCTCGCTCCCGCTCCTCGGGATGCCGGTCGAGGAGGAGGTGAAGCCAGGTGAGGGTGGTGGCGGTGGTCTCGTGGCCGGCGAGCATCAGGGTGACGAGTTCGTCGCGGATCAGCCGGTCGGTGTACTCCGGACGGGTGTGGCCGGCCTCGACGAGGACGTGCAGGAGTCCCGGCCCGTCGGGGCCCGCGCCGCCGTCGCGGGCGGCGGCGATGGCGCGGTGCGCCACCGCGTCGATCCGCGCCAGCTCGGCGGCGACGGCCTCCCGCGCGGTGGCGCTGTCGGCGGGCAGACTCGGCATCGCGGCCACCACCTCGGGAAGGCTGGCCAGTTCGCGTTCCGTGGCGGCGTCGAGGGCGTGCCCGGTGAGGGAGCGCCAGATGGTGTCCAGGGCGAAGCGCCGCATCTCCTCGCCGAGGTCGAAGACCTCCCCCGCGCGGGCGTACGCGTCCCAGCGCGCCGCGGTCGTCCGGGCTGCCGCGGCGATCCGCTGCTCGTACCGGCGCATCCCGCGCCCGGTGAACTGAGCCTGGAGCATGCGGCGTTGACGCTGCCACGCCTCGCCCGTCGCAGAGAGCACCCCGTCACCGACGAGCAGCCGGGCCCGGTGCGAGCGCTTCACGTACCTGTCGGGGCGCACGGCGAGCACCTGCCGTACCGCCTCGGCGCCGGTCACCACGACGGTGGGCCGCTCCCCGATCCGCACCCCGGCGACACCGCCGTGTGCGTCGCGCGCCTGGGCGAAGAGGTCGACGAGCTCTCCGCCGCCGGCCCGCCACCGCTCGACGGCGGCGGCGTCCAGTTCGGGCACTTCACGCGGGGCTGCGGCCACGGGCTGCTCCTGGTTCGGCGGGACGGGTGCATCACGCACTGTAGGAGAGTGGCCACGCGGGGCGACACCCCCTCTTTCAGCCCGTCAGGGCTGCTCGGCGGGCTCGCCGAGAGGCCAGGACTCGATGTCGCGGTAGCGGATGGGCGCGGGACCGCGGCCGAAGTCGCTGCCGACGAGGTGCAGGCGTTCGGTGCGCCAGGGGCGGCCGGTGAAGCCGGCGAGACCGGCGGCGACGGCGGCCACGGAGGCCGTGTCGCCGCGGCGGGCCCGGGCCAGGGTGAGGTGCGGGCGCAGCGGGCGGTCCTCGAAGGGGATGCCGCAGGCCTTCACGAGGGCGCGGACGTCCGAGGCGAGCAGGTGCAGCCCTTCGAGGTCGCCGGCGATGCCGCTCCACAGCACCCGCTCGTCGAAGTGGCCGCCGCCGCGCAGCGCGAGCTCCAGGGGCCGGCGGGCGGCGGCGAGCTCCGCGAGCGGCTGCCGCAGCGGCGGGACGGCCGCGGCGGGGAGCTCGCCGAGGAAGGCCAGGGTGATGTGCCAGTCCTCGATGCGGTTCTGCCTCAGGGTCGGGTACGCCTCATAGGCGGGCCGCAGCTCGCGGGCCAGCTCGTCCTTCGCTTCGTCGGGCGGCGCCAGGGCGATGAACACCCGGACGGTCGCGCTCCGGGAGTCCTGGGGTTCCTGGGGCTCCTGCGGCCCCTGAGGTTGATCCTTCACGCAGGACTTCGTACCTCTTTTCGTACCGCCCGGTCCATTCGGGGGCCGGGCGGCACGGAAGAGAAGGGCTCAGTAGGCGCCGAAGACGTTGTCGATGGAGCCGTACTTGGCGGCGGCGTAGTTGCAGGCCGCGGTGATGTTGGCGACCGGGTCGTAGATGTCGTCGGAGGTGCCGGCCACGTGGTACGCCTGGAAGGTGGGGTCGATCACCTGGAGCAGGCCCTTGGACGGGGTGCCGGCGACGGCGTTGGAGTCCCAGTTGTTGATGGCCTGCGGGTTGCCCGAGGACTCGCGCATGATGTTGCGGTAGATGCCGTCGTAGCTGCCGGGGATGCCGTTGCGGGCCATGACGTCGAGGGCCTCGCGGATCCATCCGTCGAGGTTGTTCGCGTACGTGCCGGAGGTGCCGGTCGTGGCGGCCGCGGCCGGGGCCGGGGCGGATGCCTGGACCGCGGTGGCCGTGCCCGCCTCGCTCGCGCCGGCGCCGGTGAGGCGCGGGGCCGTCGGGGCCTGCTTCGACGTCGGGTCGACGGTCAGCTTCAGACCGGGCCGGATGAGCCGGGGGTCGTGGCCGATGGCCCGGCGGTTGTCCTGGTAGAGCTTCTTCCAGCCGCCCCTGACCGCGTACTTCTCGGCGATGCCGGAAAGCGAGTCACCGACGACGACGGAATACCGGACCGGACCGGCCTGCACGGCCTTCCGTACGGCCGTCTGCGTCACGGCCTTTTCGACTGCGACGGTCTGTGCCGCGTGCGGCTCGGCCGCCACGGCGCTCGACGCCCCGGCCAGCGGCACGGCGAGTGCGGCGCTGCCGGTGAGGCCGGCGACGGCGAGGGAGCGAGCGAGCGGGGTGCGCTTGGGGCGTCGGTGCTTCCCGTGTCCACGCATGGCGAATTCCTCTCCTCCGCCTGCGAGGTGAGCTGTCGGGTTCGGGCAGGAGATGCCCGGCCGCGGCGCGCACGGCTTCACCCCGAGCCGGCCCGGAATCCCGGGACCGGCGGCAAACCTGGGTCCCCCGCTCCTGCCGGACGAGTGTGGTGAGTGCGGTGACCGGGCGGTGGCAGGATTCGGCGTTTCCGTCCGGTTGCGGCGTGACCGTATGCGAAAACAAACGGCGAAAACAAGACGGAATTAGCGGCCCGAAAATGACCTTTACCGGAAACACAAAAGGATCATTCCGCTTACCTGGACCCGATTCCCCAACCCTTTACGGAAAGTACGGACTTGACGCCGCGCCAGCATCGGGCGGGCCGGTTCGAGCGTGACCCGAATCACCCGCGCCACCCTCGCCCCGCCTTATCTACTAAATGCACTCATGGGGCCACTCATCCGCATTTCTCTATTTGAAGAGAATGGGTGATTATCGTCCGATTTGCCCAGTGCGATTCGGGGTAGCCGCGACTCCGGGAGGTACTGCCATGAACGGCACCCATGACGACGGCGCCGGCCCCGGCCCCGAGGCGTACGACGCCACCCCCTTCCTGCCGGCGCGCGGCGGCATGCCCGCGCACCGGCGGGCCGCGGCGGACTGCCGGGGCTGTCCGCTGTTCGAGAACACGACCGGGACGGTCTTCGGGCGCGGCGACGCGCACGCGCGGCTGATGCTGGTCGGCGAGCAGCCCGGCGACCAGGAGGACCGGGAGGGCGAGGCGTTCGTCGGGCCGGCGGGCCGGCTGCTGTCACGGGCGCTGCGCGACGCGGGCATCGACGAGGACGAGGTGTACCTCACGAACGCGGTCAAGCACTTCAAGTTCACCCAGGACGAGACCCGCAAGCGCCGCATCCACAAGGCGCCGAGCCTGCGCGAGACCCTCGCCTGCCGCCCCTGGCTGCTCGCCGAGCTCCGGCTGGTCTCGCCCGAGCTCGTGGTCACGCTGGGCGCGACGGCGGGCCGCGCGCTGCTCGGCCCGTCGTTCCGGGTCGGCACCGACCGGGGCGTACCGCGTCCGCTGCCGGACGAGGGGAACGGCGCCGGGAACGGGGAGCTGCGGGTGCTCGCGACCGTCCATCCGTCGGCCGTCCTGCGGGCGGGGGGCGGCGGGGACCGCGAGGAGCTGTACGCGGGTCTGGTCGCCGACCTGCGGACCGCCGCCGACGCCCTGTGACCGCGGGGGAGGTTGAAGGGGTTACGGACACCGAGGGCGGGTAGCCGCGCAGCCAAGCGCTACCGAACGTGTCATCGAAGGAGGCGCGTCATGATCGCCCTGCTCCTCGTCCTTCTGCTTCTGCTCGTGCTCTTCGGCGTCGGATTCACCGCCCACGTGCTGTGGTGGATCGCCCTGGCCGTGCTCGTCATCTGGCTGCTGGGCTTCCTGGTGCGCGGCTCGGGCAACCGCTGGTACCGCTGGTGAGGCGGCACCACCGGATGTCCCCCTGCCGAGCGCGTGAGGAGCCGCCATGATCCGCACGTCCGATGTGGTCACGTTCCTGGAGGGTCTCGCCGTGCGACGGAACGTGCGCCGCCAGTCGCTGCCGTTCGCGGGACGCACCGTGGTCGTCACCGGCGCGAGCGCCGGCGTGGGGCGGGCGACCGCGCGTGCGTTCGGGGCGGCGGGCGCGCGGGTGGCGCTGCTCGCCCGGGGCCGGGTGGGGCTCGACGCGGCGGCCGACGAGGTCGAGCGGGCAGGCGGCGAGGCCCTCGTCGTGCCGGTGGACATGTCCGTGCCGGAGCAGGTGGAACAGGCGGCGGACCGCGTGGAGAGTAGGCTCGGCCCCGTGGACGTCTGGGTGAATTCCGCCTTCACCTCCGTGTTCTCCCCGTTCCTGGGGGTCGGCCCGGAGGAGTACGAGCGGGTGACGGCGGTCACGTACCTCGGCTGCGTCAACGGCACCCGGGCGGCCCTGCGCCGCATGGTGCCGCGCCGCTCCGGCACGGTCGTCCAGGTCGGTTCGGCACTCGGCGAGGCGTCGGTGCCGCTGCAGGCGGCCTACTGCGGGGCGAAGCACGCCGTGAACGGGTTCACCGCCTCGGTCCGCATGGAGCTGCTGCACCAGAAGATCCCGGTGGCGGTCACCGTCGTCCAGCTGCCGGCCGTCAACACTCCGCAGTTCTCCTGGGTCCTGTCGCGGCTGCCGCGCCGGCCCCGGCCCGTGGCCCCGGTGTACCAGCCGGAGGTGGCGGCCCGGGCGGTGCTGCACGCGGCGCGCCGGCCACGGCGCCGCGAGTACCTGGTCGGCGCCTCGACCGCCGCGGCGGTGCTCGCGCACCGGCTCGCGCCCGGTCTGCTCGACCGCTACACGGCCCGCACCGGATACGACTCCCAGCAGACCGACGAGCCGGCGCCGGCCGGCGCCCCGCACAACCTCTGGGTGCCGCTCGACGGCGACGGCGGACGGGACCACGGCGCCCACGGGCCCTTCGACGCCGAGGCCGCCGCACACTCCCCGTACAGCGCGCTCGCCCGCCACCCGGCCGCGGTCGGGGCGACGGCGGGCGCGGCCGCGGGGGCGACGGCGCTCCTCGCGCGCAGCCTGCGCGGACGGGGCCAACGGGCCGCGGCACACCGGCCCCGTACCGAGAGGCGGTGAGCCGCCGTGAGCGACCTGAGGGACTTCACGGACTCCACGGACTTCGAGCTGGTGGACGTCTCGTTGCACACCGAGGAGCTGGGGACCTTCGTCGTCCCCCTGCTGGACCCCGAGGATACGGAGCCCGTCGAGCTGCCGGAGGGCGCGGTGGTGAGCGTCGGCCTCACCTTCCGGCTGGGCCGGGCGATCGACACGGTGGTCTTCGAGGACACCCGCGAGCGGGACGGAGCGGTGCTCGGGACCAACCGGACGCCGCTGGGCGGTTTCCGGCCGGGCGGACCGTACGAGGTGCGGCTGCCGCCCGAGCGGCTGCCGGTGGGGCGCACGCACTGCGGGGTGTACGTGGTGACGGGCCGGTTCAGCGACGGCGACGACGACCGTGAACTGGCCGTGGAGCGGCACCGGATCCGGGTCACGCACCAGCCGGCCGCGCACAAGCGGTGGGCCGCCGCGCCGGCGCCCGCCACGCCGCCGGGCCGGGAGCTCACCAACCCGGCGGCCTGAGGATCCCTGCACGGCCTGGGGCCCCGTTTCGTGAAACCGCCGGCCGGCTTCCGCGAGGCGGGGCTCCAGGCCGTGCCGGGAGGCTCCTGGCCGTGCCGGGAGGCTCCTGGCCGTGTCGGCGCGCTCCGGTCAGGCGGTCAGTCCGCTCCGGTCAGGCGGTCAGGCGGGTCAGGCGCTCAGGCGGTCAGACGGGTCAGGTGGTCAGCGGCCAGTCAGGTCAGGTGGCCAGTCGGGTCAGGCGGTCAGTCGGGGCCGCCGTCGAGCGGGAGCCGGACCGCGTCCTCCAGGAGCAGCGCGTGGACGAACGCCTGCGGCAGGTTCCCGCGCAGCCGGCGCTGCGTCACGTCGTACTCCTCGGCGAACAGCCCGGCGTGGCCGACCGCCGTGCGGGTGCGTTCGAACCAGCGGGCCGCCGCGACCGGACGGCGCTCGGCGCCGCAGGCGGCCGCCATGAGGAAGCCGCAGAGGAGGAAGGCCCCCTCGTCCTCGCCGAGTGCGGAGTCGTCGCGGCGGAAGCGGTAGACGAAACCGTCCTCGACGAGCTCGCGTTCGACGGCCCGCCGGGTCCCGGCGAGCAGCGTGTCCCCGCCCGGCCAGGACGCCATCGGCTCGGACGCCGAGACGAGCGGGCGGAGCAGGGCGGCGTCCGGGCGGGGGTCCCCGGCGGCGCGCTGCCAGCGTCCGTCGGGGTGGACACAGCGCCGGCGGGTCTCGGCGAGGATGGTCTCCGCGAGCTCCCGCCAGCGGTCGGTGCCCGGCGCGTCGATGTCCCGGGCCGCCGCGGTCAGCCCGCACACGGCGGCCAGCCGGGAGTGGGTCCACCAGGCCGGCTCCAGCTCCCACAGCCCGGCGTCCGGGCGGTGCCAGTTGGCCGCCAGGGCGTCCACGGCGGTGTGCGCGGCCCGGACCCCGTCCGCGTCGAGGCGGTCCTGGCGGGCCGCGGCGGCGAGGAGTTCGAGGACCTCGCCGAAGGTGTCGAGCTGGAACTGGCTTCCGGCGCGGTTGCCGACGCGGTCGGCGGCGCCGGGGTAACCGCTGAGCGGCAGGGTCCGCTCCCGCGGCACCGGGCCGCCGTCGGTGCGGTACGCGGGCCGCAGCCCGGGCCCGTCGGCGAGCACCCGCTCGACGGCGACCCGTACGGCGGCGTCCATGAGCGGGTGCGGACCGTGCGCGGCGACGGCGAGGCCCGCGTAGCACTGGTCGCGCAGCCAGGCATAGCGGTAGTCGTAGTCCCGCTCGGAGCCGGCGTGTTCGGGCAGCGAGGTGGTGGCGGCGGCGACCATGGCGCCGGTACGGGGCACGGTCAGGCCGGTCAGGACCGCGTACGCCGCCCGGGCGTCGCGCGCCGCGGGGAGCCCCTTGCAGTCCGGGACGGCCCCGGCCCAGTGGCGCTCGGTGCGCCGCCAGGCCCGGTCGGCGGGTTCGGGCGCGGGCAGCGGCCGGTCGGAGAGTTCGAGGACCAGGTCCCGCTCCTCGCCCTCCGGCACGGTGAGCCGCGCGGTGAGTTCGCCGTCGGCGCCGACCCGGGCCTTCGCGACGCCCCTGAGCCGCAGCCGCAGCCCGCCCCCGGCCGCCTCCCACATCTCGGTACCGGTCCCGGTCCCGGCCCCGGCCCCGGCCCCGGCTTCGACGCGGTGCGGCACCAGGGGCGGCGCCTCGCCGAATCGGCCGCGTACATGAAGGCGCACGGCCACCCGGGCGGTCCCGGACACCGCCCGTATCCGGCGCAGCACCACGGCGCGGTGCGGGTCGGGCGGCGCGGCGAGCGCGTCACGGCACTCGATCACGCCGTCGGCGAGGGTCCAGCGGAAGGTCCAGACGAGGGTGCCGTCGTGGTACGCGCCCGTGGGCACGTGCCACGGATCGACGGGGCGCACCTGGAAGGCGCCCGCGCCGCCGATCAGTTCGGACAGCACGGCGGGGTCGTCCCACCCCGGCACGCACAACCACACGAGGTCGCCCTCGGGCCCCACGATCGCGCCCCGTTCCCCGTCGGCCAGCAGCGCGTAGTCGCCGAGCGGCCGCGGTCGGTGCGCCGGGACCGAGGGCGTGTTCGACTGCGCCATCGGCTCATCACCTCCCGGCCCCCTCCGCCGCCTGCCCGGCGGCTACCCACTCGGACGGCGGTCACTCGGCGGAGCGCCGCGCCGACTGCTCCGGACCGGTGACAACCGGGCCCGCGCGCGGCGCGGGTCGGCCGGTCGGGGCGGCCGGAGGCGGTAGGTCTGATCCGCGAGACCCGGCCCGAACCCGACGGCCGGAGCGGGCCGTGGCGGCTGGGGAGGCGGGATGGGACGGGCGGCGATGGAGCTGCTCACCTGGTGGGCGGCGCTGTGCGGGTTCCAGGTGCTGCTGATCGGCCAGGTCACCTGGCCGGAGCTGGCGGTGGCGGCGGCCGGCGCCGCGCTCGCCGCACTCGCGGCCCGTACGGTACGGGTCGCCGCCGACGCCCGGCTGGGTCCGACGGCCCGCCTGGGAACGGCCCTGCTGCTGTGGCCGGGGGCGCTCCTCGCCGACACCTGGCGGTTCGCCCGGGCCGTCGGCCGGGTGCTGCGCGGGCGCCGGGTCACCGGCCGGTTCCGCACGATCCGCTGGGCGCACGACACGGGCCCGGCCTGGGCCTGCGGCCTCCTTTCGGCGACGCCCGGGCTCTACGTGGTCGCGCTCGGCCCGGACCGTACGGCCCTCGTGCACACCCTGCCCGGCGGGACCGGTCCCCTGGAGTCCGCGCTGACCAGTGGCGGGCGGCGATGAGCGGCGCGCCGGGCGGGGAGTGGAACGGCTGGCTGGCCGCGCTCGGCACGCTGCTCGTCCTCGCGCTGCCGCCGGCGCTGCTCGCGGCCTGCCGCGGCACTCCCCCGGCCCGCCTCGCCGGGCTGAGCCTGACCGGCACCCTCGGCACGGTGATCCTGCTGCTCGCCGCCCGGGGCTTCGGCCGGGACGGGTACGGCGACCTCGGCGTCGTCCTCGCGGTCCTCGGCCCGGTCGGGGTCCTGGTCTTCACCCGGTTCCTGGGCGGACCGCTGGTCGACGGCACGGCGCCGGCCCCGGACACGAAGGGCCGGGGATGAGGGCGGGACGGACAGGGGCCGCCACGGTGGCGCCGGTGGCGAGGGCGGGGTCGCGATGAGCGCCCGTACCGTCTGCGCCGCCGTGCTGCTCGTCGCCGGCGTCGCCGTCCTGCTGCTCGCCGTGCTCGGCCTGCACGTGCTGCCCGGCCCGTACGCGCGGCTGCACGCGCTGTCGCCCGCCACGTCGCTCGGCGGGCCGCTGGTGGTGCTGGCGCTCGTGGTCGAGGCGGGGCCGAGCCGCCGCTCGGCGGGACTGCTCGTGGTGGCGCTGATCATGGCCGCCGGCGGTGCGCTGACCACGATCGCCCTGGGCCGGTCCACCGCGCAGTACGAGGGACGGGTGCCCCGGGAGGATCCCCCGTGACGGCCCCGCAGCCCGCCGAGGTGCTCGGCTGCGTCGCGGTCGTGTTCGCGGCGGCGGTCGCGACCGCCGCCGTCCGCACCCGCGACCCGGTGCGGCAGGCCGTGGTGCTGAGCGCGCTCGGGCTCGTCCTCGCACTGGTCTTCACCCTGTTCCAGGCCCCGGACGTGGCCCTCAGCCAGCTGGCCGTCGGCACGGCGGTCACCCCCCTGCTGATCCTGCTCACGGTGCGGACGATCGCCCGCCGGGCGGCCCGGCGCACGGGCGAGGGCCGGGACGGAGGCCGGGACGAGGGCCGGGACGGAGGCCGCAGCGATGGCCGGGACGGAGGCCGGGACGAGGGCCGGGACGGAGGCCGCAGCGATGGCCGGGACGGAGGCCGCGGCGGAAGCGGTGACCGGAGCCCGGCGGGTGACCGGTGAGTCGTACCGTCCGCGCCCGGCTGTTCCTGGCGGCGGCGCTCGTGTTCGGCGCCGGATACGTCCTCGCCTGTCTCGAACTGCCACCCCTCGGCAGTCAGTTCCACCCGTACGCGCGGCGGGCGGTGCCGGCCGCGCTGGCCCGGCGGACCGCGAACGTCGTCTCGTCGGTCAACTTCGACCTGCGCGGATTCGACACCCTGGGCGAGGAGTTCGTGCTGTTCACGGCCGTGCTCGGGGCCGCACTGCTGCTGCGCCGCACCCGCGACGAGCACGTGACGCGGCCGCGGCCCGGCCGGGTCCTGTCGACGGTACGGCTGACCGGCACCGTCCTGCTGCCGGTCGCCCTCGTCACCGGCGTCTACATCGTGGCGCACGGTCAGCTGACTCCCGGCGGCGGCTTCCAGGGCGGGGTGATCCTGGCGACCGGGCTGCACCTGGCGTACTTGGCCGCCGACTACCGCGTGCTCCGGCGGGTGCGGCCGCGGGTCGTGCTGGAGGTCACCGAAGCGGTGGCGGCGGGGGCCTTCGCGGGCCTCGGCCTCGTCGGGCTCGCGCAGGCGGCCGCGTATCTGAAGAACGTCCTGCCGCTCGGCACGCTCGGGTCGCTGACCTCCGGCGGACTCGTGCCCGTGCTGAACGCGGCCGTGGGCGTGGAGGTCGGCTCGGCCCTGGTCGTCCTCCTCGCCGGCTTCATCGACCAGGCCCTGGAGATCGAATCCGAATGACCGCGACTGCGACCGCACTCCTCGCGCCCCTCACGTCCCTCACGCCCCTCAAGTCCGTCGCGATGCCCCTGGCGCCACCCGTTCCCGACTCGCCGCTCCTCCTGCTGCCGTACCTCGCCGCGGGCTGGATGATGCTGGTCGGCACGTACGGCCTGGTCACCAGCCGCAACGCCGTGCACGCCGTCGGCTGTCTCGGCGTCGCGCAGTCCGGCACGTACGTGCTGCTCCTCGCGGTCGGCTACCGGCGCGGCGGCACCGCGCCGTTCTTCGTCGACATCCCGCCCGGCACACCCGTCGTCGACCCGATCGCCCAGGCCCTGGCGCTCACCGATGTCGTCGTCGGAGCCGCGGTCACCGCGCTGCTGCTCGCACTGGTGCTGCAGACGGCGAAACGGCACGGCACCACCGACCCCGACGCCCTCACCGGGCTGCGCGGCTGACCGGCCGGCCCCGTGCGGAACGCGTCCGTCCTGCTGCCGCTCGCCGTCGCCTGCCCGCTGCTGGCCGCGACGGTCCTCGCCGTGCTCGGCCGCCTGCTGCCGCGCACCGCGACCGACGTGCTGGCGACGGCCTGCGCCGCCGCCCAACTCGGTCTCGTCGGCTGGCTGGCCTGGGCGTCGGGCAGCGGCGGCCGGACGGTGACATGGCTGGGCGGCTGGACGCCGGTCCACGGCCGGAGCGTGGGGATCGTGCTCGCCGCCGACGGCCTCGGACTCGGCCTGGCCGTGCTCGTGGCCGCGCTCGTGCTCGCCGCGCTCGGCTACTCCTGGCGCTACTTCGACGAGCCGGAGCGGGCCGGCGGCCACGGCGGCGGCTTCCCCGCCCTCGTGCTGCTCTTCGAGGCCGGGGCGACGGGGTTCGCGCTCACCGGGGACCTGTTCAACGCGTTCGTGTTCTTCGAGCTGATGGGGGTCGCCGGATACGCGCTCACCGGCTACCGGGTCGAGGAGCCACGGCCGTTGCAGGGGGCGCTGGCCTTCGCCGTGACCGGCTCGCTCGCCGGCTATCTCGCGCTGCTCGGCGTCGCGCTGCTGTACGCGCGCACCGGCGAGCTGGCCTTCGCCCGGATCGGGCAGGAGCTCGCCCGGCACCCGGCCGACACCCTGGTGGCGGTTGCGGGCGCGCTCGTCGCCTGCGCGATGCTCGTCAAGGCGGCGGCCGTGCCCTTCCACTTCTGGCTGCCGGACGCGCACGCCGAGGCCCCGACCCCGGTGTGCGTGCTGCTGTCCGGCGTGATGGTGGAGCTCGGCCTGTACGGGCTGCTGCGCGTGTACACGGACGTCTTCTCCGGCCCGGGCGGCATCCCGCCGTACGTGCTGCGCGGCACGCTGCTCGCGACGGGCGCGGTCACCGCGCTGACGGGCGCGCTGCTGTGCTGGCAGCAGCGGCACCTCAAGCGGCTGCTCGCCTTCTCCACGGTGGGGCACATGGGTCTGTTCCTGTGCGGCGCCGGGCTGCTGTCGCCCGAGGGGACGGCCGGGACGGCCCTGTACGTGGCGGGGCACGCCGGCGCCAAGGGCGCGCTGTTCTGTCTGACGGGCATCCTGCTCGACCGGCACTCCTCGGTCGACGAGCACGGGCTGCGCGGCCGGGCCAAGGACATGCCCGTGGTGGGCGCGCTGTTCGCGGCGGGCGGTCTCGCGCTCGCCGGACTGCCGCCGTTCGGCACGGGGCTCGGCAAGTCGGTCGTGGAGCACGCCGCGGAGGAGCGGCCGTGGCTCCTGGTGCTCTTCGTGCTCGTGCCCGCCGTCACGGCGGGCGCCGTGCTGCGCGCGGCGGCCCGGGTCTTCGCCGGGGCCGGGACCCGTCCGCACCAGCGCCACTCGGGCGCGGAGACCACGGGCGCCGGCGAGGAACCCGAGGTGAGCGGTCCGCGCCGCGTGGTGCCGCCGACGATGCCCGCCGTCGCCGCGCTGCTGCTCGCGGCCTGCCTGGCCGTGGGCCTGCTGCCCCCGCTGTGGCGGCGCGCGGCGGTGGCGGCGACCGCCTTCACCGACCGGGCCGGCTACACGGCGGTCGTGACCGGCGCGGCCCCCGCGGTCCCGCCGGGCCCGGCGCCCGACGTCTCCTGGACGACGACGGGCGTCGCACTGGGCCTCCTCTCGGCGGCCCTCGCGGCCGCCCTCGCGGCCGGAGCGCTGTGGGGACCCGCGCTGTCGGGGCGGCTCGCCCACGGGGTACGCCGGTGCGCGGACGCGGTCGACCGCACCCTGGTCCTGGCGGTCCGGCGGCAGCACTCCGGGCACGTGGGCGACTACGTGGCCTGGCTGATCGCCGGACTCACCGCGCTGACGGCGGTGTTCACGCTGTGGGGGTGAGCGCGGGGCCGGCGTGGGCGCCGGCGATCAGCCGTGGCGTCGGAACTGCTGGGACATGACGAGCCTGACATTGCGCAGTCGTGCCTCGGTGTTCGTGTGCGCGGCCTTGGCCACGAGCCTGCCACTGCCCGTCGGCTGTGCAGGCGCCTGGTTCGGTGGAGCAGGCTGGGGTTGTCCGGCGTAGGGCTGCCCCGCGTGTTGCTGCGGGATGGGTGGTACGCCCGGCGGCATCGCTGCCGCCCCGTGCGGGGAAACGCCCGGCACCACAGCGGCCTCTGCCTCCGCCACGAGAACGCTCTCCAGCGCCTCGCCGAAGCCCAGGCCGACCGCGTACGCGTCGGCACGGAACTCGGCCCGTCTGTGCAGCCAGGCGAGCAGCAGCGGACCGGCCGCCACCGGCAGGACCAGCCACCACATGCCTTCCACGAAGGTGTAGACGAAGAGGAACTGAAGGATCACCAGTGACAGGCAGCCCCCGCAGGCGATCCCGACCCAGTGCTTGGTGCGGAAGAGGCCGTACAGCAGCGCGAGAACGGCCCACCCCGCGGCCCGCGCGGGCAGGGCGTACCAGTCGGCGAGCATCGCTGCCCAGGGGTGGCCGCCCACGTGGTGGCCGAGTTCGTGCGCGAGCACGGCGGCGAGCCGGGTGTTGGGCAGTCGCTCCATCGCGTGCCTGGTGACAGCGACGACATGCCCGGCGGCGGCCGTGGCGTTCAGCTCGGCGCGCTCCTGGATCCAGAGCTCGTACGTCTCGCGGTCCACCCCGGCCCGCCGGGTCACCTGCTCCCACACCACGTCCAGCCGCCGCGCCTCCTCTGGGGTCGGTCTGCGCATCCCGAACAGGCGCCGGGCGATGGCCGATTCGACCTTGCGGTGGAAGATCAGCGGGCCGGAGAGCAGCCACAGCGCCGGCACGAGGACCGCGAGGACGGGGTTGATCGCGGCGGACACGAAGGCGACCAGGGACAGGCTGATCAGCCCGATGGGCACGGTCACCAGCAGATGGGACAGCGCGGCGCCGTCGACGCCCCGCTGTACGGCCTTCAGCATCCTGCGGCCCTGCTCCAGGGCCAGATCGTCGTGATCGACGACGGACGGGACCGCCGGCGCCGGAGGCATCACCGGCCGCGGCGGCACGACGGGCGGCTGGAGCGGCGACGAGGGCGCGGGCACCGGCATGGCCGCGGACTGTTGGGAGGCCGACGGGACCGTCGCGGCGGGCGCGGCGGGCACGGCGGGCGCGGCGGGCACGACCGGCGGCATGTGCCCGGCGACACGCGCCGGCGGCGGCATGTCCCCGGCCCTCGGTGCGGGCACCCCTTCGCCCGGGTAGGCCGGCGGCGGGGTCTCGCCGGGATAAGCGGGCGGGACCTCATCGGGGTACGCCGGGGGAACCTCACCGGGGTACAGGGGTCCCGCGTCGACCCGGTACGGCGGCACGGCAGCCTGCCCCGGGTAGGAGGGCGAAGCGTCCTGTCCCGGGTGCGGCGGGGCGTCCTGTCCCGGGTACGGCGGCGGGATGTCCTCGTGGTCTGACATGACGATGTGTCTCCTGAGGGTCTTCCGTTACGGATCATCGGCGGCGGCCCGGTCGGCGTACGGCGGACCGGACCGGACTCAGCCGACGAGCAGCGAGCCAGGCAGCAGCACCAGTGCCACCGTGAAGCCGGCCATGCCCGCCCGCAGCCAGCCGTACTTGAGCGAGACGATCCGGCTGTTCTCCGTGAGCGAGGCGAGGACGGCGGTGCCGGGGGCCCGCTCGGTCGCGCGCAGCGCCTCCTCCAGGACCGCTACCCCCTGGCGCGCGGCGCCCCGGATGTCGGCGAAGTGGGTAAGAGGCGAGCCGGGCTGCCAGTCGACCGTCCGGTAGCGGGGTACGACGGCCATGAGCACGGCCACAAGTGAGACGAGGAAGCAGGCGACCCCCGTCCACCACATCACCTGGGCGAGCACCGAGAGGTCATAGGGTCGCCAGGCGCGCGCGGCTAGCACGCCCACGAGCGCGGCGGCGGCCATGCCCTGGGCGGCGACGAGGACGGAACCCTTGGTGTCGGCGCGGGCGGCCTCCTGGCGCAGTTCGCCGAGGAGCCGCTCGGCCGCACGAGGCGGCTGCCGCTCCTGCAGTTCGGCCCGTGGGGGAGTCTGTACCGGCACCGGCACGGATCGGGGCTCGGGGGCGGATCCCTCCCCGGGGGTGGTGGCGCTCATCGCGCCTGCTGAGGCGACGGGTAGCCGAAGACGGGGCCGTCCTCCGACGCGGGCGGAGACGCGTCCGCGGGTGCGCCGCCGACTCCGGTGTCAGCACCGGTGCGGGTGCCGGTGCCGGGCGCATGCCCGGGCTTCGGCGGCATGCCTCCTTCGTACGCCACCGTCTCGTGGCCCTCCGCGCGGTCCTGGGACACGGGCCCCGCGACGGCTGGCAGCGGTTGCGCGGGCCCCTGGGAGAGCTTCGTGCTCAGGACCTCCTTGATGACATGGGCGGCGAGTCGTCGCGGCTCGTCCAGCTGGTGCTCCTCCAGGCCGCCGGGGCCGCCACCGAGCGCCTGGAGGGCGACCGCGAGCTGGTTCTGCATGGCGAGCAGCTGATCCTGGCGCAGGTTCTCCATCACGATCCGGGCGTCCTCGGGATGCCGGGCGAGCTGGAAGGCCATGGCGGCGGGGCCGCCCCGCTCGAGGTAGTAGGCGTAGTACTCGATCTTCTTCGCCTCGAGCTCCTGCAGCTCGAGCTCCTGTCGGCCGCGGGCGAGCGTGCGCTCATGGCCGAGCTCCTGCTGTTGGGCCTCGATGCGGTGGTGCTGCTGCCCTTGGACGAGAGCACGCTCCGTGGCCAGCTCGTCCTCCCTCATGAGCAGTGCGTGCTGGGGTTCGAGCTGCTGGCGCGCGAAGGCGATGTCACGCAGCCGACGCTCGTGTTCCAGTGCTGCCTCGTCGCGCCGGATCTGCAGGCCCCACTGGACGTCGAGCCCGGCCCGCACCCCCAGCGGCCCGGCGGATTCGAGCGCCTTGCGGGCGTGGAGTTCGGCCGCCGCGCTCTCCTCCATCCCGTAGCCACGGAGCACGGGCCGTACGACGTCCTCGACGAGACGCTGCACCATGGCCGGCACGTTCCGTTCGCCACTCGCGACGAAGGCGGACGGATCGAGGACCTGCCAGGTGCAGCTCAGCGCGACCTCGAAGAGGAAGGCGTCGTTCTGGCTGGTGAGCGCCAGCTGGGCGGCGGCCTCGTGCCGGCCCATGTCCACCTCGTACACACTGGTCCAGCGCCTGGTGGCGAGTTCGGTCCGGCTCGGCCGGCGCGGTGGGAGATAGGTGTCGAGGCCGCCCTGGGCCGTGGTGAACACGAGGGCGTGGTCGATGCGGGTGGCGCGCAGCGGCTTGAAGCGGGACAGTTCCTGGATCGTCACCACAGGGTCGACGAGGACCGAATGGCGGTTGGCGTCCTGCTGCCATTGGGGCGGCTGGCTCATCATGGTGACGCTGCTCCTTAAAGGACGGTTCGAACGGCGTGACCCGGTAGGCGCACGCCGAGGGGTTCACCGGAACGTGGCGGCGGTGGTACGCGCGTCCGAGGACGGCGCGGCCACCAGCGAGCGCAGCCGGGAGGCCACGGCGGGCGGCGTGGAGTCGTCCTCGCCGCGCAGGTTCTCCAGGAGGTAGGCGAGACGCCGGTGGTCCTCGGTGGAGACGGCGAGCATGGGCAGGAGCTCGGCGAGTGCTGTCTCGGCTCCCCCGTCGTGCTCGGCGGCCCGGACCCACTGGCGCAGGGCCTGCAGTCCCGATGCCGAGGCCATGGGGTCGTTGAGCACGCCGCGCCACAGAGCCGCCAAGGCGTGCCGCAGCACCGCTCCGTCCGTGCCCGGCCGCGGATCGGCGCGCGCGAACAGATCGAGCAGCAACGGGCGTCCCGTTCCCGCGGGCCCGTCCGTGGGACCGCAGGCGTGGACCGTGGCGCGCAGCACGAAGTCCCGGGTGGTGCCGCGGGCAAGTCCGGGAAGGGCATCCCAGAGGCCGGCGGCGGTTTTCCAGTCGTCGCGTGCGGCTGCCTCCTGTCCCGCGGCGAGCAGCAGGGCCGCGGCGGACTGGGCGAGGTCATCGCGCTCGCCCGTCCAGCCGCGAACGGGGCCGCCCCGGCTCTCCATGCCGCGCACGGCGTCGGTGAGCGCGGCGAGCGCCTCCTGCGGGAACGCGTCGCCGACCAGGGCGTAACCGCGGGCGGCGGTCCAGCGCAGCCGGTGGTCCGGTGCGACGCACCACTCCGCGAGGATGCGGGAGACGTGCGGGGCACCCAGGTGGTGCGCCAGGGCCAGCGCGTTGGCAGCGGCGAGCCGGGCGCGCAGCCGGCGGTCGGCGGCCCAGGATCCGATGAGCAGGGCCATGGCCGACGGCAGGTCGGCCTCGGCCATGACGGCCGCGGTGGCGGCGGCGCGGGTGCGGACGACGGGCCGGGGGTCGTCGGCCAGGCGCCGCAGCCAGGCGATGAGTGCGGGCCGGGCGGACGGATGGCCGGTCCAGACCTCGCGCAGCAGGGTGATGGCGGTGAGCCGGTCCCGGAACTGCACCTTGGTCTGGAGCACAGGACCCCATTCGGTCTCTTCCGGCTCCTGGTAGCGGTCGGCGAGCGCTTGCTCGACCCGCAGTGCGCTGGAGGTGCCGAAGACGGGGATCCTGGCTGGCTCTCCGGGGTTCTCGATGCGCTGGAGCAGGCCGAACAGGACATCGCTCAGCTCGGCGGTGAGGGGGTAGGGGGCCTCGTCGAAGGTGGCGAGGGCGATGAGGAACGCCTTGTCGTGGAGGGTGTGGTCCCCGCTGTCGAACCACTCGCGGACCTGCCGCTCGGCGGCGTAGTGGCCGAACGCGCCGAGCTCGGAAAGGGACACCGTGCCTAGGGCGTGGCCGGCGACACGGTCGGCGAAGCGGGCAGTGTCGGCGACCGGCCGGTGGTGGGCGAGGACGGCCTGGACCTCGTCGAGGGCAAGCAGCTCGTCCACACGGCGCCCGCCCAGGTTCCTGTTCGCGAGGTGCCCGGCGAGCAGTGCGGCAGGCGCCGGGGACCGCCAAGGGACAGGGGCCACACCACCGTGGACGACGGGGTGGGGTCCGACGACGAGGACGAGGTGGCTTCCGGTGGCGTGCAGTCGCTCGCTGAGGGCGCGGATGTGGTGCTCCTGCAGGGGCCGTTCGGCGCTGGTGGCGTAGTCGGCGACGATGTGTCCGCAGCCTTCGCGCAGTTCGCCGGTGAGCCGGCCGGGCGAGAGCGCGGGGTCGAGGGCCCGGTAGGAGCGTGTTCCGACCGCACGGAGCAGCATGAGGGCGGCCGCCCGGCGGCCGGTGGTGGCCGGTCCGGAGAGAACCGCCACGCGGTGCTCCCGGAGGCCGGCGAGAGCGAGGGCGAACGGACTGCCGGGCTCCCACGGTTCGTCCAGGTCCGGGCCGCCGAACGGCACCGCCGTGCCGATGCCGGCGCTGACGTCGGCGCTGTGGGAGTCGTTGCGGCCGGTGCCAGTGCCGGTTTCGGCCTCGTCGCCGTCCTGCTGTGGGGCGCCCGGATAGACGAAGTTCCGTGCGAGTGCTTCGACTTCCGAGACGGGGATCTCTCCGGACCGCTCCTCGGTGTCGGCGCCCAGGTGGTATTCCACCTTGCCGCCGAGGATGACGTCGCCGGTGACATGGCCACCGCTGACGCCATGCTGGTCGCCGCCGACGAGGGAGCCGCCGATGCGGGCGGAGTGGCCGAGCATGATGCCGGGGCTGTGCCGGTAGAGGTCGCGGCGCGAGTCCCAGGCGTGTTCCGTCTCCTCCTCGGCGTCCGGTAACTCCGCGGCCCCGGTGGCCGTTTCGTCGGTCGCTTCCGGCGCCGCTCCGGCCTGCTCCGGCTGCGGGCCCTGACCGTCCGGGCCCGCCTGCTGGTCCTGGGAGACGTTCACGACCTGCCCCTGTCCGTGGTGCCGTCCGCGGTCCGGGTGCCACCGAGGACGACGTCGCCGGTGACCTCGCCGCCACTGACCCCGTGCTGGTCGCCACCGACGAGGGAGCCGTGGATCACCGGCGCTCCGTGGAAGTGGAAGACGGCTCCGGCGGGACGCTCCTGCGGAGCGGAGGCGGTAACAGGGGTGGAAGCCGGAGGGGAAGTCCGGTCCTGGGCCGGCACGGACGCCAGGCCCTCGCTCGGCTCGCGGCCAGGTGAAGCAGCGGAGGCCGGTGGTTCTGCGGCCGGTGTGTCGGCGGCGGCGCCCGGAGTCCGGTCCGGTGCGGCACCCTGGTGGATCCAGGCGGAGAGCACACCGTCCTTCACCGTGACGTCCGTCCGCCGGAAGAGCTCCGGTCGTACCCCCCGGTGGCCGTGCCGGACCACGCCCTCGTACACCGGTGTGCTCACCGCGAGGACGCAGTGCTCGTCCCGGCGCGCGGCGAGGGCCGACCGCAGCACGTCCGCGTCGAGCAGCCGGCAGGCCTGTGTGAGGTCGTGCCCGACGACGCCCCCGGTGGTCCCGGCGTGCGGGTCGTGGGCCACCTCGCCGACGGCCAGGACGATCCTCAGCCGCATCTGGGCACTGTCCGAGGCCAGGAGGTTGTGCTCGTGGAGCAGTTCGGGGGTGGTGGTGAGCAGCGACCGCAGCAGCCGGGTCTTCGCCACGTCCCCGCTGAGCAGCACGATCAGGCCGTCGCCGCGGTCCTCGCGGTATTGCTGGGTGGCCTCGACGCCGGCAGTCTCGAGCGTCTGGTCCACGATCTTGTTCAGGGTCCGCCGCAGGACGGCCCCCACCACGTCGTCGCGACGGCTGAACCGCTCGATGTCGAGGAGCAGGATGGTCCGGTTGACAGGCTCGCGCATGGCCGCCTTCCGCTGGTGACATGGCCCCTCGGGGCCTTCTGGACATCCCGAAGATGCCAGGGACAGGGGGTTCGGGGCGACGGAACCTAGCACACTCGGAATGTGACCACGTGCACAGAAGCGGGCCCTTGGGAGCGACTCCGGCAGCGACGCTCAGCCATTTCCGGAACGCGCCATCTTCCTTAGTACGTCAGGTCGTACGACGACGAGTCCGCGCCGTCCGGTCCGTACGATGCCACGCTCCCGCAGCTGCTTGAGGAGCCGCGCGACCGCCTCGCGCGAGGCGCCGACCGAGCCCGCGAGCTCGCTCTGGGTGAGCCCGGCCGTGAGCTGCACGCCGTCATCCGACTCCTCGCCGTGCGTACGGATCAGTTCGAGCAGAAGCAGCGCGAGTCGCTCTTGCACCGTGAGGGAGGCGAACTGCACGCGACGGCGGTCACTGTCACGGGTGCGGTCGGCGGTCAGGGCCAGCAACTTGCGTGCGATGTCGGGACGTTCGTCGATCAGGGTGCCGAACCGGTCGGCGTCGACGGCAAGCGCCTCGACCCGTTCGAGCGCGGTGACGGTCGCCCCGCGCGGCCGACCGCTGAGCAGGGCCTGCTCGCCGACGATGTCCCCGGGACCCCGGAGCGCGAGGAGCGCCTCGTACCCATTGGGCGCGGCCGAGGTCACCTTGGCCCAGCCGGAGAGGATCACCAGGACGTGAGTCGATGGTTCGTGCTCGCGGAGCAGGACCTGTCTCGCCGGGAAGGCCAGGGGACTTCCGCTGCGGAAGAGCGCCTGGCGGTCATCGCCGTCCAGTCGGACCACGAAGGGAACCTGGTCTTCGAACTGCGTCAACTGTCTCTCCCCGGCGCCCGTTTCGGGTCGCATCCGGTCTCGCGGTGAACCGTGAGGTTAGCGCATCACCGCTCAGCTCTGTCGGCTTCCCGACGGCTTATGGTCACGGGGCACCCGGGCGGTGCGGCGCCGTAGGCGACCACCCGTACCGCTGTGGCGGTCGACAGGTCGACCGTCGTGTCGCCGGTATCGGTCCTCGGCAGGAGCCGCCCGCGGGCCGTGTGCTGCGCTTCGCCACAGGTGGTGCCGGCCGGGGTGCGGGTGGCGGGAGCCGTCCTTGGCCGGGCCGTACCAGGGAAGCGCGACGGCGGCGGTCAGCAGCACGGCGCAGCACACGGTGGCCCGGACCCCGCGGGACAGGGCGCGGGCCCGCACGCAGGGCCTCGGCGTGGGCGGCGGTGACCGGGCCGGCGGGCAGGGTGCCCGGGACGAGGGCGGGCAGGGGGAGGCGGCGGGGCGGCCGCGGGCGGCACGCAGCAGCAGGAGGCTGCCGGCGGCGCCGCACAGCGCGCCGGGCAGCAGGGTGCCGACCAGGGCTCCGTACGGCGGTACCGGCGAGCCGACGTCCGTACGACCCTTTGAGTAGACCGAAGCCGATGAGGCCGGCGAGGAGCACGCCCAGGCCGTTGCGCCAGGCCAGGGCCGCCTCGCGGACCCGGAGCCGTTCTCCGTTCAGCAGGGGGCGGCCGCTGCGGGCGGCCATCAGGTCGGCGGGGGAGCCCCTGATCGGCGTGGCCGCGGGGTCGAGGGATCTCGCGGTCACCGAGGTCGGCCATGCGCCTGTCGAACAGGTGGCCGCTGCTCCCCTTCAGGAACGCCGAGGGCACAACACGCTGACGTCAGCCGTCGCCGCCCTCGCCGCCGTCGAAGACGCAGCCCACCGTGGCGCCGCTGCCCATGCTGACCACGCCCACCGCCGGGTCGGCGCTGGCCCGTACGAAGCCTCCACCGTAACCGTCGCCGTGGTCGTAGTCGTCGCCGAAGTCGTCGTCATGGGCGCCGCCGGCGGCGTCGGGGGCGCCCACGTAGATGCCCCAGTTGAGGAAGAGTTCCCGGACGCCGCCGGTGCCGTCCGGGAACGGTTCGGCGACGGGGCGGACGCGGCGCTGGACGACGTACGGGCCGTTCATGGCCTCGGTGAGCCGGTGTTTCCATTCGGCCGGGTCGACCTGCCAGCCGACGGTGATGCCGTGGCCGCCGTGCAGCAGGGTCGGCTTGAGGATCAGCTCTTCCTGGTGGGCCACGGCGTGGGCGAGGAGGTCGATCCGTGAGCCGGCGGGGTCGGTGGCGTGGGGGCGGACGTAACGGGTCCAGGGCAGGAGGCGGTCTATGCAGGCGAGTTCGGCGGCGTCGACGAGGGCGCGGTGCCGGTCGTCGGAGAGCATCGCCAGCGTGCCCTTGTTGCCGTACAGCTCGGCGTCCAGCCGGCTGAACAGGCCGACGCTGCCCTGCTCCGTCGCGGTGAGGAGCGGCTCCAGCAGGGCCGCCGCCGCGGGGTCGGAGAGGTCTTCGGGAAGGAAGTAGCGGAAGACGACGTCGACGGCGCGGCCCGCGACCGTGGGGCGGCCGTTCGGGTACGTGAACTCGGCGAGGTCGCAGGCGACCGCGTCGACTCCGTGGTCGGCCAGCTTCGCGGCGAGCACCCGCAGCCGGGGCCCGACGACGGCGAAGTTCTCCGGAGTGTCCACCACCGCGACGACGGGCGGCCGGCCGGCCGGGATGTGGGCGGCGCACTCGGCGCGCAGGGTCCGCACCATGCAGGCGATCGTGTCCCGGTAGCGGAGCCGGTGCCGCCGTACGAACTCCGCGAGCGGCGGGTACGCGAGCATCGCGCGGTTGATGTCGGCGTTCTCGAAGCCGCCGAGCGCGCTGGTGATGTTGAACTCGAGGAGCTTGAAGCCGGTGCCGTCGTGGTAGAGGTCGGCCCGGCCCAGCGGGTGGAGCGAGCCGGTCCGGGCGCTGCGCGTGATCAGCGCGGTCTGCAGCGGGTCCAGGCCGACCGCCTCCGCCAGGGCGGTGATGCTGCCGCCGAAGACCCGCTCCGGCAGGGAGCGCAGCAGCCCGTAGACGGTGTGGAGGTCCCGTACGACGGTGCTGCGCTCGGTCTCGCCGAGGAAGGCGGGGCCGTTCAGGAACCGGTCCTGGTACGCGAGGGTGAGCGTGGCGGAGTCCCGGGCGGCGGCGGTGGGGTGGACCGTCGACGCGTGCCGCGCGAACTGCTCCCCGTACGCGTGGCCGAGTCGCGATCTGGGCGGCTCGGGCGGGCTCGTGGTCGTCATCGCTGGTCCTTTCCGGAGGCGGCCGCGGGTCCCGGCGTGCCGGGCGGCCGCTCCGCCTCAGTCCGTCTCGGCGCGCTGCTCGGCGCGGGTGATCCAGTGGCGGCGGGCGCCCGCGAGGAGGGCCACCGCGACGACCGCCATGGCGACCGCGCCGGCGCCGAACACGGCGCGGGTGCCGACCGCGGCGGCGACGATGCCGCCGACGGCCGCGCCGATGGGCAGTCCGCCCCAGGCGACGAGGCGGTACACGCTGTTGGCCCGGCCGAGCAGGTGCTGCGGCACCAGGGTCTGGCGCAGGACGACCACGACGACGTTCCAGGTCACGGTGCCGCACGCGAAGATCGCGAGGGCCGCGCCGACGGCGTACGCCGAGGGCACGGTGGCCAGCACCGTCTCGCTGGTGGCGATCAGGACGGCGGTGGCGAACAACGCCCCTTCCCGGCCGAGGCGTTCGGCGAGGGCCGGGGCGAAGCGCGAGGCCAGGACGGCTCCGACGGCCTGGCAGGCGAGCATGATGCCGTAGCCGAACGGGCTCAGGTGCAGCACCCGCTCGCTGTGCACGACGAGCACGGCGAGCATCGCGTTCCCGGCCATGTTGATCAGGCAGGAGATCAGGGCGAGGCTGCGCAGCAGGTGGTGCGAGTAGAGCCACTTGGCGCCGGCCAGCATCTCCGACAGCACGCCGTCGGCCGCCGGTTTGGCGTCGACCGGCTTGGTGCGGCGGATGCGGCTGACCAGGACGGCGGAGCAGAGGAAGGTGGCGGCGTCCGTGGCGAAGGGCAGGGCCATCGCCACGCCGAAGAGCAGCGCGCCGACGAGCGGGCCGACGAAGCCGGTGCCGGCCTCCTGCGCGGCCATGACACGGGCGTTGGCGGTGGCCAGCCCGGCCTGCGGGGCGATGAAGGGGACGAGCACCTGGGCGGCGTTGCGGCAGAGGACCTCGCCGGTGCCGAGCAGGAACATGACCACGTAGAGCAGCGGCAGTCCGCCCCAGCCGCCGAGGATCCCGGCGGCCAGCAGGGCGAGCAGGCAGGCCCGGGTGAAGTCGACGCGCACCATCATCCGGCGGATGTCGACGCGGTCGACGAGGAGTCCGGCCGGGATGCCGAAGAGGATGAACGGCGCGGTGAAGGCGACCGAGGCCGCACCGATCAGGCGCGGGTCGTCGGTCAGCCGGGCGGCCAGCAGCGGCGCGGCGGCGATCGTCGCGCCGTCGCCCAGCGAGGACACGGCGGCGGACCACCACAGCCGGGAGAAGTCGCCTCCCAGCCGCGGGCGTTCGGGACCGGTCGTCTCGGTCGTGTCGGTCGTCGACGCGCTCATGACACCGCGGGGCGGCGCAGCCGGCAGTTCATGGTCTCCCCCTCATCGGTCCGCCGTACGGCCACGGCAGGCACACGGGCTCGCCGAGGATAGTCCGGCGCCGAGGGCCACGTCGAGGAAAAGATCCGCTTTGTTGATCAAGCCTGTCACCTGTGAATCCCAGCCGCAACACGTTCGAACTCCATTCAAGTAAGGGGGGTTTGAGTCAAACGCTCTTCTGGTATGTTCGCGGCCGCTGGCTGCTGAAACGGCAGCCGGAGCGGTGTCTGCGTGGGGGGCATGTCATCGACGGGGCTTTCGAAAACTGTGTGAAGACGTCTGGTTCGCGCCATCTTCGCGACCCGCGGCCCGGCGTCGGCTCCCCCGTGCCTGCAGTCAGGGCTGCCACAAGCAGCCGCACGCACATCGAACGGTGAGGACAACGCCCATGGGCCTGACGAACGCGCCTCCTGAGGTAGCCGAACCGGTGACGGTCGCCGTCATCGGTACCGGGGCGATCGGCCGGGACCTGGTCAGCAAGATCGACCGGTCCGCCGCCCTCGACCTCCGGCTGGTGGCCGGGCGCAACCCTGAGTCGGCGGGCCTGCGATACGCCGAGCGCCTCGGCTACCCCACCAGCGCCGCCGGCATCGAGGCCGTGCTGGCGCCCGCGCGCCCCTTCGACGTCGTCTTCGACGCCACCAGCGCCGCGTCCCACCGCGACCACTGGCCGCTGCTCGAACCGCTCGGGACGCTGGTGATCGACCTGACGCCCAGCAAGGTCGGGGAGATGGTGGCGCCGACCGTGACGGGGGTGTCGGCGCCGACCGGGCGCAACGTCAACCTGATCAGCTGCGGCGGCCAGGCCTCCGTACCGGTCGTGCACGCGCTCGCGGCCGCGTTCCCGGTCTCGTACGTCGAGGTCGTCTCCACCGTGGCCAGTGACGTCGCGGGCCGCGCGACCAGGCTGAACCTCGACGAGTACGTGGCCACCACCGGCCACGCCGTGACGGCGTTCTCCGGCGTCACCGACGTCAAGGCGATCCTCAACATCAGTCCCGCGGTGCCGCCGGCGACCTTCCGCACGGCCGTCCACGCCCTCATACCCGGCGCCGACCCGGCGGCGGTGCGTGCGGTCGTCGACCGGGTGGCCGAGCAGGTACGTTCCTTCGCCCCCGGCTACGAGGTCACCGCCTGCACCGCGGTCGACGACCGGGTCACCATCACCGTCCAGGTGACGGCGCACAGCGACGTCCTTCCGCCGTACGCCGGGAACCTCGACATCATCAACTCCGCGGCCGTCATGGTCGCCGAGCAGCACGCGGCCCGGCTCGGCCGGGCGGCCCGCACGGGGGTGGCGCGATGAGGCAGGTGCTGATCCACGACCCGACGCTCCGCGACGGCCAGCACGCGGTCCGGCACCAGCTCGGGGTGGCGGCCATCCGGCGCTACGCGGAGGCGGCGGACGCGGCGCGGATCCCGGTGGTGGAGGTCGGCCACGGCAACGGCCTCGGTGCCTCGTCGCTGCAGGTCGGCCTGGCCGCGGCGAGCGACGACGAGATGCTGTCGACCGTCCGGGAGGCGCTGCGCAACAGCCGGATGGGCGTCTTCATGCTGCCCGGCTGGGGCACCTCGGACGATCTGCGGAAGGCGATCGCGCACGGCGCCGACGTCGTCCGGATCGGCGTGCACGCCACCGAGACGTCGCTGGCCGAGCGCCACCTGGGCTTCCTGCGGGAGGCCGGCGCCGAGGCCCACTGCGTGCTGATGATGAGCCACATGGCCACCCCGGACGAGCTGGCCGAGGAGGCCGCGCGGGCCGTCGGGTACGGGGCGCAGGGCGTGGGGATCATGGACTCCGCGGGGCACTTCCTGCCGGCGGACGTCACCGCGCGGATCGGCGCGATCGTCAAGGCCGTCGGCACGGTCCCGGTGATCTTCCACGGGCACAACAACCTCGGCATGGCCGTCGCCAACTCGGTGGCCGCCGCCGACGCCGGCGCCACGGTCATCGACGGCTGCGCCCGTGGCTTCGGCGCCGGGGCGGGCAACACCCAGCTGGAGGTGCTCGTCCCGGTCCTGGAGCGGAGCGGGTTCGCGACGGGCATCGACCTGTACGGGCTGCTCGACGCGGCCGACCTCGCCGAGCGCGAGCTCATGCCGGCGCCGCCGGTGACCGCGTCGATGAGCATCGTCAGCGGCCTGGCCGGGGTGTTCTCCGGTTTCAAGCACCGGGTCGTGGAACTCTCCGCGGCCGCCGGTGTGGACCCGCGCGACGTCTTCTTCGAGCTCGGCCGGCGGCAGGCCATCGCCGGCCAGGAGGACCTGATCGTCGACGTCGTGGCGGAGCTGAGCGGCCGCGGCGCGACCGCCTGAGGGCACCCGATCCGGCCCATTCCAGGGGCCAAGGCTTTTCCGAAGGGAGGACAGACGACATGGCAGTTCCGGACGCTGTGACCGGGTCGAACGGGTCGGCGGGTGTGGAGGTCGCCCGCATGTCGTTCGACGAATTCCTGGCCGTCGGCCCGCAGGGGCTGTACAAGGCCGACCGACCGGTGGTGATCGAGCTGCCGAAGAGCGTGCAGGGGCTCGGCCGCGACGAAGTGGCCGCCCGGCTCGCCGAGATGACCGTCACCCTGTTCACCGAGCCGGGCGACAAGAACCACCCGGGGCGCTGGGAGACGCGGGACATCAGGCTCCGCGAGTTCTTCGCCGACGAGCGGCTCCTGAACAGCTCCGACACCTGGCACCGCGTGGTGTCGAACATCCGCAGCAGCCCCGCCGACGTCAACGCCGTCATCGGCTTCGACGCCGAGGAGTTCTTCGGCTACGGCGACAGCCTGTACGCGGCCAACCTGTGGATCAGCCACCGCGGTGTGTTCACGAAGAACCACTTCGACGAGTTCGAGAACTTCAACATCGCCCTGGAGGGCCGCAAGCGCTTCATCATCGCGCCGCCCGGCGTGCGGGACTACTACCCGCGCTCGGTGCTGCGCGGGTTCGGCGACAAGTCGAAGGTGTTCGACCTCGACGACGCCGACCTGAAGCGCTACCCGAGGCTGGCGGCCAAGCTCGCCCAGCGCCGTGACTTCGTCCTCGAACCCGGCCACATGCTCTACCTGCCGCTCGGCTGGTGGCACCAGGCCGAGTCGCTGGACGAGATGAACATCAACGTCAACTTCTGGCTCAAGTCGAAGAAGATCCTCCGCAGGCCGCACGTGCTCGGCGTCGCGCTGTACACGTACGCCTACCGGAGATTGAAGGGCGTCTACAGCTACCGTCCCACCGAGGTGAACTCCTGATGAGCGAGCGCAAGACCATCACCCCCACGCACAAGTACCGCAACAACGACCGGCTTATCGGGATCGGCAACGAGTTCTGGAACATGTCCTACGAGCACGGGGTCGCCGGCATCGTCGGCGACCTCGAGGACGGCGTGTTCCACATGCCCGACGGGCACGAGTTCGTCAACTTCACCGTCTGCTCCTATCTGGACCTGGACACCCACCCCAAGGTCATCGACGGCGCCGTGAACTCGCTGCGCCGCTTCGGCGTGCTCGACCACTGCATCCCGCGCACCCGCGTCCAGACCCCGGTGCTGCTCGAACTGGAGGAGTCGCTCGGGGAGCTGTTCGGCGCGATGGTGATCAGCGCCATATCCACCGCCGCCGCCAGCACCGGCCTGCTCCCGATCATCGCGTCGGGCCACCTCGGCAACGGCACCCGGCCGCTGATGGTCTTCGACAAGAACGCCCATGTCTCGATGGCCAACGCCAAGCCGAGCTGCGCCGACGAGACCGAGGTGGTCACCTGCCGCCACCACGACCTCGACTTCCTCGAGGACATGTGCCGCACCTACGAGCGCGTCTGCTACGTGGTCGACGGCTCGGACAGCCTCGGCGGCTACGCGCCCGTCGCCGAACTGGCCGAACTGCAGGACAAGTACAACATGATGGTCTTCTACGACGACTCGCACTCGCTGTCCGCGTACGGCGAGCGCGGCATCGGCTATGTCCGCTCGCACTCCCCCGTCCTCGACGAGCGCACCATCACCGTGGCGACGCTCAGCAAGGGCTTCGGAGCCGGTGGCACGGCGATCCTGCTCGACGGCTACCCGCAGGAGACGCGGCGCCTGATCGAGCGCTTCGCGGGCCCGCTGGGCTACTCGCAGAAGATGAACGCCGCCGCCGTCGGCGCGGCGATCGCCTCGGCCGAGATCCACCGCACCGACGAACTCACGCAGCTGCAGGGGCGCCTGCGCTCCAACATCGCGCTGTTCGACTCGCTGGTCACGACCGAGCAGGCGGCGAGCACGTACCCGATCCGCGTGGTGCCGATGAGCGACGAGACCGTCGTCGACGCCGCCAAGCAGGTCTTCGCGGCCGGCTTCTACACCTCGCCGGTGTTCTTCCCGATCGTCGCCCGCGGCACGGCCGGACTGCGCGTGATGCTGCGGGCGGGCCAGACCGAGGAGCAGATCAAGCGGCTCGCCGCCGCGCTGATCGAGGCCGGGGCGCGCCCGGCGGCGTCGGCGCCCGAGTCGGTGGCCCGGTGACCGGCCCGGCACGGGCGATCCCGCGCAGCATCCTCTACACGCCCGCGCTCTCCCTCGACCGGGTGACGAAGGCCTGGTCGTACGAGGCGGACGTCCACCTGATCGATCTGGAGGACTCCGTACCGCCGGCCGAGAAGCCGGCCGCCCGCACGGTCTGCCGGGCCGCGCTGGAGAAGGCGCCGCGGCCGGCCAACGTCGGCGTGCGCATCAACGAGCTCGGCGGCATGGCCGCGGTGCACGACGTGCTGATGCTGGCCGAGAGCCCGGTGAAGCCCGGCATCGTCGTGATGACGATGGTGACCTCGGGCGCCGAGATCGACCTGCTGCGGCGCATGCTGGCGTCCGGCGGGGCGCATCCGGAGATCTACGTGACGGTGGAGACGGTCGAGTCGGTCACCGCCGTCGACGAGATCGCGCGCGCGGCCGACGGTCTGGTGCTCGGCTCGGCCGACCTGGCCGCCACGCTGGGCGTCGAGATCACCTGGGAGGCCATGCTGGCCGCCCGCCAGGCGATGGCCATGGCCTGTGCCCGGTACGGGACGGCGTGCATCGACACCGCCAACTTCCGGCTCGCCGAGCCGGAGGTCCTCGCGGAGGAGACCACCCGGGTCAAGGGCCTCGGCTTCCACGGCAAGGTGACCGTGCACCCGGCCGAACTCGACGTGATCAACCGGATCCTGGGGCCCCGCCCGGACGAGCTGGCGCTGGCCCGGCGGGTCGCGGAGGCGGTGGCGGCGGCCGACGGCGGGATCGCCGTGGTCGACGGCAACATGGTCGGCCCGCCCTTCGCCCGCCGGTCCCGTGACACCGTGGCGCGCGAGGACGCCTGGGCGAGCCGCTTCGGCGGCGAGGGCGACGGCCACGGCGGAACGGGCGGCGCCGCATGACCGCACCGCTGATGGTCGGCGCCGCCGACATGGCCGGGGTCCGGCGCATGACCCGGGTGATCGACACGCTCGGCGAGATGTTCACGGACCTCGCCGGCGGCCGGACCCGCTCCCCCGCCCGTACCGTCGTCGAGCACGGCGACCAGCGGGTGCTCCTGGTCAGCCCAGCCGTCTGGGAGCAGCGCGGCGTGGGCAGCGTCAAGGTCACGACGCTGACCCCCGACAACCCGGACCGCGGGCTGCCGCTGATCCACGGGATCGTCGCGCTCACGGACCTGGCGACCGGGCGGATCACCGCCCTGCTCGACGGCGCCGAGCTCACCGCCGTCCGCACCGGCGCGGTCGCCGCGCTCGCGACCCGTCGGTGCACCGCCGAGGACGCCGACGACCTCGCGGTGATCGGCGCGGGAGTGCAGGCGGAGGCCCTGATCCGGGCGGTGACGGCGGTACGCCCGATCCGCGGCGTCCGGATCCACTCGCGCACCCGCGCCCGCGCCGAGCAACTCGCCGACCGGGTACGGGAGACGGCGTCGCGGCCCGTCCGCGTGACGGTCTGCGACACCGTGAAGGACGCCGTCGCCGACGCGGCGATCATCTGCACGGCCACCTCGACCGACGACGCGACGCCCGTGGTGGAGGCGGACTGGGTGGCCGCCGGGGCGCACGTGAACGTGATCGGCGGCACGCACCCGGACGCGATCGAGGTCGAACCGGCCCTGCTCGCCGGGGCCGTGACGATCGTCGAGGAGCTGGCCGCGGCCCTTGACGGCGCGGGTGAGGTCCGGGCCGCGCTGGCCGGCGGCCTGATCACGGCCGACGACCTGTACGAGCTGGGCTCGGTGGTGGGAGGTACGGCCGACGTCGTGGGCCGGACGTCGGTGCTGCGCACGGTCGGGATGGCCATCGAGGACACCGCCGCCGCGGTGGCGCTGTTCGAAGGGGTGGCGGATGGACACGTATAAGGACCTGGGCCTCGTCGAGGACGCCGACGTGGGGCACCCGTGGTTCGGCCGGCACCGGCTGAGGCCCGCCGCGCCGGCGGAGACGATCCGGCGGATGCTGCGGCACGAGCTCCGGGACACCGGCTGGCCGTACCAGCGGCTGCTGCCGGCGGCACCGATGGCGATCCCGCGCGCGTCCTACGCCGAGGTGTTCCGGGCGGCCCTCGCGCTGACCGAACTGCTGCGCCGTACCGCCCTGGAGACCGGACCCACCACGGCCGACCGGCTGGCGGCCTACCGCATGCCCGGCACCGAGGACCGGCTCTGGCTGGCCGACCCGTTCACCGAGGAGCGGTACGCCGACTGCGTGGTCCGGCCCGACCTGGTCATCGGACCCGACGGGCCGCGGTTCCTGGAGTTCAACGTCAGTGGCGCGCTCGGCGGCGTCGTCGAGACGCAGAGCCGGCTCTCGGTGTGGCGCAGGCTGCACGCCGACGCGGACGGCCGCACGCCGTTCGGCTCGCACAGCCCCTTCGCCGTGCGCGCCGGGATGTTCCGGTCGCTCGCCGCGGAGCGGGGGGTGGCGCCGCGGGTGGCCGTCGTCGGCAGCGCCCGGGTGAACGGCGTGGAGCGGCGGTACTTCGAGATGGAGGCCGACCACTACAACAGCCACGGGCTGACCGCGCGCTTCTTCGAGCCGGAGGAGCTGCACGAGGCGTGGGACTGCGCCCCGCACCTGCGCCACGGGATCGGGCTGCGGAACTTCACCATCCCGGACTGGCTGGAGGTCGGTCTCGACACCGCGCCGGTCCAGGACGCCCTGGACAACGGCTGTCTGCTGGTGGGCACCCAGACGTCGACCTTCATGCACAGCAAGGTCACCATGGGGCTGCTCTCGGAGGGGCGGCCCTGGATGACGGCGGCCGAGCGCGCTCTCGTCGACCGGTATCTGCCGTGGACGCGGGTCCTCGCGGAGCGGAAGACCGAGCGCGAGGGCCGGACGGTCGATCTGCTGCCGTTCGTCCTGGAGAACCGGGAGCTGCTGGTGCTCAAGGCCGGCCTCGGCGAGAGCGGCAAGCAGGTGGTCATCGGCCGTGAGGTCGAGCAGGCCGGCTGGGAGTCCGCCGTCGGCGAAGCCGTCGCCTGCGGCACGAGCATCGTGCAGGAGTTCGTGGCGCCGCAGACCTGCCGGGTGGCGCTGATCGCCGACGACCGCGACGAGCCGTACGAGGCGGATGTCGCCCCGGTGCTCGGCCCGCTGCTGTTCGGCGGCCGCCCGGCCGGGCTGTTCTGCCGCTTCTTCGGCGACGGTTCCGCCGGGATCGTCAGCGTCCGGGGGCACACGAGCAGTTCCGACAACGTGACGGTGGCCGTCTGACGGCGTGCCGCCGCCCGTGTCCCGCATCGCCCCCGCCTCTCCCTCCCGGCGCGCGCCCCGCGCGCCGGGAGCCCTTCACCCACATCACCGGAGTGACACCGCATGACCCTGCGCCGCGTCAATGACCACGAGTACGTCGAGGAACACGGCGGGGACTACGAGGACTTCGAGCCCGGCATGGTGATCCGGCACTGGCCGGGCCGCACCCTGTCCGAGGCCGACAACACCTGGCTGACCCTGCTCACGATGAACCAGCACCCGCTGCACTTCGACCAGCACTACGGGGCCGGCGCCGAGTACGGGAAGGTCCTGGTCAACAGCGGCATCACGCTGTGCCTGATCGGCGGGATGACCGTGCAGGCGCTGTCCGCGCGGGCGGTGGCCAACCTGGGCTGGGACCGGGTCCGGCTGAAGGAGCCGGTCTTCGTCGGCGACACGCTCTACGCGACGAGCCGGATCCTCGGCAAGCGCCTGTCGAAGTCCCGGCCGGGACAGGGCATCATCACGGTGGAGACGACGGGCACGAAGTCGACGGGCGAGACCGTCATCGTCTTCGAGCGGTCGTTCATGGTGCGCTGCCGTGACGGGCACGACCCGGCCGGGGAAGACGCTACGGTTTTGTGATCGCCATTTTTCATGGTCAGGTGCTCGTGAAGTCGACGGGCCTGACAGGATGTTGGGCATGCCGAGCGAGAATCAACCCAAGGCCGGCCACCGCGGTATCCCCGCGAGCGCCGAGTTCCGCGAGTTCATCGCCTCCGGGTGGGCCACCGACGACCGCCCGCCGACGCCCCGTGACGAGGTCGCCGACCCCGCGGCCCGCCGCCGGGCGGCTCTCTCCGAGCGTTTCCCCGGCGAGCGGCTCGTCCTCCCCGGCGGCGGCCTGAAAGTACGCAGCAACGACACCGACTACACCTTCCGGCCGCACACGGCCTTCGCCCACCTGTCCGGGCTCGGCGCGCACGCCGAACCCGACAGCGTCCTGGTCCTCGATCCCAGGCCCGAGGGGGGCCACGAGGCCGTCCTGTACACCCGTCCGCCGGCGCCGCGGGACAGCGAGGAGTTCTACGCCGACTCGCGGTACGGCGAGTTCTGGGTCGGCTCCCGTGAGACCCTCGCGGACCTCGAGTCGCGGCTGGGGCTGACCGCCCGCCACATCGACTCGCTCGCCGACGACCTCGCCAAGGACGAGGCCGCCGCCCGGCTGCGCGTGGTCCGGTCGGCCGACCCGCGGCTCGCCGAGCTCGTCGACGCCACCCGCACCCAGGCCGGGTCGACGCTGACCGGCCCGGAGCAGGAGGAGGCCGACGACGAGCTGGCCCGCCACGTCTCCGGGATGCGGCTGGTCAAGGACGCGTGGGAGGTCGGCGAGATGCGCAAGGCGATCGCCGCCACCCACAAGGGCTTCGAGGCGATCATCGCCACCCTGCCGGAGGCGGTGCGCAAGGGCCGCGGCGAGCGGTGGGTCGAGGGCATCTTCGGTCTGTACGCCCGGCACGAGGGCAACGGCGTCGGATACGAGTCGATCTGCGCGTCCGGCGACCACGCCAACACCATCCACTGGACGCGGAACACGGGCGAGGTCCGGGAGGGCGACCTCATCCTGGTCGACGCCGGCGTCGAGATCGACTCCCTGTTCACCGCCGACATCACCCGCACCCTGCCGGTGTCCGGCCGCTTCACCGACGTCCAGCGCAAGATCTACGACGCGGTGCACGAGGCGCAGCAGGCCGGCATGGAGGCGGTGAAGCCCGGCAACCGGTTCAGCGACATCCACGCCGCCGCGAACCGGGTCATCGCCCGCCGCCTGCACGAGTGGGGGCTGCTGCCCGAGGGGGTCACGCTCGAGCAGACCCTCGACCCGGAGCGCGGCGGCTGGCACCGCCGCTGGATGGTCCACGGCACCTCCCACCACCTGGGCATGGACGTGCACGACTGCCAGCTGCTGCTGCGCTCGGAGTACATGGACGGCGAGCTGAAGCCGGGCATGATCCTCACGGTCGAGCCGGGCCTGTACTTCAAGGCCGACGACCTGTTCGCGCCGGAGGAGTTCCGCGGCATCGGTGTGCGCATCGAGGACGACGTGCTGGTGACCGAGGACGGTTACGAGAACCTGTCCGCCGCGATGCCGCGCGGTTCGTACGAGGTGGAGGAGTGGATCGCGCGGGTGTCGCGCTAGCACCGCACCCCTACGAGCGAGTCGTGCCCCTGCCGGTGTTCCGGCAGGGGCACCCTTGTCTCTTCCGGTGGCTCAGGCCGACCGGCGGGCGGGCTCCGGAAGACTGCCGGACGGGTTGCCGGTGAGCCTGGCGCGCAGTTCGGTGAGCAGGTCGAGCAGACGGCCGGTCGGGTCGTGGCCGACGAGGACCCGCAGCAGGTCGAGCTCCTGGCGGTACCAGGCGAGGGTGCTCTCGCGGACCGCGCGGTGGTCGGCGAGTTTCAGCTGTGCGCTCAGGACGCCGGTGTAGTGGCTGACCAGGCGCTGGATCTCCTTGCCGGAGTCGGCCGGGTAGGGGCCGAGGACGGATTCCGGCCAGTCCTGGCAGAACAGCCGGACCAGTTGCGGCACCCGGTACCGGTCGCCGTCCAGCGCCTCGACGAGCCCCGCGTGGATGAGCGACTCAGCGACCGTGTCGGCCTCGGCCTTCGAGTCGAGCAGCCCGGCCAGGGCGTCGCCGCTGACGACGGGCACGTCCAGCTCGCTGAGCACGCACAGCGTCCCGAGGGCGGCCGGGGTGCCGATGCGGCGGACCAGGCGCACTCCGGCGCAGATGCTGGCGCGCATGCTGAACCGGTCGAAGGTCAGCAGGTCGAGGCGGTCCTTGGACTCGGCCAGGCGGGTCGCCAGGACGTCCACGGACCAGTCGGGCCGCCGGGCGAGCCGGGCGGCGGCGATGCGCAGGGCGAGCGGAAGGTACTCGCACATCCGGGCGACGGCCGCCAGGGCGGCGCGGCTTCCGGCGCGGTTCGAGCCGGCGTAGCGGTGCAGCAGTTCACCGGTGTCGGCGATGCTGAGCCGGCCGAGCCAGATCTGGTTCATGCCGCAGGCGACGGCCAGTGCCGGCCGGCCCACGACGAGGACGGCGCACTCGCTGCTGCCCGAGAGCAGGGGCCGTACCTGGTCGGCGTCCACGACGTCGTCGACCACCACGAGGATCCGGCGGGTCGCCGCGAGGGCGTGCCAGCGGGCCGCCGCTCCGTCGAGGTCGGCGGGTATCTCCTCGTCGGGCAGGCCGAGGGCGCGCAGCAGCCCGTGGAGCGTGCCGAGCGGGGTGGTCGGGGAGCGGGGCGAGCTGCCGCCGAGGTCGAGGTAGACCTGGCCGTCGGGGAAGCGGTCGGCGACGAGGTGCCCGGCGCGCAGCGCGAGCGCGGTCTTGCCGACGCCGCCCGCGCCGTGCACCGCGCAGAGCGTCTCGCCCGCGCGCAGGCGCTGCACCAGGGTGGCGAGTTCCTCGTCCCGGCCGACGAGGAAGGTGGGTTCGGGCGGCAGCCGGGGCGGCTCCGCCCCTTCGGCCCGCACCGCGGGACCGGGGGCCGGCTCGGCCTGGAGGAGCAGGGCGGGGTCCTCCTGGAGGATGCGCTGGTGCAGGTCGCGCAGCGGTTTGCTGGGCTCGATGCCGAGTTCCTTGACGAGCAGATGGCGCAGGTCGTGGTAGGTGCCCAGGGAGTCCGCCTGCTGGCCGGTGCGGTAGAGGGCCAGCATGAGGTGCTCGTGGAGGCGTTCGCGGAGCGGGTACTGCGACACGATCTGCTTGAGGTCGGGCAGTACGGCCTCGTGCTGTCCGAGCCCGACCTGGGCGCCGAGCCGTGCCTCGATGACGGACAGCCGGGACTCCTCCAGACGGGCCGTCTCGGCCATGACCGACGGGGTGAGCGGTACGTCGAGGAGCGGGCTGCCGCGCCACAGGTCGAGCGCGGCGGTGTAGCTCTCGACGGCTCCGCCGAGGTCGTGGGCCTCCATCCGGCGGCGTCCGGTGCGGACGTGGCACTCGTACTCGTGGATGTCGACGGCGCCCTGCCGGACGACCAGTTGGTAGCCCGGCGCCCGGGTGACCAGGTGTTCGCCGAGCGGGTCGCCGAGCAGGCGCCGCAGCCGCCACACGTATCCGGCGAGGAGCCGGTTGGCGCTGCCGGGCGGGTTGTTGCCCCACAGCTCGGAGATGAGCTGCTCGGAGGGGACCACCCGGTTGCCGTTGAGTACGAGCAGGGTCAGGAGGGTGCGCTGCTTGGCGGCACCGATGCCCGTCCACTCCCCGTCGGTGTGCACCTCGAAGGGTCCGAGGACCCGGTATCGGTGTCCGGTCGTTCCGGTGCTGGTGCTGGTGCTGTTGCCGGTGCTTGCGTGGGGGGTTGGTGCACTCATCGACTTCTGCCTTCAGTGGCGTTCTTCGGTGGCGTCGTGCGTCAACGGCCGAGCATCGCCCCGCCGTTGATATGCAGGATCTGCCCGTGGACGTACGCGGCCTCGGGCGAGCACAGGTAGCGGATGGCGGCGGAGACCTCCTGCGGGGTGCCGCCCTGCTTGGTGAGGGTGGCGTCCACCCGGGAGGCGACGAACGCGGGCGTCGCGCGCTCCCCGAAGAACTCGGTGTCGGCGACGTAGCCGGGGGCCACGGCGTTCACGGTGATGCCCTCGGCGCCGACGCGCTGGGCGAGTTCGTACACGTACGCGTGCAGGGCCGCCTTGGATCCGCCGTAGGATCCCGGGCCGCGTACGGCGGCGATCGAGGACAGGTGGACGACGCGTCCGCCGGGGCGGCGCATCGCGGGCAGGAGGGCCTCGGTGAGCAGGACGGCGGTCAGCGTGTTGGCCTTGAAGTTGCGCAGGTAGCCGTCGGCGATCTGCTCCAGGGTGCCGCCCGCGTCGGGGGCGACGTTCCCGCCGGCGTTGGTGACGATCACGTCGACCGGGCCGTCGCCGGTGATCCGCGCGGCGGCTTCGGCGGTGTCGGCCGGGAGGGAGAGGTCCGCCCGGATCCAGCTGACCCGGTCGGTGTCGTGGCGCTTGTTCACCGCGGCGGCGGCGTCGCGCAGGACGTCCTCGCGCCGTCCGATGATGATCACCTCGTCGCCGGCGGCGGCGAAGTCCTCGGCCGTCACCAGGCCGATGCCGGTGCCGCCGCCGGAGATCACCACGCGGCGGGGGGTGCGGTGGGCGTCGTTGGGTGCGTTCACATCTGCTCCTCGAAGGGGCCCGGTCCGTCGCCTTGGACCGGGCCCTTGTCGTCTTTCCGGGTCGTGCGCTGTACGGGTCGTGCGCTGTGCCGGTCGTGCGCTGTGCGCGTCAATCCGCGGCGCGGCCGGCCACCAGGGGTTCCGCCCGTTCGCGTACCGCGGGGGTGTCCTCGATCTGCCACGCGGCCAGTTCGCGTTCCCGGCCCAGCTCCAGCTCGGTGGGTACGGTGCGGCGCATCGCCGCCCGCAGCATGGGCGCGGCCATGATCGAGGTCACGACGGCGACCAGCACGAGCAGGGTGTAGACGGCGGGGCTGAGGATGCCGCTGCGCAGCCCCACGTTGGCGACGATGATCTGCACCACGCCACGCGCGTTGAGCCCGGCGCCGATGGCGAAGGCGTCCCAGCGCGGGAGTCCGCTCAGCCGGGCCCCGAGGTAGGCGCCGCCCAGCTTGCCGACGATGGCGATCGCGAGGACCGCGAGCCCGGCGAGCAGCACGGTGGGCCGGGCCAGCGCCGTGAGGTCGATCCGCAGGCCGGCGGTGGCGAAGTACACCGGGGCGAACACGGACATGACGATGGTCCGCAGCGGGGCGAGGCTCGCGGCGGGCAGCAGCGAGATGGTGGCGAGGCCGACGACGAAGGCGCCGAACACCGCCTCCAGGTGCAGCGACACGGCCGCCGCCGCGCCCAGGAGCAGGAGGATCACCAGGACGGCGCTGTTCCGGCCGGTCGTGCCCCCGGCGCCGGAGTCGCGCTCCGGGAGCCGCTTGAGCAGGGGCGCGACCAGGAACCTGACGGCCAGGGCCACGCCGCCGGTGAACAGCACGAGCGACAGGGCGGAGTGGCCGAGGGCGGCCGCCATGCTGCCGCCGGTACCCATGGCGACGATCGCCGACAGCGCGAACCAGGCGGCGGCGTCGTCCACCATGCCCGCGGCCAGGGTGAGCTGGCTGGTGTTGCGGTGCAGCAGGTTCATGTCGGCGAGCGTCTTGGCGATGACCGGCAGGGCGCTCACGGCCAGCGCCACGCCGATCATCAGGGCGAACACGGTGCGCCCGCCGTGCGCCGCCAGACTGTCCGGCATCAGGCTTTCCGGGGCGAGGTAGCCGGCCGCGATGCCGAGTCCGAAGGGCAGCACCAGGCCGGCGAAGGCGGTGATCCCGACCGACCGGGTGTGCCGTCTGATCATCGCCATGTCCAGGTGCCCGCCGGTCATACCGACGAGCAGGATCACCCCGAGCTGTCCGACCCCGTCGAGCAGGGCGGCCTGCTCCGGGCCGCCGGGGATGAAGTGCTCGGCGAGGCCGGGGGCGGCGTTGCCGAGGACGGAAGGACCGACCAGGACGCCGACGAGGAGTTCGCCGACGACGACGGGCATCCCGAAGCGTCCGGCCAGGCGTCCGAAGAGCAGCGCCAGGGTGAGGAGCACGGCCACCTGGAGGAGGAAGACCATGAGCTGGGGTGCCGGCAACCCTGGCATGGTCACGGCGGCGAGGTTCATGAGTGTGCGGTGCCCTTCTGCGGCGGAAGCGTCCCGGTGCCCCTGCCGTGCAGGTAGTCGGCGGCCTTGCGGGTGACGTCGCGGGTCAACGCGGCGGAGGCGCCGAGGTGTTCGGCCGGGTCGAGTACGTGGTCGAGGTCGAGGTCGGCGAGTTCGGAGACCACCTTCGGGTGGCGTTCCAGGACCTCCCGGAACGGGACGCCCTCCTCGCGCGCGGTCTGGCTGATCTCGTACACCACATGGTGCGCGGCCTGCTTGCCCAGGCGCTGCGCCAGGGTGAGCATGAGGGCCTCGGTGGTCACCTGGTGGGCGACGGCGGTGACGTTCTCCCGCATGCGGTCCTCGTGGACGATGAGACCGCTGACGATCTGCCGGAAGATCTCGCAGGCGGCGAGGGTGTGGTGGGCCACGTCCGGGACGCAGGCCCATTCCAGGCGCAGCGAACGGGAGTCGCGCTCGTGGTCGCCGATCATCGCGGTGAGGGCCGTGGACACCTGGGCGGCGGCGAGGCGGGCCATGACGACGACCTGCTCGCACCGCTCCGGGTTGCGCTTGTGCGGCATGGTGCTGCTGCCGACCTTGCCGAAGCTCCAGGCCTCGGAGACCTCGCCGAACTCCTGGCGGGACAGGGTGCGGATCTCGTCGGCCGCCCGGCCCATGGTGCCGGCGACCATGGCGAGGACGGAGGCGTACTCGACGATGCGGTCGCGGGCGACGTGCCAGCCGATCAGCGGGGCGTGCAGTCCGAGGCGCTCGGCGAACCTGGCGAGGAGCTCCTGGCTCTGCTCGCCCAGGCCGGCCATCGTGCCCGCGCCGCCGAAGAGCTGGGCGACGAGGACGCGCTCGCGGGCCTCGCGCAGCCGCTCGGTGTGCCGGAGCAGTTCGTCCAGCCAGCTGGCCGCCTTGAGCCCGAAGGTGATGGGCAGGGCCGGCTGGGCGTGGGTACGGCCCAGGGCCAGCGTCTCGGCGTGCTGGTCGGCGAGTCGCGCGACGTGCGTGATGGTCTCGTCGAGCAGCCGCTCCAGCTCGTCGAAGACGTCCCGCAGTTCCAGGGACTGCGCGGTGTCCTGGATGTCCTGGGTGGTGGTTCCGAAGTGGATGTACTGGCCGGCCTCGCCGTCGCACGCCCGCTCCAGGACGCGCAGCAGGCCGACGAGGGAGTGGCCGGACTCCAGGGTGGCCTTCTTGACCTCCTCGGGGTCGACCTTCTCCACGGTCGCGGCCTCCGCGATGCGCTCGGCGGCCCAGGCGGGGATGATCCCGAGGTCGGCCTGGGCGAGGGAGAGCTGGGCCTCCACGGTGAGCCAGCGCTGGATGCGACAGGTGTCGCAGAATATGGCGCGGCTCTCCGGGGTGGCGTAGCGGTCACCGAGCAGGAAGGAGTCGGTGATGTGCCCCCGGTCGTGGGAGCAGGGGGTCGTGGGCGCCGAGGCTTCCGTGGACTCGGCGGAGTCGGCGGACTCGGCTTCGAGGGTGGCTTCGAGCAGGGTCGACACTGCCGTGGACTGGGCTGAGAGGGACATTTCCGTCTCCAGATCGCGACCGTCTTTGAGGGGGGTTGGGGGGCGTCCGGCCGGGGAGCCGGACGCCGTTGCGGGATGTTCAGACCACGGAAAGCGCCCTGGCCAGCAGCGGGCTGTTGCCGTAGGCGCGGGCGCCCGCCGCTTCGGCCGCCGTCTCCTGCGTCGCCTGGCGTTCGGCGACTTCGCGTACGAGCGTGTTCTCGAGCCTGCTGGTGCTGATCAGCTGTCCGGTGAGTTCGTGCATCATCGCCGCGACGAGATCGAGGGTGTGCCGGGGTGTGCCGATGCGTTCCGGCCCGAAGAGCGCCTCCATGGAGGCCGAACCGCCGATGCCGCCGATGAAGTCGGGTACGACGAGCACTCCGCGCTCGTGCAGGGCCCGCTCCACCGGTTCGCTCAGGCCGTTGTTGGCGCCGACCACGACGACGGACGCGGGAAGCTCCGCCGCCTGCTCCGGGGTCATCGCGTTCTCCGCCGCCGCGAGGACGAGCACGTCGCAGGGCTGCGTGAACACGGCGTCCGCGGGCAAGATCGTCACTTCCGGAGCAACGTCCGAGGCCCGCAGCCCGTTACGGGTGGCCAGCATGGCCTTGATGTCGAGGGCGGAACCGTCGGGGCGGGCGACGCAGCCGAACTGGTCGGCGACCGCCCCGAACACGGCGCCTTCCTCGGCGAGCGTGTAGGCGGCGGCCCGGCCGAGGTTGCCGAACCCCTGCAGGGAGCAGGAGACCTCACCGGTGAGGCCGGCGGCGCGGGCGGCCGCGAGGGCGGCGTGGGCGACGGCGTGCCCGGCCCGGCGTTCGCCGAGGGTGAGGGTGCCGACGGGGGCGTCCAGGAGCCGGAACCGGGCGAAGAACTCGTCGTCGCTCAGGCCCTGGGCCCGCTTGACGGCGTACTTGATGGACGGGATGCCCAGCCGGCGCGCCGCCGCGTCGAGTTCGTCGAAGCGGGTGCCCATGTCGCAGCCCATGCTGAACCTGGTCAGCAGCTGCTCGCGCAGGAAGGCGAGGAAGCGCTCCATCGCCGCCTTGCTGCCGGGGGCGGCGGGGTCGTAGTCGAGACCGCACTTGGCCCCGTCGACCGAGATGCCGAGCACCCGCTGCTTGAGGGTCATGCGCGCGGCCAGCGAGGACAGGGTCTGCGCGGTGAGACCCGGCTGCATCCGGCAGCCGCCCGCGGCCATGCGCGCCGACGCCCTGTCGTACACCAGCCAGCCGGTGAAGCCCTCGACGGGGTCGACGTACTCCAGGATCTCACTCACTGACGTCATCCTCTCGGTTCGGCGTCGGGGCGACGGCGGCCGGGGCGGCCGTGACCGGGGCACCCGTGACTGGGGCGTCGGCGGCCCGGGCGGCGAGGAAGGCCGCGATGTCCGCGCGGGTGACGACGCCCTCGACGAGGCCGTCACGCAGGACCAGGACGGTGTCGTCGCCGCCGACGAGGGCCAGGGCCTGCGCCACCGGCTGTCCGGCTCCGGTGAGGGGCAGGGGCGGCTCGGCGAGTTCGCCCACCGGCCGCTCCAGTACGCGTACGTCGGCGGCCAGGGCCTCGGTGATCGCGCGCGCGGTGATCGTGCCGGTGACCTCGGCGAGCCGGACGGATGCCGTGGCCCTGGTCACCGGCAGCGCGGGCAGGTGATGGCGGCTCAGCAGGGCGAGGGCGCTCGCCAGGGTGTCGTCGGGGGTGACGGCGGGCAGCGCCGGACGCGCGGTGACGCCCGCGAGCACCTCCCCCAGTACCGGGCCGGCGCCGGCGTCCGTGCCTTCGTCGGCGCCGTCGCCGGTGCCGAAGCCGCGGGTGGCCATCCAGGTCTCGTTGAAGATCTTGGAGATGTAGCCGCGGCCCGAGTCGGGGACGAGCACCACCACGACGTCCTGCGGGCCGAGCCCGGCCGCGACGTCCAGGGCCGCGGCGACGGCCATGCCGCCGGAGCCGCCCACCAGCATGCCCTCCTCGCGGGCGAGGCGGCGGGTCATCTCCAGGGCGGCGGCGTCGGAGACCGGGATCAGCCGGTCCGGCACCGCCGGGTCGTAGGAGGCGGGCAGCGTCGGCTGGCCCACGCCCTCCAGGAGATACGGTCGCAGGGCCGGCGAGGTGTAGATGGAGCCGTCCGGGTCGGCACCGACCACCGTGACGCCGCCGGAGGAGACCTCCTTGAGATACCGCCCGGTGCCGGAGAGGGTGCCGCCGGTGCCGACGCCCGCGACGAAGTGGGTCACCCGGCCGTCGGTCTGCTTCCAGACCTCGGGGCCGGTGGACCCGTAGTGCGTCCGCGGATTGGCCGCGTTGGAGTACTGGTCGAGCAGCAGTCCGCCGGGGATCTCCGCGGCCAGGGCGCGCGCCCTGTTGCGGTAGAAGTCGGGGTGGTCGAAGGGTGCCGTGGCCGGACAGACCACGACCCGGGCGCCGTACGCGCGCAGCAGGTCGATCTTCTCCGGGGACACCTTGTCGGGGCAGGTGAAGACCACGGAGTAGCCGCGCTGGGCGGCCACCATGGCGAGGCCGACGCCGGTGTTGCCCGAGGTGGGCTCCACGATCGTCGCGCCGGGCCGCAGGGTGCCGTCGGCCTCGGCCGCCTCGATCATGCCGAGCGCGATGCGGTCCTTGCTGGAGCCGCCCGGGTTGAGGTACTCCAGCTTGGCGAGCACGGTGGCCGGCACGTCCTTCGCCACCCGGCGCAGCCGCACCAGCGGGGTGCCGCCGATCAGGTCGAGGAGCGAGTCATGCGCTTCCACGGGCACCTCCACCGTGGCCGGCCGCGGCGACGTCGATGCGCCGGTAGGGAGAGGTGTGGGCGAGGCTCGTGCGGACGTGCAGCAGCGAAGGGCCGTCGTGCCGCAGGGCCGTCACCAGGGCGTCCTTGACATCGGCCGGGTCGGTGACGCTCAGTCCGAGTGCGCCGTACGCCTCGGCAAGCCGCGCGAAGTCGGGGTTGCGCAGGTCCGTCGCGATGGCCCGGCCGGGGAACTCCCGCTCCTGGTGGAGGCGGATGGTGGCGTAGCTGCGGTTGTCCGAGACGATCACCACGAGCGGCAGGCCCGCCTCGACGGCGGTGATCAGTTCGCTGCCGTTCATCAGGAAGCCGCCGTCTCCGACGACGACCACGACCGGGTTCCCGGGTGCGCGCAGCGCGGCGGCGACGCCCGCGGGGACGCCGAAGCCCATGGGGCTGGAGGTGACGCCGAGCAGCCGGCCCGTGCCGGTGAACCGCAGATAGCGGTAGACCCAGCTGGTGAAGGTGCCGGAGTCGACCACGACCGTCGCCTCGCCCTGGGTGCACTCGTCGAGGGCGGCGACCACGTCGCCGAAGACGATCCCGTCGGGCGCGTCCTGGCCCTGCCAGACGGCCTTGTCGGTCTCGATGCGGTGCAGGCGTTCGATCCACTCGCCGCGAGCGGCGTGCGGTGCGGAGCGCGGGGCGGCGTCGGCGAGCGCGCGCAGGAACGCGGCGGGCGTGCAGGCCAGGCCCAGTTCCGTCGCCCGGCCGGCGCCGATCCTGGCCGGGTCGCCGTGCACGTGGACGAGCGGCTGGGCCGGCACGGGAGCGCCGGGGAAGGCCCCGCCGCGGGTGGTGGTCTCGTCCAGGCGGGTGCCGACGGCCAGGACCAGATCGGCCTCCTGGAAGGCGGCCAGCTGCGGCTTCTGGGTGGCGTTGTGCAGGTGACCGGCGTAGTGCGGGTGCCGGTTGTCGAAGAGGTGCTGCTGCTTGTTCGCGGTGACCACGGGGATGCGGTGCCGCTCGGCGACCTGACGTAACAGCAGTCGCCCCGCGGATGTGTCGAGTTGCTCTCCAGCGAGGATCAAGGGCCGTTCGGCAGCATCGAGCAGGGCGAGCACGGCGGCGAGGTCCTCGCCCGCGGGCGCGGTCTCGGAGAGCGGCACGCGCCGCGAGGGCAGACCACTCGGGTCCGGCTGCCCGATGACGTCTTCCGGCACCTCGATGATCACCGGTCCGGGGGTGCCGGACTCGGCGATGCGGAAGGCGCGGGCGACGAGCGACGCGGCCGAGGCCGGGTCGTTCAGGACCAGGGTGGCCTTGCTGAAGCCGCCGAAGAATCCGGCGCAGTCGATCTCCTGGAACGCCTCGCCGCTGCGCCGGCTCCGCTTGACCTGGCCGACGATCAGGATCAGCGGGGCGGCCTCCTGCCAGGCCGCGTGCACCGCGATGCTGGCGTTCGTCGCTCCGGGGCCGCGGCTGACGAGGCAGACGCCCGCCCGCCCCGTGAGCTTGGCGTCGGCCAGGGCCATGAAGCCGGCCGACGCCTCGTGCCGGGAGGTGACCACCTCGACGGCGTCCTCGCGGTCCCGGGTGGCGTACAGGGAGTCGAGGACCGGCAGATAGCTCTCGCCCGCGACGCAGAAGACCCGGTCGACGCCGTGGCCCTGCATGCTCGCCACCATCGTCGCGGCCGCGGTGGGTGCCGGTATGCCGGTGATCGGTGTGTCGGTGATCGGTGTGCCGGTCTTGGGTGTGCCGGTGATCGGTGTGCTCGGTGCCGGTGTGCCGGGTGTCGGTGCACTGGAGACCGGTGCGGTGTTCCGCTCCGTCATGAACTGTCCCTCTGGTTCGGGTGCACCGATCAACGGAGCGCGTCGGCCGGCACGTAGGCCGCGTTGGCAAGGGAGTCCGGGTACACGATCGCGGACTCGTCGAAGGTCTGGCCGACCTTCTGGTACTGCATGATCTGCAGCCGCGGCATGTTGTGGTGCCAGTGCTCGGAGCCCCGCTCGAACCGCAGCGGTCCGCGCCAGGTGTCGAACTCGTGGGACTCCAACGCCTCGATGACGGCGTCGTGTTCGGTGGTTCCGGCCAGTTCGATGGCGCGGGCCAGGATGGTGACGTCGGTGAAGGCGCTGAGGGTGGTGTCCGGCGCGTAGCCGCCGTACATCGCCTCGTAGCGCTCGGTGAACCAGCGCCCGATGTCGGTGAGCCCGTCCCAGGTGGGCCGGTACTGGATGCCGGCCCACATGATGCCGACGCCGGCGTCGCCCGCCTCGCGCCAGAAGTCGTGGGAGCGGGTCGGGAAGCCGAAGGTGACCATCATCGGGACCTGGGGACGCAGGCCCAGCTCGGCGGCCTGCTTGATCATCAGGTAGTTGGTGCGGATCACACCGTCGTTGATGATGAGGTCCGGCTCCCAGTCCTTGACCGCCTTGAGCTGTTCGCTCAGGTCGTAGGTGGTCTCCTGCGGGAAGTCGAAGCGCAGGAACTCCATGCCGTGGACGGACGTGCCGTATTCCTCGATGGTGTCGGCGGTGGTCAGGCCGAAGACCGTGTCGGCGGCGATCATCGCGATGCGCCGGAATCCCAGGCTGGCGGCGTAGTCCATCATCAGCGGGACGCGGTCGGCGATGGAGAAATACTGTCGGAATATGGAGCGGTATCCGGAGGACGTCACGTCGATCTGGCCGTTCTCGACGAATGTCGGAATACCGATCTTGTCGGCGAGCGCGGAGACGTACTTCGACGTGCGCAGATGCCACTGGCCGAAGACGCCGGCCACCTCGTCGATCTGTGCGAGTTTGGCGAGTTCACCGACGGCGGACCGCGCCATTCCCTCTTCGGCGGCGGTGGCCTGGTCGTTGCGCAGGACGAAATCGATCTGGCGGCCGCCGAGAATGCCGCCCTGCTCGCGAATGTACTCGGCACCTATTCGGGCGCCACGGGATACGATCACGCCGGCCACGGAGTCACCGGGGCCGGTGAGCGGCGTGAGAATTCCCAGCTTCACCGGGTTGTCTCCGGCGAGCTTGCTCACCTCCGCTATCTCAGCGCGCGCCATCTGCTCGTGGGTCATCGACTCGTCGGACATGCGGTCTGATACCTCCGTCATTGAGCGATCATGCGTGTGGGGGCTGATGATCGACGCGTGGGAGGTCGGCCACTCGCACGCGTCGGATGCACATATCTGCGGTCAGAGGTTGAAGGCTCGGCGGTATGCGGCGAAGCGCTCGTCGAGTTCACGGGCGTCCAGGCCGAACTCCTCGGCCGAATAGCTGTGCTTTCCGTGCTTGTCCTTGGGGTTTCCGGCGAGGAAGCCGCGGACCCGGTCGGCCGCGGCCGGCGACCACGGGATGCCGGCGAAGCCGCACACCCGCGCCACCGTCCCGACGGGGTCGGAGACGAGGTCGGAGTAGCGGAGGTCGAGGACCGGAAGTCCGGACGGCAGGACCTCGGCCGGCCGGGTCTCGGCGAGGGCGCGGCCGACGTGCTCGGCCCAGTACCCGCCGATCTCGCGTTTGTCGACCTCGCCGGCCCTGGCCCCTCTGACGACGCTCGTCAGGCTGCACAGCGAGGGCAGGCAGGCCTTGGGGTCGCGGTGCAGCCGTACGACGCGGGCCTGCGGATAGACCTCGGCCAGCGTGTCCAGGTGCCACATGTGGGAGGGGCACTTGAGCACGACGTGCTCGGCCGGCTCGGCTTGCAGCAGGCAGCCGAGCAGGGTGCGGTGGTACGCGTAGCTCGGCCGCATGTCCTGCTCGCGCAGCCAGGCGACATAGCCCGGGATGCGGTAGCGCAGGGCGTAGATGTCGGCGCGGAAGGTGCCTCCGGTCAGCCGGTGGCACTCCTCGGGGCGGTGCGCGTCCAGCGGATGGATGGCCTTGAAGAGGGGCGCCTTCTCGTAGTACTCGGTGACGTACTCCTCGGCCGCCTTGATCGCCGCGGAGCGCTCGGGCTCACCCGCCGCGGCGGCGGCCGGCGCCAGCATTTCCCAGAGTCTGGGTGCGCGGACCGCCGGGAGTTCGGCCATCAGATTCTGCAGCAATGTGGTGCCGCTGCGGAAGATGCCGGTAATGAAAACAGGTCCCGGTATCTGCTGCTGAGCAACCTCGGGATTACGCCGGATTAACTCGTCCACACGGGAACGGGTTACCAGTTGATCAGCGAGGGCCTTACCCACTGCGGCAGCTCCCGAAACGGTGAGCCGGGCTTCGCTCTGCAGGGCCGAGGTCAACTGCTCGAGAGCGGGAAGAAGATATTCCGTGTCGTGAGATCGATCTCGGTTCACGCCGCCGATCTCGATGCCCGCCGCATCGATGATCTTTTCCGGATTCAGGCAGGCCAACTGTTCATGTTCGGCAAACGGCGACGGCAACGAATCTCCCCCTGTCGCTCGCGATCGTCCTGCGTAACTGAACTGGTCTTCGATCGTTGGAAGACCGTACCAACATGATCACGCCTTGCGCAATGGTTGTGATCATCAGTGATTCTTGATCAAACATTGCACGAGTATTGCGGGAGTATTGCAGGGGAAAGTCCGACATTCGCCCGCAAAGGACGCGTCCTGTCCGGGTTTGACCCTTGTAAAGACGGGATCACCCGGGCCGCTCCGCCGCTCGTACCGGTGCGCTGACCTGCGGATACAACGCGCGAACAATCGTCAGCGAATACTGAATACATCGGGAGTACACACCCCCGGCAGATGCTGTTGCCCAGGTCCTCGCGGCATCTCTGCTCACAGTTCTGGGCTATCGCCTATTTCCAGCCACTCGCCCGACGCGTGCGGCCGATTCACGATTCCTCTGACATGACTGGAGCATCGATGGAGACGTCTGTCGACTTCGACGCCATCATCACCAAGTACGCGACCTTCGCCTTCGACGACAGCACCCCCCTGCAGGACGCCGGCCTCGAGTCGCTGTCCCTCATCCGCCTCGCCGTGGAGGTGGCCGCCGACGACGACGCCGAGATCGACGCCACGCGCCTGGCCGATCTGCGCACCATCGGCGACCTCAAGGCATGGCTGCGCGACGTCGCCGCCGGCGGCGACGCGGACACGGACGGGACGGCCGACGCGTGAGCGCTCCGACGGACACCGACGCCGTCCCCGCGGCCGCTGCCGAGCCGCTCCCGCTGACCGACTCCCAGAAGGGCCTGCTGGTCGTCAACGACCGTGTGCCCACCCCCGAGATCTACAACCAGGTCATGCGCTTCGACATCGACCCGGCCTTCGGTTTCGAGGCCGTGGCCGACGCGCTGATCACGCTGGTCACGGTGCAGCCGTCGATGCGTCAGATCTTCGCGCTGCGCCCCGCCCCGCACGCCCGGTTCGCCGAGCCGCCCGCCCGCGCGGAGCTGCCCCTGGAGCTCGTCGAGGCGCCGCCGGACCGCTTCGACCAGACGATCGGCGAGTGGGCGGTGCGCCTCGGCCGGCCCGCGTTCGCCCTCACCGAGGAGTCGCCCTGGCGGGCCGGTTACGTGCGCGCCGCCGACGGCTCCCAGGCGGCGATCCTCCTGGTGATGCACCACATCATCGGTGACGGCGTGTCGCTCGGCCCGGTCGTACGGGACATGGAGTCCGCCCTGGGCGGCTCGCTCACGGCCGAGCGCACCCAGGAGCTCCGCGCCACCCGGGAGCGGGCGTTCCTGCGCGAACTGCGCGCGCAGAACTCCGTGACCACCGCGGACAAGACCGTCGAGCGGGCCAGGCAGTGGGCCGAGCGGCTGCGCGAGGTCCCCGCGCAGGTGCTCTTCCCGCGCCCGAACCGGCCGGCGGAGACCGACTTCGACGGCGCGCGCCTGGAGTGGCTGCTCGGCGAGGCCGAGAGCGACGCGGTCGCCGCGACCTGCAAGCGGCTGAACGTGACGCCGTTCGTTCTGTTCAGCGCCCTCTACAGCGCGGTCGTCGCCCGGCACGCGGCGGTCGAGACCGTGCTCATCGGCAGCCCCTTCATGGCCCGCCGCACCGTCGGCGCCTTCGACCTCTGCGGCTTCTTCGTCAACACCCTGCCGGTGGCGATCGACGTCGACTGGACCGTCCCGTTCGACCGGCACGCCGGCGAGGTGGTGCGCGAGGCGGTCGACTACTGCCGCTCCAACGTCGACGTGCCGTTCAACCAGCTCGTCGCCCACGCGCAGCCGGACCGCTCGACCAACCGCAACCCGCTGTTCGCCTGCATGCTCGCCATGCAGGACACCTTCGACGGGGACAGCTCCGGGGTCATCCGCGGGGTGGGCGAGCCCAGCAACGGCACCGCCAAGTTCGACCTGTGGCTCGGCGCCACCCCGGTCGACGGCCGCTGGCTGCTCGAGCTCGAGTACGACACCCAGCTCATCGCGCCCGTCGTCGCGGACGGACTGCTCACCTCGCTGCGCTCGGCGCTGCGCCGGGCCGTCGAAGACGGATCGCGCACGCTCGCCGACCTGTTCACCGACGCGTCGGCGGTCGACAGCCGCCGCACCGACGGGTACCCGGCCGACGTGCCCGCGGCCACGCTCGCCGAGTGGCTCTCCGGCGTCGCCGCCGGACAGCCCGAGGCGGTCGCCATCGCGGACGAGGGCGGGAACGTCTCGTACGGCGAACTCGCCGCGCGTGTCGACGCCGTGGCCGCGGGCCTGGCCAAGGCCGGTGTGGCCGTGGGCGACGTGGTCGGCATGTGCCTGGACACGCTGTCCGACACCACGGTCACGCTCCTCGCGATCATGCGCTGCGGAGCGGCCTACCTGCCGCTCGACCTCAGCCTGCCGGCCGAGCGCCTGCGGTACATGGCGGAGACGGCCGGCATCCACGTCACCGTCGGCGCCGAGGTCGACATTCCCGGCGTGCGCCGGGTGACGCTCGACGAACTGAGCGCGGACGGCGCGGAGTTGCCGCCGCTCACCGGTTCCGCCCCGCCCGCGTACGTGATGTTCACCTCCGGCTCCACCGGCCGCCCCAAGGGCGTGCTCATGGGCCAGGGCCCGCTGCTCAACCTCACCGGCTGGCAGATCGCCGCCCTCGGGATGGACCGCGACACCCGCTTCCTGCAGTACGCGCCCCTGGGCTTCGACGTGTCGTTCCAGGAGATCGTCCCCACGCTCGCCGCCGGCGGCACCGTCGTGTCGCGGGAGCCGGTCGACCGCCGGGACTTCCCCGGCCTGGTGCGGCACGTCGCCGACGCCGAGGTCACGCACATCTATCTGCCGGTCGCCGCGCTGCGCCCGTTCGTCCAGGCCGCGCAGGCCAGGGGCACCCGCTTCACGGCGCTGCGGTACGTCTGCGTCTCCGGCGAGCAGCTCCTGGTGGACGAGCAGATCCGCGCGTTCTTCGTCGACCATCCGTACTGCGAGCTGGTCAACCTCTACGGTCCGACCGAGACCCACGCGGTGACCACCCAGCGCCTGTCCGGCGCCGAGGAGCAGTGGGCGGGCCACGTGCCGATCGGCCTTCCGCTGGCCGGCGTCCACGCCTACGTGGTCGACGTCACCGGACACCTGGCGCCCGCGGGCGTGCCCGGTGAGCTGTTCCTCGGCGGCAGGTGTCCGGCCGAGGGCTACATCAACGACCCGGAGCGCACGGCGGCGAGCTTCGTCGAGGACCGCTTCGCCGGGACCGGGTTCATGTACCGCACCGGCGACCGGGTGCTGCGCGACCAGCACGGGCAGCTCGTCTTCCTGGGCCGCGGCGACACCCAGATCAAGATCCGCGGCTACCGCGTCGAGCTCGGCGAGATCGAGATCGCCACCACCGACCTGCCCGAGGTCCGCCAGGCCGTCGTGGCCGTCCGCGGCACCGGGGCCGACCGCGAGCTGCTGCTCTTCGTGGTGCCCGAGGGCGACGCCACCGTGGACGGCGAGCGCGTCCGCCGCCACCTCGCCGGCGTCCTGCCTGCGTACATGGTCCCCGCGCGGGTCCTGACCGTCGACACCGTGCCGACGACGGGCACCGGCAAGACCGACCGGGACGCCCTCCTCGCCCGCGCCGACCGCCTCATCGCGGAGCGTCAGGACGCGGCGGCCCCGGCGCCCGCGGAGTACGCGGACGAGCTTGAGCGCGGTCTCGCCGCCGTCTGGGAGGAGGTGCTCGGCAGCACCGGCATCGAGCGGGACCGCACCCTGCTCGACTACGGCGCGCACTCGCTGAACATCCTCTCCGCGCTCGCGCTCGTCGAGGAGCGGTTCGGCACCGCGGTGCCGATCGTCGACTTCTTCCGTCTGCCCACGATCGCCGCGCTGGCCGAGCTGGTCCGCGAGTACGGCGAAGAGGAGGCCCCGTCATGACCACCGCGTCCCCCGCGACCAGCCGTCTGGTGATCCTGGTACGGAAGAAGAACCGGCCGACCTGTGTCGTGCTGCCCGGCGCGGGCGGCGGCCTGCAGCCCTACCTGCGGCTGGCCGGCTACCTCGGCAGCCGCTACAACGTGTACGGCGTGCGCACCCTGGGCATGGTCGCGGGCGAGGAGCCCGAGACCACCGTGCCGGAGATGGCCGACTCGGTGCTCGCCACCCTGGACGAGCAGGGCCTGACACCCGATCTGGTGGTCGGCTGGTCCATGGGCGGCACCCTGGGCTGGGAGCTGTCCACCCGTCTCGCCGAGCGCGGGCACCGCCCCGACCTCGTCCTGATCGACACCTCCCCGCTGCTGCGCGAGTCCACGCCGGAGGCGGACGGCGACATCGAGGACAACATCGTGCGCCAGCTCGGTCCGCACGCGGACGAGGCCACCAGGACCCGGGTCCTGGAGACCTTCCGCGCCCAGGTGCGGGCCCTGACGGAGTACGAGACGACGACTCCGTACGCGGGCCGGGTGCTCCTGACGATGTGCACGGGCGACCGGATGGGCCCCCGCGAGGAGGCGACGGAGCGCTGGCGGGAACTCGCCGCCGACCTGCGTACGGCCTCCCTGTCGGCCACCCACTTCGGTGTCTTCGACGCCGAGCACTTCACCGAACTCACCGAGCCCATCGGCAAGTTCCTGGACCTGGCCGACCCGGAGGCGGCCAGGTGACCGGTCCGCTCGCGGTCGTCAGCGGGGGTACGCGGGGCATCGGCCTCGCGTTCACCCGCCGGCTGCAGAAGCTCGGCCACCGTGTCGTCGCCCTCTACCGCTCCGACGAGGAGGCCGCCCGCCAGGTCGCGGACCCGGGCGCCGGCATCCACGTGGTGCGCGCCGACCTCGCGGACCCGGACTCCGCGGCCGCGGCGGTCGACACGGTCCTCTCGGCTCACGGGACCCCGCGGGTCCTGGTGAACAACGCGGGCGTCAACATCGACCGCCCGTTCCTGGAGATGAGCGTCGACGAGTGGCGGCGCGTCGTCGACACCAACCTGTCCGGCGTCTTCTATCTGACCCGCGGTCTCGCCCCGGCGATGGTGGAGTCCGGTGAGGACGGCTCCGTCGTCAACATCGGCGCCACCACCGGCATCCGCCCCCGCCTCAACGGCGCCAACTACTGCGCGAGCAAGGCGGGACTGCTCCAGCTGACCAAGTGTCTGGCCCTGGAGCTGGCCCCGCGCATCCGGGTGAACTGCCTGATCCCCGGGATGACCGAGACGGAAGAGCTCGTCACCCGGTTCCGGTTGGACGACGCCGAGTCCCGCGCGGCCGTGCTCGCGGAGATCCCGCGGCGGCGGATCGGCACGGTGGACGACATCGCGGACGCCCTCGAATTCCTTGTCGGCCCTGGCTCGGCCTACATGACGGGTCAAAAACTCGTCATGGACGGCGGCCAGTTCATGTGGTAGGTGACCCATGCTCGATGAGATGCTCTCGGCCGCCAAGGCGGCCCGGCTCGCAGCCCCGCCGCCCGGCGAGGCCAACTATCTGTCGTACTGCAAGGAACTCGCCACCTCCCTGCGCACCCACTGGGACGCGGTGCTCGCGGCCAACGCCGAGGACATCGCGGCGGCCCGGGCGCGCGGCCTGTCCGAGACGCTGATCGACCGGCTCACGATGGGCACCCCGCAGCTCGACTACCTCGTGGGGCTCACCGAGCGGGTGGCCGCGGAGCTGCCCGAGGTCACCTCGGCCTCCGAGGCGCACACCGCGAGCGGCGCCATGGCGGTGCGCCGCATCCCCAAGCCGCTCGGCCTGATCCTGATGATCTACGAGGCCCGGCCGACGGTCACCGTCGAGGGCGCCCTGCTGCCGGTGGCCGCCGGCAACTGCGCGCTGCTCAGGGGTGGTTCGGAGATCGCCCACACGGCCGGCGCGCTGCGCACCGTGGTCGCCGACGCCCTCGCCGCCGCGGGCCTGCCGGCCGACATGGTCCAGATCATCACCGACCCGGACCGCAAGCTCGTGCGCGAGCTGCTCAAGCGGCCCGACGCGATCGACGCCCTGCTGCCGCGCGGCAGCGCCGCCCTGGTCGACTACTGCCAGAGCACCTCCACCATTCCCGTGATCGCGAGCGGTGGCGGCGTCAACCACCTGTACGTGGACAGCAGCGCGGACGTCGATCTCGCCGCCCGTGTCGTGCTCGACAGCAAGCTGGCCGAGCCCACCGCGTGCAACACGCTGGAGATGGTGCTCGCCCACTCCGATGTCGCGGGCGACCTGGTACGGCGTCTCGTCGACCTCGGCGGGGAGAGCAGCCACGCGTACGCCCTGCGGCTCGGTCCCGGCCTCGCCGATCAGGCGCCGGCCGACGGCGGCGAAGGGGCGGTGACGGTCGAGGCGCTGTCCGACACGGACAACGGCCGCGAGTTCCTGGACCGCACCCTGGGCGTCCGCGCCGTCGACGGCCTGGACGAGGCGGTCGCGCACATCCGGCGGTACGGCTCGCGGCACACCGAGGGCGTGGTCGCCGCCGACGGCGAGGTCGTCGACCGCTTCCTGCGAACGGTGGACGCCGCCGCCCTGGTGGTCAACGGCTCGCTGCGCCTGCACGACGGCCCGACCATGCGCCTGGGCCCCGAACTGTCCATCAGCACGGCCCGGTTGCACGTGCGGGGCCCGGTGAACCTGGCCGCCCTGATGACCTACAGCTGGGTCGTCGAGGGCAACGGCACGCTGCGCGGCGCCGGAGAGGAGGAGGCGTGACCGAGGCAACGGACGCGGCGACCCGCGCCGAGATCAACCGGGTCGTCAAGGAGATCCTCATCGCGGAGGCCCGGCTGTCCGTCGGGCCGGACGCCCTCGCCGACGACGAGCCGCTCAACGGCGAGCTCCTGAAGGTCAACTCGCTGGGCTTCCTCGGCATGCTCATCCGGCTCGAGGACGAACTCGACGTGACCCTTCCGGACGACCTCTTCGTCGGTCACACCTTCCACACGGTCGCCGACCTCGTCGCCGTCATCGAGCGCGCAACGGAGATGAACCAGTGACGAAGACCCCGACCCGCTGGCGCAGCGTGCTCCCGCACCTCGGCTACCAGCTGCCGCCGGACGTGACACCGCCGGCGACGAACGGCCCGGTCACCGCCCACCTCCCGCTCGAACTGGTCCGGCAGAGCATCTCCGGCCGCGAGTGGTGGGACATCCCCGACGAGGTGGCCGACCACTACCGCAGGTTCCGCCCCACTCCGCTGTGGCGCGCCCGTCGCCTGGAGCAGGCCGTCGGCGCCAAGGCCCCGATCTACGTGAAGTACGAGGGCGGGAACCTCTCCGGCAGCCACAAGTTCAACACCGCCCTGGCGCAGGCGTACTACTACAAGCGGGCCGGCGTCGAGGAGCTCGTCACCGGCACCGGCGCGGGCCAGTGGGGCACCGCGATGGCCGCCGCGTGCGCCGCGTTCGGCCTGAAGTGCACGGTGTTCATGGTCGGCCGCAGCCTGCACGACAAGCCGTACCGCGGGACGCTGATGCGCCTGCTCGGCGCCGAGCTGCACGCCAGCCCCAGCCGGGCCACCGAGCTCGGCCGGCGCGGCGACACCGGGTCGACCAACGCCCTGGCCCTGGCCATCGGCGAGGCGGTCGAGTACGCGAAGGAGGGCGAGCAGGACGGCACCAGGCGCGCCTTCTGCATCGGCAGCGGCGAGACCTACAGCATCCTGCACCAGTCGGTCATCGGCCTGGAGGCCATCGACCAGCTGCAGGAGGAGGGCGCCGAGGTCGACACCGTCGTCGGCTGTGTCGGCGCGGGCTCCAACTTCGGCGGCATCGCGCTGCCGTTCTTCAGCCGGCACACCGACGAGGGCACACCGGTGCCGACCCTGCTCGCGGCCGAGTCCAGTGCCACGCCGAAGCTGAGCCGGGGCGTCTTCGCGTACGACGTCACCGACGCCACCGGCACCGGTCCGATGGAGGCGATGTACACCATCGGCAGCAGCTACGCGATCCCGCCCGCGCACTCCGCCGGCCTGCGCTTCCACGGCGCCGCCAAGGTGATCTCCGCGATGCGCCACCGGGACCAGGTGGCCGCCGTCGCGGTGGGCCAGCGCGCCGCCCTGGAGGCGAACCGGCAGTTCGCGCTCACCGAGATGATCCTGCCCGCGCCCGAGTCGGGGCACGCGCTCGCCGCCGCGCTCGACGTCGTCACCGGACGCGACGAGCAGCGGGCACCGGGCCGCGGCGTGCTCGTGGTGGTGAGCGGACACGGCCTGCTCGACCTCGCCGCCTACGGTCAGCTGCTCGACGGCACGATCGAGGACGGCGGACACGACGAGGAGCAACTGCGCCGTGCCACCGCCGGGTTGCGCCGGGTCCCGGACGAGCTCCTCGAGGTGAAGGCCCGATGAGCGGTGACACCCCCGTCGAGGCGCCGGCCGGTGAGTGGTCGCCGGCGCTGACGACCGTGCGGGCGGACGCGCTCGACTGTCTGCAGGCCAATCTCGCCGTGCTCGCCGACCACGCCCACGGCGGCGGCGCCCACCTGGCGCTGGGCGCGCCCGTCGGCTTCGAGACGACACCGGCCGGCCCGGAGCAGCGGCTGGCCGAGGCCGAGGAGCTGCTCGGCCTGCGCGTGACCGCGCGCCGGGACAAGGCGGACGGCCCGCTGGTGCGGGAACTGCTCCGCGACCACGCCGTCCTGTACGTCGTCGGCAACGCGTACACGATGCCGTGGGTGCCGTACGCCGGCCACGATCACATGGAGCACAGCTTCCTGCTCACGGCGGACGACGCGGATACCGAGGCCGGCACGGTCACCGTGATCGACGCCTACCACAACGACACCCCGTGGGGCAGTGCCCGGCCCGGCGTCTGGCGGCTGCCGGCCGCCGACCTCGACGCCGTACTGGCCACCGGGTGCACCGCCCTGTCGCTCGATGCCACTCCCCCGCCGGCGCTCGACGCCACGGCGGTCCTGGCCGCCAACGCCGCCGCGATGTCCGCGGCCGGGCCGCGCGTCGACGCGTACGTGACGGCGATGGGCGAGGCCCTCGGCGACCCCGACGCGCTCGACGCGCTGGTCCTGGACGTGTGGGTGCTCGGCAGGGCCCGTACCCTGCACGCGGCCTGGCTCGGGACGGTCCCGGGCGTCTCCGCCGACGCGGCCGAGGAGCAGGCGCAGGCGTGGCGGCGCTACGCCGCGCACACCTACGTGGCCGCCCGCCGGGCCCGGCGCGGCGGGGCCGTACCGGCGTCGGTGATCGACCAGCTGGACCGGCTGCTGCGCACGGACATCGAGCTGGCCCGTCAACTGGCGGCCCGGGAAGCACCGTTGGATCCGCGCGCCGTCGTGGTCGAGGAGCTGTGCGCCGTCCTCGGCGCCGACGTGGCGGGCCTGCCGGCCGGCGCGCCGCTGCGTGACCTGCCCCAGTTCAACTCGTTCCGGCTCGTCGACGTCATCGAGCGGGTCGAGACCCGCCTCGGCGTGACGCTCGACCCCGAGGCACTGCGCGAGGACAGCTTCGACACCGTCGACACGCTGTGCCGGCTGTTCGCGGCCCCGGCCGCCGTGGAGGAGGCATCGTGACCGCAACCACCCTGCTGCATGAACTGCTCGACGCCACCGCCCTGGAGCACCCCGACTCCCCCGCCGTGAGCTGCGGCGACACCGTGATGACGTACGACTGGCTGCGCACCGCCGGCCACCGGGTCGCGGCCTGGCTCGCGGACCGCGGCGTCCGGCGCGGCGACCGGGTGCTCATCTGCCTCCCGGCGGACGTCCACGGGCCGGCCCTCGTCTACGGCTGCTCGCGGCTCGGCGCCATGTTCGTCATCACCGCGGAGGGGGCCCCGGCGGGCCTGATGGAACACCTCCTCGACGACGCCGAGCCCGCCCTGCTGATCAGCGAGGACGCCGGCAGCCGGCGGCTCGCCGAGGAGCGCGGCATCAGGACGGCCGTCCTCGCCGACGTCCGCACCGCCGCGGCCACGGCCGGCCCGGAGTTCCGGGCGCCCGAGAGCCCGCTCAGCGTGGACCCGGTCTGCCTCATCTACACCTCCGGCAGCACCGGCCGGCCCAAGGCCATCGTCTCCACGCACGGCCAGGTGGTCTTCGCCGCCCGCGCCATCCAGCAGGTCCTGGGCTACCGCGCGGACGACGTGGTCTTCGTACCGCTCCCGCCGTCCTTCGACTACGGCCTCTACCAGCTGTTCCTCACCACACTCGCCGGCGCCCGGCTGCATCTGGCGTCCGCGGCGGAGGCCGGCACGACGCTGCTCCGGCACCTGAACGCCACCGGCGCGACCGTCCTGCCCGCCGTGCCCTCGCTCGCCGGCACGCTGGCCCGGCTGCTGCGCCGCCCGCAGGCCCAGGCCCCGCGGCTCCGGCTGATCACGAACACGGGCGCGGCGATGCCCGAGGACATCCCGAACACGCTCCGCGCGAAGATCCCGGGCCTCCGGATCCAGCTGATGTACGGCCTGACGGAGTGCAAGCGCGCCGCGATCATGCCGCCGGACGGCGACCTGGAGCGCCCCGGCGCCAGCGGCCGGGCGCTGCCCGGCACGGAGATCTTCGTCGTGGACGAGTCCGGGCAGCGGCTGCCCGCCGGCAAGGACGGCGAGATCGTGGTCCGCGGGCCGCACGTGATGGCGGGCTACTGGCGCCGTCCCGAGGTCACCGCCCAGCGTTTCCCCCGGGTCGAGGGTCTGCTGCCGCAGCTTCACACCGGCGACTACGGCCGGCTCGACGAGGACGGCTATCTGTACTTCAGCGGCCGTCGCGACGACCTCTACAAGGAGCGCGGCTTCCGGGTGAGCGTCACCGAGGTCGAGGCCGCCGCCCACCGCCTGCCCGAGATCGAGGCCGCCGCCGTGCTGCCCCCGGCCGAGGGACGCGACGGGGCCGTGCTCTTCGCGGTGACCGGGCTCAAGGCGCACGACGTCCTGACCGGGCTGCGCACGGAGCTGGAGGACTTCAAGGTCCCGCAGAAGTGCGTCGTCGTCGCCGAACTCCCGTACAACGCCAGCCGGAAGATCGACCGGGCGGCGCTCGCCCGCCTCCTTGAGGAGTCCCATGCCTGACGACGTCGACGCCGCCGAGAGGGTGACCCCGAGCTACCGCTACGACCTGGACGAGGTCCGGCGCTGCCACGCCCGGCTGCGCCAGGCCCTGCCGGAGCCCAGCGAGGTGTACTACTCGCTCAAGGCGAACCCGCACCCGGCGATCGTCTCCGCGCTGCACACCGCGGGCTGCCGGGCCGAGGTCTGCTCCCCCGGCGAGCTCCGGGCCGCCCTCGACGCCGGCGTGCCGGCCGGGAAGCTGCTCTACACCGGCCCCGGCAAGCAGGACCACGCGATCGAGGACGCGATCAAGGCGGGCGTCACCGAGTTCTCGGTGGACTCGCCGCACGGCCTCGACCAGCTCGACGAGACCGCCCGCCGCCTGGACACGCCGGTGCGCGCCGTGCTGCGCGTCAACGACTCCACGCCCGCGCCGGGACAGGGCCTCACCATGACCGGGGTGGCCTCGCCGTTCGGCGCGGACGCGGAATGGATCCTCGCCGAACCGGAACGTTTCCGCTCCCGGCCGACGGCCAGGCTCGTCGGCTTCCACCTCTACATGGGCACGAACGTTCCCGACGAGGACGCGCTCATGGCGCAGTTCACCCAGTCGGCGAACACCGCCCGGAACCTTGCCGACGTGCTCGGTATCGAGGTCGAACTGCTCGACCTGGGCGGCGGGTTCGCCGCTCCGTACGCCCGCGAGGGCGAGCCGCCGTCGTACCCGACCCTGGCCGGGCGGCTCGGCGAGCTGCTCGACGGCACCTTCCCCGGGTGGCGCGAGGGCCGCCCGACGGTGGCCTTCGAGTCCGGCCGCCACCTCGTCTCGACCTGCGGCACGCTCTTCACCCGGGTCCTGGACGTCAAGCGCTCGCACGGACGGCGGGTGCTCGTCCTCGAGTCCGGCATCAACCACCTCGGCGGCATGTCCGGCCTGCGCCGGCTGCCGCAGATCGCGCCCGCCGTGCTGCATGGCGAGCCCGGCACGACGCTGCCGCTCGCCGACGCCATGGTCACCGGACCGCTGTGCACCCCGCTCGACACCTGGGCGCGCGCCGCCGAGGTGGCCGAGGTCCGGCCCGGCGACGTGGTGCGGGTGCCGAACGTCGGCGCCTACGGACTCAGCGCGAGCCTGCTCGCCTTCCTCGGGCACCCGGCTCCCGTCGAGGTCGTCGTCGACGGCGGCCGGATCGTCGAGGAGTCCCGCCTCACGCTGCAGCGGCAGCCCGCCAACTGACCGACCGACCGATCTGAAGGAAGTGACCCGGATATGAACCCGGAGTTCGAGGGAATGCTCCGCCCGTTCCTGAAGTACGTGGGCGAGCAGGAGCTCACCGCCGAGTCCAGGCTGCGTGAGCTCGGTCTCGACTCGATGCAGGAGATCGAGCTGCTCTTCGCCATCGAGGACACCTTCGGTGTGCAGCTGCCCGACGAGCTGCTCACCGAGACGACGTTCGCGACGGCGGGCAACCTGTGGCAGGCGATCTCGGACCTGGACGGCGCCGCCGACGGAGCCGCTCGGTCATGACCCTACTCAGCGAGGAGCCGCTCCGGCTGTCCGACGTGCTCGACGTGGTGGCGAAGGAGGCGGCCGAGTCCGACGAGAACGCCGGCTTCCCCGTCGCCGCGCTCGACGCCCTGCGCACCCACCGCCTGCTCGGTCTGCTCGTACCCACCGAGTACGGCGGGCTCGGCGGCACCGCGGCCACCATGGTCGACGTGGCATTGCGCCTCGCCCGCGAGGACCTGTCGGTCGGGGTGATCTTCGCGATGCACTGCCAGCAGGTCGCCACCCTGGTCCGCTACGCCTCGCCCGAACTGCGCGCGGAGCTCCTCCCGGCGATCGCCAGGGGCGAGTCGTACCTGGCGTCGGTGACCACCGAGGCCGGCACCGGCGGCAGTCTGCTGGCCGCCGAGTCCACCACCGAGGCCGGCGACGGCCTGGTGCACATCGACCGCAACGCGCCGATCGTCACCGGCGGCATCCACGCCGACGCCTTCCTGATCACCGCGCTCGCCCCCGGCGCGACCTCGCCCAACCAGGTGTCCCTGGTCTACGCGCACCGCGACCAGCTCCAGGTGGAGGTACGGGGAGACTGGCAGCCGCTCGGCATGCGGGCCACGTCCAGCGTGCCCATGCGGCTCACGGGCGCGGTGCCCGAGCACCAACTGGTGGGGCCGCCCGGTGACTTCAGGTCGATGGTCACGGCCCTGTTCGGTCCGTACGCCCACCTGGGCTGGGCCGCGTGCTGGCTCGGCGCCTCGGCGGGCGCCCTGTCCCGGGTGATCCGCCATGTGCGCAGCCCGCAGGGCCGGAAGCGTTTCGACACCCGCTCCGACCTGCTGCTGCGCCGGCTCGCCCAGGTCCGCGGCGGCCTGGACACCGTGCACAGCCTGCTGCGGCACACCCTCGACGTCCTGGACCGGACCGAGGACCTGTCGCAGGCGCCGGTGCAGCTGCTGCTCAACACCCTGAAGACCGAGGCGGCGGAGCGGTGCTTCGGCGCGGTCGACGAGCTCGTGGAACTGGTCGGCATCCAGCACGGCTATCTGCGCAACTCGCCGCTGTTCCTGGAGCGGACCTTCCGCGACCTGCGCAGCGCCTCGCTGAACTACAGCAACGACCGGCTCTACCGCGCCAACGGTTCGCTGTCGCTGCTCGACGCGGAGGTGCGCCTTGCCTGAGGCCGCCGCCACCGACAGGACCGGTCTGCGCACGTCGATCGCCTCGGCGCTCGACCGGGCCGGCGCCCCCGGTGACACCGCTGCCCTCTGGCGAGAGCTGGGCCGGGCCGGCGTGCTCCGCGCGCTCGGCCCGTCCGGTACGACGCCGGGCCGGGCCGCCGACCCGCTGGCCCTCGAGGTGCTGCTGACCGAACTGGACGCGCGCCATCCGACCGGCACGGTCCTGTCGGCCTGCGTCCAGCTCGCCACCGCCCTGCCGATCCTGGCCGAGGGACTCGACAGCGACCCCGTGCGGTCGGTGTACGAGGCGACGCTGGACGGGGAGGCTCAACTGGCGCTCGCCACCACCGATTCGGGCGCCGGCGGCTCCGATCTGATGGAGGCCACGACCGTCGCCGAACTGGGCGAGGACCAGGTGGTGCTGAACGGCGGCAAGCGGTGGATCACCAACGCGACCACCGCCGGCCACGCCCTGGTCCTCGCCCGGCACCGGCCGGCCCGGCACTTCACCAGCTTCGTCTGGGTGCTCGTCCCGACCGACGCGGCCGGGGTCACCGTGGAACCGACGACCACCCGGCTGTTCCTCGGCTCCGGCGTCGGGAACCTGCGCTTCGACGGGGTCACCGTCGGCCGCGACCATGTCGTCGGCCGGCCCGGCCGGGCCCTGCCGAGCTTCGCCCGCCACATCGGCACGGAACGCCTGGCGTCCGCGCTGTGGGCGAGGGCCATCTGCCGGCGGGTGCTCGACCGGACCCGGGAACAGCTGGCCGGGCACCCGCTGCACGGCCGGACCGCCTGGGACAACGACGCCGTCCGCGCGCGCTTCGCGAAGTGCCTGGTGGAGCTGCGCCGGATGGACGCGCTGTGCGCGACGATCCAGGGCGGACCCGACGAGCAGCGCACGGCGGTGGACGGCATGATCGCCAAGGCGGCCGTGGCCGAGAGCCTGCAGTACGTGGTCGGCGAGTGCGTCCAGCTCCAGGGCGCCGCGGCCTTCGCCGACGACGGCATCGCCCATCTGCACACCGAGGCGGCGGCATGGAGCATCGCCGGCGGCGCGACGGGAGCCATGCTCGCCGGAGTCGCCGACCACGCCGCGGACGTCCTCAAGGCGAGCCGGTGAGACCGCCGGAGCTGATCCCCGTCGCGGACGGCGTCACGCTGGCCGTGGCCCGTATCGACGCGCTGCTCCCGCACGCGCGGCGCTGCACCGCGGCGGACCGGTCCGCGATCGCCGGACTGCCGCCGTGGCGGGCCCGGCAGTCGCTCGGCGCCCGCACGCTGCTGCGGCTCGCGCTCGCGGACACGGCCGGGCCCGGCGCGGCGCGGGCCCCGATCGCCGTCCACGACGGCGGCAAGCCGTATCTGCCCGACCGGCCGGACCTCGGCATCAACCTGTCGCACGACGGCGAGTGGGCGGCGGCGGTCGTCGGTGACGGGCACGCCGTGGGCGTGGACGTGCAGGAACCGCGGGCGGTCAGCCCGGGGATGCTCCGCCGCTGCTGCACCGAGGCGACCGCGGCCGGCCTGTCCGTACTGCCGGCGCCGGACCGGGAGTGGGAGTTCGCCCGCATCTGGACCGTGCAGGAGGCGTGCGTCAAGGCGTCCGGGGACGGGCTGCCCGGCCGCCCCTGGACGATCCGCGTCGACCTCGGCCGGCAGCACGGCGCCTGGCGGTCGTACCGGTGGCGGTCCCTGCGCAAGGACCAGGGACCTCCGGTGAGTTGTGCCTACCGAAGGGAGGAAGCATGACGGAGACACAGGCGGACATACCCGAGTGGCTGCGGCTGTTCGAGGGTCTGAGCTGCTACACGGCGAACCTGGCGGGGTACCTCCACCGCGAGTTCCCGCGGACCGACGAGCACTTCGCCCGGTCCGTACGGCTCGCGGTGCGCACCGACCTTCCCGACGGCGAGCTGTCCTTCTCCCACCACGCCACCCCGCTGGACGAGCTCCCGGACGGCAGCCGGCTGCGCTACCGGACCGCCGGCGACGCGGAGTCCGCCGCGGCGGAACTGGCCGCGGAGGCCGGGCGGCACGGGCGCGTCCTGGTCGTCACGGACAGCGCGCGGCTGCCCTGGTCCCCGGTCTTCGGCCAGGGCCCGTCGGCGCCGCACTGGCTCCTGGTGACCGGCGGCGCAGGCGAGGGCCGCTGGCAGGTGTACGACGCCTTCGCCGGCCTGCTGCCCGCGGGCGAACAGCGCCCGTACGCCGGTACGGTGACCACCGCCGAGCTGCTCGCGATGATGACCCTGCCCGCGGGCTGGTCGCCCGCGCAGCACCGGCGCAACACCCTGGCCTTCGGCTTTCCCGTACCGGAGCCGGAGCCGGCGTCGGGTACGGCGTCGGAACCCGGGCCGTCCGCCCTGCAGTGGCTCGCACGAGAGCCGGGGCCGGGCCGACGACCGGGACCGGGGCCGGGACCGACCGCGCCGCTGCCTGGCGACTGGCTCACCGACAGCGTCTCGGCACTGCCCTTCCTGGCCGGCCTGCTCACCCGGCAGGAGGCCGACGCGGGCCGCCACCTGGAGGACCTCTGGGCCGCGACCCAGCACCACGTGTTCCGTTACCGGCGGCCGGCCCTGCGCGGCGACGCCTCGGCGGAGGAACTCCACCGGTGCGAAGAGGCCGTCGGGGCCTGGGAGGCACTGCCCAAGGCCGTGCGCTTCGCCGTCGACTCCGCCCGCCGGGGCCGGCCGCGCGCCTCCCTCATCCACAGCACGTTCGAGCGCCTTCTCGACATCGAATCCCGTCGCGCCGCGCTCCCGGTGTGACAAGGAAAGGAAACCACCCGTGATCGATCGGTCCCTCTACGACTGGTTCCTCGCCTCGGCGCAGCGCCACGGAGACTCCATGGCGCTGGAGGTCGGCAGCCACGCGCTGACCTACGACCAACTCCTGAAGGCGTCCGAGCGCATGGCCGCGCTGATCGAGCGGCAGCTCGGCCGACGGCCCGAGCGCGTGGGCCTGCTGGCCAGCCGCAGCCTGACCACCTATGTCGGCTACCTCGCGATCCAGCGCCTGGGCGCCGCGGTGGTGCCGCTGAACCCGCGTTCTCCCGTGACCCGCAACCTGGCCATCACGAAGGACTCCGGTCTGGAGATCACCGTCGCCGACGAGACCGCGAGCGAGCAGCTCGACGAGTACGCGCAGAAGGCCGGCGTCGACGTGGTCGACATGACCGGCGACGACCGCAAGAGCCTCGTCACGCAGGGCGGCGACGACGACCTGGTCGCCGCGATATCCCGGCCGAGCAGCGACTACGCGTACATCGTCTTCACCTCGGGCTCGACCGGCCGTCCCAAGGGCGTCCCGACGACGCACCGCAACATCTCGTCCTTCCTCGAGGACGCCATCCCGCGCTTCCACTTCGCCCACGGCTGCCGGGTGTCGCAGACCTTCGAGGTCTCCTTCGACGGCTCCATCATCGAGATCTTCGGCGCCTGGGGCTCCGGCGCCACGCTCTGCATCCCGCAGCACAGCGACGTGTTCGCGCCCGTGCGCTTCGTGAACGAGAAGCGGCTGACGCACTGGCTCTCGGTGCCGTCGATCATCTCCTTCGCCAAGCGGCTGCGCGCCCTCGCCCCGAACAGCATGCCGACGCTCCAGTACTGCAACTTCGGCGGCGAGCCGCTCACCGCCGAACAGGCCGACGCCTGGCTGACGGCCGCGCCGAACGCCACGATCCACAACTGCTACGGCCCGACCGAGCTCACGGTCATCATCACCGGCAACCCGGTGCCCCGTGACAAGGAGGCGCGCACGCCCACGTCCAACCGCACCATCCCGATCGGCGAGATCTACCCGCACATGGAGTGGGTCCTGCTCGACGAGGAGCTGCGGAGCACGGACGACGGCGAGCTGTGCGTGCGCGGCCCGCAGCGCTGCCCCGGTTACCTCGACCCGGCGCACAACGTGGGCCGGTTCGTGGACTTCGACGGCGTGCAGGGGCGCTCGTACGACGGCTCGGAGCCGCTGCACGACAAGCACTGGTACTGCACCGGCGACCGGGTCCGCATCGAGCACGGCGAGCTCGTGCACCTCGGCCGCATCGACGACCAGGTCAAGATCCACGGCTACCGCACCGAGCTGGGCGAGATCGAGTCGGTGCTGCGCAAGCACCCGGACATCGCGGAGATCGTCGTGGTGGCCGTGACGGCGGCGGACGAGCAGATCGACCTGCACGCCTTCTACACGGGCGACGAGGTGTCGGCGAAGGACTTCGCGCGGCTCGCCGAGGAGCTTCCGGTCTACATGCGTCCGCGCTCCTACCACCACCGGCAGTCGATCCCGCTGTCGATGGTGGGCAAGGTCGACCGCAAGCTGCTCGCCGCCGAACTGACCGGCTGACGCCTCCCTTCGCCGGCCGGTCCGGAGGACCGTTCTCCTCCGGACCGGCCCTCCTTCCGCCGACCCGACCGACCGCCCACCCGACCGCCCGCCCGACCGCCCGACTCATGAAAGGCCCGGTGTGGACCAGCACACAGATCCGGACGGAACGCTGTTCACGTGGTTCCGGGACAGCGCCCTGCGTCACTCGCGGCTGACCGCCCTGGAGGTCGGCGGCGAGTCGCTCACCTACGGGGAGCTGCTCGACCTCGCCGAGCGGCTCGCGCACCGACTGGTGTCGGTGGCCGGCCGGCCGCCCCGGGCCGTGGGGATCCTGGCGGCCCGGACGCCCGCCGCGTACGCCGGCTATCTGGCGGCGCTGCGCCTGGCGGCCACGGTGGTGCCGCTGAACCCGGCGTTCCCGGCCGAGCGGAACGCGTACGTCTGCCGGGCGGCGGGCGTGGACGTCGTCGTGACGGACCGGCCCGACGTGGACGTCGTGGTGACCGAGCGGTCCGGCGAGGGCTCCGGCAGCGGCCCGGCCTCGGTCCTTCTGGACGCGTCGACCCGGGACGAGGTGGCGGCGGGACCGCGCTGGTCCGGTCCCCCGGAGGGCGCCGCGGACGACGTCGCGTACGTCCTGTTCACCTCCGGCTCCACCGGCCGGCCCAAGGGCGTGCCGATCCGGCACCGGCAGCTGGCCCGGTACGTCCCGTGGTGGATCGAGCGGTACGAGGCGGGCCCGGGCAGTCGGCTGTCCCAGTCCTTCGACCTGACCTTCGACCCGTCGGTGTTCGACATGTTCGTCGCGTGGTGCTCGGGTGCCACCCTGGTCGTCCCGCAGTCGCGCGAGCTGATGATGCCGACGCGGTTCATCGCGGCGAAGGGCATCACGCACTGGTTCTCGGTGCCGTCGGTGATCTCGATCGCCCGGCGGCTGCGCGGACTTGCGGCGGGCAGCCTGCCGACCCTGCGGCACACCCTCTTCGGCGGCGAACCGCTGACGCTCGAACAGGCCGCGGCATGGGCCGAGGCGGCGCCGCACAGCGTCATCGAGAACCTGTACGGGCCCACGGAGGTGACCATCTCGTGCACCGCGTACCGGCTGCCCGCGGACCGGGCGCGCTGGCCGCGGACGCCTAACGGCACCGTGCCGATCGGCACGGTGCACGACCTGCTCGACGGCGTCGTCCTCGACGACTCCGGGCGCGCCGCCGACGAGGGCGAGCTGTGCCTGCGCGGGCACCAGCGGTTCGACGGGTATCTCGATCCGCGGCAGAACGTGGGCCGGTTCGTGGCCTACGACGGTGACCGGTCGAGCGTCCTCGACGGAGACGCGGTGAGGCCCGGCAGCTGGTACCGCACCGGCGACCGGGTGCGCGTCGAGGACGGGCAGTTCGTCTATCTGGGCCGGCTCGACGACCAGGTGAAGATCCGCGGCTACCGGATCGAGACCGGTGAGATCGAGCATGTGCTGCGGGCCCGTCCCGAGGTGCAGGACGTGGTGGTCCTCGCCGTGCCGGGCCCGGGCGGGCCCGCTCTGCACGCGGTCTACACGGGCACGGAGGTCCCGGACGAGGAGTTCACCGACCTGGTCGCCACGAGGCTTCCGCCGTACATGGTGCCCGAGCGCTACCACCGGCGCGCGATGCTGCCGGTGAACGCCAACGGCAAGACGGACCGCCGGCAGCTGGCGGCCGAGCTCCAGAGGGACCTATGAGCCCGGACGCGTCGGCGAGCTCAGGCGCAACGGCGTTCCATCACCAGGCGGTTGGCGGTGGGCCGGCGCGCCACGGTGAAGCCCTGCCGCTCGAACAGGCCCCGGGTGCCGACGTAGAGGTCCGAGGCCGCCGCCTTCGGGCTCGTGGTCGGATAGCCCTCGATCACCTCGGCGCCGTGGGCGCTCGCGTAGTCGCAGGCCGCGGCGAGCAGGACGTCCGCGCTGCCCTGCCGGCGGTGTCCGGCGCGGACGTAGAAGCAGGGCACCGACCAGCGTCCCGGCTCGTCGGCGCCGCCGCGGCCCACCGTGGCCGTCCGCAGGCGGGCGAACGCCGACCGGGGCGAGACGGCGCACCAGCCGATCGCGCGTTCCCCGCCGTTCGCCTCGTCCTCGGTGTAGGCGAGCAGACCCGTCGGTTCGCCGTCCTTCACCAGCGCGTGGAACGCCCGCCGGTTGGCGTCACCGGACTCGTAGTCGGCGCGGGTGAGACGCCAGTACATACACCAGCAGCCGCCGCATGCGCCGCGTTCACCGAAGAGATCCTCCAGGTCCGACCAGTTCTCGACGGTGAGTGGACTCGTCCGCGTGATGCGCATGTCCGGCTGCACTCCTCCTGTGGAAGGAATCGGGGATGACCCATGGTAACGAGGCGACCTCGGCTCTGAGCTCAGCCGAGCGGTCGGCCTTCCGGAGCGCCGCGGGCCGTTTCGCGACGGGCGTCGTCGTCGTCACCAGTCTGACGGACGACGTGCCCCTCGGAGTGACGGTGAACGCGTTCTCGACGGTGTCGCTCGACCCGCTGCTCGTCCTGGTCAGTCTGCAGAACACCTCGCGCATGCTGACCGCGATCGAGCAGTCGGAGATCTTCGCGGTCACCGTGCTCGCGGCCGACCAGAAGTACCAGGCGGGCTGGTTCGCCAACCCGCGGCGGCCGACCGGTCTGGCCTCGTTCGGCGGCGAGACCATGTTCGCGGGGCCGGCCACCGGTTGCCCGGTGCTCGCCGAGGGGCTGGCGTTCTTCGACTGCCGGCTGCACGCGGCGCATCCCAGTGGCGACCACGTGATCCTCGTGGGCGAGGTGCTCTCGTTCGACCAGATGCGCCGCGCCGCGCCGCTGCTCTTCGCGAACGGCGAGTTCGGCGTCGGGGATCAGCCCTCGGCGGACGCCGTGTCGGACCGCGGGGTGTCGACGGCGGCCAGGGCCTTGTCGGTCACCACCCGCAGGTAGGGGATGACCAGCAGGGCGCAGAGCACGGCGAACACACCGAAGGCCACGTGGTAGTTGACGAACTGGGCCACCAGGCCACCGACCGCCGCGGCGATCGGGGCGGTGCCCCAACTGATGAGGCGGTAGGCGGCATTGAACCGGCCGAGCAGGTGATCGGGGACGAACGTCTGCATGATCACCCGGGCGTTGACCGTCCACATGGTGCCGCCGACGCCGGCGACGAACGCGGCGCAGGCGATGGGAACGGCACTCCCCTTGACCGAGGGAAGCACGGCCGGAGCGGCGACGAGGAAGAAGGAACCGATGATGTCGACGAACATCGACCAGCGGCGGCCGAGCAGCCGGTTCACCCGGCCGACCAGCAGCGTGCCGACGATTCCGCCGACGCCGAGGCAGGTGAGGAGCAGGCCGTACTGGCGGGGGCTGAGTCCGAGCGGGCCCGGAGCGGCGGCGTACGCGGGGATGAGGGCGAGCCAGACGCTCCAGCAGCCGGCCATGACCGCGATGAGCAGCGCCATCGTGCGCAGCAGCCGGTTCTTCCAGAGGAAGTCGAGTCCCTCCCGGATCTCGACGCGGATGGGCTGCCGGGGCCGGGCCTGGGCGCCGCCGGCCGGCTTCGGCGAGAAGTCGCCGACGAGCAGCGTCAGCAGCACCATGCCGGCGGCGTACACGAGACCGCTGACGCCGAAGGCGAGGACGAAGCCCGAGGCCACCAGGAAGCCGCCGACGGGGGCGCCGAGGAACTGCTTCCAGAGGTACTCCATGGCGGTGATGCGCGCGGTGGCCGGTTCCCAGCGGGACTTGGGAACGGCCGCCGGAACGATGGACGCGCCGGAGGTGAGCGCGAGGACCTCCGCCGTGCCCATGGCGAGCGCGACGACGTAGACGACCGGCAGCGACTTGGCATCGAGCAGGACGGAGGCGAACAGCGACGTGATGGCGCAGAGCCGGATCGCCTCCGCGACGACCATGAGCGTGCGCCGGCTGACCCGGTCGACGAGAACGCCCACCGGCAGTGCGGCCAGCAACCAGGGGAGCGTGATGAGGACACCCACGGCGGAGATGAGACTCGGCGACTGCGTCATCTTCGCCGCGAGCAGCGGCAGGGCCACCCGGGCGATGGCGTCCGCCATGTTCGTCATGGCGGTGAAGAAGACCAGCAGCCATTCGTTGCGGCCGGCCCGGGGAATTGATTCGCCGGAATCTGATTCGCTCGTCGAGGAGCTCGATGTCGAGTGCGCCTGGGGCACTGCCGTTCCCTACTTTCGCGTTTCGATGAATGCCGGAACGACGGCCAATCGTCCATGACCCCTACTTGACATGTCAAGGCCCGGTGGCGCCGTTCGCTCAACGGGGCGAAATCCGGTCGAAGAATGTCCATTTTTCCGTGAGGAGGTGCGAATGGATCTGATACCTTTTCGAGCCACACGCTTTGTGCCGGACGTGGTCGGCGATCTGGCGAGTGTCACGGCGCTTCCCGAGGAGTACCCGAAAGACGGGAGCCGGCCGGTCAGTCCGTACAACGTCCGGCAGATAATCCAGCCCGACGCGGACATATCAGCGGAAGCAGGACGGAATGCCGGGGCGCGGGTGACGCTGCGCCGCTGGCTCTCCGAAGGCGTACTGGCCACGGACGCCGAGCCGGCGCTGTTCGTGTACGACCAGAGCGAGGCCGGCACCGTGATCCAGCGCGGGCTGATCGGCGCGCTCCACGTGAGCGACGATCCGTCCTCCGGGGTGCTGCCGCACGAGGAGCATTTCGCCGCCTCCATTCCGGACCGGGCTGAGTTCATGCGCACCGCCTCCGCCGACATGGAGCCCCTCTTCTGCGTGTACGAGGGCGGCGGCGCGGCGAGCGAGGTCGTCGACGCCGTGGCGGACCGGCGCCGTCCGATGGTCCGGGTGACCACCGAGGACGGCCGGACGCACCGGCTCTGGCGCATCACCGACAAGGCCGCGCACGCGACCATCGCCCGGGACCTGCGCGACCGGGCCGCGCTGATCGCGGACGGCCACCACCGCTACGCGGCGTACCAGCGGCTGCGGGCGGAGCACGCGCACGACGAGGCGTGGCACTACGGACTCGCCCTGCTCGTGGACTCGGCCGCCTATCCGCCGCGACTGCGGGCCATTCACCGCGTCCTGCCGGACCTGTGCCTGGCGGAAGCCGTCGAGCGGGCCAAGGGCGTGTGCCGGGTCCAGGAGACGCCCCGTGAATTCGAGTCCGCCCTTCGTCTCCTTGAATACACCCCGCCGGACGGCATATCTTTTCTGATCAGTGACGGGGATCGCCACTTCCTGGTGACCGACGTCGACCGGCTGGCAATTGAACTCGCGATGTCCGGGGCGGCTCCGCCGGAATGGCGAAACCTTGATTCCGCGATTCTGCACACCTTGTTCATCGAACTGGTCTGGGACCATTCCGATGATTCCGATATAGCGTATGTCCACGGCGCCCGCGAGGCCGTCGACCGGGCCCGCCGCAGGAACGGCACCGCGGTCGTCCTGAAGCCCCCGGACTTCTCCGACGTGCGGGCCATCGCCATGGCCGGCGGGCGCGTTCCCTACAAGTCGACTTCATTCGGTCCCAAGCCGCGAAGCGGGTTTGTGCTGCGCATGCTCTGAGCACCACCGACGGACACCACCGACGGAAGAGAGATCTGATGAGAGAGAACGGCATCTGCACCTGCTGGCCGGGCGCGACCGTCTGGCTGACCGGCTTGCCCAGCTCGGGAAAGACGACCATCGCGCACGCCATGGCCGAACGCGTGCGCGCCGACGGACGACGGGTGGAGGTGCTCGACGGCGACGAGATCCGCACCACCCTCTCCGCGGGGCTCGGCTTCAGCCGCGAGGACCGGAACACCCATGTGCAGCGCATCGGCCTGGTCGCCGAAGTCCTCGCCCGCAACGGCGTGCTGGTCCTGGTGCCGGTGATCGCGCCGTACGCGGACCAGCGCGAGGCCGTCCGAAAACGCCACGAGGCGTCGGACACGCCCTATCTGGAGGTCCATGTGTCCGCACCCGTCGAGGTGTGCGCCGAACGAGACGTGAAGGGTCTGTACGCCAAGCGGGCCGCGGGCGAGCTGTCCGGGCTCACCGGCGTCGACGACCCCTACGAGGTACCCGAATCGCCCGACCTGCGCATCGCTTCGCACCAGCAGACCGTGCAGGAGTCCCTGGCCGCGCTGCACACACTGCTCACCGAGAGGGAGCTCGCATGACCACGATCACGTCCTCGCCGGCGCGGGAGGCCGACCGCCCCGCCACGCTCGGCCATCTGGACGCCCTGGAGTCCGAGGCCGTGCACATCCTCCGCGAGGTGGCCGGCGAGTTCGAGAAGCCGGTGATCCTCTTCTCCGGTGGCAAGGACTCCATCACCATGCTCCACCTGGCGCTGAAGGCGTTCGCGCCCGCGCCGGCACCTTTCTCCCTGATGCATGTCGACACCGGGCACAACTTCCCCGAGGTCATCGAGTACCGCGACCGCGTGGTCGCCGAGCACCGGCTCCGCCTCCACGTGGCCTCGGTGCAGGAGTACATCGACCGCGGCGTCCTCAAGGAGCGCCCGGACGGCACCCGTAACCCGCTGCAGACCGTGCCGCTGACCGAGGCCATCCGGATCCACGGCTTCGACGCGGTGCTCGGCGGCGGGCGGCGCGACGAGGAGAAGGCCCGCGCCAAGGAACGGGTGTTCAGCCTGCGCGACGAGTTCTCGCAGTGGGACCCGCGCCGGCAGCGCCCCGAGCTGTGGCAGCTCTACAACGGCCGGCACGCCCCCGGTGAGCACGTCCGCGTCTTCCCGCTGTCCAACTGGACCGAGCTGGACGTCTGGCAGTACATCGCCCGCGAGAACATCGTGCTGCCGGAGATCTACTTCGCCCACAAGCGTGACGTGTTCCGGCGCTCTGGCATGTGGCTCACCGCGGGCGACTGGGGCGGCCCCCGCGAGGACGAGCCGGTCGTCACCCGCCAGGTCCGCTACCGGACCGTGGGCGACATGTCCTGCACCGGCGCCGTCGAGTCCGACGCGTCGACCGTCGAGCAGGTCATCAGCGAGATCGCCGCGTCCCGGCTCACCGAGCGCGGCGCGAGCCGCGCCGACGACAAGCTGTCCGAGGCCGCCATGGAAGACCGCAAGCGCGAGGGGTACTTCTAAATGAGCACGTCCACCGACCAGATGACGCACGGCTCCGACCCGGAGACCACGACCCTGCTGCGTTTCGCGACCGCCGGTTCCGTCGACGACGGCAAGTCCACCCTGGTGGGCCGGCTGCTGCACGACTCCAAGTCGGTCCTCGCCGACCAGCTGGAAGCCGTCGAGCACGCCTCCCGCTCCCGCGGCCAGGACGCCCCCGACCTGGCGCTGCTCACCGACGGCCTGCGCGCCGAGCGCGAGCAGGGCATCACCATCGACGTGGCCTACCGCTACTTCGCGACCCCGCGCCGCCGGTTCATCCTGGCCGACACCCCCGGTCACGTGCAGTACACGCGGAACATGGTGACCGGCGCCTCGACGGCCGAGCTGGCCGTGGTCCTCGTCGACGCCCGCAACGGCGTCGTCGAGCAGACCCGCCGCCACGCCGCCGTCGCCGCCCTCCTGCGCGTCCCGCACGTCGTCCTCGCCGTGAACAAGATGGACCTGGTCGACTACCAGGAGTCCGTCTTCGCCGCCATCGCCGAGGAGTTCACCACCTACGCCTCCGAACTCGGCGTCCCGGAGATCACGGCCATTCCCATCTCCGCGCTCCTCGGCGACAACGTGGTCGAGCCGTCCACCGCCATGGACTGGTACGCGGGCCCGACCGTCCTGGAACACCTGGAGACGGTCGAGATCAGCCACGACGTCGCCGGCCGGCCCGCCCGCTTCCCGGTGCAGTACGTGATCCGCCCGCAGACCGCCGAGCACCCCGACTACCGCGGCTACGCGGGCCAGATCGCCGCCGGGATCTTCCGCGTCGGCCAGGAGGTGACCGTACTGCCGTCGGGCCGGACGTCGACGATCACCGGGATCGACCTGCTCGGCACCCGCGTGGAGACGGCGTGGGCGCCGCAGTCGATCACGCTGCTCCTCGCCGACGACATCGACATCTCGCGCGGAGAACTGATCGTCCCGGCCGACGCGGTGCCCGCCGGCAGCCAGGACATCGAGGCGACCGTGTGCCACGTGGCGGACCAGCCGCTCACCGTGGGCCAGCGGGTGCTGCTCAAGCACACCACCCGCACGGTCAAGGCGATCGTCAAGGACATCCCGTCCCGGCTCACCCTGGACGACCTCTCCCAACACCCGGCCCCGGGGCAGCTCGTCGCCAACGACATCGGCCGGGTCACGGTCCGCACCGCCGAGCCGCTCGCGCTGGACTCGTACGCGGACTCGCGCCGTACCGGCTCGTTCCTCCTCATCGACCCGGCCGACGGCACCACGCTCGCCGCCGGCATGGCGGGCGAGTCCTTCTGATCCCGGCACGATCCCGGGCTGATCGCGGCCTGATCCCGGCCTGATTCCGACCGGATCCCGACCTGATCCCGATGTACGCGCCCTCGGACCGGGCGGCGAGCAATGAGCTGAAGGAGTGTGTGTGTGTCCAGGATCTTCGGGGCGTTCGGCGCACCGAACAGCGCGGTGGAACTGAACGCGGTCGCCGGGCGGCAACTGCACGGCGGCCGCGACGGCACCAGCGTGCTGCGCGGCGACACATGGTCCCTCGGCTGCAACAGACTCGCCGTCCTGGATCCGTGCGGCGGGGCCCAGCCCTACCGATGTCCGCGGCTCCCGGGCATCGCGGTGGTCTTCGACGGCGAGATCTACAACCACCACCAGCTGCGCCGCCGGCTGCGGGCCCGTGGGCACGTCTTCACCGACATCTGTGACGGTTCCGTCCTGCCGGCCCTGTACGCCGAGCACGGCACGCGTTTCGCCGAGCACCTGGAAGGCATGTTCGCCATCGCCGTGATCGACCTGCGTCGCCGGCCGCGCCTCGTGCTCGCGACCGACGACCACGGCATGAAGACGCTCTACCACCACACCGCTCCCGACGGCGCGGTGCGCTTCGCCTCCGAGCTGCCCGGCCTGCTCGCCTTCGGCCAGGTGCCCGCGGTGGAGCGGGCCGCCGCCCTGGACGAGTACCTGTCCGTGGGCACCTGCGCCGACGACCGCACGGCCCTGGAGGGCATCAGGACCCTGCCGCCCGGCACCACGGCCGTCGCGAACGGATTCGACGGGCTGCGCCTGCACCGCCGTACGACTCCGGCGACCGCCCCGGCATCGGCCCGGACCACTGCCCCGGCCACAGGGCCGGTCTCGGACGGGACGGCGGATCTCGGCGACATCCTGCGCGGGGAGATGGCCCGGCTCACCCGCGCCGACGTGCCCGTGTGCGGCGTGGTGACGGAAGGCGCGGACTCCCATCTCGTCAACGCCATGGCGACCCGCCAGCTCAGGGAGCTGGACGGCAGCCCGCTGCACAGCTTCCACGTGGTGTACCGCGGCCGCTGGCACTCCTCCGTCTGCGCGGCGGCCCGGCGGAGCGGGACCCTCCATCACGACGTCGTCCTCGACCCCGACGAACTGGTGGAACTCCTGCCCCGCACCATCTGGCACCTGGGCCAGCCGCACGCGGATCCCGCGGCCCCGGGCCGCTACGCCCTCTTCCGGGCCATCCGGAGCGCCGGCTACACGGTCGCACTGACGTCCGCCGGAGCCGGCGAGCTGTTCGGCGCGCACGAGCGCATGCGGCGCGCCCTCACGACACCGCCGGACCGGCCGTGGATCGGCCCGTACCTGGATGCCCTGGCCAGTGTGCCGCGCTCCGTCCGGACCTCCCTCTACAGCGCCGACTACCGCGACTACCTGCGCTTCCGGGGCTCCGCCGCCGAACGGCTCGCCGAGACCCTGCACGCCGGAGGCGCGGACCGTTTCAGCACCCTGGCCGCCGTGGAGACCGGCTGGCGGCTGCCCGCCCACCATCTCCGCCAGATCGATCATGTGAGCACCGCGTGGTCGGTGGAGGCGCGCTTCCCCTATCTCCAGCCCGCCGTTTCCGCTTTCGCCAGGACCCTCCTCTCACGCCCGACAACAGGCGATACTCCCCTTTTTCAGACAGCCCAGCGCTATCTTCCGGCCGGTACGCTCCGCCGCAGCGCGCGCAGCACCGACGTCGGCGCCGACGAGCTGCTGCGGCCGGGCTCCGCGCTGATGGACCTCGCCCAGGACATCCTCCGGGAGACCCATCTCGACGAACGCTGGGACCGGACGGCGATCTCGAACCTGATCTCCACCCAGGCGAGACACCCCGCCCCGGACACGGCCGCCGCCCTGTGGGCGGTCCTGGTCCACGAGCTCTGGCGCCAGGAACTGCGCGTCCTGCGCCCGGCCGTCCTGCATCTGGCGCTGCCGGAGCCGGTCGCGGCCTAGCCGATCACGCTCCACCCCCAAGATCTTGACGTGTTCCTGACGCAGTAGACGCATCCGCGCGTCCCTCTGGGGCGTCCTGACCCGTGTCGAAGCGGTTACACGAAGGAGGGCGCCATGGAGAGCGCGTTGGTCGGAGTCGTCATCGGGGTCGTCTTCCTCCTGCTGCTGCTCCGCAGCGGGATGCGCGTGATCAATCAGGTCGAGCGTGGTGTCGTGTTCCGATTCGGAAAGGCGCTGCCCGGCCACCGGCAGCCGGGCATCACCTTCCTGATCCCCGTCGCGGACCGCATGCGGAAGGTGAACGTCCAGGTCGCGACGCTGCCGATCCCGACACAGGAAGGCATCACCAGGGACAACGTGTCGGTCAAGGTCGACGCGGTCGTCTACTACCGGGTCACGGATCCCGCCCGCGCCGCGATCGAGGTGCAGGACTACGCCTTCGCCGTCGGCCAGGTCGCTCAGTCGTCCCTGCGCTCCATCATCGGCAAGAGCGACCTGGACGACCTCCTGTCCGACCGGGAGCGCCTGCACGAAGGACTCGCCCTGATGATCGACAGTCCGGCGGCCGGCTGGGGCGTCCACATCGACCGGGTCGAGATCAAGGACGTACAGCTTCCGGAGTCGCTGAAGCGGTCGATGTCCCGGCAGGCCGAGGCGGAGCGCGAACGGCGGGCCCGCGTGATCACCGCGGACGGCGAGTTCCAGGCGGCACAGCAGCTCGCCAACGCCTCACGGATCATGTCCGACACCCCTGAGGCGATGCAGCTGCGACTGCTCCAGACCGTCGTCGAGGTGGCCGCGGAGAAGAACTCCACGCTGGTGATGCCCTTCCCGGTGGAACTGCTCCGCTACTTCGACCGGGCGGCCCGCAACCTCGACCCCGCTTCGGCGCCGGCGCCGCAGACTCCGACGGGCACCGTGCCCGAGCAGCCGGCCCGGGCGGACGCCTCCTGACCGGCCGCAGCCGGACCCGCTCCGGGCGGCGGACTCCGGTGCCCGGCCGTGGGGCCGGCACCGGTACCGTCGCCCGGATGGGCTTGTTCCTGCGCGACAACAGCTTCTTCACCGAGGACCACGAGGGCGTCCTGCACGCCCTGGAGGAGTTCTGGACGACCGAGGGGCACCGGCTCGCCTTCCTGTCGGCCGAGGAACACGACAGCCATGACGCCTACACGCTCTTCACCGGGTGGAACGGGTGGACCCAGCTGAGCTGGACCCGCGGCTGGGAGTGGGACCTGCGCCGCCGGGCGCAGTTGCACGTCTCCCGAGCGCTCGGCTGTCCGGGGCTCCTGACCTTCGTCCACGACGGCGACATGTGGGGCTACGAGCTCTTCGACGCGGGCGTGGTGCTCGACCAGTTCGTCCACTGGTGCGATCCGACCGACTTCTTCCCCGGCAAGGACACCACCGGACGGCCCGAGATCCTGGTCGCGGCCTTCCCCGCACTCTCCCTCGACCTCCGCCATGCCGCCGGCTACCTCTCGCCCTTTCCCGAGGACGAGGAGGACGAGCTCGCGTGGGACACGCACGTCAGGCCGGGCGACCGGTGGACCCGCGGGAATGCCCTGGTCTTCGAGGACTTCTGGCGGTTCCTCGGCATTACGGAACCGCGGCAGGGACAGCACGGCCGGATCGTGATGCCCGCGCCGGTGTGGCGGCGCTTCACCGTCGAGACGGACCGGAAACGACGTACGGCACGGTCCACCTGACAAGGCTTCTGGCACTCGATGACCCGTCGGTGAGAAACTCGGCAGGCCACCTGATCGGACCGACACGCGCCCCGGCACCGGGCCGCCTCCGATGAGCTCTGGCAGAGTCGAGGGGTGTCCAGGGGAACGTGGTCGACGCTGCCCGAACAGCGCGCCGAGGGCACCGGACCGTTCGTCACGCGGCTCACCTGGCGGCCTCCCGACGGCGGTACCGCGGTCTGGGAGTCCCGGCTCGCTCGGCGCTGAAGAAGACGCGGAGGGCGTCAAGACCGATGACACCGGCGCGGCGCGCCAGGACCAGGCCGGCGCCCGGCCCTCGCTCCGCCGCATCGTCTGGACCGTGCTCCGCGTCGTCGGCACGGTGCCTCCACCAGAATGAGCACCGCCGCCACGGCGACCCCACTGTTCATGGCCCGCTCGCTCGTCACCCCAGGCACACCGCCGGTTACGCATCGTCCGAATCGGCGGAGACCGCGGACGGCTCTTCCCGGGGTCGCTCCACCCCGGACACACGAAAGGCCGCCCTCTCGTGGATGAGAGAACGGCCTCCGACTGCGTTTCCGCACAGTCGGGACGACAGGATTTGAACCTGCGACCCCTTGACCCCCAGTCAAGTGCGCTACCAAGCTGCGCCACGTCCCGGTGCCCGTCTGACCTGGGGTTTCCCTGGCCGAACGCGCATGAGAACAATACCGCACTTCCACGGGTGCTCACGAACGCCTTTGACAGCCGGCCACAGCAGCGTGCGCCCGCGTACACGCTCCGTGACATCAACCGCTCACTCTCCGTAATACGCCCCTGCGCCGCCTCCGCGCTCCCACGCGCCCCCGCCGGGCCCCTGCCAAGCCCCCGATGAAGGATTCAGCGACCCGGAATCCGTGCGGTTCCGGGGTGCCGGGGCCCTGGCGCGCTTCCGGAATGCCACCTGTTCGGGTGATGAAGTGACGTATGGGGCGACCGCGACGCCCTCGCTTCCCTATGCCCCGGAATCTCTTGCCGTTGGCATGTGGCAGAAAGAAGCTCCTGGGGAATGCCCTTCCCGCCGGACCGAGCAGGCCAAGACCACGCGAAACACAGCCGGAATCAAACGTCAACCGGTCCTGTTTCGGACAACCTTGGTGGCGATATTGATCCGCCCCCCAAAGATCAACACCATGAAGTGGTCGGCCTGTTCGGGACGGGACCACTGCCGATGCTCCACCTGCTCGGACCACTCGACGGGCAGGCTTTTCGCAGGGGAGGACTCGAATGGACGGCTACTTCAGCAGTCGGCTGCATCATCAGCTCCGGGAGACGGTACGGGACTTCGCCGAGCGTGAGGTCCGGCCACGGATACCGGAGATGGAAGCGTCGCGCACCGTGCACCACGAGCTGTCCCGGCTGATCGCCGAACAGGGCTGGCTGGGAGCGACGATCGGCCACGAGTACGGCGGCATGGGCGCCGGCCATCTGGCCAAGACGATCATCATCGAGGAGCTGTCCCGGGTCAGCGGCGCGATGGGCGCGATGGTCCAGGCGTCGCAGCTGGGCACCGCCAAGATCGTCCACTTCGGCAGCGACGAGCAGCGCAAGACCTGGCTTCCGGCCATCGCCGCCGGCGAGTGCCTGCCGACCATCGCGGTCACCGAGTACGAGTCCGGCGGCCACGTCCTCGGCATGGAGGCGAGCGCGGTCCGTGACGGCGACGACTACGTCCTCAACGGCCGCAAGGTGTACGTCGGCAACAGCCACGTCGGCGACCTCCACGGTGTCGTGGTCCGGACCGGTCCCGGTTCGAAGGGACTGACCGCCTTCCTGGTCGAATCCGATCGCCCGGGGTTCAGGACCGGTCCGCAGCAGGCTTCGATGGGTCTGCACGGCTTCAGCTTCGGCGAGCTCATCTTCGAGAACTGCCGGGTGCCGGCCGCCAACCGGCTCGGCGACGAGGGCGACGGCCTCTCCGTCGCGTACTCCTCCAGCGTGCTCTACGGCCGGGCCAACCTCACGGCCGTGTCGCTCGGCATCCACCAGGCCATCCTGGAGGAGACCACCCGCTTCGCCACCGAGCGCATCCGCTACGGCAAGCCGCTCGCCGCGCTGCCCACCGTCAAGCTGAAGCTGGGGCAGATGCAGTCGCGCCTGATGACGGCCCGGCTCGCCGCCTACCACGCGGTGCATCTGCTCGACCAAGGCCTGTCCTGCGACACCGAGCTGATGAACGCCAAGCTGGTGAACGTCGAGTCCGCGATCGACTCCGGCCGCAACGCCATGGAGATCCACGCCGCCGCCGGCCTCTTCACCGACCGGCCCATCGAGCGCTACCTCCGCGACGCGCACCACATCTTCGCGCCCGCCGGCACGTCCGACATCCAGCTCCTGCGCCTCGCCGAGGTCGCCCTCGGCCAGGACAAGGGCAGCTGGTCGGAGCGGCTCTCCGACGTGGTCCGCACGCCGGCCCCGGAGCCCGTCCACGCCGCCTGACGGCCCGGCTGACACGGCCGGCAGAAGCACCGTGCCCCGGAGTCCGGCGACGAAGCCGAACCCCGGGGCACCCGTACGACATCCGCGAGCAGGCGTCAGATCAGGCCGTCCTCACGGCGGTTGATCTGCTCCACCAGCTCCGCCGCCATCGCCTTGATCGTCTCGAGACCGGCCCGCCCCCAGGGCCGTACGTCCGTGTCGACGACACAGATCGTGCCGAGCGCCACACCCGTGCGGTCTATGAGCGGGGCGCCCATGTACGAGCGGATGCCGATCTCGTCCACGACCGGGTTGCCCGCGAAGCGCGGGTAGTCGCAGACGTCCTCCAGGACGAGGGCCTTGCGGCGCACCACCACATGCGGGCAGTAGCCGTGGTCGCGGGCCATGAAGCGGCCGACGCCGCCGCCCGCCGCGTTGGCGCCGAGGTCGGAGCCCGAGTGCGTACCGGCCGGGGTGTGCAGGCCCGCGAAGAACTGCCGGTTCTCGTCGATGAAGTTGACCATCGAGTACGGGGCTCCGGTCACCTCCGCGAGGCGGTGGGCGAACTCGTCGAACGCCGGGTCCGGCTGCTCGCCCAGGCCCAGCTCGCGCAGCCGCCGCACCCGGGCGGGCGCGTCCTTGTCGATCGGGGTCAGCAGCATGTGGCCGGTCGGGTCGTAGGTCATGGCGTGACTCCGTAGCTCGGCACGGCGGCCGGGATGGTGGTGAGCAGATGCTGGACGAGGGTCAGCAGGGTGCGGATTCCGGAGCTGGAGATCCGGGCGTCGCAGAGCACGACCGGCACGGTGGGCTTGAGGTCGAGGGCCGCCCGTACCTCGTCCGGGTCGTAGCGGAAGGCGCCGTCGAACTCGTTGACCGCCACCACGAAGGTGATGCCCCGCCGCTCGAAGAAGTCGACGGCGGAGAAGCACTCCTGGAGCCGGCGGGTGTCGGCCAGGACGACCGCGCCGAGGGCTCCCTCGGAGAGTTCGTCCCACATGAACCAGAAGCGCTCCTGGCCCGGGGTGCCGAACAGATAGAGCACATGGCGGTCGTCGAGCGTGATGCGCCCGAAGTCCATCGCGACCGTGGTCGTGGTCTTGGACTCCACGCCCTCCAGGCTGTCGGTGGCCGCGCTGACCGAGGTCAGCAGTTCTTCGGTGCTGAGCGGTTCGATCTCGCTGACCGCGCCCACGAAGGTGGTCTTGCCCACCCCGAACCCGCCGGCGACCAGGATCTTCAGCGCGGTGGGGAAGGGGTCGGCCGCGAAGCCGCCGGGAGCGTCGGGGCCCCGGTCGTGGCGCTCAGAGCCGTTGTCGTAGGCCATCGAGCACTGCCTCCAGCAAGGAACGGTCGGTTGGATTGGCGTGGAAGCGGGGCGCCCGGGCGGTGAGCGCCCCGCAGTCCACGAGGTCGGAGAGCAGGACCTTGGTGACGACGGCCGGGAGCCTTAAGTGCGCCGCGATCTCCGCCACCGAGGTGGGCCCGCCGCACAGCCCGAGGGCCAGGCTGTGCTCGGGACCCATGTGCGGCTGCGGTGCCGTGCCGGTCGCCATCACCATCGAGAGCAGGTCGAGCGCGGCGGTGGGCTTGGTCCGCCCACCGCTGACGGTGTAGGGACGGATCAGCCGGCCCGCCGCGTCGTCGAGCCAGGGTCCTTCCTGGTGGGACCCGATCGTCACTGTCCCGCGCCGCCCACCATGCCCGCGGCCTGCCGGGCCGGAGTGACCAGATACGGCCGGACGCTCTTGACGAGCATGGCCATCTCGTAGCCGAGAACGGCGGCGTCGGCCTCGCGGCCGGCGAGCACCGCGAGACAGGTGCCGGAGCCGGCGGTGGACACGAACAGCAGCGTGGAGTCCAGCTCGACCACGACCTGGCGGACCTCGCCGCCGTCCCCGAAACGCGCGCCGGCGCTGCGGCCGAGCGAGTAGAGGCCGGAGGCGAGTGCGGCCATGTGGTCGGCCGCGTCGGGGTCGAGACCGTGGACGGACTTGACCAGGCCGTCGGAGGAGAGCAGTACGGCGTTGCGGGTGTAGGGGACCCGCTGGACCAGGCCGCTCAGCAGCCAGTCGAGATCCGCGGAATGGCCGTTCGGCGCATTGCTCGCCATGGTGCATCTACTCCTTGTGCGCGTCATCGGGACGCAGCGGTTCGCGGGGGGCAGGGGGCTGGGATTCTGCGAGGCCGATACCGCGCTGGAAGGCGGCCATCAGGCCCGGGTCGTGCAGGGCGTGCTCCTCGGGCTTGCGAACCGCGGGCTCGTCGCGCAGCTGCGGGACGAGGTGTTCCTGGGCGCGCCGCTTGGGGAGGTCGGGCCTGCCGGGTGCTCCGGAGCGCGGGGCCGGGGGGACCTCGCCGGGGGCCGGAGCGGGATGAGCGGTGCCGGGCCGGGGGGGCTCGGCGGGGGTGGGGGTGGGCTGGGACGGTACCCCGGACAGGCCGGGTCTGCCGTACGGGGAGCCGGCGTGGGCCGTGAACGGGGCGGTGAGCGGAGCCGCGGCGGGGGCGCCGGCCGGCTGGGGGGCCGACGGGTGCGCGGAGGTGCGCGGCTGGTGGTGCGGGGTGTGCGCCTGGGCGTGGACCGGCGCCGGCGCGTGGTTCGGTGCCTGGGCCGGCGCGTGGTTCGGCGCCTGCGCCGGTACGGGGCCGGGCGCGGGCGCGGCCGGGGCGGCGGGTGCCTGGGGCGCGGGCTTCGCGGCGGGAGCGCCGGTGAGCGGGACGGCCTGGGTCTGGACGCCCTGCATCTGCGCGTGCACCTGCGCCTGGTCCTGGGCCTGGCCCTCGCGGCGGGCGAGGCCCTCCGGGTCGGCGCCGAGCAGGCCCTGCGGCAGGACGAGCACGGCCTGCACGCCGCCGTAGATGTTCGACTGGAGGCGTACGGCGATGCCGTGGCGCCGGGCGAGGGCGGAGACGACGAAGAGTCCGATGCGGCCGTCCTGGAGCAGGTGCGCCACGTTGACCTGGTCGGGGTCGGAGAGCAGCGCGTTCATCTTGTTCTGCTCGTCGACGGGCATGCCGAGGCCACGGTCCTCGACCTCGATGGCGAGGCCGGCCGTGACGTACTGGGCGCGCAGCAGCACCGTGGTGTGCGGTGCGGAGAACAGCGTCGCGTTCTCGACGAGTTCGGCGAGGAGGTGGATGACGTCGGCCACGGCATGGCCCCGCAGCGTACCGTCGATCGGCGGCACCAGCTTGACGCGCGGGTACTGCTCGACCTCGGCGATGGAGGAGCGCAGCACCTCGGTCATGGTGACCGGGTTCGACCACTGGCGACGGGAGATGGCACCGCCGAGGACGGCGAGGTTCTCCGCGTGCCGCCGGATGCGGGTGGCGAGGTGGTCGACGTGGAACAGGCCCTTGAGCAGCTCGGGGTCCTCGACCTCGTTCTCCAGTTCGTCGAGGAGCTGGATCTCGCGGTGGACGAGGGACTGGAGCCGGCGGGCGAGGTTCACGAAGACCTCGACCTTCTGCTCGTTGCCGACGCTGCTGGACAGCTGCGACGCCTGCACCACGGAGGCCACGGCGGCCTCGTGGGAGCGGGTCAGCTCCTGCGCGAGCTTGTCGAACTCGTCGTGGGCGCCGCCGGAGGGCAGTGCGGGCCGGGGCGCGAGGCTCTCGCCCCTGCGCAACTGTTCGACGATCGTCCGCAGTTCGCTCTGGTCGCGGGCCGTGGTGCGGCGCAGCGCGGTGGCCCGGTCGAGCACCGCCTTGGCGGCCCGGTCGGCGCCGAGCGCGGCGGCGGTCACCGAGGCGACCGTGAGCGCGGCGGCGCCGGTGAGCGCGGCCCACAGGCCGGGCGTCATGGGGGCGCCGGTGGAACGGATCGTGAACAGCACGGCGGCGGCGCCGCCGAGCGCCACCGCGACCGCCGGAAGGACGGAGGTACGCAGGAGTTGGGGGCGTATGCGCGCCTCGGTCGGGAGCGGCGCGGGCTGCTGAGCGGGGCCGGCGCCGGTCGTGCCGACGGCGGCGCGGGCGCCTGACCGGCCGTGCCGCCCGCCCTCGCGGCGGTCGGACCGCGCGGCGGGTGCGCGAAGTTGAGACATGAGTGTCCTTGGTACGTGCCCAGGATTCGGCGTACTACGGGGGTGCACTACGGGGGAGGTGTCCTACGTGGGTGTGATGAGCCTACCGATGATCACCAGGCAGCCACTGTAGTCGTCAACCGTTCGGGTGCGGTGCGCAGTTGGCAAACTTACCCGTAGAGCACGGGAGTCTGGTATCACCCACCCCGGGTCGGTCCGGGGATGATTGGCCGAAACTCGCCGCCCCGGCACGCCCGCCGTCCCTCCCGGAACCGGACCGGAGCCTCCTCCACCCGCCCGCGGCCCGCCTCAACGAGGCGCCGTCCCTCCTGAGCGGAATCCCGTTGCGCGGGCGTGCGCGAGGGCGCGCACCGCACCCTCGCCGCACGCCGCCCGGCACCTTCGCACCACCCGTCCCCTCCACCGCCCCCGCCCGTACGCGCGTTCTCCTTCGCGTTCGTTACGGACGCGCGGCGGGGCGCAGATCGGCCTTGCCGAAGAGGAGTGCGTAGCCGGAGGGGAGCTGCCGGATGACCCGGTCGGTGAGCTCGGGGCCGGCCAGGCGGGAGACGGGGGCGAGGACCGCTCCGACATCCCAGCGGGTGGTGGCCAGGCCGCCGCCGGTGCGCTCGGCGAGGTCCTTGATGAACTCCCAGCCGGTGAGCGGGGTGACGGCGGGCACCTGGGCGGTGAGGACCAGGGCCGCCTCGAAGGGAAGACAGGCGGCGAGCTCGACGCGCTCGTCGCCGACGAGCTGGCGTCCCAGGGCCGCGAGGACGGAGCGGACCGCCTGCTCGGCGCGGTCGCGGGTGGGGTAGGCACCCTCGTATCGGACGCGTTCGAGCAGGCCGGTGTAGGAGGCCCCGCCGTGGCCGTTCGCGGACACGGCGGGGGTCGTGGTCTCGGTCTGCAGGGTCATGGCGGTCAGTCGCCGTTCTCTTCGGGCCCGGCGGTCGGGGCCGGGCGGAGCGAACAGGTGTCGACGGGACGGGCCGGGCTCAGTCGGGCAGGTTCGGCCGGCCGAAGAGGAGGTCGTATCCGGGTGGGAGCTGGAGGAGCATCCGGCTGGTGAGTTCCTCGCCGGCCGCGTCGGCGACGACGCTGAGCACGGCGCTGACGTCCCAGGCCGCCGTCCGTTCGGTGGCTCCCTCGATCCAGGCGGCCGTCGCGCGCACGAAGCGTTCCGGCGAGAGCGGTTCGCCGGCCTGGAGCGGGTTGAGCAGGATGACGGCGAAGGTCTCCGGCAGGCGGGCGGCGAGCGCGGCCCGCACGTCGCCCACCAGGTGGGCGCCGAGGAGTGCGAGCACGACCCGGGAGACGCGTTCGGCCTCGTGCTCCGTTCCGTAGTCACCGCGTTCCCGCACCTGGTCGAGGAACGTCTGCCATCGCAGTCTCATGACGCGGCCCCTTCTTCCACGGGGTGACGGCTCTTCCACGGGGTGACGGCCGGGGCGGAGGGACGGCGGAGGGGGAGACGGCCGCCCTCCGCGCCCGGCCCGCTGTGCCGGCTCAGCCGCTGATCTCCCTGCGGCTGCCGCCGTCGCTGATGGTGATCTTGCGGGGCTTCGCCCGCTCTGCGATCGGGATGCGCAGCGTGAGCACGCCCGCCGTGTAGTCCGCCGAGATCTTCTCGGTGTCGAGGGTGTCGGCCAGCATCAGCTGGCGCGAGAAGACGCCGAGAGGCCGCTCGGACAGTTCCATCTGCACGTCGTCGCTCTTCGCGACCGGCCGGCGCTCGGTCTTCACCGTCAGCATGTTCCGCTCGACGTCGATGTCGATCGCGTCGGGCGAGACGCCCGGCAGATCCATCATGATCACGTACGCGTCGCCCTCGCGGTAGGCGTCCATCGGGACGGCGGCGGGACGTGACCACGTGCCGGTCGTCCCCAGCATCTGCTGGGTCAGGCGATCGAGTTCACGGAACGGGTCGGTGCGCATCAACATCGTGAAACACCTCCATCGGTCCAGGCTTGGTTGCCAATGCGCTTCACCTGACACCGTTGTAACATGTCAACGGATGGACGACAAGTGGTGTCGTCAACGGAATGACGACGTCCGGGAGTGTGATCCGAATGACCGAAGGCGACGACCCCGTCACCTTCCGTGCCGCCCTGGCGGCCCTCGCCGCGATCGACGAAACGGTCCGCGCGGCCCGTTCCGCGGCCGCCCCCGCAGCGCCTCCGAGCGCCTCCTCCGAGGAGGCGCTCGCCGCGCTGCTGCTCCTGCGGGAGCTGCGCGAGCAGCTCGCGAGCTGGGAGCCCGGCCTGATCGAGGCCGCCCGGGACGCGGGCGCCAGCTGGGCCGAGCTCGCCGAGCCCCTCGGCGTCACGAGCCGGCAGGCCGCGGAGCGCCGCTATCTGCGGGTGCGCCCCGGCCGCCCCGGCGCCACCGGCGAGCAGCGCGTCCAGGCGACCCGGGACCGCCGCGCCGCCGACCGCTCGGTCACGAGCTGGGCCCGCGACAACGCCGCCGAACTGCGCCTGCTCGCCGCGCAGATCAGCTCCCTCGACAACCTCGCCGGCGGCCTGCGGCGCGACCTCAGCCAGGCCCTGGCGGACGTCGACCCGGCCGGTCTCCTGGAACCCCTCGCCCGCACCCACACGGCCCATCCCCCCCTGCCCCCCGACCTGGCCGCGCGCGTCGACACCCTCACCCGCCGCACCACCGACCTCCGCAACGAGAGCGACCAGCGCCGCGGCGGGACCCCACAGCCCTGACCCCGCAGAGCGGGCCGTACGCCGCCCCGGCACCCGGTCCGCTCGTCCCGCCGGGGGCTGTGGGGGCTTGCGGGAGCGTCCGGGCGCCGATGTGGCCTAATGGGGGCATGACACTGGACGAGGGCCGGCGCGTGCGGCTGGCGAGCGAGCTGAAGCTGCCCCTGGCCGGTGACTTCGACGGGCCTTCCCTGCTCCTCGCGGCAGGCAACGAGGGCACCGTCGAGCGCGTCACCGAGCACCTCCGCGACGAGACTCCCGAGGCGCGCGAATACCTCCGGCTCGCGTCCCTCCTCGACGCCTACGGCCCCCAGATGCCGCCCGCCAGTAGGAGGCAACTGGAGGAGCAGGTGGCGGCGTTGGAGCCGGAGTGGCACGCGTACGAGCAGCGCCGCACCCGGGTGACCGTGCGCGTCCGCCTCGACAACGGCTTCCTCCTCGACCACGCGGAGGAGAACCTCTTCACCCCGCTGACGCCCTGACCGAGGCCGCCCTACGCCTCCGGCACGCCGAGCCGCGGGGCGGCGGACCCGTGCCGCTCCAGCTGGCGGCGCATGTCGAGCAGGTGGTGGCGCAGCTCGTGGAGGGTGTGCACGGCGAGCCAGCGCAGGGAGCGTTCCGTCGGCTCGGGATAGGTGTAGATCAGCGTGCGCTCCCAGTCGGCGGCCGGCAGGCGGTCGAGGGAACGGGCGAACAGCTGTGCCGCGTCCCGGAGTTGGCGGGCGACGTCGACAGGCTCCTGCTCCGCGTATCCGTCGTGTTCGACCCGTTCGTCACGCCCCATGGGTTCGGCGACCGGCGTCTCGTACCGCCGCGCGGCCAGCAGGCGTTCCCGTTGGACGAGCAGCACGTCGCGCATGTGGCAGGCGTACTCGAGCGGCGCCCACACCTGCGGCGCCGGACGCCGCCGCAGCACCGACGGCTCCGCCGTCAGGAGCCCGGCGTAGTCGTCCGCGAGACTTCTGGCGAGCGCCGGGACTCCAGGGCCCTGGGCGAGGTCGTACACGAAGCCGCATTCCGAGCAAGGCGTCACACACCGACGTTAGCAAGCCCGGGAAACCCCCGAGGACCTTTCTTTCGCTCCGTCGGCCCATCAGGGACGATTCCCGGATGGCGCAACGTGCCGAACTGCGCACTAGTGGTGTCCACGTGGGCGTTTCTTCGACGCGCCGCGAGTCAGTCACGGTGGACGCCCTGACTGGGTGTCCACGAACGGAGCACCATGACCCCCGACCTCTTCGACAGCGATCCCGCGGACGACGGCCCCCGGCCGTTCCCCTTCCGCGCACCGGCTCCGACCTCCCCGACCTCCCCCGCCCCGCCGCCGATATCCCCGCACCCGCCGGAGCCGGCCGCGACGGACCCGGTCGAGTCCGCCCGGGCCGCCCCGGCCGGCTCGGCCACCCCGGCCGCACCCGGGGACGACGCACCGCTGTCGGGCTCTCCCTTGCCGGTAGCCCCGCGGACGACCGCACCGGAGCCCGTACCGCCCGGGACCCCGCCTCCGGAGACGCCCGAGCCGGCGCCGGAGCGCGCGCCGCAGGACGAGGACGGCGAGGAAGCCATCCACACGCTGCTGTGGACGGCGGCCACCGAGCGTCCGGTGACCGAGGTCGCCGCGCTCGTCGCCCAGCTCAAGGAGTCCGGTGAGGTGTCCTCCCCCGCCGACGTGGCGCTGCGCGCCGCGGCGGTCTCCCGCCCCCTCGACGAGGTGCGGCAGCTGGTCGTGCTGCTCAACGAGTCGGGCTACGACCTCCACCAGGCCGAGACCACGCTGCGCGCCGCGGCGCTGGGCCGGCCGATCGAGGACATCGTCGAGCTCGTGAACATCATCGGTGCCGACGGCAGCAGTTGGCGCGCCGCCGGCCCTGGCAACGCCACCGGCACCGCCACCGCCACCGGCACCGCCACCGGCACCGGCACCGGCACCAGCACCGGCACCGGCACCGGCACCGGCACCAGCACCGGCTCGGCCGCGGGTGGTGAGGCGGATGCCCCGGCACGGGCGGCCGCCGCCGGAGCGGCCGTGCCGACGATGTCGGCGGACGGCAGACGATCGAAGCGGGTGCGCGAGGCCCTGCGGTCGGCCAGATCGCCCCTGAACCAGGCGCTGGCGGCGGGTCCGGGCAGCCACACCCCGTCCACCGCGCTGCGGTCGGCGCTGCGCTGGCCCGCGGCGGCCGCGCTGTTCGCCTGCGGCCTGATCCATCTGCCGACCGACGTGCACGGACTGCGCTCCGGAGGCACCGCGGCGATGGTGTCGGTCGTGGTCACCGCGTGCTGTCTGATCGCCGCGATGTGGGTGGCCGTACGGGACAGCGTCACCGCCTGGGCCGCGGCGGCGGCGGTCGCCGTCGGGATCGTCGGGCTCCACGCGCTGGCCGGTGTGCGCGCCGTCGACCTCCTCGCGAGCAGTCTCGGCTCCCGGTTCGCCTGGGCGCAGGCCCTGGCGGTGCTGAGTTCCGCCGCGGTGATCGCCCTGGCCGCCACGGCCCTGCTCCGTCATACGAGGACGACCGGCGCGGCCGACGGCACCTGACGACCGCCGCGTCCCCGGACGCCCGCAGGCACCGGTCCCCTCGGGACCGGTGCCTCGCCACACCCCGCGTGCCGCCCCACCGTCGCTTCCTGGCGGGCCGGCCGGGAGAATGCGGACCGTGAGGATCAGCGCGCGTGAACTCAACAGGGCCACCCTCCACCGTCAACTGCTCCTGGAGCGGGCACCCCTGGAGGTCGCCGAGGGCGTGCGGCGGGTGGTCGCGTTGCAGGCGCAGCACGCCGGCTCGCCGTATGTGGCGCTGTGGAACCGGCTGTCCGGGTTCGATCCGGCGGCGCTGGACGCCGCGTTCGCACAGCGCGAGGTGGTCAAGGCGACGCTGATGCGGATCACGCTGCACGCCGTGCACGCCGAGGACTACCGGGTGTTCCGGGAGGCCGTGCAACCGACGCTGTACGCGTCGCGGCTCGGGTCCCGGACCGGGCTGCCGCCCACCGAGGTGCAGAACCTCGTGCCGGGACTGCTCGCGTTCGCCGAGGTGCCGCGGGGCACCGCGGAGATCAAGGGGTGGCTCGCGGAACGGGTGGGCGCGGCGGCCCGGGACGGGGCCTGGTGGGGGCTGCGCGGGTACGCGCCGCTGCACCACCATCCGACCGGCGGGCCCTGGTCGTTCGGGGAGCGCCCGTCGTACGTGGCGGCGGGCGGCGGTCCACCGGCTGCGGGGCGCGAGGGGGAGCCCGGGGCACTGCGGCGGCTCGTCGTGCGCTATCTGGAGGGTTTCGGGCCGGCGTCGGTGGCGGACGTGGCGCAGTTCGCGATGGTGCGGCGAGGTCCCGTACGGGAGGCGTTGCGGGAGCTGGACGACGCGGTGGAACGGCTCGAAGGGCCGGACGGCGGCGAGCTGTTCGACCTGCCGGGGGCCGGGCGGCCGGCCGGCGAGACGCCCGCGCCGCCGCGGCTGCTCGGCATGTGGGACAGCGTCCTGCTCGCGTACGCGGACCGGGGCCGGGTGGTGCCGCCGGAATACCGGCGGGCGGTGATCCGGGTCAACGGCGACGTGCTGCCGACGCTGCTGGTCGACGGCTGGGTCGCGGGGGTGTGGCGGCCCGTCGAGGGCGGGATCGAGGCGACGGCCTTCCACGAGCTGCCGGAAGAGGTGTGGGACGCGCTGGCGGAGGAGGCCCTGGCGCTGTACTCCCTGCTGGCGGCGCGCGATCCGCGGCTCTACCACCGCTACGCCCACTGGTGGCCCAGGCTGCCGGCCGGGCAACGGCGGCTGCTGCCCGGTTGAGCCCCCGCTCGACCCGGGCTCGTGGTTCCCTGGTCGTCCGGAGCCACGAGTCCAGGTCGCCGAGGTCATCCGGGCCGTCCAGGCCGTCCAGGCCGTCCCTGCCGTCCAGGTCGTCCCTGCCGTCCAGGTCGAAGGAGCAGTCCATGACCAACGCCCCTGTCCCCTTCCAGGTGTACGCGGAGGGCACGTACCTCCACGGTACGAAGGCCGACCTCGCGCCGGGCGACCTGCTGACGCCCGGTCGCTCGTCCAACTACGAGGAGGGGCGCACCTCCCGCCATGTGTACGTCTCCGAGACCCTGGACGCCGCGGTGTGGGGTGCCGAGCTGGCGGCCGGCGAGGGCCCGGGGCGGATCTACGTGGTCGAGCCGACGGGTGAGCTGGAGGACGACCCGAACGTCACGGACCGCAAGTTCCCGGGCAACCCCACCCGCTCCTACCGCACCCGTGAGCCGGTCCGGGTCGTGTCGGAGCTGACGGACTGGGCCGGACACTCGCCCGAGCAGATCGAGACCATGCGGAACGGCCTGGACGACCTCCGGCGGCGCGGGATCGCCACGATCCTGGACTGACCGGCTGACCGGCTGACCGGGTGCGGATCACGGGTTCAGGAGATCCGGGTCGGACCATTCGCCGGGGCGGGTGGCCGTGGTGTCCCGGAGGCAGAGCGCGATGGTCCCGGCCCGGTCGGCGAGGTACGAGTCGACCACATCCCGGAGATCCGGCCCTGCACCGCGAACGGTGCCGTGCGCTGCGACGGAAGACCGCCCTCCGACCGGATGTCGCACCGGTCAGGAGGGCGGCTTCCCCTCGCGGACGTCACGCCGGCGCGGACGTCAGACGCGGGTCCGCACCGGTGTCGGCGTCAGGACGGGTCGCCGTACTGGAGGCCGCGTCCGTTGGTGCCGACGTACACGCGGCCGAAGGTGTCGGGGTCGCCGGTGATGACGCCGACGCCTCCGATGCTGCCCCACTGGTGGGCGTCGTCGTTGACGCGGAGCCAGGTGGCGCCCTTGTCGGTGGAGCGGAAGACGCCGGTGACGTCCTTGACGGTGCCGATCAGGTAGAGCGCCTGGTAGGAGGCGCCGGGTGCGGCCTTGCCGAAGCCGAGGGCGGAGGCGGACTGCACCGCGGTGAGCGTGGTGAAGGTGCGGCCGCCGTCGGTGGAGTGCAGCAGCCCCTGGGCGCCGCCGGCGATCCACAGGTCCCCCGGGACGCCGGGAACGGCGGTGAGCCGGCCGGCGGGCAGGTTCGTGGCGCGGGCGGTGAAGGTCGCGCCGCCGTCGGTGCTGGCGTGGAGCGTGCCACCGGACAGGGAGTAGAAGGTCCCGGCCGAGGAGCGGTCGGCGACGACGACGGCGTCGGTGCCCAGGCCGCCGGCCTTCGACCAGCTCGCCCCCTTGTCGGTCGAGCGGTAAGGGGCCTGACCGGCCTGGGTCCAGACGATGGTGGAGCCGTCCGCCGCGATCGCGACATGACCGTCCTGGGCACCTGCCACCGGCTCCGTCTTGAAGCCGTTCCAGCTGCTGCCGCCGTCGGTGGAGTAGGCGCCGTCCTGCGCGCCGCCGCGACCGACGCGGACCATCACCCCGGGGTTCGACTGGGCGAAGTCGATGTCGGTGCTGTTGGTCATCATCGGGTTGTCTAGCCGCCCGGTCGGCACCCTGGTCAGGTCATCGTGCCGGAAGCCGCCCTGGTCGCCCATGGCGGTGATGACGGCGGCGCCGCCGGGCGGGGCGATCGCGTCCATCAGCGCGGTCTCCTCAAGCCCCCGCGCCCCGGCGGCCCAGTGGCTGGTGCCGCCGCTGTCGGTGGCGGTGGCGTCCTTGCTGCGCCAGATGCCGTTGCCGGTGCCGTACAGCACGTGACCGGAGTCGAACGGGTCGATGGCCAGGGCGGTCATCCAGTGCCCGGTGTGGGTGCCGACGTAGGGAGCGCCGGAGGCGTTCCGCACCGACTTGTCCGCCAGCTCCTTCCAGGTCGTGCCGCCGTCGGTGGTGCGGTAGATCTCGTCCTCGGGCCACCAGCGGTCGAGGCTGGTGACCATCACCGTGGACGGCTTGCGCGGGTCGACGGCCAGGCCGGAGAACCCGTAGGAGCCGCTGGACGGGGAGACGTTCTTCCACGCCCCGCCGCCGCTCGGCGTGTACTTCCACACCGAGCCCGCGGTCACACCGTTCGGTCCGAGGGCGTCGGTGTACGTCAGGTAGAGCGCGCCGTCGCCGGAGAGGACGCCGTGCTGCGGGAACCTGCCGGTGGGCTGACCGGGGACGGCCTGCCAGGTGGTGCCGCCGTCGGTGGAGCGGTACAGGGAGGTGGACTTGTCGGCGACGCCGGCGTAGACCGTGTTGCTGCCGGCCGGGCCGTACGTCACGAAGGAGATGCCCGCGCCGCTGCTCGCTCCGTCCTTGACGGGGAACGAGGAGACCTGTCGCCATGTCGCGCCGCTGTCCGTGCTGCGCCACAGGCCGTTCTTGCGGGTGCCGAGCAGCAGGGTGCGGTGGTCCGAGGGGTCGATCACGAGCCGTTCGCCCGCCCCGCGGCCGTCCTCGTTGCCGCCCAGCTTGAACGGCAGGTCGGTGCGCTGGAAGGTGCGGCCCCGGTCGGTGGAGCGCAGGAGTGCGCCGTTGCCGGCCCACTCGTTGGTGTAGGTGCCGGCCGCGAGGTAGAGCCGGTCGGGGTCGACGGGGTCGGTGGCCAGCGCGTCGATGCCCAGGAGGTTCCAGTCCTTCTCGCCGATCCAGTCGGTCAGCGGGATCCACTGCTCGGCCGCGCTGTCCCAGCGGTAGGCGCCACCCATGTCGGTACGCGCGTACAGCAGGCCCTTCTCCCGCGGGTTGAACACCAGGCCGGTGACGTAACCTCCGCCCACCACCTGGGCGTTGTTCCACACGTACGGCCCGGTCCCGGTGGCCGGGGCCTCGGCCGTCCTCACCAGCTTCCACTGCTGGTTGGTGCTGCCATGGCCGGGGTACTGGATGACTGCCGCGCCGTCGGCCGTGGAGCCTCCGGAGACGTCCAGGACCTGGCCGCTCCTGCGGGAGGTGAGGGTGACGGCGCCGGAACCGCTCACGTCGTCGATCCGCCACTCCTGGGAGGCGGAGGAGCGGTCGGTCTGCTGCTCGGCGGCAGCCGCCTGCGCGGGCGAATCGCCCGCTATGCCGAGCACTTTGCCGCTGTTGCGGTTCACCAGCTCGTAGTAGCCGTCGCCGGTGGACCTCAGCCTCCACTGCTGGTTGGCCGTGTTCTGGTCGGTCCACTGCTGAATACGGGTGCCGTCAGCGGTGGAGAAGGCGTTGACGTCCAGCACCTTGCCGCTGCGCACGGAGACCAGCTTGTAGTAGGCACTGTCGTCGACCGTCGCGGCCTGCGAGTCGTCCTGCACGAACAGGAGGTACGGCACGACGGTGGCGGGCACTCCGAGCAGCAGGACGGTGGCGGTCCTGCGACGGCGGTGGCGTCCGCGGCGCCCGCCGTTCGTGGGGTTGTTCATGGGGGGTGTTTCTCCTTGGGGAACCGTGGGTCGGGCAGGTCAGCGCTGCAGGGTGAGGACGCCCGGCCGGTACGGCAGTTGGTCGTAGGGGCCGTCCGCGGTGGGGGACTTGCCCTGGTACAGGAACTGCAGGTTGCAGGGGTCGACGGTCATGGTCTGGTCGGGGTCGGTGCGGACCAGGTCGCCGTGGCTGATGTCGTCGGTCCAGGTGGCGCCGCTGTTGGCCTTGCCCGCGAAGGGGTTGCTCTCGCTGCCGGCCTGCGGGGTCCACGCGCCGCTCAGGCCGGCGGCCGTGAACGAGCGGAAGTAGCGCCGCTCGTTCGCGCCCCGGGCCTCGACGATCATGAGGTACTGGTTCTGGCCCTGGACCTTGTAGACCTGCGGCGCCTCGAAGAGGTTCTTCGCCGTGTCGCTCATGACCGTCGTGTACGACGAGCCGAAGTTGCCCGGGAAGTTCCCGATCGGCATGCTCGCCCGGTAGATCCTGCCGTTGTCGCCGGCGAAGAACAGGTACATGTTCTTCTCGTCGCCGATCAGGGTCTGGTCGATCGGGCCGGTGCCGGATTCGGTGCGGGGGATGCTGCCGGTGAAGAGAGGCTGCGGCGCGGACCAGCCGTTGGGGTCGGCGGGGTCGCTGGACGTGCGGTAGCTGAAGGGCGACGCACCCCACTGGTAGGCGAGGACCCAGATCCTCTTGGGCGCGAAGTAGAACAGGGTGGGCGCCACCGCGTTCTGGCTCATCTTCTTCTGGCCGGCCGACGCCATGTCGGACCAGTTCGTGAAGGGGCTGAACGCCATCGAGCCGTACGAGCTTCCCGACGCGCTCGACGCGTACACCAGGTGCTTGCCGCCCAGCATCACGTGGGTGAAGTCCTTCACCGCGGCCCACCCGTTCGACGGCTGTGCGAGGGGACCCGTCGAACTCCACTTGTACGTCGGCGGAAGGGCGCACGTGCCGTCGCCCGTCCACGAGGGGCCGGTCCACTTCTGGTTGCCGACGGACGCACAGGTGTAGAGCTGGATCCTGGTGCCGTTCGCGGTGGCGGCGCCGACGGCGTCGAGGCACAGCCCGGACTGGACGCCGGTGATCGAGCCGTCCGTGTGGAGGTTCCACTGCTGGTTGGTGCCGCCGTTGCAGTCCCAGATGACCACCGGGGTGCCGTTGGTGGTGCCCTTGCCCTGGGCGTCCAGGCACTTGTTGCCGTACACCTTCAGCTGCTTCGCGACGGTGTGGGTCCAGCGCTGGTTGGTCTGTCCGCTGCAGTCCCACAGTTGCGCCCGGGTGCCGTTGGCGGTGGCGGATCCGGGGATGTCGAGACAGCGGCCGGAGGCCACGCCCTTGATCTCCCCGGTACCGCCGTTCGGCTCGGCCGGAGTGGTGCCGGAGCCGGAATGGAGGGTGTTCATGACGGCGGTGTAGGCGGGCTTGGGCTTGCCGTCGCTGTCGAACAGCAGGGGGCTTTCGCCGCGGCGCCAGGAGTCGCTGTCACGGACGCCCCACACGGTGATGCCGGTGCACCGGGCCACGGAGAGGCAGGTGCTGACCGTGTTCGCGTAGTGGGTGGGTGATGCCTGGGCGATGTCCAGCTCGGTGATCTGGACGTCGACGCCCAGGGCGGCGAAGCCGGCCAGGGTGGTCTTGAAGGACGCCGGCGGGCCGCCCGCCCCGAAGTGGCTCTGGAACCCGACGCAGTCGATGGGCACGCCGCGGGACTTGAAGTCCTTGACCATGCGGTAGACGCCCTGGGTCTTGGCGTCCGGCCAGTTCTCGATGTTGTAGTCGTTGTAGCAGAGCTTGGCGGAGGAGTCGGCCGCACGGGCGGTGCGGAACGCCTCCTCGACGAAGCCGTCGCCGAGCACCTTCTGGAAGACCGAGTCGCGGAGCCGGCCACTGCCACCGTCGGCGAACGCCTCGTTGACGACGTCCCAGGCGTAGATCTTGCCCTTGAAGTGGGCCACCTCGGTGGTGATGTGGTGGTTCATGACGCTGCGCAGGGTCGTCGCGTCGCGGAGGGAACCCACCCAGGAGGGAAGCTGCGAGTGCCAGACCGTGGTGTGGCCGCGCAGGCGCTGGCCGTGTGCCAGGGCACGGTCGACGATCCGGTCCGCGGGGCCGAAGTCGAAGTGGCCGCGGGACGGTTCGACGGCGTCCCACTTCATCTCGTTCTCCGGGGTGATCATGTTGAACTCCCGGTCGGCGATCGCGGTGTACGCGGGGTCGCCGAGCCTGCCGGCGGCCACGGCCGTGCCGAAGTACCTGCCCGAAGGGGCCGCCTGGGTCCCCAGGCCTGCGGCTCCGGCGGAGCCGGGGAGGAGCGTCACGACGCCGGCCACCAGCGCCGTGGCCGACAGTCCGATCGCCCATGTCCGGCGTCGCCGGCGGAGTCGGTGCAGGCCCTTCATGATTCTCCTCGGGGGCCCTGCGTACCGGTCGCCCGGAGTTCGTGGATGTGCTGCGTCATGGGAGGAACTTTCTTCAGGGGATACGTCAGTCGGGGAAGTCGGCCTGCCACGCCGGCATGTCATGGCGGGCGGCAGGAGGGACACCCCTGAAGTGGAGGCTTGTGAGCGCGCGGGCTCGTAACAGAAAAGTCGCGCCGCCCGCAGGATTGCCTGGTGATGCATCTCGCAGACAGAAAGCGTTATGCCGAGCGCGAAGGTCCGGCCGCGCCCGTAGAGAGAGGACGACCGGCCGGATCACCCGAGGAGCGGGTGGTCAGGCCCAGGCCCCGCGCACGATGAAGGAAGCCTGGCCGGCGAAGACCGGCGTGCCGTCGGAGCCGTCGAGCCACACACCACCGTCGCGGTGGCGGAGGACCGAGCCGGGATAGTTGTGCGCATGCAGGGTCACCGAGCCGGCGACCGCCCCGGGACGGGGACAGAATGTCGCGTCCTCACGGAAAAGTGCGCTGCCGTCGTCGGTGCTCAGCCGTAGCCGCAGGTAGGAGTGGCGAAGATACCGGCCGTCCGCAGCACGGAAGGTGACGCACCGTGGGTCGGCCAGCCCCCCGACGACCGTGAAAGTGCCTCGCTGCCGTGCCTGCGCGCTACTGGACGCCGATACGGGACCGAGCGTCACGAAGTCGCCGTCGTAAGTGGCGAACAGGCCCGGCTGGTCCGCCGACTCGAGCGATCGCGCGCCCAGCGGAACGGTGACTGCGGCGGCGGACGGGCTCGCCGGGGAGGGCCGCGCCGGGGACGGGCTCGTCGAGGGCGGGCTCGTCGGAGACGGTTCGGCCGACGCGGTGGTGCGCGACGGGGTCGGCGCGGGACGGCCGACCGTGGGAGCGGCGATGACGCCGGGCTCCCGATGCGCCGGTTCGGGCCAGGCCGCGTAGGTGGCGGTCCCCGCGATGAGCACCGCGCCGGCAGCGAGGCTCACGAACGGATGAGCAGTGGTCGCCGCGTGGAGTTTGCCGAACAGCGTGCTGTGCAGACCGCCTCCGCCCGTCGCCGCGCCGACGGCGACGGGTGCCGTGCCCAGCCCGGCCGCGCTCACGGTGGCACCGGACAGCAGGCCCTTGGCGGCCAGCGTGGCGATGAGTGCGGCCGGTACGGCCAGCGTCGCGAGCCCGAGGGGCAGGAGTTCGGCCGGAACCCGTTCGACCGACGCCGCCATGCAGACCGGACAGTCACGGGTGTGCCGCGTGATCCGCTTGCGCCACACCGATGCGGGAAGGCCGTCCCAGCCTACGACGGTCTCGTCCAACTGCCGGCAGCGCGGGTCGGCTTGCAGTGCGACGACGATCGTCCGGCACGCCTCCAGCTGCTCGCGCATGCGTTGCAGGCGCACTCCGACGTGGGCGACCGTGAGCCCCGTCGCGGCGGCGATGTCCTCCCGGCTCAGCAGGCCGGCGCATTCCTGCCACCACAGCGACAGCAGCACCCGATGGTCCGGGTCGAGCCACCGGCCGGCTTCGACGACGCGACGACGCTCGTCCGACACATGCAGCCGCAGGATGGCCGCGTCCACGGGCTCGGCGCCGGCATCCGGTATCCGGTGTGCCTCGTCGATGACCGTGGTCCGGTCGGCGAAGGCGTGCTTCCGGTGCAGATGGGTGTTGATCTGACGGAGTGTGATCGAGACGAGCCAGGAACGGAAGCTCTCCGGGGCACGCAGGGAAGGCAGGTCGCGCACCACACGCAGCAGGCTCTCCTGGACGACGTCGTCGACATCGGCATGTCCGCTCAGGGCTCGCCGGACGATGTTGTAGACCAGCGGCAGGTACGCGGCGATCAGCTCCTCGCGCGCCCGGTCGTCACCGGCCTGCGCCGCGACGACCAGTCCCGCGTGGTCTGCGTCTGTGAGCCCCATTCCCACCTTCTCCAGGGGAGCGAACCGCCGAGTACGGCGGCACACCCTAGCCTCGACGAAGGCATACGGCCAAAGCCTGCGCCTCGGGCGGACGGTCCGGCTCGTGCCGACACGGCAGGCCCGGCCTGCACCAGGCGGTCGCACATCGCAGGCGGCAGACACGCCGGCATCCGCACGACCTCCGCCCGGTCGCCCTCGGCTGACGTCACCGCTCGCCGGCGAGGTCCAGATCCCCCCTGCTCGGCTCGGCCACGCCCTCGGCACTCCGCGGGCGCCGCCACGGGTCCGCGATCGGATGGGACGCCTCGCGCCACCACGGCTCCCCCGGCAGCTTCCCCGCCGGCTCGAAGGGCTCGCCAGGACGCGGGAACGCCACCGCCTGGCCGGCCTCCTCGGCCTCGTACTTCGTCCACTCCCCCGGCTCCGCCCACGGGTGCGGGGCCAGGTTGAAGGTGCCCCAGTGGATCGGCAGCAGCACGCCGTGCGGACCGCCGCCCTGCAGGTCGAGGTGGGCGCGCAGGCCCTCGGCCGGGGTCATGTGGATGTCGGGCCAGTACTCGGAGTAGGCGCCGAGCTGGATCATGGTGGCGTCGAAGGGGCCGTGGGCCGTGCCGATGTCCTTGAAGCCGGGGAAGTAGCCGGTGTCGCCGCTGTGGTAGATCCGGTGCGCGGGGCCCTCGACGGCCCAGGAGGCCCACAGGGTGTGCTGCTGGTTGCGCAGGCCGCGGCCGCAGAAGTGGCGGGCGGGGGTAGCGGTGAGGCGCAGGTCGCGGACGGTGGTGGACTCGTTCCAGTCGAGCTCGCGGATCCGGGCGGCGCGGACGCCCCAGCGCTCCAGGTGGGCGCCGACACCGAGCGGCACCGCGAAGACGGTGTCGGTGCCGGCCAGCGCCTTGATCGTCGGCAGGTCGAGGTGGTCGTAGTGGTCGTGGGAGATCACCACGACGTCGACCGGGCCGAGGGCGGCGAGCGGCACGGGGACCGGGTGCAGCCGCTTCGGACCGACGAAGGCGAAGGGCGAGCAGCGGTCTCCCCAGACCGGGTCGAAGAGCACCCGGTGCCCGTCGATCTCGGCGAGGACGCTGGAGTGGCCCATCCAGGTGAGCCGCAGCCCGGTGGCCGGCGGCCGGGCGAGGTCGGCCACGGTGGTGGGGTGCACGGGGATCCGGCCGGCCGGGGCGCGCTTCGCCCGGGCCTCCTTCTCGAAGTACACCTTGGCGAACTCGACGGCCCCGCCGGACGGCCGGTGCCGGGCGGGCTCGGGGTTCACGAAGACCCCGTCGGCGAAGTTCGGGGAACGGAGGATGCGCTCCCAGCGCTCTCCCGCCGCGTCGGCGCCGAAGGCCGCGGGGCGCAGCGCGCGCAGCCGTGCCCGCAGCGTGTGGTCGGAGCCAGTGCCGGTCACGAGACCTCCTGAAGTCGAGGATCTCCCCATTATGGGCGGCTCGCGCCGTCCCGCGCCGGGGCCCGGGTCCCAGGGGGGCGCCTTGCCGGGATTTGCCCCGGTCACACACGGTGCGGGGGCCTGCCATACCCCCCGCCCCCACCCTGTGCGGGGGGGGGTCGGGGCCGGCCGTACTCCCAGCCCGCACACCGTGCGGGGGCGGGGGGCGGCCGTACCCCCCAGCCCGCACACTGCGCGGGGGGCGGGGGCCGGCCGTACCCCCAGCCCCGCCTCAGCACGCCAGGGCCAGCGGCGGGCGCCATACCCGGCCGTCACCGGCGATGCCCTGCGTCGGCGTGTACGACAGCGGTACGACGTGGGTGGCGGCCGCGGCCTCGTTGCGGGTGCCGAGCCAGAGGTCGATGATCTGCCACGGGCGGCCGTCGAGCACGGCGACGGTTCTCGGCTGGCCGCCGCAGCTGTTGCCGTTGAAGATGCGGCGGCCGTAGGCGGGTGCGCTCCAGCCGACGTTGCCGGGTGCGGTCCAGCCGGAGTAGAGCGAGGGCGCGGTGGCGTAGCCGATCGGGGTGCCGGCGCAGTAGCCGCAGGCGGGGTCCGCGTAGGTGAGGACGTAGTGGCGCTGTACGGGATCCCAGTAGCCGCCCGGACCCTCGACCTGGCTGAGCCCGGCGACCTTGCTCACGCCGACGCCGTGGCCGCCGGTGCCCCAGAGGTCGAGTTCCTCGATGTCGATCTGGGCGCTGCCCACGTGTGTGCAGACGAGGGCGGGGCGGCCGCCGGGGGCGCCGGAGGCGATGAAGCCGAAGTCGCCGTTGCCGGTGCAGAAGGAGAGCGCGGGCTTGTGGTACGAGCCGTTCGGGGTGGCGCCGGGTCCGCAGGGGCCGGCCGCGGAGGCGCAGCCCATCGCGTTGTAGGCGTTCTTGCGGTCGAGCGAGTAGTGGCGGGGGCTGTTGAACCAGAGGACGAAGACGCCGTCGTCCTTGCCCCATCCGGTGCGGCGGATCATCCGCGCGTTGAAGCAGCCCTGTCCGGTGCCGCCGCAGGTGTCCTGCCAGGACGTGTGGGTCCACGGGTCGACGGAGCCGGGGTCGAACAGCGGTCTCGGGGTGCTCCAGGGGCCCTGCGGCGCGGGCGCGGTGGAGACGCCGAAGCCGCACCAGGGCGTGGGCGCGACGTACCACTGGAAGCCGCAGCCGTACATCGTTCCGTACATGTAGTACGTGTCGCCGAACTTGGCGATCTGGGCGTCGTGGAGGTCGAGCCCGGAGATGGTGAAGGCGGCCTGGGGCGCGAGGGACCGGTCGCCTGGCCCGGGCGTGTCGGCGTGGGCGGTGGCCGGGAGCGCGGCGAGGAGCGCGGTCGCGGCGAACAGCAGGCTGAGAAGGGCGACATGGGCGCGGCATACATGCACGAGTGATGATTATCAGACAAATCATCAGATTTCGTTCCGGACGCGCGTGTCGTGGGTGGCCAGCCCCGTCCCCCGGGCCCGCCGGGGGGTGTTGTCAGTGCCGCTTGGTACAACTTCTCGCGTCAGCCGATCAACGCCGTCCGGCCTCAGGTCCGGTGTCTGGGAGCACGTCATGACTATTCGGGATTACCTGCGCGAGTTCCACGGCCTGCCCGTGTTCCAGTTCCCCGTGCCCGGCGTGCCGGCCGAGCTGCCCGACCCCGACGCGGTGGCCTGGCGACTGTTCGCGGCGACGTACGCCGAGGACGACGACGAGCTGTGGCAGCCGCTGTTCGAGCGCTTCCTCGCCACGGTCGACACCACGCGGGTGCGGGCGATCATCGTCGGCGGCTGGGACGAGGCGTACGACACCTCCTCGGCCGCCATCGTCGAGGCGCTCGCGGGCGCGAAGGACCGACTGCCCGCCCTTGAGGCGGTGTTCCTCGGCGACATGCTCTCCGAGGACTGCGAGATCTCCTGGATCATGCAGTCCGACGTCACCCCGCTGCCGGCCGCCTACCCCGGGCTGCACACGCTCGCCGTCCGCGGCGCGAGCGGCCTGGAGTTCCCGCCGCTGCGGCACGAGGGACTGCGCCGCCTGGTCGTGCAGACCGGCGGGCTGCCGGCCTCCGTGGTGCGGGACATCGGCGCCTGCGACCTGCCCGCCCTGGAGCACCTGGAGCTGTGGCTCGGCCGGGACGACTACGGCAACGACGTCACGCCGGCCGACCTGGAGCCGATCCTGACCGGAACCCGGCTGCCCGCGCTGCGGTATCTCGGGCTGCGCAACAGCGACACCCAGGACGACGTGGCGGCCGCCGTCGCGACCGCTCCGGTCGTGACGCGCCTGGCCGAACTCGACCTGTCCATGGGTGTGCTCACCGACAAGGGCGCCGAGGCGCTGCTCGCCGGGCAGTCGCTCACCCACCTCCAGCGGCTCGACCTGTCGCACCACTACCTCTCCGAGGAGACGGCCGGGCGGATCACGGCCGCGCTCGCGCCGCACGGCGTCGCCGTGGACGTCAGCGACCGGCAGGTCCCGGACGAGTTCGACGGCACGCTCTACCGGTACACCGCGGTCGGCGAATGAGCCCCGCCGCGGGCCTCCACCCGGTCGTCGTGGGCAACCCCGGCACCCGCCGGGTCGGCCTCTTCCAGGACGCGGTGCGCGCCGCCGGCCTGCCCGCGGCGCGCGTCGTGCCGTGGCTCGACGTGCTCCGCGGCCGCGCGGGGTTCCGGGCCGGGGAGACCGTCCGGGTCGACACGCCCGGCGAGGACGGGGCGGTCGACCGGCTGCTGCGCGGCGCGGACGACCCGGCCCGGGTGGAGGGCTCGCGGCGCTGGTACGAGCGGTTCACGAGCGAACTGTCGGGGCTCGCCGCCCGGGTGGGCGAGGCCGGGGCGGCCCTGGTGGACGATCCGGCCGAGACGGCCGTGCTCTTCGACAAGCGGCTGACCCACGGGCGGCTGCGGGCCGCCGGGGTCCCGGTGCCGGACTCCCCCACCTCCGGCCCGGCGGCGCCGGCCGTACGGGGCTGGGCGGACGTGCGGACGCTGATGGCCGATGCCGGGCTGCGCCGGGTGTTCGTGAAGCTCGCGCACGGTTCGTCGGCCTCGGGCGTCGTCGCGGTCGAGACCGCCGGCGGCGGCCGGGTGCAGGCCACCACCTCGGTGGAACGCACCCCGGACGGCAGCCTCTTCAACTCGCTGCGGGTGCGGCGCTACGGCACCGAGGGCGAGGTCGCGGCGATCGTGGACGCCCTCGCACCCGACGGCCTGCACATCGAGCGCTGGCTGCCCAAGGCCGCACAGCACGGCCGGGCGGCCGACCTGCGGGTGGTCGTGGTCGACGGCCGGGCCACCCATGCCGTCGTCCGCACCAGCCGCTCCCCCATGACCAACCTCCACCTGGGCGGCGCCCGCGGCGACCTGGCCGCCGCGCGGGAGGCGATCGCCGCGGCCGGCGGCCGGTTCCAGGACGCGCTCGCGGTCTGCGAGGCGGCGGCCGCGGCCTTCCCCGGCACCCGCTGCGTGGGCGTCGACCTGCTGCCCGGCACCGGCTGGCGCCGCTTCGCCGTCGGCGAGGTCAACGCCTTCGGCGATCTGCTCCCCGGGCTCACGGGCCTGCCGGGCAGCGGCGCCGAGGGCCTGGACACCTACGCGGCCCAGGTCGCCGCCCTGCTCCGTACGCGATCCGTCCGCTCCACCACAGAAACCAGCACGCCGTGAACCCCATGAAAACCGCCGAGCGCGCCCCCGACATGAACGAGATCGTGGGCAGCCACGATCTGCTCCTCGTCACCCTCGACACCCTGCGCTACGACGTGGCGGCCGAGCTCGCCGCCGCGGGCCGCATACCGAACCTGGCCCGGCATCTGCCCGGCGGGGCCTGGGAGCGGAGGCACGCGCCCGGCAGCTTCACCTACGCCTCCCACCAGGCCATCTTCGCGGGCTTCCTGCCCACCCCGGCGGCGCCCGGCCCGCATCCACGGCTCTTCGCGGCCCGGTTCGCGGGCAGCGAGACCACGGCGGACGGCACCTATGTCTTCCACGACACGCCCGACCTGGTGTCGGCGCTCGCTCACGAGGGCTACCGCACGGTGTGCGTGGGCGGGGTCGGCTTCTTCAACGGGCAGCCGCCGCTCGGCAGCGTGCTGCCGGGCCTCTTCCAGGAGAGCCACTGGGAGCCCTCGTTCGGGGTCGCCTCGCCGACCTCCTTCGAGTCGCAGGTGGCCCGCGCCGAGGAGGTCGTGGCCCGGCTCCCCCGGGCCCGCCGGCTCTTCCTGTTCGTGAACGTCTCGGCGCTGCACCAGCCCAACTGGTTCCATCTGCCGGGCGCGACCCGCGAGGCAGGCGACTCCCGGGCCACCCACGCCGCCGCCCTGGAGTACGTGGACCGGCACATCGGACGCCTCTTCGCGGCGATGAGCAGCCGCCGCGACTGCTTCACGATCGTCTGCTCGGACCACGGCACGGCGTACGGGGACGACGGCTTCACCGGCCACCGGCTGGGCCACGAGTCGGTGTGGACGGTGCCGTACGCGCAGTTCACGCTCCCGGGACCGGCGGCCGGTGACTCCGCTCGCGCCGGGGAGGAGGCCGCGTGACCACCCCGACCGGCACCCCGCGCCCGTACCGCAGTTACGTCTACGCCTATCCGCACAAGACCGCGTACCGTCCGCTGCCCGAGCGGCCGTCGCTCGCCGCGCTCTGGGCGGACGAGCCGAAGGACGCGCTCTCCCTCTACGCGCACATCCCGTTCTGCGAGGTCCGCTGCGGCTTCTGCAACCTGTTCACCCGGATCGGCGCCCCGGACGAGCTCACCACCCGCTATCTGGACGCCCTCGACCGGCAGGCGACGGCCGTGCGGGAGGCGCTGGGCGACGCGGCGCCGGTGCGGTTCGCCACGGCCGCCTTCGGCGGCGGCACGCCGACCTTCCTCACCGCCGGCGAGCTGGAGCGGCTCTGCGACATCGCCGAGCGGCGCATGGGCGCCGACCTCAGGGCGGTGCCGCTGTCCGTGGAGACCTCGCCGGCCACCGCGACCGCCGACCGGCTCGCCGTGCTCGCCGAGCGCGGCGCGACCCGGCTGAGCATCGGCGTGCAGAGCTTCGTCGAGGCCGAGGCCAGGGCCGCCGTGCGCCCGCAGCGCCGGGCCGACGTCGAGGCGGCCCTCGGCCGGATCCGGGAGACCGGCGTGCCGGTCCTCAACATCGACCTGATCTACGGGATCGACGGCCAGACCGAGGAGTCCTGGCGCCGCTCGCTCGACGCCGCGCTCGCCTGGCGGCCGGAGGAGCTCTATCTGTACCCGCTGTACGTGCGCCCGCTCACCGGCCTGGGCCGGGTGCAGGACCCGGCGGCGGCCGACCGGGAGTGGGACGAGCAGCGGCTGCGGCTCTACCGGCACGGCCGGGACCATCTCCTCGCCCGGGGCTACGAGCAGGTGTCGATGCGCATGTTCCGGCGTGCCGACGCGCCGCCGCTGGGCCCCGACGACTACGCCTGCCAGACGGACGGCATGATCGGCCTGGGCTGCGGCGCCCGGTCGTACACCTCGACGCTGCACTACTCCTTCGACTACGCGGTCGGCATGCCCGAGATACGCCGGATCATCGACACCTACACGGGCACGGAGGACTTCTCCCGGGCCGAGGTGGGCCGCCGGGTCGACGCGGCGGAGGCGCGCCGCCGCCATCTGCTCCAGTCGCTGCTCCAGGCCGAGGGCATGCCGCTCGACGACTACACGGCCCGGTTCGGCGGCTCGCCGTTCGAGGACTTCGCCGGCGAACTGGCCCGCTTCGAGAAGTGGGGCTGGCTGGACACCGGCGCCCCGGCCGGGCTGCTGCGGCTCTCGCCCGAGGGCCTGGCGCACTCGGACGGGCTCGGACCGGAGCTGTTCTCGCCGGCGGTGCGGGCGGCGATGGCCGCGTACGAGACGAAGTGACCGGGGGACCCACGCCATGGATCTGACTCTGCTCTACCGGGGGCCGCTCGCCTCCTGCGACTACGACTGTCCGTACTGCCCGTTCGCCAAGCGGCGTGACAGCACAGAACAGTTGCGGGCCGACCGGGCGGCCCTGGAGCGCTTCGCCGGCTGGGCCGCCGGGCAGACCGGGGACCGGCTGCGGATCCTGTTCACCCCGTGGGGCGAGGGCCTGGTGCGGTCCTGGTACCGGCGCACGATCGTCGAGCTGTCCCGGCTGCCGCACGTGGAGCGGGTGGCGATCCAGACCAATCTGAGCTGCCGCACGGAGTGGCTGGACGAGGCCGACCCGGAGACGGTGGCCCTGTGGTGCACCTACCACCCCGGGCAGACGCCGTACGAGCGCTTCCTCGGCAAGTGCCGGTCGCTCGCCGGGCGCGGCATCCGCTTCAGCGTCGGCGTCGTCGGGCTGCCCGAGCACCGCGAGCACGCCCGCCGGCTGCGCGCCGAGCTGCCGGACGAGGTCTATCTGTGGGTGAACGCGGCGGAGGGCCACACCTACACCGACGCGGAGGCCGCCGACTGGACGGCGCTCGACCCGCTCTTCCCGTACAGCCGCCATCCGCACCGCTCGGCCGGGCTGCCGTGCCGCACGGGCGAGTCGGTCGTCTCGGTGGACGGCGATGGGACGGTACGCCGCTGCCACTTCGTCCGCGCCGAGCTCGGCAACCTCTACGACGGTTCGTACCGCGCCGCGCTGCGCCCCCGCGCCTGCCCGCTCGCGCGGTGCGACTGCCACATCGGCTACGTCCACCTGGAGACGCTGCCGCTGTACGACGTGTTCGCCGGGGGCGTCCTGGAACGCGTCCCGGCGAACAGTCGGTGGTGAGACGCCCTCTCAGGCGCCGCCTGCAACGGCGTCAGAGCGGCAGCAGATCGGGGCGCTTGGCCTCGACGTGGTCGCCGGAGCTCTCGCCGCGCAGCCGGCGCCCGATCCACGGGACCAGGTGCTCCTTGGCCCAGTGGATGTCGTCCTTGGTGACCTCCAGGGCGCCCCGCGGCGGCAGCGGCGGCCACGGCTGCTCCGGGTCGGCCGGCACCGGCAGGCCGAGGACCTGGGCGGCGCGCAGCGCGACCCGGGTGTGGCCCTCGGGCGAGAGGTGCAGCCGGTCCTCGTCCCAGGCGCGGCGGTCCTGGACGGACCTGAGCGACCACAGGTCGAGCACAGGGCAGCCGTAGCGGTCGGCGATGGCCCGGACGTGCCCGTTGTACGTGGCGATCTTGCCGCGCAGGTGCTTGAGGAGCGCCACTTCCTTGGTGTCGAAGCCGGTCGTCACCATGACGGTGCCGACGGCGGAGGTCAGGTCGGCGACGGCGCGCTCGAAGCGCTCGGCGACGTCGTCGGGGTCGGTCCCGGGGCGGATGATGTCGTTGCCCCCGGCGCAGAAGGTCACCAGGTCCGGGGCGAGTTCCTTCGCCCGTGGGACCTGTTCCGTGACGATCTGGTCGAGAAGGCGCCCCCGTACGGCCAGGTTGGCGTAGCGGAAGGCGTCGTGCTCAGGCAGCTGGTCGGCGAGCAGGACCGCGAACCGGTCCGCCCAGCCGACGAAATTCCCGTCGGGCCCGGGGTCTCCCACGCCCTCGGTGAAGCTGTCACCGATCGCCGCGTACGACCCGAATGCGTTCTTGTCTCGTGATCTCGAATCGTCTGCCACGGGAACTCATCTTTCCCTTATGTGTGTGACCTACGCGACCGTAAGGAGGGGTTGACGGCGGGTGACATATGCCACCTGGTAAAGATCACGTCAATCAGGAATAAGCGAAGCCCCGGCACGGGATCGTGCCGGGGCTTCCTGCTGACGGTTCGTCAGAGGCGTCAGATGTTGACGCCGTGCTGGCGCAGCGCGGCCAGCGGGTCGATGTCGGAGCCGTAGTCCGGCCCTGTGCGCATCTCGAAGTGCAGGTGCGGTCCGGTGACGTTGCCGGTCGCGCCGGAGAGGCCGATGACCTGGCCGCCGGTGACGGTCTGCCCGGCGCTCACCGAGATGGAGGAGAGGTGGCCGTACTGGGAGAAGGTGCCGTCGGCGTGCTGGATGACGATCTGGTTGCCGTAGGCGCCGCCCCAGCCGGCGGAGTAGACGGTGCCGGGGCCGACCGCGTGGACGGCCGTGCCGGTGTCGGCGATGAAGTCGACGCCGGTGTGGTAGCCGGAGGACCACATGGAGCCCGGCTGCTTGTACGGGGTGGAGATGCCGCCGCTGACCGGGACGACCCAGCCGGAGGAGGTGGCCGTCGCGGCCGGGGCCGGGGCGGCGGCCGGGGCGGAGGTGGTCGCGGCGGAGCGCTCGGCGCTGCGCGAGGCGCGCTGCTCGCCGCCGGTCCCGGCCGCCTGGGACTTCGCCGGGCGGGCCTTGGCCGCGTGCGGCTCGGCGTGGTTCTTGGCGCCGAGGGTCAGCTTCATGCCGGGCAGGATCAGCGAGGGGTTCTCGCCGATGACCTGGCGGTTGTCGCGGTAGAGCTTGTGCCAGCCGCCGGCCAGGTGGTGCTCGGTGGCGATCTTCGACAGGTAGTCGCCGCGGACCACGGTGTACGAGACCGGGGCGGCGGCGTGGGCCTGGGCGGGAGTGACGGCGGCGGGGGTGACGGCGGCGGGAGCCACGGCGGCGACGCGCTGGTGCGCCACGGCGGGAGCGGCCTGCTCGGCGGCGTGGGCGCCGGTCGCACCGATCAGCGGGAGCGCGACGACCGCGCCGCCCGCGCCGGCGGCGACGAACCCGCGGCTGATCGGGTTGACCTTGGGACGGCGGTGCTTACCCTTCGCGGGCATGGTGAATTCCTCTCCGTCGCCTGCGAGGTGAGCTGTCGGGTTCGGACTGGAGATGTCCGGCCGCGCGGTCGCGCGGCTTCACCCCGAGCCGTCCTTCGTGGGTGCTGCGTCGAGGGATCGGCAAAGTACCTGGGTCCCCCGCTCCTGCCTGACACGGGTGGGTGCGGATTCCGGGCGGCGGCAGGATTCGGCGGTCCGTCCGGATTGAGCGCGACGCTAGACGAGCCGGGCCGACGGGAACAAGCCACGGTTTTTCGGCCACTCTTGATCGCGCGATATCCGGCCGGAATTCTGGTCACCCTGCGTCGATGACGAACTCTCGTTTTCCCTTTCCCCAAGGGAATTTGAAAAAGACGATCAGGCACGGTCCGTCACGTTTATGACGCTGCTCACGCCCCGATTCCCATCTCCCCTGCAACCAGGGCGCGTTATCACCAAACCCACAATACGGACAGATCACCCATTCCCGCCCCGAGGGGGTATGCCCGGGGCTACTGACCCTGGATGATTGCCCGAGGAACCGATCTCGAGAGACCAGGAGCAACCGTGACGCAAGCGACCACCGAGCCCGAGCTCGTCGGCGTACGCAACTTCCGTGACCTGGGCGGGCTGCCGACCACGGACGGCCGGGAGGTGCGCCCCGGGCGCCTCTTCCGCAGCGGCCACCTGGCGCACGCCACCCCGGAGGACGCCGCGTTCCTCACCACCCTGGCCCTGCACACGGTGTTCGACTTCCGCAACGACGCGGACCGGAAGGTCGAGGGACCGGACGTGGACCTTCCGGGGACACGGAACGTGAACATCCCCCTGAGCGACCCGGCCGACGGCAAGGAGTTCTGGAAGCTGGTGCGCACGGGCGACCTGGCGCAGCTGCGCGAGCTCCTGGCGGACGGCAAGGCCGCGGCCCGGATGTCCGGTTCGTACCGGAAGATGATTGTGGAGAAGACGGCCGAGCACAGCCGGATCCTGCACGCGATGGCCGAGGACAGCGTCCCCGTCCTGATGCACTGTGCGGCCGGCAAGGACCGCGCGGGCCTGGCGATCGCGATATCCCTGCTGGCGCTCGGCGTCGAGCGCGAGGCGATCGAGGCGGACTACCTGAAGTCCAACGCCCCGCACCGCCGCTACAAGGTGCAGCGCAGCTCCACCGCCCCGGACGCCATGTCGCCGGAGGTGATGGAGCTGCTCGCGCCGCTCTTCGACGCGCGGGTGGAATATCTGCAGACGGCCTTCGAGGCGATCGAGGCGACCTGGGGCTCGGTGGACGCCTATCTCGCCGAGGGCCTGAAGCTGGCCCCGGAGACCCGGGAGCGGCTGCGCGAGCGGATGCTCACGGAGGCGTAGCGTCCGCCGTTCCGGTCCCCGCTACTTCGCCCCCATCGCGAAGAGCAGGTAGAGGAAGGCGGCGAAGAGGTGGCCGGCGACCAGATACGCGAAGAGCCGGAGCACCAGGCCCTTGGGGAACTTGCCCTCACCGCGCTCCTCGCCGGTGACCGGTACGGACTTCTCGGACATGTCGGTCCTTTCTCGACCTAGCGGCGGTGCGGAGTTCCGTCGCCGAGGCACAGTTCGGCGGCGGGGCTCTGCATCAGGGTGTGGACGAACAGCAGCTCCGCCCCGGCCTGGGTGGCGGCACCGATCCGGTGCGGGGTGAGCGAGTCGAAGTGGGCGCTGTCCCCGGGATCGAGGACGTGCACCGCCTCGCCGAGCGCGAGCCGCACCCGGCCTTCCAGGACGTGGATCCACTCCTCGCCGGGGTGGACGCGCACGATGTCGGCGCGGGTGGCGTACGGGACGTGGACCCGCAGACACTGCAGGGCGCGCCCGGCGCCGCCGGCCTGGCGATAGATCCAGCCGTCGGCCTCGACCGGCTCGGAGCGCCCGGCCCGGACGACCGGGTCGCGCTCCGGCGGCGCCTCGCCGAGCAGCTCGGAGACCGTCGTACCGTAGATGCGGGAGAGCGCGAGCAGCATCGGCAGCGAGGGCTGCCGGTTCCCGGTCTCGAGCCGCGACAGATGGGCCGGTGAGAGTCCGGCGCGCTGGGCGGCCGCCTCCAGGGTGAGCCCGCGCCGCCGGCGCAGGGCCCGCAGCTGAGGGGCGACGTCCGGTACGGCGTCGGTGACGTGGTCCATGTGTCCATTGCGCCAGGCCCGTGCCTCTGAGGCAACTTTCTTGCCTCAGAGGCAAAACCCGCTCGGCGCGATCCGGTCAGCCCGCCTTCAGCGCTGGGCCACCGCCTGCTTGACCAGCGTCTTTCCGAAGTCCCACATCAGTCCGCCGCCGCCGTGGGCGTCGTCCATGACGGCCGTGAAGGCGGTCACGAAGCGGTCGACGTCCGTCTCGTCGATGATCAGCGGCGGGATGAGCTTGATCACCTCCAGATGGTCGCCGGACACCTGGGTCAGGATGTGGTGGCGCTGGAGCAGCGGCACCACGACCATCTGGGCGAAGAGGCCCTTGCGGGCCGCCTGGAGCATGGTCCATCGGCTGCGCAGGCCGAGCGAGGACGGCCGGCCGAACTCGATGCCGATCATCAGGCCGCGGCCGCGGATCTCCTTGAGCAGCTCGTAGCGCGGTACGAGCTCGCGCAGCCGGGAGGCGAGCAGGTCGCCGGTCCGGCGGACGTGCGCGACGGTGTCCTCGGCCTCCATGACCGCGAGCACGGCGAGCCCCGCGGCCATGGCCTGCGCGTTGGAGCCGAAGCTGGCCGAGTGGACCAGCACCCGGTCCATCGAGGAGTAGACCTTCTTGAAGATCCAGTCCTTGCCGAGGGTGGCGCCGACCGGCACGTAACCGCCGGAGAGCGCCTTGGCGACGCAGACCAGGTCGGGCTCGACGCCGTCCTCGTGCTGGTACGCGTAGAAGTCGCCGGTCCGGCCGAGGCCGGTCTGCACCTCGTCGGCGATCAGCAGCGCGCCGTGCCGGTGGAGCAGCTCCTGGGCGGCGCGCAGGAAACCGGGCGGCGCCTCGTGCACGCCCTTGCCCTGGACGGGCTCGACGACGAAGCCGGCCACGTCGCCCCTGCGCAGCTCCCGCTCCAGGGCGTCGAGGTCGCCGAGCTCGATCGCCGTGTCGGGCAGCAGCGGCGCGAAGCCGTCCCGGAAACCTTTCTCCCCGTTCACGGAGAGGGAGCCGGTGGTCAGGCCGTGGAAGGCGTGCGCGCAGTAGACGATCCTGGGCCGCCCGGTGGCGTACCGGGCGAACTTCAGGGCCGTCTCGACGGCCTCCGTGCCGCTGTTGCCGAAGAAGACCCGGTCCAGGTGCGGGCTGTGCGCGAGCAGCCGCTCGGCGAGCAGTCCGGGCAGCGGCGGGCAGTCGAAGCGGGTGAGGTCGGCGAGCTGTGCGTCGAGGACGTCGTGCAGCGCCTTGCGGACGACCGGGTGGTGCCGGCCGAGCCCCATGACGCCGAAGCCGGCGAGCATGTCGAGGTAGTCGTTGCCCTCGGCGTCCCAGAAGTGCGCCCCCTCGGCCCGTACGTACGTCCGGTCGAAGCCGATGGTGTGGAGCATCCGCGGGAGCTGGTGGTTGAGGTGGCGGGCGTGCAGCTCGTAGCGTTCGCCGCCGCGCTCGGCCAGCAGCGCCCGCAGGTCGAACTCGCCGTTCATGACGTGGTGTTCCCGTTGACGGTCTCGCGGATGGCCCGCAGCGACTCCTTGAGGGAGCCCATGGTGGCGAGGACGGCGGTGGGCTCGTAGCCGCAGTGCGCCATGCAGTTGGCGCAGCGCGGGTCCTTGCCGCGGCCGTACTTGTCCCAGTCGGTCTCCTCGATGAGTTCGCGGTACGTCGGGACGTAGCCGTCACTCATCAGATAGCAGGGGCGCTGCCACCCGAAGAGCGAGTAGTTGGGGATCGCCCACGCGGTGCACGGGAAGTCGGCCTTGCCCTCCAGGAAGTCCAGGAAGAGTGGCGAGTGGTTGAGCCGCCAGCGCCGCCGGTTTCCGCCCGCGAACGCCTTCCTGAAGAGTTCCCTGGTCTGTTCGACGCCGAGGAAGTGCTCCTGGTCGGGGGCCTTTTCGTAGGCGTAGGCGGGCGAGATCATCATTTCGTCGACCTGGAGGTCGTCGTTGAGGAAGTTGAGCACCTCGATGACGGTCTGCGGGGTGTCGGTGTTGAAGAAGGTCGAATTGGTGGTGACCCGGAAGCCGCGCCGCTTGGCCTCCTTGATGGCCGCCACCGCCTCGTCGAACACGCCCTCCTTGGCGACGGATTCGTCGTGCCGCTCGCGCAGTCCGTCGATGTGCACGGCGAAGGCGAAGTACGGCGAGGGGGTGAAGTCGTCGAGCTTCTTGCGCAGCAGCATCGCGTTGGTGCACAGGAAGACGTACTTCCTCTTCGCCACCAACTGGCGTGCGATCTCGTGGATCTGAGGATGCATCAGCGGCTCGCCGCCGGCGATGGACACCATCGGCGCGCCGGACTCCAGGACGGCGCCCACCGCCTGCGCGACCGGCATCCGCTGCTTGAGCACGCCTGCCGGGTGCTGGATCTTGCCGCAGCCCTCGCACTTGAGGTTGCAGGCGAACAGCGGCTCCAGCTCGACGATCAACGGGAACTTGTCCCGCTTGCGGAGCTTCTGTTCGAAGAGATAGGTCCCGACCCGGATGGACTGACGGAGCGGCATGGCCATGACTCGGCTCACCTCCTGGGGAGCAGCAAAGAACGGTGCCATTCGAAGAAAGCGGGAAGGACGGCACGGAGAACGCGGAACGCCGATATTCCCCCGCGCACGGTGCCGATCCGGACCAGTTCATGTTCTGGAGCGTCCACGACCACCCGGACGGCCGCAACCGGGCGGGCTCCGGCGCCGGTCGCGGTGCGCAGCGTGGCCGCGGACTCCATGTCGACGGCGATGGCCCCGCCGGCCCGCAGCGCGGCCCGCTCGGGGCCGCGGACCACGTGGTCGGAGCCGGTCAGCGGGCCGGTGTGGACGGTGTGCCCGGGCAGGGCGCGGGCGAGCGCCTTGACGAGCAGCTCGGTGCCGACGCAGGGCGTGGCACCGTCGGCGTCGCGGGTCTCCTCGGCGACCACGATGTCGCCGGGGTGCATGCCGGGGGCGAGCCCCGCGCAGAAGCCGGAGGCGATGACGGCCGCGTCCCGCCAGGGCTCGCGGGCCAGCGCCCGGGAGACGCCCCGGCACGCGTGCGCCGGCCCCATTCCGGTCCGCACGACCGCGAGCGGCGCGGGCGCCCCGCCCCGGTCGCCGCTGCGCAGCGCCAGCTTCTCGATGCCGAGCGCACAGGCGACGATCAGCGGCGGCACGACGAGCCCGCCCCGCGACACGAAACCGCCTGCCCGAGCCCGGGCAGGGCCTCCCGCGGCCCGTGAGGGGTCTCCCGCGGCCCGGGCGGGGCCTCCCGCGGCCCGTGAGGGGTCTCCCGCGGCCCGGGCGGGGCCTCCCGCGGCCCGTGGGGGCTCTCCCGCCTCGGGCCGTACGGGATCGCCGGCCTCGGCCCGTACGCCGCCGGCCCGGGCCCGTACCGGATGCCCGGACCCGTCCCGTACGCCGTCGCCCCCGCCCCGTACGCCGCCGTCCCCGGCCCCGGGCCCCGCCGCAGCCGCGGCCGGCCCCGTGGTGTCCTCGGCGCCTCTGGGGCCCTCGGGGGGCGGTTCCCGGGTCATCCGGTGCTCTCCCGGCCGTGCAGGACGGGCTCGCCGTTCAGATAGCGGCCGAGCGCGGTGAGCGGGAAGACCTGCCGGTAGAGGTGGTAGTTGATGGAGAAGTCCCACGGGAAGCCGGTGCCGGTGAAGTACGGCTCGTCCCAGGAGCCGTCCGCGCGCTGCCGTTCGACCAGCCAGGCGATCCCGCGCCGGACCGCGTCGGAGTCCCGCTCGCCGGCCGCGAGCAGGGCGAGCAGCGCCCAGGCGGTCTGGGAGGCGGTGGAGGTGCCGCGGCCGATCCACTGCGGCATCCGGTACGAGCGGAGGTCCTCGCCCCAGCCGCCGTCCTCGTTCTGCACGGATGCCAGCCAACCGGCCGCGCGGCGGATCGCGGGATGGGTGCGGGGCAGTCCGGCGGCGACGAGGGCAGGGACCACCGAGCCCGTGCCGTAGACGTAGTTGACGCCCCAGCGGCCGAACCAGGCGCCGCTGGGCTCCTGTTCGGCGAGCAGCCACTCGACGCCCCGCCGGGTGCGCGGGTGGTCGGCCTTGCCCTCATAGGCGAGCATCTCCACCACATGGGCGGTGACGTCGGCGGACGGCGGGTCGATGACCTCGCCGAAGTCGCAGAACGGCAGCCGGTTGGGGAAGGCGCTGGTGTTGTCGGCGTCGAAGGCGCCCCAGGCGCCGTTCCTCGACTGCATGCCGGCGGTCCACCGTGCGCCGCGGCGGACGGCCGCCTCCACCCGGTCCGGTTCGGGGTGCTTCACCCGGCGCAGCGCGAGGATGACCTCGGCGGTGTCGTCGATGTCCGGGTAGTTGTCGTTGTGGAACTCGAACGCCCAGCCGCCCGGCGGGAGTTCGGGCCTGCGCACCGCCCAGTCGCCCTTGCGCGTGACCTCTTCGCCGAGCATCCAGTCGGCGGCCCTGACCAGCGCCGGGTGGTCCGGCGGTACGCCCGCGTCGGCGAGCGCGATGGTGGCGAGGCAGGTGTCCCAGACCGGGGACTGGCACGCCTCGATCATGCGGGCGCCGTCCTCGCGGGTGACCGCGAACCGGTCGAGCGATTCGAGGCCGGCCCGCATGACGGGGTGTTCCAGGTCGTAGCCGAGCAGGTGCAGGGCGATGACCGAGTAGACGGCGGGCGGCTGGATGCCGCCCCAGCAGCCGTCGTTCTCCTGGCGTTCGACGATCCAGCGGGCGGCCACGTCCATGGCGATCTTCCGCAGCCGGCGCGGGGCGACCTTGCGGTAGAGGTGCAGGCCCTTGTCGACGCGCTGGAAGAAGCCGTCCCAACTCAGCACCCGGGCCGTCGGCTTGACCGGATTCGGGTGGGCCGGGTCGGTGTGCAGTTCGTCGAGCGGGAAGGGGGCGGGCCGCACCGGCCGCTTGGCGGAGACGACGGTGAGCGGCACGATCGTCTGCCGGGCCCAGCAGCCGAAGTCGTAGAGGTTGAGCGGGAACCAGCTCGGCAGGAAGACCAGCTCGGGCGGCAGCTCGGGCAGGTCGTCCCAGCGCCACCAGCCGAAGAGGGCGAGCCAGATCCGGGTGAAGACGCGGGCGGCGGCGATGCCGCCCTGGTCGCGGATCCAGGCGGCGGCGCGGGCCATGTGCGGGGCGTCGGGGAGGTCGCCGGCGAGGCGCAGCGCGACGTACGCCTCGACGGTGGCGGAGAGGTCGCCGGGCCCGCCGTAGAAGGTGGCCCAGGTGCCGTCCTCCTGCTGCTCGCCGCGGATGAAGAGGGCGGCGGCGCGGGTGGTGTCGGAGTCGAGGATCCCCAGGAACTGCCGGAGCAGCAGGTCCTCGGCGTCCATGGTGACGTTGGTCTCCAGGTCGCCCTTCCACCAGCCCTCGGCGTCCTGGCGGCCGAGGAGGTGCTCGACGGATCGTTCCGCCGCCCGCTTGGCGGCCTCGTCGAGCCCGCCGGTGAGGGTGACGGTGGTCGTGTCGGTGGTCGGGTCGGTGGTCGTGTCGCTGGCCGCGGCTGCAGCCCGGGGTCCCACGGCCCCGGCGCTTCCGTCGGTCGTCGCTGTCATGGCTTCCCCTTCATGCAGTCGGTAGTGCGTGACGCGTACTTCTGCCTTCTCGGGTCTGCCGTCGGCCGGTGCCGGGTGGCACCGGCCGGCGACTGCGCAGCTATATCAGAGCGATGGTGATCATCTCTTCCGTACGACGACGAAATCGGCCAGAGCCGTGAGCTGGTCGCGGACCCGGGCGGGCATGTCGACCTCGTGCAGGGCCCGGATGGCGATGGCGTGCTGGCGGCGGGCCTCCTGGGAGGTCCACTCCCGGCCGCCGGCCGCCTCGATGAGGGCGGCGCGGGCGGCGAACTCCTCCTCGGAGAAGGAGTCGAAGTCCGTGCTCTTGGCGTCGGCCGCGAGCAGCTCGCCGAGCTCCTCGGAGGCCGGGCCGCCGGCCGCGAGCGCGGCGACGACCGGCAGCGACTTCTTGCGCTGCCGCAGGTCGGACCAGGTCTGCTTGCCGGTGGACTCCGGGTCGCCCCAGATGCCGAGCAGGTCGTCGACGGCCTGGAAGGCGAGGCCCAGGTGGTAGCCGTACTCCTCCAGCTTGTCGGCCGTGCGGTCGTCGCAGCCCGCGAGGACGGCGCCGATGGAGGCCGCGCAGGCGAGCAGGGCGCCGGTCTTGTTGCCCTCCATCTCCAGGCACTCCTCGACGGTGACCCGCTCGCGGTGCTCGTAGGAGATGTCCTGCGCCTGCCCGTCGATGAGCTTGCGGTTGGCGGTGGTGAGGCGGCGGGTGGCGCGGCCGGCCTCGACGGTGCCGAGTTCGAGCAGCAGCTCGTTGGCGAGGGCGGAGAGCGCGTCACCGACCAGGATGGCCTGGGCGGGGCCGTGCACCTTCCACACGGTGTCGCGGTGGCGGCGCTGCTCGTCGCCGTCCATGAGGTCGTCGTGGAGCAGCGAGAAGTTGTGCACCAGCTCGACGGCGACGGCGCCGGGGATGCCGACCTCGGGGGCGGCGCCCGCGGCCTCGGCGGAGATCAGCGCGAGGGCGGGGCGGACGGCCTTGCCGCTGTCGCCCTCGGTCGGGTTGCCCTGGGCGTCGATCCAGCCGAAGTGGTAGGCGGCCACGGTGTCCATGGGCGGCGCGAGGCGGTCGACGGCCGCCCGCATGACGGGCGTGGACAGGGCGCGGCCCCGTTCCAGCAGTGCGGCGACATCCGGGGTGTCGACGCCCGGGTTCCCCGGGGGCACAGTCGGCACGGTCTCTCCTCTGGTTCCGGTACTCACACTCATGCCGCCTCCTGTAGCGGGTGGTCGTAGTGGCGGCCGAGTGCGGAGAGCGCGGCGCCCGCGGCGCTGAAGCCGCTGCGGACGGCACCCTCCATGGTCGCGGGCCAGCCGGTGGCGGTCCAGGCGCCGGCCAGGTAGAGGCCGGGGGCGTGGGTGCGGGCGCCGGGCCGGAGCCGGCCGACGCCAGGGGTCGGGGCGAACGTGGCGGTCCGCTCGCGGGTGACGAAGAAGTCGCGGACACCGGCGCCGCGGGCGGCGGGCAGCAGCCGCTCCAGCTCGGGCAGGTAGCGCTCGCGCAGGGCGGCGACCGGCTCGTCGATCTCGTCGTGCACGGCGGACTGCGAGAGGGCGAGGTACTGGCCGGGGCCGGTGAGCCCGGAGGAGTCGGTGCGGTCGAAGACCCACTGGACGGGGGTGCCGAGCGCGGCGAAGAACGGCCGGCGCAGCACCTTGCGGTCGTAGATCACGTGCACGTTGAGGATCGGCGCGGTGCCGATGTCGAGGAGCCGGTCGGGGTCGTCGAGGGCGCCGTCCGGCAGCAGTTCGCGGGTCTCGCGATGCGGTACGGCGAGGACGACGGCGTCCGCCTCCAGCGTCTCCCCCGGCACCTGGACGGCCCAGCGGCCGTCGCCGGTGCGGCTGATCCGCTCGGCCTTGGTGCGCAGCTCGATCCGCACGCCCAGGTCGTCGAGGGCCTTGCGGGCGAGGTCGTCGTGGAGGTGGCCGAGCGGGACGCGGGCCCAGCCGATGTCGGCGGCGCCGCTGTCGGAGAGCAGCCCGGTCTTGAACACCTTCGCCGCGAGGCCCATGGAGGCGTGCGGTGCGAGGGCGTTCAGCGTCGCCACTCCGACCAGGTCCCACAGCGCCTCGACGGCGCGCGCGGACTGGCCGTGCCGGCCCAGCCAGGTGCCGAAGTCGATGCCGTCGAGCGCGGGGTCGGCCGGATCCAGCTTCTTCAGCGCGAGCGCGGCGCGGGCGACGCTCGCCCGCTCGCCGGGCGACAGATGCGGATACGTCGCCAGGCTCCGCGCCAGATGCAGCGGCACCGGCAGCGCGTCCCGGCGCAGCCGTCCGAGCCGCGGGCCGCGCGGGTGCGCGACGTCGAGCACCGGCACGTCGAGGCGCGGCTGCACGGGCGCGAGGTGGGCGCCGTCCACCCGGTCCAGGAACCAGCTGTACGCGGTGCAGCAGCGCAGGTACACGTGCTGGCCGTTGTCGACGGTGAGGTCGCCGCGCTTGAACGAGGTCGCGAGCCCGCCGAGCCGCGGCCGCCCTTCGAGCAGCGTCACCCGCAGCCCGGCCTCGGCCAGCTGCAGCGCGCTGGTCAGCCCGGCGAGCCCGCCGCCGACGACGACGGCCCGCGGCCGCCGCTCGCCGTGCCCGCGCACGTCGGCCGCTCCCCCGGTGACCCGGATGTCGTCGGCGGTCATGCGGCCTCCTCTCGGAACGTCGTGTTCAGGGACGCGGTACGGAGTCCGCGGGTTGTCCGGGTCCTACCGCCCGCACCGAAGGCCCGCCCGGCGGCGCTGCAGGCGGCGACGCGGCCGGCCTGGGCGCCGCCCGCGCCGTGCGGCAGCCGGCAGCGCGGCGCGGCGGTGCCGGACGTCGAAGGGGCCGTGCGGCCCGCGGCGGAGGCGTCGTACGACGGGTGCGCGGCGTGGGTCACGCGGGCCTCCTCGACGTGCGGCGGGAGATGTGGCGGGCGTCGAGGCCCGAGAGGCCGCGGACGGCGACGTAGGCCTTCTCGCGGCCGGGGAGGGAGACGCGGCCGCGCAGGACGGCCTCGGGGTCGCGTTCGATCCGGTCGAGGAGGCGGCGGTAGATGCCGGCCATGGCGGCGACGCAGGCGCCGCTGCGGCGGTCGAGCATCGGCAGCAGCCGGTAGCCCTCGGCGAAGAGGGCGCGGGCGCGGCGGACCTCGAAGTGGACGAGGCCGGCGAAGTCGGCGCCCGGCGGCGGGGTGCCGGTGCCGAAGCCGTCGGCGCAGCCGAACTTGGCGAGGTCGTCGGCCGGCAGGTAGGTGCGGCCGTTGCCGGCGTCCTCGCGGACGTCCCGCAGGATGTTGGTGAGCTGGAGCGCGAGGCCGAGGGTGTCGGCGTACTCGGCGGCGCGTTCGGACCCGGCGGCGCCGGGCTGGGTGCCGAAGACGCCCAGCGAGAGCCGGCCGATGGCGCCGGCCACGCAACGGCAGTAGACCCTGAGGTCGTCCCAGGTCTCGTATGTCGCGCCGCGCACGTCCATGAGCACACCGTCGATGAGCTCGTCGAGCCCGCCGAGCGGGATCGGGAAGCGGCGGGCGGCGTCGCTGAGGGCGACGGCGACCGGGTCGGTGTCGTCCTCCTCGATCTCGCCTGCGCGGACGCGCCCGAGGAGCGCCCGGGTGGCCTCCAGGCGGTCCGTCTTGTCGGCGGGCGCGAGCGGCCCGTCGCCGATGTCGTCGACCCGCCGCGAGAACGCGTAGAGCGCCGACATGGCCTGCCGCTTCTCGGTCGGCAGCAGCCGGATCCCGTACGCGAAGTTGCGCGCCTGCGCCCCGGTCACGGCCTCGCAGTAGCTGTACGCGGCCTGGACCGGCGCGGACGGCTGGGACTGTCCCTCCACTGTCCGGCTCACCCCTCTCTCCGCGCCGTGAGCAGGACGGCGCCCGCCCGGCGCATCAGACTCGGTTTGGCGGCCTTGGGCGGCCCGGACAGCACGTCGAAGCCGGCGGCGGCGATCGCGTCGAGCGCCGCGTACCCGCCGGCGGTGAAACCGGCCAGGAGCAGCCGGAGGCGGCCGTGGACGCTGCCGACGAGCGGGACGCCGGCGTCGAGCAGACCGCGTGCCCGGTCCGCCTCGAAGGCGATCAGGGCGCGCACGGACGCGCCGGCCGTGGGCCGGGCGAGGTCGTCCTCGGTGACGTGGAAGCGCTTCAGGTCCTCGGCGGGCAGGTAGATCCGGTCGCGGCCGAGGTCCTCGGCGACGTCCTGGAGGTGCTCGACGATCTGGAGCGCGGTGCAGATCTCGTCGGAGCGGCGGATCCGCTCGGGGGTGGCGGTGCCGGTGATGCCGAGGACGAGCCGGCCGATGGGGTTGGCGGACAGCTCGCAGTACGCCACGAGGTCGTCGTACGTCTCGTAGCGGCGGATCAGCTGGTCCTGGCGGTTGGCGGCGACGAGGCCGAGGAACGGCTCCGGGGCGAGCCGGCAGCGTTCGACGGTGGGGCCGAGAGCGCGGAGCAGCGGGTGCCGGGCCGGGCCGTCGGCCGGGTCGAAGACGCGCAGGAGGTCGGCCTCGAAGGCGTCGAGCACCGCGAGCCGGTCGTCGGCGTGCCCGGGGTCGACGCCGAGGTGGCGGGCGTCGGCGCCGCCGGGCGCGAGGTCGCCGTCGCCGATGTCGTCGACGAGGCGGGCGAAGCCGTAGACGGCCATGAGGTCGTCGCGCCAGGCGCGCGGCAGGAAGAAGGGGGCCACGGGGAAGTTCTCGTCCGCGGCCTTGCCGAGTGTGGTGCGCGAAGCGGCGTCATCGGGGCGCACCTGCCGGGTTCCCGTCACCGGCCGCTGCCCGACGCGGGGACGGCGACACCCTCGTGGAGCTGGAGATTCTGCGTCATGGCCGTCACATCTCCCGTTCTACACCGCGGATCCAATCCATCCTATTTCGGACACGCCGCCGACCCTTGCCCATGGCTCACCGCCCGGCCGCCGGGGCCATGGGATATCGCCGGGGTATCGCCCCACTTGCCGCGAAACAGACCGGTCCAGCTTACGTTGCACGAGGCGATGTGCCTCGTCCGGGGGTGCGCGCAACGCGACAGCGCCGCAGGGCCCGTCAACCTTCCCCCGACGAGGGGAAGTTCACGGAAGGTTGACGTTCTCCCGGAGGCCCTCAGCAGGCCCGGGTGCCGGAGACCACCATCGCCAGCGTGGACTCGACGACGTCGTCCCGGCGCTGGGCGGGCAGCCGCCGCAGCGGGTCCTCCAGGAGTAGCAGCGACAGTCCGTGCACGGCCGACCACGCGGCGGCCTCGGCCGCGGGCCGGGCGACGCGTGGCGGCCGGGCGGTCGCGGCGACGGCCGCGAGGGCGTCGGTGAGCAGCGTGAACGCCCGGACCTCCGCGGCCCCCGGCCCCTCGGCGGCGGTCTCGGCGTCATCGGCGCTCGGGGTGCTGAAGGCGGACCGGTAGAGCCCCGGCTGCGCGACGGCGAAGGCGACGTAGCCGCGGCACAGGGCGGCGAGCCGGGTCTCGGCGGCGAGGGCGCAGTCGTCGGCGCCGGGGATGCGGGTGGCGGTGCGCTCCATGGCGTCGGCGAGGGCACGCCGGGCGTGTTCGCGGACGGCGGCGAGGAGCTCGCCGCGGCCTTCGAAGTGCCGGTAGGCGGCGGTGGGCGAGACGCCGACGCGGCGGGCGGCCTCGCGCAGGACGACGCGTTCGGGGCCCCCTTCGGTGGCGAGGTCGACGGCCGCGCAGATGAGGGCGTTGCGCAGGTCGCCGTGATGGTAGGTCTTTCCTCCCGAAATCGCTGCCATGGGCTCATCCTGCCCGATGTTGACCGCATGAACATTCCGGCCGGGTCCCCGATGCGCGAAAACCGGACGCGCCCGGACACGAAACCGCCCCCGCCGATCGGATCGGCGGGGGCGGTGGAAACCGCGGGCGCTCGGGGCGCTCGGGACTCGGAGCGCTCGGCGCTCGGGGCGCTCGGGACTCGGAGCGCTCGGCGCTCGGGGCGCTCGGGAGACTACTTGCCGGTCTCGCGCTCGTAGGCGGCGATGACCTCGTCGGTCGGGCCGTCCATGAGCAGCTCGCCCTTCTCCAGCCACAGCACCCGGTCGCAGGTGTCCCGGATCGACTTGTTGCTGTGGCTGACCAGGAAGACCGTGCCGGCCTCCTTGCGCAGCTCGCGGATGCGCTCCTCGGAGCGGATCTGGAACTTGCGGTCACCGGTGGCCAGCGCCTCGTCGATCATGAGGACGTCGTGCTGCTTGGCCGCGGCGATCGCGAAGCGGAGCCGGGCGCCCATGCCGGACGAGTAGGTCCGCATCGGCAGCGAGATGAAGTCGCCCTTCTCGTTGATTCCGGAGAAGTCGACGATGTCCTGATAACGGTCCTTGATCTCGTCACGGCTCATGCCCATGGCGAGGCCGCCGAGGATCACGTTGCGCTCGCCGGTCAGGTCGCTCATCAGGGCCGCGTTGACGCCGAGCAGCGAGGGCTGGCCGTCGGTGTAGACCTTGCCGCTCTCGGTCGGCAGCAGGCCGGCGATGGCGCGCAGCAGGGTCGACTTGCCGGAGCCGTTGGTGCCGATCAGGCCGATGGCCTCGCCGCGGTACGCCGTGAAGGAGACGCCGCGCACGGCGTGCACCTTGCGCACGCCGCGCTCGCTCTCGCCCTTGCGGCCGCGGATGATCCGGCTCAGGGCGGCGGTGGCGCTGCCCTTGCCGCCGCCGGCGCCGTTGACCCGGTAGACGATGTGGACGTTGTCCGCGATGACGGTGGGCACGCGGCCCTGGGAGTGATCAGCCACGGCCGTACTTCTCCTCGGCCTTCCAGAAGTAGATGAAGCCGCCCACACCGATCACCACGGACCAGGCGATGGTGACGGCCCAGACGTGCGGCGGGAGGTTGTGGGCCCCGTAGCCGTCGATCAGGGCGAACCGGATCAGGTCCATGTGCAGCGCGGCCGGGTTGTACTGGAGCAGGTCGGCGATCCAGGCCGGCTTGTCCGAGAGCATCACGGGGATGGAGAACATCACGCCGGACGCGTACATCCAGGTGCGCATGATGAACGGCATCAGCTGCGCGAGGTCCGGCGTCTTGGCGCCCCAGCGGGCCACGATCATGGAGAGGCCCGCGTTGAACACGAACTGCAGGGCCAGCGCCGGGACGAGCAGCAGCCAGCTGAGCGACGGGTAGCTGCCGAAGGCGATGGCGACACCGGCGAGCACGATCATCGAGAACAGCAGCTGCTGGAGCTGCTGGAGCGCGAAGGAGATCGGCAGCGTGGCGCGCGGGAAGTGCAGCGCCCGGACCAGGCCGAGGTTGCCGGAGATCGCGCGGACGCCGGCCATCACCGAGTTCTGCGTGAAGGTGAACACGAACACACCGGTCACGAGGAACGGGATGTAGACCGAGTGCGGCATGCCCCGGTCCGCGCCGATGATCACACCGAAGATCAGGTAGTAGACACCGGCGTTGAGGAGCGGGGTCACCACCTGCCAGAGCTGGCCGAGCTTCGCCTGGCTGTACTGGGCGGTGAGCTTCGCCGAGGAGAACGCCAGGATGAAGTGGCGGCGGCCCCACAGCTGACGGATGTACTCACCGAGCCCCGGCCGGGCACCGCTGACCGCGAGACCGTGCTTCGCGGCCAGCTCGGCCGGGCTCAGGCCGTCGTCGGCGGACGGCCGGGTGCTGGTCATGACCCCACCGTCCTGCGTTGTGTCACTCACAAGTCGAAACTTTCGTGTTCAAGATGCGCGGCAAGTCGGGTACCACGATGTCAGACGACCGGCGGGCGTCCCAGCCGGGTCAGCCGCCATACCGTACGCCACCTCATGGGGCGCCGAGGTCCGCAGGGCACCTTCCACCCCTCCCGGAAACCGCCGAACCACGCCCTGAGCGCGGGGACCGAGGGCCGCCGGGCCAGGGTGAGCAGCAACCACACGCCGAGATAGACCGGCACCAGGGGTGCGGGAAGATTGCGGCGCGCCAGCCACACGCGGTTGCGGGCCACGTTGAAGTGGTAGGTCGCGTGCCGGGACGGCGGGGTGGTGGGGTGCAGCAGCACCATGTCGGAACGGTAGTCGATCATCCAGTCGGCGTCGAGCGCGCGCCAGGCGAGATCGGTCTCCTCGTGCGCGTAGAAGAACTCGTCCGGGAGACCGCCGACCTCGGCGAACACCTTGGTGCGCACGGCGTTGGCGCCGCCGAGGAAGGTGGTCACGCGCGAGGAGCGCATCGGGTCGGAGGCACGCAGCCGGGGCACGTGCCGGCGCTGGGTGAGACCGGTCTCCGGGTCGGCGATCCGGAAGCTGATGATGCCGAGCTTCGGGTCGGCGGTGAAGGCCTGGCGGATCAGCTCGCCGGTGTCGGTGTTGGCGAGCAGTCCGTCGTCGTCCAGGAAGAGCAGCACGTCGACGTCGGTGCCGCCGGGGCCGAAGGCCTCGATGCCGACGTTGCGGCCGCCGGGGATGCCGAGGTTCTCCGGCAGGGTCACCGAGCGGACGCCCGCGGGCAGGTCCGGGATCTCGACGCCCTGGCCGACGACGACGACCTCGATCGGGTCGCCGTCCTGGCGGGCGACCGAGTCGAGCAGCGCCCGCAGGTCCTCGGGCCGGTTGCCCATGGTGATGACGACCGCGCCCAGCTTCAGCGTTCCGGTCATGATGGCGGGCCTCACTTGAGCCTGCTGGAGGCGAGGACGGACACCAGGTGCAGCAGGGTCTGCAGCAGCGCGATGCCCGCGAGTACGGCGACGCCGAGGCGGGTGAAGAACAGGTCGCCGTGGATCCGGTCGGCGATCGCGAGGACCAGGATCAGCAGCGACGCCTCGATGCCCAGGATGAGCCGGTGGAACTTGAGCGCGGCGGCGGCCTTGCGGGCGAGCGCCACGCCGGAGGAGCGCGGCTCGGCGGCCGACTCCTTCACCGGCTCCATGCCGGCCTGGTGGCGGGCGACGCCGACGAGGTCGGTCTCGGCCTTGATCAGGATGGCGCCGAGCGCGGCGAGGGTGCCGAGGAACGCCCACAGCCAGTCGATCCGGCCGCCGCCCCACAGGTCCGCGGCGCGCAGGCCGAGGCCGACGAGGACGGCCGCGTCGCACAGGTAGGCGCCGACCCGGTCCAGGTAGACACCGGCCAGCGAGTACTGCTTCTTCCAGCGGGCCAGCTCGCCGTCGACGCAGTCGAGCAGCAGGTACATCTGGACCGCGAGCACGCCGAGCACCGCCCCGGGGATGCCCGGGACGAGCAGGGCGGGCGCGGCGAGCACGCCGGCCAGGGTCATCAGGTACGTGAGCTGGTTCGGCGTGACGCGGGTGTTCGCCAGGTGGCGGGTGATCCGCAGCGAGATCTCCCGCATGTAGAGGCGGCCGCCCCAGTGTTCGCCGCTCCGCCGGTCCTTGACACCCGGGGGGTGCACGACCGGGCGGAGTTCAGCTACCGATGGCTTTTGCATAGTCGGCGTATGCGTCCCTGATCTCGTCGGTGGACAGGTCGAGGTGCTCGAGGATGGTGTAGCGGCCGGGCCGGGTCTGCGGGGCGAACTCCACGGCCCGCACGAACTCGGCCACGGTGAAGCCCATCTCCTCCGGGAGCACGGGCAGCCCGTGCCGGCGCAGCGTGGCGACCATCTGCGCGGACTCCTCGCGGGCCCCGCGCAGGTGCATGGCGAAGGCGGCGCCGAGGCCGCACTGCTCGCCGTGGCTGGCGGCGCGGGTCGGGAAGAGCAGGTCGAAGGCGTGGCTGATCTCGTGGCAGGCGCCCGAGGAGGGGCGGCTGTCGCCGCTGATCGACATGGCGATGCCGGACATCACCAGGCCTTCGGAGAGGGTGACCAGGAAGTCGTCCTCGCCGACGCCGCCGGGGTGCCGGAGCACCGCCTCGCCGGCGCTGCGGGCCATGGCGGCGGCCAGGCCGTCGACCTTCTCGCCGGTCTCGCGGTGGGACAGCTCCCAGTCGGCGATGGCGGAGAGGTTGGAGATGGCGTCGCCGATGCCCGAGCGGATGTAGCGGATCGGCGCGTCCCGGATCACGTCGAGGTCGATGACCAGCGCGATCGGGGTCGGCACGCCGTAGGAGCCGCGCCCGTTGTCGTTGTCCAGGGTGGAGATCGGCGAGCAGATACCGTCGTGCGACAGGTTGGTGGCGATGGCCACCAGCGGCAGGCCGACACGGGCCGCCGCGTACTTGGTCACGTCGATGATCTTGCCGCCGCCGAGCGCCACGACCGCGTCGTACCGCTTGCCGCGCATGGCGTCGGCGAGCTTCACGGCCTCGTCGATGGTGCCGCCGGCGACCGGGTACCAGTCGGCGTCCGGCAGCTCGGGGGCGAAGCGGTCACGCAGCTTCAGGCCGGAGCCGCCGCTGATGGCGACGGCGATCCGGCCGTTGCTGGAGATCCGCTGGTCCGCGAGGAGCGCGGACAGGTCGTCCAGCGCTCCTCCGCGGATGTCGACGACGACCGGCGAGGGGATCAGCCGGGTCAGTACTGGCACGCGATCTCACGGCCCTTCGCCAGGTCGTCGTGGTTGTCGATCTCGACCCACTTCACCTCGCCGATGGGCGCCACGTCGACGGTGAAGCCGCGGTTGACCAGCTCCTGGTAGCCGTCCTCGTAGTAGAGGTCGGGGTCGCGCTCGAAGGTGGTCTTCAGGGCGTCGGCGAGCTCCTCGGCGGCCTCGGCCTCGATGAGCGTGACGCCGATGTACTCGCCGGTCGCGTCGGCCGGGTCCATCAGCTTGGTGATCTTCTGGACGCCCTTGCCGTCGGCGGTGACGACCTTCATCTCCTCGTCGGCGAGGTTCTTCACCGTGTCGAGGGCGAGGATGATCTTCTGGCCCTGGCCGCGGGCGGCGAGCAGGGTCTTCTCGACGGAGACCGGGTGGACCGTGTCGCCGTTGGCGAGGATCACACCGCGCTTGAGGACCTCACGCGCGCACCACAGGGAGTAGGCGTTGTTCCACTCCTCGGCCTTGTCGTTGTCGATGAGGGTCAGCGTCAGGCCGTACTTCGCCTCCAGGGCCTCCTTGCGCGCGTACACGGCCTCCTTGCGGTAGCCGACGACGATCGCGACCTCGGTGAGGCCGACCTCGGCGAAGTTCTTCAGCGTGAGGTCGAGGACGGTCAGCGAACCGTCGCCCTCGCGGTCCACGGGCACGAGGGCCTTCGGAAGGGTGTCGGTGTAGGGGCGCAGACGCCGTCCGGCACCGGCTGCCAGTACGAGGCCAATCATGCTGTCTCTCCTTCGTCATGTACGGCGGGTGCTCCGGAGGAGACCCAGAAGCGGATGGACTCCACGAGCACCACGAGGCCCACGGCGGCCGCGAGCGCGGTGAGTGCCAGGGTGAAGTCGTCGCCGCGGTTCGCGAGGAGGGCGGCGAGGACGGCCACCAGGAGGGTGCGTCCCTCGTGACCGCCGATGGTGCGCACCAGCCAGGCGGGCGGCGCGCCGGCGTTGCCGCGGATGCGGTACACCGTGTCGTAGTGATGGTAGGCGACCGCCGCGACCAGCCCGAATGCGGCCGGGAGCGCGTGGGCGGCGCCGGCCTTGGCGGCGAGCGCGAGCACCGTGCCGTACTCGGCGGCCCGGAAGAACGGCGGGACCAGCCAGTCCAGGGCGCCCTTGAGGGGGCGGGCGGCGGCCAGGCCGGCGGCCATGACGTAGATCACCGCGACGGCGGTCAGCCGGGCGTCGCCGAACGGCAGGTACAGCGCGCCGGCCACCATCGCGGCCGCGCCGAGCGCGGCGACGAAGACCGGGCTGACGACGCCGGCCCGGCCGCGCAGCAGGCGGGCCTGGAGCTCGGCGAGCGGGCCGGAGTCCGTGAGGTCGGCGAGGGCCTTCGCGGCGCGGTCGCTGCGCGGGGTCTTGCGGGTGACCGAGCGCAGCACGCGGCCGGCGGTGGTGTAGCAGGCGCCGAAGGCGCAGCCGACGATCAGCGCCCAGAAGACGATCCGGGGGCTGGTGGCGGCGGTGAGGACGGCGATCATCGCCCAGCGCTCGCCGATCGGCAGGATGATCATGCGGCGGGCCCAGACGGTCCAGCCGACGCTGTCGAGCCGGCTGGAGAGGGCCAGGCCGGTCTTGGCGGTGGCGCCGGGGCTCGCGGGGCCGGCGGTGGCGTCGGTGGCGTTCGACTCGTTGAAGGCGAAGTCCACGACGTGCCGGCAGGTCATCAGGACCATGGCGCCGAGGGCCAGCGCCCACACGTCGTCGCCGTTGCGGGCGGCGCCGAGGGCGAGACCGGCGTAGAAGGAGTACTCCTTGGCGCGGTCGAAGGTGGCGTCGAGCCAGGCGCCCATCGTCGAGTACTGCAGCGAGTAGCGGGCGAGCTGTCCGTCGGTGCAGTCGAGCACGAAGGAGACGAGCAGCAGCACGCCGGCGGCGATGTAGCCGCCGCGCTCGCCGGTGGCGGCGCAGCCGGCCGCGATCAGCGCGGTGAGCAGCGAGGCGGTGGTGACCTGGTTGGGGGTCAGGCCGCGGCGCGCGCACCAGCGGGCGATGTAGCGCGAGTACGGGCTGATGAAGAAGGTCGTGAAGAAGCCGTCGTGCGCCTTCACGGCGGACCGCAGTCGGACGGCCTCGTCGTCGACGGCCTCGACGGCGGCCCGGGCCTGGTGACGGGCCTCCGGGTCGGTGGGCACGGCGGCGACGAGCGTGCCGAGCTGCGGCCGGTGCACGGCGACGCCGTCGGCGTCGAGCGCGTCGGCGACGGTGTCGGGGAGGCTGTCGGCGAGGTCGTACGGGGTGCCGTGGCCGGTCTCGTACGGGGTGCCGTGGCCGGTCTCGTCCGAGGCGGGGTGGCTGGTCTCGTACGTGGTGGGGTGGCCGGTTCCGTGCGGCGCCGGCTGCGCGGCGGCGGCCAGCGCGCGGGCCAGGGCCGGGCGGGCCTCCGGCTGCGCGGTGAGCGCGCCGGGGGCGGCGGCGGCCGGGAAGCGCGGGTCGGTCAGCGCGAGCCGCAGCGCGTGCGGGTGGCCGACGAAGCGCGGGTCCACCAGCGCGACCCGCTGTCCGGCGGGTACGCGGGCGAGCAGCGCCCCGGTCTCGTGGGGGCCCGAGGCTGTCTCGACGTGGAAGCCGAGGGACCGCAGATCGGCGTCGAGCGACGATCCGGGTACCGGCGGACCGGTGAGGATGGCGGTCGACAGGACGAACTCACTCCTTGGAGCTGGCGGACGGGCCGGCGGGAACCCACGGCACGGCCCCGGGCGCTGTGATGCGGCCCGGCACCGGGCGACGGCACGTCGGCTGAGGCTATCGGATGACGGAAGCGCGAGTTCACCGAGGTTTCGCGGTACCGACTCCCTGCAGTCGCCCCGCGTCCGTCCGGGTGAGTCCGGCCCCGCGGAGATCATCATGGGCGATCGGCCGCCCGGGCGACAAACGCTCTTCGGCCACCCCTCGACCCGGTCGGCAAACCCGCAGGTCAGAGCATATGACAACGGTGTTCAGTACCGTGTTGCACATACCCCCCACCCGTAGTTCACTTGGCGACTCGGGGCACAGATGCAGCACTGGAGACGACACGACCGGGAGGCCTTGTCATGGGGGCTGGACACGACCACGGGCACAGTCACGGCGGGCCGCCGCCGACCGGCACCGCGGCCCTGGCGCACCGGAACCGACTGCGGATCGCACTCGGCATCACGCTCTCCGTGATGGTGGTGGAGATCGTCGGCGGCCTCGTCGCCGACTCGCTCGCCCTCATCGCGGACGCGGCGCACATGGCGACCGACGCCGTCGGACTGGCGATGGCGCTGCTCGCCATCCACTTCGCCAACCGGCCGCCCGCCGGCAACCGTACCTTCGGCTACGCACGGGCCGAGATCCTGGCCGCGCTCGCCAACTGTCTGCTGCTGCTCGGCGTCGGCGGCTACGTCCTCTACGAGGCGGTCCAGCGCTTCCTCGAACCGGCCGAGACCCGCGGCGGCCTGACCATCGCCTTCGCCGTGGTCGGCCTGGTCGCCAACATCATCTCCCTGTCGCTGCTGATGCGCGGCCAGAAGGAGAGCCTGAACGTGCGCGGCGCCTATCTGGAGGTGCTCGCCGACGCGCTGGGCTCGGTGACGGTGATCGTCGCCGCCGGCATCATCCTGCTCACCGGCTGGCAGTACGCGGACCCGATCGCCTCGATCCTGATCGGCCTGATGATCGTGCCGCGCACGATCAGGCTGCTGCGGGAGACCCTCGACGTGCTCCTGGAGGCCGCCCCCAAGGGCGTGGACATGGCGGAGGTCCGGGCGCACATCCTGGCCCTGCCGGGCGTCGAGGACGTGCACGACCTGCACGCCTGGACGATCACCTCGGGCATGCCGGTGCTCTCCGCGCACGTGGTCGTCACGCAGGACGCGCTGGACTCGGTGGGCCACGAGAAGATGCTGCACGACCTCCAGGGCTGCCTGGGCTCGCACTTCGACGTGGAGCACTGCACCTTCCAGCTGGAGCCGGTGGGGCATGCCGAGCACGAGGCGAAACTCTGCCTCTGAGCGACGACGGGCTGCTAGCCTCGTCGGGACAGACGTGAGTGTGGAGAGGAGCTGAGGTTGATGACCGTCGCGATGAACGCCGCCCGCAGCGGCGGCGCCCGGTCGTCCCTCAGCTTCCGGGTCTCCGGCTGATCTGATCCCGGTTCTCACCGGTACGTCATGACGTCGGCCGGGACCCTCTCACACAAGGGTTTCCCACGTTGTCCGACAACGACATCTCCGAAAACATCTCCACCCAGGCACTCCACGACGCCTTCTTCGCCCTGCACCACGGCCTTCCGCGGCAGGGCCCCGGCTCCGACACCACCACCCGCCGGCTGCTCTCCCTCTGCGGGCCGCTGCCGGCGCGGCCGCGCGTGCTCGACCTCGGCTGCGGCCCCGGCCGCTCCGCACTGCTGCTCGCCGCCGAGGCGGGCGCCGATGTGACGGCCGTCGACACGCACGAGCCGTTCCTGGCCGAGCTGCGGGCGGCGGCCGCCGCCCGCGGGCTCGCCGGCCGGGTCCGTACCCTCCGCGCCGACATGGGCGCGCTCGAGACGCTGGCCGACGGCTCCTTCGACCTCGTCTGGGCCGAGAGCTCGGTCTTCGTCCTCGGCTTCGACCGGGCGCTCGCCGAGTGGCGCCGACTGCTCGCGCCGGGAGGCACGCTCGTGCTCACCGAGTGTGTGTGGACCACCGACGCGCCCGGCCCGGAGGCCCGCGCCTTCTGGGAGGAGCACTACCGGCTCCGTACGGTCACCGGGAACGCGGCGGCCGCCGTCGCGGCCGGCTATCACGTGCTCGGCACGGTCGCGCAGCCGGAGAGCGACTGGGACGAGTACTACGGGCCCCTGGCCGCCCGTGCCGAGTCGGCGGACACCGGCGTCCCGGGCATGGCCGAGGCCGTGGCGGGCGCGCGCGCCGAGATCGCGCTGCGCCGGGCGCACGGCGCCGACTACGGCTACGCGGGCTTCGTCCTGCGGCCCGCCGACCCGCGCTGGCGCACCCGCGAGGAGACGGCCGCCGACATCCCGGCCGTACGGGAGATCAACGCGGCCGCCTTTCCGACGGCGGAGGAGGCGGGTCTCGTCGACGCCCTGCGCGCCGACGGGGACGCCTGGCTGCCGGGTCTGTCGTACGTGGCGGAGGCCCCGGACGGCACGGTCGCCGCGTACGCCCTGATCACCCGGTGCCGGGTCGACGGTGTCCCGGCGGCGGCGCTGGGACCGGTCGCGGTGGCTCCGGCGCACCAGCGTTCGGGCGCCGGGCAGGCCGTCGTACGGGCGGTGCTCGACGCGGCGCGGCTGCGCGGGGAGCGGCTCGTCCTGGTGCTCGGCCATCCGGAGTACTACCCGCGGTTCGGATTCGTACGGGCGTCCGCGTACGGGATCAAGCCAGCCTTCGCCGTTCCGGACGAAGCGATGATGGCGCTCGACCTGGGCGGTTCCGGCGCCGTCGGCGGGGGCACGATCTCGTATCCGGCGGCTTTCGGGGTCTGACCTGTCGGCCGGTCCCGTCGCGCCGGGTGTACTCCGGATGGTGGGACCGGCCATGTCCGGCCGCCGAAGTACGGACAAGCCGGTTTTGTACGGCAGACTGAGGTTGCCCGAGAGGGAGAGGACCGAAGCGAAGGATGGGTATGCCGACCACACCAGCCACCGTGGCTCACACCTCGTCGAACGGCGTCCGGCCGGAGCCGGCCGAGGCGCCGATCATGCTCGAACTGGTCGACGAGGACGGCGTCACGATCGGCACGGCGGAGAAGCTCGCCGCGCACCAGGCGCCGGGGCAGCTGCACCGGGCCTTCTCGGTCTTCCTCTTCGACGAGGCCGGCCGACTGCTGCTGCAGCGCCGGGCGCTCGGCAAGTACCACTCCCCCGGCGTCTGGTCCAACACCTGCTGCGGCCACCCCTATCCGGGCGAGGCGCCGTTCGCGGCGGCGGCCCGGCGCACCTTCGAGGAGCTGGGCGTCTCGCCGTCACTGCTCGCGGAGGCCGGCACGGTCCGCTACAACCACCCGGACCCGGCCTCGGGCCTGGTGGAGCAGGAGTTCAACCACCTCTTCGTCGGCGTGGTGCAGGGCGCCCCGCTCCCGGACCCGGAGGAGGTCGAGGAGACCGCCTTCGTGACCGCGGCCGAGCTCGCCGAGCGCCACGCCGCCGCGCCGTTCTCCGCCTGGTTCATGACGGTGCTCGACGCGGCGCGCCCGGCGATCAAGGAACTGACGGGCCAGTCCGGGGGCTGGTGACCTCGGTGACTTCGGTGACCCCGGCGGCCGGGGTCACCGGTCCGGTCGGCGGCTGCCCCGGAACGAACGGGTTCAGCGGCAGCGCCGCCCAGATGATCTTTCCGCCGCTCGTGGTGTGCTCGACGTCGCAGGCGCCGCCGGACTCCCGGGCGATCTCGCGCACCAGGAGCAGGCCCCGGCCCCCGGTCTGGCCCCAGTCGGCCTCCAGGGCCTTGGGGCGGTAGGGGTGGTTGTCCTCGACGGACACCCGGATCCACTCCGCCCCGATGGCCACCTCGACCGCTATCTCCGGGGAGAGCAGCGCGGCGTGCTTCACCGCGTTGGTGACCAGTTCGGAGACGATGAGAAGCAGTCCCTGCACGGTGTCGTCGTGGACGGGGACGGCCTGCCTGATGAGAAGGTCGCGCACGGCGTGCCGGGCCTGCGGCACGGACACGTCGACCGCGGGAGCGGTGAAGCGCCAGACCCCTTCGTAGGACGGTGGCCGGGCGGGGACGCTCCCGCGGCTTCCCATCATCCGGCTCCCACCCTCGTGCTCGATTGTCGCCACGGGTCGAGTCTTGGGAATCCGCCGGGCCCCCTCCGGCTACTGACCAGAAGTCGACACGTATCGACCGACTTCTGATCGGGTGAGTATGCCAACGTCAGATGTTCGACTGTTCCTGATCCCCCGCTGACGATTTCGGAGGGTGTGGCGTCGGTGTGACCATACTGACGGTACGACGGCCTCCGACCTCCCCCCTTCTTGATCGTGCGGAACGGGTGCCCGGATAGCATCCGGCGCATGGAGCCGCAGCTGACCGTCAGCGTCGTCGACGAGGTCGCCACCGTCGTCATCGCCAACCCCGCCAAGCGCAACGCCATGACCGCCGGCATGTGGCGGTCCCTGCCCGAGCTGCTCGCCCCGCTCGCCGCCGACCCGGCGGTGCGGGCGCTGGTGCTGACCGGCGCTGGCGAGACCTTCTGCGCGGGGGCCGACATCTCCACGCTGCGCGAGCCGGGCGACGAGCAGCAGTCGCTCGCGGTACGGGCCGAGGAGGCGCTCGCCGCCTTCCCGAAGCCGACCCTCGCGGCCGTCCGCGGCTACTGCGTCGGCGGCGGCAGCCAGCTCGCCGCCGCGTGCGACCTGCGCTTCGCCGAAGAGGGCACCCGCTTCGGGGTGACCCCGGCGAAGCTCGGCATCGTCTACCCGTCCTCCTCCACCCGGCGCCTCGCCGCCCTGGTCGGCCCCGCGGCCGCCAAGTACCTGCTGTTCAGCGGCGAGTTGATCGACGCCGAGCGGGCGCTGCGCACCGGCCTCGTCGACGAGGTGCTCCCGGCGGGCGACCTCGACAAGCGCGTCGCCGAGTTCACCCGCGTCCTCGTCTCCCGCTCGCTGCTCACCCAGGCCGCCGCGAAGGAGTTCGCGAACGGGCGCACCGACCGGGACGCCCACTGGACACAGCAGGCCCACGGCAGCGGCGACACCGCCGAGGGCGTCGCCGCCTTCCTGGAACGCCGCCCGCCCCGGTTCACGTACGGGCGCTGAGCTACGACCGCTGGGGGAGCTGCCCGGTGGTCCTGCCGCGCCACTGGGCGACGATCTCGGCCGGGGCCTTCTCCGGCGAGCCCGCGTCGTACGGGGGCTGCGGGTCGTACTCGGTGAGCAGCTGGATGGTCTGCGCGGTCGCGTCACCCGCGATCCGGCCCAGCAGGTGCAGCGCCATGTCGATGCCGGAGGACACTCCGGCGGCCGTCACGTACTTGCCGTCGAACACGACCCGTTCGCCGGTGGGTTCGGCGCCCAGCGCCCGCAGCTCCTCGTAGGCGAGCCAGTGGGTGGTGGCCCGCCGGCCGGTGAGCAGCCCGGCGGCGCCGAGCAGCAGCGAGCCGGTGCACACGGACGTGGTCCAGGTGCTGGTCGCGTCGGCGACGCGGAGCCAGTCCCGGATCTCCGGGTCGTCCTTGGCCGTCCGGGCGTCGGGACCGCCCGGCACCAGCACGATGTCGGGGCGCGGCACGTCCCTGAGGGCCTTGTCGGCGAGGAGGGCCAGACTGCCCTGGTCGCCCCGGACGGGGCGGGCCTCCTTGGCGACGAAGACGGTCTCGGCGCCGGGGAGACGGGCGAGGAGCTCGTAGGGGCCGACGGCGTCGAGGGTGGTGAAGCCGTCGTAGAGGAGAACGGCGATCTGCATGCCGGTCCTTTCGTCGTGGGACGTCGGTTGATCGGTTCAGGGAGTGTGGAAGCGGCGGCGGTAGTCCGCCGGCGCGGTGCCCAGCGCCTTCACGAAGGCGCGGCGCATCGCCTCCGCCGTGCCGTATCCGGCGGCGCGGGCGACCTCCTGGACGCCCTGCGGGGACTCCTCCAGGAGCCTCCGGGCGTGTTCCAGGCGGACGCGGTCGACGTAGCGGCCCGGCGTCGTGCCGGTCTCGGCGTGGAAGGCGCGGGCGAAGTGACGCGGGGAGAGCCGGGCGCGGGCGGCGAGGGCGGGTACGGACAGGTCGTCCTCGGGGTGCTCGGCGATCCAGTGCTGGACGTCCCGGAGCGGTTCGCAGCGGGCGGTCTGGGCGGCCAGCTGGGTGCTGAACTGGGCCTGGTTGCCGGGGCGGCGCAGGAACACCACGAGGTGGCGGGCGACGGTGAGGGCGGCGTCGCGGCCCAGGTCCTCCTCGACGAGGGCGAGCGCGAGGTCGATGCCGGCGGTGACCCCGGCGGAGGTGGCGAGCCGGCCGTCGCGGACGAAGATGGGTTCCGGATCGACGGTGACCGCGGGGTGGTCGCGGGCCAGCTGCTCGCAGGCGACCCAGTGCGTGGTGACCCGGTGCCCGTCGAGCTGCCCGGCCTCGGCGAGCAGCAGCGCGCCCGTGCAGACCGAGACGAGCCGCTCCACGCTCGGCGCGTACGTCCGCAGCCAGTCGACGAGCGCCGGATCCGGGGTCCGGGTGCCCTCGCCGCCGGGTACGAGCAGGGTGTGCGGCGCTCCACCTGCGACGGCGTCGGCGAGCGAGGTGTCCGGCAGGATCCGCAGGCCGCTGTGGGTGCGGACGGGGCCGCCGTCCAGGGAGGCCGTGCGGATCTCGTACGCGTCGGGCCGGCCGGCGGCGCGGGCGCCGCCGACGAAGACCTCCACGGGGCCGGTGACGTCGAGGCTCTGCACGCCCTCGAAGAGGACGACGAGGACGGACCGGACGGGTCGCTGCGTCATGGGTCCATCCTTGGCGGGCGCCGGGGTGTCCGCAATGACGAAGACCCCACCTTTTCTGCCACGTCCGCGCCGTGTTCTCTGCCCCTCCCGGGACGGCCGCCGCCCCGGCCGTTCCCCACGTACCGGCCGGTAGGTAAGGTGCGGCACCATGACGAATCTGCCGCCGCACGCCGTCCGCCGCTGCGCCCACCCGGTCAACCTGCTGCACGCGACCCTGTTCTTCTCGCCCGACCTGGACACCGAGTTCGAGAAGCTCGGCATCGAGGACCGGAGCGCCATGCGCCTGGCCGCGCGCAGCGCGCCGCTCGGCGCGGTCGGCGCCGGCACGGTGGCGGCCACCTTCTACAACTACAACCACGAGCTGCTCGCCCGGCACCTGCCCGCCGTCTGGGAGACCGCCTCCCCCGCCGCCGTGCTCGACGCCCGGCTGCGGACCGTCGACGCCACCTACCGCCGGCTGCTCGGCGCCGAGGCGATCGCCTCGGCCGAGATGGCGGAGGCCGCCACGCTCGCCCTGCGCGCGGCCGAGGCATGCACCCGGCACGCCCGCCCGCTGTACGCCGGAAACGCCGACCTGCCGGTGCCGGACGAGGACGCACCGCACCTGCGCCTGTGGCACGCCACCACCCTGCTGCGCGAGCACCGCGGCGACGGCCACCTGGTGGCCCTGCTCGGCGCCGGGCTCGACCCGGTGGAGGCGCTGGCGAGCCACACCGCCACCGGCAAGGGCATGAACCCGCGCTGGGTCCTCGGCACCCGCGGCTGGGGGCGCGCCGACTGGGACGCGGCGGTGGAGCGGCTGCGCGGGCGCGGGCTGCTCGACGCCGACGGCGGGCTCACCGAGGCGGGCGTGGCGCTGCGCGAGCACCTGGAGGACGAGACGGACCGCCTGGACTCCGCCCCGTACGAGCACCTGGGAGCGGACGGCACGGCCCGGCTCACCGAGCTCGCCAAGGGCTTCCTGATGGCGGCGGTCGGCGCCGGCGCGTTCCCCGCCGACCTCAGCGGCAAGGCGTAGCCGGGACGCAGGGCGGGTCGGTTGCCGCGTACGGGTGACCGACCCGGCAGAATGCATCCGCAAGCTTGAGGCACGAGAAGGCGGGTCGGGACATCGTGACGACGTCCATCGAGGCAAGGATCGCCGAGGAGCTCGGCGTACGCGAGCGACAGGTGAAGGCGGCCGTCGAACTGCTGGACGGCGGTTCGACCGTGCCGTTCATCGCGCGCTACCGCAAGGAAGCGACCGAGATGCTCGACGACGCGCAGCTGCGCACCCTGGAGGAGCGGCTGCGGTATCTGCGCGAGCTGGAGGACCGGCGGACCGCTGTCCTCGACTCCGTACGGGAACAGGGCAAGCTGACGCCCGAGTTGGAGGCGCAGATCCTGGCCGCCGACACCAAGGCGCGCCTTGAGGACATCTACCTGCCGTTCAAGCCCAAGCGGCGGACGAAGGCGCAGATCGCCCGCGAGGCCGGTCTGGAGCCGCTGGCCGAGGGGCTGCTCGCCGACCCGTCGGTGGAGCCGCAGGCCGCCGCGGCCGCGTTCGTGGACGCCGACAAGGGCGTCGCGGACGCGGCGGCAGCGCTCGAGGGCGCGCGGGCCATCCTCACGGAGAAGTTCTCGGAGGACGCCGACCTGATCGGCGAGCTGCGCGAGCGGATGTGGGCCCGGGGCCGGCTGGCCGCGAAGGTGCGGGAGGGCAAGGAGGAGGCGGGTGCGAAGTTCGCCGACTATTTCGACTTCACGGAGCCGTTCACCGCGCTGCCCTCGCACCGCATCCTCGCGATGCTGCGCGGCGAGAAGGAGGACGTCCTCACCCTGGACCTGGAGCCCGAGGAGCCGACGGACTCCCCCGTCTCCTCGTACGAGCCGATCGTCGCCGCCCGCTTCGGCGTGGCCGACCGCGGCCGCCCCGGCGACAAGTGGCTCCTGGACACCGTCCGCTGGGCCTGGCGCACCCGGATCCTCGTCCACCTCGGCATCGACCTGCGGCTGCGGCTGCGCACGGCGGCCGAGGACGAGGCGGTACGGGTCTTCGCGGCGAACCTGCGCGACCTGCTGCTCGCGGCGCCCGCCGGCACGCGCGCCACGCTCGGGCTCGACCCCGGTTTCCGTACGGGCGTGAAGGTGGCCGTCGTCGACGCGACCGGCAAGGTCGTCGCCACCGACACGATCTACCCGCACGTGCCCGCCAACAAGTGGGACGAGTCGCTCGCCAAACTGGCCCGGCTCGCCAAGGAGCACGCGGTCGAGCTGGTCGCCATCGGCAACGGCACGGCGTCCCGCGAGACCGACAAGCTCGCCGGTGAACTCATCGCCAAGCACCCCGAGTTGAAGCTGACCAAGGTGATGGTCTCGGAGGCCGGCGCCTCCGTCTACTCGGCCTCCGCCTTCGCCTCGCAGGAACTCCCGGACCTGGACGTGTCGTTGCGCGGCGCCGTGTCCATCGCCCGGCGCCTCCAGGACCCGCTGGCCGAGCTGGTGAAGATCGACCCGAAGTCGATCGGCGTGGGTCAGTACCAGCACGACCTGTCCGAGGTGAAGCTCTCCCGCTCCCTCGACGCGGTCGTCGAGGACTGCGTGAACGGCGTCGGCGTCGACGTCAACACCGCCTCCGCGCCGCTCCTTTCGCGCGTCTCCGGCATCGGCGCCGGCCTCGCCGAGAACATCGTGGCCCACCGCGACGCCAACGGTCCCTTCCGGTCCCGGAAGTCGCTCAAGGACGTGCCGCGCCTCGGCCCCAAGGCGTACGAGCAGTGCGCCGGCTTCCTCCGCATCCGCGGCGGCGACGACCCGCTGGACGCATCGGCCGTGCACCCGGAGGCGTACCCGGTCGTGCGCCGCATGGTGAAGACGGCGGGCGGCGAGGTCGGCGCGCTCATCGGCAACACGGCCGTGCTGCGCTCGCTGCGCCCGGACGACTACGTCGACGACAAGTTCGGCCTGCCGACCGTCGGCGACATCCTCAGGGAACTGGAGAAGCCGGGCCGCGACCCCCGCCCCGCCTTCAAGACGGCCACCTTCATGGAGGGCGTGGAGAAGATCTCCGACCTGTCCTCCGGCATGGTCCTGGAGGGCGTCGTCACCAACGTCGCCGCGTTCGGCGCCTTCGTCGACATCGGCGTCCACCAGGACGGCCTGGTGCACGTCTCCGCCATGTCCAAGAACTTCGTCAAGGACCCGCGCGACGTCGTGAAGCCGGGCGACGTCGTCAAGGTGAAGGTCCTGGACGTCGACATCCCGCGCAAGCGCATCTCCCTGACGCTCCGCCTCGACGACGAGGCCACCGCCACAGCCAAGCCGGGCGCCCCGAAGCGCGAGCGGGGCGGCCGCCCGCCGCAGCAGCGGCGCGGTGGAGGTGGCGGCGGCCGGAGCGGTGCGGGCGCCGGTGGCGGCAACCGCGACCGCGCCCAGTCCCCGGCCCCCGCCCCGGCCAACAGCGCGATGGCCGACGCCCTGCGCAAGGCGGGTCTGCTGAACGAGCGCGGCTCCCGCGACCAGGGCCGCCGCGGGAGGCGCTGACGCGCCGGACGGCCACGGGAGGGGGCGGGACCTGCCCCTCCCGGGGCCCCGCGGGAGAGCGCCGAGGCCCGACCCGGCGAGAGGGGTTCGGGGCGGAGCGGGGGCGGGGTGTCCGGACTGCGGCAGAACTCTCGCGAAGCGCGGTGAGCCGCAGTCCGGACACCCTCACCCGCGCGGAATCGCCGAACCCCGGCGGCCCCACGGGCTCGGACGCAGCCCGCAGCATCCCGCAGCAGCCAGCAGTCGGCCGGAGAAGGGCGACAGGCACCACCGGGCGGCACGCGCGAAGCGCGGCAGGCACCGCCCGGCGCCACACGCAAAGCACGGCAGGCACCGCCCGGCGCCACACGCAAAGCACGGCAGGCACCGGCCGCGCGCCCGCGCAGCAGCGGGCCCGCCGCCCCGGTCGGGGCGGCGGGCCCAGAACAACGGTCAAGGGTGCCTACGGCACGAACCGCAGCGCCCAGTCCGCGCGGTTCGCCACCGACAGGTCGTCGTCCTCCGTCAGCGGCTGGAGCAGCCGCTGCGCCGTCTTCGGGTCGGCCTGGACCAGGTCGACGATCTCCGTGGCGAGGCCGTCCTGGTCGTCGCCGAGGTCGACGGCGGAGGCGCGCACGAGGACCGGGAGCTGTTCCGTACCGCCGAGGGCGGCGATGACGCCGCCGAGGAGTTCGCGGGCGTAGGAGTTGCGGTCGGCGACCGCGCGGTCGAGTTCGGCGGCGAGGCGCGGGAGGAGGGTCCGGTCCTCCGTCGCCGCGATCTCGTCGGCGAGGTCGATGGTCTCGTCGACGTCGGCGTCGAGGTCGTCGAGCATCGCGATCAGCCGGGTCACGCGGGCGTCGTCGGTCATGGTGCCTCCTGGAATGCGCCGTCCACGAGGACGGGGACGGTGGCGGACGAGTCGGTCTCGGCGGCCACCTCCACGTCCTGCGGATAGCCGTACTCGTACAGTTCACGGCCCGAGTCGCAGCCGTGCAAGGCGGCGGCCGGGTCCTTGGTGGCGGTCCACAGCGTGGCCGCCGCGGTCGCCTCGGGCGTCAGGGTGGCGCCCGGAAGAAGGGCGTGGAGCGCGGCGAGGACGGCGCCGGCGCCGAGGAGGTCCTCCAGGGCGGGCCGCAGGGAGCCGTCGGGCCATCGCTCGCCGGCGGCGACGACAGCGATGCGGGCCTCCGGGCGGTCGGCGAGCCGGCGGGCGACGGCGGTGGCGTTGCGCAGCGAGGCGGCGACGACGGTCGCGCCGGAGCGTCCGGCCTCGGCGGCGATGGTGGAGCCGTTCGGGGAGGGCAGGACGAGCCGGGCGGGCGCGGGCGCGGCGCGCAGGGCGGCCGGGGAGAGCGACCAGGGGTGGTGGGCGGTGGCGGCGCGGCGGCCGACGGCGAGGACGGCGTCGTGCTCGCGCGCGTACGCGCCGGCGGTCTCGTCCGCCCAGGCGTACGGGTGGACGGCGGTGCCGGCCTCGACGGCGACGCCGACGGCGGTGGTGAACGAGAGGACGTCCACGACGACCACGCACTCGGCGCGGGCGCCCAGGCGCCGGGCGTCGACCGGCCCCCACCCGAACGAGACGCCGGCACCGGGTGCGGCGGTCATCAGAGCTCGGTCACCTTGCCGTCGGCGACCTCGATCCGCCGGGTGACGCGGACGGCGTCGAGCATCCGCCGGTCGTGGGTGACCAGGAGCAGCGTGCCGGTGTACGAGTCGAGCGCCGACTCCAGCTGTTCGATGGCGGGCAGGTCGAGGTGGTTGGTGGGCTCGTCGAGGACGAGGAGGTTCACCCCGCGGCCCTGGAGCAGGGCGAGCGCGGCGCGGGTGCGTTCGCCGGGCGAGAGGGTGGTGGCGGGGCGCAGCACGTGGTCGGCCTTGAGGCCGAACTTGGCGAGCAGGGTGCGGACGTCGGCCGGCTCGGTGTCGGGCACGGCGGCGCAGAACGCTTCGAGGAGCGTCTCGGTGCCGTGGAAGAGCTTGCGGGCCTGGTCGACCTCGCCGACGACGACGCCGGGACCGAGCGCGGCGTCGCCGCCGTCGAGCGCGAGGCGGCCGAGAAGGGCGGCGAGGAGGGTGGACTTGCCGGCCCCGTTGGCGCCGGTGATCGCGACGCGGTCGGCCCAGTCGACCTGGAGGGTGACCGGCCCGAAGGAGAAGTCGCCGCGGCGGACCTCGGCCTCGCGCAGGGTGGCGACGACGGCGCCGGAGCGGGGCGCGGCGGCGATCTCCATGCGCAGCTCCCACTCCTTGCGGGGCTCGTCGACGACGTCGAGGCGTTCGATCATGCGCTGGGTCTGGCGGGCCTTGGCGGCCTGCTTCTCGCTGGCCTCGCCGCGCAGCTTGCGGCCGATCTTGTCGTTGTCGGTGGCCTTGCGGCGCGCGTTGCGGACGCCCTTGTCCATCCAGTTGCGCTGCATGAGGGCGCGCGATTCGAGGGACGACTTCTTGTCGGCGTACTCCTCGTACTCCTCGCGGGCGTGCCGGCGGGCGGTGTCCCGCTCCTCCAGGTACGCCTCGTAGCCGCCGCCGTAGAGCGTGATCTGCTGCTGGGCGAGGTCGAGTTCGAGGACCTTGGTGACGGTCCGGGTGAGGAACTCGCGGTCGTGGCTGATGACGACGGTGCCGGCGCGCAGGCCGGCGACGAAGGCCTCGAGTCGTTCGAGCCCGTCGAGGTCGAGGTCGTTGGTGGGCTCGTCGAGGAGGAAGACGTCGTAGCGGGAGAGGAGGAGGGAGGCGAGGCCGGCGCGGGCGGCCTGGCCGCCGGAGAGCGAGGTCATCGGCTGGTCGAGGCCGACGGTGAGGCCGAGCGTGCCGGCGGTCTCCTCGGCGCGCTCGTCGAGGTCGGCGCCGCCGAGGTCGAGCCAGCGCTCCAGGCTGACGGCATAGGCGTCGTCGGCGCCGGGCGTGCCGTCGACGAGGCCCTGGGTGGCCTCGTCCATGGCGGCCTGGGCGGCGGCGACGCCGGTGCGGCGGGCCAGGAACTGCCGCACGGTCTCGCCCTCGCGCCGCTCGGGCTCCTGCGGGAGGTGGCCGACGGTGGCGGTGGGCGGGGACAGGCGCAGTTCGCCGTCCTCAGGGGTGTCGAGGCCGGCGAGCAGGCGCAGGAGCGTGGACTTGCCGGCGCCGTTGACGCCGACGAGGCCGATGACGTCCCCGGGGGCGACGACGAGGTCGAGCCCGGAGAAGAGGGAGCGCTCGCCGTGGCCGGCGGCGAGGTTCTTGGCGACGAGGGTGGCAGTCATCAGGGGATGGATTCTAGGTGACGGCCTCCGTGGTCCGGCGACCCGATGCCGGGGCACCACGTCGCGGTGGGCACCCGCCCCGCAGGCGCGGCGCCCCCGCCCTGCCCACACAGGGAAAAGGCGAGCGCCCCGCCCGGACGATGCCGGGCGGGGCGCTCAAGAAGGGGCCTCAGCCCGGGAAGGGCTTCTGGGCGTGGTCGTCCGCGTCGACGCACGCCTTGATGCGGCGGTCCAGCGCGTCCGCCTGGGCGTTGACGCGGCGGGCCTCCTCGCGGGAGCCGAGCTGCTTCAGCTTGGCGGCCTTGACGCGCAGCTCGTGGGACTCCTGGCGCATCTTCGGGACGTTGCAGGTGACCGTGGCGCCGGCGGCCTGGGCCGTCGGTGCGGTCACGGTCTGCCCGAGCAGCAGGCCCCCGGCCAGCAGCGTCGTGGCGGCGAGAGCCGACAGGGTGCGGCGCAGCGGCGTCGCGTTCGTCATGTGTCACTCCAAGTTCCGGGCCGTCACGGCCCGTTGCCCGTTCAGGTATGGTCAATACCGGTCGGTAACAATACTCGGAACGATCATGGGAACCGCCGCGCCGCGCCCTCGGTCACCAGTTCATCAACACCTCTCCACAGGCTCTCCGCCGGTGAGCCCGTAACTCGCCCGCGGGTCGAGCAGCAGCGGTACGAGCGCGCGCAGCGACTGCCGCAGCGGTACGAGCACCCCGTCGCCGTCCGTCCGTACGAGGATGCCGTGCAGCGCCAACTCGTCCCGCACGTCCTCGTACTGAGCCTCCGTCAGGCGGTAGCCGCAGGGCGGGTCCTGGAGGATCTCGGCGGGTTCGGCCGGGTCGTTGTCGGCGCCGCCGAGGAGGACCGGGCCGCGGTCGGCGAGGCCGGCGAGGCGGGCCGCGGCCGTGGCGGCCATGAGCGGTCCGCGCCGCTCGTCCAGGTAGCCGAACGCGCCCTTGAGGGCGGCCCGTTGGGTGGCGACCCGGCGGCGGTGGTTGCGCGCCGGGTCGTTCTGCTCGGCCGGGTCGAGGGCGTTCTCGCGGGTCTCGACAAGCAGGCCGACGGCGTTCTTGACGCCCGCGGTGTTGCGCAGGATGCGCTCCTGGCCGTCGCCCGCGACCTGCTTGATCGGCTCACCGGTGAGCGGGTCGGTCCAGATGCCGTAGATGCCGCTGCTGTATCCGGCGCGTCCGGCGGCGGGCCGTACGTACGCCTCGGACAGGGTGCGTGCCTCGTCGTGGACGCGCGGGTCGGTGTTGAGGTTGCGCGGCCAGAGGGCGAGCAGGTCCTTGTCGTAGTAGGGCGGGGTGGCCCCGTACTCGTGGAGGTCGTAGATCAGCTCGGGGCGCCGGTCGCGGATGACGGCGGCGAGGGTGCGCGTCTCGGCGGTGCGCAGGGCGAGGTGGTCGCGGTTGATGTCGGTGCCGGCGGCGTTGCCCCGGGTGTCGGCCGCCCGGCCGTCGGGGTTGGCGGTGGGCACGACGAGGAGGGTGGTGCGGGCGAGGAAGCGCCGGGTCGTGCCGTCCTGGGCGTAGGCGAGGTCGCGCAGGGTGCTCAGGCAGGCTTCGCGGCCGGCCGGCTCGTCGCCGTGCTGGGAGCAGATGAGGAGCACGGTGGTGGCGCCGGTGCCGATGGTGGCGAGCCGCAGCGGGCGGCCCTGTGCGGTCGTGCCGACGGTGCGGACGGACAGGGCCGCGCTGTCGCGGTCGACGGCGGCGAGGAAGGCGGTCTCCTCGGCCTCGCCGGTCCAGCGTACGCCGTCGCTGGTCTCGAAGCCGGTGCGCGGCGGCGTCGGGCCGGGCGCGCTGCCCGCGGCCTCGGTGGGGGCGGCGAGGAGCGGCAGCCCCAGGGCGGCGACGCCGGCCGCGACGGTGAGCGCGCGGCGGCGGTGACGGGCGGTGCGGGTCATCGGTCCTCACCGGGGATCGGGGCGCCGGTGCGCGGGGGCGCGGCGACGCCGGTCGGGGCGGCACGGTGCTGAACGGACGGGCCGGCCGTGAGGTCACGTGCCGGGGAGCCGGCCGAGGACGTCACCGCCGGGCCGAAGGCGCCGGCCGGGGCCGTCACCGCCCGGTCGAAGGCGCCCGCCGGGGGCGAGACCGCCCGGTCGAAGGCGCGGGCTCCGCCGAGCAGCGGTACGCGCGCCGTCGTGCGGGCCAGGTCGAGGGTGAGAGTCGGCGTGGTCGACGGAGGGTCGAGGAGGTCCTTGTCGGTGCCGGCGACGATCAGGGCGAGCCGGTGGCCGGCCGGGACGACGTGGTCGGTCGGCGCGAGGCGGATCGTGATCGCGTACGGGCGCCCCGGGGTCAGCGGCCGGCCCACGCGCGGGTCCGCCCAGGTGCCGAGGTCGGCCCAGCCGCGGCTGACGACCGTGTACCCGACGTCCGCCGTACGTGCCTCGGTGTCCTTGTAGCAGGCGCTGTCGCCGTCGGTGCTCGCGCCCCAGCAGCTGCGCCCCGCAAGGGTGGTGATGCCTTCGCCGGGTTCGGCGTAAGCGCGGATGGTGGCGGGGCCGAGGTCGACGAGGACGGCGCTGAGGTGTGCGGTCGTGGTCGTCGGGGTGGCGGTGACGGTCACCGTCGAGGAGCCGGCGACACGCAGTTCGCGGGCGAGCGGCGCGGTGGCGAATCCGGCCTTGGCGGCCGTGGTCCGGTCGATGTCGGCGGCCCACTGGAGCTCGCTCTGGGCCGGGTCGTCGGTGAAGGTCTCGGTGGCGCCGCGCGGTGCGGGCGTGCGGCCGAGGGTGCCGACCCCGGGCGCCGTGCCCGGCGCGGGGCGGAGCACGGTGGTGGCGGTGCCGTGCGGCGGCCAGCTGCGGTCGGTTGCCCAGCGGTCGGGGGCGCGCTCGATGTCGGCCGCCGGTTCGCGGTCGATGCCGTTGTCGTAGCCGAGCAGGTAGTGGTCGAACCAGCGGTGCAGGGTGCGGACCCAGTCGGCGCGGCGGTAGTCGAAGGGGTCGACGTGGCCGGTCTGGGAGAGCCAGATCTTGCGCTCGACGCCGTGCGCGGCGAGGGCGTCCCACCACTGGCCGAACTGGTTGGCGCGGACGTTGAGGTCCTGCTGTCCGTGCACGACGAAGACGCTGGCCTTCACCCTGCCCGCGTCCGGCACGTAGTTCCGCTCGGTCCAGGCCGGGGTCCAGTCGCCGCTGTACGGGGTGGCGGCGGCGATCCGGCTCTGCACGGCGCCGCACCGGGCCCTGGCGTCGCGGCCGGCGACGTAGTCGGAGAGCCAGGTCGGGTTGGCGTCGTAGAGCGGTGCGCCCTGGGAGTGGAAGTAGTCGTACCAGGAGGAGATCGCGCCGATCGGGACGATGGTGCGCAGTCCTTCGACGCCGGTGGCGGCGACGCCGTTGGCGATGGTGCCGTCCCAGCTCTTGCCGATCATGCCGACGGCGCCGGTGGACCAGTCGGTGGCGCGGGCGCGCTCGGTGCCGGTGCGGGTGGTGTAGCCGTGGGCGCGGCCGTTCAGCCAGTCGACGACGGCCTTGGCGGAGCCGACGTCGGAGGGTCCGCCGACGTCGTCGCAGCCGTCGGAGCGGCTGGTGCCGGCGAGGTCGACGGCGACGAAGGCGTAGCCGCGCGGTACGAAGAAGTTGTCGTAGAACAGCGGGAGTTGGAGGGGCCTGCCGTCGGCGTCGTAGGTCTTCTTCTGGCTCTCGTTGCCGCGCCCGCAGCAGGCGTAGTACGGGCTGGCGTCCATGATGACGGGGACACGGCGGCCGGCGGCCACGGGTTCGCGGGGCCGGGCGATGTCGACGGCGACCCGGTCGGTGCGGCCGTCGGCGTCGCCGTCGAGCCCGGTGTCGACCCAGACGGATTCGCGGACGGCGTCGGCGTACGAGTAGACGGGGCTCGACTCCCGTACATGCGGGGCGGCTTGGGCCCCGACGGGTGCGAGGAGGACGGCGGCGAGCGCCGTCGTGGCGGCGACGGCCAGGGATCTGCACGACAGACGGACCGAGCGGGTTCTCCGCGCACGTATCGGCATGGGGCGGAAGGTACCCCGGGCGGCTGCGGTGCAAAAGAGTGCCTGCGGCGCCACCCGCTACGGGCGGTGCGTGTCGGCCGAATGGCGATCATGTGACAGGAGGTGCTCTGGACGTGACGGCCCGTCGCGGGGCTGAATAGTGTCGCCGAGGACCGACGGCCAACCACGCGTCTTACGTTTCCTGCGACTTCACGACCTGAGGAGCACCTGTGCACCGCAGAATCATCGTTCCGAGCGCTCTCGCGGCCTCCTTCCTGCTGGCGATCCCGGCGTCGGCGGCCACGTTCGAGGCGGGCGCTCCGGGCATCGGCGACTCGTACTACCCCGCCAGCGGCAACGGCGGCTACGACGTGTCCCACTACGACCTGCGTCTCAAGTACCAGCCGACGACAGACCTGTTGGAGGGTACGGCGACGATCCTCGCCACCACCAAGCAGAACCTGTCCCGCTTCAACCTCGACCTGGGCCTGCGGGTCAGCGAGGTCCGCGTGAACGGCCGCGTCGCGAAGTTCGCCACGTCCGGCGACCACGAACTGGAGGTCACCCCGGCGGTCCCGTTGGAGAAGAACAAGTCGATATCGGTCGTGGTCCGTTACGCGGGCAAGCCGTCCGAGCTGAAGATCGGCGGCTGGTCGGCCTGGCACCGCACGCCCGACGGCGGTGTGGCGGCGGACGAGCCGGACTCGGCGGTCTGGTGGTTCCCGTCGAACGACCACCCGCTCGACAAGGCGACCTTCGACGTCTCCGTGCTGGTGCCGGACGGCACGCAGGCGATCAGCAACGGCGTGCTGCAGTCGCAGTCCTCGAAGCTCGGCTGGACCCGCTTCAACTGGCGTTCCAACAAGCCGCAGGCGACGTATCTCGCCACGCTCGCCGTCGGCAAGTTCGACATCACGACGGACAAGACGGCCGGCGGTCTGCCGGTCCTCAACGCGTACAGCACGGAGCTCGGCGACAACGCGGGCGCGGCGCGCGCCTCGGTCGAGCGGACCGCCGAGGTCGCCGAGTGGCTGGAGTCGCTCTACGGCCCGTACCCGTTCAGCGCGATCGGCGGCTACGTGCCGAACGTGACGACCGGCTTCGCGCTGGAGACGCAGACCCGGCCGTACTACAGTCCGCGGCAGTTCGCGAACGGCGCGAACGTCTCCGTGGTCGTGCACGAGCTGGCGCACCAGTGGTACGGCGACAGCGTGTCGGTCGGCGACTGGAAGGACATCTGGATCAACGAGGGCTTCGCCCGCTACAGCCAGTGGCTGTGGTCGGAGAAGGAGGGCGAGGGCACGGCGCAGGAGCTCGCGGACTACGTGTACGGGACGCGGGCGGCGGACGACCCGTTCTGGACGGTCAAGCCGGGTGACCCGGGCGCGGACAACCAGTTCGACATCGCCGTGTACGACCGGGGCGCGCTGACGCTCCAGGCGCTGCGGAACGAGGTCGGCGACGAGACGTTCTTCGCGATCCTCAAGGGCTGGCCGCAGGAGCACGCGTACGGCAACGCGCACGTCTCCGACTTCGTGCAGTACGCGGAGAAGGTGTCCGGCAAGCCGCTCGCGGGGCTCTTCAACACCTGGCTGTACCAGCCGGTGAAGCCGGCGGCGCCGGCGGCCACGAAGGCGGGCCTGGCGGCGGCGAAGGGTCTGACCGCCGCGAAGGGTCTGACCGCGGCGAAGCCGGTGCAGCCGAAGTCCTGGAAGAAGATCGCGGAGACGAACACGATCCACGAGCGCTGACGGGCGCACCCATAGAGCGGCGGAGCCGTCGTCCCCCTGGCCAGGCGGGACGGCGGCTCCGTCTTGTCTGCCTTGTCCGCGCGCCGTGCGGGACCTCAGGTGCGGTGGGCCCGCCACTCGGAGGCGAGGATGCCCCAGATCTGCTTGTCGTACCGGGCGCCGTCGTACGGCCATGCCTCGCGCCGCGTGCCTTCGAGGCTCATCCCGAGCCGCCGGGCGACGGCGACGCTGCGGTCGTTGTCGGCCCGGCAGTGCCATTCGGCGCGGTGCAGGCCGCGCTCGACGAGGGCCCAGTCGAGCAGGGCGGTGGAGGCCGCGGTGACCAGGCCGTGTCCCTCGCCGGCCGGTTCGAGCCAGCAGCCGACCTCGCAGGTGCCCCAGTCGGCGTCGAAGACCGTGAACATCACGCCGCCGACCAGCGTGCCGTCGAGCCAGATGCCGTAGAGGCGTCCGCCGTCGGCGGCCTGCCGCTCGCCGTAGCGGACCAGGGTGGCCCGGGCGCCGGCGACGTCGGTGGTGACGAAGGCCGGGCCGACCCATGGCCGGATGTGGTCGCGCGCCCGGTCCAGATGGGCGGCGAACTCCTCGGCGTGCCAGCTTTCGAGCGGCCGGAGGACGGCGTTGTCCCGCAGCGGGAGGGAGAACATCAGGGACCCCATTCACACAACAAGCGTTATGACTATTACCGTAGCAGCATGCCACGTACCAAGGGCGACCACGAGGCCCGGCGCCGTGACGTCTCGGAAGCGGTCTGGCGCGTCCTGGCCGCGCACGGCTTCGGCGGCCTGACGCTGCGCGCCGTCGCCACCGAGCTGGGCGCCACCACCGGTCTGCTGACCCACTACTTCCCGGCGAAGCGCGATCTGGTCGCGTACGCCCTGGACCTGCTCGACGAGCGCACGACGACGCGTCCCCGGCGGCACTCGGGCGAGCCCGGCCTCGCCGCCGTACGGGCAGCGCTGCTCGACATCCTGCCGCTCACCGACGAGGCCACGGCGAGCAACCGGATCTGGGTCTCCTCCTGGGACACGGCCCTCGCCGACCCGGCCCTGAGAGCCGACTACGCGGGGAAGTACGGGCGCAGCCGCGCCCGGCTCGCCGAACTGATCGCCACAGCGCAGGACAACGGCGAACTGCCCCCGGGCGACCCGTCACGCCTGGCGACCGGCGCCCAGTCCTTCGTCCTGGGCCTGGTCGTCCAGTCCCTCCTCGACCCGACGGCCTTCCCGGCGGAGCGCCAGGTGGAGCTGCTCGACGACTACCTGGAGGCACTGGGGGCCACGGCGGGCGGGGAGTAGGCCCGGACGATGGCGACGGCGCCCGGGGCGTCTGCGGCCCCGAGTGCGCTCGGACGGTGGCGACGGCGCCGGCCGGCGCGGCGGGCCGAGGCTGGGCCCGGACCGTGGTGACGGCGCCGGGAGCCGTACTAGGCCTGGCCCCGGATCTCGGCGGCGCCGGCGGCCGCGCCTGGCAGGGACCAGGTCCGATCGACCTAGCCTCGGCGTGCCTTCGCGCGGGCCTGCGCGCGGGCGCGGCCACGGGCCTCGCGGGCCAGGGGGAGGTAGCGCAGGCGCTCGGGAAGGACGGGGACCACGGCCCGTACGACCAGGCCGAGGCGGCGCAGCCGGCGTTCCTGGGCCGGGGTCCAGTCCAGGCCGATGGCGGCGCGGGCGTCCGGCGGCATGAGGCCGACCGTCAGGAAGGCGCGGGCGCGCAGGAAGGGCCCGCGCAGCAGCGGCCAGAGGAGCCGCAGGGCGAGGCGTACGGGAAGGGGGCCGCGGTCGGGCGCGGGCACCGGGGCGTCGGTGGCGAGGAGGTCGCGGACGACGACGGTGGCCTCCAGCTCCTCGTCGAGGACCCGGCGGTAGTACGGCCAGAACTCCTCGATCGTCTGCGGCATGTCCCGGTCGCGGATGCCGAGCACCCGGCCGACCCGGAGCCACTCGGCGTACAGCTGCCGCTCCTGCGCCTCGGTGAGGGGGCGGGCGAGATAGCGCAGGCCGTGGCGGTAGACGGGGTAGCCGGTGGCATGGACCCACGCGTAGTAGGCGGGGTTCAGCGCGTGGTAGCGACGCCCGTGGGCGTCGCTGCCCTGGATCTCCTTGTGGAGCGAGCGCAGCCTGCGCCCCTCCTCGGCGGCCCGCTCCCCGCCGTAGATCCACAGCTGGAGCGAGCGCAGGGAACGCTCGCCTCGGCCCCAGGGGTCGGTCCGGAAGACGGAGTGGTCGTCGACGCCGGCGCCGATGGCGGGGTGGGCGACCTGCATGGTGAGCGCGGCGGGGAGCATGAGCAGCGCCCGGACGTCCCCGGCCACGGTCCAGAGCACACCACCGACGGGCGGCGGCACGGGCTCGGGGCGACGGGGCGACGCAGGCCGGGTGGCCGGCGCGGGGGCGTCGGTGGTCGACGCGGCGCCGGCCCGCGCGGCAGTCGGCCTCGCGTCGGCAGTCGGCTCCTCCGTCACCGGGCCGGTCGGGCCCGGCTGTGGGTACTGCCGGGCGGACATGCGGTCGTTCTCCCTCACGCGGTCTCCCCCTTGTGTGCGTGTCTCTCAGGCTGCCCGGGCTGTGCCCGGCGGGCAAGCGGATCCGGCCCGTCCGGCGGGTCCGGCGGACCGATCCCCCTGCCCCCGGACATGACGCGGGGCCGCGCCCGGGCTGGACTGCCCGGGGCGCGGCCCCGTACGGATGCGCGGGATGCGTCAGGCGCGCTCGGCGCCGACCGGCTCGCCGACGATGCGGCCGGCCAGGGAGCGGGCCCAGGCGTCGACGTCGGCGGAGAGCTCGCGCTCGGCGGTCTCGCGCTCGACGGCGATCTGCTCGTGGCCGGCGGCCAGGATGCGGTCGCGCTCGGCGATGCCCTCGGCGCGGGAGGCGGCGATGGCCGCCGAGCCCTCCTCGGTGGCCTGCGAGCGGATGCGGGCGGCGTCGTGACGCGCCTCGGCGAGCTCGGCCTCGTACTGCTCGCGGATGGCGACGGCCTCGGCGCGCAGGTCGTCGGCGCGCTCGGTGCCGCCCTCGATGGCGTCCTCACGCTGGGCGAGCGTGCGGCTGATCTTCGGGAGAACCCCCTTGGCCAGGATCAGGAAGGTCAGGCCGAAGAGGACGGCGCCGAGGATGAGCTCGGCCCAGACCGGGTTCAGGGGGCCCAGGTCCGTGGGGAAGATCTGCGAGTTCTGCGCGAGGGTCATGCGCGCATCTTACCTAATCGCAAACATCACAATTCAGACAGTGGCCAAAGAGTTGGCGCGTTTGTGCGAACCGCGCAAGATTCGCGGCATCCAACGGCTACCGGAAGGTAACCACGGCTGATTTGATGTGCGGCGCCGGGTCAACCCCCCACCATCCAACGGGAGTTATCAGTGCCGATCGCCGCGCTTCGCCGTACCTCCGGTGCGGTCCTCTCCGTCACGCTCGCCGCCGCCGCGCTCGTCGCGAACGCCCCGGCGGCCTCGGCGGCCTCGGCCGCCGCGACCCCGAGCCTGAAGGTGCTCACCTACAACACCTTCCTGATGTCGACGAACCTGTACCCGAACTGGGGACAGGGCTACCGGGCCGCGACGATCCCCACGACGTCCTTCTTCCACGGCAACGACGTGGTCGTGCTCCAGGAGGCGTTCGACAACACCGCGTCCGACGCCCTGAAGTCGAAGGCGGCCGCCGAGTACCCGTACCAGACCCCGGTCGTCGGCCGGTCCAAGTCGGGCTGGGACGCCACGGGCGGCTCGTACTCGTCGATGACGCCGGAGGACGGCGGCGTGACGCTGCTGAGCAAGTGGCCGGTCGTCCGCAAGGAGCAGTACATCTACAAGGACGCCTGCGGCGCCGACTGGTACTCGAACAAGGGCTTCGTCTACGCCGTCCTCGACGTCAACGGCACCAAGGTGCACGTCGTCGGCACGCACGCCCAGTCCACCGACCCGGGCTGCTCGGCGGGCGAGGCGGCGCAGATGCGCAGCCGGCAGTTCAAGACGATCGACGCCTTCCTCGACGCCAAGAACATCCCGGCGAACGAGGAGGTCATCGTCGCGGGTGACATGAACGTGGACTCGCGGTCCTCCGAGTACGGCACGATGCTCGCCGACGCGGACCTGGTCGGCGCGGACGCCCGCACCGGCCACCCGTACTCCTTCGACACGCAGACGAACTCGATCGCCAGCTACCGCTACCCGACCGACCCGCGCGAGGACCTCGACTACGTCCTGTACCGGGCCGGCCACCCGCGCCCGGCGGGCTGGACGAACAACGTGGTGCCGGAGACGACCGCGCCCTGGACGGTCTCCAGCTGGGGCACGGACTACACGTACACCAACCTGTCCGACCACTACCCGGTGACGGCGTACGCGGCGGGCTGACCCCGCCGGCCGGCCGGCGGCGGGGGGGGGGGGGGGCGGGGGGCCCCCCCCCCCCCCCCCCCGCCCCCCCCCCCCCCCCCCGCGCGGGCCGGGGGCCGGGGCGGCGGGCGCCCCCCCGGCCGCCCC
>NZ_JBIWPJ010000002.1:0-333680 GCF_044768205.1 Streptomyces sp. NPDC101160 | reverse complement strand
CGGGGGGCCACGGACACCCCTAACACCACCGTGCCCCACCACTCCCGGGTGCGGGGGTCCGGGGGGGGCTGCCCCCGCGGCCGGGCCGGCGGCGGCGCCGGGGCCCGGGGGGCCCCCGGCGCCGCCGCGCGCGTACGGCCGTCGCGCTAGCGGGCGCCGCCGAAGGCGGTGTACGCCCAGAACGCGACGGCCCCCGCGACGCACACCAGCACCACCCACGAGCCGAAGCCGGTGTGCCGCCGCCTGCCCGGACGCACGCTCCGTCCGGCCCGCCCGGTCCGCGCGGGCCGGGCGGTCCCGGCGGCGGAGGGCGCCGCGTCGGCGGCGACCTCGGCGAGCAGCCGGCGGCACACCGCGGCCAGCTCGGCCGTCCCGGCCGCCAGGTCCACGACGACCTCCAGGCGGGCGGGCGCGGTCGTCCCGCCGTCGAGTATGCGCCCGGCCCGGACCAGCGCCTGGTCCTTCCCGCCCGTCGGCGCCAGACTGATCCAGCGCCGCACGTGCTCGCCCCGGATCACCACCCCGCCCCCGCGCTCGCGGTACACGGTGTGCTCCCGCCACAGCACGGCGGCCAACTCCGCGGCCGTCTCCCTGAGCTGCGTCTGCATAACCCTCCCCCTGTCATGCCCCTGTTCCGAACAGGCGCAAGACTCTAGCGCCCACCCCGCCCGCCCCGTCCCCCGAGGTCGTTGCACACATGCGCCACGATCTTGACGCCCTTCCCCCGCGGCGCGGTGGCGTCCCCCTGTACGTACTCGATCATGCTCATGGGTCCACCGTAGGGGCCCCCTCTGACAATGCCCCTCCGTCGCGGTCGCGCACGGCCGTGCCGAGGATGTGCGGGGCCGCCGGCAGGGGGAGGCGGCTCGGTGGGAAGTCGAAGTGGTCGATGGTGGTCAGGGTGAAGCCCGCCGTCGTGAGGGCGGACTCGGTGTCGCGGGCGGTGTGGCAGCCGCCCGCCAGGTGGGGCCAGAGCGTGGCGTCGAGGGTGCGTTGGACGCGGCGCAGCGCGGGGGACGGGGAACGGACGTGTTCGAGGAAGCGGAGTCGGCCGCCGGGGCGGAGGACTCGGCGGAGTTCGGCGAGGGCCGCGCGGGGGTCGGCGACCGAGCAGAGGACGAGGCAGACGACGGCCGCGTCGAAGGAGGCGTCGGGGAAGGGGAGCTGTTCGGCGCGGGCGGCCACGGTCGTGGTGGGGACGGGGGCGCGGGCGGCGGCCTGTTCGGCCAGGGCGCGCAGGGTCGGTTCCGGCTCGACGGCGACGAGGCGGGTGACCTCGGGCGGGTAGTACGGGAAGTTCAGGCCGTTGCCCGCGCCCACCTCGACGACCTCGCCGGTCAGGCCCGCCAGGAGCCGCCTGCGGTGCTCGTCGATGCCCGCCTTCCGCAGCGCCGGCCCGGCGTACCGCGCGTAGCAGCGGGCGAAGAGCGGATGCTTGATCGTCATGGCGGCTCTCCCTCGACGTCCTCACCGCCCACCCTGGCACAGGTCGCCGTGCGGTCCCGGGGAGCCCGCGCCCGGCGGGCGGCTGCCGGCGCTGCCCCGGCGCCTCAGCCGACACAGGTCTTTTACACCGTCAGTGAGACAGCAATACTGTTGAACCATGGAGCAGACCCCCACCGCGCCCGTGCACACCGCGCCCGTGTACACCGTGGACGAGCTGGCCGCGCGGGCCGGCGTCACCGTGCGGACCGTGCGGTTCTACGGGACGCGGGGGCTGCTGCCGCCGCCGGTGATCGGGCCGCGGCGGGTCGGGCGGTACGGGCCCGAGCACCTGTCGCGGCTCGCGCTGATCGAGGAGCTGCAGCGGCAGGGGATGACGCTCGCGGCGATCGAGCGGTATCTGGAGCAGCTGCCGGCTGACCTGAGCGCGCAGGACCTGGCGATCCACCGGGCGCTCGTCGCCTCCTGGGCGCCCGAGTCCGCCGAGGAGATCACCCGGCAGGAGCTGGAGCGGCGGGCCGGGCGCCCGCTCGCGGACCGGGACGTGGACCGGCTGGCGGCGATGGGCGTGCTCGACCGCACCGCCGACCCCGACACCTTCCGGCTCGACGGGGCCCTGCTCCGGCTCGGCGTCGAGCTGCTCGACGTACCGATCGAGCACGAGACGATCCTGGCCTCCCGCACCGTGCTCCTGGAGCACGCCCGGGCCGCCGCGCAGGAGCTGGCCCGGCTGTTCCAGGAGCAGGTGTGGAACCCGTACCGGGAGAGCGGCGAGGACCCGGACCACCTGACGGCGATGAAGTCGCTCTCGGCGCACATGCAGCCGATGGTGGTCCAGGCCCTCGTGACGGCGTTCCAGCGTTCCCTCAGCGAAGAGCTCCGCACCGCGTTCCGGACGAGTCCGGCTCCTACCGCGCGTCCGTGAGGACCTCGCCTACCGCCTTGTCCGTGAGGACCTCGCTACCGCGCGTCCGTGAAGACCTCGCCTACCGCGCGTCCGTGAAGACCTCGCCGCGCTCGGCCTTCTCCACGAGCAGCGCCGGCGGCGTGAAGCGCTCGCCGTACGTCGCCGCCAGCTCACGTGCCCGCTCGACGAAGCCGGCGACGCCGCCCTCGTAACCGTTGACGTACTGGAGCACGCCACCGGTCCAGGCCGGGAAGCCGATGCCCAGGATGGAGCCGATGTTGGCGTCGGCGACCGAGGTGAGGACGCCCTCCTCGATCAGTCGGACGGTGTCGAGGGCCTCGGCGAAGAGCATCCGCTCCTGCATGTCGCGGAAGGGGATGTCCACCTCGGGCTTGGTGAAGTGCTCGCGCAGGCCCGGCCAGAGCCTGCCGCGCCTGCCGTCCTCGCCGTACTCGTAGAAGCCGGCGCCGCCGCTGCGCCCCGGGCGGCCGAACTCGTCGACCATGCGGTCGATGACGAGCTCGCCCGGGTGGCTGACCCAGGTGCCGCCGGCCTCCTCGACCGCCTTCCGTGTCTCGTTGCGGATCTTGCGCGGCAGGGTGAGCGTGAGCTCGTCCATGAGGGACAGCACCTTCGCCGGGTAGCCGGCCTGGGCGGCGGCCTGCTCGACGGAGGCGGGCTCGGCGCCCTCGCCGACCATGGCGACGCCCTCGTTGATGAAGTGGCCGATCACCCGGGAGGTGAAGAAGCCGCGCGAGTCGTTGACGACGATCGGCGTCTTGTTGATCTGGCGCACCAGGTCGAAGGCGCGGGCCAGCGCCTCGTCGCCGGTCCGCTCGCCCTTGATGATCTCGACGAGCGGCATCTTGTCGACGGGCGAGAAGAAGTGCAGGCCGATGAAGTCGGCCTGGCGCTCGACGCCCTCGGCGAGGACGGTGATGGGGAGGGTGGAGGTGTTGGAGCACAGCAGCGCGTCGGGCGCGACGACATGCTGGATCTCCTGGAACACCTTGTGCTTGAGCGCGGTGTCCTCGAAGACGGCCTCGATGACGGCGTCGCAGCCGGCCAGGTCGGCGACGTCACCGGTCGGGGTGATGAGGGCGAGCAGCGCTTCGGCCTTCTCCTGGGTGGTGCGGCCCTTGGCGACGGCCTTGGCGCACAGCTTCTCGGAGTACGCCTTGCCCTTGGCGGCGGCCTCGGTGGAGACGTCCTTGAGGACGACCTCGATGCCGGCGCGGGCGCAGGAGTACGCGATGCCGGCGCCCATCATGCCGGCGCCGAGCACGGCGACCCTGGTGACCTTGCGCGGCTCGACGCCCTTGGGGCGGCTGGCGCCGGAGTTGACGGCCTGGAGGTCGAAGAAGAACGCCTGGATCATGTTCTTCGCGGTCTGGCCGACGACCAGCTCGGTGAAGTAGCGGCTCTCGATGGTGAGCGCGGTCTCGAAGTCGACCTGGGAGCCCTCGACGGCCGCCGCCAGGATGTTGCGCGGGGCGGGGTAGGGGGCGCCGTTCAGCTGCTTGCGCAGGTTGGCGGGGAAGGCCGGCAGGTTGGCGGCGAACTTCGGGTTGGCCGGGGTGCCGCCGGGGATCCGGTAGCCGGGCACGTCCCAGGGCTGCGCCGACTCGGGGTGGGCGTCGATGAAGGCGCGGGCCTTCGCGAGCATCTCCTCGGGGGTGGCGGCCAGCTCGTGCACGAGGCCGTTGTCGAGGGCGCGCTTCGGGTTGTACTGGGTGCCCTGGAGCAGCACCTTGAGCAGCGCGTCGGTGATGCCCATGAGGCGTACGGTGCGGGCGACGCCGCCACCGCCGGGGAGCAGGCCCAGGGTGACCTCGGGCAGGCCGATCTTGGAGCCGGGGGCGTCGAGGGCGACGCGGTGGTGGGAGGCGAGCGCGATCTCGTAGCCGCCGCCGAGCGCGGCGCCGTTGATGGCGGCGACGACGGGCTTGCCGAGGGTCTCGATGCGGCGCAGCGCGTCCTTGATCTCGATGGCGGTGTCGAAGATCGCCTGGGCGTCCTCGGGGCCGGCCTTGATCATGTCCTTGAGGTCGCCGCCGGCGAAGAAGGTCTTCTTCGCGGAGGTCCAGATGATGCCGCGGATGGCGTCCTTCTCGGCCGCGGCGCGGTCGGCGATCGCCTTGACGGAGGCCCGGAAGGCCTGGTTCATGGTGTTCGCGGACTGGTCGGGGTCGTCGAGGACGAGGGTGACGACGCCGGTCTCGTCCTGCTCCCAGCGGATGGTGGTGCTCTCGCTCATGGCTGCTGCTTCTCCGTAAGAAGTCCGTTAGAAGGGGTTCGGACCGGGCGGTCAGACGCGCTCGACGATGGTGGCGATGCCCATGCCGCCGCCGACGCAGAGGGTGGCGAGGCCGTAGCGCTTGTCCTGGCGCTCCAGCTCGTCGACGAGGGTGCCGAGAATCATCGCGCCGGTGGCGCCGAGCGGGTGGCCGAGCGCGATGGCGCCGCCGTTGACGTTGACCTTGTCGAGGGAGACGCCCATGTCCTTGACGAAGCGCAGGACGACGGCGGCGAACGCCTCGTTGATCTCGATCAGGTCGATGTCGTCGATGGTGAGGCCGGCCTTGGCGAGCGCCTTGCGGGTGGCGGGGGCGGGGCCGGTGAGCATGATGGTGGGCTCGGAGCCGGAGACCGCGGCGGCGACGATACGGGCGCGGGGCGTGAGCCCGTACCGCTCGCCGACCTCCTTGGAGCCGATGGCGACGAGCGAGGCGCCGTCGACGATGCCGGAGGAGTTGCCGGCGTGGTGGACGTGGTCGATCTCCTCGACCCAGTGGTACTTCTGCAGCGCCACGGCGTCGAAGCCGCCGAGCTCGCCGATGTCGGCGAAGGACGGCTTGAGGCGGGCGAGCGAGTCGGCGGTGGTGCCGGGGCGCAGGTGCTCGTCATGGTCGAGGACGGTGAGGCCGGCCCGGTCCCTGACGGGGACGACGGAGCGGTCGAAGCGGCCGTCCTTCCAGGCCGCGGCCGCGCGCTCCTGGGAGAGGGCGGCGTACTCGTCGACGTCGCGGCGGGTGAAGCCCTCGATGGTGGCGATGAGGTCGGCGCCGATGCCCTGGGGGACGAAGTTGGTGGCGATGTTGGTCATCGGGTCGGCGAACCAGGCGCCGCCGTCGGACGCCATCGGCACCCGGGACATGGACTCGACGCCGCCGGCGAGGACGAGGTCCTCCCAGCCGGAGCGGACCTTCACGGCGGCGAGGTTGACGGCTTCGAGGCCGGAGGCGCAGAAGCGGTTCTCCTGGACGCCGGCGACGGTGTCGGGCAGGCCCGCGGCGATGGCGGCGATCCGGGCGATGTCGGAGCCCTGGTCGCCGACGGGGCCGACGACGCCGAGGACGATGTCGTCGATGGCGGCCGGGTCGAGTCCGGGGAAACGGGCGCGGATCTCGTGGATGAGGCCGACGACGAGGTCGATCGGCTTGGTGCCGTGCAGGGCCCCGTTGGCCTTGCCGCGGCCGCGCGGGGTGCGGATCGCGTCGTAGACGTACGCTTCGGTGGTCACGGTGTTGCCTTTCGGGCGAGTCTGTAGGGGTGCGGGTCGGGGGGCCGGGCCCGGAGGCCGGGTCCGGGTCCGGGTCAGCCGAGCAGGGAGCGGCCGATGATCTCCTTCATGATCTCGGTCGTCCCGCCGTAGATGGTCTGGATGCGGCCGTCGGTGAAGGCCCTGGCGACCGGGAATTCGCTCATGTAGCCGTATCCGCCGTGCAGTTGCAGACAGCGGTCGGCGACCCGCTTCTGCAGCTCGGTGGACCACCACTTGGCCATGGAGGCGTGCACGGCGTCGAGTCCCGGCCCGTCCGGGTTCGCGTGCTCCTCGATGCAGCGGTCGAGGAAGCTGCGGGTGACGGCGCACTCGGTGGCCATCTCGGCGATCTCGAAGCGGATGTGCTGGAGCCGGGCGAGCGGCCGGCCGAACGCCTCGCGCTCCTTGACGTACGTGGTCGTCAGCTCCAGGAGGTGTTCGGCGCCCGCGATCGCGGCGACGGCGATGGCGAGCCGTTCCTGCGCCAGGTTGGTCATCAGGTGGACGAAGGCGCCGTTGAGCTCGCCGAGCAGGTTCTCCTTGGGGACGCGGACGTCGTTGAAGAACAGCTCGGCGGTGTCCTGGGACTTCTGGCCGATCTTGTCGAGGTTCCGGCCGCGCTCGAAGCCGTCCATGCCGCGCTCGACGACGAGGAGGGAGAGGCCGTGGGCGCCGCCCTCGGGGGTCGTCTTCGCGACGACCACGACGAGGTCGGCCAGGATGCCGTTGGAGATGAAGGTCTTGGAGCCGTTGAGGATCCAGTGGTCGCCGTGGTCCTCGGCGGTGGTGCGGATGCCCTGGAGGTCGGAGCCGGCGCCCGGCTCGGTCATGGCGACGGCCGTGACGATCTCGCCGCTGCAGAAGCCGGGCAGCCAGCGCCGCTTCTGCTCCTCGGTGGCGAGGGAGGTGAGGTAGGGGCCGATGATGTCGTTGTGCAGGCCGATGGCGAGGCCGGGGGTGCCGGCCCGGGTGAACTCCTCGGCGAGGACGGCGCTGTACCGGAAGTCCGGGTTCCCGCCGCCGCCGTACTCCTCGTCGACGGCGAGGCCGAGCAGCCCCTGCCGGCCGGCGGCGCGCCAGACCTCGCGGGAGACGATGCCGTCCTTCTCCCACTGCGCGTAGTGCGGCAGCACCTCCTTGGCCAGGAAGGTGCGGACCGTCTCGCGGAAGGCCTCGTGGTCGGCGGTGTAGAGCCGGCGCTTCATGCCTGCTGCTCCTTGTCGTCGGGCTGGAGGGCGGTCAGGGCGGGCACGGCCCAGTCGCGGGCGACCTCGTCGGTGTCGGCGCCCGGCAGGGCGGGGCCGGTGCGGACCGTGCCGGGGGTGGCGGAGAAGCGGGGCGCGGGCGCCGGCTGGACGAGACCGGCGTGCTCGACGAAGGTGCCGCGGGCGGCCAGATGCGGATGGGCGGGCGCCTCGCGCAGCGAGAGCACGGGGGCCACACAGGCGTCGGTGCCCTCGAAGACGGCCGTCCACTCGTCTCTCGTACGGGTGCGGAAGCGGTCGGCGACGGCCGCGCGCAGCTCGCCCCAGCGGGCGAGGTCACGGCGCGCCGGGGCGACGTCCTCGATGCCGAGGAGCCGCACGAACTCGTCGTAGAACTGCTGCTCAAGGGCGCCGACGGCCATGTAGCCGCCGTCGGAGGTCTCGTACGTGCCGTAGAAGGGGCAGCCGCCGTCGAGCAGGTTGACCCCGCGCCGGTCCTGCCAGCCGCCGGCCGCGAGCATGCCGTGGATCATGCTGGCGAGGTGGGCGGTGCCGTCGACGATGGCGGCGTCGACGACCTGGCCCTCGCCGTGCGTACGGGCGTGCTGGAGGGCGGCGAGGACGCCGATGACGAGGTAGAGGGAGCCGCCCGCGTAGTCGCCGACCAGGTTGGCGGGGATGCTGGGCGGGCCGTCGGGGTCGGGGCCGATCATGCCGAGGGTGCCGGTGATGGCGATGTAGCCGATGTCGTGGCCGGCGGTGGGGGCGAGCGGTCCGTCCTGGCCCCAGCCGGTCATCCGGCCGTAGACCAGCCTCGGATTGCGGGCGAGGCAGGCGTCGGGGCCGACGCCGAGGCGCTCGGCGACACCGGGGCGGTAGCCCTCGACGAGGATGTCGGCGCGGGCGACGAGGTCGAGCACGGTGTCCGGGCCGCCGTCGGCCTTGAGGTCGACGAGGACCGAGCGCTTGTTGCGGTTGGTGAGGTCGTACGCGGGGTCGATGCCGAGGCCCGGGCCGCCGGGGCGGTCGACGCGCACGACGTCGGCGCCGAGGTCGGCGAGCAGCATGGCGGCGAAGGGGCCGGGTCCGATGCCGGCGAGTTCGACCACGCGGACGCCGGAGAGCGGTCCGGTGCGGGACCGGGCGGGTGTCGTCATCGGGCCCCCAGGGGTGCGCGGCGTGTGTGAGAGCGAGCGTGAAGCGGGTGTGAGAGCGAGCGTGAAGCGGGTGCGAAGCGGGCGCGAGGCAGGTGTGACAGTGATGATGTAACACCGAAGATGCTAGGAACGTGTTCCACTCGGCACAAGCCCCCGGGCCGAGCAAGCGCTTGGAAATTACTCAGGAGTACCACCGGGTCCGCTCCGGCGGCGCCGTCCGCTAGAGTCCGCCGACGGCATCCGCGCCGGGGGACGGCGCGGACGAAGGCGGAGGGGCTGGGGCGCAATGGAGACAGGGGCGGCTGTACGGCCGTACGACGTGGTGCTCTTCGGGGCGACCGGATTCGTGGGCGAGCTCACCGCGGAGTATCTGGCCGAGCACGCCCCGGCGGAGTGCAGCTGGGCCCTCGCCGGCCGCAGCCGCGGCAAGCTGGCCGCGCTGCGCGACCGGCTCGCCAAGCGGTGGCCGCGCTGCGCCGAACTGCCGCTGCTCGTCGCGGACTCCACCGACCCGGACTCGCTGCGCGAGCTCGCCGGGTCCGCGCGGGTGGTGGCCAGCACGGTCGGCCCCTATGTCTGGTACGGGGAGGGGCTGGTCGCCGCGTGCACGGAGGCCGGCACCGACTATCTGGACCTGACCGGCGAGGCGGAGTTCGTCGACCGCATGTACGTGCGGTACGACGCCCGCGCCCGCGAGACCGGAGCCCGGCTCGTGCACGCCTGCGGCTTCGACTCGGTCCCGCACGACCTGGGCGTGTACTTCACCGTGAAGCAGCTGCCGGAGGGGGTGCCGCTGCGCGTCGACGGCTTCGTCCGGGCCGGCGCGATCTTCTCCGGCGGCACCTTCGCCTCGGCGCTCACCGCCTTCGGGCGCGGCCGGGAGATCCTGCGCGCGGCGCACGAACGACGCCTGCACGAGCCGCGGTTGGTGACCCGACGGGCCCGCTCGCCGCTCGGCGGGCCACGGTTCAGCCGCGAGACCGGGACCTGGGCGCTGCCGCTGCCGACGCTCGACCCGCAGGTGGTGGCGCGTTCGGCGCGGGCCCTCGAACGCTACGGCCCGGACTTCCGCTACCGCCACTACGCCTCCGTGAAGACCCTGCCGATGGCACTCGGCGGCTCGGCGGCCGTCGGCACGAGCGTGCTCGCAGCCCAACTGCCTTTCGTGCGGAACTGGCTGATGGAGCGTTACGAACCGGGCCGCGGCCCGGACGCGGAGCGGCGGGCGCGCAGCTGGTTCTCCGTCCGGTTCGTCGGGGAGGGCGGCGGACGACGGGTCTTCACGGAGGTGTCCGGCGGCGACCCGGGCTACGACGAGACGGCGAAGATGCTCGCCGAGTCGGCGCTGTGCCTCGCCTTCGACGCGCTGCCGCCGACCGCCGGGCAGGTCACGACGGCGGTCGCGATGGGCGACGCGCTGCTCGACCGGCTGCGGGCGGCGGGGCTGCGGTTCCGGGTGGCGCACTCGGGCTGAGCGCCCGTGTCGCGCCGTACGGATCAGGCACGGGTCAGGCCTGAGGCAGGCCCGGGTCAGGACCGGCCCGGGGTTGATCAGGCCCGGGTCAGGGTTCGATCGGGGGCTTGATCAGGCCCGGGCCAGGGCTCGATCAGGGGCTCGATCAGGACTGAAGGCCTGAATCAGGCCTTGATCAGGCAGAAGGGGTGACCGGCCGGGTCGGCGTAGATGCGCCAGGGCCGGTCCTCCCCCGCCGCCTCGTCGAGCCGCCAGGCGCCGAGCGCGAGCACCGCCTCGTGCGCCGCGTCCAGGTCCTCGACCCGCACGTCGATGTGGAACTGCTGCTCCGGCGCGCCCCACACCGCCGGGCGGTGGTCGGCCACGCCCTGGAAGGCGAGCACCGGGGCGGCTCCGGACGCGGGGTGCAGGGTGGCCCAGGCGTCGCCGACGGCCCACCGGGGGTCGGGACGGTTGATCTCGCCGCCCAGCAACCGCTGGTAGAAGCCGGCGAGTTCCAGCACGTCGGGGCAGTCCAGGACGACGCACTGCAGGGTGCCGATCGGGGTGGGGCGAGTGGTGCCGGGGGATGTCATGCCCCCACTTTGCCGCTCCTTGGTCACGGCTCGGTATCCGTACGGGTACTCAGCCGTCCCAGCCGTCCCAGCCGTCGCGGCCTTCCCAGCCGTCCCGGCCGCGCCCCTCACCCGGCCCGGGTGTCGAGCGCCTCGGCGAGGGCCCGGCGGCAGAGCGCGTCCGCGTGCCGGGTGGTCTCGGGCAGGCGGTAGCGGGGGCTCAGGTGCAGGGTGTGCGCGCAGGCCCGGTCGAGGGACACGCGGTGCCCGACGGAGACGAAGACCGGCTTGACCCCGGCCCGGGTGCGCAGGGCGCGCCCGACGGTCTCGCCCTCGGCCACGAGCGCGCTGAACTCGCCCCGTTCCGGCCCGGGTTGCCCGTAGGTGAAGGTGAACGGGTTCTTGGCGACTCCGATCGACGGCAGCCCGGTGAGCACCCCGAGATGGCTCGCGAGCCCGAAGCGACGCGGGTGCGCGACCCCGTACCCGTCGCACACGAGCAGCCCGGGGTCGGCGCCGAGCCGCCCGAGCGCGGCGAGCACCGTGGGAATCTCCCGGAACGCCAACAGCCCTGGCACATAGGGGAACGACACGCGCCCGACGGCCGTCGCCTCCTCCACGACCTCCAGGGTCCTCCCGTCGAGCACGACGGCCGCGGCGGCGACGAGATCCCGCTCGTCGTCGTACGCGACGTCGACCCCGGTCACGTTCCCCTCACCGGCCCGGGGCCCTTCCTCGTCCAGCACGAGCCGCTGCCGCAACTGCTCCTGCACGGCAAGGGCCGCGTCCTCGTCGGCGGGCCACCCGTCCGGAATCTCGATGATCGTCATGGTGAGGACCCTATGACGCGGCGTTCCGGGACGAGTTGCCCGCCTGACGCCTCAGTCCAGATCCATCCGGGCGACGCGGCCCTTCTCGCCGGAGGCCCAGCAGGCGCCGTCGGCGGTGCAGGTGACCGTGTCGTACGAGCCGGGGTCCACCGTGCGCCAGGTGCGGCCGCCGTCGGTCGTGAGGTCGGTGCCGGTGGGGCCGACCGCGAGGGCGGCCGACCTGGTGTGCGGGAGCCAGGCGACGCCCGAGCGGTAGGCGGGCGGCGGGGTGGCGGACGCGGTCCAGGTCCGGCCGGCGTCGCCGGTGACGGCGGCGGCCTGCGGCGAGGGCTGGTCCTTGCGGTAGTCGCCGCCGACCGCGATGCCGTGCCGGCGGTCGCGGAAGGCGAGCCCGAAGACGCCCTTGGCGCCCTCGCCCGCCGGGATCGTGGTCTCGGTCGCGGTCCAGGTCAGCCCCCGGTCCGCCGAGTGCAGCACCCGCCCGGTGGCCCCGCCGCCCGTCGCCAGCCAGACGTCGCGCGGCCCGGCCGACACCAGGCACTGGCCGCTCGCCGCGAAGCCGGCCTCGCCGGGCTGCGCGGCCGGCATGCCGTCGCCGGGCAGGACCTGCCAGGAGCGGCCGCCGTCGCGGGTGGAGAGGATGCGGTACCTGCCGTCCACCGGGTCGCTCATGGCGAGCCCGTGGCGCTGGTCGAAGAAGGTCATGCAGTCGTAGAAGGCCCGCGGATCGGTGTTGCGGAAGGACTCCGTCCAGGTCGCCCCGCCGTCCTCCGTCCGGAAGACCCGCGACGCCTCGCCCTCGCCGATCGCCAGGACCACGGCCCGCCGGGCGTCGAACGCCTCCACGTCGCGGAACTCCCGCTCCCCGGCCCCGGCCGGAGAGACGTTTCGCCAGCTCTTCCCGCCGTCGGTGGTCCGCAGCACCGTTCCCTTGGACCCGGCGGCCCAGGCGACCGAACGGTTCACCGCGGCCAGGCCCCGGAAGCGCGCGTCCGTCCCGGTCCCGGTCAGCCGCCACTCCCCCGGCGTCCCCTTCACCTGCGTCTGCTCCCCCCGCGTCTTCTCCCCCGCCGTCCGGTCGTTTGTCGCGGCCGCGGCCGGGGCGGCCAGGGTCATGGCCAGCGCCGCCCCCACCAGTCCCGCCGCCATCACTCGTCTCGTCTTCCCCATGGACGTCATGGCGCCGGAAGCTAGCCGACCGCGGAGATCGCGTCCAGAGTGCGTGCCCCAGCGCGTAACCGGACTGCGTACCGGAGTGCGTACCGGCTCCACCGTTCCTAGGCTGGTTCCCATGACGGACCGCACGACCGAGCCCGTCCCGGGTGAGAAGCCGAAGCTCAAGGAGTACGACGGCGAGGGCATCACCGTCACCTTCGAGCCGCGCCGCTGTCTGCACGCCGCCGAATGCGTCCGCGGCCTGCCGGGCGTCTTCGACCTGGAGCAGCGCCCCTGGGTGCGGCCCGACCAGGCCGACCCCGCGCTGGTCGCCGAGGTGGTCCGCCGCTGCCCGTCCGGCGCGCTCCAGTACCGCCCGGCCGAGGACTCCACGGAGCCCGACGAGACCGGGGACGTGCCCACCACCGTGCGCCGGATGCCCGACGGACGGCTCGTGATGCGCGGCGACCTCCTCGTTCAGGCCGGCGGGGAGGCGGGCGAGCGGCACGAGACGCGGGCGGTGCTGTGCGGCTGCGGGTCCTCCGGCAACCAGCCGTACTGCGACCACTCGGGGCCCTGCGCGGGCGGCGACTTCGACCGGGCCGAGACCCGCTGACCGGCCCCGCCCCACCTCCGCGGACCGGCCTCGGCCCACTCCCGCGGACCGGCCCCGCCCCACCCCGGCGCACCGGCCCTCGCCCCACCCCCACGGACCGGCCTCGCCCCCGCTGACCGGCGCCGACGGGCTTCACCGCAGCGCGGTGACACAGCTCACGTACCCCTCCGGTGCACGAACCGGCCCCGCGGTTCGTCTCTCCCTGTGTCAGGGAGATGCAGGAGAACGCAGCCGCGCGACAGGAGGCTTTGCCCATGCCCACCGTGATCGAGCAGGCCGTGCAGGCCCGGCTGGTGGCGTCCGCGCCCCGCATGGAGTCGGTCGCCGCCACTCTTCGGTACGACCGCGAGGACCCGTACGCCGTGAGCATGGCGTTCCCGCCGCCGGCCACCCTGGAGGGGGTCGAGGTGTCCTGGGCCTTCGCGCGCGAGCTGCTCGCGGAGGGCGTGGAGGGCCCGGCGGGCGTCGGGGACGTCCGGCTGCGGCCGTACGGGTACGACCGCACGGTGGTCGAGTTCCACGCGCCCGAGGGCGTGGCCATGGTGCACGTCCGGACCTCCGAGCTGCGCAGTTTCCTGGAGCGCTCGCAGCATCTGGTGCCGCGCGGCCGCGAGAACCAGTACCTGGACTGGGACGGGAACCTCGCGCAGCTGCTCGAAGAGCACCCGTAGCCCATGGGGCCCGAGGCCCTGAGGCCCCTGAAGCCCCGAACTCCGCCGGCGAAAGGCCCCTGGCGGGGGTCTCGCCATAAATCGTTTGCGGCTCCTTTCCCCGCTCCGTAACGTTCTCCATGGCCCTGTTGTCGCCCGATCGGAGAAGGCCGTTGCTCGTCTGAGGTTCGAGACACCGTGCCGCGCGTGCCGCCCCGCCGCCGCGTGTGCCGTCCTCGACCTCGGCGTACGAGCGCCGCTCCGATCCGCAGCCGCCCCGGGTTGATCCCCTCGGCCGCTCCGCTTCAGGATTGCCGCCCGCGTCCCGGTGTCTCACGCGTTGCCCTGTTCCACGCTTCGCAACCGGGAGGCCCCTATGGCGACTCGCCCCACTTTCATCACCTGCACGAACCTCTCCTTCTCCTGGCCGGACGGCACCGCCGTCCTGGACGACTTCCGGCTGGCCGTCGGTCCCGGCCGGACCGGTCTCGTCGGTCTGAACGGCTCCGGGAAGTCGACCCTGCTCAAGCTGATCGCCGGCGAGCTCACCCCGGCCGAGGGCTCGGTCCGGGTCGCCGGTGAGCTCGGCTATCTGCCGCAGAACCTGGTGCTGCGCACCGGCCTGCCGGTCGACCGGGTCCTCGGCATCGAGGCGACCCGGGCGGCGCTGCACGCCATCGAGTCCGGCGACACGTCGGAGGAGCACTTCACGGCCGTCGGCGACGACTGGGACGTGGAGGAGCGGGCTCTCGCCGTGCTCGACCAGCTCGGGCTCGGGCACATCGGGCTCGACCGCACGATCGGGGAGATCTCCGGCGGCGAGTCCGTGCTGCTGCGGCTCGCCGCGCTGCTGCTCGCCCGGCCGGACGTGCTGCTGCTCGACGAGCCGACGAACAATCTCGACCTGGTCGCCCGGCGACGGCTGTACGAGGCGGTGGACGCCTGGTCAGGAGTGCTCGTCGTGGTGAGCCACGACCGTGAACTCCTGGAGCGCGTCGACCAGATCGCCGATCTGCGGGACGGCGAGGTCGCCTGGTACGGCGGCGCGTGGTCGGACTACCAGGAGGCGCTCGCGGCCGAACAGGAGGCCGCCGAGCGGATGGTGCGGGTCGCCGAGGCCGACGTACAGCGCCAGAAGCGCGAACTCGTCGACGCCCAGGTCAAGTTGGCCCGGCGCAAGCGCTACGGGCAGAAGAGCTACGAGAACAAGGTCGTGCCGAAGATCGTGGCCAACGGCCGCAAGTCCGCCGCCGAGGTGTCGTCGGCCAAGCACCGCGCGCTGCACGTCGACCGGCTGGCCGAGGCACGGTCGCGGCTCGATGCGGCGGTGGAGGCGGTGCGGGACGACGACGAGATCCGCATCGAGCTGCCGCGCACGGTGGTCCATCCGGGGCGGGGCGTGCTGCTCCTCCGTGACCTGGAGCTGCCGTACGGGGCGCGGGTCGACGGGGAGTTCGAGCTGCGGGGCCCGGAGCGGGTGGCGCTGGTCGGCCGGAACGGGGCCGGGAAGACGACATTGCTGCGGACGATCGCCGGGGAACTGGCCCCGGTTGCGGGCGAGTCGGCGGTGCGGGTTCCGCTGCGCTTCCTGCCGCAGCGGCTCGACGTCCTCGACGACGAGCTGAGCGTGGTGCAGAACGTGGCGCGGTTCGCGCCGGCGGCGACGGCCAACGAGATCCGGGCGCGCCTTGCCCGGTTCCTGTTCCGGGGCGCCCGGGCCGACCGGCCGGCGGGAACACTGTCGGGCGGCGAGCGCTTCCGCGCGACGCTCGCCGCGCTGCTGCTCGCCGAGCCGGCTCCGCAGCTGCTGATGCTCGACGAGCCGACGAACAACCTGGACATGGCGTCGGTGCGGAGCCTGACGGCCGCGCTCGACGCGTTCGAGGGTGCGCTGATCGTGGCGAGCCACGACGTGCCGTTCCTGGAGTCGCTCGGGATCACCCGCTGGGTGCGGCTCGACGGGGAGCTGCGGCCGACGACGGCCGAGGCGGTGCGGACCGGTGACTTCACGGCGGAGGAATCGGCATCGGTGATGGCGGAGATGGCGGAGGGGTCAACGTCGGAGACGGCGAAGGGGGCGACCGAGGAGACGACAACGGTGAACTGACGCACGGAACTCCGAGTCGTCACACCAGGTCAACCGGGGGGCGACAGGGGGTGAGCCGGGTCTCTCCCAGCGGGACGGGCTTGGCCACTCCCTTATCCGGCCCTTAACCTACGGTCTCGTAACCTACGTAGACGTAGGTAGTTCCGTATGCCCTTCTCCGTCCCCAGGAGTTCCCGTGACGCTCACCTCCCCCCACCTCTCCAGTTCCGCCGGGTGGACCGACGCACGACTTCTGTACGCCCTGGAGGAGGTCGTCGAGAAGGAGCTCAACCGGCACCTGAAGGTCACCAAGGACTGGATGCCGCACGAGTACGTGCCGTGGTCGGACGCCCGGAACTTCCCCGGCTTCTTCGAGGACGGCGAGGCGTGGGACCGCTCCCAGTCCAAGGTCACCGACATCGGCCGGGTCGCGCTCGTGGTGAACCTGCTCACCGAGGACAACCTGCCCAGCTACCACCACGAGATCGCCAGCCTCTTCGGCCGCGACGGCGCCTGGGGCACCTGGGTGCACCGCTGGACCGCCGAGGAGGGCCGTCACGGCATCGTGATGCGTGACTACCTGCTGGCCTCGCGCGCGGTCGACCCGGACGAGCTGGAACGTTTCCGCATGGCACACATGAGCGAGGGGTTCGAGTCGGACAACCGGCACTCGATGCTTCACTCGGTCGCGTACGTCGCCTTCCAGGAGCTCGCCACCCGCATCTCGCACCGCAACACCGGACACCAGTCCGGCGACCCGGTCTGCGACCGCATGCTCGCCCGCATCGCGCTCGACGAGAACCTGCACATGGTCTTCTACCGCAACCTGCTGGGCGCGGCCTTCGAGATCGCCCCCGACCTCACGATGCAGGCGGTGCGGGACGTCGTCGTCAACTTCCGGATGCCCGGCCACGGCATGCCCGGCTTCGAGCGCGCGGCGGCCCAGATGGCGATCGGCGAGATCTACAACCTGCGCATCCACCACGACGACGTGCTCCAGCCGGTGCTGCGCTTCCTCAAGGTCCTCCAGATCGACGGGCTCGGCCCGGAGGGTCTGCAGGCCCAGGAGGAGCTGGGGCTCTACATGAACGGCCTGGACAGCGAGGCGAGCAAGTTCGACGAGCGTCTCGCGGCGCGCAAGGCGCGGATGGCGTCCCGGGCAGCAGGCTGATCGTTCGACGAGCGGCGGCTGGCCGTACGACGAGCGGCAGGCTGACCGTACGACGGGCGGCAGGCTGACCGTACGACGAGCGGCGGGCCGGGCCCGTCAGCCGCGGCGGCGCTTGAGCCGGATGCGCTCCTTCTCGGAGAGCCCGCCCCACACCCCGAACCGCTCGTCGTGCGCGAGCGCGTACTCCAGGCACGCCACCCGGCCCTCGCAGGCCCCGCACAGCAGCTTGGCCTCGCGGGTCGAGGAGCCGGGAGCCGGGAAGAAGAACTCCGGGCCCGTCTGGGCGCACAGCGCGTTCTCCTGCCAGGAGAGGTCGGGGGCCACGAGGGTCGTCGGGGCGGAGGGCATCGTGTCGGTCTGCATGGCAGCAGCCTGTCCCGTCGCCCTAAACGCGGCATCAACGTCCGATCAACGCGGCGCGCCGAGCACCCACCGTGGCGTTTCGGCCACCGTCGGTCTCCTCTCCCTCCCCCCCCGGGAACGCATGAACGTCGTGTTGCCGGTCCCGCTCACCGGTCTGTCCGGCTCCTGTCATATGGGAGCGTGGTGGTCGATCGCCGAGACCGCGACGATCAGCGAGGGGGAGCCACCCGCATGACCACCGAAGTCGACGTCGACACCGGTGCGGGCACCGGGGCCCGCACCACGGCCGCGCCGGGGGGGGCCCAGGCCGTCCGCCGGGCGCTCGACGTCCTGCACTGCTTCCACGACAACGGGCCGGACCTCAGCGCCTCGGACCTCGCCCGCCGGCTCGGACTGTCGACATCGACCGCGCACCGCCTGGCCCGGACGCTGCTCTCGGCCGGCTTCCTGGAGCAGGACCCGCGCACCGCCCGCTACCGGCTCGGTCCGGCCGTGACCGAGCTCGGCCGCCTCTCGTACCACCAGCGCGGACTGCACCTCGCCGCGCCCGAACTGGGCGAGCTGGCCGCGCGGACCGGCGCCGGCGTCGATCTGGCGCTGCGCAGCGGCCCGTACGCGGTGATCGTGGCGGGCGGTCCGGTCACCCCGAGGACGGGGCTGCGGCGACCGCTGCGCTCGACGGCCCCGGGCAGGGTGCTGCTCGCCTGGCCGGGTGGCACGGAACCGGACGAGGAGTCGGTACGGGTACGGGAGCGGGGCTACGTCCTGGACGGCGGCGAGCCGGGAATCGGCGTCCGTACGGTCGCGGTGCCCGTCCTGGACCGGGCCGGGCAGGCACGGTTCGCGCTCGCGGTGCGGGCGGCGCCGTCGGTGCTCACCGATGCCCGGCTCGACTGGTTCCTGGCCCAGGCGTGGAGCTGCGCGCGGGCCCTGGAGGTGCTGCTGCTTCCGCCCGGCGAACGGCGGCTCGCGGAGGCGTGACGCGGGGCCCGGCCCGCGGGGTGCCACGCGGGCCGGGCCCGTGGGCCGTACGAGGCGTCCGCTGCTCCTCCTTCGCTACTCCTTCTTCGCCCGGCTCGGCTGCACCCGCTTCGGCTCGCCCGGCATCTTCGGGTACTCCGGCGGATAGGGCAGGTCGCCCAGGCCGTGCTCGGCCTCGTCCCGCCGCGCCAGCTCCAGCAGGGACTCCAGGCTGAAGCGTTCGTCGTCCATGCCGGCGTGCACGTCGCCGAGTTCGGCGTAGCGCGCCGGCATCGTACGGATGTCGAAGTCGCGCGGGACGGCGTCGTCGATCTCCTCCCAGCGCAGCGGCGCGGAGACCGGGGCGTGCGGGCGGGGGCGTACGGAGTAGGCGGAGGCGATGGTGCGGTCGCGGGCGGTCTGGTTGTAGTCGAGGAAGATCCGCTCGCCGCGCTCCTCCTTCCACCACCTGATGGTGACCCGCTCCGGCATCCGCCGCTCCAGCTCCCGGCCGCAGGCGATGGCGGCCCGTCTGACCTGCGTGAACGTCCACTTGGGCAGAATCGGTACGAAGACATGCAGGCCGCGCCCGCCGGATGTCTTCGGCCAGCCGCGCAGCCCGTGCTCGTCGAGGACCGCGCGCAGCTCGTGGGCGGCGCGGACGGCGTCGGCGTAGTCGGTGCCGGGCTGGGGGTCGAGGTCGAGGCGCAGCTCGTCGGGGTGGTCGGTGTCCTCGCGCCGCACCGGCCAGGGGTGGAAGGTGACCGCGCCCAGATTGGCCGCCCACAGCACCGCGGCCGGCTCGGTGGGGCACATCTCGTCGGCGGACCTGCCGCTGGGGAAGGTGATGTGGGCCGTCGGGATCCAGTCCGGCAGGTACTTGGGGGCGCGCTTCTGGAAGAAGGACTCGCCCGTCACTCCGTCGGGGTAGCGCTCCAGGGTGGTGGGCCGGTCGCGCAGCGCGCGGGTGATGCCGTCGCCGACGGCCAGGTAGTAGCCCACCATGTCGAGCTTGGTGTAGCCGGGCTCCGGGAAGTACACCTTGTCCGGATTGGACACCCGTACGGTCCGGTCGCCGACCTCGAGCTCCACCGCTGCCGCCTTGCCTGCCATGGCGGTCAGCCTAGGCCGACCACCCATACCCCGCATATCGGGACACAGCCGGAGAATCCTTCCTAGAATCGCCGCATGGACCTGCCGGTGATGCCGCCCGTCAAACCGATGCTGGCGAAGGCCGTCAAGAAGATCCCGCCGGGGATGCAGTACGAGGCCAAGTGGGACGGCTTCCGCGCGATCGTGCACCGCGACGGCCCGGAAATCTTCATCGGCAGCCGCACCGGCAAGCCGCTGACCCGCTACTTCCCCGAGCTCGCCGCGGCCCTGCTCGCGCGGCTGCCCGGACGCTGTGTCGTCGACGGCGAGATCGTCATCGAGCACGACGGCCGGCTCGACTTCGACCGGCTCACCGAGCGGATCCACCCGGCCGAGTCGCGGGTGCGGATGCTGGCGGAGAAGACCCCGGCCCGGTTCATCGCCTTCGACCTGCTCGCCCTCGACGACGAGGCCCTCCTCGACACCCCGCTCACCGAGCGGCGGGCCGCCCTGGAGCGTGCGCTCGCCGGGGTCGACGCCCCCGTCCACCTCGCGCCCGCCACCACCGACGCGGCGCTCGCCGCGCGCTGGTTCGAGCAGTACGAGGGCGCGGGCCTGGACGGTGTGATCGCCAAGCCGCTCGATCTGCCGTACCGTCCGGACGAACGCCTGATGTACAAGATCAAGCACGAGCGCACGGCCGATGTCGTCGTGGCCGGATATCGCTTCCACAAGAGCGGGCCGGTGGTCGGCTCGCTGCTGCTCGGCCTGTACGACGACGGGGGCACCCTCCAGCACGTCGGGGTGTGCGCGGCGTTCACCGCCAAGCGGCGGGCCGAGCTGGTCGAGGAGCTGGAGCCGCTGCGCATGGATCCGCCCGGCGGGCACCCGTGGGCGGCCTGGACCGACGAGTCGGCGCACGAGGCGTCCCGGCTTCCGGGCGCGCCGAGCCGCTGGTCGGGGAAGAAGGACCTGTCGTGGGTGGCGCTGCGCCCGGAGCGGGTCTGCGAGGTCGGGTACGACCACATGGAGGGCGACCGCTTCCGGCACACGGCCCAGTTCAAGCGCTGGCGCCCGGACCGCACGCCGGAGTCCTGCGGCTACGGGCAGTTGGAGGAGCCCGTCTCGTACGACCTCGGCGAGGTCCTCTCGTAGCACCACGCGCAGAGCCGCTCGTGGCGCCCCTCGTAGATCCACTCCGCAATGAGGCGTTGGCGGCGGGCGTGAGATGCCCCACACCGGATGCGGCGACAACGGCCCACTCTCGCCTTGTTGTTCGATGAACTGACGAGCGATCCGACAGGCGTACCCGTGCGCACCTGCGGGAACGCGCGGGGCGTCCACGATGCGGTCCGTACGGCTCGCCGAAGGGGACGTGCGGCTGTTGCCCGGCGGTGACAGGGGCGTCGTCGAACCGGCACCGGCATCCGGTACGTATGGAAGGAGCATGGCAGGGAGAAACCCTCCCGCCGCCCCACGACCCCCACAAGGACCGACCGTGATCGCCTCGCCCTCGCCCCTCGTCCCCGTGCCGATCCCCGACCGTGTCGCCGCGCTGATCGGGGCCTGCCTGCCGCTGCACGTGCTCCAGGCCGAGGTCGACGCCGACTGCGCGGCGCGCGAGGTCTACCGCTTCCGCGGGCCGCTGTGCGCGGAGGACCGGGCCGACCGCGAGCACGCCCTCGCCGCGCTCGCCCGCGCCAACAAGATCCTCGCCAAGCACCACCCGAAGCTGCCGGTGCGCCCCGGGATGTGACCCTTCGACGGAGGGCAGCGGTCACTTTCGGCCACGATGCGTACGTCCGCACCGGTTCGGGTGTACTCCGCATGCGGGACAGGGCCGCCGGTGTGACTCTGCCAGAGTGACGACCACCAGCGAAGCAGCGCCCGCACCCCCGGCCGCCGAGCCCCCGGTGCTCGACAGCCGCCGCCGCAACATCGTCTTCGGCACGATCATGCTCGGCGTGCTCCTGGCCGCGCTCGACCAGACCATCGTGGGCACCGCCCTTCCGACGATCGTCTCGGACCTCGGCGGTGCCGCGCACATGTCGTGGGTCGTCACCGCGTATCTGCTCGCCGAGACGGTCGCGACGGTCCTGGTCGGCAAGTTCGGCGACCTGTTCGGACGCAAGGTGATCTTCCAGATCTCGGCGATCGTCTTCATCACCGGCTCGTTCCTGTGCGGTCTCGCCACCAACATGACGCTGCTGATCATCTGGCGCGGCCTCCAGGGCATCGGCGCCGGCGGTCTCATGGTCACCTCGATGGCGCTGATCGCCGACGTCATCCCGCTGCGCGAACGCGGCAAGTACCAGGGCGCGATCGGCGCCGTGTTCGGCGTCGCGACGGTCATCGGACCGCTGCTCGGCGGCCTGTTCACCGACCATCTGACCTGGCGCTGGGCGTTCTACGTGAACGTCCCCATCGCGATCCTCGTCGTCATCGCCGCCGCCCGCTCCATCCCCTCCGTGCGCTCCGCGAGCCGCCCCGTCATCGACTACCTGGGCATCGCACTCGTCGCGGTCGGCTCCAGCGCCCTGATCCTGGCCACGAGTTGGGGCGGCAACGAGTACGCGTGGAACTCGGGCGTCATCATCGGCCTCTTCGCCGGCGGGCTCGTCGCCCTCGGGCTGTTCTGCTGGGTGGAGACCCGCGCGGCCGAACCGATGCTGCCCATGCGGCTGTTCCGCAACCCGGTCTTCACCGTCTGCTCGGTGCTCAGCTTCATCGTCGGCTTCGCCATGCTCGGCGCGATGACCTTCCTGCCGACCTACCTCCAGTACGTCGACGGGGACTCGGCCACCATCTCCGGCATCCGCACCCTGCCGATGGTCATCGGCCTGCTCATCGCCTCCGTCTTCAGCGGCAACGTGGTCAGCAAGACCGGCCAGTACCGGATCTTCCCGATCGTCGGCACGCTGGTGATGGCGCTCGGGCTCTACCTGCTCTCCCTGCTCGAACCGAGCACCAGCACCTGGCTGGCGTCGCTCTACATGTTCGTGCTCGGCGTCGGCATCGGCCTGTGCATGCAGGTCCTCACCATCGCCGTGCAGAACACCGTCGACTACGCGGACCTGGGCACCGCCACCTCGGGCGTCACCTTCTTCCGTACCCTCGGCAGCTCCTTCGGCACCGCCGTCTTCGGCACCATCTACACCAACTCCCTCAAGCCCAACCTGACCGAGGGCATCGCCCGCGCCTCGGCGGTCGCCGCCCGCCTCGGCCTGCCGCCGGCGGGCGTGGCACGGGCCGCACAGAGCCCGGCCGGTCTGCACCGGCTGCCCGACCCGGTGGCGGCGCCGATCGTGCAGGCGTACTCGGACACCCTGCAGACCGTCTTCCTGTGGACCGTGCCGGTGGCCGGCGTCGGCTTCGTGGTGGCGCTCTTCCTCAAGCAGGTCGCGCTCCGCGACACCGTCCGCTCCTCCTCCACCGACATGGGCGAGGGCTTCGCCTCCCCCACCACCACCGGCGACTCCGCCAAGCTGCTCGAACTGGCCGTCGGCCGGATCATCCGGCGCACCGACTACGACACCGCGCGGCGCATCGTCGACGCCTCCGACACCCGGCTCGACATCGCCGGAGCGTGGGCCGTCATGCAGGTCGAACTGTTCACCCGCACGGTCGGCCACGCCAGCCTGGGCCTGATCTCGACCGGTCGCCGGGTGCCGCCGGAGGTGCTGCTGCCGGTGTTCGACCGGATGGTCGACGAGGGCTTCCTGACCCGGCACGGCAATCTGCTGTCCCACACCCCGGCAGGCAAGCGCGAGGCCGACGTCATCACCAAGGCGTGGGGCGACTGGCTCTCCGACCGCATCGAGCAGGAACGCGGCCGCCCGAGCGGCCCGGAGCTGCGGGCGGCGACGGACGCCATCGCGAAGAAGCTGATCGCGGAGGACCTGGCGCAGGGGCTGCCGCGGGAGGGGCGGGAGGTGGTGGGCGCGGCGGCGCGGTGACGGGATCCGATGTCCAGGATTTTGGATCCGGGATCCGGGATCCGGGATCCGGGATCCACCACACTGGATATTGGATCCCACCGCCCCCCGGACTCAGTCCAGGAAGTCCCCTTCCACGTACACCCACGCGCCCTCGTGCCGCGCGAACCGGCTCCGCTCGTGCAGCTCGCCCGGCTCGCCGCCGTGGGTGAAGCGCGCCCGGAAAGTCACCGTCCCGTGCTGGTGGAAGGCCGTGCCGTCGCCGGTCTCCTCGATCTCCAGGCCGGTCCACCGCATCGCCGGGTCGAAGTCGACGTCCCCGGGCCGCGTCTCCGGCGCCCAGGTGCGCAGCAGGTACGCCTCGTCGCGGACGACGAAGGCGCTGTAGCGCGAGCGCATCAGCAGCTCGGCCGTCGGGGCGGTGCCGGGGCCGGTGTGGAAGCGGCCGCAGCACGCGCCGTAGGCGGCGTCACGGCCGCAGGGGCACGGGGACTCGGCGGTCACGGCCGGCGCGGCTGCGGGGCGGGCCGTACGGGCGGGGCGGGTCTTGCGTCGGGACATGCGCTCATTGTCGCGCGCCGCCGACCACCCGCCCCGCCGAGGTGCCGGGTCGGAAGGTCAGCGCGGGTCGCGCCACATCGACCAGAGGACGGGGCCGCCGCCCGGGAGCTCGAACTCCTCGCGGACGGTGAAGCCGAAGTGCTCGTAGACCGGGAGGTTGGCGGCCTTCGAGGACTCCAGGTAGACCGGCAGGCCCGCCGCGTCGGCCTTGGCGAGGCCCGAGCGCAGCAGCGCGGCGCCCTGGCCGGTGCCCTGGGCGGCGGGGTCGGCGCCGATGAGGGCCAGCGACCAGTGCGGCTCCCGCGGGGTGTGCCGGGCGGCCGTCTCGACGGCCTCGCGGAACAGTCCGGCGCGGTCGCCCAGGATGCCGAGCAGCTCCTGGATGGTCCCGGCGTCGGGCACGGCCTTCTCCTGGGCGTCGGCCGGCACCCAGAAGGCGGCCGCGTCGGCCGTGCGCTCGCAGACGCCGTTGACGGCGTACTGCCGGGTGAAGATCGTGGAGAAGTAACGCCCGAGGGTCGCCACGCGGGTGGCGTCCTCGGGGAAGAACCAGCGCATCATCGGGTCGTCGTCGAAGGCCCGGGCCAGCGCACCGCTGATCGCCGGGGCATCGTCGAGCACGGCCGTTCCGGGCATGTTCGTTGTCTCCATACGGGCATTCTGCCCACAAACGATCTTGACCGGTCAGCCGGGGTCCCTGAGCGGGAGCACGGCGGCGTTGTCAGTCCGCTGACGTATTCTTCCCGCCTCCACACCGACCGCGAGGACCAAGACAATTGACTGAGCTGTCCGCCTTCCCGCTGCCCTTCGAGTCGACCCGCTCCATACGGCTCGCGCCGCCCCGGACACTGCGGGAACTCGAGATGATGCAGTGCAGCGCGCACATCCGGGAGAAGTCCGGGTGGTACGACAAGATGAACGATCCCGAGATCGTCGCCCGGTGGACGCGTGAAGCGGTCGCCCAGGGCCTCACCGAGGCTCAGGTCCGTTACGTGCTCGACGAACTGCGGCACTACGCCGCGCTGCGGGACGAGCGCACCGGCATCGAGGTCTCCGGCGTCGACGGGGTGTGGCAGTCGGACACCCTGGTCGACGACGGGCTCAGGTCGCGGCTGCGCGAGGCGGTCCGGGTCCTGGAAGAGGTCCCGGAAGAGGAGAAGGACTGGCACCCCGGATCCGACGGCCAGGTCCTCGACCTGGTCCACCCCTCGCTGTTCTGCCTGGTGCGGGACGTCAGCGCAGCGCCCGAGCGGGCCTGGGAGAACCCGGCGAACCACTACGCGAAGTACGAGTTCTCGGAGAGGTTCCAGTGGCTCCCCACGGACGTCGACGTCACCGACGACGGCGAGGTCGCCTTCCGTTCCTACGTCAACAACGTCCACCCCGAGACCCACCAGGACCTGGGCGCCGTCCTGCCGGACCTGTTGGCCCGCTTCCGCCCTCTGTGGGAGAACGTGCTGACGGATCTGCGCCATCCGCGCCCGCCGCGGATCGACGTCGACCCCTACGGCTGGTACGAGGACGAGCCGGAGTACCCGAAGAGGTCCGACTACGGCGACCCGACGGCGTATCAGGAGGCGTACGAGGCGTGGTCGGAGGCCCATGACTCCTGGTACGACAACCGCACCCCGACCGTCCCGGACGCCCCGGACTTCGTCCCGCCCGCGTCGCCCGACGCGGCCGCCCGGGTCGACCTGCGCGGCCGCCGTCTCCAGGTCATCGTGAAGCTCGCCACCATCCATCTCACTCCGGAGAAGCCGGAGTACGGGGGCGGTTCCTGGCACGTCGAGGGGATGCTGAACGAGCGGATCGTGTCGACCGGCATCTACTACTGGGACAGCGAGAACATCACCGAGAGCCGGCTGGGCTTCCGGACGGCACTCGACGACCCGGAGTACGAGCAGAGCGACGACGAGGGCGTGCGGGAGGTGTACGGCCTGGAGAGCGAGGACGCGCTGAACCAGGTGCTGGGATCGGTGCCGACCCCGGCGGGCCGCTGTCTGGCGTTCCCGAACGTCCTCCAGCACCGGGTCGGCTCGTTCCGCCTCGTGGACCCCACCCGCCCGGGGCACCGCAAGATCCTGGCGTTCTTCCTGGTCGACCCGTCGGAGAGGATCGTCTCGACGTCCGACGTGCCTCCGCAGCAGCCGTGGTCCGAAACCTCGACCATGACGCTGGAACAGGCCAAGGACTACCGCGAGCAGCTCATGCGCGAGCGCAAGTTCTTCGTCGACGAGCACAACGAGCAGCTCTACGAACGGGAGTTCTCCCTCTGCGAGCACTGAGCCCCGGCCCTCGTCGGCTCAGACGGTCGGGCGGCTCCGCAGCGGATGCCCGGCGGGCACCTCCACCACGGCGATCTCGTGTCCGTCCGGGTCCGCGAGCCACATCTCGACCAGCCCCCACGGCTCGAGGACCGGCTCGCGCAGCACCCGGACGTCCGGGCGGCCGCGCAGCTCCTCGTGGGCGGCCCGGACGTCGGCGACCTGGAGCCAGAAGCGGACGGACCGGTCGGCGGGCGGGGCGGTGGCGCGGCCGGAGAGTTCGAGGAAGCCGCCGCCGAGGAAGTAGACGGTGCCGCGCTCCGGCCCGGTGCCGAACTCGCGGTAGACCGCCAGGCCGAGCGTCTCGCCGTAGAAGCGGCGGGACCGTTCGGGATCGGTCGGGCGGAGCAGAATCCTGCTGCTCAGTACGTGCATCCCGGTAGCGTACGACCATGAAACTGACGATTCTCGGAGGCGGCGGATTCCGGGTGCCGCTCGTGTACGGCGCCCTGCTCGGCGACCACGCCGAGGGGCGGGTCACTCATGTCACGCTGTTCGACCTGGATTCCGGGCGCCTGTCGGCGATCGCCCGGGTGCTGGCGGAGCAGGCGGCCGAGGTGCCGGACGCACCGGTGGTGAGCGCGACGACGGATCTCGACGAGGCACTGCGCGGCGCGGACTTCGTGTTCTCGGCGATCCGGGTGGGCGGGCTCGCGGGCCGCGCCGCGGACGAGCGGATCGCGCTGGCCGAGGGCGTGCTCGGCCAGGAGACGGTCGGCGCCGGCGGCATCGCGTACGGGCTGCGGACGCTGCCCGTCGTGACGCACATCGCGCGGCGGATCGCCGAACTCGCCCCGGACGCCTGGGTCATCAACTTCACCAACCCGGCCGGCATGGTCACGGAGGCCATGTCGCGGATCCTCGGCGACCGGGTGGTCGGCATCTGCGACTCGCCGGTGGGCCTCGGTCGCCGGGTGGCGCGGGTGCTCGGTGCGGACCCGCGGGAGGCGTGGATCGACTACGTGGGCCTCAACCACCTCGGCTGGCTGCGGGGGTTGAGGGTCGGCGGACATGACGTACTGCCGCGGCTCTTCGAGGACGAGCGGCTGCTCGGCTCGTTCGAGGAGGGGAAGCTCTTCGGGACGGAGTGGCTGCGCTCGCTCGGCGCGATCCCGAACGAGTACCTGCACTACTACTACTTCAACCGCGAGGCGGTCCGCGCCTACCGGGAGGCGGACAAGACCCGAGGCGCCTATCTCCTGGACCAACAGGCGGGTTTCTACAAGGAGATGGAGAAGCCGGACACCGGGGCCCTGGCCGCCTGGCAGCGCACGCTCGCCGACCGGGAGGCGACCTACATGGCGCACAACCGGGAGGCGGCCGGGGTCGGCGACCGCGCCGAGGAGGACCTGGAGTCGGGCGGCTACGAGAAGGTGGCGCTCGCCCTGATGCGAGCCATCGCGCGCAACGAGCGGGCCACGCTGATCCTCAACGTCCGCAACCGGCATACCCTTTCGGTGCTCGACGCGGACGCGGTCATCGAGGTGCCGTGCTTCGTCGACGCGGCCGGTGCCCATCCGGTGTCGGTGGATCCGCTGCCGTACCACGCGGTGGGTCTGGTGACGGCGGTGAAGGCAGTGGAGCGCGAGGTGCTCGCGGCGGCGGAGAGCGGTTCGCGGGCGACGGCGGTGAAGGCGTTCGCGCTGCATCCGCTCGTCGACTCGGTGGCGGTGGCCCGCAGGCTGGTCGACGGTTACACGGCCGAGCACGAGGGACTGGCCTATCTGCGTCGCTGAGATGGACGGCTGACGAACATCTTTACGACGCCGGGGGCGCGGCCTAGGCTCGCGCCCCATGACTCACCGGCGACGCGCGCGTTTTCGAAGCGGGGTGGCCCGGCTGGCCGCGGGCTGTCTGCTGGCCGCGGGACTCGTGACCACGGGGACCGCGGCCGTCGGCACTCCGGCCCGTGCCGAGGCCGGCGGGGCCGCCGTCGTGCCCGTCCAGATCACGGGTCCGGCGCAGAAGCGGTTCAACCTGGTGCTGCTCGGCGACGGGTACACGGCGGCGGAGCTGCCGAAGTTCCGGGCGGACGTGGAGCGGCATCTGAGCATGCTGTGGAGCGTCGAGCCGTTCGCCTCCTACCGCTCGTACATCAACGTGTGGGCGGTGGAGGTGCCGTCGAAGGACTCGGGCGTGGACTGCGATCCGGGGCTCGACGCGCCGGCCCGGGACACCGCGCTCGACATGGGGTTCTGGGGCGGCTGCAACCCGGGCAGTGTGCAGCGGCTGCTCACGGTCGACAGCGGCAAGGCCGCCGGGTACGCCGACCTGGTGCCCGGCACCGGTCGCGCCAACCGGCAGATCGTGGCGCTCGCCAACAGCTCCACCTACGGCGGGGCGGGCGGCAGTTACGCGACCGCGTCCGGCGGCAACGCCCTGTCGGCGCTGATCACCCCGCACGAGATCGGCCATTCGCTGGGCGGCCTCCAGGACGAGTACGACTACTACGGCCGCGGGACCCCCGGCGGCACGTACGAGGGCGGCGAGCCGTCCTCCGTCCACCACACGCTCCTGACGGAGGAGCAGATGCGCGGGCAGCAGGCCAAGTGGTGGCGCTGGCTGGGCGAGCCGAGCGAGTCCGGCGGGGTCATCGGCCGCTACGAGGGCGGCCTCTACACCACCAAGGGCGTCTGGCGGCCCAGCCGGCACTCCATGATGAAGACGCTGGGCTACGCCTTCGACCAGGTGGAGCGCGAGGTCATGGTGCGGGCGATCTCGGCCAAGGTGGACCTGGTCCAGGACCACACCCCGAACGCGGCGCCGATCGGGGCCGACCGGACGGTGTGGGTGGACACCATGCATCCGCTGGGCGGTGAACTGGCCGTGGAATGGCGGCTCGACGGCCGTGTGCTGCGCACCGGTGGCGCGCGGACGGTCGACCTGCGCGGCCTGGACCTCGGCGACCCGGCCCCGGGGCGTACGCACACGCTGACGGCGACCGTCACCGACCCGACCCCGTTCGTCCGCGACCCCGCCGTGCGCGCCTCGGCGGCCCTGACCCGCACCGTGAGCTGGACCGTCGACCCGATGCTGACCCCTACGCCCGAAACCCCAGCTGCCGAGCCGGAGTTCACCGGGCACACGCCGACCGCGGTCCCGGTCGGCGCGCGTTCCGTGGTCCACGCCGACACCACCCATCCGGTGCGCCGGACCCTCGCCGTGCGCTGGAAGCTCGACGGCCGCACGGTGCCGAACCCGGGCAACGACCGTGACCTGGATCTGGGTTCACTGCGCCTCTCCCCCGGCACGCACACCCTGACCGCCCGGATCCCGGGTACGGGCCGGGAGTTGACGTGGCTGGTGGACGCGGCGCCGGCCTCGGCGTCGTACGAGCTGTCGAAGCCGTTGCGCACGGTGCACCGGCCGGGCCGGCCCGTCGAGTACGTCTACGACGCCGCGTTCACGATGCGGCTGACCGCGCGGGACGACCGGAAGGGCGCCGTGGTGAGCCAGTTCCGGGTGGACGGCGACGGCTGGTACACGTACTACGGCTGGCCGACGGACGCGGCGGCGCCGTTCCGCTTCTCGCCCTCGGGCACGGTGATCGACGACCTCGTCTACGGCAAGCTGGGCCGCAGCCGGGCGGTGCCGTGGGACGACGCGACGCCCGACTACGGCACCCACACGGTCGAGTACCGCACGGTCGACGCGGCGGGGAACGTCGGCCCGGCGCACGGCTTCCTGGTGACCCTGGAAAGGCCGTAGGTACGCCGAAGGGCCCCGCCGTCGGATCGGCGGGGCCCTTCGGCGTACGGGACCGGGATCAGCGCTTGCGGCCGACCGCCGCCCAGCCGGGAATCGGGTCGTCGCCCTGGACCGGGACGGGCTCGCCCAGCTCCGGGTGCCACTCGGCGGTGAGCGAGACGCCCGGCTCGACCAGGTCAAGTCCGTCGAAGAAGGCGGCCAGCTCGTCCCGGGAGCGGGGCCGCAGGGTCAGGCCGCGCGCCTTGTACATGGCGGCCGCCCGCGCCGCGCCCTCGGGGTCGAAGTCCCCGGTGACGTGCGAGAGGACCAGGTAGCTGCCCGGGGCGAGCTTGTCGACGAGCTTGGCGACCAGTTCCTCCGCGCCGTCCTCGTCGCCGATGAAGTGCAGCAGCGCGAGCATCGACAGGGCGATGGGCTGACTGAAGTCAAGGACTTTTCCGGCCCTTTCAAGGATGAGCTCCGGGTCGCGGGCGTCCGCCTGGATGTACTCGGTGGCCCCTTCGGGGGTCGAGCGCAACAGGGCGGCCGCGTGCGCGAGCACGATCGGGTCGTTGTCGCAGTAGACGATCCGGGCCTCCGGAGCGGCCTGCTGCGCGATCTGGTGCAGGTTGGGCTCGGTCGGGATGCCGGTGCCGATGTCCAGGAACTGGCGGACGCCGTGGGCGCTGAGCCAGCGGATGGCGCGGTGCATGAAGGCCCGGTTGACCCGGGCCATGTCCCGGCCGCGGGCGTCGACGGTGAGCAGCTGGCGGGCCATCTCCTCGTCGACGGGATAGTTGTCCTTGCCGCCCAGGAACCAGTCGTACATCCGCGCGGGATGCGGCTTGCTGGTGTCGATGTGCACGGGGTCCTGGGGGGTCATCGGCTCTCCTCGGCGGGTCGAACGGTGGCGCTTGGTGCAAGTGTTACGCGATGGGAGAGGCGAGACGGAAGGGTTCAGGTGAGCAGGAAGTCAGCCTGACCGGATTTCGCCCCCTGGATGAACGCGGCGATCTCTCCGTGGGTGTAGATGAGCGCGGGTCCTTCCGGGTCTGCGGACTGTCGCACGGCGACCCGGCCGTCGGCCAGCTTCATGGCCTCGACGCAGTTGCCCCCGTTCCCGCCGCTCCACGGCTTGTGCCAGCCTTCGGCACCGAGCTCTGCGGCGGGCATGCCGTTGTATATGCGATTCATTCACAGCTCCTTGCGGAGATTCCGGAGAATCTCCTTCGTGCGTTGTGCAGTCGCGGCCTGGGCCGCCATCCGGTCCATGACCTCCAGGTGGGAGGCCACCTCCGGGCGCGCGTCGAGATAGACGGCGCCGGTCAGGTACTCGCTGTAGACCATGTCCGGGAGTTCGGGCATGGCGAACCGGAAGAGGACGAACGGTCCGTAGGTGCCGGGGTGGTGGCCGGACGCGAACTCCGCGATCTGCAGGGTGACGTTCGGCAGCTCCGACGCTTCGAGCAGCCGGTCGAGCTGAGCGCGCATCACTTCGGGCCCGTCACCGACCGGTCGGCGGAAGACCGTCTCGTCCATGATCACCCAGAACTTGGGCGCGTCCTCCCTGGTCAGCAGGGACTGGCGCTCCATGCGGAGGGCTACGTGGCGTTCGGTCTCCTGAGATTCCTCGGCATTTCTGCCGCCGACGGCCCCGCTGCGCAGAATGGCGCGGGCGTAGTCCGCGGTCTGCAGCAGACCGGGGACGAACTGGGGTTCGTAGGCCCGGATGAGGCTCGCGGCCCCCTCCAGGCTGACGTACATCGAGAACCAGCCGGGCAGCACGTCGTGGAACCGCTGCCACCAGCCGGGGAGGTTGGCCTCCTCCGCGAGGGCGACGAAGCCCTCGGCCTCGGAGTCCGGGATGCCGTACGCCTTCAGCAGCAGCTGTACGTACGGGATCTTCAGCGCGACCTCGGCCGTCTCCATGCGCCGGATCGTGGCCGGAGCCACCCGCAGGATCTTGGCGGCCTCTTCCCGCTTGAGGCCGGCCCGCTCGCGCAGATCCTGCAGCCGCTTGCCGAGGACGACCTGTCCCACCGTGGGGGCGGACCGCGGCTCGCTCACTCTGAAGACCTCCCGGACGCGCTGATTTCGAGGAGAGTGTGCCACGAACCCGGCCAGAGAGAACACAGCACTCTGCAATTTTCAGAGTGCCACTTGCCAAGTGTCCGAGTCGGGAGCACAGTATTCGGGTGAACCAGTACGCATGCCGACGTGCGATTCGCCACGCCGGTATGGGTACGGCACTCCTGCCCACAGTTGTGAGGATCCGGTCGTGGCTTCTGGTAACGCGCACGCTTCAGGTGTCATGAGCTCCCGCGTCATGAACCAGCGCACACGGCCCCGGACCCCGCACGTCGACGAACGCCGCTTCGCCTTCGAACTGGCCGCGCGCACCGAGTCGGTCGCCCGGGCCCGGCGGCTCGCCGAGGAACGGCTCATCCTGTGGGGCTGCGGCGCGGACATACGCGACACCGTCGCGCTCGTCGTCTCCGAACTCGTCACCAACGCCGTCGTGCACACCGCGAGCAGCCGCGTCGTGTGCGAGCTGCGCGAGGGCGAGGACCGGCTGCGGATATCCGTGCGCGACGAGGGCGGCCCCGCCGGGCCGCGGATGCGCGTGTGCGGCGAGGAGGAGCGCGGCCGCGGGCTCATCCTGGTCGACGCGCTGTGCAGCGCGTGGGGCGCGGACCGCACCGGGCACGGCACGGCGCAGATCGTCTGGGCGGAACTCGCGCACGGCATGGGAGAGCCGTGCTGAGGTCCATGGCGACGCTGCTGCTCCCGCGCGCCCGCAGGGGCCCCGGCCCCGAGAACGGCTCCGGGTCCGGCCGGCCCCTCTCCCCCGCGCCCGCCGGCGAGACCCGGCTGCGCGTCCCCGTCGACCTCCCGGCCACCCTGGGCTGCGACGCCGTCGGCGTCCCCGCCCGCTACGGCTTCCGCATCCTGTCCCGGCTGCCCGCCAAGGGCTGCGTCTACGCGGACAGCGACTGGTGGTGGTGGCTGGTCCCGGCCGGCTCCGACGCCGACCTGACCTGGCCGCTGCCCGCCTGTTACGCCTCCGGGGCCGTGATCCCCGACCGCGGGCCCCGGCTGATCCACCACCCCGACGGCGGTTCGCCGTACACCCCGCCCATCCCGCTCTATCTGCTGATCTGCCAGCTGACCGGTATCGCGCCGTCGTGGAGCGTGCCGCCGCCGCAGGTGCGCAGCGCGCTCTGAACCGGACAGCTGTCGCAAGCCGTAGGGTCGGGGGCATGTTCTCCCCCGAGGGACCCACGCTCCGCGAGCTGACCCGTCAGGCGCTGTCCTCGGTCGAGCACGGCTACGACCTGCTCGCGGCCAAGTTCGACGAGACTCCGTTCCGCACCTCGGACCGGCTGCTCTCGGCTGTCGCCGAGACCCTGGAGCCGCTCGGGCCGTTCGGCTCGGGCCTCGACGTCTGCTGCGGCACGGGCGCCGGGTTCGCGGTGCTGCGCTCGGTGTGCGCGGGTCTGACCGCCGGCGTCGACTTCAGCTCCGGCATGCTCGCCGAGGCCCGCCGTGCCCACCCGGACGCGACCCTGGTCCGCGCCGACGCCCTGGCCCTTCCCTTCGCGCCGGTCTTCGACCTCGCGGTCAGCTTCGGCGCCTTCGGCCACTTCCGCCCCGCCGAGCAGCGCGCCCTCTTCGCCCAGGTCCACGCCTCCCTGCGCCCCGGCGGCACCTTCGCCTTCCCCCTCCCGGCCCCGCCGCCCGTGGGCTCGGCCCCGTACTGGACGCTCTGGGGCTTCGACGCGGCGATGCGCCTGCGCAACGCCGTGTGGCGGCCCCCGTTCGTCATGTACTACCGCACCTTCCGCCTCGCCGACGTGCGCGCCCGCCTGGAGGGCGCGGGCTTCGGGGTGGAACTGCTGCCGGTCCGTTCACTGGGGTACCGGGAGGACGGAAGCCCGCGGTGCCGGCTGGTGGTGGCGCGCAGGCCCCTGGAGTGAGAGCGCGTGGCATGGACGGGCGGCAGGACGTCGATCATGATGCTCGCGTGACGCAACCTCGCACGAGACCCGCCCGGCGCCGCCGAGTCGTCGTCCTGCTGGTGCTGACCGTCGTCCTCCTGCTGCCGCCGGCTCTCGGGGTCTGGTGGGCCGCCCAGGAAGCACTCGCCCACCCGGGCTACGACGGGACGGCGAACCACCGGACCCGCCTCGCGTTCGAACGGACTGCCCTGATCGTCGCGGGGCTGCCGCTCGCGGGCGCCGTGTGCGGACGGATCGCCGCGCGGGTGCGGGGGCGGAGCGCGGGCGTGCCGACGGCCACCGGGCTGCTGGCGGGCGCGGCCGCCCTGTGGGGCATCGCCATCGTGAGCTTCCTGGGCCCCTGGAACCGGATGTACATCCCGTGGTGACCCAGCGGGAAAACGCGGAAGGCCCCTGACTTTCGTCAGGGGCCTTCCGGCTGGTGTCCGAGGGGGGACTTGAACCCCCACGCCCGATAAAGGGCACTAGCACCTCAAGCTAGCGCGTCTGCCATTCCGCCACCCGGACCGGGTGTCTGCCGTCCCGGGGCGTTCCCCGCGGCGACATGGATAACTCTACCAGGGGTTCGAGGCTGCTTTCACCAGCGTTTTCCGTGGTCAGTGGGGTGCGACGGCCTTGTTGTCCTTGATCCACTCCTGACTGTCCCGCCGGGCGTACAGGGTGTGGCCGTCCGCGTACACGTCGTACACGTCGTAGAGGTCGCGTACTCGACGGGGAGGGCGAGGGAGCGCTAGGCGAGCACCGAGGTCAGCCGGGCCGAGACGACCACGTTGCCGGTGTAGCCGCCGTCCTCCGCGTACGGGCCGCCGCAGGTGATCAGGCGCAGTTCCGGGCTGCCGGTGGAGCCGTAGACGCGCCGGGCGGGGAAGCCCTCCTTGGGGACGACCTCGATGCCGTACACCGTGAAGACCGCCGTCCGCCCGTCGGCGCGCGCGATCTCGACGCGCTGTCCGCGGGCGAGCGCGCCGAGGTCGTAGAAGACGGCCCGGCCGCCCGGTGTGTCGACGTGGCCGACGACGACCGCGGTGCCGCGTTCGCCGGGGGTGACGGCGCCGGTGAACCAGCCGGCGAGACGGGGGTCGTACGGGGAGGGGGCCTCGATCCAGCCGTCGGCGTCCAGGCCCACCCGGACCACGGACGCGTCGACGCGGAGGGCCGGCACCCGGACCCGTACGGGCGGGGACGCGGGCAGCGCGCCGGGGGCGGCCGTGGCGCCGGCCGGGGCCTGGGCCGGGGCGGCGGCGGGCGGCGGCTGTGGGGGCCCGTCGGCGGGCCACTCCCCCGCGCCGCCGCGGACGAGGTGCACGCCCACCAGGAGGACGACGGCGACGACGCCCCACGCGCCGCGCCGACCCGGCCCGTTCGACCCCTGCACGTGCGTCCCGCCCTCTCCTCGTTGAACGGCGCTCCTCCGCTCCGGTCCTCGTCACACCGGGGGCGGAGGAGCTGTCTGATCGGCGCGTCGCCTAGGCCCCGCGGTTCATCTCTCGGCGGCGCATCAGGACCACCGCGGCGCCGAGCGCGCCGACGATGAGCACGCCGCCCGTGACCATCTCGGCGGTGCCGACGCCGGCGGCGCCGAAGCCGGCCTTCACACCCTTGTGGGCCTCGGTCTCGTGGGCCCCGGTCTCGTGGGCGCCGGTGCGGCCGCCGTCCTGGTGGCCGTCGGCGGCGATGGTGAGGGTGGTGGTGCCGCGTTCGCCCTTGCAGTCGAAGGTGATCTCGTACTGGGCGCCGGCCTTGGCGTCGACGTCGACGGTGGCGGTGCCCTGGCGACCCTCGGTGAGGGTGACGGTGTCGAAGACCCCGGAGGTGACGGTGACCGTCGGCACCTCGCAGCCGTCGGACTTGAGCGTGACGGTGCCGCCGGGGGCGACCGTCTGGGGGGTCACGGAGAAGCCGAAGGAGGTGATGCCGTGCCCCGACCCGCCGTCGTTCCGCGGCAGGCCGCCGTCTTTCTGCGGAAGGCCACCGTCGTTCCACGGCAGGCCGGCCCCGTTGTCCGGAAGGCCGCCGTCGTTCTCCGGGAAACCGCCGCCGGGACCGCCGACCGGGCCGAGACCCGGGCCGAGACCCGGGCCGCCGTCCTCCGCCAGGGCGACGGGCGCCGCCAGGGCGACGAGGGCCACGGGGGCGAGCAGGGCTGCGGAGACGGCGGCACGTATCGCGCGCATGGCGGTCCTCCAGATCACGCGAGGGCGGGCGCGGAGCGTTTCCGCTGAGGGGCCGGGACACGACCCTCGCCGCGATCGAAGCTAGGCGCGCCCGGGTCGCCCCGCCACCGCTCTCCGCCGAACGGGGCACGGCGCGCCGGAGGAGTCGCGGCGGCTACGGAACGCGGACGACCTGGCCCGCGTACGAGAGGTTGCCGCCGAAGCCGAAGAGGAGGACCGGGCCGCCGGAGGGGAGTTCGCCGCGCTCGACCAGCTTGGCCAGGGCGAGCGGTACGGAGGCGGCGGAGGTGTTGCCGGACTCGACGACGTCGCGGGCGACGACGGCGTTGACCGCGCCGATCTTCGCGGCGAGCGGCTCGACGATCCGCAGGTTGGCCTGGTGGAGGACGACGCCGGCCAGCTCCTCGGGGGCGATGCCGGAGCGCTCGCAGACCTGGCGGGCGAGGGCGGGGAGCTTGTGGGTGGCCCAGCGGTAGACGGCCTGGCCCTCCTGGGCGAAGCGCGGCGGGGTGCCCTCGATGCGGACGGCGTGGCCCATCTCGGGGACCGAACCCCACAGGACGGGGCCGATCGCGCCGGTGTCGGTCTCCGTGGCCTCGACGACCGCCGCACCGGCGCCGTCGCCGGTGAGGACGCACGTGGTGCGGTCGGTCCAGTCGGTGACGTCGGTCATCTTGTCGGCGCCGATGACGAGGGCGCGCCGGGCGGCGCCGGCGCGGATCGCGTGGTCGGCGGTGGCGAGGGCGTGGGTGAAGCCGGCGCAGACCACGTTGAGGTCCATGGTCGCGGGCGAGGCCATGCCGAGGCGGGCGGCGACGCGGGCGGCGGTGTTCGGCGAGCGGTCGATCGCGGTGGAGGTGGCGACGAGCACCAGGTCGATGTCGGAGGCGCCGAGCCCGGCGGTGGCGAGGGCCTTGCCGGCGGCGTGCGCGGCGAGCTCGTCGACGGGCTCCTCGGGCCCGGCGACGTGCCGGGTGCGGATGCCGACCCGGCTGGTGATCCACTCGTCGCTGGTGTCGACGAGGGCGGCCAGGTCGTCGTTGGTGAGTACCTTCGCGGGCTGGTAGTGCCCGAGCGCGGCGATTCGTGTGCCCGTCATGCCCGGGGCCCCCTTGCTGGTTCGTTTCTTCGTTCCCCGCCGGGTCACGCCTGGCAGGACCACCCAGTCTCGCCAGCGACTGATGGGTAACAGGTGACGTAAACCACCAAGATTCGCCCGGACTGCCTGTCCGACCGTGACAAGAGGAGAATGGGCCGGTCAGACCACCGGCGAGAGAAACGAGTGCGGTCACATGGGACGGGTCACCGAGCGACGGCGTGTCGTGCGCATCCGCGGCGGGGCGGTGAGCTCCCGTCCGGACACCCTGGTGGCGGAGGAGCCGCTGGAGATCCGGCTGAACGGCAGGCCGATCGCCATCACCATGCGCACGCCCGGCGACGACTTCGCGCTCGCGGCCGGGTTCCTGGTGAGCGAGGGCGTGCTCGCGGCCGCCTCGGACGTGCGGAACATCGTGTACTGCGCGGGCGCCAAGGACGACGGCACGAACACGTACAACGTGGTGGACGTCAGACTCGCTCCGGAGGTCGTCGTCCCCGACATCACGCTGGAGCGGAACGTCTACACGACGTCGTCCTGCGGCCTGTGCGGCAAGGCGAGCCTGGACGCGGTGCGCACGACGGCCCGCTTCCCGATCGCCGACACTCCCCCGCTGCGGCTGACGCCCGGGCTGCTCGCCGGGCTGCCGGACCGGCTGCGGGCGGCGCAGCGGGTGTTCGACCGGACCGGCGGGCTGCACGCGGCGGCGCTGTTCTCGGAGGACGGCGAACTGCTCGACGTACGCGAGGACGTGGGCCGGCACAACGCCGTCGACAAGCTGGTCGGACGGGCGCTGCGGGAGGGGCTGCTGCCGCTGGAGCGGGCGGTGCTGCTCGTGTCGGGGCGGGCCTCGTTCGAGCTGGCGCAGAAGGCGGTGATGGCGGGCGTTCCGGTGCTCGCGGCGGTGTCGGCGCCGTCCTCGCTGGCGGTGGACCTGGCGGCGGAGACGGGTCTGACGCTGGTCGGTTTCCTGCGCGGGCACGACATGAACGTGTACGCGGGCGAGCACCGGATCGATCTGGAGGCGGCGGAGATCCGCTAGTTCTTCGGCGGGTCGATCATCTGGAGTTCGAGGGTGGCCGGGGGCGGGGCGATGCCGGGGCCGCCGGCCTCGGTCCAGGCGAGGACCTCGTCGAGGCAGTCCGCGTCGGCGCTCCAGCCTATCCAGGCGGCCCGGCCACCCCTGCGCCGTCCCTCGGTGGACGGCTGCACGACCAGGACGTTGGCCTGGGCGCAGGGTCCGAGGCAGTCGCTGGTACGGACGATCAGCCGGCCGCCGGAGGCCGCGGCGGCCGCGCGGAGCCTGGTCAGCTGGCCGTCGTGGTCCTGGCCGGGGTTCTTACGGGCGTCGCCGCAGCAGCAGCCGCGGCAGACGACCAGGGAGCAGGGGCGGGCCCCGTACCGTATCGGCACTCGGGTCACGCGGCGCCGTCCAGGGTGATCGCGTCGGCGGTGCTGACGGTGCCGAGGCGCGGGAAGTCGAGCTGGACGGACGCCTGGTGCTCGTCGGCGGTGAGCGCGGTCATGGCGTCCTCGGCGAAGACGAGGTCATAGCCGTGGTCGGCTGCGGCGCGGGCGGTGGACTCGACGCCGAGGTTGGTGGCGATGCCGCCGAACACGACCGTCGTGGCCCCGTGCTTCTGGAGCAGCTCGTGGAGACCGGTGCCCTGGAAGCCGCCGATGGTGCGCTTGACGACGACGTCGTCGGCGTCGTGGACGAGCTCGGCGACGAGGTCGCTGCCGGGCGGCTGGGTGTCGACGCCCGGCCGTTCGACCCGGATGTGGACGACGGGCGCGCCGGCGGCGCGGAAGGTGCCCGCGAGCCGGCCGGCGGCGGCGAGGACGTCGGTGCCGGGGCGGGGGGCGAGGGGCAGCGCGACGATGCGTTCCATCAGGTCGACGAGGACGAGCGCGGTGCGGCCGGGATCGAGTGAGGGCATGGGAGCACCGTATCGGCCCGGATGATCATCGCGGGCCGGGCGGGGATGTGATCCCGCCAACGGGATCAGGCGCCGGGGTGGGTGCCGGGGTCGGCGACGGGGCTGGTGCCGGGGCCCTCGTCCGCTGCTTCCGGCCCTCCCGGCCCTTCCGGCCCTTCCGGCTCGAAGGCGATGCGGCGGAGCAGCGCGAGGAACCGGGTGCGCTCGTCGTCCGCGAGCGGGGCGAGGAGTTCCTCGTTGGCGCGGGCGGCGAGGCGCCGGCAGCGGTCGAGGAGGACGAGTCCGTCGGGCGTGACGGTGATGGCGTTCTTGCGCCGGTCCTTGGGATCGGGGGCGCGAGTGACCAGCTCGTCGGCCTGGAGGTCGTTGAGGATGCCGACCATGTCCTTGGGGTCGATGGCGAGACTGCGGCCGAGGGCGGCCTGGGCGATGGGGCCGCGTTCGGCGACGGCGGCGAGCACGGCGTGGTGCCACATGCGCAGGCCCTCGCCGGCGAGTGCGGCGGCGACCAGGCCACGGCCCCGGGCGGCGGCGCGGCCGAGCAGCCAGCTGGGGAGGTCGGCGATGGCGCGGGGGGCGGGAGGGGTGTCGGCAGCCATGGCCGGAAGTCTACGCCGATCCGCAGATAACCATTGGACTCCCCAACGATCGAGCTCTAGAGTGACGATCGTTGGGAACCCCAATGAGTCGCTGCCTGATGAATCCCTGTCCGATGAATCCCTGTCTGATGAATCCCTGCGTGGAGGTGTCGCCCGTGCGGCGTGTCGTTCATTCCGTCAACGGTGGGCCCGAGGTCCTGTTCGTCGAGGAGGCACCCGTCCCCCGGCCCGGCAGCGGTGAGCTCCTCGTCCGGGTCGAGGCGATCGGCGTGAGCCTGGCCGGGGTGCGCCGGGTCCGCGCCGGTGGCGAGCCCCGGCCGCTCGGCGGCGAGGTGGCCGGCACGATCGAGGCGCTCGGCCCGGACACCGCCGGGTCCGGGTTCGCCGTCGGCGACCGGATCACCGGTATCTGCTTCGGCCACGGCTACGCCGACCTCGCCCTCGTCCACACCGCCATGGCCTCCCGCGTCCCGGCCGGGGCGAGCGCTGTCGACGCCGTCTCCCTGGTGCGCAGCGGCCTCGTCGCCCGAGGCGCCCTGGACGCGGCCCGCATCCGGCCCGGCGAGTCCGTCCTGGTCACCGCCGCGGCCAGCGGCGTCGGCCAGCTCGCCGTCCCGCTCGCCCGGCTGCTCGGCGCGGGCCGGGTCGTCGCGGCGGCCGGCTCGGCCGGGAAGGCCGCGTTCCTGCGCGGGCTCGGCGCCGACGAGGTCGTCGACTACGACCAGGAGTCCTGGGGCGAGCCGGTGGACGTCGTCCTCGACGCCGTCGGCGGCGACCTCCTCCCCCGCGCCGTCGCCGCGCTCGCGCCGGGCGGCCGGCTCGTCGCGTACAGCTCGGGCGGCGGCACGGTCCAGGCGTACGACCTGCTCGCCGGCGCCAAGTCGGTCATCGGCTTCCAGATGGCCCACCTGGTCCGCAGCCGCCCGGCCGACTACGCCGCCTGGCGCGAGGAACTGTGGGCGCTGCACGCCGCCGGACGCCTGAAGCCCGCCGTCCACGCGACCGTGCCGCTGGAGCGGGCGGGCGAGGCGCACGCGATCATCGAGCGCCGCGAGAACCGGGGCAAGGTCGTCCTGGTGCCGTGACGCCGCGCCCCGGCAACCCAGGCACGCTCAGGCCCCGTACACCCGCATGTGCACATGACTTTCAGGGGATACGCGGGCGGGGACGCGGGTCGGCCGGGCGGCGGGCGAGCCTACGCAGCCGAGGTGGCCCCCGCCGACGGTTCGGCCACGACCGGCTCGGCGACCACGGTCGCCGCCTGCTCCGTCGTCTCGGGGTCGCGCGCCCGGCGCCGGGCGATCACCGCACAGACCATGAGCTGCATCTGGTGGAAGAGCATCAGGGGGAGCACGGCCAGCGAGGCCTGGGGGCCGAAGAGGATGCTGGCCATGGGGAGGCCGGCGCCCAGGCTCTTCTTGGAGCCGGCGAACTGGATGGCGATCCGGTCCTCGCGGCCGAAGCCGAGGCGACGGGCGCCGTACCAGGTCAGGGCCAGCATCACGGCGAGCAGCACCGCCTCGGCGACGAGCAGCAGCCCGAGCCGGGCCGGGGTCACCAGGTGCCAGACGCCGCGGGTCATGCCCTCGCTGAAGGCGGTGTAGACGACGAGCAGGATGGAGCCCCGGTCGACGTGACCGAGGACCTTCTTGTGCCGCGTGACGAACCCCCCTACCCAGCGGCGCGTGAACTGCCCGGCGAGGAACGGTGCGAGCAGCTGGAGCACGATCTTCAGCATCGAGTCGGCCGAGAAGCCGCCCGCGCCGTGCCCGAGGAGCAGGCCGGCGAGCAGCGGCGTGAGGACGATGCCGGCGAGGGAGGAGAACGAGCCGGCGCAGATCGCGGCGGGCACGTTGCCGCGGGCGATCGAGGTGAAGGCGATCGAGGACTGGATGGTCGACGGCACCAGGCAGAGGAAGAGGAATCCGTTGTAGAGGTCCGGGGTCAGGACCGTCGGCACCAGCCCGCGCGCTGCGAGCCCGAGCACCGGGAAGAGCAGGAAGGTGCAGGCCAGGACGGTGACGTGGAGCCGCCAGTGCCGCAGGCCGTCGAGCGCCTCGCGGGTCGAGAGCCGTACCCCGTAGAGGAAGAAGAGCAGCGCGACCGCACCCGTCGAGGCGCCGCTCGCGACCGTCGCCGCCGCCCCGGAGGCCGGCAGGAGCGCGGCGACACCGACCGTGGCGAGCAGCGCCAGGATGTACGGGTCGATCGGCAGCCAGGACGGCAGCAGGGACCGGCGCGGGCGGGCGGACGTACGGGGGCTCATCCGTCCATCGTGGTGGACGGCCGGGCGATCGGGAATCCCGTACAGCGCACTGACTGTCATCACGAACCGCGATAACGACTCCCTCCGGCGCTATCGTCGGGGTGTGTACGAGCCGACCCAGCTGCGCACCTTCCTGGCCGTCGCGCAGACGCTGAGCTTCACGCAGGCCGCCCGGCGGCTCGGCCTGCGCCAGTCGACGGTCAGCCAGCATGTGCGGCGCCTGGAGGAGGCGACCGGCCGGCCCCTGTTCGTCCGCGACACGCACGGCGTGGAGCTGACCGAGGACGGCGAGGCGATGCTCGGCTTCGCCCGCTCGATCCTGGAGGCGCACGAGCGGGCGGCGGCCTTCTTCACGGGAACGCGGCTGCGCGGCCGGCTGCGGTTCGGCGCGTCGGAGGACTTCGTGGCGACCCGCCTGCCGGAGATCCTGGAGGGCTTCCGGCGCGAGCACCCGGAGGTCGACCTGGAGCTGACGGTCGAGCTCTCGGGCACGCTGCAGGCCCGGCTCGAAGCGGGCCGGCTCGACCTCATCCTGGCCAAGCGGCGCGGCGACCAGCCGGAGCTGGGCGGCGAGGAGCTGGTCTGGCAGGACACGCTGGTGTGGATCGGCGCGCCCCGGCTGCGCCTCGACCCGGACCGCCCGGTGCCGCTGATCGTCTTCCCGCCGCCCGGCATCAGCCGCGCCCGCGCCTTCGAGGCGCTGCAGGCGCAGGGCCGGCCGTGGCGGATCGCGTGTACGAGCACGAGCCTGAGCGCCAACGTGGCGGCGGCCCGGGCCGGGCTGGGCGTGATGGCCCACACCCGGGGCCTGATGCCGCCCGGCCTCGTCGAACTGCCGGCCCGGGCGGGCCTCCCGGAGCTGGGCGCGGTCGACTTCGTGCTGCGCAAGGGACGGCGGCGCGGGACGACCCAGGACGCGGCGGACGCGCTGGCCGCGGCGATCCTGGCGGGCGGCGACCGCCTCCAGCGCCCGCGCGGCGGACCCCGGCACGACACGTAGCCTCCGGGAGGCGGACCCCGGCACGACACATGGCCGCCGCGCGGCGGGCCTCGGCATGACACATGGCCGCCGCGCGCCCGGCACGTAGCCGCGTCGTCCCGTGATCAGCCCGTACAGATTCCGTGGAGATTCCCTCCCACCAGGGCTTACCGGCGGTCACACAACGGGCCCCGGGAGGCCCCCTCTTGCCCGGCCTCCCGGTGCTGACCTGCCGCGACGCGCAATGTCGCGGCTTGGTGAAGCCCCTCCCGTCCGGCTGCGGCGTGGGGTAGGTTCACCCGCGCCGTACGGAGCGCGAGATCGAGCGGGGCGAGGGAGCAGGCCAGTGCGCGAGTTCACCGTGCCGCCCGTCGAGGCGGCGCCACAGGTCGGCGGTCTTGCGGACGTGGTGTTCGACCGCGCCGAGCTCGAACCGGATCGGGTCGTGCTCGGGCGCAAGGACGCCGAGGGACAGTGGCGGGACGTGCCTGCGGCCGCGTTCCGCGACGAGGTCCTGGCGCTGGCGAAGGGGCTGATCGCGCAGGGAGTGCGGTTCGGCGACCGGGTCGCGATCATGTCGCGCACCCGCTACGAGTGGACACTGTTCGACTTCGCGCTGTGGACGCTGGGCGCCCAGCCGGTGCCGGTCTATCCGACGTCGTCCGCCGAGCAGGTGCTGTGGATGCTGCACGACGCCGAGGTGACGGCGTGCGTGGTGGAGCACGAGGACCACGCGATGACGATCGGTTCGGTGATCGACCGGCTGCCCCGGCTGCAGCGGCTCTGGCAGCTGGACTCGGGCGACGGCGCGGTCGCCGAGCTGACCGCGGCGGGCGCGGAGATCGACGAGGACGTGGTGCACCGGCACCGGCGGGCGGTGACGCCCGAGTCGGTGGCGACGATCATCTACACCTCGGGGACCACGGGCCGCCCCAAGGGCTGCGTGATCACGCACTCGAACCTGATGTTCGAGTCGGACATGGTGATCGGCCGCTGGGAGCCGGTCTTCCGCTCCAAGCCCGGTGACGAGGCCTCCACCCTGCTCTTCCTGCCGCTCGCCCACGTCTTCGGGCGGATGGTGGAGGTGGCGGCGATCCGGGGCGGGGTGAAGCTGGGGCACCAGCCGGTGCTCGCCGCGGCCGAGCTGCTGCCGGACCTGCAGGCGTTCCGCCCGAGCTTCGTGCTCGCCGTGCCGTACATCTTCGAGAAGGTCTTGCACGCCGCCCGCCGCAAGGCCGAGGGCGACGGCAAGCGGGGCCCGTTCGACAAGGCCGTGGACGTGGCGGTGCGCTACGCGGAGGCGATGGAGCACAAGGCGTTCGGGATCGGCCCGGGGCCGTCGGCCGCGCTGCGGATGCAGCACCAGTTCTTCGAGAAGACGGTGTACGTGAAGGTCCGCGAGGCGCTCGGCGGCCGGGTGCGGCACGCGATGTCGGGCGGCTCGGGGATGGACCGGCGGCTCGGTCTGTTCTTCGAGGGCGCGGGCATCACGATCTACGAGGGGTACGGCCTGACGGAGTCATCCGCGGCGGCGACGGCGAACCCACCCGAGCGCACCAAGTACGGGACGGTCGGCCAGCCCGTGCCGGGCACGACCGTGCACATCGCGGAGGACGGCGAGGTGTGGCTGCACGGCGGTCACATCTTCTCCAACTACCTGAACAACGCGCAGGCCACCCAGGCGGTCCTGAACGACGGCTGGCTGGCCACCGGCGACCTGGGCGTGCTCGACGAGGACGGCTATCTGACGATCACCGGGCGGAAGAAGGAGATCCTGGTGACCTCGGGCGGCAAGAGCGTCTCGCCGGCCGGCCTGGAGGAGCGGGTACGGGCACATCCGCTGGTGGCGCAGTGCATCGTGGTCGGCAACGACCGGCCCTATGTCGCCGCCCTGGTGACACTCGATCAGGAGGCCGTGGAGCACTGGCTGTCGATGCAGAACCGGCCGCCGCTGCCACCGGCGGAGCTGGTGCACGACGCGGCCCTGGAGACGGAGATCCGGCGGGCGGTGGTGGCGGCGAACACCCGGGTGTCGCAGGCGGAGTCGATCCGCACGTTCCGGATCCTGGCGCATCCGTTCAGCGAGGAGCACGGGCTGCTCACGCCCTCCCTCAAGCTGAAGCGGAAGGCGATCGAGCAGGCGTACGCGGCGGAGGTCGAGGCGCTGTACCGCTGATCCGTTCCGATGATCCGTCCGCATCGTCGCCGCTGCGGAATGCGATCACCACGGTGATCGTTGACGCTGGCAGGAGTACCCCTGACGACCCCGACGACGTAAGGATCCGCCTCTCGTGAGCACGGATAACAAGGTGCCCTTCCTCAAGCTCAACAACGGCGTGCAGATGCCGCAGCTCGGCTTCGGCGTCTGGCAGGTCGCGGACGACGAGGCCGAGCGGGCCGTCGCCACGGCCCTGGAGGCCGGCTACCGCTCCATCGACACGGCAGCGGCGTACGAGAACGAGACGGGCACCGGCAAGGCGCTGGCCGCCTCGGGCCTGCCCCGCGAGGAGCTGTTCGTCACCACCAAGCTGTGGAACAGCCAGCAGGGCTACGACTCGACGCTGCGCTCCTTCGACGCCTCCCTCGCCCGGCTCGGCCTCGAGTACGTGGACCTGTACCTGATCCACTGGCCGGTGCCGGCGAAGAACGCGTACGTCGACACGTACAAGGCGTTCGAGAAGATCCTGGCCGACGGCCGGGCGAAGGCCATCGGCGTGTCGAACTTCCTGCCCGAGCACCTGGAGCGGCTGATCGGCGAGACCGAGGTCGTGCCCGCCGTCAACCAGATCGAGCTGCACCCGCAGCTCCAGCAGGCCGAGAGCCGCGCGGTGCACGCCCGGCTCGGCATCGCGACCGAGGCGTGGTCGCCGCTCGGCTCGGGCCGGGGCCTCCTGGAGGTGCCGGCGATCGTGGCGATCGCGCAGAAGCACGACCGCACCCCCGCCCAGGTGGTGCTGCGCTGGCACCTCCAGACGGGGAACGTGGTGATCCCGAAGTCGGTGACGCCGTCCCGGATCCGGGAGAACATCGACGTCTTCGACTTCGAGCTCGACGCCGAGGACCTGGCCGGGATCGCCGCGCTCGACGAGGGCCGCCGCCTCGGCCCGAACCCAGCCGAGTTCAACATGGGCGCCTGACCGGGCGCCCGAATGCCGGACTGTCCCTAGGGGGTGTCTCGCCGATCATGCCGGGCTCGCGACGCCTGGCACCGCGCCTCGCCGCGTTGTCGTCGGTCGCCGATGCTCCGCATGGACTCCCTCCTCCGCCTTGCGATGCACGGCACCAGACGCCGCTCCCTGATCCGGCCTGATCGACAAGACACCCCCTAGCCGGCCCGTCGCGCCGTGTGGACCGTACGGGCCGTCAGCAGGAAGACGTCCGGGCGGCGGTGCAGGGAGAGCGGGTCGGCCGGGTCGAGCAGCCGGTCGAGGGCGGCGCGGTCGTCGTCCGCCACGCGCTCGGCCAGGCCCTCGCGCAGGCGCGTGTAGTGGGCGACGACCTGGGCGCGTACGGCGTCCGGCAGCGGCGCGGGCACGTCGGTGAGGAAGCTGCGGGTGCCGCTGGGCGTCAGCCCGGCGGCGGTCAGCAGGGCGGCCCAGTCGTCGATCTCCTCCTTGCTGTCGGGCAGCGCGGCCCGCATCTCGCCGAACCAGTCGGCGTGCGCGGCGTCGATGCGGGCCTCCAGGCCGGGGCGGCCGACGCCCGCGTTCCACGGCAGGTGGCGGGCGGGCAGGCCACCCTCGGCGAGGGCGATGACACCGCCGGGGTTCAGCACCTCGGCGAAGGAGACGAGGGCCGCCCGCTGGTCACCGATGTGGTGCAGGGAGTGGCTGGCCCAGATCAGGTCGGCGGTGCCGAGCGTGCCGAAGTCCTCGGGGAGTTCGGCGCGCAGGGTGGCGACCCGGTCGCCGAGTCCGCGGGCGTCGGCGCGCTCGCGGGCGAGGGCGAGGAGTTCCGGGGTGGCGTCGACGGCGACGACCTCGGCCTCGGGGAACGCCTCGGCGAGCAGCGCGGTGACGACGCCGGGGCCGCTGCCGACGTCGAGGACCCGGCGGACCCCGCCGGCCGGGGCGAGGGAGGCGAGCCAGGCGGCGGCCTCCGTGTACAGGGGGCTCTGGGTCTCTGCCTGCCGGGTGAGCAGCGGGGCCAGCTCGGCCCAGTCGAGGTCGGTGTGGTCGTGGTCCCGGCCGGAGCCGTGTCCGTGCCCGTGTCGCCGTCCGTGCCCGTGGCCCTGCTGGTGGCCCTGTCCGTGCCTGTGCCCGTCGTGGGTCCCGTCGTGTGCGCTCATGGGGACAGCGTGCGCCGCCCGTGCCGGTAACGCGAGAAAACTTGCCGTTCCGGCAAACGCCCGGCCGCCGTCCCGGCACAGTGCCCCGTCTGTGCCCCGTCTCGTGCCCCGTCTTGTCAGCGGCGCCCGCGGTGCTCCTGCGGGCTGATCCCGTGCACCCGCTTGAAGGCGGCGCTCAGCGCGAAAGCGCTGCTGTAGCCGACCTGGCGGGCGACCGACTCCACGGTGGCGTCCGTCTGCCGCAGCAGCTCGGCGGCACGGGCGATGCGCCGACCGGTGAGGTACGCCATCGGCGGCTCCCCCACGAGGTCGGTGAAACGGCGGGCGAGCGCGGCCCGGGAGACGCCGGTCCGGTCGGCGAGGGAGGCGACGGTCCAGGGGCGGGCGAGCTCGTTCTCCAGGAGGCGCAGTGCCCGGCCGACGACGGGGTCGCCCATCGCCCGGTACCAGGCGGGCGCGGCGGCCCCGGGCCGGGAGAACCACTCGCGCACGGCGGCGATGAGCAGCAGGTCGAGGACCCGGTCGAGGACGACGCTCTGGCCGGGGTCCTCGCGGGAGATCTCCTCGTCGAGGAAGGGCATGAGCGGGCAGTTCCACACGTCACCCGGCAGATGGAGCAGGTCCGGCAGCGCGTCGAGCAGCCGCCGCCCGACCTCTCCGGCCAGCGTGTACGTGCCGACGAGGACGGTGGTGCCGCCGTCGGCGGCGTTGCCCCAGCTCCGTACGCCCAGGCACATCGACTCCTCCAGCGGCTCCCCGCTGAGGGTGGCGCAGACGCCGCCGGGGCCGATGACGGCGGTGGGCGGGGCGTCGGCGGCGTGGGCGACGGTGTAGGGCTCGGGGCCGCGGGCGACGGCGATGTCGCCGGGACGCAGCAGCACGGGCGGGCCGCCGTCGGGCACGATCCAGGCCTCGCCGTCGGTCACGCACATGAGGCAGAGCGGGGCGCCGTCCTCGATCCGTACGGCCCACGGCGGGGCCATCACCATGCGCAGGATGGCGGCTCCCTTGGCCCGGGGACCGTCGAGGAGACCGGCGAGTGCGTCCATGGCGGCCAGCGTAGACGGCATGGCCGGGCATGGACGCACGCGTATGCGGGTGAGCCGATGGAGCATGGGACACGAGCGCCGCGACCGCGACTCTTGAGCCATGACGACGAACAAGGACAACACGACCACGGCCGACACGACCACGGCCGACGCGACCACGGCCAACACTGCGACGTCCAACGCGCAGACGGACAAGGCCCGGACGGACGAGGCCCGGACGGTTCTGGTGACGGGCGCGACCGGCAAGACCGGGCGCCGGGTGGCGCGCCTCCTGGAGGAGCGGGGCGTACGGGTGCGGGCCGGGTCCCGGTCCGGCGCGACGCGCTTCGACTGGGAGGACGCCGACACCTGGGCCCCGGCCCTGGCCGGCGCGGACACCGCGTACGTGAACTACTACCCGGACCTCGCCGCGCCCGGCGCGGTGGAGGCGATGAAGGCCTTCGGCGAGCTGGCGGCGGCGCACGGGGTGCGACGGCTCACGCTGCTGTCCGGCCGCGGCGAGCCGGCGGCGGTGGGCGCGGAGGAAGCGCTGCGGGAGGCCGTCGGCGACGCCGAACTCGCCGTCGTACGGGCCTCGTTCTTCTCCCAGAACTTCGACGAGGGACTGTTCGCGGAGGGCGTCGCGGCCGGCACCATCGCGCTGCCGGGCGGCGACACGGCGGAGCCGTTCGTCGACGCCGACGACCTGGCGGAGGTGATCGTGGCGACGCTGGTGGAGGACGGCCACGCCGGTCTCGTGCACGAGGTGACCGGACCGCGGGCGCTGACCTTCGCCGAGATCGCGGCGGAGATCGAGCGGGCCTCCGGGCGCCCGGTCGCCTATGCGCCGATGAGCGCGGGCGAATTCGCGGGCATGCTGGGCGGGTTCGGGATGCCGGAGGAGGAAGCAGCCTGGCTGGCCGACCTGTTCGCGATGCTGCTCGACGGTCACAACACCCCCGTCACGGACGGGGTGAAGCGGGTGCTGGGCCGCGAGCCGCGCGACTTCTCCGCCTACGCGGCCCGCGCGTTCGCTCAGGAGTAGCGGGCGGCCAGGGTCCGCACGGTGGCGGCGATCCGTTCGCGGAGGTCCTCGGGCGCGAGGACCTCCACCTCCGTGCCGAGCGCGAGCAGGCTGTCGTGGGCGTGCTCGGGGCCCTCGACGGGCAGCGTGCACCGGGTCCAGCCGTCGGGCTCGGGGGTGCCGTTCTCGGCGAGCGCGCGGGCTGCGGCGCCGGTGAGGCGTGCCGCGCCGCGCGGCGAGATCCGGACGACGGCCTCGCCCCGGTGGAGCCGGGCGTGGAAGTCGGCCTGGCTGTCCCGCCAGTGGGCGGCCAGGTCGAAGTCCTCGGGAATGACGGCCTCTTCGTCGGTGACGGTGAGGTCGAGGATCTGGTCGACGCGATAGGTGCGCGGCCCGGACGCGCTCCCGGATACGCCCCCGGACCCGCTCCCGGGCACACCCCCGGACCCGCTCCCGCGCTCGGGTCCCGGAGCGCTCCCGGCGACCAGGTACCAGCGGCCGGCCTTGAGCACCAGGCCGTACGGGGCGAGCCGCCGGTCGACGTCGGTGGGCTCCTTCCAGCGCCGGTAGCGCACGGCGAACACCCTCCCCGTGCGGACGGCGTCGGCGAGGTGCGGCAGGAACGGCGTCTCGCTCTCCTCCTCGTACCAGCCGGGGGCGTCGATGTGGAAGCGGGTGCGCAGCCGGTCCACGTGCTCGCGCAACGGCGCCGGCAGGGCGGCCCGCAGCTTGAGCTGGGCGTCGGCGAAGTGGCCGCCGAGACCGAGCGCCTGGGCGGCGACCGGCAGCCCGGCGAGCACGAGCGCCTCGGCCTCGCCCGTGCACAGATCGGTGAGCAGCGAGCGGCGGCCGGCGAGCAGCTGGTAGCCGCCGCGGTGCCCGGCGTCCCCGTACAGCGGCACTCCGGCGGCGTGCAGCGCCTCGACGTCGCGGTAGACGGTGCGGACGGAGACCTCCAGCTCCTCGGCGAGCTGCGCGGCGGTCATCCGGCCGCGGGTCTGGAGCAGCAGCAGGATCGTCAGAAGACGGCTGGACTTCACTGACACAAGATGTCAGTGAAGCCTTCCTACAGTCCAGACATGGCTTTCCACGAGAAGAACCTGATCGTCCTGCCGCCGGTCGAGATCGCCGGCCGGCACGTCAAGCGCTACCACGTCCCCGCCCTCGGCTCGGCGGGCATCGAGCCCGAGGTGGAGAAGGCGGCCTACGCCGTGCTTCCCGAGCTGTTCCCGGAGCCGGACGACACCCCGCCGGCGAGCTTCGTGGTGCTGCACCGGGGCGGCGACACCGGAGCGTACCTCAACGTCTACAGCTGGACCTGGGACAACGTGCTGCACTTCGCGGGCGCAGCCGCGGGCCAACCGGCCCTGGACTGCCCGGACCTGGATCCGGCCCACTTCGTCCGCAGCGATCCCTCCGTCCGCAACTGGATCGGCTGCGTCTGGGAGTTGGGGCCGCTCGGTCACGAACGGGACGCCTGGGTGCGGCACATGCTCGCCCCGGACACCCCGGACCTGCCGGGCTATCTGGGCGACGCGCTGACCACCGGCACGACGGGGCCGGGGGCGAGCGCGTGAGCGGCGGCGGCTTCGGCTTCCTCGACGGCGGGTGGACCGTCCGCAACCGCCGGCTCGCCGACTTCCTCGATCCGGCGAGCGGCTGGGAGGAGTTCGAGGGACACACGACCGGCCGGCTCTTCTGGGACGGGCGGGCGCACGTCGACGAGATCGTGTTCCCCACGAAGGGCTTCAGCGGGCTGACCCTGCGGCTCTACGAGCCGGAGACCGACGAGTGGACGCTCAACTGGTCGAACAGCCGCACGGGGCGGCTTGAGCCGCCCGTGCGCGGGCGGTTCGGCGCCGACGGCACGGGCGAGTTCTTCGGCGACGACGAGTACGCGGGGCAGCCGGTGCGGGTGCGCTTCCGGTGGTCGGGGATCAGTGCGGAGACGGCCCGCTGGGAGCAGGCGTTCGCGTCGGCCGGGAGCGAGGAGTGGGTGGTGAACTGGGTGATGGAGTTCAGCCGCGCCTGACGTAGCAGGCGAGCCGGTATACGGGGTCGGCGCGGGGGCGGTCCTGGTCCGGGAGGCCGGCGAGGGCGGCGCACAGGGCGTCGACGTCGTCCGGGGTGCCGCGGAACCAGGAGGCGTAGTAGCCGCCGCGCAGCTTCTCGGCGGTGCGGCGCGGGGTGGTGCCCTGGCCGTGGCCGGTGAAGGTGGTGCCGGGCGCGGGGACGAGGCCGTGGGCGGCGGCGTGGGCGGTGACGCGGTCGGCGCGGTCGGAGCCCGCGCCGGGCGCGCGGTGCGGTCGGAGCACGGCGTCGATGTCGCTGTCGACGTCGTGGGCGGCGTCCTTGTCGACGGTGGTGACGAGCACTCCGCCGGGGCGCAGCACCCGGGCCGCCTCGGCGACGATCTCCGCCGCGAAGGGCACGAGGTGGAGCAGCCAGACGGCGCTGACGGCGTCGAGCGTCCCGTCCGGCAGCGGCAGCCTGCGGGCGTCGGCACGCACCGCCCGGCCGGGGAGGCGCCCCGTGGCGGTGCGCAGCATCGCGTGGGCGGCGTCGGCGCCGTACACGGCGAGTCCGGGCCGGGCGAGGCGCTCGGTGACGAGGCCGGTGCCGCAGGCGAGGTCGAGCAGGGTGCGGGTGCCGGGCGGCAGCAGCCGCAGCACGGCGTCGGCCGCGGCGGCGGCCCGGGGCACCCCGCCGCGAGTCTCGTCGTAGTGCGCGGCCTCGGCCTCGTAGTCGAGAATCGTCGTCTCCCCCATGCGGGGATGGTACGTCGGGCCGGTCAGCTCGCGCCGTGGCCGGGCGCCACCGCCTCGATGCGCTCGGCGAGTTCGAAGTCCTTCTCGGTGACCCCGCCGGCCGTGTGGGTGTTCACGGACACGGCGACCGTGTTGTAACCGAGCGTCAGATCGCTGTGGTGGTTGAGCTCCTGCTGGATCTGGGCGACGTGGACGACGAGCGCGGTCGCGGCGAAGTGGTCGGCGAGCTCGTAGCCGCGGGTGATGCGGTCGCCGTCGAGGGACCAGCCGGGGAGCTCCCGCAGGCGGTCCTCGATCTCCTTCTGCGACAGGGGCTGAGTGGGCACGTGTGCTCCCTCCGTGAGGTGCGCCGATCAGGCGCGCTGGGCGTTGCGGGGCGTGCTGGATGGTGTCGGAGCGGTCCCCGGGAGAACGTACCCGGGTCCCCCTCTGGGATACCGTCTGCCCATGACGACTGTCGCGACCGACACGAACGTGGGCCCCCTGCTGCGCGGCTGGCGGGAGCAGCGGCGGCTCAGCCAGCTGGAGCTGGCACTGCGCGCGGACTCCTCCGCACGGCACATCTCCTTCATCGAGACCGGCCGCTCGCGGCCGAGCGAGGAGATGATCCTCAGGCTGGCGGAGCACCTGGACGTGCCGGTGCGGGACCGCAACGCCCTTCTTCTCGCGGGCGGTTACGCACCGCGCTACACCGAGTCCGCGCTCGACGCCCCGCAGCTGGAGACGCTGCGCGAGGGCATCGAGCAGCTGCTGCAGGGCTACGAGCCGTATCCGGCGCTCGTCGTGGACGGCTCGTACACGGTGGTGGCGGCCAATCGGGGCATCCAGCTGCTGCTCGCGGGCCTGCCGGAGCATCTGCTGACGCCGCCGCTGAACGCCATGCGGATCACCCTGCATCCGGAAGGTCTCGCGCCGCGGATCCGGAACCTGCGCGAGTGGCGCGGGCATCTGCTCGCCCAGATGGAGCGTCAGATCGGGCTGGCGCGTTCGGAGGCGCTGCGCGCGCTGTACGAGGAGGTGGCGGCGTATCCGCTGCCGGAGGGGACCACGGACCCGGGCGACCGGGAGGATCCGGAGCCGTACCCGTACTTCGCGCTGCCGCTGCGGATCGAGCACGACGGGCACGTGCTGTCGTTCGTGTCGTCGATCTCGACGTTCAACACGCCGATGGACGTGACGGTCGCCGAGCTGGCCATCGAGACGATGCTCCCGGCCGACCCGGCGACGGTCGCGTACCTGCAGTCGCTCGCTCAGGTCACCGAGTAGTCGCCGCCCGCAGCGCGGACCACTGGAGCCCGGCGAAGCCGGCGACGGTGACCGCCTGGAGCAGCGTCCACACGGTACCGGCCGTGGTGGGCGCCAGCCAGTCGACGAGCGCGACGACGCTGAGCACCGCCCACAGCAGGTTGGCGTCGACGACGATCTTCACGCCGAGGGCCGGCGGCTGCGGGCGGCTCGCGAGCCAGGCCACGCCGGCCGCGAACGCGGTGAGGAAGACGCCCAGTTCGAGCAGGAGTCCGCGGTCGACGCCGAGCAGTTCGCCGAGCGGGCCGGAGGCGGCGAGGTAGGCGAGGCCGTTGCCGCCGGTGACGACGGCGTCGAGGGCGAGGAAGCGGCGCACCATGGACCGCGGCTGGGTGGTGCGGGAGAGACCGGCGAGCAGGGCCTGGGACATGGCGGATCACCCTCCTGGGAGGCGCTGTGGTGACGGGTTCGGGCCCGGGGCCCGGACGGAGTGCGCCGCCCGGGACCCGGTACTGATGAGCATGCCGGGGGCCGCGGCGCGGGTCGATTACGCCGGAGGTAATGGCTCCGCCGGGGCGGCGGTAGGGTTCGCGCCTGGCTGGCCGGATCACACCGGCCTCGGCACACAGGCGCCTTCAGGGGGAATCACCGTGGCGGGCAAGGGAAGATCGCATCGGTCGCACATGGTCGCGACGGCGGAGGAACACAAGGTCACGCCGGCGGAGCTGTTCTTCGACCTCGTGTTCGTGTACGCGATCACGCAGGTCACGGCGCTGATGGCGAGCGCGCCGTCGCCCGTGCGGGTGGTCGGCGGTATGACGGTGCTCGCGCTGCTGTGGTGGTGCTGGTGCTGTTTCTCGTGGCTGGGCAACGTGGTGCGGGCCGACGCGGGCGGGCTGCTCGGGGTGCTCGTCACGGTGATGGCCGTGGTGTTCGTGGTGTCGCTCGCGGTGCCCGAGGTGTTCGCGGACGCGGCGGGCGGCCTGCCCGCGCCGCTGGTGTTCGTGTTCAGCTACGGCGCCGTACGGGTGCTGCACCTCGTCTCGTACTGGATCTCCAGCCCCGGCGACACGGCCCTGCACCGCACCCTGCGCCGGACGGCGCTGCTGTCCGTGGCCCCGCCGTTCGCGCTGCTGCTCCTGGGCTGCACGTACCACGGGACGCCCCGGCTGCTGCTGTGGCTGGGGGCGGTCGTCATCGACTACGGCGGGATCTACGTGACGGGCACGTCCGGCTGGCGGATCAACTCCCCCGGGCACTTCTCCGAGCGCTACGGCCTGATCGTGATCATCGCCCTCGGCGAGTCGATCGTGGCGATGGGCGTCGGCATGGCCGGTTTTCCGCTGACCGTGGCGGTGCTCGGGGCGTGCGCGGCGGGTCTGCTGCTGTCGGCCGGACTGTGGGCGCTGTACTTCCGGCGGTTCGGGGAGCCGGCCGAACACCGGCTCGCCGCCCTGGACGGCGACGAGCGGACCGGGTTCGGCCGGGACGTGTACACCTTCCTCCATCTGCCGCTGGTCGCGGGCGTGGTGCTGGTCGCGCTCGGCATGAAGAAGGTGCTCACGCAGGTCGCGGACACCGCCGACTACGGGCTCGCCGAGCCGCTGCACGGCACGGTGGCCTGGTCGCTGACGGGCGGGGTCGGGGTGTTCCTGCTGGGCGCGGCGGGGATCGTGCTGCGCTCGTCCGGGCCGCGGCCGACCGCGCTGCTCGTGGCGGGGGTGTGCTGTCTGTTCGCCGGGCCGCTGGTCGCCCGCGTCCCGGCGCTCCTCGCGCTCGCGCTGCTCGCGCTGGCGGTGCTCGGTCTCGTCGCGGTGCACGGCCGCCGGATGCGTACGGCCGGCGTGGCCGGCACCTGACGGGCCGACGGGCAGGCCGCGAGGAGCCGGTCCCGGAGCCGCGGGCGGGCGCGTGAGCACCCGCCGGGTCCGGGCCGGGTCCGCCGGATCAGTGCGTGCGGCCCTCCGGTTCGGTACCGGTGGACGCCGCGGGGGCGGCGGTTTCGCTCACGCGCTGCGGTTCCGGTTCCGTACGGGACCCGGTACCGGACTCGGCACGGGCCCCCGGACGGCGGTCCTGGCGCGCGGCCTCCGCGCGCAGCAGGGCGTTGAGCACGGCGAAGGGGTCGGTGGGCATGGCGAAGCTCCTTGCGGTGGAGGGGTGACGGGGGGTGCTGGGAGGCCGGGGCCTCTCAGCACCGCATCACCGTCGACCGGGGAGCTTCGGCTCGCGGACCGTGCGGGGACGGTACGGGAAGGGGTGCGGGGGTGCTGCCGGGCGCCGCACTCCCGGTCCGCGGGGGCGGCGCCGGACGCCGTACGCCTCGTACGGGAGCGGTCGCCTCGTGCTGTTCGGCGGCGTCGTGGGTCTCCGCGCCCGGGTCGGCGGCCGCGCTGACGCCGCGTGTCTCGGCCTCGGCGGGCGTGGTCACCGCTCCGGCGCCGGTGCCCGCGCCGAGCAGCGCGGCGAGCACGAGCAGCACCGCGAGCGCGCACCGGACGAGGGGCCTCACGGTGATCCGTACTGCCCGGCGCGACGGCCGGGACCACCTGATCGGCCCCGATTTCACCCCATCCGGGGTCACCCCTGCGGCAGCTCCCGGAGCTCGGGGGTCCCGGGCGTGTCCCCGGCCTCGTCCCCGGTCTCCGCCGGCCGCGAGGTCGCGCCGGCCGCGCGGGCCTTGCGGGCGGCCATCACGGCGTACACGAGGACGCCGACGAAGAGGAAGAGCACGCCCTGGTAGACGGCCGCGTAGCCGGATCCCGCGACCAGCCACAGCGAGAAGCCGAAGGCGGCGAGGGCGAGGACGCCGTCGCGGGCGAGACGGGCGCGGGAGACCTTCTCGCGCTGCCCGGAGAGCAGGAAGTGGATCTGCGCGGCGGTGGAGAGCAGATAGGGCACGGTGGCCGTGAAGGTGGTGACGAGGACCAGGATCTCGAAGACGCCCTTGGTGCCGGCCGTGTAGTTGTAGACCGTCAGGAGCGAGGCGAGGACGACGGTGACGACGACGCCGACCGTGGGGACACCGCGCCGCTTGACGGTGAAGACCTTCGGGAACAGGCCGTCGCGGGCGGCCGCGTAGGGGGCCTGGGCGCTGAGCAGGGTCCAGCCGTTGAGCGCGCCGAGGATGCTGACCATGGCCATGCAGGCGACGGCGGCGCCGCCCCAGGAGCCGCCGAACATGATGTTCGTGGCGTCGGAGAACGGCGCGGCGGAGTGCACCAGCCTGTCGTGGGCGACGGTGCCGAAGACGGAGAGCGTCCCGAGCAGGTAGACGGCGGCGGCGCCGAGGGTGCCGAGGACGGTGGCGCGGCCGACGTTGCGGCGCGGGTCGCGGACCTCGCCGGCACTGACGGCGGCGGACTCGACGCCCAGGTAGCTGAAGAGCAGGATCGCGGCGGAGGCGGAGACCGCGCCGAGCGGGCTGCCGCCGCTCGCCTGGAACGGGCCGAGATTGGCCGGATCGAAGAAGAAGAGCCCGCCGACCGCGACGACGAGCAGCGGCACGAACTTCAGCACGGTCGCGACGACCTGCACCGCGCCCACGTACCGGGTGCCGGCCAGGTTGGCGAGGCCGGGCAGCCACTGGAAGGCGAGCGCGGCGGCGATGGTGGCGAGCTTGGACTCGTGGACCGGCACGAGCACGTCGAGGTAGCCGACGGCGGCGACGGCGAGGGCCGCGTTGGAGACCCAGGCCGTGATCCAGTACGACCAGGCCGCCAGGAAACCGGCGAAGTCACCGAAGGCGGCGCGGGCGTACACGTAGGGGCCGCCGGTCTGCGGGAGCCGGCGGGCGAGCCGGCCGAAGACGAGCGCGAGGGCGATGGCGCCGAGGGTGAGCACGCCGAAGGCGACCAGGCTGATGGTGCCGAACGGGGCGACCGAGGCGGGGAGCAGGAAGATGCCGCCACCGATGATGTTGCCCATGACCAGGGCGGTCGCGACGGGGAGCCCGAAGCGGCGGGCGTGGTTGCGGGGCTGCGGGTCCCGTTCCAGGTGGGGGGTGGGGGGTGCGGTCGTGGCCGTGCTCATGGGGGGTGGTGCGCCTCTCGTCGTACAAACGCCACCATGGTCCGGATGGCGGGACGACGCTCCAAATCACCCGTGTTTGTCCCGTACGGCGGGCCCCTCGACCGGAAGAAATGCTTCCGCGTCCTCGCTCGACGGGGAAATCTCCAGCGGCACCTGAGGGCCCTGACTCTCCCGCAGCCAGCCCCGCAGCACCTGGTGCACCTGCTCCGCACCCACCAGATCCGCCGGCGGCGGTGTCAGCTCGCGCGGCCAGAGCAGGAAGGGCTGCGTCTGCTCGCCGCCCAGGCCGCCGTGCGAGCCGATCTGCTCCTCGAAGGCGTGCACGGTGCCGGCCTCGGGGTCGTACCTCGAGTTGACCATGATGTCCGCGACGTGCGGGAAGCCGTCGGTGCGCCGCACCGCGTCCGCGGCGCCCGGGCCGAGGCCGGCGAGCGGTCCCTCGTCGTCGGCGAGGCGGGAGAGCGGCACCTCGACGAGTTCACCGCCGTCGCGGCCCAGCACCACCGAGCCGTGCGCCTCGCTCGCCACCAGCAGGAAGCCGATCCCCGGGTGCGTGGCGAGGGTGCGGAGCAGCGCCGGGTGGAGCCGGTCGATCTCCTCACGGGTCATCCGGTGCGGCACGCCGGGGAAGGAGACCAGACCGAGGTTGCCGGAGGCGAGGACGACCGGTGCGGGCGCCCGGGCCGCGGCCACGGCCGCCGCCTCCTGCCCTTCCGCGCCGGCCTCGTCCGCCTCGTCCACCGGCCGGTGCAGGGCGCTGCGCAGCGCTTCGCGGGCCGCGTCGCGGGCCTCCGAGCCGCCCCCGGACTCCGTCCCGGGGCGCCCCCGGCGCGGACGGCGCACCCGGCGGCGCGGCCGGCGCGGCACGGGCAGCCCGCAGCCGGCCCGGACGAGCTCCTTCAGCGTCAGCCCGTAGGCGGCCTCGAAGGTCTCCCCCGGGCTCTGCCCGTGGTCGGAGAGGAGCACGATCCGGTACGGGCGGGGCGCGTGCTCGGCGACCTTGGCGATCAGCGCGAGCGCCCGGTCGAGCCGGCCGAGGACCTGGTCGGTGTCGCGGCCGCGCGGCCCGGAGTGGTGGGCGACCTCGTCGTAGGCGACCAGGTCGGCGTAGACGGCGGTGCGCCCGGCGAGCATGTCGCCCATCACGGCCGCGACCACGACGTCCCGCTCGACGACGGTGGCGAAGGCCCGTACGAAGGGGTAGAGCCCGCCGCGCGAGACCCGCGGCGACTCGCGGCGCAGCCGGGCGCGGACCGCCTGGCCCATCTCCCGGACGGCCTCGGCGACGAAGGAGCCGGCGGTGCGGACGGCGTTGGCGGCGTCGGAGAAGTACGCGAAGTAGCCGGCGCGCGAGCGGTTGCGGCGGCCCCTGCGGGCGGCCATCGACAGGACGAGCGCGAGCTGGTCGGCGCCGCCGCTGAAGAGGTTGCCGCGGGAGGCCCCGTCGACGGTGAGCAGCCCGCCGTCGCCGGTGCGCTCGACGGCGCGGCGCTGGAGCTCGACGGCGCTCGCGGGCCGGTTGGAGACCATGAGCCGGCCGGTGTCCTTCTCGTACCAGCGGAAGGCGGGCACGTCCTCGTTGGAGCCGTGCAGGATGCCGAGCTGGCTGGCGCCGGTCTGGCTGGACCAGTCGGTGCGCCACGGGGTGAGGGTGTGGCTGCGGGCGAGCCAGTCGGCGACCGTGGGCATCCGGCCGGCGGCGACGGCGTCCGTGAGCACCCGGTGGCCGACGCCGTCGAGTTGGAGGAAGACGGTGCCGGGCACGGTCTCGGCGCCCTCGCAGGCGACCCGGGGGCGTTTGCGGTCGGTGAGCCGGTAGATCCGGCGCCGGTAGGCCTCGTCGTCGCGGACGGCCAGCGCGGTGGAGGTCGCCGAGGCGACGGCGGACATCACCGCGGCCACCACGACGGCGGTCTCGGGGGTGGCGGCGCCGCCCCCGTCGGGGATCAGCCGGAGCGCGAGGAGCAGCAGCGAGCCGTTGAGGAAGAACGCCAACAGGCCGAGCACCAGGGCGGGTACGAGCAGCAGGGCGCGCACGAGCAGCGGCCAGACGAGCGCGGAGAGCAGACCGAAGGCGCCCGCGCCCCAGGCGGCGGTGAGCGCGATCTGGGTGACGCTGTCGCCGTCGGCGGACTGCAGCTGGAAGTCGGGCAGCAGTCCGGCCAGGACGAGCATGGTGAGGGTGGACACCGCCCACACCGTGACGACCCGCAGCAGCGCGCTCCCCGCGCTCCGCCAGCGGCCGGGACCCCCGCGCCTGTCACCCACGCCGCTCACCCACACCGCTCACCCACGCCCGGTTCGCCTTTCACCCGTTTCCTGCCTCAAGCGTGGCACAACGGGCCCGGACTTCCGCCGCGATGGGGACGATGGGGACAACGGGCAGGGAGGCGAGCGCCGCCTCAGGAGCCGTCGTACCCGGCGGTGGGCATCGACAGCCTGCGGTGCACCCCCGCCTTCATCGGCGCGTCGTACGCGGGTTCGTCGAAGCCCGCGGTCTCCAGGCGCACCCCGCGCCGCGCGCACTCGTCGAAGAAGCGCGGCACGTCTGTCAACGCGCGGGCGAGCACCCGCTCGTTCGGCGCGACGAAGAGGTTCACGGCACCCTCGTCGACGTCCGACCACAGTGCCTCGTGATCGGGCCTGATGCCGTAGCAGAACAGCTTTCGCGTCACCGTGTAGCCCTTGTCACCGGCCCAGCGGTCGCACATCGCGTGCTGGGTGCGGGTGTCGACCAGAAAGGGGTCGTCGTCGAGCTCTTCGAGCGGGGTGAGGCTGGCGATCGCCGCCACCCGAACGTCGTCCATGGAGCGACCCTACTGCGTCACCGGGCCCCCGAGGAGGGGTCCGGTATACCAACTGGGGTCGGGCCGGTGAAGACCGGCCACACCGGCGGCTCCGGACATTTACTCTCGTTACGGAAGGGTCCTGACCGGGAAGCCCCGGCCGGGGCCGGCGGGCGGCGACGGGAGAGGGTGGCGCGCCGGTGGAGGTCACCTGGTGGGGTCATGCCACGTGCACGGTCGAGGACTCCGGGGTCCGCTTCCTCACCGACCCGCTCTTCGCGCGCCGCCTCGCCCATCTGCGCCGCAGGCGCGGCGCGCCGCCGCCGCCCGAGGCCGCCCGCGCCGAGGCCGTCCTCGTCTCCCATCTGCACGCCGACCACCTGCATCTGCCCTCCCTGGCCCGGCTCGCCCCGGGCACCCGGCTGATCGTGCCGGGCGGCGCCCCGCGTGCCGTGCCGGCGCTGCGCCGGCTGCTCCGCGAGCGGGGCCTGCGGATGACCGAGATCATGCCCGGCGAGGCGGTGGCCGTCGAGGGCGTGACCGTACGGGCCGTGCCCGCGCGGCACGACGGGCGCCGGCTCCCGGTCGGCCCGCACCGCTCGCCCGCGCTCGGCTACGTGGTGGAGGGCGAGGCCCGCACCTACTTCGCCGGGGACACCGGACTGTTCGACGACATGGCGGAGGCGGTCGGCCCGGTCGACGTGGCCCTGCTCCCGGTCGGCGGCTGGGGCCCCTACCTCGGACCGGGCCACCTCGACGCGGGCCGGGCCGCCGTGGCACTCGCCGCGCTGTCCCCGGCGGCCGCGGTGCCGGTGCACTACGGCACGTACTGGCCGATCGGCCTGGACGCGGTCCGGCCGCACGAGTTCCACTCCCCCGGCGACGAGTTCACCCGCCACGCGGCCCGGCTCGCCCCGAAGGTCGCGGTACACCTGCTCGGCCACGGGGAGCGGGTCCGGCCGGAGGTGGCGCGATGAGGCGGGGCGGAAGCCGGCTCGGAGAACTGAGCGGGCCGGGACGCGGCCGCGGGCGGGCGGGGGCGGGCGTCGGCAGGGCGACGCCCTGGAGTGGCATCAGGCCGAGGCGGCCAGGTGGCCGCGGGCCGACGCCGCCGACCACCCGCACGCCGGCATGGTCGGATGGCCGCGGGCCGACGCCGCCGACCACCCGCACGCCGGCATGGTCGGGTGGCCGCAGGCCGACGCCGTCGAGTAGCCGCAGGCCGCCGAGACCGGCGCGGCCGGGTCGCGGGAGGCAGACGCCGTCGAGTGGCCGCAGGCCGACCCGGTCGGGTGGCGTCCTGTGATCGACCGTCTCGTGGCGGCGGTGCGGGAGCTGCCGCCCGAGTCGACGCAGCAGGCCGTCGGTTATCCGTCCCTCTTCCTCCTGGTCGCGCTCGGTGCGCTGCTGCCGGTGGTGCCGACCGGCGCGATCGTGAGCTCGGCCGCGGTGGTGGCCTTCCACCAGACGGAACCGCTCTCGCTCCTCTTCGTGTTCCTGGTGGCGTCCTGCGCCGCGTTCCTGGGCGATCTCGCGTTGTACTGGCTGGGGCAGCGCGGGGTGCGGTCCCGGGGCGGCTCGCGGTGGCTGGCGTCGCTGCGCGGCCGGGTCACGCCGGAGCGCCTCGCGCACGCGCAGGAGCGACTGGAGAGCCACCAGGTGTCGGTGCTCGTGCTCTCCCGGCTCGTGCCCGCCGGGCGGATCCCGGTGATGCTGGCGTGCCTGCTCGCCGGCATGCCGCTGCGGCGGTTCGCGCGGGGCGATCTGCCGGCGTGTCTGGCGTGGGCGGCGACGTACCAGCTCATCGGCATTCTGGGCGGTTCGCTCTTCCCCGAACCCTGGGAGGGCGTGGTGGCGGCGGTGGGGCTGACGCTGCTGATCAGCGCGGTGCCGCCGGTGTGGCGGCGGCTGCGCCGGCAGCGCGGCGAGACGCCCGCCGCGTCACGCGACAAGCACGCGTGAGGCCCCGACTCCCAGGTCCCACAGGTCCTCGCGGGCCAGTCCGGCCTTCTCCCAGGCGGCTCGGACACGGGTGAGGGGTTCGAGGACGGGCTCGGCGGAGAGCACGAAGGTGGCCCAGTGCATGGGGGCCATCCGGCGCGCCCCGAGGTCCTGGAAGGCCCGGACGGCCTCCTCCGGGTCGGTGTGGACGTCGCCGAGCCACCAGCGCGGGTCGTAGGCGCCGATGGGGAGGAGCGCGAGGTCGATGCCGGGATGGCGGCGGCCGATCTCGCCGAACCAGTGGCCGTAGCCGGTGTCGCCCGCGAAGTAGACCCGGCGGCCGGCCCGGTCGCGGAGCACCCAGCCGCCCCACAGCGAGCGGCAGGTGTCGCGCAGGGTGCGCTTGGACCAGTGGTGGGCCGGGACGAAGTCGAAGCGTACGCCGCCGAGTTCGGCCGCCTCCCACCAGTCGAGCTCGGTGACCCGGCTGAACCGGCGCCGGGTGAACCAGCGGCCGAGCCCGGCGGGGACGAAGACGGGGGTGCGGCGCGGCAGCCGTTTCAGGGTGGGCGCGTCGAGGTGGTCGAAGTGGTTGTGGCTGATGACGACCGCGTCGACCGGCGGGAGGTCCTCCCAGCGGACGCCGACGGGAGTGAGCCGGGCCGGTGTGCCGAGGATGCGGCGCGACCAGACGGGGTCGGTGAGCACGGTGAGGCCGCCGATCCGGACGACCCAGCTGGCGTGTCCGGCCCAGGTGACGGCGAGTGTGTCCGGCCCGGCCTCGGGCAGCGGGCCGGGCTCGAAGGGCAGCCGCTGGATGTCCCGGAGCCCTTCGGGCGTGGGGCGGACGGCGCCCTCGCGGGCGAACCGGGCCATGGCGCGGACGCCGGGCAGCGGTGCGGTGAGCCGGTCTGCGAAGCTGCGCGGCCAGTCGAGGCGCAGCCGGCCGACGGGCTGGAGCACGGACGAGGGCGGCGGGGCGGGAGCGACGGGGTCCGGGGCAAGGGGAGCGACGGGGTCCGGGGCATGGGGAGCGGCGGTGGTGTGCGGGGTGCGGGCGGAGTGCGGGGCCCGGGGCGGCCGGGCCGTCTGTTCCGTCATCTCTGCTGCCTCCGTCTGAATGCTGCGGTTCTTTCACGTGGCCTTGCTACCGGGAGAGTCGGGAGAGTTCGTCGAGGGTGGCTCCGAAGCGGCCCAATGCCGCCGCCACGTGCGGCAGTTCCTCGGGGGCCGGGGCGGTGAGGGCCTCCGTCCGTTCCTCTTCGGTGGCTCCCAGGAAGGCGGCGGTGTCGAACCTGACGCGCAGCGCGCCGAGTTCGTCGCCGAAGCGGTGGCCGCCGGGCACCGGGGTGTCCAGCCGGGCCGTGAGGTGGTTCTCGAGTTCGAGGGAGTCGGTGACGCCGTGGGTGGCGAGTCCGGCGCGCAGCGGACCGAGGTCGGCGTAGAGGTGGCGGCCGGCCTGCGGGGGCCGGGCGAGGGCGCCCGCGGCGAGCACGGCCCGGTGGGTGGCGGCGGCCACCCGTCCGTGCAGGCGGGCGGTGAGCCGGGCCCGTACGGTCACGTCCTCGGGTTCGTCGAGGGCGTGCGCGGCGGCGGGCGCGAACGGGCCGGGTACGAGGGCGCCGAGCGCGGTGAGGATGTCGAGGGTACGGGCCCGGGGGTCGCCGTAGCCGTCGGCGCGGGCGACGGCGGTCGGCGGGAAGCGGGCGACGGCGCAGGGCCAGGCGGCGGGGGTGAGGGCGCCGGCCAGGTCGGTGAGGACGGTGACGTCGTCGGGGCACATCTCGGCGGGGCTGAGCAGCACGGTGTCCTGGGGCCGGTGCAGGGTGTCGCGCCAGGTCTCGTCGCTGATGATGTGCAGCCCCTCGGCGACGGCCGCCTCGCACGCCTCGCGGAGGATCTCGGGCGGGGCGACGGTGGCGGTGGGGTCGTCGGCGACGGAGAGCAGCAGCAGCCGGGGGTGGCCGCCCTCGGCACGGACCCGGCGGACGGTCTCCAGGAGGGCGTACGGGTCGGGCACGCCGCCGCATTCGGCGGGGGTGGGCACGTGGTAGGCGGGGCGGCCGAGGAGCCGGGCCTGTGGGGTCCACCAGGCGGGGCAGGGCCGGGGCAGCAGCAGGTCGCCGCCGTGGGCGGCGATCAGGGCGAGGAGCAGGGGCGGGGCGCCGGGCGCGGCGACGACGTCCTCTGCGTGGGTGCGCAGGCCGCGCCGCCACCAGTAGCCGGCGGCGGCCTCGCGGAGGACGGGTCCGCCGCCGGGCGGTTCGGGGGCGGTGCGGTCCGCGGCGGCGGCGAGCACGGCGGTGAGGCGGGGCAGCACGGGGAGTCCCGGCTCCGGCGCGGGCGGCCCGTATCGCACCGGGCCGCGGCCCTCCGGGGCGGTCTGCCGCATGTCCCGAACCTCCCGAACCTCCGCACTTCCGTACCGGCGCAGTTGCCCGCTACAGAGCCCTTTATACGGAGGTTCGGGAGGGTTCGCTCCTCAGACGAAGGTGAGGGGGTGCCGGACGATCGCGTTGAAGAGGTATCCCTGGGTGTTGTGCACGGCCCGCTCGGGCTGGGTGTTGCCGGCGGCGTCCGTCACCCGGGAGAGCAGGGTGGCGGGTCCGGTGCGGTGCGGGTGCCAGGGCGCGGTCCAGCGGACCCAGCCGTTGGGGCGCGGGGCGTCGAGCAGCCGGGCGGGCCGCCAGTGGGCGCCGCCGTCGACAGACACGTCGACCTGGCGCACGGGCGCGAGGGCGGACCAGGCTCGGCCGGTGAGCCGGTGCGTGCGGCCGGCCTCCAGGGTGGCGGCGAAGGGCAGCTCGTACGCGCTCTTGAGGGTCTGCCGGGTGAGCGGGGCGCTGCCGCCGGGCGGATACGCCTCGCCGAACATCCGGTAGTAGTCGGTGTTCCACGGCGAGGCGAGCGGGGTGCGGGACACCTCGATGTCGCCGAGCCACTTGATGGAGGCGATGCCGATCCAGGACGGCACGACGAGCCGGACCGGGTGCCCGTGGTCGTACGGGAGCGGCTCGCCGTTCATCTCGTACGCGAGGATCACGTCGTCGAGCGCCTTGGCGACGGGCAGCGGGCGGCGCACCCGGCCGAGGCTGACGCCGCCGGTGACGTACTCGTCGTCGAGGCCGCGCGGCATCACGTCGACGGCGTCGGAGGCGATCCCGGCGAGCCGCAGCACGTCCGAGAGCCGCGCGCCGCGCCAGCGGGCGGCGCCGATCGCGCCGAGCGTCCAGGGGGTGCCGGTGACCGTCTCGCCCTGCTGGGCGGCGTAGAGGCTGCGGCCGTTCCCCGCGCACTCGATGACAGCCGTCCGGGTGACGGCGGGCAGGTCGCGCAGCTGTCCGTAGCCGAAATGCACGGGACTGCGGCCGTGCAGCCCGTCGCCCCAGACGGTGAGACGCCAGTCGGCGGCGTCGAGGACGGGGGTGGAGGTGTGGTTGCGGACGAAGAAGCGCGCGTTGGGCGTGAGCAGGCCGGTGTCGGCGAAGGACTCGTAACGCGCCTCGGCGTTGGTACCGCGGATCGTGAAGTACTCGGCCGGCAGCGGCTTGACGATGCCGGAGGCTGCGGCGGCCGGGACGGTTCCGAGCGCGGACAGGGCGGGCGCGGCGGCGAGCGCTTTGAGGAGGGTACGGCGGGCGGGGGCAGTCATGTGGGTCAGGGTAGGGGCGAGGTGGGGGCGCGGGCGGCCCGTTCACCGGCCCGTCACGTAAGGCTCCGTCAAGTCGCGGCACCTCGGCGTCATACGAGGCCATGGGGCAGCCTGTACGGATGACCGCACCCGACCTGACCCTGCTCACCGCCGTCCCGCTGCGCAGCGCCCGCCTCGACCTGGAGCCGCTCCGCCCCGACCACGCCCCGGAGATGGCCGAGGCCCTCGCCGACCCCGCCCTCCACACCTTCATCGGCGGCGCGCCGCTCCCCGAACCCGCCCTCCGCGCCCGCTACGTCCGTCTCCTGGCCGGCCCGCCGGACCCCCGCTCGGCAGCCTGGTGCAACTGGGTGCTGCGACTGCGCGAGAACGGCGCGGCGATCGGCACCGTCCAGGCCACGGTGACGTCCGACGCCGCCGAGATCGCCTGGGTCCTCGGCACCGCCTGGCAACACCGAGGCCTGGCCCGCGAAGCCGCGACGACCCTGGCGGCCTGGCTCCGCGAGCAGGCCGTGCCGACCCTGGTCGCGCAGGTCCACCCGGACCACCACGCCTCGGCGGCGGTGGCACGGGCGGCCGGCCTGGAGCCGACGGAGGCGTTCGAGGACGGGGAGCGGAGATGGGAGTGGCACCGGCAGCCCGGCGTCGCCTGAACTCCCTTTTCCTGAGCCCCCTTTCCCGAGCCCCCCTTCCCTGAACTCCCCTTCCCTGAACTCCCCTTCCTGTACGGCCTGTTCAGAGGGAGCGTCCACATATCGAGAACGAGGTCTCATGATGCGAATGATCGGCGTACGGTGATCACCACGCACCACACCGCACCACGCAGCACACACCACCGCACCCACTCAGCCCTGGGAGCCCAGCCATGCCTCACGCCGACAGAGCCGGAACCGGCAGGACCGCGTCGTCCGCCCCGCACGAGACCGCCGTCTACACCCACGGACACCACGAGTCCGTCCTGCGCTCGCACGCGTGGCGAACCGTCGAGAACTCCGCCGCCTATCTGATCCCCGAGCTGCGCGCCGGGCTGGACGTTCTGGACGTGGGTGCCGGGCCGGGGACCATCACGGCCGATCTGGCCGCGCGGGTCGCGCCGGGGCGGGTGACGGCGGTGGACACGGCTGAGGACGTGCTGGAGAAGGCGCGGGCGGCCGCGGCCGAACGGGGCGTGGAGAACGTCGAGTTCGCGGTCGCCGACGTCCACGCGCTGGACTTCCCCGACGACTCGTTCGACATCGTGCACGCCCATCAGGTGCTGCAGCACGTGGGCGACCCGGTGCAGGCGCTGCGGGAGATGCGGCGGGTGTGCCGGCCGGGCGGAGTGGTGGCCGCGCGGGACAGCGACTACGGCGCGTTCACCTGGTTCCCGCAGTCGCCGGGCCTGGACCGCTGGGCCGCCCTGTACCAGAGCGTGGCCCGCGCCAACGGCGGCGAGCCGGACGCCGGCCGACGGCTGCGCGCCTGGGCCCACGAGGCCGGATTCACCGACGTCACCTCGTCCGCCGGCGCGTGGTGCTTCGCCTCACCCGACGAGCGCGCCTGGTGGAGCGGCCTGTGGGCCGACCGCACCACCGAGTCGGTGTACGCCCGGCTGGCCGTCGACGGCGGCCACGCGACCCGCGAGGAGCTGGCCTCGATCGCGGACGCGTGGCGCGCCTGGGGCCAGGAGCACGACGGCTGGTTCATGGTCCCGCACGGCGAGATCCTGTGCCGGGTCTGATCACTCGTCGGCCGGCGGACGCATCCTGAACTCGTAGGCGGCGGGCAGCGGTTCGTCCGTGATACGGGACCACAGCTCGCCCAGTTCCTCCGCGCCCTCCCGCAGGTCGGCCACCTCGAAGCCCGCGTCGAACACGGCGCGGGCCTCGCCCGGCCGCCCTTCGGCGAGCAGCACCCTGGCCTCCAGGCAGCGGAAGGCGCCGCGGGCGCGTACCTCGTCCGGGAGGCGGTTCAGGACGGCGCGGGCGTCGGCCGTGCGGGAGGCGTCGAGCAGGGCCGGAACGGCCTCGCGGGCGAGGGCGGCGGTGACGACCGGGTCACCGCCGTCCCGGCCCCGGACCTGCTCGTCGAACGCCTCCGCGTACCGCTCGGCGGCCCGTTCCCTGTGCCCGTCCTCGCGGTCGGCGACGGCCAGGCAGTAGAGCAGCGGCCAGCGCTCGGCCGCGTTCTTCAGGCCGCGCTCCCAGCTCCGTACCGCCTGGGCCAGATCGCCCGCGGCCCACTGCGCGACGCCGAGGTGGTACTCGGTGACGGGATCGGCGGGCGCGGTCTCCAGCATGTCGCGCCAGGCGTCGGCGACCGGGGTCGACCACAGGGCGGCGCCGGGCTCCTGGACGGGGAGCGCGCCCGTACGCAGCAAGCCCACCCACGGCCGCTGTTCCTCGCCGATCAGCGAGTCCGGAAACGGCGTGCCCGGCAACTCGTAGCCCCCGCGCAGCACTTCGAGTGCGCCCCAGCCCGATCCGGTCGCGAGCAGCGGCCCCGGTTCGGCGTCGGCGCCACTCGCCCGCCACTCCTCGTACGCCGCGTCGACCTCGGCGCGCGGCAGCGCCTCGGCGAGGGCGTCCTCGACGCTCGCGCGCGCGGCCGCCCAGTCGGGGCCGTGCACCGCGGCCGGATCGGTGCGCAGCGGCCCGTACACCTCCAGCCAGGAGACCTCCTCCCCCGCCTCCAGCGGCGGGTGCTCCAACTGGGTGCGGGCGAGCCCGGCCTGGATCTCGGCGTAGCCCGGCGTGCCGGGCTCGGTGAGCCACTCCTGCCAGCGCCGGCCGCCGGGGCCGGTCCCCCACACGAAGAGCTTGCGGCCGAGCAGCCCGTCGGTGGACGTCTGCACGAGCCCGGTGCCGTCCTCGTCGAGCGCGGCGATCCAGCGCCGCTGTCCGTCCGGCAGCGCGTAGAAGTAGTCGGCGGCGTGCGGGGAGTTCAGGGGGTACGTGCGGTCGGCGCCGTCGGTCGTACGGGGCACCGGGACGCGGCGCAGGGCGCGTTCGTAGCCGTGGTGCCAGGCCGTCTCGGCGGGGGCGAGGATCCGGCGGTCCTCGGGGACGGCGGTGTTGGACCACCAGTAGCAGGGCACGGTCCGCTCGTGCGGGTTGCGGATGCGGACGGCGACCCGCAGGTGCTCGGCGCCCTCCGGCAGCCACAGGTCGACCTGGAACGGCAGGTCGCGCAGCCGCTCCCACTCCCAGAGCCGGAGCATCTCGCCGCCGTCGGGCGCGCGGACGACGGCCGCGTGCAGCGGGGCGCAGGAGAGGGTGCCGTGGCCGCGGGCACCGATGTTCCACTCGATGCCGCCGGAGAACCAGGCCCCGTTGAGGGCGAACGCGGCGGGCTGCAACACCGGGTTGCGGTAAAGGAGTTCGCGGCCGGTCGGCTTGTGGAGGAGGGAGTGGACCCGGCCGCCGAGGCCGGGGAGCACGGTGACGCGGAGCCGGTCGTTCTCGATCACGATCGTGTCGAGCTCGGTGGGGGTGCGCTCGCGCCCGTACCCGTCACGCACCCGGGTCGGGAGCAGGGTGCGCAGCGCGCCGCGTCCGAGCTGCCGGGCCATGTCGCGGGGCAGCGCGGCCCGGTCGCGCGCGTCGACCGCGGGGATTCCGGCCCTCGTGAGCAGACGGAGCGCGGGCAGCGGGTTGTCCGGGCCCAACGGCGCCGCGGGCAGGGTGAGTACGGCACGTCGTACGGTCGTCATGTCGACCATGGAACACGCCGGAACCACCGCTGGCCAGGGGGTGGACAACCCCCTCGGGAGGGCTTGACCGAGAAATTCCGTTGCGGTGTGCACACGTCGACCTAGGCTTGGTCCGTTACCGAGAGAGGCGCGGAGAATGAGCGAGCAGCACACCTACCGGGTGATCGTCCGGGGCACCTTCGACGGACTGTCGGAGGAGAGCCGCACGCGGCTGCTCGCCGAGGTCGACGAGCACGGCCTGTCGGCGATGACGTTCACGGAAGAGGGCTCGCTCACCTACGACCGCGCGCTGAAGCACTTCTCGTACCGCCTGGTCGTCGTCTCGGACGCGGCGGACGGCGAGGAGATGGCGGGCGCGCTCGCGGAGGACCGGGTGGAGACGGCCCTCAAGGAGCTGGGGCACGGTTACAAGGGACTGAGGTCCTCGGTCACCGACCTCGACACGATGAAGATCAACTACAAGCGCTGAGGCTTGCCGCCGACGGTGTCGGCGGTGTCGGCGGTGTCGGCGGTGTCGGCAGTGTCGGCGGTGTCGGCGGTGTCGGCGGTGTCGGCAGCAGTGGCGGTCCCAGCAGCGGCGGCGGTAGCGGTAGCGGTAGCGGCGGTCGTGCCGGCGGTGATCGCCCAGCGCTCGTGGTCCCGCCACGCCCCGTCGATGAACAGCATCGCGGGCGAGAACCCTTCGAGCCGGAAGCCGGCCCGCCGCACCAGGGCGCGGGAGGCGGTGTTTCCGGGCTGGATGTTCGCCTCCAGGCGGTGCAGCCCGAGCGGCCCGAAGGCGTGCGCGAGGACGAGCGCGAGCCCTTCGGTGAGCAGCCCGCGCCCGGCGGCGTGCGCGAAGGCGCCGTAACCGAGCGCGCCGGAGAGGAAGCCGCCGCGCACGATGTTGTTGATGTTGATGAATCCCGCGATCGACCGGTCGGCCGTCTCACAGACGAGGAAGCCGGCCCTGCCCGGGTTGCCGGTCAACTGCCCGGCATAGGCGGCGTACGCCTCTGCGGTCAGCGGCGGGAAGAGCCAGGGCGCGTGCAGCTCACGGCTCTCCCGCGCCCGCGCGGTGAACTCCTCCGCGTCGGCGGCCGTGAACGGCCGCAGCCCGACGCGGCTCCCGACAGCGACGTAGTCACCGAGATCACCAGGCATGGGTCCAGCCTACCGACGGAGATCACGGACCGACGGCGGCGAGGGGACCCCAGTCGCCCGGCCCGACCACGACCCGCCCACGACCCACGCCCCGCCTCCGTTCGCAGGCGGCGGAGCCGGAGCCCGCGCTGGCGCCGGAGCCCGCGCTGGCGCCGGAGCCCGCGCTGGCGCCGGAGGCCACGCCCTCAGCCGGAGCCCGCCGCACCCGGAGCCGGAGCCCGCTCAGCGTCGCGCCGCCGTCACCCGCGCCGGGCACGTCTCGCCCTTCTTCACGACGCCCACCACCACCCGACCGCGTGCCTGGCGCGGCGTTCCCGGCGCCGGGTGCTGCGTGCAGACGCGCCAGTGGGGCGGCCAGAGCACGCGCCGGTCGGCGCCCGCCACGTCGTGGACGTCGAGGCGGGTGCGCGGGTCGAGGCCGGTGAAGACCCGCCAGAGGCCCTGGCCGAGGAGGTCCGGCGTGGCCTGCTCCTCGGGGGTGTCGGTGGCGGCGAGCGACTCCGCCGAGCTGACGGCGACGGCCGCGAGCGCGAGGAGCGCACCGGCGCCGAGGACGGTCACGCGTCTCACTTGCGCCTCCGGGCAGCGAGGTAGAACCCGCAGAGCGCGCCGAGCAGCGTGGTGGCGAGCAGCGCGAGGTAGAGCGGCATGGACACTTCGGGGATCAGCAGCCTGACCCGCACCTGCCGGGTGTTCTCGAAGATCAGGACGAGCGTCAGGACCGCGACGGCCGCCATCGTGATCCGGCCGGGGGTCACGACTCCACCGGCCCGGGCCGGGCCCGCGCTCGATGTCTCCCTGGGGCTCATGGCCGGCCCTCTCCTCCGTCGTCCCGTCCGTCGTGGGTCCCCCCAGGATGGGCCGCTTTCCGCCTCTCGGCGCCTGCGGAGAGGACCGTACGAGTGACTTGTCAGACAACGCGGGCCGACTACGGTAGTCGGAGGAAGGTACGGAAGGTACGAGCAGGAGCCAGCCCGAGGAGGTCCCGTGGCAGCCGGCGGACAGCGCGGACAGCAGCGACGCCCGGTCGTCGCGCTCTACGAGCGGATCGCGGACGCCATCCACGACGGCACCTACCCGCCGGGCTCCGCCCTGCCCTCCGAGCCCAAGCTGGCGGGCGAACTCGGCGTGAGCCGGCCGGCGCTGCGCGAGGCGCTGCTGCTGCTGCAGGAGGACGGGCTGCTCACGGTGCGGCGCGGGGTGGGCCGGACGGTCAACGCGCACCCGCCGCGGCGCGGTTTCGAGCACGTACAGGCCCTCGAGGAGCTGCTCGGGGCGGCCGCGCCGCTCCGTGTCCGCGGGCTGCTGCGCACGGTCGAGGAGCCCACCGACTTCACCACCCAGCACCTGCTCGCCCCGGCCGCGGCCGAGCTGCGGTTCTGGGAGTCCGTGCTGGTCGGAGAGGCCGGCCCGGCGGCGCTCAGCCATGAGTGGGCGGCGGCCGACGAGGTCCTGGAGCGGGCCCATCCGGCCTTCGCCGAGGCCCTGCGCGCGACGGCCGCGCCGGACCGCACCTCCATGCTGGCGGTGCTCGCGGGCGCTTCGCGGGGCGTGCCGCTCGCGGGGCACAGCGCGGTCACGGCGACGCTGCTCGGCCGCCGCAGGGGCGAGCAGCTGGGCCGCTCGGCCGACACCCCGGCGGTGCTCGTCACGCAGGTGGTACGGGTCGACGGCACCCCGGTCCTGGCCGCCAAGCACATGCTCCCGACAGGCGCGCCCGCGCTGCCGCTGCTCCAGTCGAACTGAGGCGCTCGGAACGGTCGAACCGAGGGCCGGCCGGGACGCCCGCCGCGGGCGGCGTGCGGCGCGCCCAGCGCGTCGGCGGCGTTGCCAGCGGCGGGCGACGGGGCGGCACACCGAGCATGTCGGCATCGTCGCCGTCGTCTTCCTGGGTGGCGTGCAGCGCCCCGAGCGCGTCGGCGGCGTTGCCAGCGGCGGGGCGGCGGGGCGGCGCGCCGAGCGCGTTGGCGCCGTTGCCGTCGCCGTCCTGGGCGGGGTGCAGCGCCCCGAGCGCGCCCTTGCCGTCGCCGTCCTGGGCGGCCCGCGGCCACCACACAGCGGCGGCGGGCCGCCGCCCGTCGCCACCGTCACATCACCACCCGCCCTGGGTGGCGTACACTTCCCGGCCATGCACTTGTCTGACAACCTCACCGCTGCCGCCTCCCCCGTCGCCTCCCCCGTCGTCGCCGACTGGATCCGGCAGGCCCCGAAGGCCGTCCTCCACGACCACCTCGACGGCGGACTCCGCCCCGCCACGATCGTCGAGCTGGCGCGCGCCTGCGGGTACACCGGGCTGCCCACCGAGGACCCGGCCGAGCTGGCGGTCTGGTTCCGCGACGCCGCCGACTCCGGCTCGCTCGAGCGGTACCTGGAGACCTTCGCCCACACCTGCGCGGTGATGCAGACCCGCGAGGCCCTTGAGCGCGTCGCGGCCGAGTGCGCCGAGGACCTGGCTGCCGACGGGGTCGTCTACGCCGAGATCCGCTACGCCCCCGAGCAGCACCTGGAGGCCGGGCTGACCCTCGACGAGGTCGTCGAGGCCGTGAACCAGGGCTTCCGCGAGGGCGAGCGCCGCACCGGCGGCCGGATCACGGTCCGCACCCTCCTCACCGGCATGCGCCACACCGACCGCTCGCTGGAGATCGCCCGGCTCACCGTCGCGCACCGGGACAACGGCGTGGCGGGCTTCGACATCGCCGGCGGCGAGATCGGCAACCCGCCGGCCCGCCACCTGCCCGCCTTCCAGCATCTGAAGCGCGAGAACTGCCACTTCACGATCCACGCGGGCGAGGCCGTCGGCGCCGAGTCGATCCACGAGGCCGTGCAGGTCTGCGGCACCGAGCGGATCGGCCACGGGGTGCGGATCACCGACGACATCGCCGAGGACGGCACCCTGGGCCGCCTCGCCTCGTACGTCCGCGACAACCGCATCGCCCTGGAGGTCTGCCCGACCTCCAACCTCCAGACGGGCGCCGCCAAGGACTACGCCTCGCACCCGATCGACGAGCTGCGCCGCCTCGGCTTCCGCATCACCCTCAACACGGACAACCGTCTGGTCTCCGGCACGACCATGAGCGAGGAGTTCCAGCACATGGCCGACACCTTCGGCTACGGCCCGGAGGTCTTCGAGGAGTTCACGATCGCCGCCCTGGAGTCCGCCTTCCTCCCGCTCCCGGAGCGCCGGCGCCTGATCGACGAGCTGATCCGCCCGGGCTACGCGGCCCTCGCGACCGCCTGACCGACCGGGTCGACCTACCCCGGCGGCGTACGCCTCCGAGACGTACGCCTCCGGGGACGTACGTCTCCCAGGACGTAGGAGCCGGTCGCGTACGGGCCCCCCTCCCTCGTACGCCACCGGCCCGGCCGGCCCAGGCCGGCCCGCCCCGTACGGACAGAGCCGCCCGCACGAACGAATCCGGCCGTACGAACGGATCCGGCCTCTCAGCCGGCCGCTTCCGCTTCCGCCTTCGCCTCGGCCCGCGCGACCGCCGGGGCGATGGCCCGCTCCACCGCGAGCCGGCCCTCGCCCGCGTCGCCGAGGCGGCGGACCATCAGGCGCACGATCGCGTGGAGAAGAGGGCCGGCCCGCAGGGCGTCCACTGCTCGCGGTTGTCCGGGCCGAGCAGGAAGTCGAGGACGGCGTCCGGCTCGGCCGGCACGAAGCGGAACTCGGTGTGCTCCCACTTGTCGTCGACGCCCCGGCTCCAGCGGTCCCGCAGGTCCGCCTCGCTCGGGTCGGGCAGCACGGCCAGGGAGAAGGCGGCCCCCTGGTGGTGGCCGAGGTCCCTGCCGAGCGACAGCAGTTGACCTCGCAGGCTTCGCTCCGATGCACCGCCCGTTCCTCGCGCAGTGCGCGGCGGGCGACCCCGAAGAGGTCGGGCACGCCGTGCTTGAGGTCGCTCGCCGGGCCGTCGACGGCCCGGGCGAGGACCGGATGGTCCCGAACCGCGGCTTCGACGTGCACCAGGTCTTCGCCGCCCCGGCCGCGTCGGAGCTGCTGGTCGCGGTGGTCGGCCGGGAGCGCATGGACGTCCTGCGGCTCGACGAGCGTCGTGGCTGACGCCGGCCGCCACCGACCCGGATGGTCGTCTTCCCGTACGACTGGCGCCTGTCGAACCGGCACTCGGCCGCGCTCCTCAAGGTCTTCGTCGAACGGGAGCTGGCACGCTGAACGGAGGAGTGCCGCAGACGGGGCGAGACCGGCGAGCGCGCGCCGAAGGTCGTCCTCGTCTGCCGGGCACGGACGACGGCCGGTACCGTGCCGTGTTCGATCCGCCGCCGGGCCTCTGGCTGGTCGACGTGGAGGCCCCGCGGGTGCCCACCGCGCCGGTGCAGCAGGAGACGGTCGTCGTCCTGGACTGACGCGGTCGGGCCGGCGCCCTTCGCCCGGCGTGCCCGGCCCGGCCTCCTCGGCCCGACCTCCCCGGGGCCGGCCTGCCCGGCCCGGCCTCCCCGGGCTGTCGGCCTCCCAGGGCTCAGTCCACCCGGCCGTTCACCAGCGGCAGTTCCAGGGTCCCCGTGTCCTCGGGGGCGCTGGTGACGGTCACCGGCTTGACGCCCCGGTTGCCGAAGTAGGCCGTGTCGCTGGCGGCGATCACGAACTCCAGGCGGTGGCCGGTCTCGTAGCGGTGGACTATGCCGGGCAGTTCGACGGTGAAGGGGCGGGTGACGTCGGGTACGCGGACCGGGGCGACGAGGCGGTTGACCAGGGTCTTCGTGCCGTCCGGGGCGATGTCGTAGAGCTTGGCGAAGAGGACCAGCTTGTCGGCGGCGTCGCCGGAGTCCTGGACGCGTTCGGTGCGCGGCGAGATGACCTTCAGGGTGGCGCGCGGCGAGCCGACGAGGTCGGCGGGTGCGGTGAGCGGGGCGCTGCGCCAGCCGAGGTAGGTGCCGGCGATGTCGTACGGCTGGGGGTCGGGCAGTCCGATGAGCCCGGCGAGCGAGGACTCGGAGTGACTGGTGGGCACGAGCCAGTTGGCGTACTCGCGCGAGCCGCGCACGACCTTGGCCCGGTTGTCGACGAGCTTGCCGTCGCCGGACAGGTAGAGCTGCCGGCTGAGCGCGGGGACGCGGGCCGCGGTGCCGTAGCCGCTCTGCCAGTCGCGGTAGTAGGCGAAGGCCGGTCCCGTGTCGGTGGCTCGGTCGTCGCGCAGATAGCGGTCGAACCAGGCGAGCACGCGGTGCCCCACGTAGCTCGACTCCAGGTTTCCCTGGCCGAGGTCGAGTTCACCCGGCCGCTGTCCGCCGCTGTGTCCCCAGGACTGCCAGATCATCTTGGTGTCGACACCCTGCCTGCGGAGCTGGTCGTAGCTGTCCTGGGCCTCGTTGAGGTTGAAGAGGCTGTCGGACTGGCCCTGGACGATCAGTGTGGGGGCCTTGACCTTGTCGAGGTACGAGACGGGGGACACGCTGCGCGCGAAGGCGAGCATCCTGTCGGTGGCGGCCTGCGGGTAGCTGCCGGAGTTGAGCAGCCGGACGGTGTCGCAGGCGTCGGTGACGAAGTGCAGACAGCCGAGGGAGTTGATCCGGCTGGGGTCGAGGGAGGGCACGAGCAGCGGCTGGCCCTCGCCCATGAGGTAGAAGCCGTTCGCCCACTGCCATTTGAAGACTCCGGGGGTGGCCCGGTCGGCGTTGTTGGGGGCGAGGGAGTAGGCGAGGTCGTTCCAGGTGATGAGGGGGACGAGCGCGTCGAGGCGGGGGTCGGTCGCGGCGGTGGCGAGCTGGATGGCGCCGCCGTAGGAGCCGCCGATCATGCCGACGCGCGGGTCGCCCGTCCCGTCCCGGGTGACGAAGTCGGCGCGGGTGCCGTCGTCGGCGGCACGGGTGCCGGCGAGGAAGTCGACGAGCCGGGCGGCGGCCTGGCCGTCGATGCGCGGGTCGTTCAGGGAGATCAGACAGCCGCTCTTGCCGAAGCCGAGTCCGGAGTAGACGAGCCCGACGTACCCGCGGGCGGCCACGGCCCTGCCGATGGCGTCGGTGGTGCCGTCGCTCTTGCTGCCGCCGAAGCCGTTGGTGGCGAGGACGGCGGGCGCGGGGTGGGCGGCGTCGACGCCCTCGGGCCGGTAGAGGTCGGCGTCGACCGCGCAACTGCGGCCTCCTGCCTGGACGGTGAAGCGTAGCGGGGTGACGGTGTAGGCGTACGTGCCGGGCTCGGCGCCCTGCGCGGGGGCGGCGAGGGCGATCGGCGCCGCCAGCACCGCCCCGGCCGTGAACGCGAGGACCTTGCGGGATCTTGGCAGGACACGAGCACGGGGACGGGGACGGGACACGGGGACCTCCAGACCGAGGACGCGCGAACGGCCTACTTACCGGTAGGTACGGGGCGCGCCCATGGTGTGACACGTGTCAGAAGGCCGTCAACGAGCCTGACAAAGGTTGTTGACGGAGATTCAGCGAAAGGTCACCGCCGCACTGCGCGCCGCCGTGCGGCTCGCCTTCAGCTCAGCGCCGGTACGTCCAGGGTCAGCGTCCCCGCCTCCGCGTCCAGGACCCCGGGTATCCCGAAGGGCACGGTCGGCGCGCTCTCGTGGTGCCCGAAGCCCATCCGCTCCACGACGGGCACACCGAGACCGCCGAGCCGGTCGGCGAGCACGGCGCGCACCTCCTCGTACGGCCCGCACTCCTCCCAGGAACCGAGCCCGATCCCGGCGACGCCGTCCAGCCAGCCGGAACGCAGGAGTTGGGTGAGGATCCGGTCCAGGCGGTACGGCTCCTCCCCGACGTCCTCCAGGAGCAGCAGCCCGCCGCGGGCGGAGCGCCGGGCGTGCGGGGTGCCGAGGTCGGCGGCGAGGAGGCTGACGCAGCCGCCGAGGGTGACGCCGTGGGCGCGGCCCGGCACGAGGGCGGTGGCGCTCTCCAGGCCGAGGGTGCGCACCGACTCGGGCTCGAAGAGGGTGGCGCGCAGCGACTCCTGCGTGCGGGCGTCCTTGAGGAAGGCCTCGGCGGCGACCATCGGGCCGTGCAGCGTGGCGAGGCCCAGGCGGACGGCGAACGCCTCGTGCAGGGCGGTGACGTCGCTGTAGCCGACCAGGACCTTGGGGCCCGCGGCCCGTATCGCGGTCCAGTCGAGCAGGTCCACCATGCGCTGGGCGCCGTAGCCGCCGCGGGCGCACAGCACGGCGGAGACGCCGGGGTCGCACCACGCCTCGGTGAGGTCGCGGGCGCGGTCCTCGTCGGTCGCGGCGAGATAGCCGAGGGTGGGGTGGCCGGCCAGGACGTGCGGGGCGACGACCGGGTCGAGGTCCCAGCCGCGCAGGATGTCGAGGCCGGCCTGGAGCCGGTCCTCCGGGATGGGGCCGCTGGGCGCGACGACGGCCACGCGGGCGCCGGGGCGCAGCCGCGGCGGCCGGAGACACGGCTCGGGGGCCCCATGGGTCCCACGGGTCACGGGGGTCATTTCCTCAGCTCCAGGCGGGGGACGTCGGACCGCTCGATGCCGAAGGTCTGGGCGTACAGGGAGAGTTCGGCCTCCAGCGCTCGGATCAGCGTCTCGGCCTTCCGGAAGCCGTGCGACTCGCCCTCGAAGGCGATGGAGGCGTGCGGGACGCCCCGGCCCGCCATCCGGGCGAGGAACCGGTCGGCCTGTGCGGGCGGGCAGATCACGTCGTCGAGGCCCTGGAGCAGCAGGAAGGGCGCGGTGATCTTGTCGATGTGCTCCACCGGGGAACGCTCGCGGTAACGCTCGGGGACCTCGGCGACCGGGCCGATCAGCCCGTCCATGTAGCGGGACTCGAAGTCGTGGGTCTCGTCGGTGGCCCAGCCGGCCGGGTCGAGGATGGGGTAGAGGATGGTGCCGCAGGCGTAGACGTCGCTGTGGACGAGGGAGGCGGCGGTGGTCCAGCCGCCGGCGCTGCCGCCGCGGACGGCGAGCCGGGCCGGGTCGGCGGTGCCCTCGTCGGCGAGGGCGCGGGCCACGGCGGCGCAGTCCTCGACGTCGACCACGCCCCACTGCTCGCGGAGCCGCTCGCGGTACTCCCGGCCGTAGCCGGTGGAGCCGCCGTAGTTGACCTCGGCGACGCCGATGCCCCGGGAGGTGAAGTAGGCGATCTCCAGGTCGAGGACGAGCGGGACGTGCCCGGTGGGGCCGCCGTGGGCCCAGATCACGTAGGGCGGGCGTTCGCCTTCGGGGCCGGTGACCTCGGGGTGGTGCGGCGGGTAGACATGGGCGTGGACCTCCCGGCCGCCGGGGCCGGTGAAGGTGCGCTCCTGGGGCTCGGGGTAGTACGCGGGGTCGACCGGGTCCTGGTTCGGGGCGCCGATCACCCGGGCGCGGCCGGTGCAGGTGTCCAGCTCGACGACCTCGTAGGCGCTGCGCGGGCTCGCGGCGGCGCCGACGACCCGGGTGCCGTGGACGGCGAGGGTGGCGGCCCATTCGGTCCAGGGCCCGGCGACGTCGACGAGTTCACCGCTCTCCGGGTCGAGTATGCCGAGGGCGCCGGTGCCCTTGCCGTGCACGACGGCGATCAGGCCGCTCTCCAGGGGCTTGAACCAGCTGAGGCCGAGCCGCCACAAGGCTCCGGCGAACTCCTCGGGGCGCGGGCAGAGCGCGACGGGCCGGGCGCCGTCCGCGGCGGTGCGGTAGAGGTTCCACCAGCCGGTGCGGTCGCTGAGGTGGAGGAGCTGCCCGTCGGGGGTCCAGTCGATCTGGGGGACGGACTCGTCGGGGCCGCCGGCGACGGGGCGGGGCCGGTCGAAGGCACCGTCCTGGGTGATGTCGGCGAGCAGGACCTCGGTGCCGTCCCAGGGCATCCGGGGGTGGTCCCAGCCGATCCAGGCGGCCTGCCGGCCGTCGGGCGAGATCCGCGGGCCGGTGACGAAGTGGTGCTGCCCGTCGGTGAGTTCACGCACGCGGGAGCGGTCATCGGCGGCGGAGCCGTCCAGCGGCACGGCGGCGATCACCCGGCGCACGTCGGTGGGCCCGGGGCCGGTGAACTCCTCCAGGACGCACCAGACCTCGCCGTGCTCGGGCCTGAGCACCGGGTCCGCCCAGCGCAGCCCGTCGCCGACCGGCGAGACGGGGGTGAGCGGCCGGGGCGGGGCGCCGTCCGCCGCGTCCGGCTCGTAGGCGTACAGCCGCTGGTCGGGGTGGTGGCAGAAGACGACGAGCGGCGAGCCGTCGTCCCGCACCGTGCCGGCCCAGGGCTGCCCGCCGTACTCGATGACGCGGCTGCGCACGTTCCACGGAGCGGGCAGCACCGACTCCTCGGTGCCGTCGGGGCGGCGGCGCACCAGCGCGCGCCGGCCGCCCTCGGTCGGGCGCGGTGCGGACCACCACACCTCGTCGCCGACGAAGCCGACGAACTCGGGCCGTCCGTCGTGCGCGGCGGCGAGCGCGGCGCCGATGGGCGACGGCCAGCTGCCGTAGGTGGCCGTGGTTGCCATCAGGAATCCCCCCTGGTGCAGATCGCGTGCTTGCGGGTCGTGGTGCGGGTCGGTGTGCCGGTCCGGGTGTCAGGCGGTCCGGGTTTGCCGGGGCCGGGTGTGCCGGGGCCGGGTGTCAGGCGGTCCGGAGGTAGTGGTCGAGGACGCGGACGCCGAAGTGCAGGGCGTCGACGGGGACGCGTTCGTCGACGCCGTGGAAGAGCGCTCCGTAGTTCAGCTCGGGAGGCAGCTTCAGCGGTGAGAAGCCGTAGCCGGTGATGCCGAGCCGGGAGAACTGCTTGGCGTCGGTGCCGCCGGACATGGTGAAGGGGACGACGTGCCCGGCGGGGTCGAAGCGCTCGACGGCGGCGCGCAGCTTGGCGAAGGTCGGCGAGTCGACCGGCGCCTCCAGGGCCACCTCACGGTGGTGGAACTCCCACGTCACGTCCGGTCCGACGAGCCGGTCCATCGTCTCGACGAACTCGTCCTCGTGACCGGGCAGCATCCGTCCGTCGACGTAGGCGACGGCCTGGCCCGGGATCACGTTCACCTTGTAACCGGCGTCGAGCATGGTCGGGTTGGTGCTGTTGCGGACGACGGGCCGGAGCAGGGCGGCGGCCGGGCCCAGCTTCTCCAGGAGCGGCTCGGTGTCGAAGTCGCGGGCGTGCACGTCGATGTCGATGCCGTACACGGCGGCGAGCCCGGCGAGCCCGGCCCGCACGGTCGGGGTGAGCCGGACGGGCCACTCGTGGGAGCCGATGCGGGCGACGGCCTCGGCCAGCCGGGTGACGGCGTTGGCGGTGTTGACCTTGGAGCCGTGGCCGGCCTGACCGTGGGCGGTGAGCTTGAGCCAGGCGGTGCCGCGCTCGCCGGCGCCGATGGGGTAGAGCGTGGTCCGGGGGTCCGGGTGGAAGCTGAAGGCGCCGGACTCGCTGATGCCCTCGGTGCACCCCTCGAAGAGGCCTGCGTGCCGGTCGGCGAGGAAGCCGGAGCCGTCCTCGGCGCTGGCCTCCTCGTCGGCGGTGTAGGCGACGACGACGTCCCGGCGCGGCCTGATGCCCTCGCGGGCCCAGGAGCGGACGACGGCGAGCACCATCGCGTCCATGTTCTTCATGTCGACGGCGCCGCGTCCCCACACGACCCCGTCGCGCACCTCGCCGGAGAACGGGTGCACGGCCCAGTCGGCTGCCTCTGCGGGGACGACGTCCAGATGGCCGTGGACGAGCAGCGCGTCGGCCGTGGGGTCGGTGCCGGGGATGCGGGCGACGACGTTGGTGCGGCCGGGCGTGCGCTCCAGGAGCACCGGTTCCAGGCCGGCGCCGGCCAGTCGTTCGGCGGCGTACTCGGCGGCGGGGCGCTCGCGGCAGTCGCCGCCGCCGCGGTTGGTGGTGTCGATCCGGATCAGTTCCGAGGTGAAGGTGACGACCTCGTCGAGTGCCGTCGCGTCCGGTCCCTGGTCCGTGCCGTCGTCCCTCTCGTCAGCCATACTGCTCCTCCACGGCGGCGGACACGATCGTGGTGACCGCCTTGAACGTGCGAATTGCCTCGTACATCGTCTCGCTGGTGTAGGCGACCCGCCGCTCGCCACTCCGCTCGGCGCCCGGGACCACCGTCGCGACGGCGGCCAGGTGCTCCGCGTCGAACTCCAGCTCCACGGTGAACGGCCCGCCGTGGACCGGCTCGTGCCGCACCGCGAGCGAGGCCGCCTGCTTGGCCGCCGAGCGGATGTCGGCGGCGGTGCGGGCGGGGGTGCGGCAGACCGCCGCGTACCGCGAGACGTGGTCCTTGACGGCGACCTTGAGCGCTTCCGGCGCGTAGCCGAGGGCGTCGTCGCAGGTCAGGTCGTCGCCGGTGACGAGCACGACGGGGACGCCGTACTCGGCGACGACATGCGCGTTGAGCAGGCCCTCGCTCGCCCGCACTCCGTTGAGCCAGACGCCGGTGATCGAGTTGGCGAGGTAGGTGTGCGCGAGGACGCCCTCGGCGCCGGCGCCGGTGTGATAGCCGACGAAGGCGATGCCGTCCACGTCGCCGTGCTGGACGCCCTCGACCATCGAGAGCGACTTGTGGCGGCCGGTCAGCATCTCGGCCCGCTCGTCGAGCCGTTCGAGCAGCAGATTGCGCATGGTCCAGTGCGCCTCGTTGATCAGGACCTCGTCGGCGCCGCCGTCGAAGAAGCCGAGCACCGCCGCGTTCACGTCCGAGGTGAACATCGCACGGCACCGCTCCCACTGCGGGGTCCCGGGCAGCACGTCGGCGGGCCAGGTCACACCGGTGGCGCCTTCCATGTCGGCGCTGATCAGGATCTTCATGCCTGGCACCGTACGCGTCGGGCGGCGGGCCCCACCACCCCTGTGGAAAAGTGTCGGAGGCGTGGACCAGTGGCGGTGGATTCCGGCGAATCCTTTCATCTCGTGCGTATAGGCTGACGGGCGCAGATTTCCCCTCGCTCATCCACAGGAGAACCTCGGTGACCACTTCCCTCGCCCCGTCCGAGACCGCCGCCGAGACCGCCGCCGAGACCACCGCCGAGGCCATTACCGAGGCCGTTGCCGAGACCACGGACGAGGCTGCTGCCGAGCCCGCCGCCGAGACGGCCGTCGAGACCGTGCTCGACGCCGGCGAATGGGTCGAGCCCGCCGCGCAGGACGTCGTCGAGGCCGTGGTCCGCGACGCCCGCGAGTTCGGGGTGTACGCGCGGACCGGCGGCTGGACCTTCGCGCTGAAGGTGGCGCGGAGCGTCCGGCCCGGCGGGCAGCCGGCCGAGGGCTCGGACAAGGTGTCGGCGAAGGCGTTCGCGGAGCTCGCCGGCTGCTCGCCCGAGCGGGTCATGCGCTACTACAAGGCGTGGGACATGGCCGCGGACGACGGTCTGGTGCCGCAGTTCGAGGCCCTGGTCCCCGGCGAGGACGTCGAGCTGCCCGAGGCCGACGTCTGGCTCGCGTACTACTCCTCGCGTTCCAGCGCCACGTCGGTGCGCGGGCACGCGATCACGGCGGCGGCCGAGGCGGAGGGCATCAAGGCGACGAAGGCCCTGGAGGTGGCGGAGAACCCGACCGCGCTGCGCGCCGCGATCCTCGCCGACCCGGGCACGGCCGAGGCCGCCCGTAACGCGCTGCTCGACCGGATGAAGGAGGACCCGGCGCTGCAGACCGAGATGGCCCGGGCCATCGCCCGGACCGGCGACCTGAAGAAGGCGGTGGCGCAGGAGGCGAAGGCGGCCGACCGGATCGACTTCGTGCGGCAGATCGCCGAGGGCGGCCAGATCCGGACGCCCGCGGGCCAGACCGTCGCGGCCCCGCCGGAGCTGCGCGCGGAGGCCGAGCGGCACCTGTCGCTGATCGACGAGCTGGACGACTCGGAGGAGGCCGGCGAGTGGGCCGGCGAGGCGTACGACACGGTGAAGTCGCTGGTCGTGAAGGCCGTCGAGGAGGATCCGGCGCTGCGGGTCCAGGAGCGCCGGGCCAAGTTCTACAACAGCCTGCAGAAGGCGACGAAGGTGTTCGAGGAGCTGACCCTCGACGAGGTCCTCGAGGAGGACGTCGTCGAGGACGACATGCTCCAGCGACTGGAGGCCCTCCAGGAGGCGATCGGCGCGTGCATCAGCGCCCTGCGCAAGGCGACGACCGCCTCCTGACGCGCTGCGGGGACCTCAGTCCTCGTGGCCGAGCTGGAGGTCCCGCTCGGTGCGGCCGCCGCCCGCGACCTGGAGGACGGTGGCCACCGGCGGGTAGCCGGCGGCGATGACCGTGTACTCGCCGGAGGACAGGTCCACGAAGCGGAAGGTGCCGTCGGGGCCCGTGGTGAGCGTGTCGACGACGTTGCCGGCCGCGTCGAGCAGGGTCACCCGGGCGTCCTCGACGGGCCTCCCGCCACCCGCCCGTACCGTGCCGCGCAGCACCGCGCCGCCCGCCAGCTCGATGTCCTGACGGGTCTCGCGGGAGGCCTGGACGCTGACCGGCAGGGCGGCCGGGCGGAAGGCGGGGGCGCTGGCCGCGAGGGTGTACTCGCCGGCGACCAGCTCGTTGATGACGTAGCCGCCCTCCCGGCCGCTGCGGGTGGAGGCGACGACCTCTCCCCGTACGTCGGTGAGGGTGACCGCCGCGTCCCGGACCGGGGTGCCGTCGGCCGTGACGACGGCACCGGCGAGCCGGCCCGCGCCGCCGAGGACGACGTCGAGCTCGACCGGGCGTTCGCCGACGGTGACGGAGACGGCCTGCGGCTGGTGGCCGCCGGCCGCGGCGATCAGGACGTACGAGCCGGAGCCGGGCACGCTCAGCGCGTAGCGGCCGTCGTCGCCGCTCGCGCCGCGCCCGATCTGGCGGCCCTGGACGTCGATGAGGGTGAGCGCGGCGCGCGGGACACAGCTGCCGTCGTGGTGCTGGACGGTGCCGCAGACGGGGACGCCGGCGGACATCGGGGCGGTGGCGGTCCTGCCGGTGCCCGCTGTGCCGTACCGGGCGTGCGGGACGGCGGTGGCGGTGGCCTCGGCGGCGGGGGCCTCGGGGGCGGGGGTGTGGTGGGACACCAGCGGTTTCTCCTTGAGGAAGAAGGCGAGGACGAGGCCGAGCGCGAGGACCGGCACGAGGTAGAGGAAGATCCGGGGCATCGCGGCGGCGTACGCCTGGACGAAGGCGTCGCGCAGCGCGGGCGGCAGCGCGTGCACGACTTGCGGGGTGATCGAGTCGGCGGCCGGCAGGGCGGCCGCGGAGCCGTCGCGCGGCAGCCGTTCGGCGAGGGCGTCGGCGAGGCGGGCGGCGAAGAGGGTGCCGAAGACGGCGGCCCCGACGCTGCCGCCGATCTGCCGGAAGTAGTTGTGGGCGCTGGTGGCGGTGCCGAGGTCGCCGGGGCGCACCGAGTTCTGCACGGCGAGCACCAGGACCGGCATGACGAGGCCGATGCCGAGACCGAGGACGGCCTGCCAGAGGCTCTGGGTCAGGCGCGGGGTGTCGGCGTCCAGGCGGGAGAGCAGCCACATGCCGGCGGTCGAGACGGCGCCGCCGACGACCGGGTAGATCTTGTACCGGCCGGTGCGGCTGATGAGCTGTCCGGAGACGACGGACGCGACGACGATGCCGCCCATCAGCGGGAGCATCATCAGGCCGGACTCGGTGGCGGTGGCGCCCTCGACCATCTGCAGGAAGGTGGGCAGATAGCTGGCGGCGCCGAAGAGCGCGATGCCGACGACGGCACCGACGAGGCCGGTGACGGCGAAGACCGGGTCGCGGAACAGGCGCAGCGGGATGAGCGGTTCGGGGGCGAAGCGTTCGACGACGAGGAAGAGTACGGCGGCCACGGCGGCACCGAAGCCGAGTCCGACGACGACCCGTGAGCCCCACGCGTACTCGGTGCCGCCCCAGCTGGTCAGCAGGACGAGGCAGGTGGAGGCGGCGGCGAGGAGCAGGGCTCCGAGGACGTCGAAGCGGGCCCGGGTGGCCGGCTTGGGCAGCTTGAGGACGGTGGCGACGACGGCGAGGGTGACGAGGCCGAAGGGCACGTTGAAGTAGAAGCACCAGCGCCAGGAGACGTGGTCGGTGAAGAAGCCGCCGAGCAGCGGTCCGGCGACGGAGGCCAGGCCGAAGGCGGCGCCGATGAGGCCCATATAACGGCCGCGTTCCCGGGCGGGCACGATGTCGGCGATGATCGCCTGGACACCGATCATCAGTCCGCCGGCGCCGGCACCCTGGAGGGCGCGGAAGGCGATGAGCTGGTCCATGCTGTGCGACCAGCCGGCCAGGCCTGAGCCGATGACGAAGACGACGATGGCGAAGAGGAAGACGCCCTTGCGGCCGAGGAGGTCGCCGAGCTTTCCGTAGACCGGCAGGCCGATGGTGGCGGTGAGCAGGTAGGCGGTGATCGCCCAGGACATCCGGTCCAGGCCCTGGAGTTCGCCGACGATCTTCGGCAGGGCGGTGGCGACGATCATCTGCTCGAGCGCGGCGAGGAGCAGCGCCAGCATGAGCCCGCAGAAGACGAGCCGGACGCGGCGCGGTTCGAGGGCGGGGGCCGGCTCGGGGCGTGGCGCCTCAGCGGCGGGCGGCCCGTCCGCGAGGACGGCTGTCCCGCTGTCGGCTTCCTTCACCAGAGTGATCGCACCCACGACCTGCTCCCCTCGTCACGGCGTCTGCGCGCGCCATTCTTCGCATTGCGCGCGAAGCGGGAGCAAGTCGGGCGGTGCGGGGGGAGGGTGGGGCGCCGGAGGATTAACGTCCCTGCGGGGAGGCGCACTTGGGGCGCTCATCAGGGAGTTTGCCGGACGGCGCGCGACCCCCGGAGGCGCCGTGCGCTCTCGCGGGGGTCGCGGGGAAACCACTCGAATCGGTGACTGAACCGGGCGTTACTTCCCGGTTCCGGTTTCCCGAGGCTACTTCTCGACCTCGGCGGCGAGCTTGGCGAGCACGGCGTCGTAGATGCGGCCGAGGCCCTTGGGGGCGAAGGTCTTCTCGAAGAAGCCGCCGATGCCGCCGGCGCCGTTCCAGACGGTGGTGACGACGGCCTTCGACTTCCCCTCACCGGCCGGGGTGACGGTCCAGGTGGTGACCATGGAGGAGTTGCGGTCCTTCTCGACGAGCTGGCCGTCGGTGGGCTCGGTGACCTCCAGGAGGCAGTCGCGGACGCGCTTGCTGGTGGCCTGGAGCTTCCAGTGGACGAGGGTGCCCTGACCGTCGCCACCCTCGCGCACCTCGTACTCGCTGAAGTGCTCGGGCAGCAGCTTCGCGCGCGTGCCGCTGTAGTCGGCGAGTGCGTCGAACACGGTGTCCGCGTCGGCGGCGATGATCCGCTCCGTCGTGGCCTCGACCTGCGCCATGGCACTTCCTCCAGCTTGTTCTCGTGGTGCTCTCGGGGGATACGGGCCAAGCCAACCACCTGTGCGCCGGGGCCCAAAATCCGGGTTGCGACGATCAAGGGAACAGATGTTCTATTCTGTCTCCGTTCCCGCTCCCGCTCCCGATCCCCAGGAGGCGTCCATGCGCTGGGACCGTCTGGTCGACAACTCCGACGCCGCGCTCTTCGGCGCCGACGAGGTCGTCACGCGCACGTTCGACACGCCCGAGTTCCGCGGCATCACCTTCCACGAGGTGCGGGCCCGGTCGATCGTCAACCGGGTGCCCGGCGCCTCCCGCATGCCGTTCGAGTGGACGGTCAACCCGTACCGCGGCTGCACCCACGCGTGCGTCTACTGCTTCGCGCGCAAGACCCACAGCTATCTGGACCTGGACACCGGGATCGGCTTCGACTCCCAGATCGTGGTCAAGGTGAACGCCCCGGAGCTGCTGCGCGGACAGCTGGGCTCACGCCGCTGGCAGGGCGCGCACATCGCGATGGGCACGAACGTCGACTGTTACCAGCGGGCGGAAGGCCGCTACCGACTGATGCCGGGAATCCTGGAGGCCTTGCGGGACCACGCCAACCCCTTCTCGATCCTCACCAAGGGCACGCTGATCCTGCGCGACCAGGAGCTGATCCGGCAGGCCGCCGAGGTCACGGAGGTGGGCATCTCGGTCTCCGTCGGCTTCACCGACGGAGAGCTGTGGCGCACGGTGGAACCGGGCACCCCCTCCCCCGAGCGGCGCCTGGACGTCGTGCGGACCTTCGCCGGGCACGGCATCGACGTCGGGGTCCTGATGGCCCCGGTCATCCCCTTCCTCGGCGACCGGCCCGAACAGCTGCGCGCCACGGTCCGCGCCATCGCGGAGGCCGGCGCGACCTCCGTCACCCCGCTGGTGCTGCATCTGCGGCCCGGCGCCCGCGAGTGGTTCCTCGCCTGGCTGCACCGCCATCACCCGGGGCTGGTCGGCCGTTACGAGCGGATGTACGCGGCCGGGGCCTACGCGCCGACCTGGTACCAGCGCCGGATCACCCGTCAGGTGCACGAACTGGCCGCCGAGTTCGGCATGGGACCGAGCGGCCGGAAGGCATCACACCGTCGGATCCCCGTACCGGACCACCACGCGCGCGTGCCGGAGGCCGAGCAGCTCACGCTGCTGTGAGGGCTCCCGCCTTCCACCGCCTCCGGTCCGTTCGGCCCTTTTGACGGATCATCACATCGGCGCGTCCGCCGATCGGGTCAACTCTCCGTGGAACCGGTCCTGCCGAGCCGTGTTCTGGGCACGGACGCCGTATGAACCCACGCGCAGGAATGCTGATCGCCGCTGGGGCCCTGGTCGCCGGGACGGTCACCGTCCTGCCCGGCTCCTCCTCCGCCGCCGCGGCCACCGGATCCGAGCCGACCACCCGCCCCGTCGCGCCGCTCACCTGGACCGACTGCGGCACCAAGGCGTACCCGAAGCTCCAGTGCGGCACGCTGCGGGTGCCGCTCAACCACGACGCCCCGGCCGGCCGGACCATCGCGCTCGCCCTGACCCGGGTCGCGCACACGGCGAAGACCTACCAGGGCCCGCTCCTGGTCAACCCCGGCGGCCCCGGCGGGAGCGGCCGCGGGATGGCCGGGTACGTGGCGGCCGCGCTGCCCGCCAAGGTGGCCGCGGAGTACGACGTGATCGGCTTCGACCCGCGGGGCGTCGGCAAGAGCGAACCCGCCCTGGACTGCCGCCCCGGTTACTTCGACCCGGTGCGCCCGGACTCGGTGCCACGCGGCGCCGAAGACGAGCGGGTGGGCGTCGAGCGCGCCCAGGCGTTCGCGAAGGCGTGCGGCGACAAGTACGCGGACGTGCTGCCGTACATCGACACCGTCTCCACGGCACGGGACATGGACTCCATCCGCGCCGCGCTCGGCGCGCCGAGGCTCAACTACCTCGGCTACTCGTACGGCACCTATCTCGGCGCCGTGTACGCGCGGCTCTACCCCGAGCGGGTGCGCCGCATGGCCCTGGACTCCGTCGTCAACCCGCACGGCGTCTGGTACGAGGACAACATCGCCCAGGACTACGCCTTCGACACCCGCCAGAAGGACTTCATGGCCTGGGTGGCCCGCAACGACGCCACCTACCGGCTCGGCACCGCCCCGGAGGCGGTCGAGGCAGCCTGGTACCGGATGCGGGACGACCTGCGCGCCGAAGCGGCCGGCGGCAAGGTCGGCCCCGGCGAACTGGAGGACACCTTCCTGCCGGGCGGCTACTACGACGGCTACTGGCCGCGGCTCGCCGCGGCGTTCTCGTCGTACGTCGTCGACAGGGACAGCACGCCGCTGGTGCAGGCGTACGAGGACTACGGCCAGGCGGACGCCGCCACCGACAACGGCTACTCGGTCTACACGAGCGTGCAGTGCCGGGACTCGGCCTGGCCGCGGGACTGGAGCGTGTGGCGCAAGGACAGCTGGGACACGTACGCCAAGGCGCCCTTCTCCACCTGGAACAACGCCTGGTACAACGCGCCGTGCGCGTTCTGGCCGGTCGAATCGCTGACCCCGCCGGACGTCACCAACGACCAGCTGTCGCCGATGCTGATCCTGCAGGCGACGGACGACGCGGCCACGCCGTACGAGGGCGGGGTCGCTCTGCACGAGATGGTGCGCGGCTCCAGCCTGGTCGTCGAGCAGGGCGGCGGCAACCACGGCGTGACGCTGGCCGGCAACGACTGCATGGACGGCCACCTCGCCGCCTACCTCGCCACCGGCACGGTGCCGCGCGGCGCGGAGGGGGCGGAGGCGGACGCGGTCTGCGCGACGCTGCCGGAGCCGAAGGCCGAGAAGGCGGCGAAGACCGCGAAGGGCGAGGCGACGGCGAAGGGCGAAGAGAAGGAGAAGGGGAAGGAGAAGGGGAAGGGCGAGGAGAAGGGGAAGGCCGAGTCGAAGACGACCGGGACGGGGACGAGGACGCGGGAGGCCCAGCCGGTGGCCGAGGCGGGGACCGCGCTGCACGGGCTGCTCGGCCACGTGCGCTGACCGCCTCGGACACGGCGCGCTCGGAGTTATCCACAGATTCGCCGGGGGCGGACCTGAGTGTCAGTGGCGTGGGTCAGGATGTGAGCCATGAGTACGCATCTGACCCATGTGTCCGCCCCCGAGGGGCTCGCGCCCAGTCCGCAGTACAGCCATGTCGTCTGGGGCACCGGCCGGTTCGTGGCCGTGTCCGGCCAGCTCGCCCTCGACCCCGGGGGCGCGGTCGTCGGCGCCGGCGATCCCGCCTCGCAGGCCAGGCAGGTCTTCGCCAACGTCGAGCGCTGTCTGGCCGCGGCCGGGGCGGGTTTCGAGGACGTGGTGAAGCTGACCTACTTCGTCACGGACATGGCCCACATGCCCGCGATCCGGGCCGCCCGCGACGCCGCGTTCGACGGGATCCCGCTGCCGGCCAGCTCGGCGGTCCAGGTGGCGGCCCTGGTGCGGCCCGAATTCCTCCTGGAGATAGAGGCGTTCGCACTGATACCGGAGAACCGGTCCACACCGGAGAACGGGCACACCGCCTAAGGACTGAGGGCTAGGGAGTACCGGGGGTGCCGGTCGGAGCCGCGGGCCTGGGGCAGGCGACGGTGCCGGGCTTCACCGACACGCGCAGTTCGGGGGTGGTGAGCAGTCCGGGGATCTGCATGTCCTGGGCGGTGCCGGTGATCGAGTCGAACTTGGCGTAGCGCGCCTGGATGCCGAAGCGGTGCTGGGGGCTGTCGAGCGGGTTGTCGAGGTAGGCGCCCGTGCCGTCCTTGACGGTCTTCACGTCGGCTCCGTTGACGTTGAGGTCGACGATCCCGTCCATGTCGAGCGCACCGGTGGCGTTCCTCAGGTCGAGCACGGTGTTCCTCGTGCGGATCTCCCAGGTGCCCGGGTCGGTGTCGCCGAGCGTGAGCAGCAGCGTGTAGGTGGCGCCGGCGATCTGCTGCTGCCGGCTCAGGCACAGGCCGTTGAGGACGCCGTCGGCGAAGCCCATGCGGAGCACGCGCAGCGAGCCGGTGGTGCCGTCGGGGTGGACGACGGTCTGGTCGACGACGGCGGCGCCGTACTGGGTGCCGTAGAGGCTGCTGGTGGTGAAGTCGACCGGGCGGTCCTGGATGCGCAGGTCGAGGGCGAGGGCGCCGCTCGTGATGGCGCCCGTGAGGGAGCCGGCCGCGAGCAGCGCGGGCAGGGCGACGGCCAGCGACCGGCGCCAGTGGGTGCGCCCCTCCTGGGGGGCCGGTGCGGCGGTCATGGGCTGGTCACCGTGATGGTGCCGGGGAGATGGACAGGGTTGTCGGTGGAGCCGAGCGCGGCGTGGTCGTCCGTCGTGCGGATCGCGTAGATGGTGCCGCGGAAATTGGCGGCGCCCGAGGTGAGGGGGATGATCTGGCCGAAGAAGTTGAGCAGCTCCTGCACATGGCAGGCGATGAGGAGCACGCAGATGTTGTCGATCGTGCCCCACATGACGGTGGTCTCCGCCTTGCCCGCGCTGTCGTAGCCGCCGAGCGAGCCCTCGTTCGGCACGTCGATGGTGACGGTGTGGCCGTCGGCGCGCTGGGTCACGCTCATGTGCTTGCTGATCTTGAGTTTGCTGAAGGTGTACTTGTTCGTCGTCACCTCGGTGCCGTTGGAGAGCCGGATGGTGACGCCCACCTGCACGGTCAGGGAGACGGCGACCAGGCTGTCGATCCGGACGTCCAGGGGATACGGAGAGGGGAGGAAGGGCACGCCGAGCGGCGTGACCGTCGCGAGGTTCGGGGCGGCCTGGCCGGGCCGCCCGGGTACGACCGCGGTGGCGACGGCGACCAGGAGGACGGCGGCGACGGCGAGGACGCGGTGGCGGGCCCGCACGGACCTCGCGGCCTTCGCGGCCCCGGGCCTCGCGACCTCGGGCCTCGCGGGATTCACGGGCCTCGCCGGCCTCGCGGGACTCATGGCGTCTCCTGGGCGGGGTGGGGTGGCCGACGGGGGGCACGGCGGGGGCGTTTGGGGCCCCAGCCGACCATCATCGAACCGCCGAGCACGCCGAGCGCCATGCCGGCCAGGAAGCCGCCCAGGTTGGACACGACGAGCGAGACGACGGCGAGGAGGGCGCCGATGAGACCGAAGGTGTAGCGCTGCCGGGGCGCGGCGAGCGGGACGAGTCCGGAGAGGATCATGCCCCCGCCGGTGAGGTAGCCGGCCACTCCCCCGAAGCCGGTGCTGACGATCAACTGCACCGAACTGAGGGAGAACTTGAGGACGGTCCAGCCGCCGAGGACCAGCCACACCGCGCCCCAGAACGGCCGGGTGCGCCGGAACGCCCTGAACCACCGGTGGGCCGCGACCGCACGGGTGCGCAGGGCGGTCAGCATGACGTGGCCGTTCCGCCGACGATCCGGATGTCCAGTTGGGGCAGGACGAGGGCGCCCGCGATCTCGGCGTCGTAGGCGGTGGTGTTGAGGCCGTGGAGGTTCACGGAGCTGCCGCCGGGGCCGCCGGCGGAGCCGAGTCCGAAGCCGCCGGGCTGGGCACCGGTGAGCGTCTTGCCGTCGACGAGGACCTGGTCGGCGGACTGGCCGATGACCGCGTTCTGCAGGGTGGTCGGGCCGTAGGACTGCAGTTCGGTGGCCTGGATGTAGAGGTTGGAGGCGTCGATGTCGGTGGTGAAGGTGGCGGGCGGGGTCGCGGTGACCTGCTGGCCCGCCGTCAGGAGGAGGGAGTAGGGGAGGCCGGCGATGGACTGGTGGACGATGCCGCACAGTCCGGCGAGCCCGGCCTGGGCGAAGCCGACCCGGGCCATGCCGGTGGTGGCGGTGCTGGTGCCGTCGGGCCGGCCGACGGGCGGGGTGTTCACGATGGCGCCGAAGCCGGTGCCGGAGACTCCGTTGGAGGTGAGGGAGAAGGGCTGGCCGGTGACGCTGAAGTTGGCGGCGAGGGCGCCCTGCGCCATGGCCGCGCCGAGTGCGCCGACGGCGAGCACGGACGGGACGAAGGCAAGGGCGCCGCGGCCCCATCGGGTGCCGCGCCGGGTGCCGTCGGCGGCCTCGGCGAGCATCGCCGAGTTCCACTGGCCGGCGGACCGGGCGAGGGCCCGGGCGGCCTTGCGGGGGCTGGGAATCGCGCTCATGCGACGGCGCTCCCTTCCCGCGGACTGGCGGTGCGCCGACTGCGGCCCGGGCGTCGGGCGCGCTTCGCGGGCTTCTCCGGCAGCCAGGAGAAGGCCATCGAGCCGCCGAGCACGGCGAGGAACATGCCGATGAACAGACCGCCGAGGTTGGACAGCGGGAAGGAGGCGACACCGGCGATCACGGCGAGGACGCCGGCGGTGTGCCGCTGACTCGGCAGCACCAGGATCAGCAGCGCCATGGCCATGAGGACGACCCCGCCTGCCATCCCGGCGATGCCGCCGACGCCGATCGAGAGGATCTTGCCGAGCGGGGCCATCGGCAGGAAGAAGATGACGAAGCCGCCGAGACCGGTCCACACCGAGGCCCAGAAGGGGCGGGTGTGCCGCCAGCGCCGGAAGGCGAGCCGGGCCCGCCGTACGGCTCCTGGCGCGGGGGCGGATTCGGTGGGGGCGGGCTCGGATGCCGGAGCACGGGTCATGAGGGCCTCGCAGCGGTCGGTGGCGGGGAGCGGGGTGGGCGCGGGGCGCCGCGTCCCGTGCGGCGCCCCGGCCCGTCGTGCCGGTTGTGCGGTCGGACAGTCGAGCCGGTCGTGCGGTCGGACGGTCGGGCCGGTCGGGCGGGCGATGGTTCAGGTGGTGCGAGTGGTGCCGGTCGGACCGTTCCGGCGTGCGGTGGTTCAGGTGGTGCGAGTGGTGCCGGTCGGACCGTTCCGGCGTGCGGTGGTTCAGGCGGTGCGAGTGGTGCCGGTCGGGCGGTGGTTCGGGCGGTGCAAGTAGTGCCTGTGGGGGGTGCGGAGGGAACTGCTCAGCAGCTCGTGTTGCCGGAGGCGATGTCGATGGCGAGGTCCGGCAGGGTGATCGCGCCGGCGATGGTCGCGCCGTTGGCATCGGCCTTCAGGCTCTCGAGGGTGGTCCGGCCGCCGGTGGCGTCGAGACCGAACTGGCCCGCCGAACCGTCGGTGACACCGGTGCCCTTGATGCCGCTGCCGTCGGCGGCGGCGCCGATCACGTTGGGCGTGGTGGCCGTGGCGTTGAGCGTGGCCTTGGCGGCCTTCACGGACTGGGCGTCCAGGATCAGCTTCTGCGCCTGAAGGCCCTGGCCGGCGGCGAGCTGGTCCGGGGTGAGCGGCGTGGCCGCGGCCGGCGAGGAGATGTTCAGCGACCAGGTGCCGAGCGTGCCGACCACCGGCAGGTTGACCGACTGGGTGGCGTGGACGCAGAGCCCGTCCAGGCCGGCCTGGGCTATACCGACCTCGGCGGCGCCCTTCGCACCGCCCGCGTCGACGGTGTGCATCACGGCGCCGATGCCGCTCGGTGCCGCGACCGTCTTCGAGGTGAGCGTGAAGGGGACGCTGGTCAGCGACAGGTTCGCGGCCAGGGCGCCCTGGACCATCGCCGTGGCCATCCCGGCGACGGCCGCGGTGGCCGGCAGCGCCAGGAACACGGATCTGCGCCAGCGGGTGACCCCTCTGGTCTCTTTCGTCTCTCTGATCTCTCTGGTCTCTTCGGACATGTGCCTTCTCCAACCGTCGTCCCGCGCGGTGCGCGGAGAGGGATACGGGGATGTGTCACCGCCGTGCCACTTTGTGGCCACGTGTTCGAGAATTGGACACTATTAGAGGATGTGTCAACAGTCTGGACAGAGAGGACGGAAAATTGGTCTCCACTAGGCTGGGCCGATGGCCAGGTTCAGGGAGACGGTGCGCACGCTGCTGCGCGAGCGCCTGTTGGACGCCGCGTACGAACTCGTCGCCGACCGCGGGTTCGACAAGCTCCGCATGGCACACATCGCGAGCGCCGTCGGCGTGAGCCGGCAGACGCTGTACTCGGAGTTCCCCTCCAAGGAGGCCGTCGGCGAGGCGCTGTTCCAGCGCGAGCTGGAGCGCTGCCTGGTCGGCATCCAGGCCGCGCTCGACGGACACCGCGACGACCTGCGCGAAGCGGTCACCGCGGCCGTGGACTTCACCCTGACCCTCGCCGCCCGCAACCCGCTGGTGAAGGCGATGCTCACCAGCAGCCGGGGCGACGGACTGCTCCCCTATCTGACGACCCGTTCCCAGGCGGCCTTCACCACCGCGACGGCGATGGCCGACGCGTACGTGGCCGAGGCGTGGCCCGCCGTCGACCCGGTCGCGCGCGACCTCGCGGTCGACACCGCCGTACGCCTGACGGCCAGCCACATCGTCCAGGCGGCCGGCTCCCTGCGGGAGTCGGCCGACCGGATCGCGGACGTCTTCCTGCGGATCGCGCTCAGCACGGGCAAGGAATCGCCCGCCTCCTGAGCGGTCTCAGGGCCCCGGCCCCATCCCCGGCGCGCGCCTCGGCCCCGCCCCCGAGGCCCGCCCCGGCCCCGGCCCCGACGCGGGCACCAGCCCGGGCACCGCCCCTCGGGCCTCCTCCAGAACCGGGCGCGGGCCCAACTCCGCCGAGGTCGGTACGAGGGCGCCGCGCAGGCCCACCCGTCCCTCGACCCGGTCGATCTCGCCCCAGCCGTAGGCACGGGAGTCGTCGGAGAGGTCGGGGTTGTCGCCCAGATAGAAGAAGGCCCTGGCCGGGACGGTCCGCAGCGCTGCCCTGGCCGAGCGGGTGCCGTCCTCGGCGCAGCAGTTCCCGGTCCGCCGGGCCTGCGCGTCCCACTGGCCGGCCGTCACGCGGTAGACCGGGCCGGTGCCCCGCTCCTGAATGAGGACCTGGAAGGGGTCCCGGGCGGTGGACACGATGGCGATCCGGTCGCCGGGCAGTCCGATCACCCGTTTCACCAGGAGGGCGTTCTGGTGGCGCGAGCGCAGCAGCACCACGTCGAACCGGCGTACCTCGCCCGCCGAACCGGGAACGGCGAGCAGCCTGTCGCCGTCATGCAGGGTGGGTGCCATGCTCGACCCCTCCACCTTGACGCTCAGGGCCGTCACCACGACGGCCGCGAGCAGACAGAGGAGGACGAGCCCGCCGAGGGCGGCGAAGGCCGCCCGGCACGCGTTCATCTTCGGGGGCCCGGCGGCCGGACGGCAACGGCGCCGACGCCGGACGGGCACATCGCTTCCATGGCGGGGACGGTAGGCCGGGCGGCAGGGGTGCGCTGTGACCGTACCGCTCAGCCTGCGGCCCGCCGGGACGACAGCCGCGACCACGGAAAGAAAGAGCGAAGGGGGAACGCACGTGATCGTGTTCGTCTTGGCCGGGCTCGTGGTGCTCGCCACCGCGGGCTGCGTCTGCGTCGTCTGGGCGGCGCGCGGCGGCCCGCGCTGGGTGCGTGGCGTGTCCGTCGCAACGCTGGCGGCGGGCGAGCTGGTGCGGGGCGCACAGCGGTCAAGCCGCAAGCACGGACCGGGCGGAGGCGCGGACGACGGCGACGACTAGAGCCGGGGCGGGCCCCGCCGGTAGGAGCTGGGACCGAGACCGGCGCGATGCCAGGAGCCCAGCAGTCGGCCAGCCCTGAAGGCGAGGCCCGGCACCCGGCACAGCCGGAATCTCGAAGCCGCGAGCCCGGCAGCCCGGCTGGCCGGGAGCCCGGGGGTCGCGAGCGCTCGAACCCCGCAGGCCGGGAGGCCGCCAGACCCACGCCCACTCACGCCCGGGCCCTGGGCCTCGCCTGTGGCCCGAACCGCAGCCGCGGCCGAGCCCCCGCCCCAGCCCGAGCCGGCGTTCAGCCCAGCATCGGCGCCGTCAGGCGCGCTACCGACTCCGGCTGGCCCGGCTGGTCCAACTCGCCCCGCTCGCTCGGGTGGCTCCGGGCGGTCGGCTCCCGCCGTCGCTGGTACGCACGCGGTGTCGACCCCGTCCAGCGGCGGAACGCTCGGTGGAAGGCGCTCGGTTCGGAGAAGCCGAGGCGCTGGGAGAGGTCCTCGATGGAGAGGGCGTCGCGGGTGAGTGCGGCGAGGGCGTGGTCACGGCGCACCTGGTCGCGGAGGCGCTGGTACGAGGTGCCCTCGGCGGCCAGGCGGCGGCGCAGGGTCTGCGGGCTGACGGCCAGGCGGTGCGCGATCTCCTCGGGCGGGGGCACGGGCCCGGCCGGCAGGGCGGCGAAGATCAGGTGCCGTACCCGGGTGGTGACCGTGCGGGTGCCATGGTCGTCGCGGCAGACCAGGACGTCGGTGGTGATCCGGCGGAGCAGGGCGCGCAGGGCCGCCGCGTCCCGGCAGACCGCCGCGTCGAGGTCGGCCCGGTCGAAGACGACGGCAGTGCGGGGCGCGCCGAAGACGCAGGGGGCGCGGAAGAGGGGCGCGTACTCGGGGGCGTGCCGGGGCTCGGGGTAGCCGAACTCGACCCGGCGCAGGCCGAGTCGGCGGCCGATGAGCCAGCCGGCGAAGCGCTGGGTGACGACGACGGTGGTCTCGGCGCCGAAGCGCACCGGGTCGTCGTAGCCGGAGACGTCGAACTCGATCCGCGCCTCGTCCGCGCATTCGCCCGAGAGCGCGCCCGAGAGCCCGCCCGCGAACCCGCCCCCGACACCACCCCAGAGCCCGCCCGCGAACTCGCCCCCGACACCACCCGAGAGCTCGCCCCTGAACTCGCCCGCGAACCCGCCCCCCAACTCGCCCGCGAACCCGCCCGCGCGCGCCGCCGGTTCGACGAGCCGGAAGCGGGGGCCGGCCGGGAAGAGCCCGTAGAAGTCCTGGCCGCGGTGGAGGGCCTCGCGCAGGTCGTGGCTGCCGCGCACGACGAGCTCGGCCATGGTGGCGAAGGTGCCGAAGCGGCTGGGCGCCTCGCCGAAGCCGATGAGTTCGTCGTCGAGGCGGCGCCACAGCGTGCCCACGAGCCGCCCGAAGCGCCGGGCCGGCACCCGCGCCGGCAGTTCGGCCGGGAGGCCGGCCCGGGCGAGCAACGGCGCGGGGTCGACGCCGTGGCGCTGGGCGCCGAGCAGCACGGCGCGTACGTGATGGGAACTGACCGAGAGCCCAGGCAGCGCGGACGGGGTAGCAGGCGGCATGTCACGCCTCCGCTTGGCGAGTTGGCGAGTTGGCGAGTTGGCGAGGACGAGTGACCGATGGCCGACACTGTAATAAAAAGTGTCAACAACGGAACCCGCCCCGTCACCCGACGGGACGCACATCACAACGCCGCGGCCATCAGATCGACTTCGCCATCACCACCTCCTCATCGCCCTGCCCCTCCCCGCCCTTTTCCGCCACCACGAATCCGTGCCGCCGGTACAGCGCGAGCGCCGGCCCGTTCCCCGGCAGCACGCCGAGTGTCAGCCGCGTCGCCCCCGCCTCCCGCGCCCACGCCTCGACCGCCGCGATCAGCCGGTCCCCGACGCCCCGGCCCCGTACCCGCGGACTCACCCACACCGACCGCAGCTCGCGGACGCCCGGCTCGCCCCCGGGCATCCCGGCCGCGACGCCCACCACCTCGCCGTAACCCTCACCCTCAACCTCACCCTCGCCCTCGAGCAGCGCCACGACGTTGTACGCGCCGGCCATCGCGAGCCGCTCGCGCCAGCGCGCCTCGCCACCGCTCTCCCAGTCGGCGAGCCGGGCCTTGAAGGCGTGCGGCGACTCGCCGAGCGCCGCAAGGCGCGCCTGCCGCCACACCTCCCAGTCACCGGCTCCCACCACCCGAAGACTCACCGGTCCGACCCGCCCCAGCACCTCCATGACCCCCCACCGCCCCCAGGGCTTCCAGCGCCCCCAGCGCCTCCCGGGCCGCTCCCCCGAACCTCGGGTGCGGCAGGGCGGCCTCCAGGACCTCGCGGGCGGCCGGGTCGCCGAGGTCGCCCAGGCCCTCGACGCAGGCGAGCCCGACGCGCCAGTGCGGGTCTCCGGGGGCGAGGCGGCGGCGCAGGACGGTGACGAGGGCCGGGGCGCTCTCCGGGGCGCGCAGCCGGGCCAGCAGACGGACCGGCAGCAGGGCGTAGGCGACCCGGAGTTCGTTGGTGGCGAGCGCGGCGGCGGCGCGGGCGGTGCGCGGGTCGCCGAGCCGGGTCAGGGCGTGCGCGGCGGAGACGCAGCGCTCGGGGTCGCGGTGGTTGAGGAAGAGCACGAGGGCCTCGAAGGCGCGCGCGTCGCCGGCCAGGCCGAGCCGGAACGCGGCGATCTCGCGGGCCCAGAGCGGCTGCCCGGGTGCGGTGAGGACCCGGTGGAGTTCCTCCGTATGGAGGGGGCCGGTGAGTTCTTCGAATGCCGCGGGGACCTCACCACCCCCATTCCCGATCTCTTCACGCAAACGATCGATCATCGAGCAGAATTCGGGGTCCGCAGCGAAATTCATATTCCGAAGCCTATCCGCGACCCAGATCACACATTCCTCAACTTGCGAGGACTGGCGCGCTCGTTACCCGGCAGTTAATCTCAGGTGAGCGGGACACCCCCCGCGGTTATCACTTCGGCCTGGTGACGCAGCCGTTGTGAGCGCAAGTCGGTTCGGCAGTTCTGACGTGACTCCGGGACAGAGTCCGTCGCCTCTTTCCTCGCGCCTTCTCTCGTCGCGCGATACCGCTTCGTGCGACCCCTGTTCGCGTGATCCGGCCCTCGCACGATCCGGCTTCGCGCGATCCAGTCTCCGCGTGATCCGGCCCTCGCGCGATCCACCCTTCGCGCGATCCCGGTTCTCGTGAACCCTTCACGTGCGACCCGAGTTCGCGCGACCCCTCCACGCGCCGCTCTTCCGCGCCCTGCCTTCAGTCGTCACTCTTCCTCTCAGGAGTCCCCTGATGGACACCCCTCTCTCCACCATCGCCGTCGTCGGTCTCGGCACCATGGGCACCGGCATCGCCGATGTCCTGGCCCGCGCCGGTCGCGAGGTCATCGGCATCGACATCAGCGAGAACGCGGCCGCCCAGGCCGTCGCCGCCCTGGAGGCCTCGACGGCCCGCGCGGTGGCCCGCGAGCGGATCACCGAGGAGGAGCGACAGGACGTGCTCGCCCGGTTCCGCACCTACTCGGACCTGCAGGCGGCCGCCGACGCCGACCTCGTGATCGAGGTCGTGCCCGAGTCGTACGAGACGAAGCAGGAGGTCTTCCGGGCCCTCGACGGCATCGTCCGGCCCGACGCGATCATCGCCACCGGCACCAACGCGCTCTCGGTGACCCGGCTCGCCGCCGACTCCGCGCGCCCCGAGCGGGTGCTCGGCCTGCACTTCTTCACGCCCGTCCAGGCGATGAAGCTGGTCGAGGTCGTCTCCTCCGTCCTCACCGACCCGCGCGCCGTCGAGGCCGTCACCCGGCTCGCGCAGGAGCTCGGCAAGGAGCCCGTCGCGGTCGGCGACCGGCCCGGCTTCGTCGCCGACGGCCTGCTCTTCGGCTACCTCAACCAGGCCGCCGCGATGTACGAGGCCAAGTACGCCTCCCGCGAGGACATCGACGCGGCGATGAAGCTGGGCTGCGGTCTGCCGATGGGCCCGCTGGCGCTGCTCGACCTGATCGGCATCGACACCGCCCGTACCGTGCTCGACGCCATGTACGCGTCCTCGCACGACCGGCTGCACGCCCCGGCCCCGATCCTGGGTCAGCTCAGCGAGGCGGGCCTGACCGGCCGCAAGGCGGGCCGCGGCTTCTACACCTACGAGGCGCCGGGCTCGGCCACCGTGGTCCCCGACGCGCTGACGCCGTCGGAGTCGGCGGCCGGCGGCGCGAGCCGCGAGGTTCGCAAGGTCGGCGTGGCCGGCTCCGGCACCATGGCCTCCGGCATCGTCGAGGTCTTCGCCAAGGCCGGTTACGAGGTCGTGGTCGCCGCCCGCTCGCAGGAGAAGGCCGACACCGCCAAGGCCCGGATCGCCAAGTCCCTGGCCCGCTCGGTCGACAAGGGCCGGATGACGGCCGAGGCGCGCGACGAGACGCTGGCCCGGATCGTCCCGGCCGGCTCGCTGGACGCCTTCGCCGACGTCGACCTGGCGGTCGAGGCGGTCGCCGAGGACCTGGGGATCAAGCAGGAGCTGTTCGCCCGCCTCGACAAGATCTGCAAGCCGGGCGCGGTGCTGGCCACCACGACCTCCTCGCTGCCGGTCGTCGCCTGCGCGAAGGCGACCAGCCGCCCGCAGGACGTCATCGGCATGCACTTCTTCAACCCGGCGCCCGCGATGAAGCTGGTGGAGATCGTCCGTACGGTGCTGACCGCCGACGACGTCCACGCCACCGTCCGCGAGGTCACCGCGAAGATCAGGAAGCACGGCGTCGACTGCGGCGACCGGGCCGGCTTCATCGTGAACGCGCTGCTCTTCCCGTACCTGAACAACGCGATCAAGATGGTCCAGGAGCACTACGCCACCCTGGACGACATCGACGCCGCGATGAAGCTGGGCGGCGGCTACCCGATGGGTCCGTTCGAGCTGCTCGACGTGGTCGGCCTGGACGTCTCGCTGGCCATCGAGAAGGTGCTGCACCGCGAGTTCCGCGACCCGGGTCTCGCCCCGGCGCCGCTCCTGGAGCACCTGGTGGCCGCGGGCTGCCTCGGCCGCAAGACCGGCCGCGGCTTCCGCGAATATGCCCGCCGCTGAGCCCCAGCCGGAGCCGTACAGGGGCTGGGGAGGGCTGCTCAGCCCGGCGGGCACCACCGGTGCCGGGCCGGGCTCCCCTCCCCCACCTGGGCACACTCCCGCTCCGATGCAGTACGTTCGGGACATGTCCAAGGCCGCGAAGACACCCCGTGCCACGTCCACGCCCGACTCCCCGGAGAGCGCGGCGGGGACCCGTGCCGCCGCGCAGCGGCTGAAAATGCGCCGGGAACTGGCCACCGCGGCCATGGAGCTCTTCGCCACCAAGGGGTACGAGGCCACCACCGTCGACGAGATCGCGGCGGCGGCCGGGGTGGCCCGCCGGACCTTCTTCCGGCACTTCCGCTCCAAGGAAGAGGCGATCTTCCCGGACCACGACGACACCCTGGTGCGCGCGGAGGCGGTGCTCAACGCCGCGCCGCCGCACGAGCACCCGCTCGACACGGTGTGCCGGGGCATCAAGGAGGTCATGAAGATGTACGCGGGCTCGCCCGCGGTCTCCGTGGCCCGCTACCGGCTCACCCGTGAGGTGCCGACCCTGCGCGAGCGCGAGATCGCCTCGGTGGCCCGCTACGAGCGTCTGTTCACGCGCTATCTGCTCGGGCACTTCGACGAGCGCGACCACCACGACGGCAACGACGACCCGCTGCTCGCCGAGGTGGCCGCCTCCGCGGTGGTCACCGCGCACAACCACGTGCTGCGCCGCTGGCTGCGGGCCGGCGGGCAGGGCGACGTGGAGGCGCAGCTCGACCACGCCTTCGCGATCGTCCGGGAGACCTTCGGTTCGGGCATAGGCGCCCGGCCGGCCCCGGCCGGCACCACCGCCGCGGAACCGGCGCCGCCGGCCGCCGCGACCGCCTCCACGACGGGCGACGTGGTGGTCGCCGTCGCCCGCACGGACGCACCCCTCGACGAGGTCATGCGGACCATCCAGCAGGCGCTCCAGAAGTCCTGAAGGCTGCCAGGACATCGCCTCACGGCAAGGGCCGCTCCCGGTTTTCCGGGAGCGGCCCTTGGTGTTTCCGCCGACATCCGCCCAGTTCAGAGGCGTTTTCGATCGATCATCGCTCATCCGTGACCACCAGATTGCATCTGAGTGAAATTGTTGGCACGCAGTGCCTTGTCAGGTGACACGGCGTGCCATACGTTGATGTTGTCCGGGCGGCCGGCGCGCAGAGATCACCTCGTGCGCCGGCTGTCCCCACAAGCGATCCTGCTCGTGCGCCCGGACGCCTGCGTCACAGGCACCCTCGCGCCCCACCACGGCGCCGCCACCGCACCACCACGCCGAACCGACGGCACACCTCCACAGCAGCAACCCCGACGTAACCCCCAGCGCGTCCTCGCCGGACGCCGCACCGCCGGAGGCATCCGTGAAGGACATCCTGGACGCGATCCAGTCGCCCGACTCCACCTCGGCCGACTTCGCCAACATCAAGCTCCCCGAGTCGTACCGTGCCGTGACCGTCCACAAGGACGAGGCCGAGATGTTCGCCGGGGTCGCCAGCCGCGACAAGGACCCGCGCAAGTCGCTCCACCTGGACGACGTGGCACTCCCCGAGCTCGGCCCGGGCGAGGCCCTGGTCGCCGTCATGGCCAGCTCGGTCAACTACAACTCGGTCTGGACCTCGATCTTCGAGCCCGTCTCGACCTTCGGCTTCCTGGAGCGCTACGGCCGCCTCTCCGAGCTCACCAAGCGCCACGACCTGCCGTACCACGTCATCGGCTCCGACCTCGCGGGCGTCGTGCTGCGCACCGGCCCGGGCGTCAACTCCTGGAAGCCCGGCGACGAGGTCGTCGCGCACTGCCTGAGCGTCGAGCTGGAGTCCTCGGACGGCCACAACGACACGATGCTCGACCCCGAGCAGCGCATCTGGGGCTTCGAGACCAACTTCGGCGGCCTCGCCGAGATCGCGCTCGTCAAGTCCAACCAGCTGATGCCGAAGCCCGGCCACCTCAGCTGGGAGGAGGCCGCGGCCCCCGGCCTGGTCAACTCCACCGCGTACCGCCAGCTGGTCTCCCGCAACGGCGCCGGCATGAAGCAGGGCGACAACGTGCTCATCTGGGGCGCGAGCGGCGGCCTCGGCTCGTACGCCACCCAGTTCGCCCTGGCCGGCGGCGCCAACCCGATCTGTGTCGTCTCCTCCCCGGAGAAGGCCGACATCTGCCGCTCCATGGGCGCCGAGGCGGTCATCGACCGCAACGCCGAGGGCTACAGGTTCTGGAAGGACGAGAACACCCAGGACCCGCGCGAGTGGAAGCGCTTCGGCTCGAAGATCCGCGAGCTGACCGGCGGCGAGGACATCGACATCGTCTTCGAGCACCCGGGCCGTGAGACCTTCGGCGCCTCCGTGTACGTCACCCGCAAGGGCGGCACCATCACCACCTGCGCCTCGACCTCGGGGTACATGCACCAGTACGACAACCGCTACCTGTGGATGTCGCTGAAGCGGATCATCGGCTCGCACTTCGCCAACTACCGCGAGGCGTGGGAGGCCAACCGCCTGATCGCCAAGGGCAAGATCCACCCGACGCTCTCCAAGGTCTACTCCCTGGAGGAGACCGGCCAGGCCGCCTACGACGTGCACCGCAACCTGCACCAGGGCAAGGTCGGCGTGCTCGCCCTCGCGCCCGAGGAGGGTCTCGGCGTCCGCGACCACGAGCTGCGGGCCAAGCACATCGACGCCATCAACCGCTTCCGTAACATCTAACATCCGACCCCGGGACCACAGATGACAGAGCGTCAGAAGGACCGGCCGTGGCTCATGCGGACCTACGCCGGTCACTCCACCGCCGAGGCGTCGAACGAGCTCTACCGGCGGAACCTCGCCAAGGGCCAGACCGGCCTCTCGGTCGCGTTCGACCTGCCCACGCAGACCGGCTACGACCCCGACCACGTCCTCGCCCGCGGCGAGGTCGGCCGGGTCGGCGTTCCCGTCTCGCACCTCGGTGACATGCGGCGGCTGTTCCAGGACATCCCCCTGGAGCAGATGAACACCTCCATGACCATCAACGCCACCGCCATGTGGCTCCTTGCGCTCTACCAGGTGGTCGCCGAAGAGCAGGGTGCGGACGTCACCAAGCTCCAGGGCACCACCCAGAACGACATCGTGAAGGAGTACCTGTCGCGCGGGACGCACGTCTTCCCGCCCGGCCCGTCGCTGCGGCTGACGACGGACATGATCGCCTACACGGTGAACCACATCCCGAAGTGGAACCCGATCAACATCTGCAGCTACCACCTGCAGGAGGCGGGGGCCACACCGGTCCAGGAGATCGCGTACGCGATGTCCACCGCCATCGCCGTCCTCGACGCCGTCCGCGACTCGGGACAGGTCCCTCAGGAGCGGTTCGGCGAGGTCGTCGCCCGCATCTCCTTCTTCGTGAACGCGGGCGTCCGCTTCATCGAGGAGATGTGCAAGATGCGCGCCTTCGGCCGCATCTGGGACACCGTCACCCGCGAGCGGTACGGCATCGAGGACCCCAAGCAGCGCCGCTTCCGCTACGGCGTGCAGGTCAACTCGCTCGGCCTGACCGAGGCCCAGCCGGAGAACAACGTCCAGCGCATCGTCCTGGAGATGCTGGCCGTCACCCTCTCCAAGGACGCCCGCGCCCGCGCCGTACAGCTCCCGGCGTGGAACGAGGCGCTCGGCCTGCCGCGCCCCTGGGACCAGCAGTGGTCGCTGCGCATCCAGCAGGTGCTCGCCCACGAGTCCGACCTGCTGGAGTACGAGGACATCTTCGCCGGCTCGCACGTCATCGAGGCCAAGGTCGACGCCCTGGTCACCGAGTGCCTGGCCGAGATCGAGCGGATCCAGGAGATGGGCGGCGCGATGGCCGCCGTCGAGTCCGGCTACCTCAAGGCGCAGCTGGTCTCCTCGCACGCCGAGCGGCGGGCCCGGATCGAGTCCGGCGAGGACAAGATCGTCGGCGTCAACATCTTCGAGACGACCGAGCCGAACCCGCTCACCGCCGACCTGGACACCGCGATCCAGACGGTCGACCCGGCCGTCGAGGCCCGCGTCGTGTCCGCCCTGAAGACCTGGCGCGACACCCGCTACCAGCCGCCGTTCAACCACCCGCGGCCGTGCAAGGCCCTGGAGCGGCTGAAGGAGGCCGCGAAGGGCACCGGCAACCTGATGGAGGCCACCCTGGAGTGCGCCCGCGCGGGCGTCACGACCGGCGAGTGGGCCGGGGCGCTGCGCGAGGTCTTCGGCGAGTTCCGCGCCCCGACCGGTGTGTCGTCCGCGCCGGTGGCCGTGCCGGCCGAGGCGGGCTCCCCGCTCGCCGAGGTGCGCAGCAAGGTCGAGCGCACGGCGCAGGACCTGGGCGTCGGCAAGCTGCGCTTCCTGGTCGGCAAGCCGGGCCTGGACGGGCACTCCAACGGCGCCGAGCAGATCGCCGTACGGGCCCGTGACGCCGGCTTCGAGGTGGTCTACCAGGGCATCCGGCTGACGCCCGAGCAGATCGTGGACGCGGCCCTGGAGGAGGACGTGCACGCGGTCGGCCTGTCGATCCTGTCCGGCTCGCACGCCCAGCTCGTGCCGGACGTCCTGGACAGGCTGAAGGACGCCGGCGCCGCCGACATCCCGGTCGTCGTCGGCGGGATCATCCCGAACGCCGACGCCGAGGAGCTCCGGGCGGCCGGTGTGGCCGCCGTCTTCACGCCGAAGGACTTCGGTATCACCGGGATCATCGGACGTATCGTCGACGAGATCCGCAAAGCCAACCAGCTCAGCCCCCTTGAAAGCACGGAGGTCCCCGCATGACCAGCTCCCCTGTGAACCGGCTCCGCCCGCGCCGCTCCTGCCTCGCGGTCCCCGGCTCCAACCCGCGCTTCCTGGAGAAGGCCCAGGGTCTCGCGGCCGACCAGGTCTTCCTGGACCTGGAGGACGCGTGCGCGCCGCTGGCCAAGCCGGAGGCCCGGCACACCATCGTGAAGTTCCTGAACGAGGGCGACTGGACCGGCAAGACGCGGGTCGTGCGGGTCAACGACTGGACGACCCACTGGACGTACCGTGACGTCGTCACCGTCGTCGAGGGCGCCGGCCAGAACCTCGACTGCATCATGCTGCCGAAGGTGCAGAACGCCGAGCAGATCGTCGCGCTCGACCTGCTGCTCACCCAGATCGAGAAGACCATGGGCTTCGAGGTCGGCAAGATCGGCATCGAGGCGCAGATCGAGAACGCCCAGGGCCTCACCAACGTGAACGCGATCGCCCAGGCCTCGCAGCGCGTCGAGACGATCATCTTCGGCCCGGCCGACTTCATGGCCTCCATCAACATGAAGTCGCTGGTCGTCGGCGAGCAGCCGCCCGGCTACCCGGCGGACGCCTACCACCACATCCTGATGAGCATCCTGATGGCCGCCCGCGCCAACAACCTGCAGGCGATCGACGGCCCGTACCTCCAGATCCGCAACCAGGAGGGCTACAAGGCCGTCGCCCAGCGCGCCGCCGCCCTCGGCTTCGACGGCAAGTGGGTGCTGCACCCGGACCAGGTCGCCGCGGCCAACGAGATCTTCTCGCCCTCGCAGGAGGACTTCGACCACGCCGAGCTGATCCTCGACGCGTACGACTACTACACGTCCGAGGCCGGCGGGAAGAAGGGCTCCGCGATGCTCGGCGACGAGATGATCGACGAGGCCTCCCGCAAGATGGCGCTGGTCATCTCCGGCAAGGGCCGGGCCGCCGGCATGCAGCGCACCACCAAGTTCGAGATCCCGGAGGCCTGAGTTCCATGCAGTTCGGCCGCACCTACGAAGAGTTCGAGATCGGCGCCGTCTACAAGCACTGGCCCGGAAAGACGGTCACCGAGTACGACGACCATCTCTTCTGTCTGCTGACGATGAACCACCACCCGCTTCACATGGACGTGAATTACGCGGAGAACACGACGGACTTCAAGAAGAACGTCGTCGTCGGCAACTACATCTACTCGCTGCTGCTCGGCATGTCCGTGCCGGACGTCTCCGGAAAGGCCATCGCCAATCTGGAGATCGAGTCGCTGCGGCACGTGGCGCCGACCTTCCACGGCGACACCATCTACGGCGAGACCACGGTCCTCGACAAGACGCCGTCGAAGTCGAAGAGCGACCGCGGCATCGTCTACGTCGAGACCAAGGGCTACAAGCAGGACGGCACCCTGGTGTGCGTCTTCCGCCGCAAGGTGATGGTCCCGACCGCCGAGTACATCGACGCGCGCGGCGGCGAGCAGCCCGGCCGCCCGGAACTCAACGCACCTTCGGAAAGGGGGGCGAAGTAGTCATGGCGCGACTCGCCCAGACCCACGGTCTGACCGACGTCCAGCAGGAGATCCTCGCCACCGTCCGGGACTTCGTCGACAAGGAGATCATCCCGGTCGCAACGGAGCTCGAGCACCGTGACGAGTACCCGCAGCAGATCGTGGACGGGCTCAAGGAGCTCGGCGTCTTCGGTCTGATGATCCCCGAGGAGTACGGCGGTCTCGGTGAGTCGCTGCTCACCTACGCGCTGTGCGTGGAGGAGATCGCGCGCGGCTGGATGTCGGTGTCCGGCATCATCAACACGCACTTCATCGTGGCGTACATGCTGAAGCAGCACGGCACCCAGGAGCAGAAGGAGTACTTCCTTCCGCGGATGGCGGCCGGCGAGGTGCGCGGCGCGTTCTCCATGTCGGAGCCGGGTCTCGGCTCGGACGTGTCGGCGATCACGTCGAAGGCGGTGAAGGACGGCGACGAGTACGTCCTGAACGGCCAGAAGATGTGGCTGACGAACGGCGGCACGTCAACGCTGGTCGCGGTTCTCGTCCGAAGTGACGAAGGCCACCCGGAGGGCACCGCCCCGCACAAGTCGATGACGACCTTCCTCGTCGAGAAGGAGCCCGGTTTCGGAGAGGTCCGTCCGGGCCTCACCATTCCCGGCAAGATCGAGAAGATGGGTTACAAGGGCGTCGACACGACCGAGCTCATCATGGACGGACTGCGCATTCCGGCCAATCGCGTCCTGGGCGGGGTCACCGGCCGAGGGTTTTACCAAATGATGGACGGCGTCGAGGTCGGTCGCGTGAACGTGGCGGCCCGTGGTTGCGGTGTCGCGCAGCGTGCCTTCGAGCTGGGTGTCCAGTATGCCCAGCAGCGTCACACTTTCGGTAAGCAGATCGCCCAGCACCAGGCGATTCAGTTCAAGCTGGCCGAGATGGCTACCAAGGTCGAGGCCGCTCATGCCATGATGGTGAACGCAGCACGCAAAAAGGACTCCGGGGAACGAAACGACCTCGAAGCAGGGATGGCGAAGTACCTCGCCTCCGAATACTGCAAGGAGGTCGTCGAGGACGCCTTCCGCATTCACGGCGGTTACGGGTTCTCCAAGGAGTACGAGATCGAGCGCCTCTACCGCGAGGCGCCGATGCTGCTGATCGGCGAAGGTACCGCCGAGATCCAGAAAATGATCATCGGTCGTCGGCTGCTCGAGGAGTACCGATTCCAGGGTTGATTGTCGGATTTGGGTCGGTTTGGCCGCGAAGAAGATCACACCCCGTGTTCGTCTTCCGGCCGCCGACTCGGCTTCTGGCTTGCCCAGTTGCGGCTCGCAACCGATAGCATCGCCCGAAAGCCGCCGTCCCCCGTTGCCAGCGCGGCATCATCCGCTACGAAGGTCATCCATGCCCCACAGCCAAACCTCTGCACACCGCGACAGCCTCAAGGGCGTACGCATCGCACGCGGAGCATCGCCGTGGCTTCTGCCGACCGTCGCCACCGCGGCGCTCAGCCTCGCGCGCGCGGGCAAGTCGAAGCGCGCCCGGGCCGTCGCCGTGCCGGCCACCGCTCTCGCGGCCGGCATGCTGTGGTTCTTCCGCGACCCCGAGCGCGAGATCGCTCAGGGCCGGGTCATCTCGCCCGCCGACGGTGTGGTGCAGAGCATCATGCCGTGGAAGGACGGCCGTACCCGGGTCGCCATCTTCATGAGCCCGCTGAACGTCCACGTCAACCGCGCGCCCCTGGCGGGCACGGTGACGTCCGTGGAGCACGTCCCCGGCGGCTTCGTGCCGGCGTTCAACAAGGAGAGCGAGAACAACGAGCGCGTTGTCTGGCACTTCGACACCGAGCTCGGCGACATCGAGATGGTGCAGATCGCGGGCGCCGTGGCGCGGCGGATCGTGCCGTACATCCCGCAGGGGACGAAGGTCGAGCAGGGTGACCGGATCGGCCTGATCCGCTTCGGTTCGCGGGTCGACATCTACCTCCCGGAGGGTGTCGAGGTCGCCGTCGAGGTCGGTCAGGCCACGACCGCGGGGGTGACTCGCATTGACCGTGATTGATCCCGACACACGGGCGGCCGACTGGGCCGCCGAGACGGCGGCGGAGGCCGCCGACGAGGCCGAGGAGATGCCGCTGTCGTTGAGGCTGTCCATAGCGGACGCCCTCACGCTCGGTAACGCCACCTGTGGCTTCATGGCGGTGTACTTCACCACCACCGGCATCCTCATCCCGCACCTCACCGGCAGCGGCGAGACCGGCATGGCGCGCAACAGCGCCGCCACCGCCGTGATCCTGATGCTGGCCGCGGCGATCTTCGACCTGTTCGACGGCATCGTGGCGCGCAAGCTCCGCAGCTCGCCGATGGGCGCCGAGCTCGACAACCTGTCGGACCTGATCAGCTTCGGTCTGGCCCCGGCCTACTTCGTGCTCGTCTACGGCATGGTCGCGGACGACGCACAGCAGAAGGTCTCGGCCGTGGCCGCGATCGTGGTGCTGCTCGCGGTGGTGCTGCGGCTCGCGAGATTCTCGTGCGTGACGATGAAGGACGGCATGTTCCAGGGCATGCCGAGCCCCTTCGGCGCGCTGACGGTCGTCTCGATCATCCTGCTCGAGCTGCCGTTCATCCCGACCCTGCTCGCGATCATCGGCACGGCGTGGCTGATGGTGAGCCGTGTGGAGTACCCGAAGCCGCGGGGTGTGCTCGCCGCGGCCATGCTCAGCTGGATCGTCGGAGCGATGGCGATGCTGGCCGCGTGGGCGTTCGACGCCCCCGGCGGACAGTTCCTGCTCCAGGCCGGCTGCGCCCTCCAGGTGGTCCTGGGCGCCGTGATCCCCCTCTTCGCGACGGCCCGACGAGTGAACACCTTCCGCGACAACCGGCGCGAGAGCCGCGAGGCGCGCGAGGCGCAGGCGGCACAGCTGCGATAGGCGATACGAGAAGGGCCCCGGACGCGAAAGCGTCCGGGGCCCTTTCGTTTGCCGTGAGCAGCCCATCCCCCAGCCCCAGCGGAGCCGCAGCCGCCCGACGGACGGGAGCGGGGGCCGTGGAGGGGGCCCGTAAAGCGTGATTTGTGGCGCGGAAACAAGGACGCGCACTCCTCAAGCGACGTGATCCGCGCCGTAAATCATGCAGTCCCGAATGCGGTCACCGGAACGGCCCGCGCGCCCACCACCGGGCCGCCCTCGCGCCCCGCGCGCCGCGCCCCGGGGGGCACGCCGTGCCCCCGCCCGCTACACCAGGAAGTCGCGCGCCACGTTCGCCGCCACCTGCTCCAGGAGCGGCCCCGCGTTCGGGATCGACTTCGCCGGGTCGGGCTCCAGGTCGGTCAGCGGGTACGCCCGGCGGATGCCGGCGGCGCCCAGGGCCTCCGGCGCCAGCAGGAGCCGCCCGCAGACGGCGACGACCTCCTTGCCGGCCGCGCGGGCCGCCGCGGCGACGCCCGCAGGGGCCTTGCCGTGCAGGGTCTGCTCGTCGAGCGAGCCCTCGCCGGTGATGACGAGGGTGGCCCGCTCCAGGGCCGGGGCGAAGCCGAGTACCTCCAGCATCAGCTCGATGCCGGGCCGGAAGCTCGCGCCGACCAGCAGCGCGCCGTAGCCGATGCCGCCCGCGCCGCCCGCGCCGGGCGAGGCGGCCAGCTCGGCGGCCTTGGCGCCGATGGCCTGCTCCAGGACCTCCGCGTAGTGCGCGAGCGCGGCGTCGAGGGTCTCGACGTCCTCCGGGCTCGCGCCCTTCTGCGGCCCGTAGACGGCCGCGCAGCCCTTGGGGCCGGTCAGCGGGTTGTCCACGTCGCTGGCGAGGACGAGGTCGACGTCGGCCAGGCGCGGGTCGACGCCGGACAGGTCGGCGGTGGCCAGCTGCGCGAGGGCGCCGCCGCCCGGGCCGACGGGCTCGCCCGCGGCGTCGAGGAACACGGCGCCGAGCGCGGCGAGCATGCCCGCGCCGCCGTCGGTGGTGGCGCTGCCGCCCACGCCGAAGACGATCGTGGTGGCCCCGGCGTCGAGCGCCGCGCGCAGCAGCTCGCCGGAGCCGTACGTGGTGGCGGTGAGCGGGGCGAACACCCCGGCCGGCAGCAGCTGGAGGCCGGACGCCTCCGCCATCTCCACCACCGCCGTGGTCCCGCGCAGCGCGAACGCCGCCGTGACGGGCTCGCCGAGCGGCCCGCTCACGGTCACCTCACGCCGTTCGAACCCGGCCGCCACGGCCGCGGCCACGGTGCCGTCGCCGCCGTCCGCGACGGGCAGCGTCTCCACTCCGAGCTCCGGGACGACCCGTCGCAGACCTGCTGTGACCCGCTCCGCGACCTGTACGGCCGTGAGCGAGCCCTTGAACTTGTCGGCCGCGACGAGCACGCGTGCGACCTCAGTTACTGCTCCGTCCGTCACCTTGCATCCCTTGCTTTCGAACAGGCAGTCGCGCCGAGGCCGACCCTATCCGTACCGGAAGACGGCGTGCCACCCCCTGATAACGCGATATTCCGCACCATAGTGGGGCCATATGAGCACGGAACTGATCGATCAAATCCCTGGACGAAGTTCCCGCCCGGACGAAAACCGCCCGGACGGGAAAGTCATCGGGATCGGGATGGCGGCCGTCGTCGCCGTCGTGTGCTGGGCGGCGCTCGGAAAGGACTCCTTCGACACCGCGTCCTCCTCGGCGCTGCGCTGGGTCCTGGACAACTTCGCCTGGCTTTTCGTGACGGCCGCGGACGTCTTCCTGGCGCTGTGCGTGGTGATCGCGCTGAGCCGCTTCGGCCGGATCCGGCTCGGCGCCGACGACTCGGAGCCGGAGTTCACGAACCTCGCGTGGATCGCGATGATGTTCAGCGCGGGGATGGGCATCGGCCTGATGTTCTACGGAGTCGGGGAGCCGCTCCAGCACTATCTGAGCCCGCCCCCGGCGAGCGGCGTCGAGCCGCGGTCGGGCGCCGCGGCCCGCACCGCGCTCGAGTATTCGTTCTTCCACTGGACGCTGACCCCGTGGGCGATCTACGGCATCGCCGGCCTCGCGCTCGCCTACGCGGGCTTCCGCAAGGGCCGCGGCAACACGCTCAGCGCCGCCTTCGTCCCGCTGATGGGCGAGCGCCGGGCCCGCTCCTGGCCGGGGAAGGCGATCGATCTGCTGGCCGTCTTCGCGACCGTCTTCGGCACCGCGACCAGCCTGGGGCTGGGCGCGCTGCAGGTGGCGGAGGGCCTGAACATCACCATGGACGTCGAGAACTCCACGGCCACCCAGCTGATCATCATCGTGTCGCTGTCGGCGGCCTTCGTGCTCTCCGCCTTCTCCGGCCTGCACAAGGGCGTGAAGTGGCTGTCCACGCTGAACATCGTGCTCGCCGCCGCGATGATGGTCTTCGTCTTCCTGCTCGGGCCGACCGTCTACGTCCTCGACACGATCCCGGCGTCCCTCGGCGGCTATCTGTACCAGCTGCTGCCGATGGCGAGCCGCACCGGCGCCTTCACGGACCGGACCTGGCTCGGCGCCTGGACGATCTTCTACTGGGCGTGGTGGCTGTCCTGGGCACCCTTCGTGGGCACCTTCATCGCCCGGATCTCGCGCGGCCGGACCGTCCGCGAGTTCCTGGTCGGGGTGCTGCTCGTGCCCTCGGGCGCGACGGTGCTCTGGTTCTGCGTGATGGGCGGCACCGCGATCCGGCTCGACTCGACGGGCGCGGCGGACCTGGCGGGCGCGGTGAAGAACGGGGTGGAGGCCTCGCTGTTCGCGATGCTGGACGCGCTGCCGCTGGGCACGCTCACCTCGTACCTGGCGATGCTCCTGGTGATGACGTACTTCGTGACCAGCGCCGACTCGGCCTCGCTGGTGATGGGCTCGCTGACCAGCCGCGGTGCGCTGCACCCGCCGACCTGGCTGGTGGTCACCTGGGGCGTCCTGATGGCCGCGGTGGCCGCCGTGCTGCTCGTCGCGGGCGGTCTGAAGTCGCTGCAGACGGCGACGATCCTGGTGGCGCTGCCGTTCGTGCTCGTGATGCTGGGCCTGTGCTGGGCGCTGTGGAAGGAGCTCCGCACGGACCCGGGCGCGGGCCCGGCCCGGCAGCACGCGCTGCACGGGGTACGGGACGCGGTACGGGCGATGGTGGGCGAGGCGATCGCGGAACGGGAGCGGGGCGGGGAGCGGCCCGCGCGCGACGGCGACGCCCGACCGCCCGCCCAGCCGGCCGGCCGGACGACCACCGGGGCGCCGGACACCGACCGCGCCGACGAGGGCTGACCCGGACGTGCCCGCGGGCCCGACGGCGGTGCGTCGCACGCGGCCCGACGGCGGTGACCCGGACGGGCCCGGCGGCCGCACGGCGGCGGTGCGTCGGCGCGCGGCCCGGCGTCGCATTCGGTACACCGGAGGCATGGGCCTGCTCAAGCACAGCGAACTCGCCGACCGGATCCTCGGCGGCTGGACCGGGCGGATCGCCGGGAACATGCTCGGCAAGCCGGTGGAGAGCGGCGAGCACTGGACGCGGGAGCGGATCGACGCCTATCTGCGGCTGACCGGCGCGCTGCCGCTCACCGACTATCTGCCCGCGCCGCCGGCCGCCGGCGCGGACGGCTTCGAGCTGCGGCCGGAGTGGCCGCAGTGCGTGCGCGGCCGGATCCACGGCAGCTGCCGGGACGACGACATCGACTACACGATCCTGGGCCTGCACCTTCTGGAGACCCGCGGTTTCTCGTTCACCACCGAGCAGGTCGGCGAGCAGTGGCTGCTGCGGCTGCCGTACCTCCAGACGTTCACCGCCGAGCGGGTGGCCTACCGCAATCTGGCCAACGGGCTGAAGCCGCCGCTGACCGCCACCTTCGACAATCCGTACCAGGAGTGGATCGGCGCGCTGATCAGGGCGGACGTGTACGGCTGGACCTCGCCCGGCGATCCGCGCCGGGCCGCGTCGCTGGCCCGCCGGGACGCGGTGCTCTCGCACACCGGGAACGGGGTGTACGGGGCGATGTGGGCGGCCGCGCTCGTGGCCGCGGCCTTCACCGCGCCCGACGCGCGCACGGCGGTGGCGGCCGCCCTGGAGCGGATCCCGGCGAGCTGCCGGCTGGCCCGGACCGTGCGGCACACGATGGCGCTGCACGAGGCGGGCGTCGAGTGGTCGGAGGCGCTCGCCGAGCTGGCGAAGGAGACCGGCGCGCTGGGCTGGATCCACACGATCCCGAACGCGGCCGTGCTGACCGCCGGACTGCTGTACGGGGAGGGCGACTTCACCCGCACGATCGCGCTCACCGTGCGCGGCGGCCTGGACACCGACTCCAACGGGGCGACGGCCGGTTCGGTCGCAGGCGTGCTGTGCGGGGCGGCGGCGATCCCGGCGCAGTGGTCGGAGCCGCTGGCGGACCGGGTGCGCAGCGCGGTCGCCGGTTTCGACCGGGCGAGGATCAGCGAGCTGGCCGAGCGGACGGTGCGGCTGGCTACGCTGACGGGATGACGACCTCTGACTACGCCACGTACATCGCGAGCCTGCCCCGGGTCCTGGCCGGTGCCGCCGCCCTCTTCCGGGACCGGGCCGGCCGGGTCCTTGTCGTCGAGCCGAACTACCGGGAGGGCTGGGCGCTTCCGGGCGGCACGATCGAGTCCGACGCGGGCGAGACCCCGCGCCAGGCCGCCCGTCGCGAGACGGCCGAGGAGATCGGCCTGGACCTGGAGCTCGGCGCGCTGCTCGCGGTCGACTGGTCGCACGGCCCGGACCGCCCGCCGCTCGTGGCGTACCTCTTCGACGGCGGTGTCCTCACCGACGAGCAGTTCGCCGCGATCCGCCTCCAGGAGACGGAGCTGATCTCCTGGAAGCTGGTGGAGCCGGCGGAGCTGCCGCGCTACATCCTGGCGGGTCTGGGCCTGCGCGTGACGGCTGCCCTGGACGCCCTGGCGGCCGGCCGCGGCCCGGCGGAGCTGGAGAACGGCCGGCCGGTGCGGTGATCGGGCCCGTGCGGTGACCGGGCCCGCACGGTGACCGGGTCCGTACGGCGACCGGCCGGTGCGGTGACCGGGCCCGCACGCTGAGCAAGCCGCACACTGACCGGGCCGCGCAGTGCACGGGCCGCGTGAAGCAGTCGTGCCGGCCGCCGGGTAAATCGGCTCGCGGGAGGTCCGTGGGCCGACCTAGGCTCGCGGTATGACCATGGTCGCGATCCTCAGTGGTGCCGGTATCTCCACCGACTCGGGCATTCCCGACTACCGGGGGCCCAACGGCTTGTGGCGGAAGGACCCCGAGGCCGAGCGGCTCGTCACCTACGGGCCGTACATGGCCGACCCGGAGATCCGCCGCCGGTCGTGGCGGATGCGGCTGGACGGGCCGGTCCTCAGGGCGCGGCCGAACGCGGCGCACGAGGCGATCGCCGCGTACGAGAAGAGCGGGAACGCGCTGCGGGTCATCACGCAGAACGTGGACGGGCTGCATCAGCTGGCCGGAGTGCCGGAGCGGAAGGTGCTCGAACTGCACGGCTCCGCGCGGACGGTGGTGTGCACGACGTGCCACGCCCGCTCGCCGATGGAGGAGGCGCTGGACCGGGTGCGGGCCGGTGAGGCGGATCCGGCGTGCCTGGCGTGCGGCGGGATCCTGAAGTCGGCGACGGTGATGTTCGGGCAGCGGCTCGATCCGCGGGTGCTCGGCGAGGCGATGTCGATCGCGAAGGCCACGGAGGTCTTCATCGCGGTCGGTACGAGCCTCCAGGTGCAGCCCGCGGCCTCGCTCGCCGGGATCGCGGCGGAGCACGGGGCGCGGCTGATCATCGTGAACGCCGAGCCGACGCCGTACGACCCGGTCGCGGACGAGATCGTCCGTGAGCCGATCGGCACGGCGCTGCCCGCGCTCCTCGACAGTCTGCGCTAGGGGGTGTCTCGTCGACGAGCCCGGCATGATCGGCGAGACACCCCCTAGGTCCTGGAACTAGAAGAGGGCGTCGTCGCGGGCGCCCGCTTCGAAGGCGAGCAGGCGCTTCTTGCGGTCCAGGCCGCCGCCGTAGCCGGTGAGGCTGCCGCCGGCCCCGATCACCCGGTGGCAGGGGACGATGATGCTGACCGGGTTCTTGCCGTTGGCGAGGCCGACGGCGCGTGAGGCTGCGGGCTTGCCGAGGGCCTCGGCGAGTTCGCCGTACGTGCGGGTCTCCCCGTACGGGATGAGCCGGAGCTGTTCCCAGACGCGGAGCTGGAACGGGGTGCCGACGAGCTTCAACGGCAGGTCGAACTCGGTGAGTTCGCCCGCGAAGTAGGCGTCGAGCTGGCGCACCGCCTCGGTGAAGGGTCGCGGGTCGGGGGTGCCGAAGGTCTCCTCCGGCGGGCGGTGCCGCTGCTGGGTCATGTGCATGCGGCTGAGGACGCCGTCGACGGCGACCAGGGTCAGCAGGTCGTAGGGGCTGTCCACGACCGTGTGCTGCACGGTGGGCATGAGCGGAGGTCCTTACGCGGGGAGGTGGTTGATCGGGTGGGCGTCGGTGGCCCAGAGGTACTGGACGGCGTAGGCCCGCCAGGGCCGCCACCGGGCGGCCCGGGAGGTGAGCGCGGCTGGCCCGGCGGGCAGGCCGAGGCCCTGGGCGGCGCGGCGCACGCCGAGGTCGCCGGGGAGGAAGGCGTCGGGGTCGCCGAGCGCCCGCATGGCGATGACCTCGGTGGTCCAGGGGCCGAAGCCGGGCAGTGCGCGCAGCCGCTCGCGGGCCTCGTCCCAGTCGCTCTCGGGGCCGAGGGCGAGGCTGCCGTCGGCGAGCGCGGTGACGAGGTTGAGCAGGGTGGCGCGGCGGCTGCGCGGCAGGGCGAGGGTCTCCGGGTCCAGGCCGGCGAGCGCCGCGGGGGTCGGGAAGAGGTGGGTGAGGCCGCCTTCCGGGTCCTCGACGGGCACGCCGTGCGCGGCGACCAGCCGGGCCGCGTGGGTGCGTGCGGCGGCCGTGGACACCTGCTGGCCGAGCACCGCCCGTACGGCGAACTCGGCGGCGTCCACGGTCCGCGGCACCCGCCGCCCGGGGCCCGCGTCGACGAGCGGCGCGAGCAGCGGGTCGGCGCGCAGCTGTTCGTCGACGGCGACGGGGTCGGCGTCGAGGTCGAGCAGCCGGCGGCAGCGGTTGATGGCGAGCGTGAGGTCGCGCGGGTCTGTGAGGGAGAGCCGGCACAGGACGTGGTCGGCGCGCGGGGCGAGGGCGACGATGCCGTGCCCGTACGGGAGGCTCAGCGTCCTGCGGTAGGCGCCGTCGCGCCACTCCTCCACGCCGGGGACGGCGGTGGCGGCGAGGTGGCCGAAGAGGTTGGAGGGGTTGAGGGGCGCGCGGAACGGCAGCCGCAGGGTGATCGCCCCGGAGGGGGCCGCCGGTACGGAACCGGTGCGGGCGGCGCGGGCACGCAGCTCGCCGGGGGTGAGCGCGAAGACCTCGCGGACGGTGTCGTTGAAGGTGCGGATCGAGGCGAAGCCGGCGGCGAAGGCGATCTCGGCCATGGGCAGCGGGGTGGTCTCGATGAGCAGCCGCGCGGTCTGGGCCCGCTGGGCGCGGGCGAGGGCGAGCGGCCCGGCGCCGAGCTCGGCGAGCAGCTGGCGCTCGATCTGCCGGGTCGAGTAGCCGAGCCGGGTGGCGAGCCCGGGGACGCCCTCCCGGTCGACGATGCCGTCCCTGATGAGCCGCATGGCGCGGGCCACGGAGTCGGCGCGGGCGTCCCAGGCGGGTGAGCCGGGGCTGGTGTCGGGCCGGCAGCGCTTGCAGGCCCGGAACCCGGCCCGCTGGCAGGAGGCGGCGGTGGGGTGGAACTCCATGTTCTCGGGCTTGGGCGGCACCGCCGGGCAGCTGGGCCGGCAGTAGATCCGAGTGGAGCGGACGGCGGTGAAGAAGACGCCGTCGAAGCGGGCGTCCTTCGACTGGACGGCCCGGACGCAGCGCTCGGTGTCGGTGTGCATGGCTCCAGGATGGGTGATCCCGGAGGGGGACGGCTGGCGAGAAAACGACATCGACGTGCGGGCGGGAGCGGACGGCGCGGAAACGGACTCGGTGGCCGAGCCGGACACGGCGGCGTCTTCGACTTCGATGGCATTAAGTACAATATTGGAGTAAGTGTACTGTGTATCCCAGTATCCACAGGCCGGCCCCGGCACGCCCCGAGGGCGTCGCCGGGCGGGGCGATGGGAGTGCGGACATGACTGGACCGGACCCGGGCACCCCCGACAAGCGGCGGCGCCTCAGCCGCCCCCTCGTGCTCGCCGCTGCCGTGGCACTGGTCGACCGGGAGGGCCTCGGGGCGCTGACCATGCGGCGTCTCGCCGCCGACCTGGGCGTGGAGCCCATGGCCCTCTACCGGTACACGGCCGGCAAGGAGGCGCTCCTCGACGGCCTGGTCGAGGCCTTCTTCACCGAGGTCAACGACCGATTGCGCACCTCGGCCGAGGCCGCCGTGCCCTCCTGGCGCGCGGAGCTGCGCCGGATCGCCCGCGCCTTCTCGGCGGTGGTGCACGCCCACCCCGAGCTCCTGCCCGTGGTGGCCACCCGCCCGCTCAACGTGCCGGTGGCCCGCCGCCCGGCACCGACGCTCCAGCTCACCGAGCACATCCTCGCCGTCCTCGGCCGGGCCGGCTTCGACGACGCCACCGCGCTGATGATCTACCGCACGTTCGTGGCCTGGAACCTCGGCTGCCTCCTCGTGGACAAGCGCCAGGTGGTCGACAACCCCGACGAGCCGGACGTCATGCTGCGCCTCGGCCTGCACCGACTGCCCGCCGCCGAGTACCCGCGACTGCGCGCGCTCGTCCCCAAATTGGCCGAGTACGACGACGAGCGCGAGCTGATCGAAGGCCTGGACAGCCTGCTCAGCGGCATGCCCGAGGCGCCCCTTGACGCGTTCTACGGCGAAGGCGCACGCTGAGGATACGACGTACACATCGCCCATAAATGTACGTATCCCTACCCTCGAAGCCGACATCAGCCGACGTCAGCGGCGTCGGTCGACGGCACCCAGGGAGGCCGTCATGTCCCACCACGAGCACTCGATCCTGCGCGTCCGGGTCACCGCCCGGGACGCCGACACCCTCCGCGCGCTGCTGCGCGACACCCGTCCCGACGTCGGCGGCCGCGTCCGCCGGCACGAGGACGGCAGCTGCACCATCGACGCCTACGTGCCCGCCGACCAGGCCGGCGTGTTCGAACGCGACGGCGTCACGGCCAGCGTCGTCGAGGACGCCACCGCCACCGGACGCGCCCGCCAGGCCGAGGTGGGCGAGGGGGACAGGTTCGCCGCCGCGGACGCGGTCCCGCAAGGACTGGCCCTCAAGGTGAACGACGCCTAGGAGCGACGCCATGACGTACCTGAACATCACCGAGGTCGATTCCGGCGTCACCAGTCTGGCCGCCGCCTTCCCGAACACCTCCGACCTCGTCGAACTGCCCGAGCCCAGCGTCGAGGGCCGGACCTGCCGCGCCCTGCGGATCGGCGTCCACACCCTGGTGCCGAAGCCCGCCGCCGTACTGATCGGTGGCGCACACGCCCGTGAATGGGGCAGCTGCGAGATCCTCGTCAACCTCGCGGCCGACCTGCTGCACGCCCACGCCGGCGGCGCCGGCCTGGCGTACGGCGGCACGCACTTCACCGCCGGCCAGGTGCGCAGCATCCTGGAGGGACTCGACCTCGTGGTCTTCCCGCTGGTCAACCCGGACGGCCGGCACTACAGCCAGACCGTCGTCGAAAACTGGCGGCGCAACCGCAACCCGGCCCAGTCCGGCGGCAACCCGGCCGCGGTCGGCGTCGACATCAACCGCAACTTCGACTTCCTCTTCGACTTCCGGACCGCCTTCCATCCCCTCGCCCCGGTCCATGTCTCCGACGACCCGGCCGACCCCAACCAGACGTACCAGGGGCCCGCTCCCTTCTCGGAGCCCGAGACCCGCAACGTCCGCTGGCTCCTGGACCAGTTCGTGCGGACCCGATGGCTCGTCGACGTGCACAGCTACACGCAGAAGATGCTCTATCCGTGGGGCGACGACAACAGCCAGTCCAACGACCCGACCAGGAACTTCCAGAACCCCGCCTTCGACGGCAAGCGCGGACTCAAGGACGACCAGCTCTACGCGGAGTTCATCCCGAAGACCGACCACGACGACTCCGCCGTGCTCGCCGAGCAGTTCTGCAAGGCGCTCAAGGGCGTACGCGGTGTCGAGTACACCCCCGAGCCCTCCTTCGACCTCTACCCGACGTGCGGAACCAGCGACGACTACACCTTCGCGCGCCACATCGTGAACCCGGACGGGGGCAAGGTCCTCGCCTTCACCGTCGAGTGGGGCATGGACTTCCACCCGCCGTGGCCCGAGATGAAGAAGATCGTCCTCGACGTCGACGCCGGGCTGGTGCAGTTCTGCCTGACCGCCCTCCCGTAGCCCGTTCACACCGCGCGACCGGGGCACCCCGCCGAGCGGGGTGCCCCGACCGGTCCGGTACGGACGGTACGGACCTACGCCGCCCGGTGGTAGAAGAACGGATCGATGGACGGGCGGACCCGGGTCACGTTGTCGATGTCGAGCAGCTGGTGGCTGACGAAGTCGGCGTTCCGCTGGTACGTGACGCCCTCCGGGAAGTTGGCGTGGTCGGGCGTGTTGTTGCCCGCGAACACCCCGTAGAAGTCCCGGCCGACCGCGAGGAGCCGGATGTAGTCGCCCAGGAAGGGCAGGAGACGCGCCGCGGGCACGTCGGCGGGCGCCTGGTGCAGTACGTGGCGCTCCGGATCGGTCTTCCAGTCGTCGTCCGTCAGCTCCAGCACCGTCGTCCACTGCCCCTGCTTGAACTGCTGGTAGGCCAGTCCGAGCAAGGAGTCCGCGTTCACCGCCAGCGCCGGGTTCTTGGCGTTGGTGACGGTGCGGTCGTCTTCCGACCAGGTCTGCCCGAAGTCGGTCGAGTGGCGTACGTGCAGGATGCAGCCGACGCCCGGGGAGGCGCCGACGCGGTCGCACCAGGCCACCCGTACGCTGCCCGGTGCGGTCGGGTCCACCGCGATCGCGAGGTCGCCGCCCAGCCGTTCCTGGCCCATCTCCGCGTTGAACGTCTCGACCCGGTCGACCGCCACTCGCTGGCCGATCTCCGAGTCGTCCGCGTCCTTCAGATCCTGGAAGGCGTCGGGCCCGAGGCCGCCGCTGTCGTCGCGGGTGACCACGACGTCGTAGGTGACGTCCAGCACGTCGTCCCCGGTGACGCGCGTCCAGCTCTCGAAAGCCGCGTACACCGTCCCTTCGGGGTGCAGAGCGATCCGTACCGGCGGCGCGTCCTGGCCCTCCGGGGTACGCCGCTCGATGAGGCTGCGCGTGAACCCGGCGGGCGGCGGTGCCGTGCGGGCGTCGCCGGAGACGTCCACGGCGGCGGACCGTGGTCTCTGCCCGATGTCGTTGTTGGAGATGTAGACGCGGTCGCGGGTGGTGCCGTTCTGGTGGACGCTCCCCGCCACGACCCACGGCTGGTCCGGCCGGTCCCGGGTGACGAGCGTTTCCATGGGCGCCGTCGAGGAGATGCCCGGGGATCGCAGGAGCTGCATGCGGGTCTTGCCGCCCGGCGCGCCGTGGGAGTTGAGGATTCCCGCGTACAGCACGCCTCCCGTGGTCGCGAACCCGACGGAGATGTCGGAGGTGCCGTGCGGGCCGCCGCCGGGGACGATGCTCCGCAGCGTCCACGTGTTCCCGCCGTCGGTGGAGACGTAGATCGGGGCGAGGGGGCCTCCCATCGGGTCGGGGGTGAACGCGGTCGCGACCATCTCGTCGGGGTGTTCGGGGTTGACCGCGAGGTCCGGCTCGGAGTCCTGGCTGCGGTCGCCGCTCAGCGCGGCGGGAGTGATGTTGACGACCTTGATCGTGGGCATGTCCACTCACCTCCGTGCCGCTTGCAGTGCTTCGAGCTTCTGCACGGGCTGGTAGTCGTCGGGGTGGAGGAGCTGGAACGGGGCCCACTGCGCCAGGCTGCCCTCGGTCGCGTGCAGGAACCACATCCCCTGTTGCGAGGGCTGCGGCTTGGGTGCCCGGTACCAATGGGAGTCCCGGCTGTTGGGGTAGAGGACGGTGATCCGCCCCGGGGCGACCTGGCCCTGTTCGACGTGGGCCACGTCGATCTGCGCGAGCCACCAGTTGGGGGCGTGCTCCGAGAAGTCCCGGCCGCCCTCCGGCCCGCCGGCCGCCCGCTCCAGGCCGACGACGACGCCGGTCACGACCGCGTCCGCCGCGTCGGCGTGCGCGACCATGTCCTCGTCCTCGATGTCGCGCTCCAGCGTGGAGAACGGCATCGCGTCGGCGGTCCTGGCCGCGCGTGAGATGGCCGGCTGGACCACGTCCGGGGCAAGCCGTCCGACCTCCTGAACGGCGAGGCCCTGGCCGTAGACCGTTCCGCTGGTGAAGAACGCCGCCGCGTCGCCGACGGCGGGCGGCGCGAGATCCTGCGACAGCTGGACCGTGACTTCGCTGCCCGCGAGGTTCTTGAAGGCGTCGGGTGCGTGCAGCACCGCGCTCACCTGAACCACGGCGGTCCGGTCGTCGACCGGTACGTCCGTCACCCGTGCGTCACCGAGCCTGGTGACCGTACCGACGAAACTGAGCGGGGCCTTTCTCACGAGGTCCCTCACGTCCTCAGGCATGGCGATCGATCCTCCTCTCGCCTCGGCCTTGGGCCGCTACCGCGAGGCGTGCGCCCCAGCGGAACGGGTTCGGCGCCATTCCATCCGCGCGCCGAGCGCGCACAGGACGGCGACCAGAGCCGTGACGGCCACGATGAGCCACTCGAGTGCTCCGCTTCCGGCGTCCGGCTCGACGCCGAAGAGGACCTCGATCCAGTCGCGCCAGACGAGCGTGACCAGGAAGAGCAGCGCGGAAATGCTGCCCAGGACGACCTCCGCCCAGAACCGGGGGCGGAGCGTGCCGGGGTCATGGTGATGAAGGGTGTGGAAGGCCATCGCGAGGCCTCCCCTCTGTTACGCGCCCGCCCGGAGGAGGGCGGCTTTAGGCGTACATGTACGAGGCTCGCGTACTACGTATACCAGTCTGGGCGCGGGTGAGGGCCCTGGTCAAGAGGCGCCTGGAGGGGGCGGCCTTCCCGCGGATCAGGCCAGGGCCGTCTGGAAGGCCGCGTAGGCCGCGGCATCGAAAAGGACGAAGCGGACCTCCTCGACGGCCGTCCGCGTGGCGCGCACCGTTTCCACGGCGATGCGGGCCCCGTCGGCGATCGGCCATCCGTAGATCCCCGTCGAGATCGCCGGGAAGGCCACGGACCGCGCACCCAGTTCGTCCGCGACACGAAGCGACTCTCGGTAGCACGAGGTCAGGAGCGCCGAGCGGTCCTCCTCGCGGCTGTGCACCGGGCCGACGGTGTGGACCACCCAGCGGGCGGCGAGCTCGCCGGCGGTGGTGGCGACGGCCTGTCCGGTCGGCAGGCCGCGCCCGTAGTGGCCGGCGCGGAGCTTGCGGCAGTCCTCCAGGATCGCCGGCCCGCCGCGCCGGTGGATGGCGCCGTCCACTCCGCCGCCGCCGAGGAGGGAGGAGTTGGCGGCGTTCACGATGACGTCCGTGTCCTGGTCGGTGATGTCGCCGCGGACGAGGACGATGGCGGGCTGCGTGGTGCTCATGCCTCCATCCTCGCGCCCCCGGGCACGGCACCGCACGGGGTTTACGCCCCGGGCGTGCGCAGCCGCCGCCAGACGGCCTTGGCCGCGTTGTGCCCGGACATGCCGTGCACGCCGGGGCCGGGCGGGGTGGCGGAGGAGCAGAGGAAGACCGCCGGGTGCGGGGTGCTGTAGGGGAAGAGGGAGAGCCGGGGGCGCAGCAGCAGTTGGAGGCCGCGGGCGGCGCCGCAGGCGATGTCGCCGCCGATGTAGTTGGCGTTGCGCTCGGCGAGTTCGGGCGGGCCGGCGGTGGCGCGGGCGAGGATCAGGTCGCGGAAGCCGGGCGCGAAGCGCTCGATCTGCCGCTCGATGGCGTCGGTGAGGTCGCCGCGCCAGCCGTTGGGGACGTGGCCGTAGGCCCAGAAGACGTGCTTGCCTTCGGGGGCGCGGCCGGGGTCGACGAGGCTGGGCTGGGCGGTGATGAGGAACGGGGTGTGCGGGGCCGTCCCGGAGGACGCCTGGTTGAGGGCGGTGTCGATGTCGCCCATGGTGGGGCCGATCTGCACGGTGCCGGCGCGGCGGGCGGCCTCGGCGGTCCACGGCACGGGCCCGGAGAGCGCGTAGTCGATCTTGAACGCGCTGGCGCCGTAGCGGTAGCCGTCGTAGAAGGAGCCGAGCCCGGCGATCCGGGCGAGCGCGGTGGGCGAGGTGTCGAAGACGTACGCGCGGGCCGGCGGCAGGTCGTCGAGCCGCTTGACCTCGAAGTCGGTGTGCACGGCGCCGCCGAGGTCCTTCAGATACGCGGCGAGGGCGTCGGAGATCGACTGCGAGCCGCCGCGGGGCATCGGCCAGCCCAGCGCGTGCGCGGCGAGCGCGAAGACCAGGCCTACGGCACCGGTGGCGATGCCGTCGAGCGGGGCGATGACATGGCCGACGAGCCCGGCGAACAGGGCCCGCGCCTTCTCGTCGCGGAAACGTCTCAACAGCCAGGTGGCGGGCGGCAGTCCGGCGAGTCCGAAGCGGGCGAGGGTGACCGGGTCGCGGGGCAGCGCGGTGAGCGGCAGCTGCATGAAGTCGCGGACGAGGGTGTCCCAGCGGGGTACGAACGGGGTGACGAGCCGCCGGTAGGTGCCGGCGTCGCGCGGGCCGAAGGAGGCGGCGGTCTCAGCGACGGAGCGGGCGAGGACGGCCGCGGTGCCGTCGTCCCAGGGGTGGGCCATCGGCAGCGCGGGGTGCATCCATTCCAGGCCGTAGCGGTCCAGCGGCATCGAGTTGAAGACCGGCGAGCCGACGCCGAGCGGGTGCACGGCGGAGCAGGGGTCGTGCCGGAAGCCCGGGAGGGTCAGCTCCTCGGTGCGGGCGCCGCCGCCCACGGTGGGTTTCGCTTCGAAGACGGCCACGGAGAAGCCCCGGCGGGCGAGTTCGGCGGCGGCGGTCAGCCCGTTGGGTCCCGCCCCCACGACCACGGCATCGAGCATCGACGTCACCTGAGGACTCCTCATGTCGTCCGGCGATCACTGGTTTCCAGGATAGGCCGGGCTCCCGGCGCCCCCTCGTCCGCCCCGGGGGACCGGCCGGGCCGCGGAGTACGCTTTGGACGGCTTCACCCCTTACTGGGGACCCCTGACAGGCTGGGAGGGCGGATCCGGTGCACGGCGAGTACAAGGTCCCGGGCGGCAAGCTGGTCGTGGTCGACCTGGACGTGGAAGGCGGCGTGCTGCGCCGGGTGCGGGTAGCGGGCGACTTCTTCCTGGAGCCGGACGAGGCGATCCTGGCGATCGACGGGGCCCTGGAGGGCGCGCCCGCCGACACGGACGCGGCCGGTCTCGCGGCCCGGATCGACCAGGCGCTGCCACCGGGCACGGAGATGTTCGGCCTGACCACGGAGGGCATCGGGGTCGCGGTGCGCCGGGCGCTCGCGCACGCCACCGACTGGACCGACTACGACTGGCAGTTGATCCACGAGCCGCCGCAGTCCCCCGCCCTGCACATGGCGCTGGACGAGGTCCTGACCGCAGAGGTCGCGGCCGGCCGCCGCCCGCCGACCCTGCGGGTCTGGGAGTGGGGCTCCCCGGCCGTCGTCATCGGCAGCTTCCAGTCGCTGCGCAACGAGGTCGACCCGGAGGCCGCCGAGCGGCACGGCATCGAGGTGGTGCGCCGGATCAGCGGGGGCGGCGCGATGTTCATCGAGCCGGGCAACACCATCACGTACTCCCTGTCGGTCCCCGACGCCCTGGTCCAGGGCCTGTCCTTCACCGACAGCTACGCCTATCTCGACGACTGGGTGCTCGGCGCCCTCGGCGACATGGGCGTCAAGGCGTGGTACCAGCCGCTGAACGACATCGCCACGGACGCCGGCAAGATCGCCGGCGCGGCCCAGAAGCGCATGGTCGCGGGCGCGGGCGCGGTGCTGCACCACGTGACGATGGCGTACGAAATCGACGCCGACAAGATGACCGAGGTGCTGCGCATCGGCCGCGAGAAGCTCTCCGACAAGGGCACCAAGAGCGCCAAGAAGCGCGTCGACCCCCTCCGCCGCCAGACCGGCCTGCCGCGCGAAGCCGTCATCGACCGCATGATCGCCTCCTTCCGTGACCGCTACGGCCTGACGGAGGGCCGCGTCACGGAGGAGGAGCTGGCCCTGGCCAAGGAGCTGGCCGAGACGAAGTTCTCGTCGCCCGAGTGGACGGCCCGGGTGCCCTGACAGCGGCCTCGCATCGTCTCGTAGGCTCCGGGCCATGCGGATCGAACAGCCTGTGCGGCCGGGCCTGCGCATGGAGTGCGCGGACGGCGGCCGGCTCGTCCTGACGCAGGGCGACCGGCCGGTCCTCTTCGCCCGCCAGCGGGCCGGGCACCGCGGGGTGCACTATGCCCGGACCGGGCGGTACGCCTCTCCGGTCGCGCCTCTGCGGGCCGGCACGGCCCGCGCGGTGGCCGCGCTCGCCGCGCCCGGCTCGGACGCCTGGACGGAGCGCTGGGCCGCGTACGCGGAGGCGGAGCTGCGCGTCGCGGCCGGGGGTCCGCTGCACGAGGGCGACTGGAACCTGGGCCCGATGACTCCGGGCTGGTTCGTGGACGGCAACTGGGCCAAGCTCCTCGCGCACGATCCCGACCGGGGCCGGCTGACCTGGTTCGGTTATGGCGACCCGGCGGAGGACGCCCGCGACCTGCTGCCGCTGCGAGCGCTGTCCGACCCGGGGTCGGCCCGGGTCAGGGCGTACCGGCGCCAGTACCGGGAGGGCGTGCTGCCGCCCGTACTGCTGTGGTGGATCAGCGGGCTGAACTCGCCGGTCGTGCTCGACGGGCACGACCGGCTCGTCGCGGCCCTCGCCGAGGGCGGCCGGCCGGAGGTGCTGCTGCTGTCACGGGCCGTCGACGCCGCCTACGTGGCGCTGTGCGCCGCCCGGCCGGTCGAGGAGTACGCGCACCGCATGGCCGCGCTCGGCGGCGGCCCGCTCGACGGGGTGCGCGGCGCCGCGGCGGGGCAGGCGCTCGCGAGGGCGCTGCGGGCGATCGAGCGGACGCCGGAGATCACCCGGGCGTGGCCCGTCGCCGGGGGTGTGTCCGGCTGGGAGCGGGCCGCGGCCACGCAGGTGCCCGGGTGGGGGCCTGCGCCGCTGCCGTGAGCTCGGCGGGTCAGGCGGCCGGGGTGCGGGCGACGAGGATGAACTCGTTGTAGGGGAACGCCTTGCCGACCGAGCGGGCGAAGGGGAAGGAGTAGGTGCGGTCGACGGTGAGGCCGAGCTTCTCGGCGTGGGCGCGCAGGCCGTCGAAGTCGACGAAGCGCACGTGAGTGGCGTCGGTCTTGTAGCCGGCTTCCTGCGGGCAGATCAGCACGACGTGGCCGCCGGGCTTCACCAGCGGCAGGTACTGCTCCAGGACCGAGTTGCCGAGCGTCTCGTCCATGTGCTCCAGGACGTGGGCGCAGAGCAGGCTGTCGAAGGAGCCGGGTCCGCAGTCCGCGGCGGCGGCGAGCTCGTCGGGGGTGTAGGCGGTGAGGCCGCGCTCGCGGCAGACGGCGACGGAGCTGGCGTTGTGGTCGACGCCCACGCTGTCGGGGCCGCAGTTGAGCAGGTTGCGGCCGAGGCCGCAGCCGATGTCGAGCACGCGCCCGAGGCCGAGCCGCTTGAGGTTCCAGCGGTACGGGGCCTGGGTGGGCAGCAGTCGCTTGATCCCCGAGGTCTCCAGCCGGGCCAGGCGCTGGGTGTAGTCGGAGGACTCCGTGCCGGACATCGACGACCGCCTTCTGCTCTTGCTCGTGTCCGCGCGCTTGTGCCGCGCGTCTGCCGAGGCTATGCCATGGAGACTGCCCGGTAAAGATCAGCCCATGGATTACCGGCCGCCGTCGCGCGCGGTCCGCCGGCCCGCCATCAGGGCCGTGTAGAGCAGCAGGGAGGCGGCGAGGCCCACGGCCCAGCCGTAGTCGGCGAGCGGCTTCAGGAAGGGGATCAGCCCGTCCGCGGGGAAGGGCCCGGTGCCGGGCGCCGAGTGGGAGCCGCCGACCGCCAGAAGGCCGCCGGCCGCGAAGGCCAGCACGGCCGCCGGGTTCCACCCGCCGCGGTACCAGTAGGGCCCGTCGGCCCGGTAGAGACCGCCCAGGTCGAGGACGGTGCGCCGCACCAGCCAGTAGTCGGCGATGAGGATGCCCGCGACCGTACCGAGCAGTCCGCCGACCAGGCCGAGCCAGGTGAAGATGTACAGCTCGGGCGTGGAGGTCAGCTTCCACGGCATGATCAGGACCCCGACGACGCCGGTGACCAGTGCGCCCCGGCGGAAGTCGACGAGTCGCGGGGCGAGGTTGGCGAGGTCGTACGCGGGTGAGACGACGTTCGCCGCGATGTTCACCGACAGTGTCGCGACCAGCACCGTGACCAGGGCGAAGAGCAGCCCGAAGACGTTGTCGGTCCTGGCGGCGAGCGCGACCGGGTCCCAGACCGGCGCCCCGTACACGGCCTGCGAGCCGGAGGTGACCAGGACCGAGAGCAGCGCGAACAGCGTCATGGTGGTGGGCAGACCGAGGGCCTGGCCCCACACCTGGGCGCGCTGTCCGGCGCCGAAGCGGGTGAAGTCGGGGATGTTGAGGCTGAGCGTCGCCCAGAAGGCGATCATGCCCATGAGCGCGGGGAAGAAGACTGGCCAGAAGTCGTCCCCCCAGCCCAGCCTGGACGGCTGATCGAGGAGGGGGCCGAAGCCGCCGGCCTTGACGGCGACCCATCCGAGGAGCACCAGCGCGCCGACGATGACGAAGGGCGCGGCCCAGTTCTCGAAGCGGCGCAGGGCGTCCATGCCGCGGTGGATGATGGCGAGCTCCAAGGCCCAGAAGAGGCCGAAGCAGAGCCAGAGCGTCCACGGCTGCCCGCCGACCTCCCGGGCCGCGGCCCAGTGGCCGCCGAAGACCTTGTCGAGCAGGACGAAGATGCCCTGGCCGCCGATCCAGGTCTGGATGCCGAACCAGGCGCAGGCCACCCCGGCCCGTACGAGCGCCGGCAGGTTGGCGCCGCGCAGTCCGAAGGAGGCGCGGGCGAGGACCGGGAAGGGGATGCCGTACTTGGGTCCGGCGTGCCCGGTGAGCAGCATCGGCACGAGCACGACGAGATTGGCGAGGGCGATGGTCAGGACGGCCTGGAGCCAGTCCATGCCGAGGGCGACGAGCCCGGAGGCGAGCAGCCAGGACGGGATGTTGTGGGCCATGCCGACCCAGAGGGCGGCGAAGTTGTACGTGGTCCAGCGGCGCCGCGCGAGGGGGACGGGGAGCAGGTCGTCGTTGACGAAACGGGGGTCGGCGCCGGCCGCGCCGGGCGGGAGCTCGACGCGGCCGCCGGGTATCCGGGGTCTTTCCGCGGGTGTGGTGGCGGTCATGGCGACGGGACCCTTCAGGCGTTGAGCGCGGGGATGATCTCGGAGCCGTAGGCGTCGATGGTGCCTTCGCGGTTGTCGTGCATGTTGTAGACGGCGAACTGGTCGACGCCGAGCTCGCGCAGGTGGCGCAGCTTCTCGATGTGGGCCTCGGCCGGGCCGAGCAGGCAGAAGCGGTCGACGATCTCGTCGGGGACGAAGTCGGTGGACGGGTTGTCGGCGCGGCCGTGGTGGCTGTAGTCGTAACCGTGCCGGTCCTTGATGTACGCGGTGAGCTCGTCCGGGACCATCCCCGAGTGCTCGCCGTACTTGGCCACCAGGTCGGCGACGTGGTTGCCGACCATGCCGCCGAACCAGCGGCACTGGTCCCGCGCGTGCGCCAGGTCGTCCCCCACGTACGCGGGGGCGGCGACGCAGATGGTGAGGTCGTCGGGGTCGCGGCCGGCGTCGGCTGCGGCCTGGCGGACCGCCTTGACCATCCACTCGGTCAGGAACGGGTCGGCGAGCTGGAGGATGAAGCCGTCGGCCTTCTGTCCGGCGAGGGCGAGCGCTTTGGGCCCGTAGGCGGCCATCCAGACCGGCAGCCTGCCGTCCTTCACCCAGGGGATGCGGATCGGGTTGCCGTCGACGACCGCCTCGCGGCCCTCCGCGAGGTCGCGGATGACGTCGATCGCCTCGCCGAGCCGGGCCAGGGTGTTGGGCCTGCGGCCGGCGACGCGCATGGCGGAGTCGCCGCGGCCGATGCCGCAGACGGTCCGGTTGCCGAACATGTCGTTGAGGGTGGCGAAGGTGGAGGCGGTCACCTCCCAGGTCCGCGTGCCCGGGTTGGTGACCATGGGGCCGACGTGGAGCTTGGTGGTGTGTTCGAGGATCTGGCTGTAGATGACGAAGGGCTCCTGCCAGAGCACGGCGGAGTCGAAGGTCCAGCCGTAGCGGAAGCCGTTGCGCTCAGCGCGGCGCATCAGGCCGACGACCTGCGAGGCGGGCGGGTCGGTCTGCAGGACGAGTCCGAAGTCCACTTCGGTGGCCTCCTAGTTCAGGTACTGGCAGGTGGAGCGGGGGACGAAGCTGCCGTGGCCGGCGCGGCCGGTGAACTTCCGCTGCTCGATGACGGGTTCGCCGCGGGAGAGGACGGTCTCGACCTGGCCGGTGACCGTCTTCCCCTCGTACGCCGAGTAGTCGACGTTCATGTGGTGGGTGGCCGCGGACAGGGTCTGGGTGGCGTGCGGGTCGTAGATGACGACGTCGGCGTCGGCGCCGGGCGCGATGGTGCCCTTCTGCGGATAGAGGCCGAACATCCGGGCCGGGGTGGCGCAGGCGATCTCGATCCAGCGGCGGCGGGAGATGTGCCCGTCGACGACGGCCTGGTGGAGCAGGTCCATGCGGTTCTCGACGCCCGGCAGGCCGTTGGGAATCTTGGAGAAGTCGCCGCGGCCGAGCTCCTTCTGGCCGACGAAGCAGAAGGGGCAGTGGTCGGTGGAGACGACCTGGAGGTCGTTGGTGCGCAGGCCCCGCCACAGGGCCGCCTGGTGCTCCTTCGGCCGCAGCGGCGTGGAGCAGACGTACTTGGCGCCCTCGAAGCCGGGCTCGGCGAGGTTGTCGGTGGACAGGAACAGGTACTGCGGGCAGGTCTCGCCGAAGACCGGCAGACCCTTGTCACGGGCGGCGGCGAGCTCGGCGACGGCCTCCTCGGCCGACACGTGCACGACGTACAGCGGCGCGCCCGCCACCCGGGACAGCTGGATCGCCCGGTGGGTGGCCTCGGCCTCGAGGAGCGCCTTGCGGACCTCGCCGTGGTAGCGGGGGTCGGTCTCGCCACGGGCCAGGGCCTGCTCCACGAGGACGTCGATGGCGATGCCGTTCTCGGCGTGCATCATGATCAGCCCGCCGTTGGCGGCGCCTTGCTGCATGGCCCGCAGGATCTGTCCGTCGTCGCTGTAGAAGACCCCGGGATAGGCCATGAACAGCTTGAACGAGGAGATGCCCTCCTGGACGAGCCGGTCCATCTCCTTGAGCGTCTGCTCGTTGACGTCGGAGAGGATCATGTGGAAGCCGTAGTCGACGGCGCAGTTGCCGTCGGCCTTGGCGTACCAGGCGTCGAGCCCTTCCCGGAGGGTGTGGCCGACGCTCTGCACGGCGAAGTCGACGATGGTGGTGGTGCCGCCCCAGGCGGCGGCCCGGGTGCCGGTCTCGAAGGTGTCGGAGGCGAAGGTGCCGCCGAAGGGGAGTTCCATGTGGGTGTGGGCGTCGACGCCGCCCGGGATGACGTAGCGGTCGGTGGCGTCGATCGTGCGGTCGGCGGTCCAGCCGGCGGCGATGTCGGAGCCGTGGGCGGCCAGGGCGACGATCCGCCCGTCCTCGATCAGCACGTCGGCGTGGGTCTCGTCGGCGGCGGTGATGACGAGGCCGCCGCGGATGAGGGTTCGGGTGCTCACGGGACTACTCCCCGAAAGGTAGAGGGATCGTGAACTAGAGGTTCCTGAGGGCCTGTTCGAGGATCGCGGCGCCTTCCTCGGCCTCGGCGACGGTGAGCGAGAGCGGCGGCGCGATGCGCAGGGCGCTGGTGTTGTGGCCGCCGCCCTTGCCGATGAGCAGCCCGTTCGCGCGGGTGGCCTCCAGGACGGCGCTCGCGGCGTCCGGGTTCGCCCGGTCCGTGCCGGGTTCGGTCAGCTCGATGCCGATCATCAGTCCGCGGCCGCGCACCTCGCGTACGGCGTCGACGCCGGCGGTCGCGGACCTGAGCCGTTCGATGAGCAGGCCGCCGACCCGGCGGGCGTTGCCCTGGAGGTCGTGGTCGAGGAGGTACGTGAGGTTGGCGAGCCCGGCGGCCATGGTGACCGGCGAGCCGCCGAAGGTGGAGATGGAGTTGGCGTCGAGGCTGTTCATGATCTCGGCGCGGGCGACGACGCCACCGATGGACATGCCGTTGCCGATGCCCTTGGCGAAGGTGAGGATGTCGGGCGGTCCGGCCTGGCCGTGTGCCTGCCAGCCCCAGAAGTGCTCGCCGGTGCGGCCCCAGCCGGTCTGTACCTCGTCGGCGATCCACAGGATGCCGTGCCGGTCGAGGACCTGGCGGAAGGCGGCGTAGAGGCCGTCGGGCGGGGAGGTGAAGCCGCCGACGCCCTGGATGGGTTCGGCGATGAGCGCGGCGACGCCGGCGCGGGTCTGGCCGAGCACGTCCTCCAGGTCGGCGACGCACGCCTCGATGAACCGCTCGTCGGTGAGCCCGGCGTACGGGCCGCGGCTGCGGACGCCGCCGTGCACGTAGAGCGTCTGGAGCGGGGAGAGGCTGGTCGGGGACCAGCCGCGGTTGCCGGTGACGCCGACGGTCGAGAACGAGCGCCCGTGGTAGCTGTTGCGCATCGCCAGGATCTGGTTGGAGCCGGTGTAGGCGGTGGCGAGCAGCAGGGCGGTGTCGTTGGCCTCGGTGCCGGAGGTGGTGAAGAAGACGCGGGCGTCGGGGATGCCGGAGAGGGCGGCGATCCGTTCGGCGAGCTCCACCATGGGGCGGTTGAGGTAGAGGGTGGAGGAGTGGATGATCCGCCCGGCCTGTTCGGCGACCGCCTTGGTGACCTCGGGCAGGGCGTGGGCGGTCATGGTGGTGAGGATGCCGCCGAAGAAGTCGAGGTAGCGGTTGCCGTCGGCGTCCCAGACGTGGCGGCCCTCGCCGTGGGTGAGCTCGATGGGCTGCCGGTAGTAGAGGGCGACCCAGTCGGGGATGACGGCGCGGTGGCGGTCGTACAGGCTGCTCACGGCCGCACCAGCCCGTCGTACGCGTCGGGGCGGCGGTCCCGGTAGAACGCCCATTGCTGCCGGACCTGTTCGATGAGCCCGAAGTCGAGGTCGCGGACGACGAGTTCCTCCTCCTTGTCGGAGGCGACGTCGCCGACGAACTGGCCGCGCGGGTCGACGAAGTAGCTGGTGCCGTAGAAGTCGTTGTCGCCGTACTCCTCGATGCCGACGCGGTTGATGGCGGCGACGTAGTACTCGTTGGCGACGGCGGCGGCGGGCTGTTCCAGCTGCCAGAGGTAGGAGGAGAGACCGCGGTGGGTGGCCGACGGGTTGTAGACCAACTGTGCTCCGTTGAGGCCGAGTTGGCGCCAGCCCTCGGGGAAGTGGCGGTCGTAGCAGATGTAGACGCCGACCTTGCCGACGGCCGTGTCGAAGACGGGCCAGCCGAGGTTGCCGGGGCGGAAGTAGTACTTCTCCCAGAAGCCCTTGACCTGGGGGATGTGGTGCTTGCGGTACTTGCCGAGGTAGGAGCCGTCGGCGTCGATGACGGCGGCGGTGTTGTAGTAGAAGCCGGCGCCCTCGACCTCGAAGACGGGCACCACGATCACCATCCCGGTCTCCCGGGCGAGCTCCCGCATCCTGCGCACGGTGGGTCCGTCGGGCACGGGCTCGGCCCAGCGGTAGTGCTCGGGCTCCTGCACCTGGCAGAAGTACGGGGCGTTGAACACCTCCTGGAACCCGATGACCTTCGCCCCCTGCCGGGCCGCCTCGCGGGCGTGTTCCTCATGCTTGGCGATCATGGATTCGGTGTCGCCGGTCCAGGTCGCCTGGACGAGCGCGGCGCGTACGACGTCGGTCATGAGCTGCTCCTTCGGCACGGCGTCAGAGAGCCTCTACGCACGTAGACGCGATGCGTAGGAGGAGAACGTAAGCCCCGTCACAGCCCGGAGCAAGACCACTGCCGTGAAGCAGCTGAGTCGATCATGTTTCATACCCGAGTGGTCGACGTCGGACACGTAACGACACGTCCGGGTACATGTCGATCTTGCCGTACCGGTCCGCGCTGCGGGGCGCCCCGCAGCGCGGACCGACGGGTTCAGCTCAGCCGGGCGTCTGCGTACGTCTCCATCGCCGCGCGCTGATAGGCGGCGAGGCCCTCGGCCACCGACTCGTAGGCGGCGCGCCACGCGGGGTTGTCGGTGCAGGCGGCGGCGAAGGCCCGGTACTCGGCCGGGGTCACCGTACGCAGGGCGGTCAGCGCCGCGTACTGGGCGGCGACCTCGGTCTGGACGGGCGCCGCGCCGGCCGGGTGGCCGGCGGCCAGCAGCTCGGCGAGGCGGACCATCTGCGCGGTCCGCTCGCGCTGCGCCGCGTCGGCCTCCGACGCGGTCAGGGTCGCCGTGTGGGCGGCGACCCGCTCGGCGTGCTCCGGGAAGTCGCGCAGGCTCTCGGCGACATCGTCGGGACGGACGCCTTCGAAGAGGTTCTCCGGGCGGTTGATCGCGGTCATGGGAGTGCCGTCCTTCCTGGACCGTTCCAGATCGGTGATCGTGCGGGAGACGGTGGCGGCCAGCGCGTCGAGCCGGTCGCGCTCCTCGACCAGCCGGCGGTGGTGGCCGCGCAGCGCCTCCACCTCGTCGACCTGCTCGGCGAGGACCCGGCCGATCTCGCCGACCCGGGCCGGCGGCAGCAGGCCCACCTCGTCGTAGTGGCGCAGGGTGCGGGCCGTCACGCCCGACATCCGGGCCACCTCCGCGATCGGCCAGGCCATCGCCGCCTCCCTCACGGGTTCACCGGGCCGGTCGTTCCGGCCCTGGTCAGCACCGTAGAAGCTGCCGCAGCGGCAGCTTCAAGTCCCGTCCTTCCGGACTTCAGGCGCGCCCCGTGACCCGTAGCGCGTGCCGCAGCTCGCGCTCGCGGACCGCCGACACGGCACGGGCGGCGGCGAGCAGCTCGGGTGTGAGCGTGGCGGGGCCGGCGGCGGCGAGGCGGGCCGCGTCCTCGGGGGTACGGCAGCGGACGAACGCGGTCAGCAGGGCCCGGGCCTCACCCTCGCGCCCCGCCCCCTGAAGCGCGGCGCACGCCCCGGCCAGCTCCTCCACCGGGCGGGCCACGCCCTGCCGCAGCAGCTGCTCGCAGTCCTGCGCGCGCCCCGCGTCGGCGAGCGCCCCGGCGACGGCCGCGAGCCGGTCGGGCGGCAGCGTGGCCGCCTCCCACAGCAGGGTGGACCAGTCCGCCGTGAGCCCCGCGGCACACAACTCCGCGGCCAGCACCGGAAGCCACCCGGGCGGCCCGCCGAGCGCCTCGCACAGCAGCGCGTGCGCCTCGCCGCTACGCCCCTGGGCGCGCAGCCGCCGCAGCGCGTAGACGACGTTCCCGGCGGCGCGGGCGGAATCCGGACCGGGCTCGTGGGCCGGGGCCGGGGCGGGCGCGGTCACGGGCCCGGCGGCCACACCACCGAACCGGGCCCCACGCGGAGCGGCCACCCCGCCGACCGGCAGATCGACCAGGGAAGCGGGCACGCTCACGGGCTCCGCCTCGTCCGACGAGGCCTCCACCCAGGCATACCGCGCCCCACGCGGGCGCCGCCGACCCGGCGGGGACGCGGGGACGCGGGGTGCGGGCGCGGGTGCGGGGTGAGACGCCGGCCGGGACATCGGCGCGGCCGGGGTTCCGGGCGGCGCTGCCGGGGACACGGGCGGCGCGGGCGCTGACCCGGGCGGCGCGGGCGCGGGGTGAGAGGCCGGTTCGGCGCCGTACCCGGGCGCCGCGGGCGCGGGGTGAGACGCCGGTTCGGCGCCGTACCCGGGCGCCGCCCCGCCCCCGTACCCGAGCGTGGGTGCGGCCACCCGCCGGGGCGCCGGGCCGGCCCCGTGTCCGGGCGCGGTCACCGGCTCGGGGCTCCGCGCCGTCGTGGCCTCGGCGAGTCGTGCCAGGCGCCTCCCGAGGTCCGCCGACCTCGACCTCGCGCGGGCCAGGTCGTCGCGCACCCATGCCCGTTCGGCGTCGTCGGCGTCCGGCTCGCGGAGGCGGGCCTCCGCGCGGGCGGCCTCGCGGGTCAACAGCTCGCGCCGTTCGGCGAGCGCAGACGCCGCGCCCGGCGCGCGGTCGTGGGCGGTGGCGGCGGCCTCGTACAGCGCTCTGCCGCGGACGCCTCGGGGCCCGTCAGCGGTCTCACCGAGGTCGTGGAGGAGCGACTCGACGATGTCCCAGGGCAGGATGTCCGCGCCCTCGAAGCAGGCGCGCATGCCCTCGGGGTCGCGGGCGGCGAACTCCCCGTACCAGCCCTCGCCAGGGCGGAGCCGACCCACCAGCTCGTTCAGCCACCTGGTGAACATGACGACGTCCACCGGAAGTTGATGCACCGTCATGCCTACCGCCGCCCGCCCTGTGCCACTGCCGCTCGGTCCACCGGCATTGGACCGCATTCGTGTTACGGGGCGGCTACGCAGAGTTTTCCGTCAGGCGCCCGGGAAGCTCACGACGATGCCCGTGTGCGGGCGCTTGCCGAGGCGGGCGAGCGTCGCGGGCCAGTCGACCGCCCAGAACTGCCAGGTGTACTTGCGCGAGAGCAGCTTGCGGACGTGCCGCAGCTCCTCGCCCGTGACGAGCCGGGCGGTGCCCTCGGCGCGTACGGCGTCGGCGGCCACGTTGCCGCGCACGTCGCAGACGGCGGCCACGACGCGCGGGTCGCGGCGCAGTCGCCTGACCTTCCAGGAGTCGGTGCGGGTCCAGGCGTACAGCGTCTCGCCCTCGACCGCGTACCAGACCGGGGTGGCGACCCCGGTGCCGTTCCCGCGGAAGGTGGTGAGGCTGACGTAGCGGCCGCGCCGCAGTTCTTCGGGCATCACGCCCGTGAGCCTACGCAGGGGTCGGGCTGCCGGCGTGCGCGAGGGTCTCCCAGGCCACGAAGAGACCGTCGGTGTCGCTGCTGACGACGGTGCACGCTCCCACGTGGGGCGGGCGCCCGGCCCCGCCTCCGCTGCTAGGCCACAGGGCTTCCGGTGCTCGCGGCCGTGTCGTAGGACCGGCGCGCGCCGGTGATCTCGGGGGTGTGGGCGCGGGCCCACGCGCAGGCCGCGTCCAGGGGGTCGAGCAGGGAGCGGCCGAGGTCGGTGAGGACGTACTCGACGCGGGGCGGGTTCTCGTCGTACTCGGTACGGGAGACGAAACCGTCGCGCTCCATGGCGCGCAGGGTCTCGGTGAGCACCTTGGGGGTGACCCAGTGGAGCGGGACGCGCAGCTCGGTGAAGCGGCGCGGCCGGCCGTCCTCCAGGCAGCGCAGGACCATCGCGGTCCACTTGCCGCCGAGGCGGATCGGCCGGGCGGAATCGGTGCAGTCGGGGTCGCGGAACAGGTCGCGCGGCAGCGGTTTCGGCTCGGTCAGGTCCTCCATGACTCCGAACCTAGCCCAGCGGGCGCCGGTACCGTTGAAGTAACCGGGTACCCGCGTCCTACGGTCCGTCCCATGACTGACGACACGAACAGCGTGAACGACCGGAAGAACGACATCGTGGTGTTCGGCGCGGGCGGCCGGGTGGGCCGTGCGACCGTGGCGGAGGCGGTGGCCCGGGGTCTGCGGGTGACGGCCGTGGTCCGCGATCCGGCCAAGTACCGTGACTTGGAGGGGGATTCGGTGACCCTGGTACGGGGTGACGTCACCGATCCCGGGTCGGTGGCGGCGCTCGCGGCGGGCCACACAGCGGTGGTGAACGCCTCGGTCCGGCTCGACGTCCCGGCCGTGGACTACTTCACGGCGGCCGCGAAGGCGCTGCTCGCGGGGCTCACGGAGGCGGGGGTGGGCCGGCTGGTCGTGGTGGGCATCGCCACGACGCTGGAGACCGCGCCGGGCGTGCGGGTGATGGACGCCCCGGACTTCCCCGCGGAGTACCGGGCCTTCTCGCAGGGCCATGTCGACGAGTTCGACCTGCTCACGGCCGAGGCGGGCGCGGAGCTCGACTGGCTGATGGTGGTGCCGCCGCTCGACCTGGACGCGGAGGCTCCCGTGACCGGTGGCTACCGCACGGCGGTCGGGACGGTGCTCGACGGCCCGGGCCGGATCGCCCATGCCGACCTCGCCCGCGCGATCGTCGACGAGGCCGAGCGGCCGCGGCACAGCCGGGTGCAGCTGGCGGTGTCGGCGTAGCGGCTCCGCACGGCACTCGTCCGTCAGGCCGCCGTCGCGTCAGGCCGCGGCGGCCGCCACGGGAAGGCAGTGCTCCACCAGCTGGTCGAGCGAGAGCCCGAGGACGCCCGCCAGCGCCGCCACGGTGAAGAAGGCGGGGGTCGGAGCGCGGCCCGTCTCGATCTTGCGGAGGGTCTCGGCGGAGAGGCCGGCCGCGGCGGCGATCTCGGCCATGGAGCGGGGGCCGCGGGCCTCGCGCAGCAGGAGGCCGAGGCGTTCGCCGCGCTCGCGCTCTTCGGGGGTCAGGGGGGTGCGCACCATGAGCCCATTCTACGGACTCGCGGCCATGAACCCCATTCTTATACCGGTATAGTAATTGGCATGGTGGAGATCAAGAGCAACGAGAACCTGCTGGCGATGCGCGAGGCGGGCCGGGTCGTGGCCCGCGCCCTGGAGGCCGTACGGGAGAAGGCGGCGCCCGGGGTGACGCTCGCCGAACTCGACGGCGTGGCACGGGAGGTGCTCGCGGCGGCGGGGGCCGGGTCGCCGTTCCTGGGGTACCGCCCGGACTGGGCGCCGGTGCCCTTCCCGGCCGTGGTGTGCCTGTCGGTGAACGACGCGATCGTGCACGGCGTCCCCGACGGCACCCGGCTCGCCGACGGCGATCTGCTGAGCGCGGACTGCGGCGCGGTGCTCGACGGCTGGGTCGGGGACGCGGCCGTGAGCTTCACGGTCGGCCGGGCCCGCGCCGAGGACACCCGGCTGATCGACACGGCGCGGGAGGCGCTGGAGGCCGGCATCGCGGCGGCACGGGTCGGCAACCGGATCGGGGACGTCGCCCACGCGATCGGCCGGGTCTGCCGCAAGGCCGGGTACGGCATCCCGGACGGCTTCGGCGGGCACGGCGTGGGCCGCACCATGCACGAGGGCCCGGACGTCCCCAACGAGGGACGCCCGGGCCGGGGCATGCCGCTGCGGCACGGGATGGTGATCGCGATCGAGCCGATGCTGATCGCCGGCGGCGGCGACCACCACTACACGGCGCGGGACGGCTGGACGGTCCGTACGATCGACGGCTCGCGCGCCGCCCACACCGAGCACACCGTGGCGATCACGGACGACGGCCCGCGGATCCTGACCGTCCTGTAGCCGCCGGCCGTCTAGTCGCCCGGGTCCGGGCGGACCACCATCGCCGAGCCGCCGCCCCGGCGCACCGGCTCCGCCGCGGCCAGCCAGCGTCCGTCCGGCAGCCGCTGCACGCCGGTCGCCGCGCCGATCTCCGGGTTCTGCCGGAAGCCGTGCCCGATCGCTTCCAGCTCCGCCTTCAACGGGCTGTTCCACAGGGCCGGTTCGAGCTCGGTGGTGGCCTGGTTGCGCTGGCTGGCGCGAGGTGCGGCGATGGCGTCGACGAGCGGCAGACCGCGGTCGACGACCCCGGTGAGCGTCTGCAGGACGGTGGTGATGATGGTGGCGCCGCCCGGCGAGCCGAGCGCGAGCACCGGCCGGCCGGCCTTGTCGAGCACGATCGTCGGGGAGATCGAGGAGCGCGGGCGCTTGCCCGGGCCGGGCAGGTTGGGGTCGTGCACGGCCGGGTTGGCGGGGGCGAAGGAGAAGTCGGTCAGCTCGTTGTTGAGCAGGAAGCCGCGGCCGGGGACGGTGATGCCGCTGCCGCCGGTGGACTCGATGGTGAGGGTGTAGGCGACGACGTTGCCCCACTTGTCGGCCACGGTCAGATGCGTGGTGTTCTCACCCTCGTACGTGGTCGGGGCGGCGGTCCCGCCCGCCCGGCAGCCCGCTGCCGGGTCGCGCGGGTCGCCGGGCGCGAGGGGGCTGGTGAGGACGGCGTCGTCGCGGATCAGGCAGGCCCGGGAGTCGGCGTACCGCTGCGAGAGCAGACCGCGGGTGGGCACGTCCTCGAAGGCCGGGTCGCCGACCCAGCGGCCGCGGTCGGCGAAGGCGATCCGGCTCGCCTCGATGAAGCGGTGCAGATAGCGGGCCTGGGAGGCGTGCGCGAGGTCGGTGCCCTCCAGGATGCCGAGAGCCTCGCCGACGGTGGTGCCGCCGGAGGAGGACGGTGCCATCGAGTAGACGTCGAGCCCGCGGTACCCGACCTTCGTGGGCCTGCGCCGGATCGTCGCGTACCCGGCGAGGTCGGCCTCGGTCAGGTCGCCGGCGCGGACGACCCGGGTGGCGCCGGCGCGGACCGGCGGGTGCTGGACGGTGTTCACGATGTCGTCGGCGAGGGGGCCCTTGTAGAGCGCGTCGACGCCCTCCCGGCCCAGGGTCTCGTAGGTGCGGGCCAGGTCGGGGTTCTTGAAGACCGAGCCGACGACGGGCAACTGCCCGCCGGGCAGGAAGAGTTCGGAGGTGGCGGGGAAGTCGCGGAAGCGGGCCTCGTTGCCGGCGGTCTGGGCGCGGAAGGTGGCGTCGACGGTGAAGCCGTCGCGGGCCAGTCGCTCGGCGGGCTCCAGGAGGCGCCGGAGCGGCTTGCTGCCCCAGGCGTCGAGGGCGGTCTGCCAGGTGGCGGGGGTGCCCGGCGTGCCGACGCTCCGGCCGCTGGTCTGGCCCTCCTCGAACGGGATGGGAGAGCCGTTCTCGACGAAGAGGTTCGCGTCGGCGGAGCCGGGGGCGGTCTCGCGGCCGTCGATGGTCTGCACCGTACGGGACTTGGCGTCGTAGTAGACGAAGTAGCCGCCTCCGCCGATGCCGGCCGAGTAGGGCTCGGTGACGCCGAGCGCGGCGGCCACGGCGACGGCGGCGTCGACCGCGTTGCCGCCCTTGCGGAGCACCTCGATGCCGGCCGCGGAGGCGTCCGCGTCGACGCTGGCGACGGCGCCGCCCCAGCCGGTGGCGACGGGCACCTTGGCGGAGGTGGCGTCCGCGGGCGGCGGGGCGGCCGCGCCCACCGTGAGGACCGTCGCGGCGACGGCCAGGATCGACCCGTAACGTACGGCGGAAACGCGCATTCCCTACCTCCAGTCAACGAGCGTCCGCGCAGCGTAACTTCTGCCCCGGCGTCACGTCAGGACCGCGTCGGGACCGCATCCGGACCGCGTCCGGACCGCGTCCGAACGCGATCTCGAACAACCGGCCGCTCCCCGCTACCATGCGCGCCCATGAACGAAGACCTGCGCAATGTCGTGCTCGGGGTCCTGGCCACCGGCGTCAGCGGCTCGATCGGCTGGCTGACCCGGACGTATCTGTGGCGCCGCCGACTCCGGCGCAAGCAGGCCTTCTTCGGGCTGCCCTCCGGCTCGGAGTGCCTGCTCGTGGTGAACCGTCTGGCCGGCAGCGAGCGCGGGGTGCACGCCACCGACGTGTCGGCGCTGCTCGAACTGTCGGCGCTGATCAAGGACTGCGGAGCGCGGCCCCGGGTCGTGCAGCACGACACGGCCCGTCAGGGCCTGGGCGAGATAGCCGAGTTCTGCATCGGCGGCCCGTTCTCGAACCGCCGCATGGCGGCGCACCTGCCGAACCTGCTGCCGGGGCTCACCATGAACGTCGAGCAGGAACCGCCCGAGGACCGGGGGATGTTCACCGTGGCGGGCGAGACCTACCGCGCGGACCGGGGCCTGAGCGAGTACGTCGTCCTCGCCCGCCTCACCCGCGGCGAGGGAGGCCGCCCCGTGTTCCTGCTGTGCGGTCAGGCCGCGGTCACCAACGAGGCCGCCGCGCGCCATCTGGCCCGCCACCACAAGGCGCTGGCCGGCAAGTACGGTCCGGACGGCACCTTCGTCCTGCTCCTGCGCGTCGTGAACTCGCAGGCGTACGGCCCCGATGTCGTCGAGATCGTCGCCGACGTGACCCGGCAGGCGACGGCGCGGCCGCTCAGCTCCGCCACGCCACCCGCGCCGGCAGCGACTTGATCCCGTTGATGAAGTTGGAGACCAGGCGCCGGGGCGGTCCGGCGGTCTCCAGGTCCGCGCAGGCGTCTCGCATCTCCTCGTGGAGCAGCCTGAGCTGGAGCCTGGCGAAGTGGGCGCCGAGACACACATGCGGGCCGTCACCGAAGGAGACGTGCGGGTTCGGCGTGCGCGCGAGGTCGAGCCGGTGCGGGTCGGCGAAGGCGCGTTCGTCGAAGTTCGCGGAGGCGTGGAAGACGACGACCTTGTCGCCCGCGGCGATCGGCACCCCGGCCAGCTCGGTGTCCCGGGCGGCGGTGCGGCGGATGTGCAGGACGGGCGGGTGGACGCGCAGGAGTTCGCCGACGGCCGTGCCGGTGTCCACTGTGCCGTCCCACAACCTCCTGAGCTCGTCCGGGTGTTCGGCGAGTGCGAGCAGTCCGCCGGGGGCGGCGCTGCGGACGGTGTCGTTGCCCGCGACGGTGAGCAGGAAGAAGAACATCTCCAGCTCGGCGTCGAGGAGTTCGGAGTGCGCGAGCACGGTCATGATGTCGTCGGCGGGGTGGGCGCGTTTGTGGGCGGCGAGGTCCTGCGCGTAGCCGAACATCTCGGCGAGCATCGCCGGTGAGCGGGGGTTGACGGGCCGCCCCTCGGCGTCGAGCACGGGCGGTTCGTCGGGGTCCTGGTAGGCGATCACCCGCTCGGTCCAGGCGTGCAGCAGTCCGCGGTCGGCGGCGGGCACGCCGAGGATGTCGGTGAGGTTGAGCAGCGCGTAGTCGTCGGTGACGGCCCGCACCAGGTCCATCTCACCGTCCGCCCCCGACTCCCGTGCGCCGTCCAGCAGTTGACGGGCGCGCTGCCGGGCCGTCTCGGCGAAGCGCTCGATGCGGCCGGGGGTGAAGGCGCGGCTGACGAGCCGGCGCAGCCGCCCGTGATGCGGCAGGTCCTGGTTGAGCATCATGCGCCGGATGAACGGCAGATCGGCCGGGTCGGGGTCGCGGATCTGGGTCGCGCCGAGGTACGACGAGAACCCGGCCGTGTCCTTGAGCACCCGTACGACGTCGGCGTGCCGCGTCACGGCCCAGAAGCCGGGCCCGGCGGGCCAGCCGAGGACCTCGTACTCGTCCTGGCGGGCGACGGGGTGCCGGTCGCGCAGGACCCGGAAGCGCTCGTGCGGGATCCCGGCGGCGTAGATCCGGGGGTCGAAGACGTCGGGGACTTCCGGAACTTCGGGGACTTCGGATGTGCCGCTGCTGCCCACCGTTCCTCCCGTCGGAGTGAAGACGTCACCATGATGACAGGCCAGGGCCGGACTTCGCAGGGAGGACTACAGCGAGGACTACCGGGAGGCGATCGTTACCCTTGCGTAACTTACCGGACAGTTACCTCCGGTAAGTCCTCGCGGTTACCGTCGAGTCACTTTCACTGCCCCCCATTCACTGTCCCCACAGTGGCACCCAGTGAGGAGTGACCCGTGCGTACCGCCCTGACCTTCGCCGTATCGGCCTCCCTCGTCGCCGGCACGGCCCTCGGCCTCGCGCCCGCCGCCCAGGCCGCCGAACAGTCCGCCCCCACCGTCCGGTTCGTCGACATCGCGGGCGAGGGCGGCACCGTCCTCAAGGCCAACGTCGTCACCCCGGCCGGCGCCGACGGCTCCGCCCGCCATCCCGTGATCGTGCTGCCCACGAGCTGGGCGATGCCCCAGATCGAGTACCTCGCGCAGGCCGAGAAGCTCGCCGACTCCGGCTATGTCGTGGTGAGTTACAACAGCCGCGGCTTCTGGCAGTCGGGCGGCGAGATCGAGACCGCCGGCCCCAAGGACATCGCCGACGCCTCGCTCGTCATCGACTGGGCGCTCGCCCACACCCCCGCCGACCCGGCGAAGGTCGGGATGGCCGGGGTGTCGTACGGCGCGGGGATCAGCCTGCTCGCGGCGGCGCACGACAAGCGGATCCGGGCGGTGGCCGCGCTCAGCGGCTGGGCCGATCTCATCGACTCCATCTACAGCGGCCGCACCCAGCACCTGCAGGCCGCGGCCCTGCTCGGCGGCGCCGGTTATCTGACCGGACGGCCCGGACCCGAACTCCGGCAGGTCCTCGGCGACTTCCTCTCCTCCAACCTGGCGAAGGAGGACGAGATGATCGCCTGGGGCCGTGTCCGGTCCGCCACCACCTATCTCGACGCGCTCAACGCCAGCCACCCCGCGGTCATGCTCGGCAACGCCTGGGGCGACACCATCTTCCCGCCCAACCAGTACGCGAGCTTCTACGAGAAGCTCGACCTGCCCAAGCGCCTGGAGTTCCGGCCCGGCGACCACGCCACCGCCGAGGCCACCGGCCTGTTCGGGCTGCCCAACGACACCTGGACCAGCGCCCACCGCTGGTTCGACCACTACCTCAAGGGCGCCGACAACGGCATCGATCGCGAGCAGCCCGTCCAGCTGAAGCCGCGCTCCGACGCCGGCTACGAGGGCTACCCCGACTGGAAGTCCGTCCAGGCGAACCGCCGCAAGTTCGCCCTCGACGACACCCGGCGCATCCTCACCGGCGTCGACTCCGGCGCCGACGGCGGAGTCGTGATGCTCTCCAACGCCCTCGACCAGTTCTTCAAGACCCCGCCCGTCGCCTCGATCCCACTGCTCCCGCGCGCCTTCGCGGCCGTGTGGCAGTCCGAGCGCGCCGACGCCCCGCAGCGGGTGCGCGGCACGGTGCGGCTGCACACGACGGTCACGCCGACCGCCGAGAGCGGCACCTTCGTCGCCTACCTCTACGACGTGGGCCCGCTCGGCCTCGGCAAGCTGGTGAGCAACGCCCCGTACACCTTCCACGACCGCACGCCCGGCCGCCCGTTCGCCGTCGACCTGGAGCTGTTCTCCACCGCGTACGACGTGCCGGCCGGCCACCGGCTCGCCCTGGTCGTGGACACCGTCGACCCGCTCTACATCGAGCACAACCCGGCCGGTGCGCGGCTGGCCTTCTCCTCACCGGCGGACGACCCCTCGTATCTGTCGGTGCCGCTGCGGACGGAGTGACCACCGGCTGCCGGTGACCGGCGAAGCGGTCAGTACTCGGCGGCCTCGCCGTAGATCTGGGAGAGCTCCGGGATGCCGGTCGACGCCCAGTCGAGGCCGGCCGCCACCACGTCGATCTCGCGGCCCGAGGCGAGCCGGACCACCGGCTGGCCGTCGGGCCGCAGCCGCCAGCCGGCGCCGGGCACGGTCCGTACGACGACCGTGCCGAGATAGAGCCCCGCGTCGTTGCCGAACCACGGCAGCTCCTCGGGGTCCTCGCGCCAGCGCGGCGGCAGCTGGTCGAGCGCGGCGAGCGAGCGCGGGGTGTCGTCGAGCCGCACCCCGGCCTCCTGGGCACGGGTGCGCAGCAGCTCGCACTCGGCGAGCAGCTCGGCCGCGCCCGCCGGGTCCCGGTCGAAGACCGTGACCAGCGGGGACCGTTCGGCCTCGTGCCGCTTGCGCCAGTTGTCCAGGAAGGGGATGTTCATCCGAACAGCGTCCCACCGCGCCCTGCCCGGCACCACCCGGCACGCGGAGATCATCCGCTGTCGCGGAGACCGTCAGACGTCGAGGTCGACGACGACCGGGGCGTGGTCGGAGGCGCCCTTGCCCTTGCGCTCCTCGCGGTCCACGTAGCTGTCCTTGACGGCGTCGGCGAACGGCTTGTTGCCGTAGACCAGGTCGATGCGCATGCCCCGGTTCTTCGGGAAGCAGAGCTGGCGGTAGTCCCAGTACGTGAACGGGTGGGCGTACTTCAGCGGGCGCGGCACCACGTCGTCGAGGCCGGCCTCGCGCAGCGCGGCGAGCGCGGCCCGCTCCGGCGCGGTGACATGGGTGGCGCCCTCGAAGGCGGCGATGTCGAAGACGTCGTCGTCGGTGGGCGCGATGTTGAAGTCGCCGAGCACGGCGAAGGGGCGCCCGGCCGCCGCGTCGTCGGCGACGGCCGCCTTCAGCGCCTCCAGCCAGCGCAGCTTGTACGCGTAGTGCTCGTGGGCCACCTCGCGGCCGTTCGGCACGTACACCGACCAGACGCGGACCGGGCCGCAGGTCGCGGAGATGGCCCGCGGCTCCTGCAGCCCCTCGTAGTCGGGGCCGCCGGGCAGGCCGGTGACGACGTCCTCCAGGCCGACCCGGGAGAGCAGGGCGACCCCGTTCCACCGGCCGGTGGCGTTGACCACCGACTCGTACCCCAGCTCGCGCAGCTCCTCGGTGGGGAACTGCTCGGCGGTGCACTTGGTCTCCTGGATGCACAGCACGTCGGTGCCGCTGCTCTCCAGCCAGGCCAGGAGCCGGGGCAGCCGGACGGTGATCGAATTGACGTTCCAGGTGGCGATGCGCATGTCCGCAAGCCTAGCCGCGGGGTGTGACAGTCACCGGGCGGCGTCTCACAGCTCGGTCGAGTCGCCCGGGGCGAGCCGGCGGTGGTCGGTGCCGCCGAGGGCGCCGATCTGGCGGTCGTAGATGGGGCGGGCCAGGTCGGTGAGGAGCGCGTCGTGGACGTCGAACGCGCGGACCGGCTTGACCTCGCGGACGTAGTCGATGACCTCGGAGATCTTGTTCCACGGGGCCATGACCGGCAGGAACAGCGTCTCCACCGGCCGGTCCGGGACGGTCAGCGCGTCGCCCGGGTGGAAGACCGAGCCGTCGACCAGGAAGCCGACGTTGGTGATCCGCGGGATGTCCGGGTGGATCACGGCGTGCAGCTCGCCGTGCACCTGGACGTCGAAGCCGGCCGCGGAGAAGGTGTCGCCGTGGCCGACGGTGTGGACGCGGCCCGGGAACGCGGCGGTCAGCTGCTCGGCGACGCTCCGCAGCGTCCACACCTCGGCGGCCGGGTTGGCGTCCAGGGCGGCGCGCAGCCGGGCCTCGTCGAAGTGGTCGGGGTGCTCGTGGGTGACGAGGAGGACGTCCGCGCCGAGCGCGGCGTCCTCCTCGGTGAACATCCCGGGGTCGATGACGAGCGTCCGCCCGTCCTTCTCCAGGCGGACGCAGGCGTGGGTGTTCTTGGTGAGCTTCACACCGGGCAGGCTACGCCTGCGGGGTCGTGTACTCCTCGATCACGCGGCGGACGACCCGCAGCGCGCTCTCGGCCGCCGGAAGACCGCAGTAGACGGCGGTCTGGAGCACGATCTCGCGCAGCTCGTCCGGGCTCAGGCCGTTGCGCAGGGCGGCCCGGGTGTGGTCGGCGAGGGCGTCGTGATGGCCGCCGGCGATCAGCGCACCGAGCGTGACGGCGCTGCGGGTGCGCCGGTCGAGGCCGTCGCGGCTCCACACCTCGCCCCAGGCGAAGCGGGTGGCGAGGGTCTGGAAGTCCGCGTCGAAGGGCTCGGCGAGGGCCTCGTCGACACGGGCGTCGCCGAGCACCTCGCGGCGCAGCTTGAGCCCGGTCTCGTACGGGTCGGGGCGCGGCGCGCCGGTCTCCTCGGCGGGTGCGGCCGGGGCGATCTCGCCGGCCGGGACGACGGGTGCGGAGACCTGCGGGGCGGCCGGGCCCGGCGGGACCTGCGGGACCTGCGGGGCCGGCATGCCGGGCGGCGCGGGGACGACGGCGAGGGCGCCGTGGGTGTCGTGGCCGAGCTGCGCGAAGTGGCCGGCGAGCAGCTCGGTGACGGCGGCGGGCTGTTCGACCGGGGCCAGGTGGGAGGCGCCGGGGACGACGGCGAGCCGGGCGTCGGCGATGCCGGCGACGAGGGTGCGGGCCTCGGCGGGTCCGGTGACCGCGTCCTCGGAGCCGACGAGCACGAGCGCGGGGATCGCGATCCGGCCGAGCGCCTCGCGGACGTCGAAGACCGCGAGCGCCTCGCAGGCGGCGATGTAGCAGCCGGGGTCGGTGGTGCGGATCATCTGCACGGCCCAGTCGACGATGGCGGGCTGGGCGCCGGCGAAGGTGGGCGTGAACCACTGCTCGGGCGCGCTGCGGGCGATCGGCTCCAGGCCGTTGGCGCGGACCATCACGGCGCGCTGGCGGAACTCGTCGGGGGTGCCGAAGCGGGGCGAGGTGGCGACCAGCGCGAGGGAGGCGACCCGGTGCGGGGCGCGCAGCGCGAGGTCGATGCCGATGGCGCCGCCGAGGGCGCAGCCGGCGTACCCGAAGCGCTGGATGCCGAGCTCGTCGAGGGTGGCGAGCAGCCGGTCGCCGAGCTCGGCGACGGAGCTCGCCGGATGGGCGGGGGCGCCGCCGTGGCCGGGGAGGTCGAAGCGGAGGACTCTCCAGGTGCGCGTGAGCTCGGCTATCTGCCGGTCCCACATGTGCCAGGTGGCGCCGAGCGAGGGCCCCAGGACCAGCACCGGAGCGTCGTCGCGGCCGTCAGCGCGGTATTGCAGGATGTTCGTCGGTGTCTCACTCACCCGCAAGACCCTCTCATCTCCCGCGGTGATCCAGCCAGCCGGGTCGAACCCGCCGGCTCCCGCCCCCGTCCTTCATCTCGTCCCGGTGAGGGTGGCGTACACCACGGTGTTGGCCTCGTAGCCGGTGCTCTCGGACCAGTCGCCGCCGCAGGTGATCAACCGGAGCTCCGGGCGGCCGGAGCTGCCGTAGACCTGGTCGTCGGGGAACCCGTCCTTCGGGTGGACCTCGACCTTGTCGACGGTGAAGAGGGCCGTACGGCCGTCTTCACGGTCGACCGCGATCTCGGTGCCGCGCGACACGGTGCCGAGCCGGTGGAAGACGGCCGGGCCCATCGGGGTGTCGACGTGCCCGGCCACGACGGCCGTGCCCGGTGCCCCGGGGGTGGTGCCGTCGGCGTACCAGCCGGCCACCGTCGGGGACGTCGCGGGCGGCGGCCGCAGCGCTCCGGTTCCGTCGAGTCCCAGGGGCGTCAGAGGAGCGTCGACGCCGATGGCCGGGATCCTGACCCTCGTCGGGTCCGCCGCGGGCAGCGGCAGGGGTGCGGGGCCGTCCGGGCCGGCGCGGACGCCGGTCCGGGCGGCGGACGGCCCGGCCTGCGCCGCCGTCGGGCGCGACGGGCCGTCGAGGTGCAGGGCGTGGGTCAGCAGCAGGGTGCCGGCGAGCGCCGTCCAGGCGAGCGTCTTGACCGACGGGACGCGCCTCGGCGGCCTTCCGGTGGTGGTGCGGGTGAAGCCGTTCCTCATGCCGATCGTGCCTCTGGTCGGTGCCGGGCCTCCGGGCCCGGGCTCCTCGCGGCGCCCGGGCCCGGAGGCGGGTGATCATGGCGAGGACCGGCGCAGCCTGATCACCCCGCCCGTGACGGCGGCACCGAGGAGCAGCCCGCCGAGAGCGAGCTGGACGCCGGTGCCGTCGGCCCCGGCGGCCGCGGCACCCCAGCCGAAGCCGGCGTCGACGGCACCGTTGGGACGGCCGGAGATCCGGTAGGTGACGGTCTGTTTGATCCGGGGCGGGCACTTGAGGGTCACCGTGTCCGTGCCGGAGTCGGCGTCCTCGGGCACCTGGAACTCGCCGACCAGGACGCCCTTCCGGTCGCCCGGCAGGAGGTGGAACTGGCCGGCCGACTCCGACTCGCCCTTGCCGTACGTCTCCTTGCCGCAGGCGGAGGTGGTGACGGTGACGGTCGTGCCGGGAGCCGCCTTCTCCGGGGTGATCCGGACGTCCCCGGCGGCGCCTCCGGCGGGTTCCGCCACCGCTGCCAGGGCGGTGGGGGCGGACAGGACGAGGGCGCCCAGGACCAGGGCGCTCTGCGGGACTATGCGGACGAGGCGCATGATTCTCTCCTTACGGTGGAGCCGCCTGGCCGGCTCGACCGCGCGGCGCCTGTGCTGTGCTCCGAGCACGAGCGAAACCCCGGCCGGTGATCGCCGCAACGGGAGGAACACGCGCGGGTGTCGCCCGGTCGGGCTCCGACGCGTCCGCGCCGTGATCATCGTCGCAGGTCACGGCGTACCGCCCGGGGCGTCGGGCCCGACGGCGCCCGGCGCGCGAACGGGCGAGGGACGCCGGACAGGAGCCCACCCGGGCGATCAGCGGTGGCCGGGTCGAACTCGCGCTCATAACTTCGCCATATGACCACACGACAGATCGCCCTCCTGGCGTGCACCGCGGCTCTCGCGGCGTCGGGGTTGGGCGCCGCCGCACCGACGGCACACAGCAGAACCGTGCACTGGGTCCGCCCCGGTGAATCGATCCAGAAGGCCGTGGACGCCGCCGGCCCGGGGGACACCGTCCTCCTCTCCCCCGGCACCTACCGGGAGAGCGTCCGCATCGCCACACCGAACCTGACGCTGCGCGGCTCCGGCGTCCTCCCCACCGTGCTCGTGCCCGGCACGGCCGACGACAGCGCGTGCGCGAAGGCCGGCAACGGCATCTGCGTCACCGGGACGGAGGGCCGTCCCGTCAGCGGCGTCACCGTGCACTCGCTGACCCTTCGGGGCTTCGCCAAGTCCGGCCTGTGGGCGTCGTGGACCGACGGGCTGCGGGTCCGGCAGGTGATCGCCGAGAAGAACGGCACCTGGGGCATCGCCCAGCAGGGGTCCGTGCGCAGCGAGCTGAGCCACGACATCGCCCGTGACAACGGCGACGCCGGGCTGTTCCTGGCCAACACCGTCGACAAGGAAGGGGGAGCCACCGACACCCACGGCACGGTGGTCAGCCACAGCCTGCTGTCGGGCAACCGGGTCGGCGTCACGGTCCGGCGGCTGCGGAACCTGAGCGTCGACCACAACGACATGACCGGCAACTGCGCCGCCGTGTTCGTGGTGGGCGACGAGTCCCTGCCGCGCGCCGGGGCGATGACCATCCGCCGCAACCACATCCACGCCAACAACAAGCAGTGCCCGAAGACCCCGCGCCTCCCCTTCCTCCAGGGCTCGGGAATCGTCCTCACCGGCACCGAGGACACCCTCGTCGCGAACAACCGGGTCGTGGACAACGTGGGCGACTCCCCGCTGTCGGGCGGCATCGTGCTGTTCAAGAGCTTCGTGGGCGCCCTCAACGAGCGGAACGAGATCCGCGACAACGTCGCGCTGCGCAACGGCAAGGCCGACCTGGCCAACCGCGACACCGGCAAGGGCAACACCTTCCGCGGCAACACCTGCGAGCTCTCCGAGCCCGCGGGCATGTGCTGACGGCCCCCTCTCCCCCCGTACCGCCTCCCACACGACACGACAGCAAAGGCAAGGCGAACACATGACGACTCTCGATTCCGCTCCCCCGGCGCCCATGCGGCTGAGGGAGCTCGTGTTCGGGGCGGCGGTCGCCGCCGCCGTGCGCGCGGCCGCCCGCCTGGGCGTGGCGGACGCCCTGGGCGACAGACCCATGACCGCGGAGGAGCTCGCGGCCGAGGTGAAGAGCGAGCCCCGGACCCTGCGCCGGCTGCTGCGCGCCCTGTCCTGCCAGGGCGTGTTCACGGAGCTCCCCGACGGCTCCTTCGCGCACAGCGAGATGTCCCGCCTGCTGCGCGAGGACGATCCGCACAGCCTCCGGTACATCGCGCTGTGGTGCACCGAGCCGTGGACGTGGAGCGTCTGGCCGAAGCTCGACGAGGCGGTGCGCTCCGGCCGCAACGTCTTCCAGGACGTGTACGAGCGGGAGTTCTTCTCGTACCTGCACGACGAGGCGCCCGAGTCCGCGCACGTGTTCAACCGGGCCATGACGACGTCGAGCCGGCAGTCGGCGCAGGACGTCGCCGAGCTGCTCGATCTGCGCGGGGCGTCGTCGGTCGCCGACATCGGGGGCGGTCAGGGGCACGTCCTGGCGAGTCTGCTGGACAAGCACCCCGGCCTCCACGGCACGCTGCTCGACCTGCCGGGGGTGGTGGAGAACGCCGATCCACGTCTCCGGGAGGGCGGCGAACTGGCCTCCCGGGCGCGGGTGGTGGCCGGCGACTGCCGCGAGGAGATCCCCGTACAGGCGGACGTCTACATCATCAAGAACATCCTGGAGTGGGACGACGACAGCACCCGCAGGACGCTGGCCAACATCCGCAGGGCGGCGCTCCCCGGCGCCCGTGTCGTGGTGATCGAGAACCTCGTGGACGACACTCCCTCCATGCGGTTCTCGACGGCCATGGACCTGCTGCTGCTCCTCAACGTGGGCGGTGCGAAGCACACCCGGCGGAGCATGGTCGAGCGGCTGACGGACGCCGGCCTGGTCATCGGCGAGATCCGCCCGGTCAACGCGTATCTGCACGCCTTCGAGTGCGCCGTGCCGCCCGCCTGACCGGAAGCGGGAACGAACCCGAGGCCGCCCGCTCCGCGTCTGTCGCGGAGCGGGCGGCCTCGGGTTGACGCCGGGCTCGCTCAGGAGCCGGCGTCGCGCTCCCAGCGGTAGAAGCAGTGCGCCATGGCGTCCTTGGGGCTGCGCCAGGTCGCCGGGTCGTACGCGCTGACGTACGCCGCCAGCTTCTCGCTGGTGCTGCGGAACTCCGGGTGCCCGGTCAGCTTGGCGATGACGGGCGCCGGGTCGTGATCGGACTCGATGAGGTGCAGATAGACCTCGCCGAACTGGAAGAGGCTGCGCCGGTTGACGCCGACCAGGTGCGGGAGTTCGCCGCGGTCGGACTCGGCGAACACGTCGGCGATGGCCGGCGCCGAACCGGGTTTCATGCGGGCGACGATCAGGGCGTGGTGCATCGGCTGTCCTTCCCTTCGGGGCGCGGTCAGGCGGACCGGACCGGTGCGGGCCGGCTCTCCCGGGCCGCCGCCTCGACACGGTCCCTGATCAGGGCCATCTGGACGCGGGAGTTGCGGTTGATGTTGTCCGTCATCCAGTCGTCGTCGACCGGGGCGTCGGGCTTCATCGCGAAGTCCTGCACCCAGCGCATCTGGACGCCACCGGGCAGCTGCTCGTACTCCCACCGGATGTTCATGTGGGCGAACGGTCCGGTCTCGACGCGGCGGGCGCGCACGGTCCGGCTCTCCCGGTCCACGGTGCGCTCCGACACCCAGCTCCAGACCGTCCCGTTCTCGTCCGGGTGCATGGTCAGGCGGAAGGTGGTCGTGTCGCCCTCGCGGGAGAGCACCTCGACGGAGGCGTACTCGCTGAAGAGCCGTGGCCAGTTCTCGATGTCGTTGGTCATGTCCCAGACGAAGTCGAGGGGGGCGTCGATGGTGATGCTGTTGTCGGTGTGTCCTGACACGTCAGACTCCGGTCTTGAGGGTGTTGTTGACGAGGTCGACGAACTCGGCCGGTGTCTTGCAGCGCTCGGCGTCGTTGGGCAGCGACACGCTGTACCGGTTCTCCAGTTCGCCGACGATGCCGAGCAGGCCGAGCGAGTCGACACCGAGGTTGCTGAACGGCGCGTCCGAGGCCTGCTCCAGCTCCACGGGATCGACGGTGACGCCGGCCGACGTCTTCATCAGCGTGGCCAGTTCGTCGAAGGTCAGTTCCTTGGTGATCATGTGTCTCCTTCCCCGCCCGGTGCTACCGGACGGATTCGCCGCCACGGCGCAACACGAGCGCCGCGTTGGATCCGGTGAGTCCCCGGCTCAGGACCAGGGCCGTGTTCAGCTCGGCGGGGCGAGCGCGGGACATCACCAGGTCGAGGTCGTAGGCGATGTCGAACACGTTCGGGGTGGGGGGCACCAGGCCGTGTTCCATGGCGAGCACCGCGGCGGCGGTGTCCAGCACGGGTGCCCCGCAGTAGGCGCGTCCGATACCGGTCTTGGGGGCGGTCACGGGCACGTCGGTGGCGTGTGCTCCCAGGGCGTCGGCGAGCGCGAGCACCTCGGCGCGGTCCGCCTGCGGTACGCCCAGGGCGTCGGCGAACACGACGTCGATCTCCTCGGGGGCGCAGCCGGCCTCGTCGAGGGCGAGCCGGATCGCACGCGCGAGTCCCTCCCGGGACTCCTCCCAGCGGGAGGCGCCGGTGAAGGTGGCGCCGCTGCCGGCGAGGGTGGCCCGGACCGGCGCGCCCCGGTCGCGGGCGCGGGCTGCTTCCTCGACGACGAGCATGGCACCGCCCTCCGCCGGCACGAAGCCGCGGGCTCCCGCCGTGAAGGGGCGGTAGGCGCGGTCGGGCTCCTCGGCGGTGCTGAGCTCGCGATAACCGAGCTGGCACACCATCGAGTACGGGGCGAGGGGCGCCTCGGCGGCACCGACGACCATGGCGTCGGTCCCGCGCCGCACGGCCCGGGCCGCGTGGGCGAGGGCGTCCAGACCGCCCGCCTCGTCGCTCGCGACGACCCCGCACGGCCCCTTGAAGCCGTGCCGGATGGAGATCTGGCCGGTGCTCGCCGCGTAGAACCAGGCGATGGACTGGTAGGGGCCGACGAACTTGGAGCCCTGTCCCCACAGCTTCTGCAGCTCGCGCTGGCCGAACTCACCGCCGCCCGACCCGGCGGCGGTGACGACGCCGATGGAGAACGGATCGCCGGGCTCCTCGTCCCCGCCGAGGCCGGCGTCGTCGAGGGCGAGCCGGGCCGCCGCCATGGCGTAGTGGGTGAAGCGGTCGGTCTGGACGACGAAGCGTTCCTCGATGAGGGCCGAGGCGTCGAAGCCCTCGACCTGGCCGGCGACCCTCAGGGGCAGGTGCTCGCATCCTTCGCGGGTGATCCGGGCGAGGAAGCCGAGGCCCTCCCGCACGGACTTCCAGTACGCGTCGGCGTCCAGTCCGTTGGGGGCGATCACACCGATCCCGGTGACGGCCGCCGACCGTGGCTGCGTGCTCATCGTGTCCTCCCACCCGGCCCTGTCAGCAGCACCGCGGACTGGAAGCCGCCGAATCCGCTGCCCACGGAGAGCACGTTCCTCAGCTTGCGCGGGCGGGCGGTGCGAGGCACGTAATCCAGGTCGCACTCGGGGTCGGGGGTCTCGTAGTTGGCGGTCGGAGGCACCACCTGGTGCTTCAGCGCGAGCACGCAGGCGGCGACCTCTATCGCGCCGATCGCCCCGAGCGAGTGCCCCACCATGGATTTGATGGAGCTCATGGGCGTGTCGTAGGCGTGCGCGCCGAGGGAGCGCTTCACGGCGGCGGTCTCGTGCCGGTCGTTCTGCCGGGTGCCCGAGCCGTGCGCGTTCACGTAGTCGATCTTCGTCGGGTCGAGCCGGGCCTGGCCGAGCGCGGAGTCGATCGCCCGCGACATCTCGATTCCCTCCGTGGTCAGACCGGTCATGTGGTACGCGTTGCCGTAGGTGGCGTAGCCGCTGATCTCGCAGTAGATGTGCGCGCCGCGGGCCCGCGCGTGCTCGTACTCCTCCAGGACGAGGACCGCCGCGCCCTCTCCCATGACGAAGCCGTTGCGGCGGTTGTCGAAGGGCTTGGAGGCGTGCTCGGGGTCGTCGTTGTCGGGGGAGGTCGCCTTGATGGCGTCGAAGCAGGCCATCGTGATCGGCGATATCGGCGAGTCCGACGCGCCGGCGATGCAGACGTCCGCCCGGCCCTCCTCGATGACGTGGAAGGCGTAGCCGACCGCGTCGAGACCGGAGGTGCAGCCGGTGGAGACGGTCTGCACGGGGCCGCGGGCCCCGACCTGTTCGGCCACCACCGCGGCGAGCGTGCTCGGCTGGAAGGCGGTGTGCAGCTGCGGGCCGGCCCGGTGGTGGTCCACGTCCCAGCGCTGTCCGGCCTCGCTGACCAGGACGTAGTCGTGTTCCAGGCGGGTGGTCCCGCCGACGGCGCTGCCCAGGGAGACCGCGACGCGCCAGGGGTCGCCGGCGGCGGTGTCGAGCCCGGAGTCGCGTACGGCCTCGTCCGCGGCGACGAGGGCGAACTGGACGTACCGGTCGGCGTGCTCGCTCAGTTCGGGGTCCAGCCCGTGCGCGGCCGGGTCGAAATCGCACTCGGCGGCTATCCGCGAGCGCAGGCCGGCCGGGTCGAACAGGGTGATGCCACGGGTCGCGGTACGGCCGTCGGCGAGGAGGTCCCAGAACGCCGCCGCTCCGGTGCCGCCGGGAGCGACCACCCCGATCCCGGTGACCGCCACGCGCCGGGTCACTCGAGGGCCCCGCTTCGCTCGGCCGCCTGTCCGGGGTCGCCCACGGTGAGGTGCGGCCCGGCTGCGGCGAGCTCGCCGTCCTCGGTGGCCTCCGTGTCGACGTGGCCGAGGCTCGGGCGCGGGGCGAGCGGGCCCAGGTGGAAGACCATGCGGGCCTCCACCGTGCCGACGTTGCGGAACCGGTGGCGCATGTCGATGGGGATGAGGAGCCCCTGATCGGGGTGGAGCGCGTACGTGTCGCCGTCCAGGTCCACTTCGAGCGCGCCCTGGATGACGTACACGAACTCCTCGGAGTAGGGGTGGTAGTGCTCACCGATGCGCTCGCCGGGCTGAAGGATGGCCAGGCCCATGAAGCCGCTGGTGGAACCCACGGTGGCGGGCGTGAGCATGGCCCGCAGGTCACCTCCGCGCCTGCGGTTGGGCTCCGTGTCGCTCAGGTTCACGATGCGGGGTCGCTGCTTGAGCATGGTTGATACCTCCGAGTGGAGCGGTTGCGTGCGGGGGAACGGCCGCGGCCCGGCACGACGGGCCGGCCGCGGCCGTCCGTCAGGATTCCGCCGAGCTGCGGTCGGTGACGGGCAGCATGTCGGCGTGCGACAGGAGCCGGTTGATGTTGCGTTCCGTCTCCAGGGAGCCCTCGACGCCGAGCGCGGCGCCGTCGAGGAGACGTTCCAGCTCCGCGGCCTTCCCGGCGCCCTTGAGACCGAGCGAGGCGACGGGGTCGAGGTCGAGGTCGCCCGTCAGGTCCACGAGGCGCACCACGATGTCGTCCCGCTGGAAGACGGTGCTTCCGTACACGGCGCTGTCCGGGTCCTCCGCCGCGGCCTGGTCCTGGTGGGCGAGCAGCCTGGCCAGCTCCGTCCCGCGGCCTTCCTTGGCCGGGTAGTACAGCGCGTGCCGCGACAGCCGGGCCGGTGCCGGCCGGTCGGACACCACGTGGTGTACGGCCGGGAGGGCGGCCCGGGTGAAGAAGACGCGCGCCGATTCGGGGTCGGTCAGGTCCCGGTCCTGCTCCAGGTACGGGTTGATGGCCTCCTCGACCGCGCGCACCTCGGGCTGGCGGGCGACGTGGCGCAGGGCGGCGAGGAGGTCGCCCTCCACCTCCACGCACCGCACGACGCGGTTGCCGTGCATGAACAGCGAGGTGCGGCGCAGCCGGGTGTTCTCGTCGACCTGGGCACGGGGCGACTGGTAGCCGGCGAGCAGCTCCGCGACCTTCGACTCGGAGCCCGGCTTGACGGTGAAGGTCAGGGCGTGGCGTGCCACGCCGTCGCCCACGCGGACCGCGTCCTGCGCGCCCCTGGTCGTCCGGTCCGACGCGGAGGGCTGTCGTGCCCCGGTCTCGCGGAGGATGCTGTAGCGCATCGACCGGGTGTCCCGGACGCAGCTGTGCATCGGCTTGACGGTCTCGACGTGTTCCTCGCTGTTCACCCAGGCGAGGAACGGCGGAGCGCTCTCCCACTCGCTGGTGATCAGCCACTGCGAGGGGTTCTCGATGGACTGGCAGAGCTGGTCGCTGATGTGGCCGGGGACGGAGGCGACCTGCTTCCGCATCACTTCGTACGCCTCCAGGAACTGCTCCTGTGCGCCTTCGTACAGATCGAGCAGCAGGATCACCCGCAGCCTGGAGCCGTCGAAGGCCGACTGCGACACTCGTCCCGAGGGGGTCATCCGACGCACCTCTTTCTCTCTTCCGGGAGGGTCGGGAGGGACCGCCGTGCCCGAAAGGCCGGGGTCGTCATGTGCCGATCGTTGGCGGGCGGGGCGATCCACGCGACTCCCACGGTGCGGATGAGTGAACCGCGCGTCATCCGGGTGCCCCGAACGCACGAATCGGTCCTCGCCGGGCATGAATCTGCGGACCCCATCCCCGACTCGCGTCGTGGCTGACGCTGGAGGCGATCAATGAACCGATTCGAAGAGGCCGGCGAGGGCCGTCACCGCACGCCCGTCCTCATCGTCGGCGGCTCTCTGGTGGGCCTGTCCACCTCGCTGTTCCTGGGGCGGCTCGGCGTGCCGCACACCCTCGTCGAGCGCCATGCGGGCACGTCGATCCACCCCCGCGGGCGAGGGAACAACGTCCGCACGATGGAGCTGTTCCGGAGCGCCGGTGTCGAGCGGCACATCGAGGAGGCCGCGTCGGTGCTGAGCCGCAACAACGGCATCCTGCAGACGCCGACCCTGGTGGGCGACGCCGGCGAGTGGCTGTTCCGGGAGATCGACCCGGGCGGCGGGACCGCCCGGTTCAGCCCCGCCGGCTGGTGCCTGTGCAGCCAGAACGACCTGGAGCCGGTGCTGCTCCGGCACGCCCGCGAGCTGGGCGGGGACCTGCGCTACTCGACGGAGATGATGTCGTTCGAACAGGACTCCGACGGAGTGACCGCGTACGTCAAGAGCCGCGAGACGGGCGAGCACACCACCATCCACGCGGACTACCTCGTCGCGGCCGACGGCCCGCGCAGCCCGGTGCGCGAGCAGCTCGGCATCGGCCAGACCGGCCCGGGCGACCTGTTCCACAACGTGAGCATCACGTTCGTCTCCCGTGACCTCGCGGACGTCGTCGGCGACCGGCGCTTCGTCGTCTGCTATCTGACGAACCCGGAGGCGGACGGGGCGCTGCTGCCGGTCGACAACGGGGAACGGTGGGTGTTCCACGCCCCCTGGCACCCCGAACGGGGCGAGACCCTGGAGGAGTTCACCGACGAGCGGTGCCGGGAGCACATCCGCCGGGCCGTCGGGGTTCCGGACCTCCATGTGGAGATCACCGGCCGGGCCCCCTGGCACGCCGCCGAGCGGGTCGCCGAACGGTACGCGGACGGCCGGGTGTTCCTGGCCGGCGACTCGGCGCACGAGATGCCGCCCACCGGGGCCTTCGGTTCCAACACCGGTATCCAGGACGCGCACAACCTGGCCTGGAAGCTGGCCGCCGTCCTGGGCGGCTGGGCGGGTCCGGGGCTGCTCGCGTCGTACGACACGGAGCGCCGGCCGGTCGCGGAGGCGACGAGCGCGCGCGCCTCCTCGCGTTCGGTCGAGCACAGCCACCCCGGCTACGCGCCGGCGCCCGGCGCGGGCGGCCCCGCGGGCAGGCGGAACGGCATCCTCCATGTGGCGCTCGGCTACCGCTATCCGCAGGGCGCGGTGTACGGCGCCGACCCGGCCCAGCCGGTGGTGCCGGACCGGCTCAGCCTGGTGGGCGAGCCGGGCAGCCGGGCGCCCCACGTGTGGCTGAACCGCGCGGGGACCCGCATCTCCACCCTCGACCTGTACGAGCGGCACCTGGTGCTGCTCAGCTCCGCGAGCACGACCGGCAGCTGGCACACCGCCGCCTCGCACGTCGCGGAACGTCTCGGGGTGCCGATCGACTCGTACCGCATCGGCCAGGGGGCCCGCGCGGAGCTGACCCCGGTGGGCGACGCGGACTGGGCGGAGGTGCACGGTGTCACCGAGGACGGCGCGGTGCTCGTCCGCCCCGACGGCTTCGTCGCCTGGCGCTCCGAGGGGCCCTCGGACGACCCCGAGACGGCGCTGCGGGCGGTCCTCGCGGCCGTCCTGGACCGCGGCTGATCACCCGTCCCCCTGGCGCCCGGGCGCCAGGGGGACGTCCGTCAGGGCGACGTCGTGGAGACCACGTACACGCGCGGGAACGCCGGGTCGTCGAGGTTGACGGTGATGTCGCTGGTGGGGCGGGGCTTCTCGCGGTTGACGCTGGTGCCGGTCCAGGCGTGGTGGCCGGAGGTGAAGTCCCAGCCGACGATGCCGGAGTCGTGCTCCCCGACGGTGACCCGGCCCGCCTTGAGGGCGGCGCGGCTGGTGCCGCTGTCGGCGAGGTAGGTGTCGAGCCCGTTCGCGGTGGTGGTGAACTGCACGTAGAGCCGGCTGGTCTTCCAGTTGCTGGTCTCGTAGTAGGCGACGTGCCAGGCGTCGGACGGGACCGGGATCTCGAAGACCCGGCGCTTCATCTGCGAGGGCCAGTTGTCCTGGAGGCCCACGGGGGCGGACTCGCGCTCCTTGTCGAGTCCGCTGTCCCGGCTCTGGTCGGCGGAGATCACCAGATAGCCGGCCGGCACGCCGATGAGCAGCACGATGGTGAGCAGCGTGAGGAAGCGGCGGCGCAGCATGTGCCGCCGGTCCTCGGGCAGCCTGCCGTCCGGGGCCGGGGCGGGGTGGGGCAGGGTGGGCGGGGGCGGCGCCACGGTCATGTCTGCGGGTCCTCGGGGGTGGTGCGGGAGCTGCGGTCGGCGGGGGCGCGCAGGGCCTGGGTGTAGCGCCCGTACCGCTCGTAGCGCTCGACGCGGCGCCGGTTGGCGCGGCGGAAGCGGCGGGCGACGAGCCGGGCCAGGTCGGCGGCGCCGACCATGCCGGCCTCGGGGCCGAGCTGGGCGCGGGCGATGCGGGCCTCGGGGCGGTAGCCGCGGCCGGTGAGGTGGCGGCGGAAGGCGTCCCGGGCGGGGCCGATGAGCAGGTCGTCGGCGGCGGAGACACCGCCGCCGATGACGAAGCAGGAGGGGTCGAGGGCGGCGGCCAGGTTGGCGAGGCCGACGCCCAGCCACTGGCCGATGTCCTGGAGCAGCTCGACGCACATGGCGTCGCCCTCGCGGGCGAGCTCGGTGATGAGCGGGCCGGTGATGTCGGGGACGCTGCCCTTGACCCGCTCGATGATGTTGTACGCGACCGGGGAGTCGGCGGCGGCGAGCTCGCGGGCCTCGCGGACCAGGGCGTTGCCGGAGCTGTACTGCTCCCAGCAGCCGCGGTTGCCGCAGGGGCAGCGGTGGCCGCCGGGCACGACCTGCATGTGCCCGAACTCGCCGGCGACCCCGTACTTGCCGCGCTTGACCTGGCCGTCCTCCAGGATGGCGCCGCCGATGCCGGTGCCGAGGGTGATCATGACGAGGTGGTCCTCGCCGCGTCCGGCGCCGAAGCGCCACTCGGCCCAGGCGGCGGTGTTGGCGTCGTTGTCCACCATGACGGGGACGGCGAGCCGGTCCTGGAGGGCGTCGCGGAGCGGCTCGTTGCGCCAGGCGAGGTGGGGGGCGAAGAGCACCCGGGCCCGGTCGGCGTCGACCCAGCCGGCGGCGCCGATGCCGACGGCGTGCACGTCGTGCCGGTCGGAGAGGTCCAGGACCAGCTCGACGATGGTGTCCTCGACGACCTTGGGGCTCTTGGACTTGTCGGGGGTCTCGGTGCGGACCTTCTCCAGGATGTTGCCGTCCGCGTCGACGACGCCGGCCATCACCTTCGTACCGCCGATGTCGATGCCGACGGTCGGCACCCGCGGCGCGGTCAGGTGCGAGCGCCGCTCCCGGGTGCCGACGGTCCGCAGGACCGTGCCGCGGGAGGCGCCCCTGAGCGTCAGGTCACGGTAGGTACTCATCGGCTCGATTCTGCCAGGTGGGGTGTAGGGGGCGCGTGACGGACGCGATCACGTCCCGGACGGGCGTTCCAGCTCGTGGCGCAGGTCCTCCAGCTCGCTGCCGCCGGCCATCTGGCGGGTCAACTCGTCGAGGGTGACGGAGTCCTTGGTGTGGCTGCCCGCCATGACCCCGCGCTTCAGCAGGACGAAACGATCACCCACGAGATAGGCGTGGTGCGGGTTGTGCGTGATGAGGACCACGCCGAGGCCCTGGTCACGTGCGGCGGCCACGTACTTCAGGACGACCCCGGACTGCTTCACGCCGAGCGCGGCGGTCGGCTCGTCGAGGACGAGGACCTTGGCGCCGAAGTGGACGGCGCGGGCGATGGCCACGCACTGCCGCTCGCCGCCGGACAGGGTGCCGATGGGCTGGTCGACGTCGCGCAGGTCGATGCCCATGCGCAGCAGGGCCGTCCGGGTGGTCTCGCGCATCAGCTCGACGTCGAGGCGCTTGAAGGGGCCCTTGCCGCGGGTGGGCTCGGAGCCGAGGAAGAAGTTGCGCCACACCGGCATCAGCGGGACCACGGCGAGGTCCTGGTAGACGGTGGCGATGCCGCGGTCGAGGGCCTCGCGCGGGTTGGCGAGGGTGACCTCGTCGCCCTCGATGCGGAAGCTGCCGGCGTCGTGCCGGTGCAGGCCGGCGACGATCTTGATGAGGGTGGACTTGCCGGCCCCGTTGTCGCCGAGGACGCAGGAGATCTCGCCCGCGTTCACCTCCAGGGAGACGCCTTCGAGGGCGCGGATGTTGCCGTAGTACTTGCTGACGTCGTCGAGCTCGACGAGCGGGCTCGCGGTGTCGGTGGTGGTCGGCTCGGTGGTCACTTGGTGGCCTCCACGCGCTTGCGGATCCAGGCGTTCAGGAGGGTGGCGAGCAGCAGCATGGCGCCGAGGAAGAACTTGAACCAGTCCGGGTTCCACTCCGCGTACACGATGCCCTTGCCGGTCATGCCGAAGATGAAGGCGCCGACGGCGGAGCCGATGGCCGAGCCGTAGCCGCCGGTGATCAGACAGCCGCCGATGACGGCCGCGATGATGTAGATCAGCTCGTTGCCGACGCCCTCGCCGGACTGGACGACGTCGAACGAGAAGAGCAGGTGCTGGCCGGAGATCCAGGCGCAGAAGGCCACGCTCATGTAGAGGAGGATCTTGGTCCGGTAGACCGGGACGCCGACCGCGCGGGCCGCGTCGGCGCCGCCGCCGACGGCGAAGATCCAGTTGCCGAAACGGGTGCGCAGCAGGATCCAGGTGGCGAGGGCGACCAGGACCAGCCACCACAGGATGGTGACCTTCAGCTCGACGCCGCCGACGGTCCAGGTGGAGGCGAAGAGGTCCCGGGCGGAGGGGAAGCCCTCCATGTCGGCGATCGACTTGGTGGAGACGGTGCCGCTGATCAGCTTGGTGAAGCCGAGGTTCAGACCGGTCAGCATCAGGAAGGTGCCGAGCGTGATGATGAAGCTGGGCAGCTTGGTGCGGGTCAGCATGAAGCCGTTGAACGCGCCGACGGCGAGGGTGACGAGCAGCGAGACGCCGACGCCGACCCACACGTTCGCGGTCATCTGGTAGCTGAACATCGAGGAGACCAGCGCCGAGGTGGTGACCAGGACACCGGCCGACAGGTCGAACTCGCCGCCGATCATCAGCAGCGCCACGGGCACGGCCATGATGCCGATGGTGGAGGCCGCGTAGAGGACGGTGCCGAGGCTGGCGGGGCGCAGGAAGCTGTCGGCGACGATCGAGAAGAACGCGAAGACGGCGACCGCGCCGACGACCGAGCCGAGTTCCGGGCGGGCGAGCAGCTTCTTCAGCGGGGAGGTGCGCAGGAGCCGCTCGTCGACGTGGTCGAGACCGTCGGAGGGTGAGGGCGGGGGTGTGGCCGAGGGCGGTGCGGCGGCGCTCATCGGGTGCCCCGCTCGGTGTAGTCCTTCAGCGCGGCGGCCGCGTCCTTGGTGATGATCTGCGGGCCGGTGAGCACCGGCTTGCCGCCGCCGAGGACGTCGGCGTTGTAGCGGTAGAGCCAGAGCAGGTCGACGGCCTCGTAGCCCTGGAGGTACGGCTGCTGGTCGACGGCGAAGCCGAGGGTGCCGGACTCGAGCGCGGCGGCGACCTTGGCGTTGAGGTCGAAGGTGTCGACCTCGGCCTTGCTGCCGGCCGTCCGCTTCGCCTGCACGGCCGCGTCGGCGAACGGCGCACCGAGCGTCACGACGGCGTCGATGGTCGGGTCGGCCTGGAGCTTGGCGAGGATGGACGCCTGGACGTCGGGCATGTTGGTGCCGTCGACGTACAGGTTCTGCATGTCGCCGCCGAAGGTCTTCTTCGCGCCGGCGCAGCGCTGCTCGTGGCCGACGTTGCCCTGCTCGTGCAGGACGCACAGGGCCTTCTTGCGGCCGCGCTTGCCGAGCTCCGTGCCGACGGCCTCGCCGGCGACGGTCTCGTCCTGGCCGATGTGGGTGAGCGCGCCGAACGCCTTGGACGCCTCGGCGCCGGAGTTCACCGTGATCACCGGGATGCCGGCCTTGACGGCCTTCTCCACGGACGCCTTCATCGCGTCGGGCTTGGCGAGGCTGACGATGATGCCGTCGACCTTCTTGGCCACGTACGAGTCGATGAGCTGGGCCTGCTGCTGCGCCTCGTCGCTGTGGGCGTACAGGAAGTTGATGTTGTCCTTGACGGCGGCCTGCTTGGCGCCGTTCTGGACGATGTCCCAGAAGGTGTCGCCGTCGCCCGAGTGGGTGATCATGGCGAAGGTCCAGCGGGGGGTGTTCACGGCCGCCCGCCCCTGCGCCGCGGCCGCCTTGCGGGCGTCCTCCGCGCGCTTACCGCCGGTGCTGCTGCAGCCGGCGAGCGCGGCCGTCAGCGCCACCGCGAGCACGGCGCCGATCGCCGCGCGTACCCCTCCTGTGCGAACCCTGGTCACCAGGACCTGCCCTCCTTTGTGTCCTTCTGCGTGCATTGCAGTATCGGTCATGGGGGTCGCGCCGATCTTCAGCGGGGCCCGCGTCCCGTCCCCGTCCTACCCGCGGGCGGGCAGCGGGAACTCGAAGGAGTAGCGGGAGGCCCGGTAGAGGTGCCGGCCGAACTCCACCGCACGGCCGGCCGCGTCGAAGGTCACGCGTTCCATCGTCAGCAGCGCCGCACCCTCCCGCTCGCCGAGCAGCCACGCCTCCCCCGGCCCGGCGGTCCGGGCGCCGACGGTCTGCGTGGCGCTGTGCGGGTCCGCTCCGGCGGCGCCGAGCAGCCGGTAGAGGCCGGTGGCCGTGAGGCTCGCGGTGTCCGCGTCGAGCAGCCCGGCGGGCAGGTGGTTGCGCAGATACGCGAGGGGCTCGCCGTGTGCCGAGCGGAGCCGCTCCAGATATCGCACCTCCGCCCCCTCCGGCACGCCGAGCGCCGCGGCGACCTCGGCCCCGGCGGGCTCCAGCCGGTCCACCAGGACCCGGGTCGCCGGCCGCTGCCCGGCCGCCTCCAGGTCGTCGTAGAGCCCGCTCAGCTTCACCCGCCGCCGCACCCTGCTGTGCACCACCACCGTGCCCACTCCCCGGCGCCGCACGAGCAGCCCCTTGTCCACCAGTGACCCGATCGCCTGCCGCACGGTGGGCCGCGAGAGCCCGAGCCGCCCGGCGAGGTCGATCTCGTTCCCGAGCCGGCTGCCCGGGCGCAGCGTCCCGTTCTCGATGGCCGTCTCCAGCTGCCGGGCGAGCTGGAAGTACAGCGGCACGGGGCTGCCCCGGTCCACGGACAGACCGGGCAGGTGCGCTGGCGGCTCGGGGCCTCGCGGAGACACGGACGGGAGGCTAGTCCCGGGGGCGGATCACCGGAAGGAGGCGGAGCGGGCCGGAACGGTGGCCGGGAGGCGGTCGGGACGGGTTGGTGTCCGGTTGTCCTGACATTTCCTTGACACCCCGTCCGTTCCGCACCACCTTGGGGGCCATGCGGATCGGACTGGTCGGGACGGGACGGATCGGCGCCTTTCACGCGGGGCTGCTCGCCCGGCACCCTGAGGTCGGCGCGCTGGTGCTCGCGGACGCCGACGCGGAGCGGGCGGCGCGGGTCGCGGGGGCGCTCGGGGCGGAGGCGGCGCCTTCGGTGGAGGCGCTGTTCGGGCATCACGCGCTGGACGCGGTGGTGATCGCGTCGGCGACGGCGGCGCACGCGGAGCTGATCGGGCGGACGGCGGAGGCGGGGCTTCCGGCGTTCTGCGAGAAGCCGATCGCGCTCGACGTGCCGGGGACGCTGGGCGCGCTGCGGGCGGTGGCGGCGGCCGGGACGGAGCTGCAGCTGGGGTTCATGCGGCGGTTCGACGCCGGGTACCGGGCGGCGCGGGAGGCCGTCGGCGCGGGCCGGCTCGGCCGGCTGCACACCGTACGGACGGCGACGTCGGACCCCGCGCCGCCACCCGCCGCCTATCTTCCGCTGTCCGGCGGGCTGTTCCGGGACTGCATGGTGCACGACTTCGACATCGTGCGCTGGGTGACCGGGCGCGAGGTCGTGGAGGTGTACGCGACCGGGTCGGACGCGGGGCCCGCGATGTTCCGCGAGGCCGGCGACGTGGACACGGCAGCCGCGCTGCTCACCCTGGACGACGGCACGCTGGTGTCGGCGACCGCGACCCGCTGCAACGGCGCCGGGTACGACGTACGGATGGAGCTGGCCGGCGAGCGGACGCAGCTCGCGGTCGGCCTGGACGAGCGGACCCCGCTGGAGTCGGTCGAGCCGCAGGGCCCGCCGCCGCCCACCAAGCCGTGGCCCGGTTTCCTGGAGCGTTTCGGGCCGGCGTACGAGGCGGAGCTGGACGCCTTCGTCGGTCTGGTGCGCGGCGAGCGGGACAACCCCTGCGACGGCGGCGAGGCGCTCGCCGCGCTGCGGATCGCCGAGGCGTGCGAGCGCTCGCGCCGGGAGCGCCGCCCGGTGCGGGTGGCGGAGGTCCCGGCGGGGTGAGCCCCGGGGGCCGGTGACGGCGGGCCCGGGGCTCGGTGGTCACCAGACGACGGGCAGGTGGCGGGTGCCGCGGATCAGCATGCCGGGGAGCCATTCCCAGGGGGCCGCGTCGGGGTCGAGTTCCAGCCGCGGGAAGCGCCGGAGCAGTGACTCGATCGCCGTCTTGCCTTCCAGGCGGGCCAGTGGAGCGCCCAGGCAGTAGTGGATGCCGTGGCCGAAGGCGAGGTGGCCGCGCGGGTCGCGCCCGATGTCGAAGCGGTCGGGTTCGGGGAACCGGCCCGGGTCGCGGGCGCCGGAGGCGAGGCCGACGAGCACGATCGCGCCGGCGGGTATCTCGGCGCCGCCGAGGGTGATCGGCTCCTTGGCGAAGCGGAGCGTGGCGTTCTCGACCGGTCCGTCGTAGCGCAGCCCCTCCTCGACTGCGGCGTCGATCAGGCCGAAGTCGGCGCGCAGCGCGGCGAGTTGCTCGGGGTGCGTGAGCAGGGCGCGGACCGTGTTGGCGATCAGGTTGACGGTGGTCTCGTGGCCCGCGATGAGCAGCAGATAGGCGAGGGCGCGCAGTTCGGGAAGCGAGAGCCGGTCGCCGTCCTCGGCACGGGTGGCGATGAGGGCGGACAGCAGGTCGTCCTGCGGCCCGGCGGCGCGCTTGTCCTCGATGAGTTCGTCGAGGTAGCCGTAGAAGCCGACCGCGGCCGCCTCCTGCTCGGACGGGTCTTCGGTCGGCGCGACGAGCGCGTTGGACCAGGTCCGGAAGGTGTCGCGGTCGGCGGCCGGGACGCCGAGCAGTTCGCAGATGACGGTGATGGGCAGCGGGAAGGCGAAGGAGTCGACGAGGTCGGCGCGGCCGGCCGGGGCCATCGCGTCGAGCAGTTCGTCGGTGAGCTCCTGGACGCGCGGCCGCAGCGCCTCCACCCGGCGGCCGGTGAACTCGCCCGCGACGAGTTTGCGCAGCCGGGTGTGGTCGGGCGGGTCGACGATGAGCAGGTTGGGTCCGATGATCTCGTCCTGCGCCCGTTCCGGGCCGAATTCGGAGAAGGACTTGGAGAGCCGCTGGTCGGCGAGGGCCGCGCGGGCCTCCTCGTAGCCGACGACGAGCCAGGCCGGCATGCCGTCCGGCGTCACGACCTCGTGCACCGGGCCGCTCTCGCGGAGTTTCGCGTAATACGGGTACGGGTCGGCGGTGAAGTCCGCTCCGTATTCCCCCAGTTGAATGACGGACATCGGTCCAGGCTACGCGCCGTCCGCTCCGTCGGGGAGGTCGAGCAGGCCGGCGTCGTGGACGAGGAGCGCGATCTGGACACGGTTGTTGAGGCCGAGTTTGGCCAGAATGCGTGAGACGTGGGTCTTGACGGTGGGGACGCTCATGTAGAGGGCCGCGGCGATCTCGGCGTTGGAGCTGCCCCGTCCGACGGCGAGCGCCACCTCCCGTTCGCGGTCCGCGAGTTCGGCGAGGCGGCGGGCTGCGGTGGCACGGCGCGGGGGCTCCTGCGGGCCGGTGCGGGGAGTGGGCGGCGCGTCCTGCCCGGCGACATGGGTCATGAGCTGGCGGGTGACGGCCGGGGAGAGCACCGGGTCACCGGCCGCCACCCGGCGCACGGCGGTGACGATCTCGGCCGGCGGGGTGTCCTTGAGGACGAAGCCGGCGGCCCCGGCGCGCAGCGCCCGCAGGACCTGTTCGTCGGCGTGGAAGGTGGTGAGGACGAGGACCTCGGGCGCGCCGGGCCGGGTGCGGAGCCGTTCGGTGGCGGTGAGGCCGTCGACGCGCGGCATGCGGATGTCCATGAGGACGACGTCGGGGGCGAGCCGCTCGACGAGTTCGGGGACCTCGGCGCCGTCGGCGCCCTCGCCGACGATCTCGATGTCCTCGGCGCCGCCGAGCATGAGGGCGAGGCCCGCGCGGACCAGCGGGTCGTCGTCGACGACGAGCAGCCGGACGGGCGGCCGGGCGGACGGCGAGGAGGGCGGCGGGGTGGGTGTCATGCGGGCCACGGTAGCCAGGCGTGCACGGCGAAGCCGCCGTCGGGGGCGGGTCCGTGGGTGAGCCGGCCGCCGGCGAGGGTGGCGCGTTCGGTCAGCCCGATGAGGCCCTGCCCGGAGCCGGGCACGGGCGGGACGGGCCCGGTGGGGGCGGGGTTGCGGATGTCGAGGTCGAGTCCGGCGCCGGGGCGGCCGCGCAGCGTGAGGGTGACCTCGGCGCCGGGCGCGTGCTTGCGGGCGTTGGTGAGAGCTTCCTGGACGATGCGGTAGACGGTGCGGCCGGTGGCGGCGGGCACGGTGTCCGGGTCGGCCACGGTGGAGTCGAGGACGACCTTCATGCCGGCCTCGCGGACCTCGGCGACGAGGCTGTCCAGGGTGGCGAGGGTGGGCTGCGGCCGGTTCGCGGCGCTGCCGTCGCCCTCGTCGTCGTGCGGCGCGCGCAGCACGCCGATGATCTCCCGCAGGTCCTGCAGCGCCTCGTGGGCGCTGTCCCGGATCACCCCGGCGGCCCGCGCGACCTGCGCGGGCGGGGCGTCGGGCCGGAACTCCAGGGCGCCGGCGTGCACGCTGAGCAGGGTGAGGCGGTGGGCCAGCACGTCGTGCATCTCCCGCGCGATGGCCTCCCGCGCCTGCCGCTGCGCCTGCTCGGCCCGCAGCCCCGCCTCCGCCTCGGCCCGCAGCGCGCGGTCGCGCAGCGCCTCGACGAGCTGGCGGCGGGAGCGGACCAGCATGCCCCAGGCGGTGACCAGGAGGATCAGGACGATCCCGATGCCGATGGCGAGCGGGGTGCCGGTGGTCGGGTCGGGCCGTACGAAGACCTGCACGGTGGACGCGGCCATGGCGAGCAGTCCGATCCACGCCACCTCCCTGAAGGGGCGGCGCACGGCCACGCTGAACAGCGCGGCGAGCACGGCGCCGCCCGCCGTGGGCGCGACGACGCTGACGACGGAGAGCGTGACCGCGAGCCCGGTGGGCCAGCGGCGGCGCAGCCACAGGGCGCAGCAGGCGAGCCCGCCGGCGAGCTGGTCGGTCAGCGCGACGGCCTCGCTGCTGTACGTGGCGCTGGTCTCGGCCGCGAGCAGCCCCACGAACGCCGCGAGCAGGAAGATCGTGGTGTCGACCACCCAGTCCCGCACGGTCCGCCGCGGCCGCCCCTCCCCCGGCCCCCGGCCGCCGGTGCGGGCGGCCTCGACCAGATGGGAAGGGAGCAGCCAGGTACGCGTCATACGGGAAATGTACGCAGGTGAGCGGCGTGTCGCGGCCCCGTGCGGCCCACGCGATACCAAAGTCGCGCGAGCCGGGGACCTCGGTCGTACGAAGGTCGTACGGAAGTCGCGGAAAGGGGATACCGGTGGCCGACGCGGGCGGGGGCGGCCGTGGATCATGCTCGGAGCATGAAGAGGCTTCTTGAGGTCACGGGTTTTCTGGTGCTGGTCTTCGGCGTGTGCGGGGTGATCCGCGAGCTGACCGACGGCTGGTTCAAACTGATGGGCGCGACCCGTTTCCTGACCGACAACATCGGCTTCCTGGAGGGCCGGGAGCTGTTCGCGAACATCGTGATCGCGGGGCTCGGACTGGTGGTCCTGGTGATATCGGACCGGGTGAAGAGCTGAGCGCGTACGTCAGGCGCGCAGGTACGTCAGGACGGCCGGCACCCGGCGGTGGGTCTCGTCCGCAGGAGGCAGGTCCAGCTTGGTGAGGATGTTGCCGAAGTGCTTGCCGATCGTCGCTTCGGAGACCACCAGTTCGGCGGCCCTCCGGGCCAGGGCCGGGCCTGTCCGGCCATGATCCGTCGGACAGGCCCTAGGCGGCGTCGGCGGCCCGGCGGCCCCAGCTGGTGCCCGCGAGCACGAGGACGGCGCCCGCGAGGCCCAGGGTTCCGGGGCGGTCGCCGGCGAGCGCGATGCCCGCGGCGGCGGCCCAGAGGGGCTCGGTGCCGAGGAGGAGGCTGACGCGGGACGGGGAGGTGCGGCGGACGGCCCACATCTGGACGAAGAAGGCGAACAGGGTGCAGAAGACGGAGAGGAAGAGCAGTCCGGCCCACTCGCCCGGCCCGAGGCCGAGGGCCGTCGCCCAGGGGGTGGCGCCGGTGCCGGGGACGGCGGCGAGGAGGGCGAAGACGGCGACGGCGGCGCCGAGCTGGACGGTGGTGAGGGAGAGCGAGTCGGCGCTCCGCACAGCCTTGATGCGCGACATCGCGAGGACGTGCACGGTACGGGCGAGCGCGGCGAGCAGCATCAGCAGGTCGCCGGCCGAGGGCGCGGTGAAGCCCGCGCCCTGGGTCAGCAGGGCCACGCCGGCCACGGACAGCGCGGCGGCGCCGAGGAAGGCGCGGGGTGGCCAGGTCCCGGTGACGGCGGCCTCGGCGAGCGGCGTGAAGATCATGGTGAGGCTGATGATCAGGCCCGCGTTGGTGGCCGAGGTGTGCACCACCCCGTACGTCTCGAGTACGAAGATCCCGGCGAGGATCAGCCCCAGGACCGCCGCCCCGCGCCACTGGGCCGCGTCGAGGGCCCGCAGCCTGCGCCATCCCGCGGCGACGAGCACCGGCAGCACGATCGCGAAGCGCAGCACGAGGACGGCGAGCACGGTGTGGGCGGTGGTGACGCCCTTGGCGGCGAGATAGCTGGCGCCCCAGACCACCGCGACGAGCAGCACCGGCAGGTCGGTGAGCCAGGCGCGGCGCGGGGCGCCGAGGGTCGCGGGAGCGGCGAGCGACGACATGGCGTCTCCAACTGATCAGGCGGGGTGGAGACTTCGACGGCTCGCACGCGGAGGGGTGATCACCGTACCGGGGCCCGCCCGTGGTGGCTACACCTTTCCTGGCTGCCGCACGTGGGCGGCCCTCAGTAGCTGCCGTACGTGGGCCGGCCCGCCTGTTCGTACGTCTGGAGGGTGACGCCCGCCGGCGTCGTACGCGCGTCGGTGAGCCGGAAGGCGGTGGGCCTCGCGCCCTCGGCGAACAGGCGGCGGCCCGTGCCGAGGACGACCGGGAAGACGAGCAGGTGGAGCGTGTCGATGAGGTCGTGCTCCAGCAGGGTCCGCGCGAGGCCGCCGCTGCCGTGCATCTGGATCTCGCCGTCGAACCGCTCCTTGAGCGCGCTGACCTCCCGCACGACGTCGCCGGAGAGGATCGTGGCCGGTTCCCAGTCGGCGGTGGTGAGGGTGCGGGAGGCCACGTACTTGGGGAGGGTGTTGAGCTTGGTCGCGATGGGGTTGTCGGGGTCGTCGTGCTTCGGCCAGTAGCTCGCGAAGATCTCGTAGGTGCGGCGGCCGAGGAGGAAGGCGGTGGGCCGCGCGAAGACCTCGTTCATGTAGCGGCCGAAGTCCTCGTCGCCGTACGGGAAGGACCAGCCGCCGTGTTCGAAGCCGCCGCCGGGGTCTTCCTCGGGACCGCCGGGGGCCTGGTAGACGCCGTCGAGGGTGAGGAACTGGGTGAGGCTCAGGGTGGCCATGAGAGGGCCCTCTCTCTTCTTGTCGTCGTGTCTCACCTCTGCAGACCCCGCCCGCCCGCGGAACTCATCGATGGCCGCGCGGTGATCGGCTCGCCGTCCGATTCCCGCCAGCGCGGGGACGCCGTCCCGCGTTTGATTGAACTCGCAACGACAACCGGTCGACGACGTACGAGGAGTTCAACATGTCCACGATGAGCGGCAAGGCGGTCCTGGTCACCGGCGGCAGCCGGGGCATCGGCGCGGCGACGGCCGTCCGGCTCGCCGAGGAGGGCGCGGACGTCGCCTTCACCTACGTCCAGGGCGAGGAGCAGGCCCGCGAGGTCGCCGCCCGGATCGAGGCGGCCGGCGGCAAGGCGCTCGCCCTCCGCGCGGACGCGGCGGACGCGGGCGACGCGGCCGGCGCGGTGGAGTGGGCCGCGGACGCGCTCGGCCGGCTCGACGTGCTGGTGAACAACGTCGGCGTCGGGGTCCTCGGCCCGCTGGAGTCCCTGACCCTCGCGGACGTGGACCGGGTGCTCGCGGTGAACGTCCGCTCGGTCTTCCTGGCCGCGCAGGCGGCCGCCGCGCGGATGGCGGCGGGCGGCCGGATCGTCACCATCGGCACCTGCATGACGCAGCGGGTACCGGGCCCCGGCGGCACGCTGTACGCGACGAGCAAGGCGGCCCTCGTCGGCCTGACGAAGTCGCTCGCCCGCGAGCTGGGCGGCCGCGGCATCACCGCGAACATCGTCCACCCCGGCCCGACGGACACCGACATGAACCCGGCGAACGGCCCCTACGCCGAGGCCCAGGCCATGATGACGGCCCTCGGCCGCTTCGGCACGGCCGCCGAGGTCGCCTCGATGGTGGCGTTCCTGTCCGGCCCGGACGCGGCGTACGTGACGGGCGCCGAGTTCTCGGTGGACGGCGGCCACGCCGCGTAAACGCCCCGACGAACACGTCGGCGAGTGAGTCGGAGGAGAACCGAGCCTCGGAAAGAGGTGGAGGGCGCACCGGTGCTGTCGGGTCGGTGCGCCCTCGCGGGCCGGGCGGGGTGTCGTGCCCGCCCAGTTCATGGCCGGGGGCCGTTTCGGGTGCCCCCGACAAACCCCTGGGGTTGCCCCCCCGACGCGCCTGCGGCGAGTGAGCCGAAGGGGCGCGACGGGGGAACAGTCCCGAGCGCGCGGAGGCCCGCGAGGAGTGGGGGTCCCCCCGCCGAAGGCAGGGGGAGGGTCGAGCACGGTCGGGGCTGTGAGTCCGGCTCAAGCGCCCCGGAGGGGAACCGAGCCTCGGAAAGAGGGGGGCCGTCAGCCGCCCAGTTCCTGGTGGCGGGCCGTCAGGCGCGCCGTGCCCGCTTCGGTGAGGGAGCCGAAGAGACGGAGGCGGGAGATGCCGCCGTCGGGGTAGATGTCGATGCGGACGCGGGCGCCGACCGCGGGCGTGTCGAGCACGAAGCGGTGGTTGGTGTCGGGCTGGAGGCGGGTCCGCGGGAGGATCTCGGTCCAGTCGTCGGAGCCCTCGGCGGCGACGGAGAGCGCGGCCCAGCCGGCGCTGTTGCCCTTGAGGTACGCGGTGTCGATCTCGACGGCGCGGATCTCGGACTCGGCGGCGAGGCTGTAGCGGATCCAGTCGTTGCCCTTGTCGCGGCGGCGGCGGGTCTCCCAGCCGTCGTCCATCTTGCGCGAGCGGCCGGGCTGGATGGTGTTGGTGGCCGGGGAGTAGAAGCGGTCGGAGGCGTCCTCGACCTGGCCGCCGTTCTCCAGGGCGGCGAGGTCGAAGGTGCCGAGCACGCCGAGCCAGGCCGGGTCGGGGGCGACTTCGCCGTACACGCGGAGGCGGGCGATGCCGCCGTCGGGGTGCTGGTTGACGCGGAGGTGGGTGAAGCGCTGCTCGACGTCGACGGCGAAGCCGTTGGCGGCGTGGCCGCCGATGGCGGTGCGCGGAACGATCGTCGTCCACTTGACGTCGTCGGCGAGGAGCTCCTCGGGCGAGGGCGAGCCGGCGACGGAGGTGGCCTCGACGGAGACGGCCTGCGGGTAGTTGCCGCGGAAGTGCGCGGTGTCGACGACGAGGCCGCGGATCACGCCGGGGGCGCCGAGGCGTACGAGCGCCCAGTCGTGGTCGTCCTCGGTGGGGTGCGGCTGCTCGGCGGAGACACCGCGGCGGCGGCGGGTCTCCCAGCCGTCCATGATCTTGCCCTTGTGGCCGAAGTGCTCGGGGTCGAACTCGGCGGCCTCGGGCTTGAGCAGGTTCTCGCGCTCGGCGAAGAACTCGTCGTTGGCGGCGACGACGCCCGCGCCGAGGCGGCGGTCGGCGAGGTCGGCGTACTGGGTGAAGGGGAAGTCGGCGGTGCGGTAGTCGGCGTACGGGTCACCGCCGCCGTACGGGCTCGCGTCTCCGGTGAAGCTGGGTATGGAGGACACGTCAGTTGTTCCTTTCGAGGAGACGGCCGGTGGGCTCGGTGAGGGTGCCGCGGTCGTTGATGCGCTCGCCGCGAAGCCAGGTGGAGGTGACGACGCCGTGGAGGGTCTTGCCGGCGTAGGCGGTGACGCGGTTGCGGTGCTGCAGCTCGGCCGGGTCGACGGTGAAGGTGGCGTCGGGGTCGACGATCGCGAAGTCGGCGTCGCGGCCCGGCTCGATGGCGCCCTTCCGGTCGAGACCGGCGAGGCGGGCGGGGCTCTCGGACATCCAGCGGGCGATGTCGGTGAGGTCGTGGCCGCGGCGGCGGGCCTCGGTCCAGATGGCCGGCAGGCCGAGCTGGAGCGAGGAGATGCCGCCCCAGGCGGTGGCGAAGTCGCCGGTCTTGAGGTCGGCCGTGGACGGCGAGTGGTCGGAGACGATGCAGTCGATGGTGCCGTCCGCCAGGCCCTCCCACAGCGCGTCCTGGTTGGCCGACTCGCGGATCGGCGGGCAGCACTTGAACTCGGTCGCGCCGTCCGGGACCTCCTCCGCCGTCAGGGTCAGGAAGTGCGGACAGGTCTCGACGGTGACCTTCACGCCCTCCGCCTTGGCGGCGGCGATCAGCGGCAGCGCGTCCGAGGACGACAGGTGCAGGACGTGCACGCGGGCGCTCAGCCGGCGGGCCTGGTTGATCAGGTTCTCGATCGCGGTGTTCTCCGCGACCCGCGGCCGGGAGGCGAGGAAGTCGGCGTACTTCGCGCCCGGCGTCTGCGGTGCGGCGTCGAGCTCGTGCGGGTCCTCGGCGTGGACGATCATCAGCCCGTCGAAGCCGGCGATCTCGGCGAGCGAGGCGGCCAGCTGGTCCTGGTCGAGCTGCGGGAACTCGTCCACGCCGGACGGCGACAGGAAGCACTTGAAGCCGAAGACTCCGGCGTCGTGCAGCGGCCGCAGGTCCTTGACGTTGTCCGGCAGGGCGCCGCCCCAGAAGCCGGTGTCGATGTGCGCCTTGGTGCGGGCGACGTCCTGCTTGATCCGCAGGTGCTCGACGGTGGTGGTCGGCGGCAGCGAGTTCAGCGGCATGTCGAGCAGGGTGGTGATGCCACCGGCGGCCGCGGCGCGCGTCGCGGTCCAGAAGCCCTCCCACTCGGTGCGCCCGGGGTCGTTCACATGGACATGCGTGTCGACGAGACCGGGCAGGACGACGTCGTCGCCGACGTCCTCCAGCCGGGCCCCGGCCGGGACCTCGGCGTCGTACGGCCACACGGCCGCGATCGTTCCGCCGGAGACGGCGATCGACGCCGCACGAGTCCCCTCGGGGGTGATGACGCGCGTCGAGCGCAGGACCAGGTTGACGTCCACCCGTACCCCTTCTTCTTCCGCGAAGCAGAAATTCAACGAACTGTTGAAGGAGTCTGCGGCCGTGACGACATGTCGTCAAGGGCGCGTTTTCAGGATCGCCCGGCATGCCCCGCTCTCGCGAGGGCCGATTGGACGTTTCCATGAAGTGGAATGAGAATTTCGTACAGTAGAACGTAGCTCCGCACATGCGGGGTGGACCAGGACCCCTCCGGGCAGCCGCCGACAACGGACAAACACCCCGCTGACCGGCCCGGACGCCGGGACCTGGGCCGTGTGCCCGGCCCGGGCGCCCGGTAGGCTGCTGCCTTGCCCGCCTGCCCCGAAAGGACCGTTGCCGTGCCGACGTCCAGCGCCAGCGCCACCGACGCCGCCAAGCCCGCCGCCGCGAGCGGTGGCGTCCAGTCCCTCGAGCGTGCCTTCGACCTCCTGGAGCGGATGGCCGACGCGGGCGGCGAGGTCGGGCTCAGCGAACTCTCCGCCAGCAGCGGACTGCCGCTGCCGACCATCCACCGCCTGATGCGCACGCTGGTCGCCTGCGGCTACGTCCGCCAGCAGCCGAACCGCCGCTACGCCCTCGGCCCGCGCCTGATCCGGCTCGGCGAGTCCGCCTCCCGGCTGCTCGGCACCTGGGCCCGCCCGTATCTGGCCCGGCTCGTCGAGGAGACCGGCGAGACCGCGAACATGGCGCTGCTCGACGGCGACGAGGTCGTGTACGTCGCCCAGGTGCCGTCCAAGCACTCGATGCGCATGTTCACCGAGGTCGGCCGCCGGGTGCTGCCGCACTCCACCGGCGTCGGCAAGGCGCTGCTCGTGGACACCCCCGCCGACGAGGTGCGCGCGCTGCTCGCCCGTACCGGCATGCCCGCCGCCACCGAGAAGACGATCACCACGCCCGAGGGCTTCCTGGACGCCCTGACTCTGGTGCGCGACACGGGCTACGCGGTCGACGACAACGAGCAGGAGATAGGAGTCCGCTGCCTCGCGGTCCCCGTCCCCAACTCCCCCACCCCCGCCGCCATCTCCATCTCCGGCCCGGCCGGCCGGGTCACCGAGGCGGCCACCGACAAGATCGTCCCGATCCTCCAGCAGGTCGCCCAGGAGCTGTCGGCGGCGCTGGTGAACACGGCGGGCAACGGCCAGGTCTGAAACTCGTACAGTCGTGAGTCAAGCGTGTGGCAGCTCGTCGCTGCCACACGCTTGACTCTACTTCTGTACCAGTAGCTCCTCTGTAAGCCGCCCGTCCACCACCGTCACCGTGCGGTCCGCCCGCCCCAGGTGCGTCCGGTCGTGCGTCACGAGCACCGTCGCCGTCCCCCGCTCCGCCGTCAGCCGGCCGAGCAGCTCCATCACGGCCGCGCCCCGCTCGTGGTCGAGCGCGCTCGTCGGCTCGTCGACCAGGAGCACGGAGGGCTCGTTCATCAGCGCCCGCGCGATGTTGACGCGCTGGCGCTGGCCGCCGGAGAGCTGGTGCGGGCGGCGGTGCGCCTGATCGGCGAGGCCGACCGCGTCGAGCAGCTCCAGGGCCCGGTCCCGGGCGGTCCGCGGGCCGCGCCCGGACAGGTGCGCCATCACCTGGAGCTGCTCCAGGGCGCTGAGCGAGGGCAGCAGGTTCGGCTGCTGGAAGACGATGCCGATGTGCTCGCGGCGCAGTTCGGCCTTGGCCGCCGGGGTGAGCGCCCCGGTCTCCGTGCCGGCGACGACGACCCGGCCGGTGTCCGGCGTGACGAGCGTCGCGGCGACGGCGAGCAGGCTGGACTTGCCGGAGCCGGAGGGGCCGACGACGGCGGTGAGGCGGCCGGCGGGCACGTCCAGGGAGACGGCGTCGAGGGCGGTGAGCCGGCCGTCGCCGTCGGGGTAGGTCAGGGTCACGTGGTCGAGCAGCAGGCTCATCGGGCGCTCCCGAGCGCGGTCAGGGGGTCGACGGCGGTGATCCGCCGGATGGACAGGGCCGCGCCGAGCACACCGAGCACGATCATCACGGCGGCCGGGCCGAGCACGGTGAGCGGCCGCAGCACGAACGGCACGTCGCCGCCGCTGATCAGCGCGCCGATGCCGGAGGCGAGCCCGGTGCCGAGCAGGGTGCCGGCGCCGAGCATCACCACGGCCTGCCCGAGGGCGTCCTTCAGGAGGTACGGGGTGGAGGCGCCGAGCGCCTTGAGGACGGCCACGTCGGCGCTGCGCTGGATGGTCCAGACGGTGAAGAAGGCTCCTATGACCAGCGCGGAGATCACGAAGAGGAAGCCGCGCATCAGCTGCAGCGAGCCGTTCTCGGCCTGGTAGGACCCTATGGCGCCGAGGGCCTCGTCGACGGTCTTCGCGGCCGTGCCGAGGGCCTTGTCCCCGGCCGCCCAGTCGGCACCCGAGCCGCTCAGGGCGATCACGGTGGCCTGCTGCTCGGACCCGGCTCCCGTGCCGGCCCGGCCGAGCTTCTGCCAGTCGTCGAGGGAGGTCCACACGACGGGCGTGTGGCTGTACGAGGCGTCCCCGGCGACCGCGACGACGGTGGCGTCCAGGGGGCCGAGGCGCACCGCGTCCCCGGCGGTGACGTCGAGTTCCTTCGCCGCCGACTCGGACAGGACCACCTTGCCCGGCCCCAGCCGCGAGCCCTCCGGCGCGAGGCCCGCGCCCGGCTCCGTACCGAAGGCGGAGAGGGCGGCGGTGCGGTCGCCGGCCGTGGCGTTGAGGGTGCGGATGCCGAGCGGCGCGGCGCGCTCGACGCCGGGGCGGCCGGCCCAGTCGCGCCACTGGGAGGCCGTGACGGCCGAGTTGGTGAAGGAGACCGACTGGCCGGCGGGCGGGGCGGCGAAGGCCAGCCGGTCCGCCGGAAGACCGGTGATCGCCGAGATGTTCTCCCGTGCGAGCCCGGCGGTCAGTCCCGAAAGCAGTCCGACGAGCAGGGTGATCAGGACGATCACGGTGCCCATCAGGGTGAAACGCCCCTTGGCGAATCTCAGGTCTCTCCATGCCACGAACATGGGGCCAAGCCTGCTGGCCGGAGCCCCGCGCGGGCATCGCGCCACGGATGGCTCCGTAATCAAACTTTCGGTTGAGTCCGGATTGTCCGGACCGGCTCGCGGCCCCGCCTACCCTGGAACCATCATGGATCCCCGCTCCCTCACCCCTGCCCTGCGCGCGCTGCGCCTCTGTCTTCATCTGCTGATGGCGGGGCTCCTCGTCCTGGCGGCGGTGCGCGCGCAGACGACGGCGGGCGTGGTCGCGGCGGTGCTGACCGGCGCGGTGTACGCGGCGGGCTCGCTGCTGCCCGCCGTGCGCGGCTCGCAGCGCGGAGCGGCGGTCTGGCTGGGCGCGCTGTGCCTGTCCTGGCTGGTGCTGCTGTGGCTGACGCCCGAGGGGCTGTGGCTGGCCTTCCCGCTGTACTTCCTGCAGTTGCACCTGCTGCCGGTGCGCTGGTCGCTGCCGGCGGTGGCGCTCACGGCGTGCGCGGCGATCCTGTCGTACGTGCGGCACGGCGCGGCCCTCAGCCCGGGCGTGTTCATCGGGCCGCTGCTCGGCGCGGCGGTCGCCGTGGCGACCGTCCTCGGCTACCAGGCGCTGTACCGGGAGAGCGAGCGGCGGCGCCGGCTGATCGAGGAGCTGATCTCGACCCGGGCCGAGCTGGCGGCGGCCGAGCGGCACGCGGGGACGCTCGCCGAGCGCGAGCGGCTCGCCCGGGAGATCCACGACACCCTGGCGCAGGGGCTCTCCTCGATCCAGCTGCTGCTGCGGGCCGCCGAGCGCGCGCTGCCGGAGGGCTCGCCGGCGGCCGGGCACATCGACGCGGCCCGGCGGGCGGCGCAGGACAACCTGGCGGAGGCCCGCCGCTTCGTACGGGCGCTCACCCCGCCCGATCTGGAGCACGGCTCGCTCGCCGGGGCCCTGGAACGGCTGTGCGAGACGGCCGGTCCGCCGGCCGCTCCGGACGGGCCGCGGGTGCGGTTCTCGGTCAGCGGGACACCGGCCGAGCTGCCCACCCCGTACGAGGTGGCGCTGCTGAGGATCGCCCAGTCGGCGCTCGCGAACACGGTGCGGCACGCCTCGGCCTCGCGGGCGGAGATCACCCTGTCGTTCATGGGCGGCTCGGTGACGCTGGACGTGGTCGACGACGGCAAGGGCTTCGACCCGGCCGCGCCGCGCTCCGTGCGCCCGTCCTCGGACGGCGGCTTCGGACTGCCGGCGATGCGCTCGCGCGCGGAGTCGCTGGGCGGCTCCTTCACCGTCGAGTCCGCCCCCGGCCAGGGCACCGCCGTGGCCGTCTCCCTTCCGCTGCCCGCCGGCACCACGACCGGAACCTGACGCACGACTCCCCCGGAGCCTGACGCAGGACCACCATCCCGGAGCCCTCCGCATGACCCTCGAACCCGCCGCATGACCACCCCCGAGCCCGCCGCATGACCACCCTGGAGTCCGCCGCATGACCATCCGACTGCTGCTCGCCGACGACCACCCGGTGGTACGGGCCGGGCTGCGGGCCGTCCTCGACACCGAGCCGGACTTCGCCGTGGTCGGCGAGGCGGCGACGGCCGAGCGGGCGGTCGAGCTGGCCGCCGCGGGCGGCGTGGACGTGGTCCTGATGGACCTCCAGTTCGGCCCCGGGATGCACGGCTCGGAGGCGACGGCCGCGATCACCGCCGTACGGGGCGGGCCGCGGGTCCTCGTCCTCACCACGTACGACACGGACGCCGACATCCTCGCGGCGGTGGAGGCCGGTGCCTCCGGCTACCTCCTGAAGGACGCCCCGCCGGAGGAGCTGGCGGCGGCGGTACGGACGGCCGCGGCCGGCCAGTCGGCGCTCGCCCCGGCGGTGGCGCACCGGCTGATGGACCGGATGCGCACGCCCGCGGAGGCGCTGACCAAGCGGGAGCTGGAGGTGCTCCAGCTGGTGAGCGAGGGACTGTCGAACCAGCAGATCAGCAAGGCGCTGTTCCTGAGCCAGGCGACGGTGAAGTCCCATCTGGTGCACATCTTCGCCAAGCTGGGCGTGGACTCGCGCACGGCCGCGGTGGCGGCCGCGACCGCCCGGCGGCTGATCCGGCGGTAGGCGGGATCGGCGCTGCCGCTGGGCGGCCGGTTCAGGACCGTTTCGCGGCGGTCCGCTTGGCGGGAGTCCGCTTGGCCGGGGGCCGCTTCGGCTTGGCGGCCGACGTGGCCTTCCGGCTCCGGGGAGCGGAGGGCTCGGCCGGTGCGGCGGGTTCGGGCTGCTCTTCGGCCGGCCCGGTCGCGGCCCCGGGCCCGGCGGCCCCGGACTCGACGGCCTTGCGGGCGGAGGCGGCGACGGTGGCGGGCGTGGCGCGCCCGCCGCCCAGCGGCCATTTCAGCTCGATCTCCAGCTCGATCTCGCCGTCGTCGACCTCGAACTCCACCTCGGTGCGGAACTCGTCGGGGACCCGGAGGCTCAGCTCCACTCCCGGGCCCAGCGTCAGCTCGGCCTCGCCGCCCTCCCGGAACGCCTCGGCGAGCCCGGCCAGCAGCTCCGCGGCCTCGGCGCGGCTCAGCGAGCGCTTCTGCTCGAACTTGAGGTCCTTCACAGCTGCTCCCTGCCGCTCCGGCTGACGCACAGGGCCCAGATGATGAACCCGGACATCGCGATCATGATGACGGACCACACCGGGTAGTACGGCAGCGAGAGGAAGTTGGCGATGATGACGAGCCCGGCGATGGCCACGCCGGCGATCCGTGCCCAGGTCGCCGTCCGGAAGAGTCCGAAGCTGACGAGCACGGCGACGACGCCGAGAGCGAGGTGGACCCAGCCCCATCCGGTGAGGTCGTACTTGAAGACGTAGTTGGGCGTGGTGACGAAGATGTCGTCCTCGGCGATCGCCATGATGCCGCGGAAGATGCCGAGCAGCCCCGCGAGGGCGAGCATGACGGCGGCGAAGGCGGTCAGCCCCTCGGCCCAGGCGTATTTGGCCGAGTGCATCCGGGGAGTGTGTGTGGTGGCCATCTCGGTTGTCCTTCCCTGTCCCTTTCGGGTGTCCCGCTTTCCCTGTCCTGGTCCCGGTCCCCGCCCTCCGGCTACTGCCGGGGGGTGGTTCCGGTTCCGGCGGAGGCGGACGGGCCGCCGCCGCTCAGGACGATCTCCTTGGCACGGCGGAACTCCTCTTCGGTGATGTCACCGCGGCTGCGGAGATCGGCGAGCCTGGCGAGGTCGTCGGCCTGGCTGGTGCCGCCGGCGGTGCCCGCGGTCTCACGGACGTACGAGTCGAACGCCTCCTGCTGCTTGCGCGCGTGCGTGATCTCCCGGTGGCCCATGGCCTTGCCGCGCGCGATGAGGTAGACGAACACGCCCAGGAAGGGCAGCAGGATGACGAACGCCAGCCAGCCGGCCTTGCCCCAGCCACCCAGGTCGTCGTCGCGGAAGATGTCGCCGATGATCCGGAAGAGCAGGATGATCCACAGGATCCACAGGAAGAACCAGAGCATGGTCCAGAAGGTGTTCAGCAACGGATAGTCGTAGGCGAGATAGGTGCCCATCTCTCTGCTCCGTTCCGTCCGGACCGGTTCCCGGGTGCCGGGCGCCGTTCCGGGCTCTCTTCAGGGTGCGTGGCCCCTCGGGGGATCACCTCACCCGGGACGGGTGAGTCCGGGGCTCCGTGGGTGTCAGTCCGGGAGGCGCCGCAGTTCCACCACCTGGAGGCCGAGCGACTGGAAGCGGGCCAGCAGTCCGTAGAGGTGCGCCTCGTCCACGACGGGGCCGTACAGCACCGTCTGGCCGGAGATCATCACGTGCTCCAGCTCGGGGAAGGCGCCGACCAGCGTCTCCGACATGTGCCCCTCGACGCGGATCTCGTACGGCAGGCCGCGACGGTCCGCCCCGGAGACCTCCGCCCGCCTCACCGCACGGGGGTGACCCACGCGTCCGGTTCCGAACATCACGACCTCCTCGGCGGGCTGGACCCACGCTTCGGCGGTGCCGGCGACGGGGCGGCGGGATCGGGGGACTCGCCCGCGCCCGGCGCCGGGCCGGCGGCGGGCAGGCCTCGCGTCACCAGGAAGCTGGCCAGCGTGATGCCTCCGGTCGCGAGGACGGCCGCCTTCAGGCCGTTCAGCTGGGCCTTCGCGTAGGACTCCGTGACGGCGTCCACCTCGGCCGGCGGCAGCCCGGCCTGCTCGGCCGCCGCGTGCACCTGGTCGGTGGAGACGAAGCTGATGCCCGTTTCCAGGGCGACGCTCGTCTGCCGGCGGGCCTCTTCGGAGATGCCCGGATGCTGTTCGACGTGCGTGGTGAAGGCGTGGGCCAGGGCGCCGATCAGGATCGAGCCGATGAGGGCCGTGCCCAGCGCGGATCCGAGGTTCTGGGCGGTGAACTGCAGGCCGCCGACCTCGCTGCGCTCCTGCTCCCCGGCGGTGGACTGGACGACGTTGCCGAGCTGCGAGGCGAGCAGGCCCATGCCGAGACCGAGGAGCGCCATGGCCCCGAAGAACTGGGCGTCGTCGACGACGGGTCTGATGGCGGCGAGGAGCCAGGCGATCGACGCCGCCAGCAGCACCAGCGCCACCCGCACGATCCGCCGCGGCCCCGCCCTGCGTCCGAGCCGGGCGCCGGCCAGGGAGGCCACGAGCATGGTGACGGAGACCGGCAGCAGCCGCAGTCCCGTCTGGAAGGCGTCGAAGCCCTGCACCACCTGCAGGTACAGCGGGATGGTGAAGAAGAGGCCGAGCAGGATGAGGTTCTGGCTGAGCAGGGTCATCAGGCCGGAGCGCAGCACGGGTCTGTGGAACAGAGCCAGGTGGACGAGGGGGTCCTCGCCGCGGGCCTCCCGCCGCCGCTCCCAGATCTGGAAGACGTGGAGGAGGCCCGCTCCGGCCGCGACGACGAACAGAGTGGGGGCGAAGCCGAACACCGTGAACGGGGGATCGAGCGGCGCGACCCAGCCCCAGGTGGTGCTCTGCAGCACTCCGAGGACGCCGAGGCCCAGACCGGCGGCCGACAGCACGGCGCCGACGACGTCCAGGCCGGGGCGCCGGCCCGTCGGCGGCCGTTCCTTGATCGCGCGCCGGAAGAGCAGCACGGCGAGGACCACCACGACCTCACCGGCGAAGACCAGCCGCCAGGTGAGGTACGTGGTCACCCAGCCGCCCAGCAACGGTCCGACCGCGATGCCGGCGCCGGCGAGGCCGCCGATGACGCCGTACGCGACGGAGCGGTCCCGGCCCCGGTAGGACTCGGCGACGAGCGCCGCCATGGACGGCAGCACCAGTGCGGCGCCGAGCCCCTCGATGAGCGACCAGCCGAGCGCCAGGACCCACAGGGCCGGCGAGACGGCGGTCAGGGCCGAGCCGACGCCGTAGACGCCCATGCCGATCAGGAAGACGCGGCGGCGCCCCAGGATGTCCCCGATCCGCCCGCCGACGATCATGAACGCGGCCATGACCAGGGCGTACAGGGTGATGACGGCCTGGATCGAGGTCACCTCGGTGTCGAAGTCCTCGACCAGCTGGGTGATGGAGACGTTCATGACGGCGGTGTCGAGCACCATCAGGAACTGGGCCGTCCCCAGGACCATCAGAGCGCCCCACTGCCTCATCGTGTCCACCTCACCAGGTCGGCCCGTCCCTGCCATCGCACCCGAAACGCCCGCCGGCCGCCTCACCCGCGGCGGGTGAGCGGGTCGGGCAGATGCCTTCCGGGAGCACTTCCCGGGATCAGAGCAGGCCCAGGTCGCGGGCCCGGCGTACCGCTTCGTTGCGCCGGTGCACCGACAGCTTCCGGTAGACGCTCTTGAGGTGGGTCTTCACCGTGTTGACCGACAGGTACAGGTCGGCGGCGATGTCCTCGGTCGACATCATCCGGGCGAGCCGCTCCAGCACCTCGTGTTCCCGTTCGCTCAGCGGCTCCACCAGCGGCTCCTCCGCCGCCGGACCGGCCGCTTCGCCGTCCAGCCCGGCCTCCGGCAGGAGCCAGCCCGCGGCGAGCGCGCGCAGGGGCGCCGCCTCCAGGAAGGGACCGATCCAGGGTCCGGCCTCCGCGAACGGACGCCGCAACTCCTCGGGCCTGGCCTCCCTCAGGGCACGTTCGAGCAGGGTGTGTACGGCCCCGAGGTCGCCCTCCAGCTTCGCGGCCCGGGCCCGCACCAGCGCGGCGCGCACCGTCACGGCCGGGCCGACGTGCGCGCGGCCAGGGGGACGGGCGTCGCCGTCGAGGCCGAGGGGACGGGCGTTGCCGTCGAGGCCGGGGAGACGGGCGTCGCCGTCGAGGCCGGGGAGACGGGCGTTGCCGTGGAGGCGGGGGGGACGGGCGTTGCCGAAGAGGTCGTCGAGGCCGGCGTTTCCGTCGGGGCTGGAGGGACCGGCGCTGCCGTCGACGCCGGGAGGACGGGCGTTGCCGTCGAGCCCGGGGGGACGGGCGTTGCCGTGGAGGTCGTCGAGGCCGTCGAGCAGGCGGAGGGCCTCGGCCCGGTCACCGGCCGCGAGGTGGGCCCGCGCCGCGCCGACCAGGCACATCGGCTGGTCCGCGGCCACCGCCCGGAGGACCTCGGCGGCGGCCTCCGGGCGGCCCTCCGCGAGGTGGGCGGCCGAGACGACCAGAGCGGCGTGGCCCCGGGCCCACGGGGAGTCCTCGTCGGCGGCGACGACCTGTCGCGCGGCGGCCGACGCGGCGCGGGTGCGCCCCTGGGCCAGGAGCAGCCGGGCCGTGGCGAGGCGGCGGGCCGCGGCGGTGACCGGATCCGGCGCCGGTCCGTCGGACGGTCGGCCGAGCAGTTCCTCGGCACGGGCCGGCTCGTCCCGTTCGACGGCGACCGCGGCGAGGACCAGCTGCCCGAGGCCGGGGCCGGCCGGCGCGGGAAGGCCGAAGCGCTCCGTCTCGGCCGTCGCCGCGCGGACCCGGCGCTCGGCCCGGCCGGGCCAGCCGTCGAGGTAGTCGATGAGGGCGAGGTGCTCCAGGGAGTCCCGCCGTGGCAGTGCCGTGGCGGCGTCGCCGGGCCCGCGGGTCACTTCGGTGAGTGCGGCCCGGGCCTCGCCGAGGAGTCCGGCCCACAGCCGGGTCGCGCCCAGGTGGGTCCACAGCAGGGCGAGGAGTTCGGGGTGTTCGTCGACAAGCGGGACGGGCACCGATCGCAGCAGTCCGGCGGCGGACCGGGCGGCTTCCTCCGTCTGCCGCACGGAGCCGGCCAGCCGGCCCGCCAGTGCCGCGAGCAGCGCGCAGCCGAGCCGGGCCGCCGGGGAGTCGCCGGTGCCGGCGGTCAGCTGTTCCTCGGCGCGGCCGAGGTGGGCCAGGCCGCGGGCGAGGTCGTGGCGGGACAGCTCGCGCGCGGCGCGGACGAGGTCCGCGGCCGGGCCCGGCGCCTCCGTCTCCGTCTCCGTCTCCGTCTTCGGCTCCGTCCTCCCCGTCTTCGGCTCCAGGGCCGCGAAGAGCTCGGCCAGCTCGTCCGCGCGCGGACCGGCGAACAGCTGACCGATCGCCAGGTCGTCGACCAGGGCCCCGGCGGCGAACGCCAGGTCCCCCGCGGCGGCAGCGTGGGCGAGCGACTCGGGCAGGGTCCCGGAGTGCCGCAGCCACCCCGCCGCCCGCCGGTGCACGTCCCGCTCCAGACCGGGCGAACGGTGGCGCAGATGGGCCCGGAGGATCTCCCGGAACAGCGGATGGAGCCGGTACCACCCCTGCCCGAAGTCCTCCACGAACGCGTTGTCGCGCAGCAGCCCGGCCAGGATGGGCGCCGCGTCCTGCCGCCCGGTCAGCGCGTCCGCGAGCTCGGGCCGGAACCGGTCGAGGACGCTGACCCGGAGCAGCAGGTCCTGGGTCCGGGGCGGCTGCCGGTCGAGCACCTCGGCGAGCAGGAAGTCGGCGATCGTGCTGCGCCCCGCCTCGAACTCCTTCAGGTAGATCTCCGGGTCCGGGCTCAGCCGCGCGGCCATGGCGCACAGCCGCAGGCCGGCGGCCCAGCCCCGGGTGCGCTCCACCAGTGCCCCGGCCGCCGCGTCGGACAGGTCGAGGCCGTGCAGCTCGAGCAGCGTGACCGCCTCCTCGACGGTGAAGGCCAGCTCGGCGTCCCTGATCTCCGTCGTCTCCCCGGCCAGCCGGTAGCGGTGCAGCGGGAGCAGCGGCTCGGTGCGGGTGACCAGGACCAGGCGGAGTCCCGCCCCGCCGTGGTGCAGGACGAACTCCAGCTGCCGCGCGACCTCCGGGGCGGTCATCCGGTCGAACTCGTCGATCACCACGATCGCGGGCCGGTCGCGGCCGCCGAGCTCCGCGGCGAGCCGTGACAGCAGCGCGTGGTCGGCCTCGCCCGCCCGGGCGGGCGAGCCGACCGACGAGGGCAACGCCGTGCCGCCGGCCCGCAGCGCCTGGAGGAAGTGGGCCCAGAACACGCCCGGCCCCTGGATCGCCGCGTCCAGCGTGAGCCAGGCCACCGGTTCGTCCAGACCGGCGGCCCAGTCCGCCACCAGCAGCGTCTTGCCCGCCCCGGCGCGCCCTTCGACCACCGTGAGCGGGGTCCGCGGCGCCTGCCCGAGCCGCTCGGCCAGCCGTACACGCCTCAGAAACGTCGCGGGCCGCTCGGGCGGCACGAACCGGGTTCGCAGGAACGGGTCACCCAGGGGGTCGACGCCGAGGGCACCGGGTCCGTACGGGTCGACACCGAGGACGCCGGGTCCGTACGGGTCGACACCAGACGCGCCGGGTCCGTAGGGGTCGACACCAAAGGCGCCGGGTCCGTACGGGTCGGCGCTGGGGACGACGGATTCGTGGGGGTCACGGCGGGCGCCGCCTCCGTGGGAGTCGCCGCGGGCGCCCGCCCCCCGCCCGTCCTCGCCCTTCCCGCCCGGTTCCCGCGGGGCGTCGCCGCGCACCGCCGCCACGTTTCGCCACCACCCTCCGGTCGGATTCCGGGCAGAGCCCCTCTGCGCAGAAGTCTCGCCGCAATCCCGGTGGGCCGCCCGGCGCCCGGTGAACCCCTCCCCGGTGTCCGAAGGTCCCTCCGGGGAAGTCTCGCCGGTCAGGCGTCCGGCTGGCGGGGTGTCGCCGGGCCGAAGAGTTCGACGGCGCGGCGGACGGCGGCGAGGCCCTCGGTGAGGGCGCTGACGGAGCCGATCGCGCCGGCGACCAGGAGCAGCGAGCGGCGCAGCCGCCACACCTCGGGGGCGCCGCTGAGCGCCATCGCGTCGAGCGCGGCGAGCTCGTCCTCGGCGATCCCCCGGTCGGCGAACTCCGGCCGGTGCCCGGCGAGTTCTCGCCGGAGCCGGGACACGGCGGCGCGTAGTTCGGCCACCCTCGGGTCCACGCCGTCAGCGGTCACTCGCCTCTGCCCCACGCTTCGCAACATGGTTCTCCCCCCAGGGAGCCGCCGGCCCCCCTTGTGCACGTGCACGTCGCTGCGCGACCCCTCGGGCGGCGGTCGGGCGCTCGGGGTCGCGGGCCAGTTAACTCCTTCGCGCGCCCGGCGCGCCAGCAGGCGGACGCACATTCAGGCATCCGGGTGGTGGGGTCTGATGCGGTATGCACTCCCCATGACGGGAGAGACAGCAGGAGAGTCAGCGCAAGAGACGACAGGGGAGCCCGCGGCCGCCCCCGCGACGGGGCCCCGGACCGCCGGGCTGCTGCTCGCCGCGGGCGGCGGCCGGCGCCTCGGCGGGCGGCCGAAGGCGCTGCTCCCGTACCGCGGCCGCCCTCTGGTCGAGCGCGCGGCGCGGGTGCTGCGGGAGGGCGGCTGCGAGGTGGTGCACGTGGTGCTGGGCGCGGCGGCGGAGCGTGTACGGCAGGAGGCGGACCTGCCGGGGTGCGTGCTCGTGGAGAACCCGGAATGGGCGGAGGGCATGGGGTCGTCGCTGCGGGCCGGGCTCGCCTCGCTCGCCGCCGCTCCGTACGGAGTCGACGCGGCGCTCGTGTCGCTGGTGGACCAGCCGGGGATCGGGGCGGCGGCGGTGGCCCGGGTCCATGCCGCGTACCGAGGGCGCGCCACGCTCGCCGCGGCCTCGTACGACGGGAGGCGCGGCCATCCGGTGCTGTTCGGCGCGGACCACTGGGCGGGGATCGCGGCGGCGGCGGTCGGGGACCGGGGGGCGCGGGAGTACCTGGAGGCGCACCGGGATGCGATCACTCTCGTGGACTGTTCGGATGTGGCCGAGCCCTATGACATCGACACGGAGGCGGATCTCCGGCGTCTGGCCTGAGCGGGAGCGGAAGCGGGAAGGGAACGGGAGTGAGCGTGGTGACACTCAGAGCCACGTTGTGTCGACCCAAAGAATCTCGACATCAACAAACCATTGAACTTCCACTATGAGGAAACTAGTATCCACTGTTCAGAAGCGCCTGATCCTCCGTGACGGCGCTCCCGGCCGTATCTCGGCGCCTGTGGCACGGCGTGCCACCCGACGACGCCCGGCGGCCGGCACGCACCGCCCGTGAAGCCCGCTGAAGGAAGTGACAGTTCATGTCCGCACCAGCGCCGTCCTCCCTGGTCGTCGTCGAAGCCGAGCCCCTGCCGCGCCAGGAGGAGGTGCTCACCGACGCGGCGCTCGCCTTCGTGGCCGAGCTGCACCGCCGGTTCACCCCGCGCCGGGACGAGCTGCTCGCCCGCCGTGGCGAGCGCCGCGCCGAGATCGCCCGCACCTCCACCCTGGGCTTCCTGCCCGAGACCGCGGCGATCCGCGCCGACGAGTCCTGGAGGGTCGCGCCGGCCCCGGCGGCCCTGAACGACCGGCGGGTCGAGATCACCGGCCCGACCGACCGCAAGATGACGATCAACGCACTGAACTCGGGCGCGAAGGTCTGGCTCGCCGACTTCGAGGACGCCTCGGCGCCCACCTGGGAGAACGTGGTCCTCGGACAGGTCAACCTGATCGACGCCTACACCCGCAACATCGACTTCACGGACCCGCGCTCGGGCAAGTCGTACGCCCTGAAGCCGGCCGACCAGCTCGCCACGGTCGTCATGCGGCCCCGTGGCTGGCACCTGGAGGAGCGTCACCTCACCGTCGACGGCCGCCCGGTCCCCGGCGCGCTGGTCGACTTCGGCCTCTACTTCTTCCACAACGCCCAGCGCCTGATCGACCTCGGCAAGGGCCCGTACTTCTACCTGCCGAAGACCGAGTCGCACCTGGAGGCCCGCCTCTGGAACGACATCTTCGTCTTCGCCCAGGACTACGTCGGCATCCCGCAGGGCACCGTCCGCGCCACGGTCCTCATCGAGACCATCACGGCCGCGTACGAGATGGAGGAGATCCTCTACGAACTCCGCGACCACGCCGCCGGGCTGAACGCGGGCCGCTGGGACTACCTCTTCTCCATCGTCAAGAACTTCCGTGACGGCGGCGCCAAGTTCGTCCTTCCGGACCGCAACGCGGTCACGATGACGGCCCCGTTCATGCGCGCGTACACCGAACTCCTCGTCCGCACCTGCCACAAGCGCGGCGCGCACGCCATCGGCGGCATGGCGGCCTTCATCCCGTCCCGCAAGGACGCCGAGGTCAACAAGGTCGCCTTCGAGAAGGTCAAGGCCGACAAGGACCGCGAGGCCGGCGACGGCTTCGACGGCTCCTGGGTCGCCCACCCCGACCTGGTGCCGATCGCCATGGCCTCCTTCGACGCGGTCCTCGGCGACAAGCCGAACCAGAAGGACCGGCTGCGCGAGGACGTCCACGTCGAGGGCCCGGAGCTCATCGACATCGCCTCCCTGGACGCCCAGCCGACGTACGAGGGCCTGCGCAACGCCGTCCAGGTCGGCATCCGCTACATCGAGGCGTGGCTGCGCGGCCTCGGCGCCGTCGCGATCTTCAACCTGATGGAGGACGCGGCCACGGCCGAGATCTCGCGCTCGCAGATCTGGCAGTGGATCAACGCGGGTGTGGTGTTCGAGAACGGCGAGAAGGCGACGCCGGAGCTGGCCCGCAAGGTGGCCGCCGAGGAGCTGGCCGCGATCCGCGAGGAGATCGGCGCGGAGGCCTTCGCGGCCGGAAAGTGGCAGCAGGCCCACGACCTCCTGCTGCACGTCTCCCTCGACGCCGACTACGCGGACTTCCTGACCCTCCCGGCGTACGACCAGCTGGTCGGCTGACCGCACAGCGGCCGAACAGCTCGCCCGAGCAGGCCCCGCCCCCGGTGTTCGCACAGCACCGGGGGCGGGGCCTTTTGCTGTTTGCGGAAGACGTGGCCGGTTTTCGATCCATGGCGTTTCACAAGTCACGTAACTCAACCGAAATACGCAACTACCTAGCGGTAACAAGCCGGCCCGTGCGAAGTTCCGCCATGCCACCGGCCGGCGGCTGTCCCCCACGTCGATGCGTACCTCGCGTACCGCACCTCGCAGGAGCACAGCCATGTCCTCGTCCCCCCGCCGCGCTCTGCGCGGTCTGCTCACCCTGTGCCTGACCGCCGGATTCGCCCTCCTGGCCGCTCCGTCCCCCGCCGTCGCCGCTCCCGGCTCCGGCCCCTCCACCGTCGTCACCATGGGCGACAGCTACATCTCCGGCGAGGCCGGCCGCTGGCAGGGCAACAGCCTGACCACCACCGGCAGCCGCAACGGCACCGACCGCGCCTGGAACGGCAGCACGTACGACCCGAGCCGGGTGTACGGCACGACCGAGGCCGGCGGCTGTCACCGCTCGGACTCGGCCGAGGTCAACAGCGCCGGCCCGATCGCCACCAACCTGATCAACATCGCCTGCTCCGGGGCCGTCACGAAGAACGTGTTCCGTACGGCCTCCGGCGGGACCGCGTTCAAGGGCGAGGCCCCGCAGGCCGACCAGCTCGCGGCCGTCGCCGCCACCCACGACGTCAAGCTGATCGCCCTGTCGATCGGCGGCAACGACCTCGGCTTCGCCGACATCATCAGCACCTGCGCCACCGACTACATCGTCTGGTACTCCTACTGCCACGACGACCAGCAGGCCGTCGTCGACTCGAAGATCGACGGCGTGATGGCGGACGTCGGCAAGTCGATCGACGAGATCAGAGCCGTGATGACGGGCGCCGGCTACACCGCCGCCGACTACCGGATCGTGCTCCAGTCGTACCCCTCCCCCATCCCGCGCGCCGCCGAGAACCGCTACGGCGAGAGCGGCTGGAGCCGTACGAACACCGGCGGCTGCCCCTTCTGGAACCTCGACTCCGACTGGGCGCGCGACTCCCTCGTGCCGCAGATCGCGAGCCGGCTGAAGGCCGTCGCCACGGCGAAGGGCGCGCAGTTCATGGATCTGCGCGACATGCTCCAGGGCCGTGAGGTGTGCTCCAAGAGCAGCAAGCAGGTGTCCTCGACCGTGCCGGCGTCGCCGACGACGAGCGAGTGGGCGCGCTGGATCGACCAGAACGAGACCCAGGGGCCGCTCCAGGAGGACATGCACCCCAACTACTACGGGCAGCTGGCGCTGGGCCGCTGTCTCGCGCTGATCAACGCGCAGGCATCCGGCAACTACAGCTGCCGGAACACGGCGGGGTCGGGTTCGTCGGGGATGTACCTCGCGGCGGGCTGATCCGCCGGCGGGCCACGTCAGGGCAGGCTGATGCCGAGAGGCTTCAGGACGCGTTCGGCCTCGTGCGGGTCGGCGGCGCACATGGCGGCGACCAGCGCCGCCGAGCCGCCCGGCCAGCGCGAGGCCGCCGCGTCGAAGGCGCCCCGGCGGGACTCCAGCGGCCCCTTCTTGCCGGGCAGCCCGTCGAGCACGTGCAGGGCCCGCGCGGCGGCCGGCACCCGGTCCGGGTCCACCGGCTCCCCGCGGTCGCGCAGCACGTCCGCCGCCCGGACGCCGACGGCCGGGTTCGCGAGGGCGTCGCGCAGCGCCCCGGTCGGGGCGGCGGACAGGTCCAGGACATGCAGCAGGCCGCGGGTGCCGGCGGCTTCGGAGGTGCCGGCGTTGACCTTCCCGAGCGCGGCGAGCAGCCCGGACCAGGCTTCCGCCGCGTGCCCACGGGCGTGCAGCCACTCACCGAGGACCCGTCCGGCGACGGCCGGCGGCCAGCCCGCGGTGGCGGCCACCAGGGTGTCCGCGTCCCACTCGGCCGTCTCCTCGGCGTCGGGCACCGCGACCCGCCGTACCGCCAGCAGATAGCGGACCGCGGCGCAGCCGCCCGGGGTGAGCCCGAAGGCGTCGCCGCGCCGGAAGACCAGTCCGGTCGCGGCCAGCCGGTCGACGACGGCCGCGAGGCCGTGGGCGGGCCTGTCGAGCCGGGCCCGGTCGGTGTCGGTGAGGCCGGGCGTGCCGAGGAGGCGGGCGAGTTCGGACGCGGTCGGCGTGGTGTAGCCGGGCGAGGCGGGCGGCGGTACGCGGACGGGGGCGTCCTCCAGGGCCGGGTCGACGGTCCAGTCCTCGAATTCGGCGGCCCGGCGGGCGACCGACTCGGCGGAGCAGCCGCGCTGGTAGAGCGTGTAGAGCAGGTGGGCGGCCTCGCCGCCGTACGTTCCCTCGTCGGCGAGCTCGTCGACGGCGGCGGCCAGCACGTCGGCGTCCCGCTCCACGTCCGTGACGGCCTCCTCGGCCTCCCGCTCCGGCGGCGGCAGCGGCACGGAGGCGTCTCCGTAGTAGTCGAGGTGCTCGTCGAGCAGGGCGTCGGCGAGGACGAGATGGGGCAGGTCGTCGGGTCCGGGCGCGAGGTGCGCGTACTCCCCCGCGAGTCCTTCGGCGAGTCCGGCCGCCGTCCACCGGTCGAGCAGCGCCTGGGCGACCCGGCCGATGCCCTGCGCCACGTCGTGGTCGCTGAGCAGCGGCCCGGCGGCCGGGGGCTGCTCGGCATCGCGTACGTAGGCCCTGGTCAGCACCTCGGTGAGGACCAGGTCCGCGATGGCGGTGCGGCCCACCAGGTCCGCCCGGCGCACCCCGTCGGGCACCGGCGGCCCGTCGAGCCGGGCCAGCCAGGCCCGTACCGCCTCGGGGTCGCCGGGATCGGTGCCGTCGGCCCGCAGGAGCTGCGCGTACCAGCGGGGCCAGGTCAGGTTCCCGGGGTCGCCCATGGCCCGCTCGAAATCGGCCACGGCCTCCCCGATCACCCCCTCGATCCGCGTCCGCCGCTCCCCGTCGAACCGCCCGGCGAGCGCCCGCAGCACCGCTGGATACACCGCCAGCTCCTCCGGCGCCGCCCACACGAACGCCGGCAGATCCTCCACGAGGAGCCGCTTCACCAGGCCGGGCGTCGGCTCCGGCACTCCCGATCCCCGGTCCGCCCCGCGCAACGCGAGCAGCCCGAGCACGGCGTCCACGGCCCTGACGGCTCCCGGCCCCCGGAACTCGGGGCTTTCCTCCAGGAACAGGTCACGACCGGTGTTGGTGAGCACGATCTCGGCCACGCTTCCCAGCGTAATTCGGGGCGGGGCGGGGCGCGGTGCGGTGCGGCCAGGCGGGTCACGCGGTGCGGTGGAAGGGGGCGCTCCGGTGCGGCTGCGGGAGCCGGCGGAGCTGGTGCAGCAGGCGGAGCCGCTGCAGCTGCTGGAGCCGCTGCAGCCGGTGGACGACGAAGGTGAGGTGCTGGTTGTGCGCGGCCCAGGCCCACACGCCGGGATGACCCGCGCCCTCGCTGCCCCGGCCCGCGGCGCAGGCCCGCATCCAGTCCTTGGCGGCACTGTGCGGGGCCTCCTCGAAGTCCGGCGTGGCCACGATCTCGGCCGCCGTGCGCCGGATGTCGGCCGCGTGGCCGTCCGCACAGGTGGGCACCTTGCCGAGGAGGAACGTGCGCTCGCCGGTGTGACGCAGCAGGCCCCACGGCGATCCGTCGTCCGGGTCGGCCGGCCGGGCGGTGCTCCGGGGGTGCCCGGCTCCGTAGTCGCCGTAGGTGAGGCGGAGCCGGCGCCCGTCCGGCGAACGGCCGAGCACGTGCCACAGGTCCCAGTCGTAGCGCTCCGCCTCGGCCAAGGGCGCCCCGTAGCCGTCGGGGACGGCGTCGGCACCCGGGCAGGAACCGGCGAGGACGGCCACGGTGCGCCAGCCGTGCAGCGGTCCGAGGAGGGCGAGGGCACGAAGGGCCGACTCCTCGACGAAGGCGAAGCGGTGGTCGTCCTGGACGTCGCCGAAGTCGAGCAGCAGGTCCAGGGGGAGGTCGGCGAGCTCGGCGAGCAGGCGTCGCAACCGGGCTTCGAGGCGGCGCTCGTCGGCGAGGGCGGCCGGGGCGATCCGTATCCCGAGGCCGTCGCCGCACGCACGGGCCGCGGCCGCGCAGGCGGCCTGCTGCCAGGCGGAGCGTTCGGGCCCCGTCACGGGTCTCAGCGCCGTGCGGGCCGGCACGTCGCGCAGCGCCTCCTCGACGGGGCGCGGGTCGGCGTCGGACTCGCCGCCCCGGGTGTCCACCCACGCGGGTCTGCCTTCCTGCACCCGGGCGATGTGGGCGAGGGTCTCGTGCACGGGATGCCGGCGGGCGCGCCGACAGGCGGCCGGGTCGCGGGGCGGGACGACCCACAGAGGGGCGACGGCGGCGCGCACGGAGGGCGTGAGGGCCTCGTACGCCTTCCGTGCGCTCGGTCGTGCGGGCAGAACGGGTACGTAGCTCGGCTCGGCCATCGGCTCCCCCAACGCCCTTCGGCAAGTGCCCCGTTCGCAGGGTGCGGCGCGGCGGGCGGGTCCGGAAAGGGAGCCGTTTCGGCCATGTGTGGCCAAGGGGGCGGGGGGAGCTAGGGGGTGTCTCGTCGATCAGGCCGGATCAGGGAGCGGCGTCTGGTGCCGTGCATCGCAAGGCGGAGGAGGGAGTCCATGCGGAGCATCGGCGACCGACGACAACGCGGCGAGGCGCGGTGCCAGGCGTCGCGAGCCCGGCATGATCGACGAGACACCCCCTAGGGGGTGATGGCGGTGCGGGGTGCGGAGAAGTCGCCCCAGGTGCCGTCGGGGAGTTTGGCGCGGAGGGTGACGGTGTAGCGCAGGCCGGGGGTGGTGGGGACGGTGAGGGTGTAGGTGACGGGGCCCAAAGCGGGCTGGGTGCCCCAGACGATCGTGGTGGCGAAGCGGCCGTCGAGATAGAGCTGGTGCTCCTTGACGGCGGTGCCGGTGGCGGTACGGGGCGGGGTCCAGGTGACGGTGAGGGTGCCGCGGGCGGGGCGGACGCTGACGGCGGTGGGGGCCGTGCTGGGCGGGGCGCCGGGGGCGGGGGCGGTGGTGAGGTCGGCGGGGGCGCTGTCCGGGGAGGAGTTCTCGGCGGCGTCGCGGGCGCGGACGGTGAAGGAGTAGGCGGTGCCGGGGCGCAGGCCGGTGAGGCGGGCGGTGGTGGCGGTGCCGGGGACGGTGTGGACGCGGGAGTCGGCCTGGTAGACGTCGTACGCGGTGACGCGGGTGTCGTCGCGGGCGGGCCGCCAGGTGAGGACCGCCGCGCCGGGTCCGGCGGGAGCGGCGCGCAGGGCGGTGGGGCGCGTGGGCGGTGTGCGGTCCTCGGCGGTCGCGGCGAGGGTGGTGGCCGCGGCCGGGGCGCCGGCCGGGGAGAGGTTCCCGGCGGCGTCGCGGGCGCGGACGGTGAAGGTGTGGAGGGTGGCGGGGGCCAGGCCGCTGATGTCGGTCATCAGGGTGGCGGCGGGGAGTTCCTTGACCTCGTGGCCCCGGTCGTAGACGGCGTAGGACGTGACGCCCCGGTCGTCGGTGGCGGCGCTCCACATGACGTGGACGGTGGTGGCGCTGCCGGCGGTCGCGGTGACTCCGGTGGGGGCGGTGGGGGCGCGGGTGTCCTTGGCGGCCGCGGCGGGGCCGGCGCAGCCGGCGAGGGTGAAGGTGAAGCCGAGTGCGGCGACTGCCAACGGGGCTGCGAGGTAAGGGCGTTGCATGGGGGGTGCCTCCGTCCGGCCGGGGATCCGGGAAAGGTCCAGACCTATATCGCACAGCGGGTGGGGCGCCGGCAAGAGGGCGTTGTCAGTGGCGTGCGCTTCACTGGTCCCATCACTCTCCGTAACCGAATTTGGGGGAATCATGACGGACCGTACGACCTATGTGTCACTGGCCGGGCTGCGCGTGCGCGGCTGGAGCGACGCCATGGTCAGCGAGATGCTCGGCCAGGCCGATGTGCAGGGCCGCGACCCGAGGCGCTGGTCGCTCGCGCCCGTGCGCCTCTATCTCCTGGCGCGCGTCGAAGCCGTGGAGCGCACACCGGAGTTCGCCGCCTCCGCCGAGGCCGCCGGCCGGGCCGGCGCCGCGAGCCTGCTCGCGGCCGAGCGGCGCCGTCGCGCGGTCCTCGCGGCGATCCGCGCCGAACCCATCGAGGTGCCCCGCCTCCCGGCCGCCGAACTGGAGCGCCGCGCCGTCCGGCACCGCCACCTGCTCGGCGCCCGCGGCCCCGGCGGCCTCACCGCCGGCGCCATGGTCCGCTGGCAGGTCGGCTATCTGCGACACGCCCTCTCCCGCTACGACACCCTCCTCGACGACCTCTACGGCGACACCGGCCGCGCCGAGGCCGAACGCCTGCTGCGCCGCCGGGTGTACGAGGCGATCGCGGCGGCATATCCACACCTGGCGCACGAGTGCAGGCGGCGAGCGGCGGTGGAGCGGTGAGGACGCGTCGGGGAGCGGTGACCGGGTGGCGGCGCGCGGGCGGGTCCGGGGGCGGGTCCAGGCGACGGCCCGGGCGCGGGGCCGAGCGACGGCCCTGGCACTGGGCCGAGCGACGGCCCGGGTGCGGGTCCGGGCCACGGCCCGGGGGCGGGTCCGGGCCACGGCCCGCAGGCGGGTCCGGGCCACGGCCCTGGCGCGGGTCCGGGCCACGGCCCGCAGGCGGGTCCGGGCCACGGCCCTGGCGCGGGTCCAGGCCACGGCCCGCAGGCGGGTCCGGGCCACGGCCCTGGCGCGGGTCCAGGCCACGGCCCGCGGGCGGGTCCGGGCGCTGGGCCGAGCGTCGGCCCTGGCACTGGGCCCCGCGCAGATCGGAGCGACGGTCCGGGCGCGGGTCCAGGGTTCTGCCCGAACTGGTGGCCGGGGCTTTGTTCTGGCACGGAGCACGGCGCGGGTCCGGGGGCGCGCCCGAGCACGGGTCCTGGCGCGCGGCCGGGGCCGTGCCCTGGGGCCTTTCCGGGGCCGTGCCCTACTTGCTGCCCGAGGCCGCGCCCAGCAGTCGCACCACCTCGCGGCAGGCCGCCGGGACGGGGGCCACGACGGGGACGGCGAGGCGGGTTCGGAGCGCTTCTGCCGCGTCGCCGAGTGGGCCGCCGCCGATGACGACGGCCTCGGCTCCGTCGCGTACGACGCAGGCGCGCGCGGCCTCCGTCAGGGCGGCGAGCAGTGAATCGGGGTGGGCGGCGAGCTGTTCGGGGGTGCCGGAGGTGAAGCGGGCGCCGGTGTACGCGGCGGAGAGGCCGAGGCGGGCGACGTGGGCGTCGATCGCGGCGGCGAGGCGCGGCGTGGTCGTGGCGATGCCGAAGCGCCGTCCGCCCTCGGCCGCTTCGGCGAGCGCGGCCTCGCCGATGCCGACGACGGGGACGGGCGCGGGCACGGGCACGGGAAAGGCGACGGACGAGCCCACCGTCGTAGCGGCCGGCGTTCCGGGACGGGCTTCGCCGCCCGTCCTACCGGGCCGCGCCCGGCGGCGGAGCCAGGTCCGCAGCTCCTCGACTCCGGGGTCGCCGAAGGCGCCCACGATCAGGGCGGCGCAGTCGCCGGACGCCAGGGCTTCGCGCGCGGCGGCGAGGACGTGCGGGGCGGCTTCACCGAGCGCGGCCGGGTCGGTGAGCATCGCGGGGCCGTGGGCGACGGTCACGCCGCGCACGCGCAGGCCCGGGACGGCGAGCGCGCGGCGCGCGATGGCCGTCATCATGCGGGTCGTCGCCGTGGCGGTGTTGGGGTTGATCAGGACCACGGCCGGCGCCCCGGGCCCCGCGGGGTGCGCGGGATCCGGGGCGGGCGGCGACGGTGGCAGTGGGCGGCTCACGGGATCAGTGGACGTGCGCCGCCTTCGCCGCCGCCGTCTCCGAGATCTCCTCGCCCGGTTCCATCGGCGCCGTCACCGTGTCGTCGTTCCGGTGCCCGCCGAGGTGGTTGAAGACGAAGTTCAGCAGCACGGCGGCGACGCAGCCGGTGGAGATGCCCGAGTCCAGGATGATCTTCGCGGTCTCGGGGAAGGCGTGGTAGAACTCCGGTTTCGTGATCGGGATGATGCCGACGGCCAGCGAGACCGCCACGATCAGCACGTTGTTGTCCTTCTCCAGGCCGGCCTTGACCAGGGTCTGGATGCCGCTGGCCGCGACCGAGCCGAAGAGGACGACGCCCGCGCCGCCGAGCACCGGCCGCGGCACGACCGAGATCAGCGAGGCGGCCATCGGCGACAGGCCCATGAGGACGAGGAAGCCGCCGCCGCAGGCCACGACGAAGCGGCTGCGGATCCGGGTCATGGCGACCAGGCCGATGTTCTGGGCGAAGGCGCTGCACATGAAGCCGTTGAAGAGCGGGCTGAGCGCGGAGCCGAGGGTGTCGGCGCGCAGTCCGGCCGCGATGGTCTTCTCGTCGGCCGGCCGCTCGACGATCTCGCCGAGCGCGAGCATGTCGGCGGTGGACTCCGTCATGGAGACCAGCATGACCACGCACATGGAGATGATCGCGGCGGTCGCGAACTGCGGCGCGCCGAAGTGGAAGGGCGTCGGGAAGCCGACGACGTCGGCCTGCCGCACCGGGGAGAAGTCGGCGACGCCGAACGGGATCGCGATGACCGTGCCGACGACCAGGCCGACCAGGACGGCGACCTGCTTGAGGAAGCCGGTGGTGAAGCGCCGCAGCAGCAGCACGATCACGAGGGTGATGCCGGCGAGCGACAGATAGGTCGTCGAACCGTAGTCGTCGGCCTTCGGGTTGGGACCCTGCGCCCAGCCGAAGGCGACCGGCAGCAGGGAGACGCCGATGAGCGTGATGACGGACCCGGTGACGACCGGCGGGAAGAACCGCACGAGCCGGGAGAAGAACGGGGCGGCTATGAAGCCGAGGAGTCCGGCGACGATGATCGCGCCGAAGATCACCGGGAGCGCGTCGGCCTTGTCCTTCGTCGTGTTGACGATGGCCAGCATCGGGGCGACGCCGGCGAAGGTGACGCCGTTGACGAAGGGCAGCTTGGCGCCGATCTTCCAGACGCCGAGGGTCTGGAGGAAGGTGGCGAGGCCGGCGGTGAAGAGGCTGGCTCCGGTGAGGAACGTCAGTTCGGTCGGAGTGAGGCCCACGGCCGCTCCGACGATCAGGGGCGGGGCGACGACGCCCGCGTACATGGCGGCCACGTGCTGCAGACCGCTGGTGAGCATCTTGGCTGGGGGCAGCGTCTCGTCGACCGGATGCTTGGTCCGGTCGGCGTCGGGGACGGCCCCTTCGGGGGCGGTGTTTGCGTCTGGTGCATTGCGAACCTGGGGCTTGGCGGCCACGGCGGTTCCTCCGGTCAGGTACACGTCGGCGGGGACGTGGGATGCAGGGAGGTGGTGCGATGCGGTGCGGGGTGCAGGAGGTGCGGCTCGGTGCGGGGGTGGTGCGAGGGGGGTGCGGGAGGTACTGCGGTGGTGCGCCGGCGGAGGGGGTGCGGCGCGGGACGGGTGCCCGGTGGGGGGGCGGGCGCGGGTTCACCGTTCCGGGGGGTGCCGTACGACTTGGCGTACGTACACCCCCCGGCCCGGCTGCCGTGGGCCCCGCTCGGGTCCACGGCGACCGACCGAGGGCCGTCCCCCTCGGTCGGACGTCTTGGGGTGGGTCAGCTCCGGGCCGCGATACGGGCCAGGCGCTGCGCCTCCGTGCGCGCGTCGCGCGCGATGGTGTCCTCGTCGACGGTCAGGAGTCGGTTGTCCTCGACGATCTGCCGGCCGTTGACGAAGGACGCGGTCACGGGGGCCGCCGCGCCGAAGACGATCGCGGTGACCGGGTCGGCGATCGACGAGTGGCCGAGGCCGTCGATCCGCCAGAGGACGAAGTCGGCGAGCTTGCCCGGCTCCAGGGAGCCGATGCTGTCGGCGCGGCCGAGGACCTGCGCGCCGCCGTAGGTGCCGAGACGGAGGGCCTGGCGGGCGTTCAGCGCGGCCTCGCGGTGGTGGCCGAGGCGGTTGATGAGCAGCGCGTTGCGCAGTTCGGTGTGCAGTTCACCCGACTCGTTGGAAGCGGTGCCGTCGACGCCGAGGCCGACCGGCACGCCCGCCCTGAGCATGTCCGGGACGCGGGCGATGCCGGCGGCGAGCCGCGCGTTCGACGAGGGGCAGTGGGCGACACCGGTCCTCGTGCGGGCGAAGGCCGCGATGTCGGAGTCGTTCATGTGGACGCAGTGCGCCATCCACACGTCCTCGCCGAGGAAGCCGGTGGACTCGAAGTAGTCGGTCGGGCCCATGCCGAACAGCTCGTGGCAGAACTTCTCCTCCTCCACCGTCTCCGAGCCGTGGGTGTGCATCCGCACGCCGAGCCGGCGGCCGAGGGCCGCGCCCTCGCGGAGCAGTTCGGTGGAGACGGAGAAGGGCGAGCAGGGGGCCACGGCGATCTGGGTCATCGCGTCGAAGGAGGCGTCGTGGTGCTGCTTCACCGTCTCCTCGGTCGCGGCGAGCGCGCCCTCGGTGGTCTCGACGGCGAAGTCCGGCGGCAGTCCGCCGTCCTTCTCGCTGCGGTCCATGGAGCCGCGGGCGAGGGTGAAGCGGACGCCCATTTCGCGGGCGGCGCCGATGATGGCGCCGGACAGGTCGCCGGTGCCGCGCGGGAAGACGTAGTGGTGGTCCATGGCGGTGGTGACACCGCCGCGGGCCATCATGGCGAGGGAGCCCTGGGCGGCGACGCGCACCATCTGCTCGTCGATCCGCGCCCAGGTCGGGTAGAGCGCGACCAGCCAGTCGAAGAGGTTGTGGTCGGTCGCGAGCCCACGGGTGATCCACTGGTAGAAGTGGTGGTGGGTGTTGACCAGGCCCGGCGTGATCAGATGGCCGGTGGCGTCGATCCGCCGGACCACGTTGTCGAGGCCGTCCGGCGCGCGGCCGGCGCCGATGGACTCGATCTTGTTGCCGGCGACGACGAGATGGCCGGCGGCGTACTCGGTGTCGTCCGCGTCGACGGTCGCGATCGCCGCATTCTCGATGACGATGCGCCGGGGTGCTGCCGAAGGTGCTGCCATGGCGGTGCTTCCTTCATCAACAGGGGGATGGTCGGGCACGGCAGGACCCTAGGAGGATTTGAGTGCCGGAGCCGTCTGACGGTGCCGGGTGCCGAGATGATGGAAGAAGAGGTTCAGCAGTACGGCGACGAGCGCGCCGGCGCTGATGCCGGAGCCGAGCACGGTCTGCGCCCAGGCGGGGAAGCCGGCGTAGAAGCTGGGCGCGGCGAGCGGGATGATGCCCGCGCCGAGCGCGACGGCCACCAGGATGATGTTGGAGCTGTCGTCGAGGCCCGCTTCCGAGAGGGTGCGGATGCCGCTGACGGCGATCGAGCCGAAGAGCACGATGCCCGCGCCGCCGAGGACCGGCATCGGCACGAGGGAGACGACCGCGCCGAGCACCGGGAAGGCGCCGAGGACCAGGAGGGCGCCGCCGGCGACGGCGACCACGTACCGGCTGCGTACCCGGGTCAGCGAGACGACGCCGACGTTCTGGGCGAAGGCGGAGGTGGGGAAGCCGCCGAAGACCGGGCCGAGGAGGGTGGCGATGCCGTCGGTGCGCAGGCCGCGGGTGATGGTCTGGCCGTCGCTGCGCCGGTCGCAGATCTCGCCGAGGGCGAGCATGCCGGCGCTGGACTCGGTCATCAGGACCAGCATCACGATGCACAGAGAGAGGATCGCGGCGGGCTGGAACTCGGGGGCGCCGAAGGCGAAGGGGGCGGGCAGCGCGGCGACCGGCGCCTCGCGCAGGGCGCTGAAGTCCGCCATGCCGAAGGGGATCGCGGCGACCGTGCCGATGAACAGGCCGAGGAGCAGGGCGATCTGCTTGACGAAGCCCTTGCCGAAGCGCTGGAAGAGCAGGATGACGACGAGCGTGAAGCCGGCGAGTGCCAGGTACCTCATGTCGCCGAAGTCGGCGGCGTTCTTGTCGCCGCCCTGGGCCCAGCTCACCGGGACGGGCATCAGGGTGACCCCGATGAGGGTGATCACGACGCCGGTGACGAGGGGCGGGAAGAAGCGCAGGAGGCGCCCGAAGAAGGGGCCGACGGCGAGGCAGAAGACGCCGGCGACCATGACCGCGCCGTAGATGGCGGGGAGTTGGTGGCCCTTGGCGCTGGTCTCGGCGATGGCGAGCATGGGCGCGATGCCGGCGGAGGAGGCCGCGTTGACGAACGGCAGCCGGTTTCCGGCGAAGCGGCCGAGGCCGAGGGTCTGCAGGATGGTGGCGCAGCCGGCGATCAGCAGGCTGGCGGCGATGAGCCGGGTCATTCCGGCGGCGTCCAGGCCGACGGCCTGGCCGATGATGAGCGGAGGGGTGACGACGCCTGCGTACATGGCGGCGATGTGCTGGAGCGCGGCGGGGACGAGCCGCGAGGCGGGGAGTTTCTCGTCCACCGGGTGGACGGCCGATTGCCGGGCCATGCACATCTCCTGAGCCGTAGTAAACTGCTTGCCTTCCCTCAGGAAGAGCGGTCAGGGCTTGACCGCCGCGAGGCCGCGGCCGAGCGGGAAGCCCCCATGGGGCGGAGTCACGTGAGGTTCCCTCCGGTTTCAACCGGCTTTTGCGGGAACTCGCCCCCGAGGCGACTGCAGTGCCTCGGGGGCTTTTCAGTGCCGCTTAGAGGTTGGTCATGTCGACCGGGATCTGCGCCGTGGCGCCGTCCCTGAGGATGGTGGCCTCGATCAGGCCGTACATGCGGTCGGCGGCGTAGTAGACCTCGTTGTCGTTCTTCAGGCCGAAGGGCTCGAGGTCGACGAGGAAGTGGTGCTTGTTCGGGAGCGAGAAGCGGACCTCGTCGATCTCCGCGCGGTGGTTGATGATCCGCGTGGCCATCTGGTAGAGGGTCTGCTGCAGCGAGTACGAGTAGGTCTCGGCGAACGCCTCGAGCATGTGCTTCTTGGTCTGCTCGTAGGACCGCTCCCAGTTCGGCATCCGCTGCTCGTCGTCGGTCCAGTTGAACCGCCACTGACCCGACACCTGGGTGGCAAGGATCCGGTCGTACGCCTCCTTGAGGGTGGTGTACTTGTCCTTGATGTAGCCCCAGAACTCCGAGTTGGTGGAGTTCATGACGACGAGGTCCTTGAGGCCGGAGATGACCTCCCACTTCTCGCCGTCGAAGGTGACCTGGGTGGTGCGGGTCTCCTGGCCCTTGCGGACGAAGGAGTGGTTGACCTCGTCGGAGCCGATGAACTTCGAGTTGGCGTCCGAGGTGGCGATCCGCTCCCAGGAGTACTCCTCGATCCGGATCCGGGCCTTCTTGATCGGCTCCTGGCTCGTCACGAAGTGACGGGCGAGGTGGATGCCGAACTGCTCGGCGGACTCGATGCCGTACTCCTTGGCGAACGCGAAGACGGTGTTCTTCGTCGTGTCGGTGGGGAGGCAGTTGGCGTTGGAGCCGGTGAGGTGGACGTCGTCGAGGTCACCGGAGAGGGCGACGGAGACGTTCAGGTCCTTGATGTGGTGCGTGCCGCCGTCGCGCGTGATCTTGACGACGCGGTTCTCTGCTTTGCCGTACTGGTTCTGGCCGAGAATCGTGGGCATGTCTGCTAGCTCCCTCGGTAAACGGAGTAGCCGAACGGGTTGAGCAGCAGCGGTACGTGGTAGTGCTCGCCCGGTACGACGGCGAACGTGATCGCCACCTCCGGGAAGAACACACCGGTCGCACCGCTGTCCCGATTCGCGGGGGCGTCCTGCTGCGCCTCGGCTTGCTTGTTCTGCTGTGTCAGGAAGTACGCCTCGGTCTCGAAGTCGAGACGTACGTGGGTCGTGCCCTCCGGCAGGGCCGGCAGGTCCTTGCAGCGCCCGTCCGCGTCGGTGGCGGAGCCGCCCAGGGCGACCCACTCCGCGCCGGAGCCGGCGCGGGCCGCGAGCGCGATGGCCACGCCCTCGGCCGGCCGGCCGAGGCTGGTGTCCAGGATGTGGGTGGACACCGAGGCGGTGGTGTCGGTGCTCATCAGTTCTCTTCCTCGGTCTCTACGAGACGGGTCAGGCGGATGCGGTTGATCTTGCCCAGTTCGGTGCGGACGATCTCCCGCTCCTGCTCGGGCGAGTTCTCGATCCGTGCGCGGATCGCGTCGCGCATCTGCTCGCCGGTCTTCCCGGTGGCGCAGATGAGGAAGACATGGCCGAACCGGTCCTGGTAGGCCAGGTTGAGTTCGAGCATCTCGGCCTTGAGCTCCGCGGAGGCGCCGGCCATCCCGCTCTGCTCGCGGGAGGAGGTCGGGTCCCCGGCCTTCGGACGACCGATCGGCGGGTGGCCCGCCATCGCCTCGGCCAGGTCCTCGGCGGTCAGCTCGGCCATGGCGGCGTCGCTGGCGAGAAAGAGGGCTTCGGCGGTGGCGTACGGGCGCTGGGCGAGGAGCTTGCTCCCCCACGCCGAACTGGAGCACACCTCGTGGAGTGCGGCGACGGCGTCGCCGTCCGCCGAGGTGTTGAACCGGGCGAGACCCGGAGTCGTACCTGAAGTCACGGGAAGCCTCCGTGGCTGTTTTTCGCTGTGCGTCGGACGGGCTGCGGATAGCTAACGCCCTCCGCAACACCACGTCAACACTTTGTTGAAAACTCGGTCATACAAAAGCCGTCATCCCGACATGCGGACGACGGCTTGTGGCAAGACATGATCAACTAACCGTTCTTCGGGGGTTTTTGCCTGTTCAGGGCAGTCTCCCGATTCAGGTAGTTGTAGACGGTGAAGCGGGAGACGCCCAGCGCACCGGCCACCGTCTCCACGCCGTGGCGCACCGAGAAGGCACCGCGTGCTTCCAGGATGCGGACGATCTCCTGCTTCGCCTTGCGGTCGAGTTCGGCCAGCGGCATCCCGTGCCGCCGTTCCATCGCCGCGAGGATGTGGTCAAGGGACTCGGACAGCTGCGGCAGCCGTACGGCGAGCACGTCCTCGCCCTCCCAGGCGAGGACGACGTCGTCGGACCCGGCCTGCTCGGGGCCGAGCAGTTCCGCGCCCATCGCGTCCACCAGCGGTTTCACGGCCGCGACCAGGGGGTGCTCGGTCACTTGCCCGCCTCCCCCGACCCGTCGAGGACGTTCACCTGGAGCGAGACACGGGTGGCGCCCGCCGCCAGGGACTTGCGCAGCAGCTCGTCCACGGCGGTGAGCACGGCGTCCGCGCCGCCCTCCGCCGTGTTGCCGAAGGGGCCGACGTCCACCGCGTCCAGCTCGGCCGACTGGATGACCTCACGAGCCACGACCGCGTGTGCCGGCGCCTCGTCGAGGTCGAACGGCTCGGTCGTGAACTCCACTCTCAAACGCACCATGCCCCCACGCTACGGCCCGTCCGGGCCCCAGCGGGAGCCCCGGACCTGCGGGGACCTCTTGACAAGTCGGTCGCTCCCGCTACAACATTCCGTCAGACAGAAAGTTACTTCCGCAATACGGAAGGAGCGCCGCCCCTCATGGCCCGCTTCTCTGAAGGCGCCGGCACGGACCAGCGCTTCGATGTGAACCTGTCGATCCTCTTCACGGAACTCCCGCTCCTGGAGCGCCCCGCGGCCGCCGCCGCGGCGGGCTTCACCGCGGTCGAGCTGTGGTGGCCCTGGATCGACACCGCCACCCCCGAGCAGAGCGAGCTCGACGCCCTCAAGAAGGCCCTCGAGGACGCCGGCACCCAGCTGGTCGGCCTGAACTTCTACGCGGGACAGCTCCCCGGCCCGGACCGCGGCGCGGTCTCGGTGCCCGGCGAGGAGTCGGACCGCTTCCGGGCCAACATCGACATCGCGGCGGACTTCGCCGCCTCGGTCGGCTGCAAGGCGCTGAACGCGCTCTACGGCAACCGCGTCGAGGGTGTGGACCCGGCCGTCCAGGACGAGCTCGCCCTGGAGAACCTGGTCCTGGCCGCCCGCGCGGCCGACCGGGTCGGCGCGATCCTGCTGATCGAGACCCTCAACAAGCCGGAGTCGCCGCTCTACCCGCTGGTGAGCGCCCCCGCCGCCATCGAGATCGTCGACAAGGTCAACGCGGCCACGGGGCTCGGCAACGCCAAGTTCCTGCTCGACATCTACCACCTGGCCATGAACGGCGAGGACGTCAGCCAGGTCATCGCGCAGTACGCCGACAAGACCGGTCACGTCCAGATCGCGGACATGCCGGGCCGTGGCGCCCCGGGCACCGGCGAGCTGCCGCTCGCGGACCTGCTCGGCGAGCTGAAGAAGGCCGGTTACGACGGCTGGGTGGGCCTGGAGTACAAGGCCGCCGACGCCGCCGCCTCCTTCGAATGGCTGCCCGCCGAGGACCGCGCGGCGCGCTGACCCTCGCCCCCTCCCCGTACCACCTTGTTTTGAGAGGCACCCTCATGAGCAACCTCCCCAAGATCGCGTGGATCGGCCTCGGCATCATGGGCTCCCCCATGTCCGAGAACCTGATCAAGGCCGGCTACTCCGTCACCGGCTTCACCCTCGAGCAGGACAAGCTGGACCGCCTGGCCGCCGCCGGCGGCACCGCGGCCGGCTCGATCGCCGAGGCCGTCAAGGACGCCGACGTGGTCATCACGATGGTGCCCGCCTCGCCGCAGGTCGAGGCCATCTCCTACGGTCCCGAGGGCATCCTGGAGAACGCCAAGCCGGGCGCCCTGATCATCGACATGTCGTCGATCACCCCGCAGACCTCCGTCGACCTGGCCGCGAACGCCAAGGAGAAGGGCATCCGCGTCATCGACGCCCCCGTCTCCGGCGGCGAGGCCGGCGCCATCGAGGCCGTCCTGTCGATCATGGTGGGTGGCGAGCAGGCCGACTTCGACGAGGCCCTGCCGATCCTCCAGGCCCTCGGCAAGACCATCGTGCTCTGCGGCCCGCACGGCTCCGGCCAGACGGTGAAGGCCGCCAACCAGCTCATCGTCGCCGTCAACATCCAGGCGTGCGCCGAGGCCGTGGTCTTCCTGGAGAAGTCCGGCGTGGACCTGAACGCCGCCCTCGACGTCCTCAACGGCGGTCTGGCCGGCTCCACCGTGCTGACCCGCAAGAAGGACAACTTCCTGAACCGGGACTTCAAGCCCGGCTTCCGGATCGACCTGCACCACAAGGACATGGGCATCGTCACCGACGCCGCCCGCAACGTCGGCGCGGCCCTTCCGGTCGGCGCCGTGGTCGCCCAGCTCGTCGCCTCCCTGCGTGCCCAGGGTGACGGCGGCCTGGACCACTCGGCCCTGCTGCGCGCCGTCGAGCGCCTCTCCGGCCAGCAGGTCTGACCCAGATTTCCGGGCGGCGGCGGCGCTGACACCTGTCCTGTCGCGCCCAGGCGCCGCCGCCGTCCGGAACACCACACTTCATTTTCAACAAACTGTTGACGTCGTTTGCCGGGCGTACCTACGCTCCAGAGCACTTGACCAGTAGCAGTGCAGCTCACGGAAGGTCCACCATGTCGAAGCGCGTGCTTACGACCGAGTCCGGCGCCCCCGTCGCCGACAACCAGAACTCCGCCACCGCCGGCGTCGGTGGCCCCATCCTCCTCCAGGACCAGCACCTGCTGGAGAAGCTCGCGCGCTTCAACCGTGAGCGCATCCCGGAGCGCGTGGTGCACGCCCGCGGCTCCGGCGCGTACGGCTACTTCGAGGTGACCGACGACGTCACGGCCTACACGAAGGCCGCCTTCCTCTCCGAGGTCGGCAAGAAGACCGAGACCTTCCTGCGCTTCTCCACCGTGGCCGACTCGCTCGGCGGCGCGGACGCGGTCCGTGACCCGCGCGGCTTCGCGCTGAAGTTCTACACCGAAGAGGGCAACTACGACCTCGTCGGCAACAACACCCCGGTGTTCTTCATCAAGGACCCGATCAAGTTCCCCGACTTCATCCACTCCCAGAAGCGCGACCCGTTCACGGGCAAGCAGGAGGCGGACAACGTCTGGGACTTCTGGGCCCACGCCCCCGAGGCGACCCACCAGATCACCTGGCTCTTCGGCGACCGCGGCATCCCGGCCTCGTACCGCCACATGAACGGCTACGGCTCGCACACCTACCAGTGGACCAACGAGGCGGGCGAGGCCTTCTTCGTCAAGTACCACTTCAAGACGAACCAGGGCATCCGCTCGCTCTCCGCCGAGCAGGCCGCCGAGCTGGTCGGCAAGGACGCCAACTCGCACCAGACCGACCTGCTGCAGTCCATCGAGCGCGGTGTGTGCCCGTCCTGGACCCTCTACGTCCAGATCATGCCGGCCGCCGAGGCCGCGGACTACCGCTTCAACCCGTTCGACCTCACCAAGGTGTGGCCGCACGCCGACTACCCGCTGCAGCGCGTGGGCCGCCTGGTCCTCGACCGCAACCCGGACAACGTCTTCGCCGAGGTCGAGCAGGCCGCCTTCTCCCCGAACAACTTCGTGCCGGGCATCGGCCCCTCGCCGGACAAGATGCTCCAGGGCCGTCTCTTCGCCTACGCGGACGCCCACCGCTACCGCCTCGGCGTCAACCACACCCAGCTGCCGGTCAACGCCCCCAAGGCGACCACGGCCGACAACTACGGCCGCGACGGCTTCATGGCCACCCGCAACGGCTCGCGCCACGACAAGAACTACGAGCCCAACTCGTACTCGGGCCCGGCGCAGACCGACAACGCGCTCTCCGCGCCGCTCGCCATCCACGGCTGGACCGGCACCCACGCGGCCCCGGAGCACGCCAAGGACGACGACTTCTTCCAGGCCGGTGAGCTCTACCGCCTGATGTCCGAGGACGAGAAGTCCCGTCTGGTGTCCAACATCGCCGGCAGCCTCTCCCAGGTCGCCCGCGAGGACATCATCGAGAAGAACCTCGCCCACTTCGCCGCCGCCGACGCCGAGTACGGCCGGCGCGTCGAGGAGGCCGTCCGCGCCCTGCGCGAGGACTGAGCCTTCGACTCCAAGGCTGCGTACGGCACCTGACGGGAGGTCAGTGCCGTGCGCGGTCCGGCTCGCCGGCCCGGATGAGGGGTGGTCGTCGAGCCGGACAGCGTGAGGACCGCGGTGGCGCCGAGCCAGTGCGGTGGTAAGGACCCGCGGCTCCCCTTCTTGACCTGAAGGAAGGGGACCCGGCCGCGGCGTCCGTCGGTGCCACCGCGGTCCCAACGCACCCCCTTCTCGCACGGAAGGGGGCCAGACTCCGCCCGGCGGCGCGAACGTCCTGTCGCGCCAGCCTCGCACCGTCGGGCGGTCACCACGTCGCGCAGCGCGGTTTACGGTCCCGCGCTGGGCGTTCGAAGACCAGGGTCTGACCCATGCACAGAGGGTCAGGCCCTGGTCCTTTTCGTGTCCGCGTACGTGCGGTACGCATAGGCCGCCCGGTCCTCCGCGTCCGTGTCCAACGCCGCCGCACGGACGAGACCCTCGACGAGACCGTGGTCGGGCGACAGCCGGCAGGCCGGGTCGGTGCGGGCCGCGTCACCGGTCAGCGCGTACGCCTGGCAGCGGCAGCCGCCGAAGTCCTCCGCGCGGCGCGGACAGGTGCGGCACGGCTCCCGCATCCAGTCGGTGCCGCGGTACCGGCCGAAGGCCGCCGAGTGCTCCCAGATCCAGGCGAGCGGCCGGGTCAGCACGCTGGGCGCGTCGATCCCTGGCAGCGTCGCCGCCGCCGGACACGGCAGGACGGTGCCGTCGGGGGTGACGGTGAGCGAGACCTGTCCCCAGCCGCCCATGCAGGGCTTCGGCACTCCCCCGTGGTGGTCGGACGCCACCCACACCAGCTCGGTACGCCCGGCGAGGCGCGACCGCCACCAGCGCACCCGCTCCGCCGCCCGGGCCAGCTGCGCAGGGCTCGGCAGGAGCGCGGCACGGTTGCGCAGGGCCCAGCCGTAGTACTGCGCGTTGGCCAGCTCGATCCGGTCCGCGCCCCAGGCGAGTCCCAGTTCCACCAGGGCGTCGACGGCGTCGAGGTTGGCCCGGTGCAGCACCACGTTGAGGCCGAGCGGCAGGCCCGCGTCCCGCACCAGCGCCGCGGCCCGCTCCTTCGCCTCGTACGACCGGCGCCCGGCGATCCGGTCGGAGGCCGGCGCCTCGGCGTGCTGCACCGACAGCTGTACGGCGCGCAGCCCGGCCGCCGTCAGGCCGGCCAGCCGCTCCTCGTCCAGGCCGAGACCGCTGGTGACGAGCTGGGTGTGGACGCCCGCCGACTCCGCGGCCTCGACGATCTCGGCCAGATCCGTGCGCAACAGCGGCTCCCCACCGGACAGATGGGTCTGTACGACACCGAGCTCGGCGGCCTGCCGCAGCACGTCCTGCCACTGGGCGGTGCCGAGCTCGCGCGAACGACCGGTCAGTTGCAGCGGGTTGGAGCAGTACGGGCAGCGCAGCGGGCACAGATGGGTCAGCTCGGCGAGCAGCGCCCAGGGCCGCGGCACGCGCTCGCCCGCCGTCACCGCAGCCAGCCCTCGGCCCGCAACCGGTCCAGGAACGCGGGGACCTCCTCGGCCACCGGGGCTCCGGGGAACCGTGCCGTCAGCTCGGCGAGGATCCCGGGCACCGTGCGCCGGCCGTCGCAGAGGCCGAGGACGCCGGCGGCCGCGCCGTGCAGCACGGCCACGCGTTCGGGCTTGACGAGCAGATCGGTGCCGCGCACGCGGTCGGGCCGCAGCACGACCGCCGGGGCGAGCACGGGACGCCAGCTCATCGCGCGTCCCCCGAGGGCGACGGCGAGGACGGCGGCGACGGCGAGGAGGAGGACGAGGGCGAGGACGACATCGACGGCGACGGCGGGGACGAGGGCGACGGCGAGCCCGCCTCCGAGGACGGGGGCGAGGACGCGTGGTCGACGGCGTCGAGCAGCGACCACAGGACCTCGCACTTGAAGGCGAGCGCGGCGACCGCCCGGTCCTGTCCGGCCCGGTCACGGGCCCAGTCCAGGACCAGCCGCAGCGCCTCGTCGCCGGCCTGCCGTCCCTGATGGACGCGGTCCCGGAAGTAGGCGAGCCCGCTGCTCCGGACCCAGGGGTAATGCCGCTCGAAGGCCGCCGTCCGGCGTCGCATGAGGTCCGGCGCGGACAGCTCGGTGAGCGAGGCCGCGACGGCGTCCAGGGCCGGGCGGTGGCGGCAGAAGTTGACGTACCCGTCGACCGCGAACCGCACCCCCGGCAGGACCTGCCGGCCGGCCAGCAGCACGGCCCGGTCGAGGCCGGCGGCCTCGCCCAGCCGCAGCCAGCGTTCGATGCCGCCCTCGTCCGCCGTGCGTCCCCCTGCCGTGCGTCCCCCTGCCGCGCGCCCGTCCTGCTGCTCCACCCGGCGCACCCACATGCGGCGCAGCTCCGGGGTGTCGAGCTTGGACATGATCAGCGCGTCCTTGACGGGGATGTGGCGCTGGTAGTGGAAGCGGTTGGTGATCCAGCGCCTCACCTCGTCGGGGCTCAACTCGCCTTCGTGCATGCGCACGTTGAAGGAATGCCGGTGGTGGTAGCGGCGCTCGACGACGTCACGGAGCCGCTCCTCGAACTCGGCCCTCCCCCACGGCTCGGCCGCGTCGGCTCCTGTCTCCGAGAGGGTCACAGCACGATCTCCGTTCCGTCGGCGGCCACTTCGATGCCCAGCCGGATCAGCTCCTTGTGCTGCGGGGCGTCGGGGTCGACCAGGGGATTGGTGTTGTTCAGATGGGTGTAGAGGCGGCGGCCCGGCAGGCCGGCGAGCCGCCGGGCCGTGCCGTTCGGCCCGGTGATCGGCAGATGGCCCATGGCCGTCGCGGTGCGGTCCGAGCAGCCCGTCGCGCGCGGTTCCTCGTCGTCCCAGAAGGTGCCGTCGACGATCACGCAGTCGGCCTCGGCGACGGCGGCCTGGAGGGCGTCCGGCCAGGCGCCGAGCGCGGGCGCGTACACGAGGGTCCGCCCGGTGGCGCGATCGGTGAGGCGCAGCGCCACCACCCAGGAGGCCCCGGGGCTGGTCGGCTGCGGGGCCGAGGCCGCGTAGCGGGGGTGTTTGCCGGAGACGGGCACGGCACCGACGTGGACGGTGGAACCGGGCGTGAGCGGTTCGTCCGGGCTGTCCGGGCCACCTGCGACACCCGGGCCAGCCGGGCTGCCCGGCAGCGGAAGCCGACGCCATGTCACATCGGCGTAGGGGGCGAGCAGTTCGCCCAGGCCCTGACGGTCCCGTACCGCGTCCCGTACCGGGTCGGCGGCGATCACCTCGAACCGTTCGGCCTCGCGGAGCCGGGCCAGGCCGAGGGTGTGGTCGAGCTCCGCGTCGGTCAGGACCACCCCGGCGAGCGGAGTGCGCCGCGGGTCGGTGCCGGGGCGCGGGTGCAGCGCCGGGCAGCGTTCGATCTGGTCCGCGATGTCGGGGGTCGCGTTGATCACGTACCAGCGTCCCGGAGCCGCCTCGACGGCGAGCGAGGCGTGCCGGCGGCGGCGCTCGGGGTGGGCGCGCGCGCCGGCGCAGCCGCGGCAGGCGCAGTTCCACTGGGGCACGCCTCCGCCGGCCGCGGTGCCGAGCACCTTGAGCAGCATGTCCGGGGGCGTCAGCGGGTGGCCTGGGAGTACCCGGTCACTTCGAGCGCGGTCTCGACGTTCGTGTGGCCGGGAGTCTGCCAGGCCTCTTCCGCCGGATGCGCGGTCTGTCCGGGCTCTCCGGGGTCCTGGGGGGTGTCCGGGTCCACGGGCGCGTCCGGGGTCATGGCTCGTTCCGCTGCCGGTTCCGGGCGGTCTCCGGCCGCCGTCCGCGAGCTGTTCACCATGAGCACGTCCTGCCCTTCGCCGATCGGATGGGAGGGGGTTCTCGCCTCAGCGTCGGCCGCCGTGGGCGGCCGGGCAAGCGGGGTCGGCCGGTCGGGTGTCCCGCGGCCGTGTGCCCGGCGGCCGTTCGGTGAGGACGAGCGCCAGGTTGACCGCGAGCGAGCCGGCCGCGAGCAGGGTCATCGCCGTGGCGGGCGAGGTGAGCTGGGCGAGCGCGCCCGCGAGGGCGGCGCCGAGACCCTGGAGCGCGAGCATGCCCGAGGTGTGCAGGCCGAGCGCGTGGCCGCTCAGCTCGTCGGGGACGAGGGCCGTGAGGCGTTCCTGGTAGAGCAGGCTCGCGCTGTAGCCGACGGCGGACACCGTGACGGCGGCCAGGGCGAGGGCGGGTCCGGGGCGGAGGACGAAGAGCAGGTACGGGGCCGCGAGCAGGGCCTGGAGGGGTGCGGCGAGCCGGGCCCGCCACGCCGGCGGCGCGAACCGCCCCACCACCGTGTCCCCGGCCAGCATCCCGGCAGCGGCGCAGGCGAAGAGCAGGCCGGCGCGCTCGGGGGCGTACGGGACGAAGAGCGACTCGCAGCCGACGACGAGCCCGTTGGGCACCCAGAGCGCCAGGTAGGTGTGGCGGCGCGGGCGCGAGGCCCACAGCCGGACGTTGGTCCGCCAGGTCGCGGCGGCCGAGGCCCGGCCGGTGGCGCGCGGGGCGCGCCGGGACAGGCCGGCGCGGGCGGCGATCGCCCCGAGGACGTGGAGCGCGGCGCCGGCGAGCAGGGTGCCGCGGGGCGAGAGCAGCGCGAGCAGCAGGCCGCCGGTGGCGAAGCCTGCGATCTGGCAGACGCCGACGGCCATGTTCATGACGGAGCGGCCGATGAGGTAGCGCTCGCGCGGCAGGATCTCGGTGAGCAGGCCGTAGCGGACGCCGCCGCCGACGGAGCCGACGAGGCCCTGGAGGAAGAGGACCGCGAAGGCGGCGGCGACCGGGAGGCCGGGGATCGCCTGGACGGCGGTGCCGGCCGCGAAGACGAGCGCGAGGGTGGTGAGCGCGGCGCGCGGCGGCAGCCGGTCGGCGGCGGAGAGCAGTGTGGTGGCGCCGACGAGCTGGGCGAGGGCCGGGCCGAACATGGCGAGGGCGGAGAGCAGCGGTGAGCCGGTGGCGCGGAAGACGAGGGTGGCGAGGCCGAGGCCGGAGAAGGTCTGGGCGGCGACCTGGGCGGAGCTCGCGAGGAAGAGCGGCATGAACTCGGGCGTGCGGAGGACGTCGCGGTAGCGGGGGCTTTTGCCGGAGCCGTTGCGGGGGCTGTGGCGGGGGCTGTTGCGGGGCATGCGCCGGAGTCTCGGGCAGGTCCGCGCCGCCCCGATATTGTTTCGCGCCGGGGCGAAACGATCAGGGGCGGGAGGGCACACGGTGGGCTGGTGGCGGATCGGTACGGACGCGCTCGCCGGCAGCCGGTTCGTCGTCTCGCCGCTCGCCGAGACCGTCGCCGCCCTGCAGACCCTGCACAGGGCCTCGGGCGCCCACCCGGGCGAGCGCGCCTGGCTGGCCGCGCACCTGCCCGCGTACCGGCGCCGTCTCGCCGCCGAACCGCTCGACGCCCTGCTCGTCCGGGCGGCGATCCGGCCGACCTGGAACGCGGACTTCCTGACGCCGACGCCGCTGGGCGAGGGCGAGCAGTCCTTCGAGGAGGAGGTCGTGGCGGTCCGGGAGGCCGAACCCGCCCACGCGGTCCCGCAGTTGGAGGTCGCGGTCGGCGGTCCCGTACCGGAGCCGCTGCGCTCGGCACCCGACCTGCCGCACCGGATGGCGACGGTCCTGGAGTGGGTGTGGCGGGAGACGGTGCTGCCGGACTGGCCGCGCCGGCGCCGGATCCTGGAGGCCGACATCACGGCGCGGACCGCTCGGCTCGCCCGGGACGGCTGGGCGGCGGCCCTCGACGAGCTGCGGCCGGGGCGGACGCGCTGGCTGGGTGACGGCCGGCTCCAGGTCAACGCCCTTGACAACCCGCCGCGTTCGGTGGACGGCGGCACGCTGCTCTTCGTGCCGGTGACCCCGTCCACGGGCTGGGTGTCATGGGAGGGCTCGGAGCGGTTCGCGGTGGTGTACGCGTGCGCGGGCGCCCTCGCCGACGACGACGGTCCGGCCGTGCCCGAGGCGCTCGGGACGCTGCTCGGGCGGGCTCGCGCCGGGATCCTCGTACGGCTCGAATCCCCGCTGTCCACCAGCCAGTTGGTGGCGCTGACCGGGCAGGGACTCGGCTCGGTGGGCCGGCATCTGAAGGTGCTGCTGGACGCGGGGCTGGTCCGGCGGCGTCGGGCGGGGCGCTCGGTGCTGTACGACTGGACGGAGGCGGGCGCCGTCCTCGTACGGGCACAGACACGATGAGGCCCCCGCCCCGGTGCTCAACGGGGCGAGGGCCTTGTCACGGCAGCCTGGTCAGTCCACCAGTGCGGTCAGACCTTCAGGGCCTGGTCCGACTTTCAATGCCTGGTCAGACCTTCAGAGCCTTGATCGCGGTGGGCGCGTGGCCCGGCTCGGTGGCCAGCTCCTCGAACTCGGTGACGTCGCTCATGTCGACCGTCTTGCTCATCGCGATGTTGGTGATGCGCTCCAGGATCGCCTCGACGACGACCGGGACGCGGAACTCGGCGGCCATCTTCTTGGCCTGCTCCAGGGCCTCGCCGAGCTTGCTCGGGTCCTCGACGCGGATCGCCTTGACGCCAAGGCCCTCGGCGACCTTGACGTGGTCGACGCCGTAGACGCCGATCTCCGGGGTGTTGATGTTCTCGAACTCGAGGTTGACCTCGAAGTTGATGCCGAGGCCGCCCTGCGCCTGCCGGATCAGACCCAGGTAGGCGTTGTTCACGAGGACGTGGACGTAGGGGACCTTGTGCTGGGCGGCGACCGCCAGCTCCTCGATCATGAACTGGAAGTCGTAGTCGCCGGAGAGGGCGACGACCGGGGTCTCCGGGTCGGCGGTGGCGGCACCGATCGCGGCCGGGATCGTCCAGCCGAGCGGGCCGGCCTGGCCGCAGTTGATCCAGTGGCGCGGCTTGTAGACGTGCAGGAACTGCGCGGCCGCGATCTGGGAGAGACCGATGGTGGTGACGTAGCGGGTCTCCGGGCCGAACGCCTTGTTCATCTCCTCGTAGACGCGCTGCGGCTTCATGGGGATGTTGTCGAAGTGCGTACGGCGCTGCAGGGTGGCCTTGCGCTCCTGCGCGGAGGCGGCCCAGGCGGAGAAGTCGGGCAGCTTGCCGGCGGCCTTCAGCTCCTTGGCGATCTCGACGAAGAGCTCCAGGGCGACCTTGGCGTCGGAGGCGATGCCGTAGTCAGGGGCGAAGATCTTGCCGAGCTGGGTGGGCTCGATGTCGACGTGGACGAACTTGCGGCCCTTGGTGTACGCCTCCAGGTTGTAGCCCGTGTGGCGGTTGGCCCAGCGGTTGCCGATGCCGAGGACGAAGTCCGACTCCAGGAAGGTCGCGTTGCCGTAGCGGTGCGCGGTCTGGACGCCGACCATGCCGGCCGCCAGCTCGTGGTCGTCCGGGATGGTGCCCCAGCCCATGAGGGTGGAGATGACCGGGATGTTGGTCAGCTCGGCGAACTCGACGAGCAGGTCGGAGGCGTCGGCGTTGATGATGCCGCCGCCGGCGACGATCAGCGGGCGCTCGGACTCCAGGAGGAAGCTCAGGGCCTTCTCGGCCTGGGCGCGGGTCGCGGACGGCTTGTAGACCGGCAGCGGCTCGTACGTCTCCGGGTCGAACTCGATCTCGGTCAGCTGGACGTCGATCGGCAGGTCGATGAGGACCGGGCCGGGGCGGCCGGAGCGCATCAGGTGGAAGGCCTGCTGGAAGACGCCGGGGACCTGCGCGGCCTCCAGGACGGTCGTCGCGGCCTTGGTGACGGGCTTGGCGATCGTGGCGATGTCGACGGCCTGGAAGTCCTCCTTGTGGAGCTTCGAGACCGGGGCCTGGCCGGTGATGCACAGGATCGGGATCGAGTCGGCGATGGCCGAGTACAGGCCGGTGATCATGTCGGTGCCGGCGGGGCCGGACGTGCCGATGCAGACGCCGATGTTGCCGGCCTTGGCGCGGGTGTAACCCTCGGCCATGTGGGAGGCGCCCTCGACGTGGCGGGCCAGGGTGTGGCTGATGCCGCCGACGTTCTTGAGCTCGCGGTAGAAGGGGTTGATCGCCGCACCGGGCACGCCGAACGCGTTGGTGACGCCTTCGCGCTTGAGGATCTCAACGGCCGCTGCTGCGGCGGTCATACGAGGCATGGGAGTGCTCCCTCTCCGGGGCCTTGACGGCTTGTTTCCATAATGCGGAAGTACTGTTCTGCTATACGGAAGCAATGTAGGTGGGGGTGTGGAGAGGCGTCAAGAGACGTCCACGCCGGTGACATGCCAGCGGCATGCCACCGCGGGCACGGGACGGGGGCGTGATGGCCGAAGTGCCCCCCTTGGGGGTCCGGATTGGTGGACTATGGGGACGCACGACGCAGAGGGGGTTCGCAAGTGGGTGAGTCGGTCCAGGTGCGCTGTCCGGAATGCCTCCGCACACTCCGGTACGCGGCGCCCGCCTTCCCCTGCGTCTGCGGCACCCCGGTCGCGCCACCCGTGATCCCGGGCGCCGCCGCCGTACCGATCACGCACCGCAACTGGTCGGACGAGTGGGTCACGGTCCGCTGCACCGCCTGCGCCCGCACCTCGGACTGGCCCCACCCGGAAGTCGGCTGCCCGTGCGGGGCGGTACTGCGGGTGGCGGTACGGGACGCGGCGGGGTGGGATGCGGCGGAGTGGGGCGTGGCTGGGCGGGGTGCAGCGGAGCAGGATGTGGCCGGGCGGGATGCGGCAGAGGGGGTAGGGGACGGGGCGCGGGCGGTACGGGAGCCCGGCGGCGGGCCGGGTACGGGGGCGAGGGGCGCGGCGAGCGGCGCGGCGGGCGCCGGAGCGAGCGCCTGGCCGGGCGGCGGGGCAAGCGCGGGGCCGGGTAGCGGGCCCGGCGGCGCCGAGGCGGCCGGCAGCCCGGGCTCCGAGGCGAGCGGCGGCCCGGCCGGCGGGGCTGGTGCCGGGGCAGGTGGCGGGCCGGCCGACGAGGCAGGCGCCGGGGCTGGTGCCGGGGCAGGTGGCTGGTCTGGCGGTGCCGAGGCCAGTGGGACAGGCGCCGGGCCCGTTGGCCGGCCCGGCGGTGCCGAGGCCGGCGTGGGGCCCGCGGCAGGACCGGCGGCCGCCGACCAGTCGGACGCGCCCGTGCAGGACTCCCCCTGGCCCACCGGGGCTACCGGGGCTGCCGGCTCCCCCTCCTCTCCCTCCTCCCCTGGCTCGCCTTCCTCACCCGGCTCGCCTTCCTCGCCCGGTTCCTTCGCACGCCGCCATCCCTCGCCGCTGCCGCCGCCGGCCCCGCACCCGGGGCGGGCCGAGGCCGGTGCCTCGCCGCGCACGGCGTTCCGCCCGGTCACGATCCGGACCACGCGGGACGCGGTGGCGGCCTCGGCCGGGTATCTGCGCTGGCTGGGCTTCCGGGACGTGGTCCAGCCGGAGGAGCGGTCGGCGTCGGCCGTCGACCTGCGCGCACCCGGGCTCGTCGCCCAGGTGGATCCGAGCACCCGGCCGACCGGGCTGCGGGCGGTGGAGTGCCTGTGGCTGAACGGGCTCAGCAACGCGGCGGTGAGCGTCTACTTCTCGCTGGCCGGCTACACGCCCGAGGCCCACGATCGCGCCGAGGGCCTCGGCGTCCCGCTCTTTGTGCTCGACCTGACGGGCACGCCGCAACCGGTCAACGGCCCGGCCGGTGAACTCCTCGCGACCGGAGCCCCGTGATCCGCGTCATCCCCGTGGCTCAGTGAGTATTTCGGCCATTCGTACGTGATGACCGCCCCAACCCCGGGCACAACATCCTGGGGGGGTGAACACCATGACAACGGGGATGTGGTGGTTCCTTGGGGCGGCGGTGGTCCAACTGTTCCTGGCGGGCCTGCTGTTGCGTACCCGCAGCCAGGAGCGCCCGGAGCTGGCTCCGGAGGCGCTCGCGCTGCTGCGGGGCGGACCGCGCGCCGCCGTGATCGTGGCGCTCGTCGCGCTGCACCAGCGCGGGGCGGTGGCGGCGGGCCGCCGGGGCACGGTTCGCGCCAACGGCGGGGCCGGCCGCACCCGCGACCCGCTCCAGCTCGGCGTGCACCGCTCGCTGCAGCGGGCCCTCGCGCTGCGGGTCCTGGCCGGGCGGCCGAAGGCCCGGCAGGCACTCGACGCGCTGCGCGCGGAGCTCGGCAGAAGCGGCCTGCTGCGCCCGCCGGGGCGGCTCCGGGCGGCCCGGGTGCTGCTGGTCTGCGTGCCGGTCACGGTCGGCATCGGCCTCTTCGCGACGGCGCCGACGGCAGGCGACCCCCTGCCCTCCCTGCTCGCGCTCGCGCTCGGCGCGATACCGGTCCTCGCCGCCGCGGCCCTCCTCTGCGTCCCGTCCACCACCCGCGCCGCACGCCGCCTCCTGGCGAACCTCCGCGCCCGACACCCCCTGCCCGCCCACCGCCGCCAGGTCACCGACGCGAAGGACGTACTCCTGTACGTGGCCCTCTACGGCGACCCGGCCCTCACCCTCTTCCTGCCCCACTTCTCCCGCGACGGCGGCCTGCTACGCCGCCACCACAACCGCGACGACGGCTACGCGACGGGCCGCGGCTGGAACCCGGACAACGGCCCGAGCTGCCCGGGCGGCATGCCGGACTGAGACGGAGGGGAGGATTCGAGGCCAGGCACGGCAGCCCGGCGGCCAGGGACGGAGGCCGAGGCCCGGCCCCGGGGCCGAAGCGGGGCGGCCGAGGCCCGGGCCGGGGCGAAGGCCCGGGGCCCGGCCCCTTCAGGCCGTCTCCGGCCCCGCGTCCACCCCCGCCGCGCCATACTGGCGTATGCGCATCCGAGTAGCCGAAGCGGCCGAACTCCCTCTGCTCCAGGACATCGAACGCGCCGCGGGCGAGGCGTTCCGCCCTCTCGGGATGGGGGAGATCGCCGACGACGAACCGCTGCCGCTGGACGTCCTGGAGGGCTATCGCAGCGCGGGCCGGGCGTGGGTGGCGGTGGAGGAGTCGGGCGGGGACGGCGGCGAGGGGGCGGGCGGACGGCCCGTCGCGTATCTGCTGGCGGACACGGTGGACGGTGCCGCGCACATCGAGCAGGTCTCGGTGCACCCGGACGCGGCCGGGCGGGGCGTCGGGCGGGCGCTCATCGAGCATCTCGCGGCCGCCGCCCGGGAGCAGGGTCTGAGCGCGCTGACCCTGACGACCTTCGCCGACGTCCCCTGGAACGCCCCGTACTACGCCCGGCTCGGCTTCCGCCGCCTCGACGAGGGCGATCCCGCGCTCACCGAGGGCCTGCGCGAGATCAGCCTGGCCGAGGCGGCCCACGGTCTGGCCGCCTGGCCCCGTGTCTGCATGCGCCGCGAGGTGGCGGCGGTCCGCGTCAGCGCTCCGCCGTCCCGTACCGCTCCCGGAGCTCCACCTTCCGTACCTTCCCGCTGACCGTCATCGGGAACTCGGCCAGGATCTCCACCCGGCGCGGGATCTTGTAGTGCGCGAGGCGGTCCCGGCAGAAGGCCGTGATCTCCTCCAGGGTCGGCGGGTCGGCCGGGTCGCGCGGGATCACGCAGGCCAGGATCTCCTCGCCGTACCGCTCGTCGGGGACGCCGACGACCTGCACGTCGGCGATCTTGGCGTGGCCGTAGAGGAACTCCTCGATCTCCCGCGGGTACACGTTCTCACCGCCGCGGATGATCATGTCCTTGATGCGGCCGACGATCTGGACGTAGCCGTCCTCGCGCATCACGGCCAGGTCGCCGGTGTGCATCCAGCGGCCGGCGTCGATCGCCTCCGCCGTCTTCGCGGGCTCGTCCCAGTAGCCGAGCATCACGCTGTAGCCGCGGGTGCAGAGCTCGCCGGCCGTGCCGCGCGGGACGGTGAGGCCGGTCGCCGGGTCGGTGATCTTCACCTCGACGTGCGGCATGACCCGGCCGACGGTGCCGGTGCGCCGCTCCAGGTCGTCGTCGCGGCGGGTCTGGGTGGAGACCGGGGAGGTCTCCGTCATGCCGTAGCAGATGGACACCTCCGCCATGTTCATCTCGGCGACCACCCGCTTCATCACCTCCACCGGGCACGGCGAGCCCGCCATGATGCCGGTGCGGAGCGTGGAGAGGTCGTACGAGGCGAAGTCGGGCAGGTTGAGCTCGGCGATGAACATCGTCGGCACCCCGTAGAGCGAGGTGCAGCGCTCCTCCTGCACCGCGCGCAGGGTGGCGGCCGGGTCGAAGGACGCGGCCGGGATCACCATGCAGGCGCCGTGCGAGGTGGCGGCGAGGTTGCCCATCACCATGCCGAAGCAGTGGTAGAAGGGCACCGGGATGCAGATCCGGTCCTGCTCGGTGTAGGCGATCATCTCGCCCACGAAATAACCGTTGTTGAGGATGTTGTGGTGGGAGAGGGTGGCACCCTTGGGGAAGCCGGTGGTGCCCGAGGTGTACTGGATGTTGACCGGCTCGTCGCAGGAGAGTCCGGCCGGGACCACGCCCTCCGGCGCGGTGCGGCCGAGGAGTTCGTCCCAGCTCGCGTCGCCGAAGTAGACGGCTTCCCGCAACTCCGGGCAGTTGCCGCGCACTTGCTCGACCATCGCCCGGTAGTCGCTCGTCTTGTGGGTGAGCGAGGCGAAGAGCAGCGTGATGCCGGCCTGCCGGAGCACGTACTCCAACTCGTGGGCGCGGTAGGCCGGGTTGATGTTGACCATGACGGCGCCGATGCGGGCGGTGGCGTACTGGACGAGCACCCACTCGGCGCAGTTGACCGCCCAGATGCCGACCCGGTCGCCCTTGGTCACCCCGCTGCCGAGCAGCGCGTCGGCCAGCCGGTCGACGTCGGCGCCGAACCGCGCGTACGTCCAGCGCCGTCCGGTCGGAACGTCGACCAGGGCCTCGCGTTCGGGCCAGGTGGCGACGGCGCGGTCGAGGTTGGCGCCGATGGTGTCGCCGAGGAGGGGCGTGTCGGACACCCCGTGCGCGTACGAGAGTTCCGACAGGCCCGCGGTCCCGGTCGTCATGCGAGGTCTCCTTCCACGTACTCGGTGCCGGTCTGTCCCTCCGCCGTGAGATTGCGCAGCTCGACGCGGCGGATCTTGCCGGAGACCGTCTTCGGCAGGTCGGCGAACTCGATGCGGCGGATCCGCTTGTACGGGGCGAGGACCTCACGCGAGTGCGCGAACAGCGCCTTGGCGGTGTCGGGACCCGGCTCCCAGCCGGCCGCGAGGACCACGTACGCCTTGGGGACGGCGAGCCGCAGCGGGTCGGGGGCGGGGACGACGGCGGCCTCGGCGACGGCCTCGTGTTCGAGCAGGGCACTTTCCAGCTCGAAGGGCGAGATCTTGTAGTCACTGGCCTTGAAGACGTCGTCGGCACGGCCGATGTACGTGATGTAGCCGTCCTCGTCGCGCGCGCCGATGTCACCGGTGCGGTAGTAGCCGCCGGCCATGGCCTCGGCCGTACGCTCCGGGTCGCCGTGGTAGCCGGTCATCAGGCCCACCGGGCGCGCGGCGAGGTCCAGGCAGATCTCGCCCTCCTCGACGTCGGGCGTGCCGCTGACCGGATCGACGAGGGTGACGCGGAAGCCGGGGCTGGGCCGGCCCATCGAGCCCTCCTTGAGCCGCTGACCGGGGCTGTTGGAGACCTGCACGGCGGTCTCGGTCTGGCCGAATCCGTCGCGGATGGTGACACCCCAGGCGCGCCGGACGCTCTCGATGACCTCGGGGTTGAGCGGCTCGCCGGCGGCGACGACCTCGCGCGGCGGGGTGGCGAGCTGCCCGAGGTCGGCCTGGATCAGCATGCGCCAGACGGTGGGCGGGGCGCAGAAGCTGGTGACGCCGTGCCGGTCCATCTCGGCCATCAGGCGGGCCGGGTCGAAGCGGCTGTAGTTGTGGATGAAGACGGTCGCCTCGGCGTTCCACGGGGCGAAGAGGTTCGACCAGGCGTGCTTGGCCCAGCCGGGCGAGGAGATGTTGAGGTGGACGTCGCCGGGCTTGAGGCCGATCCAGAACATGGTGGCGAGGTGGCCGACCGGATACGAGGTGTGGGTGTGCTCGACGAGCTTGGGACGGGCGGTGGTGCCGGAGGTGAAGTAGAGCATCAGGGTGTCGTCGGCCGAGGTGACGCCGTCGGGCTCGAAGGCCGGCGACTCGGCGTAGGCGTGCTCGTAGGCGAGCCAGCCGGAGGGGGTGCCGGTACGGGTGCCGGTGCTGCCGCCGGTGCCGTCGCTCGCGCCGTTTCCGTCACCGCCGACCTCGCCGCCGACCTCGCCGCCGACGGCGATCCGGGTGTAGTCGCCGGGCACGTCGTCGAACTTGGCGGCGTCCTCGGCCCGTACCAGCACGTGCCGGGCCCGGCCGCGGTCGACGCGGTCGCGCAGGTCGGCGGGGCCGAGCAGCGGGGTGGCGGGGATGACGACGGCGCGCAGCTTCATCGCGGCGAGCATGGTCTCCCACAGTTCGACCTGGTTGCCGAGCATGACGATCATCCGGTCACCGGCCCGCACGCCCTGGGCGCGCAGCCAGTTCGCGACCCGGTTGGACCGGTCGGACATCTCGGCGAAGCTCAGCTTCGTCTCCTGCCCGTCCTCCTCGACGATGTGCAGCGCGGTGCGGTCGTTGCCCGCGGCGATGACGTCGAACCATTCGAGCGCCCAGTTGAACCGGTCGGGGCGGGGCCAGGCGAAGCCGGCGTACGCCGTCTCGTAGTCCTCCCGGTGCTGGAGCAGGAAGTCGCGGGCGGCCCGGAACCTCTCCGTCGCCTCCGTCGCGCTCGTCGTGGTCATGCGTCCTCCTCGTGGCGGGACCGATCCGTTGCGGGACCGGCCTCGGACATCGTGTAATCAGTGACCCAGGTCTCACTACCCCCGTTCGGGGGTGAAGGCCGCGACGAAGGAGAACAACGTGCCGGAGCAGGCCCTTGAGCACGTCTCGGACCATGTCTCTGAGCGCGCCCCGGGGCACGTGTCGGAACCCGTGCCGGAAGCGGCCGAATCGGCGGAGCTGCGCGACGCCCTGCTGCGGCTGCGCCGCGCCACGGGGCTCCAGGTGGCGTTCGGCGGGCTGCTCCACGACGGCTCCGCGATGCGGATCGCGGAGCTGCACGGCGCGGTGACGCCGGCCCTGCGCGGCCTCGTCATCTCGACCGGCTCCGGCCTCGGCGGGAAGTGCCTGGCCCTGTCCCGGCCGTGCGCGGTCACCGACTACGCCTCGGCCCGGCACATCACGCACGAGTACGACGGCCCGGTCTCCGCGGAGGGGTTGCGCTCGGTGATCGCGGTGCCCCTCGTCGTACGGCGAAAGGTACGGGGCGTCCTGTACGGGGCGCTGCGCGACGCCCTGCCCATCGGCGAACGCGTCTTCGACGCGGCGGTCGCGGCGGCGCGGGACGTGGAGCAGGTGCTCGCCGTACAGGACGAGGTGCGCCGGCTGATGGCCGAGCGCGAGGAGATGCGGCAGGCGTACGGGGAGCTGCGCGAGCTCGCGCCGAAGGTGACCGACCCGGAGCTGCGGGAACGCCTGTGGGCGGTGTGCGGGCGCCTGGAGAACGCCTCCGGCGCCGGCGACCGGTCGTCCTCCGGGGTCACGCTCACCCCGCGCGAGACGGACGTCCTGGCGGCGGTGGCGTCGGGTGCGACGAACGCGGTCGTGGCGGAGCGGCTCGGGCTGCGCCCGGAGACGGTGAAGGGCTATCTGCGCTCGGCGATGCGGAAGCTGGGGGCGCACACGCGCCTGGAGGCGGTGGTGGCGGCGCGCCGGGCGGGGGCGCTGCCCTGAGGGGACGCTGCCTTGGGGGACGGCTGCCCTGAGGCGACACTGCCTTGGGGGACGGCTGCCCCAGAGGCTGAGGGCCGGCGCGGCTGCTCTACGTGGCCGCGTACCGGATCTCGTACGGGATGTCCTCGGGTGCGAGCAGGCGCAGGGTTCGCTCGGCCTCGGCGGTGAGTGCCGCGCGCTCGGCCTTGGTGAGCCGGGTGAAGGCCTCGACGGTCATGACGGTCCGCTCCCTGCCCTCCTCCAGGTGCCAGATCCCGGCGAGGAATCCGTCGAGGAGGAAGACGCGGTGGGCCTGGTTGCCGGTCCAGGTGCGGGTGCGGTGGTCGGCGGGCACGACGCGGGTGCGGTCGGCGTGGGAGAGCAGCAGGTTGTCGTACTCGGGCAGGAAGCGGGGCGGCGCGGGAGTGTCGGCGTCGGGGCGCGGGGCGTCGGGGAGGTCGAAGAGCTCGGTGCCGTGCTCGTCGCGGAAGACGAGGAGGTCCGGCCGCAGCCGCTCGAAGGCGGGACGGAGACGGGTGAGCCCGCACCAGGTCTGCATGTCCTTGACGGAGGCGGGGCCGAAGGCGCGGAGGTAGCGGAGGACGGTGAGGTCGAGGTCGGCGGCGCCGGACGCACCAGACGCACCGGACCCACCGGCCCCACCGGACTCGCCCTTTTCCCTTTCGTCGAACCAGTGGGTGGCGCTCGTGAGGGCCACCTGCCCGCTCCTCCTCCACAGCCCGCGCGGCGTGACCTGGACCATCGGCAGCAGGCAGCGGGCGGCGATGCCGAGGGCCTGCGGGTCGGCGTCGGGCCACTCCGCGCCGAGGTGCTCGCGCAGCTCCTTGGGGGTGCGGGGCCGCTCGTCGACGTAGGCGGCGGTCAGTTCGGTGAGCCGGTCGAGGTCGACGCCGGTGAGCCCCTTGCGGAACATCTTCAGCTCGCGGTCGACGGCTCCGTCCTGGACGAGCCGGCGGAGGGGGACGGCGTCGGCGGCGGTGTGGGTGTGGACGGTGGAGCGGAGCGAGACGATCCTGGCGACCCGGCGGGACTCCATCAGCCGGGACAGCTCCTCGGGCCGGAAGCCGTCGAGGCGGGCGGCGAGCGCGTAGTACGGGGGCTTGGTGTTCTGCGCCTGGAGGCCGACAAGGTGGTGGACGGCCTCCTCGGCGCCGAGCGGGGCGGGGCGCAGCAGGAGCTGGCGGTCGAGGGTGGCGCGGTTGAGGGCGCGGGTGGAGAGGAGCGGAGGCGTCGTCTTGGGGGCCATGGACGGCACGCTAACGCCGATCGAGGTCAGATCCTGTCCGCTTGGGCGCGCCGGACCCGCCCGGCGGGCCCATCGAGGTCAGATCCGATCCTGTCCGCTTGGCGGCCGGACCGGCCGCGGTGCCGCGGCAGGAATGTCGGCACGATGGCCCGATTTCCACCCGTATATCCTGCGAACCCGGGAGTTCCCCGACTTTCCAGGAGGCCGAGCGATGACCGACCGCCGCCCGAGCACGGCCCGGCACCACGCCGCGGAGCCGCCCGCGGATCCCGGACCCGACCGGCCGAGCGTGGTCCAGGCGACCCTGTACCGCGACGGCCGCCACGTCTCCTCCCCGGCCACCCTCGCGGAGACCTTCCGCCAGCTGCGCGAGCATCCCGACGGCATGGCCTGGATCGGCCTGCACCGCCCGACCGCGTCCGAACTCCACTCCCTTGCCGCCGAGTTCGACCTCCACGAGCTCGCCGTCGAGGACGCGATGGAGGCCCACCAGCGCCCCAAGCTCGAACGCTACGGCGACACCCTCTTCGTCGTCCTGCGCGCCGCCCGCTATCTCGACGCCCCGGAGGAGGTGGACTTCGGCGAACTGCACGTCTTCGTCGGCCCCGACTTCCTCATCACCGTCCGCCACGGCGCCGCCCCGGACCTCTCCGCCGTGCGCCGCCGCATGGAACAGACCCCCGAACTCCTCGCCCTCGGCCCCGAGGCCGTCCTCTACGCCATCCTCGACGCGGTCGTCGACGGCTACGCCCCGGTCGTCGCCGGCGTCCAGAACGACATCGACGAGATCGAGACCGAGGTCTTCGGCGGCGACCCCGCGGTTTCCCGCCGCATCTACGAACTCTCCCGCGAGATGGTCGAGTTCCAGCGCGCCACCCGCCCCCTGGTAGGCATGCTCCACGGCCTCATGGCCGGCTTCGCCAAATACGGCACCGACGAGGAACTCCAGCGCTACCTCCGCGACGTCGCCGACCACGTCACGCACACCAGCGAACGCGTCGACGGCTTCCGCCAGGCCCTCACCGAGATCCTCACGGTCAACGCCACCCTGGTCACCCAGCAACAGAACGCGGAGATGCGGGCCTTGGCGGAGGCGGGTTTCGAGCAGAACGAGGAGATCAAGAAGATCTCCTCGTGGGCCGCCATCCTGTTCGCCCCCACACTCGTCGGAACCATCTACGGCATGAACTTCGACACCATGCCGGAGCTGCACTGGGCGGGTGGATATCCCTTCGCGATCCTGCTGATGGCGGTGGTCTGTACGAGCTTGTACGTGATCTTCAAGAAACGGGACTGGCTGTAGTGAGCCACCTCCTACGCTTGATCGATTTAACGCGAGCAAATCGACAATTGTGCCCCCTGAGGCCCCGTGGGGAGAATCTGGGGAGGATGCGCGGCAGGGGGTCGCTCCGACTCGGCGTCGTCGCCGCAATGGGGGCGGCGCCCGGCGCAGTCGCCGTTGACCGCGCTCCGCAGAAAATGGCCATTCGGCGAACCCTGCGATTTCGCAGCGTGGCACCCGACCGAGAAGCTCCGACGCAGGCCAGCGGGCTGTGCAGTCGCTTGGACATTCCCGAAGACATGGCCGACTTGCACCCTTGCTGCCCGAACGATCATGACGGTGCATCAGGTTCTGTCGGTGGTCGCCGCTACAACCGACCTGGAGGTCCGCACGGCGCGGACCGATGGGGAGGGAATCGGCATGCCGAAGGTTCCGGACGGATACGTGCGCGTACGCAGCCACCTCCGCCGCAAGCCGGGCCCGAAGGCCGTGAAGGGTCTGAGCGTCTGGGCCATCGCCGGCCTGTGTGCGGTGGTGTGGCTCTGGGGGCAGGTCTTCGGGCTCGGCGACGGCTCCGCCGAACAGCAGCCCACGCCGAAGCCCGCCGTCTCCGCGCCCGCGGGCGGGCAGTGACGGCCCGGCGGCGGCGAAGCAGCCGGTGGCGACCGCGCGGTACCGCAGACCTACTGGGCGCGGCAGCCGTCGCCCTCGCGCTCGCGGTCGCCCTGGTACAGGCCGCATCGCGCCTCCTGACGAAGGCCGTCGAGAGCCGGCCACTACTGGTCCTGATCGGTCTCGTCCTCGCCACCGGCCTGGCTTGCCTCCGAATACGGCGCTCCCACCGGAACCGCGCGGATGGCGAGAGGCTGGCTCGTCTGCGCATCGCCTTGGCCGAGTTGGACGCCATGGACGACCAGCAGTTCGAGTACGCGCTGCGCGATCTCCTCGTCCGCGACGGCTGGGCCGCCACGAAGGTGGGCCGCGGCGGGGACCAAGCTGCAGACGTGATCGGCACCCTGGTACCCCTCGGACGGATCGTCGTGCAGGCGAAGCACACCCGCGTCGGCGGCAAGGTCGGCTCGTCGGTCATGTACGAGGTGAATGGCACCGCAGGGCCCGCGCACAAGGCGGACCACGCCGTCGTCGTCACCAACGGCTCCTTCACCCGCGACGCCATGGCTTGGGGCGACCGTCACGGAGTCCACTGGGTCGACCGCGACCGACTCGATCAATGGGCACACAAGGGTAAGGCGCTGCACGAACTGCTCGGACTACCTGCACGGCGGTCCCGCCTGCCCTGGCGTCGAGCGGCATGAAACGCAGAGCCTGACCCACCAACGAGAACAGGTGGCGCAGCATGTGCTGTGCCACCCGTTCTCAGGCAAGGGCGAGGTCTTCTGGGACGTACTGAGGGGCCGCGCCGAGCAGCGCGTCGACTGCCGCGCGACCCTTGCCGCCGGCCTCGGGCATGAAGTGGGCGTAGTGATCGAGCGTGATGGTCGGGCTGGAGTGGCCGAGCCACCGGGCGACGACGGATTCGCCCGCCTCGAGGATCACGGAGGCGTAGGTGTGCCGGGGAGCACGTGGAAGCCGTCCTTCCGGGAGGCCTTCCAGCGCTGGCGCTTCTCCCTCACAGGGATCACGCCGGCCTTCGCGAGGGCGGGCTTCCACACCTCGTCGTTGAAGATGTTGGCGCGGATCGCGTTGCCGAAGGTCGTGGTCACAAGCAGCGGGAAGGAGCGCCTCTCCCGATCGGGTTCGGGGCCACCCCAGGGCAGCTCGACCTCAATGGCCGGATGCTGCAGGAAATGTGCGCGCAGCTCGGCGGCCACCGAAGGCGGAATGCCCCATCCCTGACGGCCCATCATGTCGGCGGCCAGCCTTCGGGAAACGGACTGGCACCACGGTCGGGACAAGTAGGCTGCTTGTCGGACCTGACGGGGAGAGAGCGATGCAGTATTGCGAACGCCACGAGATGCACAACTGCGCAGACTGCGCTCCCAGCGCACCGCGCAGTAGCGCACCCACCAGCGAATGGGACGGCTGGCCGGCGGTTGCGATCATCATCCACGCCAGCGGCAAGGCCCACCTGCCCGGCTGCACGCACATCGTCCCGACCGACATCCAGCCGCCCCGCTATGGGTGGGTCCCCGCCCCGTCCCCCGGGGCATGGCGCCGCCTCTCGCCCTCAAACCCGCTCCACGCCACCCAGGGCAACCCCGAGCGGGTGGCTGTGAGCCGCTGCGAGAGCTGCGACGCGACGCAATAGAGACGCTTGACCTGCCGCCATGGCCTCGTGCACGCGTGCTCCTGCCTGCCTCTTGGGACAGAGGTGGGTCTCGTCTACCCCTGCCCCGAAGGGATCTCTCGTAGCCAGGGCATGCTCAGCCCGTGTCGGGCAGGATCGGATGGGTTCGCCACACATCCAGCCAAAGAAGGGATTCACTACCTTGAACGCCTCCACGGTCCAGAGCGCCCGCCGCTTGGTCGCCCTCTTTGCCACAGAGAACCCCGAGATGACTGCGCGGGAGCTACTCGAGCGCATCGACGAGTTGGCAGAGAGCATCAGCTCGGCCACCGAGCGGTCAAAGTGTCGCAACTGCCGGAAGCCCATCGAGCTGGGTCCTGGCGAAGACAATTGGGTCCATTGCAATCCTGCCCGCAACCGGGGCTGCAGGGCAGCGTCCTTCGACTACGACGCCGAGTCTGCGTGGGACGAGTCTCTGGCCCGCTCTTGGAAGGCCCAGCCTTCGGCCTGAGATACGGCCGGCGCAGATGTCTTCCCCGACGCCCTCCAGCTATCCGCTAGCGGGTGCAATCATGCGCAAGGGCGACCTACCAACCAGGCCCCGAGCGCAGGCATTCCAGGCGGCTCGTGCCTCTTCCTCACGACGGCCGCAAGGGTGTGCCTCAAACCATGCCCTTGAGGATGATCAACAGTCCTTCGGGTGCGCCTGATCGCAGCCGACTCTCCCACGTCTCGCGTGATCCTCTCAGGACACACCGCGTTGTCAGCGGCTCTGCTTAGCCTTGAACGACCAGCAAGGGCTTGCCGTTAGGGAAGGAACAGCCGATATGGCGGAGCGTGGGGGGCAGGCTGCTGCCTTCGGATTTCAGTACCAATATCTGGTCACGCTTGAGGAGCTACTGGCCACCGCTGAGGGGCTGCGCCCAGGTGTAAGTGCGGCGCTAATCGAACCAACGTGCACCATCGGAGAGGCAGCCCACGACACAGACGCGATCGACTTCGATTTGGTGGGTCACGGCAGTTCCCCCGTGCTGGCGGCACAAGTGAAATCGGGAGGCCCTGGCACCGAGCTGTCCGCCCCGGCCGCCTTTGCCGTACTCGTGCGGATGATCAAGGCCAGGCCGAGGGCCAAGACCTACAGCTTGATCACGAATATGAGATTGCATGCCAAGGCCGTTCACCTGAACCGCCTCCTGGACCTGACCGATCCTGAGGAGTTGCGACTGAAGCTGGCCACGCTTCTGGAGCGAAGTCCGAAGCAGGAAGAGAACCTGCACAGCCTTAACCACGACGAGTTGTCACGGTTGAGTCGCGCTCGCATCGTGCCGGATTCCCGCGAGCCTCATGAGCTGCGCGAACACCTGCGGGAGCGTATCAGGAGGTTTCGTTCGAAGCAGCGCAGCGGCCTCGGCCTGCGTTCGGCAGGGCGCATGACCAATCACCTGGTGTCGGAGATCTTCCGAAGGGCCTGCGGTGAGTTCGACGGTGTGCTGACCCTGGATGAATTCCGTTCCGAACTGCTGACAGAGTCCACTCACCTCGCCCACGACCTGGGGAACTTCGACTGGGGCATCATGGTCGGGCCCGTCCCTTCACAGCCGGATCTACCCAGGCCTGAACTGATGGCGAGCCTGCACCGGGCGCTCACTGAGTCACCCGAGGACCGAGTGGTACGAAGCTGTGCCGTGCTGGGCCTGTCCGGGATCGGGAAGACCAGTGCCGCTGCCGCCTATGCCCACGACGTCGCGGATTCGTACGACCAGATCTTCTGGCTCGATGCGGAAAGCGATGCAGCTCTGGTTGCCTCCTACCGCATCCTGCACGATTGGCTCGCGCCGCAGCACGAGCAGGCGAACATGGACTCCGAGGTCCTGCGGAACAGGGTGCGCGCCCTCCTGAGCGCACTCCCAGGCCGATGGCTCATGGTCGTCGACAACGCATCGGACCGTCGCCGACTCCTCCCTTGGTTGCCCACCGGTGGACGGGGCCACGTGATCATCACTTCCACCAACCAGAGTAGCTGGGCAACCCACCCACGGCGGGTGAACGTCGCACAGCTCACCACCGACGAGGCCGTCTCATTGGTCCGACTCCGCCTGTCCGCGGACAACGCCCTGTGGAGCGAGACGCATGAGCAGACGGCAACCGAGCTGGTGCGGAACCTGGAGCACTGGCCTCTGGCCATCGAGCTGGCCTGTGGCTACCTGGCCGGCTGTGGGCTCGGACTCGCGGAGGCGCCGCGCTACCTGGAGATTATCCGTGATCGAGCGCTGGACGACGAGCAGTCGGTCCCAGCCGATTACCCTCGCACGCTGGTCTCGGCCATCCTGGTGGCACTGCAGCGGATCGGCCGCGCTGCGAAAGACGAGCGGGAGCAGGACACATCGAGTGCGGCACTCGCATCGATCATCGCTGCCTCGTACATGGCCTCCCGCCAAATCCCGCTCCAGCTCATGGTCGCTGCGGCCGTGCTATCGAAAGAGTCAGCGCTACGCAGTGGCCTGAAGGGGCCGATGGTCATGGTCGAGTCGCCTCGGAACTCTCTCAGCGTGCTGGAGATCCACCGCGCCCTGCGGAGCGAGTCCCTCGTACAACGAGGCGAACCACTCAGTGCGGGCGCCCCACATCAAGACGGGCCGGATCACAACGACGAGCTCGACGAGACGATCAGCATCAATGAGATCGTGCAGCATGTCGTACGAGGACGGCTGGAAGGCTCCGGCAGCATGGAGCCGATCCTCAGCCGCGCCGCCTTTCACACCCAGGGCTGGCTCGCGGAGTTCATCGACGACGAGGACGAACACCGCATGCACCAGCTGGTCCCTCACGCACAATGCCTCGCCGGGCACGCCCTTCGGCTCGGGATCACCTCCGACGATCTCGCCGTCCTGTACGGCAACCTCGGAACGGCTCACCTCCGTACGGGAAGTCTGGACGAAGCCCGGATCGCCTTCGAGTCGGAGTTGGCCATCCTCATGGACCGCACGGTCCCGGCACCGGTACTCGAACTCAAAACACGGGTGCCCCTCGTTGATCTGATGAGGAAGCAGGGTGCACGACTGGACGACTTGCTCCCGCACCTGATGCGCATCCACGAACTTGCCCAGCAGATCGCGAAATCTCGCCCGATCGACGCGGTCAACCCGGTCGCCAATGTCCTGGTCACGCTCCGTGCAGCAACACATCGCGAGGTGCCGGGCGAGCCGGTGGCCGGTCTGATCACCGACCTGCAGACGCTTGCCGAACGGCTCCCCAACACGGCCGTCTCCGAGTTCCTTGCCGAGATCGGCCGGATCACGCAGGCCTTGAGTGGCAGGGACCTGCCCGACCACGAGATCGAGCAACGGTGCCGGACATTGCTGAGCGATCCTCGGCTTCCCCTGGCAATGCGGATCAACGTAATCGCCCTGTTGGCGGAGGCTCTGGCGTTCCAGAAGTGCTGGAGCGGAACTGAGGCCGAGCTCGCGAAGCTCGCCGGCTTCGCGACAACTTCGACTTTGGACCCCATGCCCATTGCGACCGCCGTCCACAACGTCGGCTTGCAAGTCGGCATGGCCTTCATCCAGAACGACACCGCGGCCCTTCCCGTGCTCCGCAAGCTGGTGGAAATCATCAACCATCCCGATGGGGAACGTCTGGCAAGAGAGCCCGACCAGCCGCTGAAGCTACTGGTGCTCCAACTCCTGGGCGCCGTCGATGGTGGCGACCGGACCGAAATCAAGACGCTCCTTGCAGCGCTTGAAGGAGCGGACAAGTCCCTACTCGACCCAGCGCACGAGATCGGGTGGCGGCTGATCGCCTCCATGGCTGCCATGACAGCCACTGCAGCCCTTTCGGATTGAACCGCAGAAGTTCATCTGGGAATCCGCTGCTCGACAGCCCCATCCGAGGCACAGCTTTGGACGAACGATGCTCTCGCCACGGATGGGGCCGCGCTACGCCTCCACCGCACTGAGCGGCGGGGGCCGCCGACCCAGCACGAGTCGCACGACCCGGTGCGGGTCGCGTCCGTGGGACGCCGCCCGGTTGCGCAGCCGGAATGGGCTCGCCGCCAGGCCGAGCGACCCCGGCAGGACGCAGAACGGGAGACGGCCAGTCGATGTGGTGTAGCCCACCGTGCGCAGTCGCCCACTGGCCAGCGGCGAGTCCCCTCCGAGACTCTCCACGGGGACAATATGCTGAGGATGAAGCCCCGTTGGGGAGCCGCTGGGAAAAATCGGCCGCATCCGGCGGCAGCACGGCGAAATGACCTGAAGGATGGATCGCCGCAGCTCAGAGCAGCTCTCCAGTCGATTTTCGCAGGTCAGCGGCTTAGGGGTGAGGTGTGCAGGCGCGTGTGCATGCCCAGGCGCAGGCAGGGAACGCGCAGGGGAAGACGTGCGAGGCGATCGAATCATGACCGACAAGAGGATCATCACGGTGATCGGTGCCACCGGGCGGCAGGGCGGTGGTCTCGTCAGGGCGGTCCTGGCCGACCGGGACGGGGACTTCGAGGTCCGTGCCGTCACCCGGCACCCGGAATCCGACGCGGCGCGGGAGCTCGAGCGGCTGGGTGTGGCGGTCGTCCGGGCCGACATGGACGACGAGGCCAGTCTGGCGCCGGCCTTCGAGCACGCGTACGGCGCGTTCGTGGTCACGAACTTCTGGGAGCACATGTCCGCCGAACGCGAGAAGGCCCAGGCCCAGGCCGTGGCCCGGGCCGCCTCGCACGCGGGGGTGCAGCACGCGATCTGGTCCACGCTGGAGGACACCCGCGACTGCGTTCCCCTCGACGACGAGCGGATGCCGACCCTCCAGGACCACTACAAGGTGCCCCACTTCGACGGCAAGGCGGAGGCGGACCACTTCTTCACCGAGGAGGGAGTGCCGACGACGTTCCTGCGCACGACGTTCTACTGGGAGAACCTGCTCGGCTCGTTCGCTCCGCAGCGCGGCGAGGACGGCGTGCACCGGCTCGCCTATCCCATGGGCGACAAGCGGCTCTCCGGCATCGCGGTCCAGGACATCGGCAGGACCGCTCTCGCCGTCCTTCGGCGCGGGACCGACCTCATCGCCGCCACCGTCAGCATCGCCGGCGAGCATCTCAAGGTCGCCGACATGGCCGCGGCGCTCACCGAATCGGTCGGCGAGCCGGTGCGCTACCAGCCGCTCACCCCCGACGAATGGCGGGCGCAGGGATTCCCCGGCGCCGACGAGACGGGCAACATGTTCCAGTACTACGCCGACTGCGAGCACCGCGTCACCGCGGCCCGGGACCTCACCGCCGTCCGCGACCTCAACCCCGCCCTCCAGGACTTCGCGACCTGGCTCGCCGCCCACCACGAGCAGCTCCGCACCGCGTGGTCGTGACGCGTACGCTGCCGGTACGGACTCCTCGCCGGCGGGAGCGCTCGTGGGCACCGTTGATCCACGTACGCAGGGGCTTGAGGCGTACGAGCGACTGGCGTGGCGGGACGCGTACGAGCAGTTGTCGGCCGCCGATCTGCGGGCGCCGCTGGGGGCCGACGATCTCGACCGGCTGGCGCGGGCCGCGTACCTGACCGGTGCTGTGGAGGCGGCGACCGGGGCCTGGGAGCGGGCCCATCGCGCGTTCCTGGGCCAAGGGGATCAGGGCTTTCAGAGCGACCAGGGATCTCAGAGGGGTCAGGAACACCGGGATCCGGGGGATCACGGCGATCCGGGGGATCAGGGCGCTACGGCCTCGGCCGCGCGGTGCGCGTTCTGGCTCGGGCTCACGCTGCTGCTCCAGGGAGAGCACGCCCGCGGCGGCGGCTGGCTGGCCCGGGCGCAGCGCGTCCTCGACGACGCGGCGCTCGACTGCGCCGAGCAGGGATATCTGCGGGTTCCCCCGGCCCTGCGGGCCCTGGACGGTGGCGACGCGGAGGCGGCGAGGCGCTCGTTCGTGGAGATCACGGAGATCGCCGACCGCTTCGGTGACGCCGATCTGCGGGCGCTCGGCGGGCTGGGGCAGGGCCAGTCGCTGATGGCGCAGGGGCGGGTGGCGCAGGGTGTGGTGATGCTGGACGAGACGATGGTGGCGGTGACCACGGGAGAGGTCTCGCCGATCACGGCCGGCATCGTCTACTGCGCGGTGATCCTCGCCTGCCGAGGCGTCTTCGACCTGCGCCGCATGCGGGAGTGGACCGCGGCGCTGAGTCGCTGGTGCGCCGCGCAGCAGGGCCTCCGGCCCTACCGGGGCCAGTGCATGGTGCACCGCTCGGAGATCATGCAGCTGGGCGGCGAGTGGGCCGAGGCGATGGACGAGGCGCGCCGGGCGTGCGAGCACCTGTCCGTGCCGCCCGGCGACCCGGTCCTCGGCATGGCGCTGTACCAGCGCGCCGAGCTGTTCCGGCTGCGTGGCGAGTACGTCCGGGCCGAGCGCTGCTACCGCGAGGCCGGCGCCCTGGGGCATCCGGCGCAGCCGGGACTCGCCCTGCTCAGGGTGGAGCAGGGCCGGCCCGGCGACGCGGCCGCCGCCGTCCGCCGCGCGCTCCTGGAGACCGAGGGGCCGGAGGAGCGGCCCAGGGTGCTGGCCGGCTGTGTGGAGATCGAGCTCGCCGCCGGAGACGTCGAGAACGCGCAGCTGGCGGTGGACGAGCTCGACAAGCTCGCCGCCGGTTTCGACTCGCCGTACCTGCGGGCCGTGGCCGCCCATGCCCACGGGGCGGTGCTGCTGGCCGCCGGCGAACCGGACGCCGCGTGCATCGCGCTGCGCCGGGCGTGGACCGCCTGGCACGAGAACGGGGCTCCTTACGAGGCGGCGCGGGTGCGACTGCGACTGGCGCGGGCGTACCGCCAGGTCGGCGACGACGACACGGCCGAGATGGAGCTGGAAGCGGCCCGCCAGGTCTTCGAGCGGCTCGGTGCGGAGCCGGCCCTCGATGAGGTGCGGCGGCTCATGGGACGAGCGAACCGGGCCGGGCGCCCGGGCCCCGGAGGGCTGACGCCGCGCGAGATCGAGGTGCTCCGGCTGATCGCGACGGGCGCGTCGAACCGGGAGATCGCGGAGAGCCTGGTGATCAGCGACAAGACGGTCGCCCGCCACGTGAGCAACATGTTCACCAAGCTGGGCGTCTCCTCGCGGGCCGCCGCCACCGCGTACGCGTACGAGCACGACCTCGTGTGACCCCGCCCGCGTCGAGGTACGGAGAAACACCCATACGTCACGCATCGGCGGATTGGTGCGTGCGCCCGATGCGGACGCCCCCGCCGGGCTCGGATCCTGGCCTCGTCGGCAGAGAGCAGGAACAGGCACCGAGCAGGGAGGCCGACATGAACACGCACGACACGCGCGACACACGCGACACCCACGACACCCACGACACGCGCGCACAGCTGACGGCCGCCATGCCGCTGACCGAGCGGCGGATCCTTGCCGCAGGGGTGGACACCGCCGTCCTGGAGGGCGGTGACGGGCCGCCGATCGTGCTCCTCCACGGCCAGGGCGAGTTCGCCGCCGTCTGGCTCAACGTGGTCCCCGATCTGGTCAGGACCCACCGGGTGATCGTTCCCGACCTGCCGGGCCACGGCGCGTCGGAGGTACGGGACGGGCGCCTCGACTCGGACGGGGTCGTGGCCTGGCTCGACGAGCTGATCGACCGGACCTGCGGGGCGGAGCCGCCCGTGCTGGTCGGCCATCTGCTGGGCGGCGCGATCGCCGTGCGGTACGCGGTGCGGCACGGCGACCGGCCAGCCCGGCTCGTCCTGGTCGACACCCTGGGTCTCGGCTGGTTCCGGCCGGCGCCGAGCTTCGCGGTGCCCATGATGCGCTTCGTCGCCCGGCCCACCGCGAAGAGCCGGGACCGCCTCTTCGACCGGTGCTTCCTCGACATGGACCGGGTCGGCGAACAGGCCGGGGAGCACTGGGAGCCGCTCCTCGACTACGCCCTCGACCGGGCCAGGACACCGGGCGTGCAGGCGGCCCTGCGCAGCCTGATCCCGCGGGTCGGTGTGCCGCCCGTCCCGCCCGCCGGCCTCGCGCGCATCGGCGTCCCCACCGATCTGATCCACGGCCGGCACGACCTCCAGGTACGCCTGCGGACGGCGCGGGCGGCGAGCGAACGGTACGGCTGGCCGCTGCACGTCATCGAGGACTGCCGGGACGACCCGGCCGCCGAACAGCCGGGAGCGTTCCTGGACGCGCTGCGCACGGCGATGGGCACGTCGAGGGTCCCCGGGGACCTCTGACGCCGGGCGTGTGACCTCGCGCGCCGGGGGAAGCCTGTGAGCCGGTGCGTACGGGACGGGACGGGACGCTGTGACGGACGGGAACATGGACGCGACCGACGCGGACGCGACGGACGTGGGCGTGACGGATGTCGAGGTGACCGACGCGGACGCGACCGGCGCGGACGTGACCGACGCGGACGCGACGGACGCGGGCACGAGGCGGCGGCGCGCTGGTCGGCCTGGCGCACGGCCGCCTGGGGATGGCCGTGGAGGCGGCGGCGCGCTGGCCGGCCTGGCGCGCGGCGGTACAAAAGCAGGCCGGGACGGCGGCGCGGCCGGACGGCTACGGGGCGGGGACGTACCTGCTGCTCAACGCGGTGTCCGGGCCGCTGGACGAGTCGGCGCTCCTGGCCGTGCGGGCCGTCGGGGCGCGGCACGGCCTGCCCGTCGAGGGCGTCTCCCCCGCCGGCGTACCCGGTTACCGGCCGCTCGACAACGACCGGGCGTTACAGGTGGTTTCCCTGCCGCAGGAGCGGTTCCTGGACGCGCGGCGCCGGCTGGAGAACCTGGACGCGGCGCTGCGTGCGCCCGCCGCTGACCGGCGACTGGCCCGGTCTGCTCGCCGACGCCCACCGGCAGCTCATGGAGCAGACGTACGGGCCGATGCCCGAGGGCTACGTGCTGCCCCCGGAGCTCGCCCCGCTCGGCTACGAGCACGGGCCCGCGCTCGCCAAGCTCGTCCAGAGGCACCTCGACCGCCTGGCGGCCCGCGGGCGCTGAGGGATCACGGCCGTGCCGGTGACGCGGCCGCGCCGCGATGCCTGAGGTTGACGGCCACGGCCCTGGCCAGTGCGACGGGGTTCAGGAAGCGCATCGGACCGATCAGCCGGGACGCGAACAGGTACATGTGCCGCGCCATCGCCTCGTCGCGCGCCGCCGCCGAGAACATCAGCCGCTCCCCCGGGTTGAACGGGCGGGCCCTGGCGGCGAATTCGACGGCCACGGACTGGTGGCCGCGCAGTCGGCGCCGGTGGGTGCGGGCGTACGCGGCGAGGGACTGGTCGAGGTCGCCGCGGCCGGTGACGGCCGGGGTGACCGCCTGCGCGAGCCACCGCGCGGACTGCAGCGCCCAACCGCAGCCGACTCCCCACAGGGGATCGCCGGTCAGGGCCGCGTCGCCGATCAGCGCGAGGCCCGGCGCGGTCGGCTCGCGGGTGACGAGCGGGTAGTCGACCGTGCCGATGATCTTCGAGACGCGCTCGGCGGAGTCGATGGGCGGCGCATCGGGCAGGGCGCGGACGAACTCGTGGAAGCTGCCCTCCAGGTCCTCCCGGAAGGCCGGCAGCCGCTTCTTGCCCGGGAGTACGGCGAGGACCGTCACCCCGTCGTCGTTCGGGAACGCGTACGCCATGTCGGGTTCGAGGAACCAGGTCTGGCCGATCCCGCCGGGCAGCGGGAGGTCCCGGAAGTGCGCGAGATAGCCGAACCGCGCGTTCTCGTGCGTCCGCGTCGGCACCTCGGCGTACTTCGCCACGGCCGAGTCCTTGCCGTCGGCGCCGACCACCAGCCGGGCCCGGATCTCGCGCTCGCCCTCCGGGCCCGACGCCCGGACGCCCACGGTGCGCCCGGCCTCCCGGACCAGACCGGTCACCTGGTAACCGAGCAGCAGCTCGACGCCGGGCGTCCGCGCCGCCAGGGACCTGATCAGCGGATCGAGGGTGCTGCGCCGGACGTTGTACGCGTAGGGCAGCTCGGGTCCCGCCTTCGCGGCGTGCGGCTCGATCCACCCCCAACGCGTCCACCAGCGCGCCTCGTTGCGGACCGCGCCCGCCTTCTCCAGCGCCGGCACGAGGCCGAGTTCGTCGAGGACCGGGTAGGCGTTGGCCGTGATGGAGTGGGTGCACAGCACCTTGTACGCCTCGGGGTCCGAGCGCCGTTCGAGCAGTGCGACCCTGACGCCGCGGCGCGCGAGCAGGATCGCGGCGGCGCTGCCGGCGAGACTCGCTCCGCTGATGACGACGTCGTAGTCGTGTCCCGTGCTCTCAGGCCTGGTCATGCGCTGATCGCCCCCCTGTGGGTGTGCTGCGGTGAGTGCGGCTCTGTTCGGTGTAGAGACCAACTGCTGTCAGGAGCATGACCGTTTGTCAAGAGTGGCGGCCGGCTCCGCGACCGGAACCGGGCCAGGCGGCGCGAAACGGCGGCGGTAACCCGACGTTGAGTATTCGTTGAACGCTCCTTGACAACGTTTTCCGGCGAGAACACCCACATCGGCGCGCATGTCGAAAGGATCATCCATGGCTCACAGGCCGCGCAGATCATCCGGCCGGACATCGAGACCCCGCCGCCCCGCCCTTCTTCCCTTCGGGCTGGTGGCGGCCCTGCTCGCCGGGCTCGTCGCCGTGATCGGGCAGGCGGCTCCCGCACAGGCCGCCTCCGCGGACGGCTCGTACGGCTGGGCGTACTACAACAGCCTGGGCACGACGTCGAACCCGGACTGGATGAGGACCGTGCCGGACGACACGCCGCTGGCGTTCATGTCGATCCCGGGCACCCACGACACCATGGCCTACTACGGCGGGGATCTCGCGACCGCGCAGGAGTGGTTCCCGCCGGATTCGCAGACCGGACTGACGCAGCAGCTGAACTCCGGTATCCGCGCCCTCGACCTGCGGGTCTATCCCAACGGGACCGATCCCGACGACAAGTTGTGGCTGTACCACGGCATCGCCGGGCAGCACCACGCGCTGGGTGAGGGGGTGCTGGATCCGCTGACGAAGTGGCTCGCCGCGCATCCCTCGGAGACGGTGCTGGTGAGCTTCAAGAAGGAAGGCGGCTCCTGCGGCGACGACGCCGCGGCGGAGATGGACGCCGAGCTCAGGAAGTACACGGAGAAGGTCGCGTACAAGCAGTATTTCTGGGGCCCGTCGGTCCCGCGTCCCGACGGAACCCCGAGGCCGGCACCGCCGAGGATCGGCGACGTCCGCGGGAAGATCGTCGTCAACACCTTCCGCGGTGCCTGCGGCGGCACGATCAACGGCTGGGGGCTGAACTCGGGGAACAGCGAGCGCCTCGTCGAGGACGCCTACGAGTTCACCGTCTCGGACGCGAAGTGGAAATGGGACCGCGTCCGGACGAAGATCGAGGTGGCCAGCGAGGACACCGACCCGGACCACCTGTACTACACCTGGCTCAACGGCGCCGGCGATCCGGGCAGTGGTCTGGCCGGCGGCTTCCCGTACCAGACCGCCGGCGGCTGGCGGGGCTACTGGGGCGTCAACCACTGGGCGTACGACTACTTCGACCACGCCGACATCGCCTACAACACCGGCGTGTTGATGATGGACTACCCCGGCGGCGGTCTGGTCGCCCAGATCATCAACCGCAACCCGGGCCAGGACGGCCGGCCGGTGCCGGTGGGCTGGAAGAGCCAGGACCGGCGGAGCTTCGCGACCAGTGACGACCGCACCGTACGCTCCCGGTTCAGCGGCCGGTGCGTGGAGGTGGATCCGGCCGACGGCGACGGCCGCCGGGACGGCGGCCGGGTGCGCCAGCAGGGCTGCGGCCAAGGGACTCAGCAGCAGTGGTCGTTCGACGACCGGTCGCGGATGGTGAACGGCCACAGCGGCAAGTGCCTGGACGCGGACGTGTCGAACGGACGCATACGGCAATGGAGTTGCGGAGACGGGAAGAACCAGCAGTGGACGTTCGCCGGCACCTGGCTCAGGAACGCGGCGACCGGCCAGTGTCTGACCGTCTTCGACGCCTACGACGACTCGGAGTTCGTGCTCAGTGCCTGCGCGGGCAACGACACCGACCACCCCGGCACCCCCGCCAACCCCGTCACTCCCCCGCCCGGCAGGGACCCGACGGCCGCCGGTGACCCCGTGGACACCAGCCCCGACGACCGGGGCACCAAGCCGGCCGCGAGCGGCGACTGCCGTCCGGACGGACTCACGCCGGTGCCCGGGACCAGCCCGCGCTACTGCGACGTGTACGACGGCGAGGGCCGCGAGTGGCTCGGCAACGGGCGCAGCCGGCGCGTGGTCGGGTACTTCACCGGATGGCGCACCGGCGGCAACGGCGAGGCCCGCTACCTGGTGAAGAACATCCCGTGGAGCAAGGTCAGCCACATCAATTACGCCTTCGCGCACGTGGATCCGTCGCACCGGATCGCGGTCGGCCCGGAGGCCACCTCGTTCACCTGGCCGGGCGTGGCCGGCGCCGAGATGGACGCCTCGCTGCCGTACCGCGGCCACTTCAACCTGCTGACCCGGTACAAGCGGGCGCACCCGGCCGTGAAGACCCTGATCTCGGTGGGCGGCTGGGCCGAGACGGCCGGCTTCTACCGGATGGCGACGAACGCCGACGGCTCGGTGAACCAGGCCGGCATCGACACCTTCGCCGACTCGGTGGTCGACTTCCTCGGCCGGTACGGCTTCAACGGCGTGGACATCGACTACGAGTACCCGTCGAAGCTGCCCCAGACCGGCAACCCGACGGACTGGTCGCAGATCACCGACGCCCAGCGCAAGGGCCTGCCGGACGGCTACAACGCGCTGATGAGGACGCTGCGGGCGAAGCTGGACCGGGCGGGCAGCGCCCAGGGGCGCTACTACCTGCTCACGTCGGCAGCCTCCGGCTCCGGCTATCTGGTGCGCGGCACGGACGCCCAGCCGGCGCTGCGGTACCAGGACTTCGTCAACGTCATGACGTACGACCTGCACGGTTCCTGGAACGACTACGTGGGCCCGCAGGCTCCGTTGTACGACGACGGCCGCGACGCCGAGCTGGCGAACGCCACGGGCGGCAGCGTGTACGGCACGCCGGAGTTCGGGAAGACCGGCTACTTCAACACCGACTGGGCGTACCACTACTACCGGGGCGCGCTCCAGCCGGGCCGCATCAACCTCGGCATCCCCTACTACACGCGCGGATGGCGGAACGTCAGCGGCGGGGTCGGCGCGGGGCTGTGGGGCGGCGCCAAGGGCGACCAGTCCCGGTGTCTGCCCGGGACCGGTCTGGGCGGGCAGGCGTGCGGCGACGGCGCCACCGGCGTCGACAACATCTGGCACGACCGGGACGCCTACGGCCAGGAGGTCCCGGCCGGCTCGAACCCGATGTGGCACGCCAAGAACCTCCAGGACGGCAAGGCGCCGGCCTATCTGTGGAACTACGGCATCGATCCGGCCGCCCCGCGCGCCGGCTCCTACGAGCGCCACTACGACGACACCCTGAAGGCGCCGTGGCTGTGGAACGGGACGACGCGGACGTTCCTGTCCACCGAGGACGAGCAGTCCGTCGACGCCAAGGCGGCGTACGTGGCCGACCGCGGGATCGGCGGCGTGATGGTGTGGGAGCTGGCCGGTGACTACACGCGGCGCGACAGCGGCGAATGGGGCATCGGCTACGACCTCACGACGCGGCTCGACACGGCGCTGCGCGGCGCGGGCGCGTACGGGGCGGAGCGCGCCGGTGCCACCGCGCTGCCCCGCCAGGTCCTCGACGTGACGGCGGAACTGGTCGACTACGGTACGGACCTGTACCCGCTCCAGCCCAGGCTGCGGATCACCAACAAGTCCGGGCAGCCCCTCATCCAGGGCACCGAGATCGCGCTCGACCTGCCGACGTCCACGTCCGCGCTGGTCAAGGACGGGTCCTGGCAGGAGCTCAAGGGGCTGACCGCCGGGCACACCGGCTCCAACGCGGGCGGTCTGAAGGGGGACTTCCACCGGCTCACGCTGAAGCTCGGCTACTGCGAGGACATCCCGGCGGGCAGGTCGAAGGACATCGACGTGAAGTACTACCTGCCGATCACCGGCCCCGCGAACGTCACCTTCAAGGTCGGCGGACAGGAGTACGGCTCCACCGGCGACGCCCGGCGCGGGGTGAGCGTGATCGACCCGCCGGCGCCGGCGGACGGCACGGCCTGCCAGGCGGCGCCGTGGAGCCGCCACGCCTACAACCCGAACCCGTCTTTCGCGTTCTGGCGGACCGGAGACAAGTGGATCATCGAGGACCGCAACAGCGGCAACGTCCTCGACCACCCCGGCGGCTGGGGCGACGCGCACCTGGTCGACAAGCAGGACGGCAACCAGAACCAGCTGTGGGACGTGCGGGAGGACGGTGGCGCGGGCTGGTACCGGATCACCTCCGCCAGCAGCGGCCACGACCAGTGCCTCGGCGCCACCACGGCCCGCTCCGCCCTGACGGTGCGGGACTGCGACGGCGGCGTGGACCAGTGGTGGCGGCTCGCCCCGCTCAGCACCGATCCGGCGACCGCCGGCAGGCCGCTGCTCGACCGGACCGTCTCGGGCGGCCCGGTGCACGGCACCGCGTACGGGCTCGCCGCCTACGCGGACGGCGACGACTGGTGGGCGGCCCCCGCCTACCTCGCCGCCCCGGAGGACTCCGGCACCTCCCCCGGCACCCGGATCGTCGCCGGGGACACCACGGGCGCCTGGGCCTCCACGGTGTCGTGGAACGGGTTCTACTGGCGCGCGAAGTGGTGGAACAGGGCCGATGACGAGCCCGGTGCGAGCGACGCCTGGCAGCAGCTAGGCCCGACGCCGTAGCCGCGCCAAGGCCATGAGTGCGGCCCGTCGCGGAAGCGGCGGGCCGCACCCGGTACCGGCCCGAGAGCTGTCCGACCCCGGTGGAAGAATGATCACCGGGACCCATCACGGCATTCACGGGGGAGGATCGGCGGTGCGCGACAGGCTGCGGACCCGGTTTCGGTACTGGTTCGACGGGACGATGGACCGCGGCACACCCGCGCTGATCAGCTGGCTGGCGCTGGCCTCGCTGCTGCTCATCACCCTCGTCTCCACGCTGGTCGTGGCGTTCACGGACACCGACGCCGAGGACAACGGCGGCTGGCTCGGCGTCGCGTGGATGAGCCTGCTGCGCACGCTCGACGCCGGCACCATGGGCGGCGACACCGGCGGCCCCGTCTTCCTCGGGCTGATGCTCGCCGTGACAATCGGCGGCATCTTCATCGTCAGCGCGCTCATCGGTGTGCTGACCACCGGCCTCAACCAGAAGATCGACCAACTGCGCAAGGGCCGCTCGCAGCTGATCGAGCGCGGGCACACCATCGTGCTCGGCTGGTCGGACCAGGTCTTCACCGTGGTCGCCGAGCTGGTCGAGGCCAACCAGAGCGAGCGGCGCTCGTGCGTGGTGATCCTCGCCGACCGCGACAAGGTCGCGATGGAGGACGCGATCCGGGCGCGGATCCCGGACACCGGCAGCACCCGGGTCATCTGCCGCTCCGGCAACCCGCTCGTGCGGACCGACCTGGAACTGGTCAGCCCGGACACCGCGAAGTCGGTCATGGTGCTGCCGTCCGTGGGCCACGACCGGGACGTCGAGGTCATCAAGGTCCTGCTGCTCCTGCACAGCCGTACGTGGCGGGGCGCCCGCCCGCACATCGTGGCCGCCGTGCACGACTCGGAGAACCTCGCGGCGGCCCGGCTCGCGGCGGGTGAGGGCGCGCTCGTCATCGACGCCGAGGACATCGCCGTACGCCTCATCGCCCAGGCACACCGCCAGACGGGCCTGTCCGGCGTCTTCAACGAGCTGCTGAGCTTCGTCGGCAACGAGTTCTACCTCCGCGAGGAACCGGCCCTCGTCGGGAAGACGTACGGGGAGGCCCTGCACGCCTTCGAGATCGGGGCGCCGGCCGGGCTGCGCCGGAGGGGCGGGGAGGTGCTCGTCAATCCGGCCATGGACACCGTCGTCCACGCCGGCGACGAGCTCCTCGTGATCGCGGAGGACGACCTGCTGATCCGGCCCGCCCGGACCCGCCCCCGGGTCGTCGAGGAGGCCATCACCTCGGCGCCCGCCCAGCCGCCCGCCCTCGACCGCACGCTGCTCATCGGCGAGAACTCCCGCACGGCCAAGCTCGTCACCCTGCTCGACAGCTTCGTGCAGCCCGGCTCCACCCTCGACATAGCGGCGCCGCGCCGCCCCGAGACCGCGCTCGACCAGCCGGTGACGAACCTGACGGTGGGCTACAAGTACTGCGAGCCGACCCGCCGCTCCTCGCTCGAAGCCCTGGACCTGGGCGGCTACCGGCACATCGTCGTCCTCTCCGACGACACCGTCGCCCCCGGCCCCGCCGACGACCGGACGCTCGTCACCCTGCTCCACCTGCGCGACATCGAGGACGCGCTGGGCGACCCCTACTCGATCGTCACGGAGATGAACGACGACGCCAACCGCGAGGTCGCCCAGGTCACCAAGGCCGACGACTTCATCGTCAGCACCAAGGTGATCAGCCTGCTGCTCACCCAGCTGACCGAGAACCGTGCGCTGTACGACGTCTTCGTCGACCTCTTCAACCCGGAGGGCTCCGAGATCTACCTCAAGCCGGCGTCCGACTACGTGGTGCCGGGAGCCGAGGCCAACTTCGCCACGGTCGTCGAGGCGGCGCGGCGCGAGGGCGAGACGGCGATCGGCTACCGCCTCGCCCGGCACAGCGAGGAGCCGCCGACCTACGGCATCTTCCTCAACCCGTCGAAGACGGCCCCGCTGGTCCTCGGCCCGCAGGACGCGGTGGTGGTCCTCGCCGAGCAGTAGGCGGCGCGTCCCCCCGTAGACTTGGGGCTTCGATTCGGGCCGGAAGAGGAGCGCAGGGGTGGCGGCAGTCGCGGGCGGGGCCGCAGACGGAGCCGCGGACGGGTTCGCGGATCCTCCGGCCGAGGTGCTCGCGGAGGCCGCGGCCGCCTTCGGACTGCTCTCCTCGCCCGCGCGGCTGCACATCGTGTGGGCGCTGGCGCAGGGCGAGAGCGATGTGACGGGGCTCGCGGAACGCGTCGGCGGCGCGCTGCCGGCCGTCAGCCAGCACCTGACCAAGCTGAAGCTGGCGGGCCTGGTCGGCTCCCGGCGCGAGGGCCGGCGGCAGGTCTACTCCGTGGACGATCCCGACGTGGTGGCGGTGGTACGGGTGATGGTGGGCCAGCTCAGCGCCCGCACACCGGTACGGCGCCATGGCACCGGTGCCTGAGACGACCGCACCGGCCCCGGCACCCGAAGCGCTCACCTCGCTCACCGCGCTCCAGCTGCTGCGCCGGCTCGACAGCGGACCGCGCGGCCTGACCGACGAGGAGGCGACGCGCCGGCTCGCCCGGTACGGGGAGAACGTGCTGCCCGCCGGGCGGCCGGTGTCCCGGCCGCGGCGCTTCCTGCGCGCGCTGCGCGACCCGTTCACGGCGGTGCTGCTCTGCCTGGGCCTGATATCGACGGCCGTCGCCGCCTGGGGCACGGGCGCCGTGGTCCTCGCCCTGGTCGTGGTCAGCTGTCTGCTGCGCTCGACCGGCGAGCACCGGGCGGACCGGGCCATGGCCGCGCTGCGCGAGTCGGTGGCCGCGACCGCGACGGTGCTGCGCCGCCCGGCGCCCGACGGGCCGGCGCCGCCGCCCCGGGAGATCCCGGCGACGGAGCTGGTGCCGGGCGACGTCGTCCGGCTCGGCCCCGGCGACCTGGTGCCCGCCGACGTACGGCTCCTGCGCGCCAGTGGTCTGCGCGTCCACGAGGCCGCGCTCACCGGCGAGTCGGCGCCGGTCGCCAAGCATCCGCTCGACGCGCCGGACGGGGCAGGCGCGGGCCCCTTCGACCGGCCGCACCTGTGTTTCCTCGGCAGCAGCGTGGCGTACGGAAGCGCGACCGCCGTGGTCGTCGCCACCGGCGCCCGCACCCGCTCCGCCTCCGCGCACGTGCGCGAGCGGGCCGCCCGGCGGCGCCGGGACAGTGCCTTCGAGCAGGCCGTGCACGGCATCTCCTGGACGCTGATCCGCTTCATGCTGCTCACCCCGCCGCTCGTGCTCATGGCCGGCGCCGCGCTGCACGGGCGCGGCCTGGAGACGCTGCCCTTCGCGGTGGCGGTGGCGGTCGGGCTGACGCCGGAGATGCTGCCGGTCGTGGTGACGACCGTGCTCGCCCGGGGCGCCGCCCGGCTCGCCCGCGGCCACAAGGTGATCGTGAAGCGGCTGCCCGCGCTGCACGACCTCGGCGCGGTCGACACGCTCTGCCTGGACAAGACCGGCACCCTGACCCAGGACCGGCCGGTCGTCGTGCGGGCGGTGGACGCGCACGGCCGGGACGCGCCCGAGGTGCTGCGCTGGGCCGGCGTCAACGCCTGGTGGACGCTCCAGCTCGCCGAACTGCCCGCTCCCGACGCCCTCGACGAGGCGGTCCTCGACGCCGCCGATGCCGTCGCGGGCGGCGAGGTCCCGCTGGACGACCCGCTCGACGACTGCGACGGCGTGGCCGCGCTGCCCTTCGATCCGGTACGGCGCCTGGCGACCGCCGTCGTGCGCCGGCCGGGCCGGCTCGGCACGGACATCCTGGTGGTCAAGGGCGCGGTGGAGCAGGTGCTCGAACGGTGCGCCCTGGACGGGGCCGAGCGCGAGCGGCTGCTCGCGTGGGCGGCGCGCGAGGCGGACACGGGAGCCCGGCTGCTCGCGGTGGCGCTCGCGGACCGCCCGGCCCGCCGCCGGGAGTACACGCCGGCCGACGAGCGGGGCCTCGCCTTCCTCGGCTTCGTCGTGCTGCGCGACGCCCTCGCCCCGACGGCGGCCGCGGCGCTCGGCAGTCTCGCCGAGCGGGGCGTCGCGGTGCGGATCCTGACCGGCGACCATCCGGGCACCGCCGCGCACACCTGCCGTGAACTCGGCCTCGATCCGGGCCGGGTGCTCACCGCCGGGGACGTCGACCGGCTCGACGACGCCGAGCTCGCCGAGGCCCTCTCCCGTACGACCGTCTTCGCGCGCTGCGCCCCCGAGCACAAGGCGCGGATCGTGGCCGCCCTGCGCGCGGCGGGCCATGTGACCGGGTTCCTCGGCGACGGCGCCAACGACGTGCCCGCGCTGCACGCGGCGGACGTCGGCATCTGTCCGAAGGGCGCCGTCGACGTCGTACGGGAGACTGCGGACGTGGTCCTCGCCGAGAAGGACCTGGCGGCGGTCGACCACGCGGTCGCGGCGGGCCGGTTCTGCGGCGCGAACATCGCCACGTATCTGCGCGTCACGCTGTCGTCGAACCTCGGCAACGTCACGGCGATGCTCGCGGCGGCGCTCCTGCTGCCGTTCCTGCCGATGCTGCCGGCCCAGGTCCTCGTGCAGAACCTGTGCTTCGACGCCGCCCAGCTCGCCTTCGCCTACGACCGCCCCGACCCGGCCGCGCTGCGGCGCCCGGTCCGGCTGCGGCACCGCGGCTTCCTGCGCTTCATCGCGGGCTTCGGCGTGCTCAACGCGGTCGCGGACGTGGCCACCTTCGCGGTGCTCGTCCTCAGCACCTGGACGTCGGACCGGGCCCAGGAGCTCTTCCACGCGGGCTGGTTCACGGAGAACCTGCTCACCCAGGCGCTGGTCATGGTGGTGCTGCGCGGCACCCGCGGCGACGGCGCGCCGCCCGGCCCGGTCCGCCGCGCGGCCGCCGCCCTGGCGGCGGTCGGCCTCGTGCTGCCCCTGACCCCCCTGGGCCCGATGCTGGCGATGGCCCCGCTGCCGTCGCTGTACTACGTGCTGCTCGCGGCCGTGCTCGCGCTGTACGCGGTGGCGCTGCGGGTGGCGCGGAGGCGCTACGGACTCGCCGGGTCGTAGCCGTAGCGCGGCGGCCCGTCGGCCGGATGCGGGTCGAGCCGGTAGACGTGCACGGCGTCCACCTTCACCTCGCCCCTCACCTCGAGGCAGTCCGGATCCACCGCGCAGGGGTAGGTCACGAGCAGCATGCGCGGCCGGCCGGTCACCGTCACGCGCAGGCCGCTCGCGGGCCCGCCGACGAGCAGCGCGCTCTCCTGGTCCGTCATCTCGTCCACCCCCACGTCGCGACTTCAAAGCTTGCGCAACTATTGAACTATCATGGGGTGCCGTCACTCAAGCTCAGGAAAGGTGGCTCACGTGCTCCGCAACGCACTGGAACCGTGGCATCTGCTGCTCGTCGCGCTCGCGTTCATCCTTCTGTTCGGCTCGAAGAAGCTTCCGGACACCGCCCGCTCGCTCGGCAAGTCACTGCGCATCCTCAAGAGCGAGACCCGGGCGATGCGGGAGGACGGCACGACGACCGGACCGTCGGCCGCACCGGAGAACTGACCCGTCAGCCGATCGTCCACTGCTGCAGCGCGCCGCCCGTGTCCGGCTGCTGGGTGACCAGGGCGCCGTTCGCGGTCGACGCCGTGGTCAGCAGCAGACCGCTCTTCGCCGAGGCGAGGGTGTAGGCGCCGGAGGACAGCCGGGTGGCGGTCCAGCGCTGGTTGGCGCCGCCGTGACAGGGCCACTGGATGACGCGGGCGCCGGCGCTGGTGGAGCCGCCGTCGATGTCGGCGCACAGTCCGGAGGCGCCGTTCCTGAGCTCGTAGGTGCCGTCGGACTGCTGGGTGAAGGTCCACTTCTGGTTCGCGCCGGAGTTCGCGTTCCAGGTGACGAGCTGCGTGCCGTCGGCCGTGCTGCTGTTGGGGTCGTCGAGCGCCTTGCCGCCGGTGGTGAGGGTGTGCACGCCGTTCAGGTGGGTGGTGGCGGTGCCGGTCACCGTCAGCGTGAGCGCCTGCTCCCCCGCCGTACGGCTGCCGCCCACCGCGTTTCCGGTGCTGTTGGTCCAGCTGCGCACCGGCGTGGTCTCGGCGGTGCGCGAGGTGTCGGCGGAGAGGCCGACGACGAGACCGCTGTAGCGGTTGACGAGCTTGTACGTGCCGGTGGCGGCGTTGTCCGTCGGCGAGGCGCCCCGGACGACGAACCACTCCTGGCCCACGGTGGAGCCGCCCGCGCCCGCCGGGCCGACCGTCGGCTTGGCGCCCCAGGCGCGGCCGCCGGTGCCGGAGGCGTCGACGCCGAGCAGTTGCCCGCTGGCGGCGTTGGCGATGCGGTAGGAGCCGTCGCCCTTGGCCATGAAGGTCCAGGACTCGAGGGCCGAGCCGGTGGCAGCGGGCAGCGAGGTGGTGGCCGGGCTGCCCGTGGCGGCCTGGGCGAGGACCCGGCCGTCGGCGTTGGCGATGCGGTAGGTCTTGGTGGTGTCGACGGGCGCGGCGGGCGCGCTGGTGTCGATGCTCAGATTGACGTACTCGCTGCTGGAGCCGCCGGAGCAGCCGAAGGAGCAGTACGCGCGGAAGTTCCGGCCGACGATCCCGGACGCGGTCCGGTTGCCGCTGTCGAGGAACCAGCGGTACCAGGAGGCCGTCTTGTAGCTGCCGGTGTCGCCGAGCCTGAACCACTTCTGGGTGGTGAGGTCGTCGGTGGCGTAGAGCTCCTGCGGCGCGTTGCCGCTCTGGTCGACGGCCTGCGGCTCGCCGATGTAGAGCCCGAGGTACGCGTTGTACGTGATGTCCATGACGAACAGCGGCGAGGTCGGGGGCGTCAGGCCGGCCGCGACCTGCTGGCTGACCGTGCCCGCGTTGGCGGGGTCGTACTCCTTCGCCGGCGGCACGTACCCCGTGGTGCTGCTCGCGCCGACCGGCACCATGGTGCTCTCGCGGCCGCCGACACCGGGCTGCGTCCACGCGCCGCCGTACCACTTCCGCCAGGAGCCGCGGGCCATCTTCGAGGAGATCGGGGAGCGGGCGACATGGCCGTAGAACGCGGCCCAGCCGCCGCCCTTGTTCACGATCCGGGAGCCGTAGAAGGCGTAGAAGTAGCCGGAGGCGGTGTCGACGAAGAGCCGCGGGTCACCGGTGCCGTAGTGGTACGTCTGCTGCGGGAACGCGGTGGTGTCGCCGCGCCTGGTGCTGTACGGCGAGGTGATGACGTGGTCCCTGACGGTCCAGGTGCGGCCCTGGTCGGTGGAGACGGCGTAGTCGATGCCGTCGTAGTGGATGCCGTCGCCGAAGGGCTGCGGCGTGAACTCGTTGTGCACGAGGCCGTACCAGTCGCCGGTGTCCGGGTCGACCCAGACCCCGGCCAGGTCACAGTAGTTGCGGTGGGCGTAGCCGCTGCCGGCGGGCGCCTGGGTGGACTCGACGCCGGTGGGGCTGTTGTTGCAGCGCCAGGTGGTGTCGTTGTTGCGGTTGTTCGAGTTGGCCGGGTCGACCGCGTCGCTGATCGCGCCGGACCGGGCGGCGGTGTCGATGGTGCTGCCGGTGAAGAAGTTCCACTGGCGTGAGTCGTTCGCCCCGTAGAGGGCGTGGGACTGCTGGAAGTAGAAGGTGCCGTCCTTGTCGACGTAGGGGGCGGCGGGGGTGTCGTCGGGGTGGGTCCAGGAGCCCTTGGCGCCCACGGTGACGGTGTACGTGGCGGTGTCCGTCCTGGCGGTGCCCGTCCTGGCGGCTTTGCCGGCGCCGGTGGACGCGGCCGTGGCGGACGCGGCCGTGGCGGAGGACGGCGTGGCGAGCGTGCCGCCGGCCGCGAGGGCGAGCGCCGCGGCGGCGAGCGCACCGGTCAGCCTGCCCGCGAATGTGCTGCGCGGAGTTGTCACGAGTACTCCCTGTCGGAGGGGGTGTTCGAAGTCGTGCGGACCACGCGGCGCCGTTGGTGGCACGGACCCTAGGGGTTCTTTGACCGGTAAAACAAGGGGGCGGGCGTTCTTGACCACGAGATCGGTCGGGGCTACGTTGCGAGCCCGTGCGAGCGGTTCGACCGGGGCAGGACGGGGGCGCGCCATGGTGACCATGCAGGACGTGGCGGAGCGTGCCGGTGTCACCAAGCAGACCGTGTCCAACGTCGTGACCGGGCGCGTCGGCGTCCGCCCGGCCACCGAGGCGCGGGTGCGCGCCGCGATCGCCGAGCTCGGTTACGTACCGAACCTGGTCGCCCGCTCGCTGGCGACGGGCAGCACCCGCACGGTCGGTCTGTTCGTGCCGACCGTCTCGACGCCGTTCTACGCGGAGGTGGTCGAGGAGGTCGAGGACGCCCTGGAGGAGCGCGGCCACCACCTGCTCCTGTGCACCACGCGGCTCGACGGCGAGCGGGCCCGCCGCCATCTGGCGAGCCTCACCAGCCGCTCCGTCGACGCCCTCCTCATCGCCGGCGACCAGGACCTGACGGACCATCTGCCGCTGCTGGCCGGCGCCCGCTTCCCTGTGGTGCTGTGCGCGTGGGAGGCGGCGCTGCCCGAGGGGTTCCCGGTCGTCACGTTCGACTACACGCACGGCGGGCGCCTGGCCGGCCGCCATCTGCGCGAGCTCGGGCACGAGCGCGTTGCGGTCCTGGCCAGCCCCGCGCACACCGTACGGGTGGAGGGCTTCCGGAGGGCGTTCGCCGAGGACGGCATCGCCGTGCCGGACAGCGCCGTCCACACCGCCGCCGCCCCCACCTTCCAGGGCGGCCTCGCGGCGGCCCGCGCGGCCCTGCGCGCGGCCCCGGACACGACGGCCCTCTTCGCCACCCACGACGTGCTCGCGGCCGCGGCCGTGGAGGCGGCCCGCGCGGCGGGACTGCGCGTGCCGCAGGACCTGTCGGTCGTGGCCTACGACGACACGCCCGAGGGCCTGCTGTCCCGGTCTCCGCTGACGAGCGTGGTGCTGCCGAAGCGTCAGATGGCCCGGCAGGCAGTGGAGTTGCTCCTGCGGACGACCGGGAACGCAGCCCCCACGGCCCGTGAACCGCGGCTGCTCCTGCCGGAGTTGGTGAAGGGCGACAGTACGGCGGTCGCGCCTCCGGTCACCGGTGTACGGGCTTCCCGGCCACCGGCCCCACGTCGCCCGCGCCCGTCCGCGCCGGATCCCAGTAGCGGGCCAGCGCTCCCTCCGTGTACGGCGCCGGGCTGACGCTGAGGTCGCCGGCGAACGGGCGGTCGAGGACCACCACCAGGAGCAGGCTGAAGCCGATGAGCCCGGCGACCGAGGCGACGAAGAGCAACTGGATCCGCAGCTTGCGCATGCCGTAGAGGAAGGTGAGCGGGATCAGCACGATCGCGCCACCGAACGCCAGGATCTGCAGCAGCGGCGGGAGTTCCTGCTCGGCCATGTTCAGTCGGGCCCGCCGCTGCCCGGCGACGTCGTTGAGGTGGCCGACGGCCTGCTCGTAGAACACCTCCTCGCGCGGCCCCTTCGGGTCGTACGTCTGCAGCACCTCGAACGCGTTCACCAGATAGCTCTCGGTGGCCCCGTAACTCGGCTGCCCCGCCCGCATCCTGGGCCACTGCTTGTCCACCACCGCGTGCACGTAACCACTGAGCGCGCTGTCCAGGTTCTCCCGGACGGGGGCCGGGAACGCGGCGCCGTCCCGGGCGATGAGGGCGACGTCGGTGGCCTCGGTGGCGACGATGGTCTGGGTGTTGTCCAGCTGCGTCCAGAGCGTGACGATCACGAACGCGAGGATGATCCCGTAGATCGCTCCGAACATCCCCAGCGTCACCCCGACCATGTCGTTGTGCTCCCCCTCCGCCAGCGACGGGTACCGGCGCCGGAGCAGCAGGCTGCCGACGACGGCGAGGACGACCGTGGCACCGACGGTGCAGACCGTCAGGGTGAAGGTGCTGAAGTGGTTGAGCAGCCAGAGGGACATGTGACGGGAGTCTAGGTACGCGGGGCCCGGGCGGAGCGCTCCCGCGGACCCTGGCGGGGGCTGATCACTCGCCCGGGTGGGGGAAGGAACGCGAGGTTGCCACCGCATGCGGATTCCGTCCGACTTCGGGGCCGTGAACGAGGTCGTCGCGGGCCGCGCCGGCTCGGTCGCGGTCACCCTCCTCACCGACGGCGGCGTACGCGTGGCCGATGACGCGGACACCGATGGTGAATCCGACGGGCGCGACCTGGAAGCCCTGTTGACCACGTTCTACGCCGGGGCGCGGCCGCGCGGCCGCCATGACGTGCCCGTGTCGCTTTTCGGCGTCGGGCCGTTCGTCACCAACGCCCTGGCGAGTCACCTCAGGGCCGAGGTGCGGCGTGGCGGGACGCGCTGGGTCCAGGAATACGCGCGAGGCGTCGCGCTCGCCCCGCCCGCCGCCGCGGGTCCGGCGAGCGGAAGCGGAACCGAGATCACCTTCCGCCCCGACCCGGAGATCTTCGAGACCGTCGAGTTCTCCTACGACGCACTCGGGGAGCGCCTCAGAGAACTGGCGTTCCTGAACCGAGAGTTGGACATCACACTCACCGACGAACGCGATCCGGGCGGCGCTTTGCGCTCGGAGCGGTTGCGGTACCCGGCCGGCGCGCGGGACTTCGTCGCGTTCCTGGGCGGGAGGGCCGGGGCACAGCCCGGCATCATCGGCTTCGAGCGCGACGATCCGCGCATGGCGGGCACGGTCGAGGTGGCCCTGCGATGGAGCGACTCCCCCGAGGAACAGATCCGAAGCTTCGCCAACAGCAGGCCCACCCCTCAAGGAGGCACGCATGAGGAGGGCTTCCGCGACGGCATGACGGCCGCCGTCGGCGCGTACGCGCGCGAGCAGCGGCTGATCGGCCCGGCGGATCCCGGACCGGGCGCCGCGCACGTCGGCGTGGGCCTCACGGCGGTCGTGTCGGTGAAGCTGGACGCACCCGAGTTCCACGGTGCCACGCACGGGGCGCTCGGCGGGACCGCGGTGCGCGACCGCGTCGCGGAGACCGTGCGGGAGGAACTCGGCGCATGGCTGGGGCGGCATCCGGAGCAGGCCGCGGCCGTCGTGGGCCGGATCGTTCGGGCCGCCCGCCAGGGCTAGGGGGTGTCCGGCGGAGCAGGGCGGCCCCGGCCACGATCCGCCCGACGGGCCCTGGGGTCCCGCGGCCCTCCACTCTCGTTCACCTCACTGTCAGTGGCTCCGCATACGGTCTGTCGCATGGTGAATCAGACACTCCCTTCGTCGTCGCTGCACGCCTTCGCGACCTGGGAGCCCGTGCTGCGGCTCATGCTGGGCGAGGACACGGAGCGGCGTGCCGGCCGGTCGGCCCGGGTGGCGGGGCGCGTGGGTCGGTACGGCTGGAGTCTTGCCCATCGGGGGAGCACGTCGGCGACGGCGCGGGCCGCGGTGCAGGAGATACAGCGGGGGCTCGCGCGCGGCGGCGTCGAGGAGGTCGCGTTCCGGGCGGAGGTCCGGCCGGACGGGGGGACCACGCTCGGGCTGGTCTGGCCGAGTCCGGTCGTGGAACCGGCTGTGGGCTACCCGGACCTGGGGGTCCTTGTCCTGGTCGACGGCGCTGTTCCCGAGCCCTGGCTCCGCCGTCCCGATCCGGTGCCCGGGGCGGTGCCGGCGCCGTCGGCGGATCCGGAGTTGTTGGAGCGGACGCTGCGCGAACGGCTGCCCGATGCCGTCGGCGTGACGGAGGAGGAGATCGCCGCCGCCGAGACGCGCCTCGGGCTCACACTGCCCGAGGAGCTCAAGGTGCTCTACCGGGTGGCGCGGGTGGAGTGGGGCGACGACTTCGACGGGGCGGTCGGCGCGGGTGCGGCGGTCGGCTGCGAACTCTCCGGCCTGCACGAACTGGACATCGTCGACGCGGCGGTCCGGAACCCGGGTTGGGACCTCGGCGCGACGACAGCGGTCCGCACCACACCCGACGCCGCGGTGCAGGCTCTGGCCGGATCACCGGGCTGGATCGGCTTCGGCAGCAACGGCGGCGACACGTTCGCGATCGACCTGACACCCGGCCCCGGCGGACATCTCGGGCAGGTCGTCCTGGTCGACCACGAGCAGAGCCTCGGCGCCGAACTCGTCGCCGACTCCCTCACCGACTTCGTGCTGGGCCGGCTGCGGGAGGAAGGTCCTGGCAGCCGCGGGGACCAGTGGCCGGCCGTGGCCAGGGTCGGCACCGGGGGTCTGGAGACCGTCGAGGCCGCCGCCCATCCCGCCCTGGAGGTCCTGACCGTCGAGGCCCCGGACGGCGACGGAGCGCCGTTCCGTCTCGCGCCCCTCGCCGGGCTGCCCCGCCTGCGCACGCTGACCGCCTCGCCCGGCGCGCTGGCCGACCCCCTAGAGGTCTCCGGCCTCACCGGTCTTGAGTTCCTGGAACTCGGCGCGCGGGAATGGCGCGCCCTCCTGGACGCCGGAGCCGTCCCGCGCGGCCTGAAGGCTGCCGCCGTCGACGTGCGGGACCAGGACCACCTGCCGGTCGTGGACCTCGCCAACGAGATCCTGGCGCTCCGGAACCGGCCCCGGATCACGCAGACGCTCCTCGACGGCGACCTGGGCCCCGCGGCCTGACCGTATGCACGGAGTCCCGCGCGCAATCAAGGAGGTCAAGGTCACAGTTGATCGGCGTACTGCTCCTTTGTGCATCTGGCTAGCATCCGGACATGACTGTGCTGCCTGACGACGGCCTTTCGCTGGCCGCCGACTTCCCCGCAGCGACCCATGCGCAGTGGCAGCGCCTCGTGGCGGGCGTGCTGAGCAGGTCGGGCAGGGACGTCCCCGAGAGCGACGCCGAAGAGGCGCTGGCGAGCGCCCTGGAGGACGGGCTGAGTGCCCGGCCGCTGTACACGGCCGGGGACGCGGCGCCGGACGCCGGACTGCCCGGATTCGCCCCGTTCGTACGGGCGGGGCGCGCCGAGGGCAACACCGCCGGCGGCTGGGACGTGCGGCAGCGGCACGCCGTGGCCGACGCCGAGGCGGTGCTCACGGACCTGGAGAACGGCGTCACGTCGCTGTGGCTGGCCGTCGGCGCCGGCGGGATCCCCGTCGCCGACCTCGACCGAGCGCTGCAGGGCGTGTACCTGGACCTGGCGCCGGTCGTCCTGGACGCCGGAGCCGACACCGCCGCCGCGGCCGCGGAGCTGTTCGGCCTCTACGAGCGGCGCGGGGTGGCCCCCGAGACCGCCCGGGGCAACCTCGGCGCCGACCCGCTCGGCACCGAGGCGCGGACCGGCTCGGCGTACGACGGCGACACGTTCGCCGCCACGGTCGCGCTGGCCCGGCTGAGCGCCGAGTCGTACCCGGGGCTGCGCGCCCTGACCGTGGACGCCCTGCCGTACCACGAGGCCGGCGGCTCGGCCGCGCAGGAGCTTGGCTGCTCGCTCGCCACCGGTGTGGCATACCTCCGGGCGCTCACCGACGGCGGACTGACCGTCGAGCAGGCCCTGGGGCAGCTGGAGTTCCGGTACGCGGCCACCGCCGACCAGTTCCTGACGATCGCCAAGCTGCGCGCCGCGCGCCGGCTGTGGGCGCGGGTCGCCGAGGCCTGCGGCGCTCCGGCGGCCGGGGCGCAGCTGCAGCACGCGGTGACCTCGCCCGTCATGATGACGGCCCGGGACCCGTGGGTGAACATGCTGCGGACCACGGTCGCCACGCTGGCCGCCGGGGTCGGCGGCGCCGAGTCCGTCACCGTCCACCCCTTCGACCACGCGCTCGGCCTGCCGGACGCCTTCGCGCGCCGGATCGCCCGCAACACCTCCACGATCCTCGTCGAGGAGTCGCACCTCGCGCGGGTGATCGACCCGGCAGGCGGCTCCTGGTACGTGGAGCGGATGACCGACGAACTCGCCCACGCCTCCTGGGAGTTCTTCCAGGAGATCGAGCGCTCGGGCGGCCAGGCGGCCGCGCTGCGCTCGGGCCGGCTCGGCGAGCGGCTCGCCGCGACCTGGGAGGCGCGCACCAGGCAGCTCGCCAAGCGCCGCGAACCCGTTACCGGCGTCAGCGAGTTCCCGCACCTCGGCGAGAAGCCGGTGGTCCGCGCACCCGCCCCCGCCGCGCCGACGGGCGGTCTCCCCCGCGTCCGCCGCGACGAGGCGTACGAGGCGCTGCGCGCCCGCTCCGACGCCCATCTCGCCGCGACCGGCGCCCGCCCGCGCGTCTACCTCGCCGCGCTCGGCTCCGCCGCCGCGCACACCGCCCGGCTCACCTTCGCCGCCAACCTCTTCCAGGCGGGCGGCATCGAGCCCGTCACCGAGGGCTCCTTCGCGGACAGCGGCGCCACCGAGGCGTGCCTGTGCTCCAGCGACGCCCTGTACGAGGAGCGCGCCGAGGCCGAGGCCGCCGCGCTGCGTGCCGCCGGGGCCGGGCACGTGTCGCTGGCCGGCCGCCCGGCCTCGTACGCCGGTGTCGACTCGTACGTCTTCGCGGGGTGCGACGCCGTCGCCGTCCTCTCCGCCGCCCTCGACCGCATGGGAGTGTCGTGATGGGAATCCCCGACTTCACCGGGATCGGCCTCGGGTCCCCGTCCGCGGCGGGCAGCGCCGAGGAGTGGCGGGCCGCCCTCAAGCGGGCGTCCGACGGGGCCGACCTGACGTGGGAGACGCCCGAGGGCATCCCGGTCAAGCCGCTCTACACCGGCCGTGACCTGGAGGGCCTGGACTTCCTCGGGACGTACCCGGGCGTCGCGCCGTTCCTGCGCGGCCCGTACCCGACGATGTACGTCAACCAGCCGTGGACGATCCGGCAGTACGCGGGCTTCTCCACCGCCGAGGAGTCCAACGCCTTCTACCGGCGCAACCTGGCGGCGGGCCAGAAGGGCCTGTCGGTCGCCTTCGACCTGCCGACACACCGCGGTTACGACAGCGACCACCCGCGGGTCACGGGCGACGTCGGCATGGCGGGCGTGGCGATCGACTCGATCTACGACATGCGCCAGCTCTTCGACGGCATCCCGCTGGACAGGATGTCGGTGTCGATGACGATGAACGGCGCGGTGCTGCCCGTGCTCGCGCTCTACATCGTGGCGGCGGAGGAGCAGGGCGTCTCCGCCGACAAGCTGGCCGGGACCATCCAGAACGACATCCTCAAGGAGTTCATGGTCCGCAACACCTACATCTACCCGCCGAAGCCGTCGATGCGGATCATCTCCGACATCTTCGCCTTCACCTCGCGGAACATGCCCCGCTACAACTCGATCTCCATCTCCGGCTACCACATCCAGGAGGCCGGCGCGACGGCCGACCTGGAGCTGGCGTACACCCTCGCCGACGGTGTCGAGTACCTGCGGGCAGGGCGCGAAGCGGGCCTGGACGTCGACGCGTTCGCGCCGCGCCTGTCGTTCTTCTGGGCGATCGGCATGAACTTCTTCATGGAGATCGCCAAGCTGCGGGCGGCCCGGCTGCTCTGGGCGAAGCTGGTCAGGCAGTTCGACCCGAAGAACCCCAAGTCGCTCTCGCTTCGTACCCATTCGCAGACCTCCGGCTGGTCGCTCACCGCCCAGGACGTCTTCAACAACGTCACCCGCACCTGCGTGGAGGCGATGGCGGCCACCCAGGGCCACACCCAGTCGCTGCACACCAACGCCCTCGACGAGGCGCTCGCCCTGCCGACGGACTTCTCCGCGCGCATCGCCCGCAACACCCAGCTGCTCATCCAGCAGGAGTCGGGCACGACCCGGACCATCGACCCGTGGGGCGGCAGCGCGTACGTGGAGCGGCTCACGTACGACCTGGCGCGCCGGGCCTGGCAGCACATCCAGGAGGTCGAGGCGGCCGGCGGCATGGCGCAGGCCATCGACGCGGGCATCCCGAAGCTGCGCGTCGAGGAGGCCGCGGCCCGCACCCAGGCCCGTATCGACTCGGGCCGGCAGCCGGTGATCGGCGTGAACAAGTACCGCGTCGACGGCGACGAGCAGATCGAGGTGCTCAAGGTCGACAACTCCTCCGTGCGCGCCCAGCAGGTCGACAAGCTGCGCCGGCTGCGCGCCGAGCGCGACGAGCGCGCCTGCCAGGACGCGCTCGACGACCTCACCCGGGCCGCCGGCGGCGAGGGCAACCTGCTCGAACTGGCCGTGCGCGCGGCCCGCGCGAAGGCCACGGTCGGCGAGATCTCGGACGCCCTGGAGAAGGTGTACGGGCGGCACTCGGCGCAGATCCGTACGATCTCCGGCGTGTACCGGAACGAGACAGGCGCGTCCCCGAACGTGGACGACACGCGGGCCCTGGTGGACGCCTTCGAGGAGGCCGAGGGCCGGCGGCCCCGCATCCTGGTCGCCAAGATGGGCCAGGACGGGCACGACCGCGGCCAGAAGGTGGTCGCGACAGCCTTCGCCGACCTGGGCTTCGACGTCGACGTCGGCCCGCTCTTCCAGACGCCGGCCGAGGTGGCCCGGCAGGCCGTCGAGGCGGACGTCCACATCGTGGGCGTCAACTCCCTCGCGGCCGGCCACCTCACGCTCGTCCCCGCGCTGCGGGACGAGCTGGCCGCGGAGGGCCGGGAGGACATCATGATCGTGGTCGGCGGGGTCGTCCCGCCCCAGGACGTGCCGGTCCTCCTGGAAATGGGCGCCGCCGCGGTCTTCCCGCCCGGCACGGTCATCCCGGACGCGGCCGCGGACCTGGTGCGCCGGCTCGCGGCCGGCCTGGGGCACGACGCCTGATCCCATGGCCATCGACATCGACACGTACGAACAGGGTGTACGGGACGGCAGGCGCGCCCTCGTGGCGCGCGCCATCACCCTCGTGGAGTCCACCCGGCCCCAGCACCGGGTGCTCGCCCAGGAGTTGCTGACCCGGCTGCTGCCGTACGGCGGCCGGGCCCGGCGGATCGGGATCAGCGGCGTGCCCGGCGTCGGCAAGTCGACCTTCATCGACGCCTTCGGCACCATGCTCACCGGCCTCGGGCACCGGGTCGCGGTCCTCGCCGTCGACCCGTCCTCCACCCGCACCGGTGGCTCGATCCTCGGCGACAAGACGCGGATGGAACGGCTCGCGGTGGATCCGGCCGCCTTCGTGCGGCCCTCGCCCAGCGCCGGCACGCTCGGCGGCGTCGCCAAGGCGACCCGCGAGTCCATCGTGGTGATGGAGGCCGCCGGGTACGACGTGATCCTCGTCGAGACGGTCGGCGTCGGGCAGTCGGAGACGGCCGTGGCCGACATGGTCGACACCTTCCTGCTGCTCACGCTCGCCCGCACCGGCGACCAGCTGCAGGGCATCAAGAAGGGTGTCCTGGAGCTCGCGGACGTGGTCGCCGTGAACAAGGCGGACGGCGCGCACGCGCCGGAGGCCCGGGCCGCCGCCCGCGAACTGGCGGGCGCGCTGCGGCTGATGCACGGCCGGGACGCCGTCTGGACGCCTCCGGTGCTCAGTTGCAGCGCCCGCGAGTCGACCGGGCTCGACGAGGTGTGGGCGCGGCTCGAACAGCACCGTACGCTGCTCGACGCGACCGGCCGGCTCGCCGCCCGGCGCCGGGAGCAGCAGGTCGACTGGACCTGGCAGATGGTCCGCGACGAGCTGCTCGCGCGGCTCCACGCCGATCCGGCCGTACGGGCGCTCACGCCGGAGGTGGAGCGGCAGGTGCGGGACGGGGAGCTGACGGCGACGCTCGCGGCGGAGCGGATCCTGGGGGCGTTCGGGGACGGGCGGCCATAGCCCGGTGCGAGCGCGACAACACGAAGGGCGAGAACGGTCCACCGTTCCTCGCCCTTCTTAACGTATAGCGCATGGGGGGCCTTGCCGCAAGGCCCCCCTCGTGGCTCAGAATCAACCACCATGACCGCCCTCACCAGCGTTTTCGCCCTGTCCGACGACCTCTCCGCCAAGAACGACCCGGCTCTGATCGCCGCCGACGAGAAGCACTTCGCCGCCGTGGCGGAGAGCCTGGAGCAGGCCGTCGCCGAGCTGTCCGAGCAGCTCGACGTCCTGCGCCGGGCGCCCGGCGGCAGCGGCCGGGAGGCGCTGGAGCGGGACCAGGAGATCCACCGCGTCTCCGCCCGGCTGCGCACCCTGCGCCGCTTCGGCCTGGACCTGTGTCTCGGGCGCGTGGTCGGCGCGGACGGCGGCGAGCCCGTCTACATCGGCCGGCTCGGGCTCACCGACAGCACCGGGCGCCGGCTGCTGCTCGACTGGCGCGCGCCGGCCGCCGAGCCGTTCTTCGCCGCCACCCACGCCCGGCCGTCGGGCCTGGCCAGCCGCCGCCGCTACCGCTGGACCCGCGGGCGGATCACCGACTACTGGGACGAGGTGTTCACCGCCGAGGGCCTCGAAGGGCATGCCGCGCTCGACGACCAGTCGGCCTTCATCGCGAGCCTCGGCGGGAACCGCTCGGCGAAGATGCGGGACGTGCTCGCGACCATCCAGTCCGACCAGGACGCGATCATCCGGGCCGGCTCGCGCGGCGCCCTGGTCGTCGACGGCGGCCCCGGCACGGGCAAGACGGTGGTCGCGCTGCACCGCTCGGCGTATCTGCTCTACTCCGACCCGCGGCTCGGCCACCGGCGCGGCGGCGTGCTGTTCGTCGGCCCGCACCAGCCCTATCTGGACTACGTCTCCGACGTCCTGCCGAGCCTCGGCGAGGAGGGCGTGCGGACCTGCACGGTGCGCGACCTCGTACCGGAGGGCGCGGACGCGGTACCGGAGAGCGACCCGGACGTGGCCCGGCTGAAGGCGGACGCGCGCATGGTGCACGCGATCGAGGTGGGCGTGCGGTTCTACGAGGAGCCGCCGACCGAGACGATCACGGTCAGCACCCCGTGGTCCGATGTGCGGGTGACCGCCGACGACTGGGCCGAGGCGTTCGGGGCGCCGGAGCCGGGCACCCCGCACAACGAGGCGCGCGAGCGGATCTGGGAGGAGCTGGGCACGATCCTGCTCGACAAGATCGGCCTCGCCGGGCCCGACGTGGAGGTGCCGGAGGCACTGTTCCGCAGGGCGCTGCGCGCCGACCGCGAGCTGGCCGGCACCCTGCATGCCGCGTGGCCGGTCCTCGATCCGCGCGACCTGGTCGGCGACCTGTGGTCCGTACCCGCGTATCTGCGGCTGTGCGCGCCGTGGCTCGGCCCCGACGCCGTACGGAAGCTGCAGCGCGCGGAGCCGCACGCCTGGACGGTGTCCGACCTGCCGCTCCTGGACGCGGCGCGGCAGCGGCTCGGCGACCCGGAGGCGGGACTGCGGCAGCGCCGGCGGGCGGCGGCCCTGGCCGCGCAGCGCGAGCAGATGGCGAAGGTCGTCGACAACCTGATCCAGGCCGTGTCCTCCTCCGGTGCCGACGGTGACGACGGCGAGGGCCTGGTGACCATGCTGCGCGGGGAGGACGCGAAGGTCAGCCTGGTCGACGACTCCGAACTGCCGGACGCCGAACGCGACCTGCTCGCGGGTCCGTTCGCGCACATCGTCGTCGACGAGGCGCAGGAACTCACCGACGCCGAATGGCAGATGCTGCTCCTGCGCTGCCCGTCCCGCAGCTTCACCGTCGTGGGCGACCGCGCCCAGGCCCGGCACGGCTTCACGGAGTCGTGGCGGGAGCGGCTCGACCGGGTCGGCCTCGACCGGATCGAGGTGGCCTCGCTCGGCATCAACTACCGCACGCCGGAGGAGGTCATGGCGGAGGCCGAGCCGGCCATCCGGGCCGCGCTCCCCGACGCCAACGTGCCGACCTCCGTGCGCAGCAGCGGCATCCCCGTCACGCACGGCCCAGTGTCCGACCTGGACGCGGTGCTCGACGGCTGGCTCGCGGAGCACGCCGAGGGCGTCGCGTGTGTCATCGGCGCGCCGGACTTCCGGGAGCGGGCGCGGGTCCGGTCGCTGACGCCCGAGCTGTCGAAGGGCCTGGAGTTCGACCTGGTGGTGCTCGTCGACCCGGAGCGGTTCGGCACGGGCATCGAGGGCGCGGTGGACCGGTACGTGGCGATGACTCGGGCCACGCAGCGGCTGGTCGTGCTCACCAGCGCCTGACGGCACGCGTGGTGGTGCGCGAACGGGCAGCGCTTCCTGCCCCCGGCGGCCCGGGAGGGACCTGGACGGGGCAGCGGCGGGTGGCGAGGCTGGAAGCCGGGGCCGGCCGGCCCCGGCGGTGACCACCTTCCGTTGTCCTCTGTCCTCGGGGAGCCGACGATGAGCGCCTACGAATTCGACCACGACCACGAGCACCAGCCGGAGCGCGACCACCAGTTGGAGCACGCCGACCACGAGCACCGGCACGAGCACGAACAGGAGGGCGCCGGCCCCGGAACGGCCCGGCTGTACGAGGCCGCGGCGGCCGGCCGTACGGACGTCGTCGGCGCGTCCGGGCTCGGGGCGCTCCAGCGGGCCGTGGGCAACGGGGCCGTCGGGGCGATGGTGCAGCGCAGCCGGGCGGCGGCCGGGGAGACGGAGGAGCGGGCCGACGAGCGCTCCCCCGTGCACGACGTGATCACCTCGGGCGGGCAGCCGCTCGACACGGAGACCCGCGCCGACATGGAGTCCCGGATGGGCGCCGACTTCTCCGACGTACGGATCCACACCGACTCGGCCGCCGACGCCTCCGCCAAGGGCATCGGGGCGCACGCCTACACGGTCGGCAACAACGTGGTGTTCCAGCGGGAGGCGTACGACCCGGCCTCGCCGCAGGGCCGTACGACGCTGGCGCACGAGCTGACCCATGTGATCCAGCAGCGCAGCGGCCCGGTCGAGGGCACCGAGGCGCCGGGCGGGATCCGGGTGAGCGACCCCTCGGACCGCCACGAGCGGGAGGCGGTCGCCAACGCGGACCGGGTCCTGGCCGCCCCGGCGCCCGTGGCCGAGACGGCGCCGGCCGGTGCTCCCGCGGCCCCCGCGGGCCCCTCCGTGCAGCGGGCGGCGACGGAGGACGAGGACGAGCAACCTGCGGACGTGCAGGGCTCGTTCGTGCAGCGACAGGCGGATTCGGGCGCCGAGGAGGAGGAAGAGCCGGCGCCCGGATCCTGACCGCCCGTCAGACTCGGAGTGTCACGAGGACTTGTTGCCCTGGAGGGTGCCGCCGAGGAACAGCGAGGTCGAGCACCGGTCGGGCTGCGGGGCGCCGACCGGGCGGCCGACCTTGCGGCAGTCCACGGTCAGGGTGACCGCGTCTCCGGCGGACACCAGGACCGGGGTGACGAAGTGGTAGTCGGAGTCACGGAAGTTCTCCAGGGCGAGGGTCAGGATCCGGCGGTCGCCCGCCCGGACCACGACCGTGCCCGCGTCGCCCTGCGGGTTCTGCACCACGATGTCGGTGAGCCGGAAGGTCCTGCCGTCCGCCACCGTGAGGGCCGTGCCGCTCTCGGCGCCGCCGCCGACCGCGTCCCGCACCTGGACCTGGGCGCTGGTCGGCGCCGGCGGGGCGGGCGGCTTGGCCACGGGCTTGGGCTTGGCGCTGCCCGTGACGGACGGGGTCGGTGCGGCCGAGGTGGGCGGCGCCGGGCTCGGCGCACCGTCCTTGCCGCCCGATCCGCCCGAGCCGCCCGACGCCCCGCCCCCGCCCTTGCCCGGGCTCGCGCTCGCCGTCGCGGAGGCGATGACCTCGGGCGTGATCGCCTCGCGTGCCGCCGACTTCACGGCCGGCCGCAGCAGCCCGTACCAGGCCCCCACCAGGGCGAGGACGAGCACACAGGCGAGGACGAGCGCCCGGGGAAGCCAGCGGGGCAGCAGCGGCTGCTGCTGGTAGGTGCCGTCGAGGACGACCGGGGCCGGCGGCTCCTCGCCCTCGGGGACGGCCCGGGTGACGAGCACCTGGAAGGTGTGCGTCAGGGGCGTGCCGCGCCACAGGCGCTTGGTGGACTTGACACGCAGCTCGGTGAACGCGGCCCGGCCGGGCTCGATCCGCAGCTCCTTGCGGGTGAAGGAGACCTGGGTCTGCTCGGTGGCGGCCACGGCCGAGAGGGTGGCGGTGAGGGGCGCGTTGCCGCGGTTGTCGACCGCGGCCTTGTGCCGGCCGGCCCGGGCGCCCTGCGAGCCACGGGGCACCAGCTCGGCCGTGACCTCCGCGAACGGCGACACGGCGACCCGGCCTTCGGGCACCACCGGCTCGGCGTGGCCGCTGGTCGGGACCACCCGTATGCCGAACGGCGTCTCGCCGGCGGGCACGGAGGGATCACGGGGTGGCTGGAATATGACGGTGGCTGTTTCCGAGCTTCCGGGGTAGAGGGAGAGCGTCGCCGGTTCCACCGTCGTCCAGGTGGCGCAGGCCCCGACCACCTCGAAGCGGTACTCCTCCACGGTGGAGCCGGAGTTGCGTACCTGGAGGGGCAGGCGCGTCTCCTCGCCCGGTGCGGCGGTGACGGACGCGGCGTCGAGGTGTGCCGTAAGACTCATGGGCGCACCGTAGAAGCGGCCCGCCCGTGCGGCAGCGACCGGGGAGGAACACTTTCGGGCAGATACCGTGCCCTCGCGACGATTCCGTTTCCGCCGGGGTGGGTAGGTGCATTTCCAAGCCACCTGACGACGTGTGAGGTTGACGTCTGCAGGCGTTGCCTGCGTTCTATCGCGTTCTCACTCTTGCGACCGAGTACACCGGGGCCCTCGTGACACCGGCTCGGTCTCTTTCTCCGGGGGGAGAGATCATGGAGCGGACAGCCGTGGCACTGCGGGCCCAGGACCCGATATCCCAGGCGGGGGTGACGAGTCAGCTCAGGACCAGGCCCGAGATCCTGGTGACGGACTGGGGCGCGGACGTGGATCCGAAACCCGAGGTCGTGGTGCTCGTCGTGGACGCCGTCGACGACGAACTGCTGCGACTCTTACGGCACATCAGGCGAACGAGCACCGCGCGGGCCGTGCTCGTGACGCGGGACATCGACGAGCAGAAGCTGGTGGCCGCCGCGGAGTGCGGGGTCGCCGGGGTGATCCGGCGGTCGGAGGCGACCCCGGAGCATCTGGTGCAGGTGATCGGCACGGTCGCGAAGGGCGCCGGACATCTCCCGGCCGACCTGGTGGGACGCCTCCTGGAGGAGGTCGGCCGGCTCCAGGGCCAGGTCCTCGCGCCGCGCGGGCTGCACTTCACGGGGCTCGCGGCGCGCGAGGTGGACGTGCTGCGCCTGGTGGCGGAGGGGTACGACACGGCGGACATCGCCGCGAAGCTGTCGTACTCGGAGCGCACCATCAAGAACGTGCTGCACGCCGTGATCACCCGGCTGCAGTTGCGCAACCGCTCGCACGCGGTGGCGTACGCGATGCGGCAGGGACTCATCTGACCGAGGCCAACCCGCCTCGCACACTTGCCCGTTGGGGCAGTCCTTCCTTCCCCGGCAGGGGACGCGGGGGCCGTGACATCCGGAGCGTGCGGGTGGATCCTCGCGTGGTCGCAAGGGTCGTCGTGGGCGAGGCGTAGGGAGCTGCACTGTGCGCTGGTCACCGCCGTTCCGGTGGAACGGGGAACCGCGGCGGGGGCGGATCGTCGCCCTCGCGCTGCTGCTGGTCGCCGCCGGGACGGCCGGCACCGTGCCGGCGCTCCGCCCGGCCGAGGACGGTCCGGCCGGTCCGGTGACGCCGGCCGTCGTCACCGCGGAGCTCGCCCCGGGCCAGTCGCTGCCCGTGGCCAAACAGGTGCTCACCCCGCCCGTGCCGCCCATGCCCGAGGTGGTGCTCCTGGTGGACGGCACCGGAAGCATGGGCGACGCCATCCAGGACGTACGCGGCGGCCTGCCCCAGATCGTCCAGAGAGTCCGCGACTCCCAGCCGGACGCCAGGTTCGCCGTGGCGACCTACGGCGACCAGCTGGGCGACCCGCCGAACGCCGGTTTCCGCGTGACGGCCGCGCTCACCCAGAACGACAACGAGATCCAGGCCGGGGTGAACGCCCTCGACGACAAGATGGGCGGCGGCCCCGGCCCGACCGAGGACTTCATCAACGGACTGTGGAACGTCTCCCAGGGCGCCGACGGCCAGACCGTGTTCCGCGAGAACTCCAGCCCCGTCATCGTCCTCGTCGGCGACGCCTCCAGCCACAACCCCAGCAACGGGCACACCCTCGAGGACACGATCGCCGCGCTGCAGGAGAAGAACGTCCGCGTGGTCGGCGTCGACGTCGACACGAAGATCGGCGACGGCCTCGACGGCACCGGGGACGCGGGCGACCCGGGCTACCAGGACCACACGACTCCCGACAACGCCACCCGCATCATCCAGGCCACCGGCGGCACCAAGCTCTCCGGGATCGTGCCCGACCAGGTCGCCGAGGCCGTCGTCCGCGGCCTCACCAACCTGCCCACCAGCGTGGGCCACCAGCTCACCGCCTGCGACCCGGGGCTGACCGTCGCGCTCGACCCGCCGGTGCGGGACGTGGTCAGCGGGCAGGTCGCCGACTTCGCCGAGACGATCACCGTCCACCCGGACGCGCCGCAGGGCCGGACGCTGACCTGCACGGTCGAGTTCCTGCTCGGCACCCGGCCACCGAACTCGCCGAACCTCGGCCCCGCGGCCGCCGCCGACCCGGCGTACACGGAATCCATCTCGATCACCGTGAAGGACGTGACCGCGCCGGTCGTCACCGTCGACGACCGCACGGCCCGCGCGATCTCCGCCTCCGGCACCCGCATCGACTACACGGCCACCGCCGTCGACGCCCAGGACGGCCCGCTCACGCCGCAGTGCACCCCGGCCTCCGGATCGCTGTTCCCGGTCGGCGAGACCACGGTCACCTGCACCGCGACCGACAAGGCGGGCAACACCGGGACCGACACCGCGGTCTTCCGGGTGCTGCCGCCGCCGGTGCCGCCGTCGGCGGACCTCGCCGTCACCCTGAGCCTCGCCCCGGCCCGTACGTACACGGGCCGCGCCACCGTCGCCACGTACACGCTCACCAACGCCGGCCCCGACCCGGCCCGTGGCGTGGTCCTCGACACCACGTGGCCGGAGTCTCCGGGCCGCCTGCTCGGTGCCGTCGGCCGCTGCACCGCCGCCGCGCCCTGCTCGATCCCGCCCAGCGGACGGCTCACGGTGACGCAGACGGCGACGTACGGCTCCGCGCTGACCGGCGACGTACGGGGCAGGGTGCGCGGGGCGCTGCTCGACCCGAGGTACGGCAACAACGCGGCCAGGGCCCGACTGCAGGTGCTCCAGCCACGGCTCGACGTCACCCCGCGCGTCCTCCGGCCCGGCGAGACCGTCGTGGTGCGGGGCGCGGACTACCCGCCGGGCGAGACCGCCCGCCTGGTGTGGTCGGTGGGTCTCACGGCGGACACCTCTCCGGTACGGATCGACCCCGACGGCACCTTCGAGGCGCAGGTGCTCGTACTGCGCAGGGACCGGCTCGGGCCGCGGGAGCTGTGGGCGGAGGTGCCGCGGCTGCCGCGCCTGGAGGCCCCGGTACTCGTCGTCCAACACGCCCTGCAGCCACCGGACTTCGCGGAGCGGGGGTGACGGTCCGGTGATCCACGAGGTCGACGACGTGCTGCGGTCGCTGATCCGCGCCGAGGTCCTGGGCGGCGGTCAGGTGGCGGTGGTCTTCGACGCGCCCACCCGCGAGTGGGCGGCGAAGGTCAACGCGCCGATGGTCAACCTGTACCTGTACGACATCCGCGAGGACATGAAGCGCCGCTCGCGCGGCCTGCACAACGAGTACGACGAGCGAGGCACGGTGGTGGCCCGGCACCGCCCGCCGCGCTTCTTCAAGCTCTCGTACCTGATCACCGCCTGGACCAAGCGCCCGGAGGACGAACACCGGCTGCTCTCCTCCCTGTTGGCGTGCCTGCTGCGCTATGACGCGCTGCCGCCGGCCCGGTTGACCGGCACCCTGGAGGAGATCGGCGCGCCCGTACCCATGTCGATCGCGCTGCCGCCGCCGGAGGACCGGTCCTTCGCGGACGTGTGGAGCGCGCTGGGCGGGGAGCTGAAGCCCTCGCTCGACCTGGTGGTGAGCGTGCCGCTGACGGCGTCGCCGCGGTACGAGGCGGGCCCGCCGGTCGGCGACGGCGGCATGGACGTACGGGTCGGCGAGAAACCTCGTGGAGGAACGGCGGAGTGACGGCAGAACTACTGGCCCGCGCACAGGAGTTGGAGCTGCGGATCCGCCGCGCGGTGGAGGCGCGCCGGGCGGTGGACCCGGATCCCGACGACGCGTTCCGGGGCCTGTATCTGACGGAGGAGGCGGTGGAGCGGCTGCTCGCGGGACCGCGCGTGCTGCCGGCGGAGCCGCCGCTGCCGCCGCCGTCTGAGGGCCTGCTGGCACGGCTGGCCGAGGAGTTCGGCCTGACGCCCCTGGACGTCGACATCCTCCTGATCGCCCTGCTGCCGGACCTGGACGACCGTTTCGAATCGTTCTACGGCTATCTGAACGACGACGTGACGCGGCGGCGGCCGTCGACCGGGCTCGCGCTCGGGCTGTGCGGGGTGCCGGCGGCGGACCGGGAGGCGCGGGCCCGGCTCGGGGCGCGGGCGCCGCTGCGGGCGGGCGGACTGCTGCTCATGGAGGACCTGGACCGGCCGTTCCTGAGCCGCGCGCTGCGGGTGCCGGACCGGGTGACGGCGCACCTCCTCGGCGACGACACCCCTGACCCGCGGCTCGCGGAGCACGTGGCGCCGCTGGAACCTTTACGGGGAGTGGGCGACCCTGCCGCCCTGGCGCGGGTCCTCGGCGACGGTGTCCGGCTGGTCTACCTCCAGGAGGACCAGGGAGGCGGGGCGGGCACGGCCCTGGCCGCCTCCGCGCTCACGGCGGCCGGACGGCGGACCCTCGGAGTCGACCTGGCCCGGCTCGCGGAGGACCCGGCGCCTGCGGAGGCGATCCGGTCACTGGTGCGGGAGGCGCGGCTGACCGGGGCGGGCCTGGTGGCGGCGCCGCTGGACGCGGTGGCCCGGGAGCGGCCCGCGCTGCTGCGGGCCCTGACGGAGGCGCCCGTACCGCTGCTCCTGGTGGGCCGGATGCCGTGGGACGCCGGCTGGTCGTCCGGGCCCCCGCTGCTTGTGCGGGCCCCGCGGGTGGAGCCGGGGGCGCGGGCGGAGCTGTGGGCGCGGAGCGCGGGCGTAATGGTGCCGCTGGACGTCGAGTCCCTCCTGTCCCCCTTCCTCCTCACCCCGGAGCAGGTCGTCCGCTCGGCGAGGGCGGCCGTCCAGACAGCCCGCCTGGAGGGCGGCGAGGTCACCGCCGCGCACGTCCGCGCCGGCGCCCGCGCCCAGAACGCGGCGGGCCTGGACCGGCTGGCCCGCCGCATCGAGCCGACGGTCGGCTGGACCGACCTGGTCCTGCCGCCCGACACCTCGGCGCAACTCCGCGAACTCACCTCGCGCGCGCGTCACCGCGACCACGTCCTCGGCACCTGGTCCATGCGCCCGGGCGGCGGCCGCGGCCGCGGCGTGGCCGCGCTCTTCGCCGGCGACTCCGGCACCGGCAAGACGATGTCGGCGGAGGTCATCGCGGCGGACCTGGGGCTCGACCTGTACACGGTGGACCTGGCGACGGTGGTCGACAAGTACGTGGGCGAGACGGAGAAGAACCTCGAACGCATCTTCACGGAGGCGGCGGGCGTCAACGGCGTCCTCCTCTTCGACGAGGCGGACGCCGTCTTCGGCAAACGCTCGGAGGTGAAGGACGCCCACGACCGCTACGCGAACGTGGAGTCCGCGTATCTCCTCCAACGCATGGAGTCCTTCGACGGCCTCGCGATCCTCGCCACCAACCTCCGCGCCAACCTGGACGACGCCTTCACCCGCCGCCTGGATCTCATCGTGGACTTCCCGGTCCCCGACCCCCCTCAGCGGCTGCTGCTGTGGGACCGGTCGTTGGGCCCCCACCTGCCGAGGGGCGTCGACCTGGACCTGGAGTTCTGCGCCGAGGCGTTCGAACTGGCGGGAGGAAACATCAGGTCGATCGCGGTGACGGCGGCGTATCTGGCGGCGGAGGCGGGTGGGGCGGTGACGATGGGGATGCTGATCCATGCGGTGCAGCGGGAGTACCAGAAGCTGGGACGACTGACGCTGGAGTCGGAGTTCGGGCGGTACGCGGAGTTGCTGCAGGCAAGCGGGTAATGTCGTCCCGCCCACCTGCCATGGGAGGCGGCGCCGGCGCCTCGGGAGCGGCGGTCGGAAACCTGGGATCGGCGAGCACTCGACCGATCTCGGCTTGCCCGGGCGGCAGATGTGCACGATTTGCTCGGCGAGGATGTCGGCGGCGTAGTGGATTGTGACGCCGTTGCCGTTCAGGGCAAGGAGGGCGTCGAGGCCCGCAGGGACGCGGGCACCAGTTCGGTGATTGGCGGGGGCGTCGAGGTCGACAGTGTCAGGTGTGGTCGCCTCAGAAGTTGTTTCAGTCAGCAAGGCGCAGCCGATCCGCGTAACCTCGAGCGACCGACCAGCGCGGGCTGGAGTTGCTACCGTGATTCGGACGACACCCGGCTGAGGAGCCCGCGATGGTCACGCACGAGGAAATGGTCGATGCGTTCGGCGACGACTGGGTCATGCGGATGCCGCCCGAGGTGGCCAGGCGGCATGGCTCCGGCGAGGCGGACTGGCGCGTCCTGACCGAGGTCGGACTGCCGAAGATGTTCACTGATCTGCTGGTTTTCGGCGACATCTCGGCCGGCGAGCCGCGTACGGTGGCCTCGATCTTTTCGAGCGTCGCTGAGGAGCGGGTGAACTTCGGGGACGACCTGGTGGTCGCCAGCGGCATGGGGGGCCTCACTTGCCTGTCGGGCAACGACGGCCGTATCTATTGGTACAAGCCGGGCGACGCGAAGCGCAACGGCGCTCTGATCAACAGCACGCTCGAGCTGTTCGTCGAGACGCTGTACCAGGTCTCACTGCTCCTGGCCGACCTGCACCCCGGGGACGAGTCGGAGGTCGGCGAGTCGCTTCGGGCGCTCATCCCCAAGATCAGCGTGATCGACCCGCCGTCGCTTGAGAGCCCGGTCCAGTACTGGCAGCTGCTGCTGTTGTTCAGCCTGCGCTCGATCGCCGCGGAGTAGGGCCTACCGCGAGCCGACGTACCCATGCTCCTCCACCCACTTGTCGTGGATTTCGCTCTGCTTGGGGGAGTTGCCCATACCCTCGGTCAGCTTCGCGTCGATCCTGTTGATCTCGGCCACGATGACCTTGCCTCTGGCGTTGAGGTCGTTGAGGAACAATTCGCGGTTGTCCCGGTCAGTCTGTGACATCGCCTTCGCCTCCTCCTCAGTCAGCGGGCGGTCGGCCGCGTCCGTCGGGTTGGGGTGGCCGAGGCCGAGTGCGGCGCCGCCCAGCGGGGTGACGGTGATTCCGTGCGCCCGCAGGATCGCCAGGCCCAGTCGGCCGTGGTCGGTGGTGTTCCGGATGTAGAACCAATCGGGTCGGACGTCCTCACCCTGGACGGGGATGTCCTGCCACTGAGCCTTGCGATCGGCATAAGCCTGTCCCCGCTTCGCCGTGTGGGAGCCCGGCGACCCGGAGAATCGCATTTTCTCATCTTTGATCATCTTCGTCGTCGCCTCGCCATCCTGCTTGATCTCGGCGTCGATCTTCGCCTGGAGCTCCTGCTTGTAGTCGGCGAGCAGGAGCACCTTCTCGGGCCTGGCGAACTTCTCGAAGATCTTGGAGTAGCGCCGCATGATCTCACCCGTGAACACAGTCTCGCCCTGGTACAGCGAGCTGGTTGCGACCGTGGTCTTCACCCTCGAACTGCTCTTGGGGCTCAAGTTCCGGTCGTGGAAGTCGGCGATGAATGTCGCGCAGTTGACGCAGGGACTCTTGCTGATCTCGTAGCGCATCGACATGTTCTTGACGTCCTGGGGCGCAGCCGTGATGGCCGGGAGGTCGACCTCCCGATGGTGGAGGGTGACCTGTTCCTCGGCGTGGGCTCCCTTGGCATCGTGCACGTCGCTGTGGTCCATGAGCCGCGCGCCGCTGGCACCGAGGCGTACCTGGATGCCGTCCTTCTCTGGGACTTGGTATTTCAGGACGCCGCGCGCCCAGGTCGTGTCGTTGCGGGCGCTGCCCTGCTCTTGCTTCTTTTCCACCGTGGCGTTGAGCACGTTCTGCAGGTCGTGCTGGGCCTCGTCGCTGACCTTGAGCTGCGCCTGCAGGGCCTTCTTCTGCTGTTGCGCCTGCCAGTCGCTCTCCAGTTGCGGACCGAGCGGGAGCGCACTCTCGTCGCCCTCGGCCTCTTGCGGCGCTTTCGCGTGCAGGCCCTTCTTCACCTTGGCCGGGCTACCCGTGGCAACTACCTGGAACTCGTGCTCGGCGGTACGCTCCAGACGCAGCGAGGACAGGCCTTGCGGCTGGTACTTGCGGTAGACCTGCTCAAGGATGCCGTGCATGTCCGCACCAGACGCGCCTCCGGCGAGCCGGCGGTGTGCCTCGGTCGAGGCGGCGTCGAGGGCCTTCTCCTTCTGCTGCGGTGTGACCGGCTTGCCGTCCTGGGCGGGCTTGTCCTTGCCGAACTTGCTTTTGAGCTTCTGCCAGAGGGCCTTGCCCTTCCTCACGATGAAGTCGACCAGCTTGTCGATCGCCCTGTTCACCGGCTTCGCCACCCACTGGAACACCGACTTCACCTTGTTCGCCAGGTTGCCGATGCCCAGCAGTGAGGCCAGGAAGCCGATCAGGACCGGGATGCTGCCAGCCAGGGCCGTTTCGACCATTTTCGGGACGCCTGCCGCGCCGCCGTTCGCGATTTCGATGACCGCGTCGAGGACGGAGTTGACGAAGGCGGCGATCTGGGCGCCCTGGTTCACCACGAAGGAGACGATGTCGATGATGCCCTTGACGGCGCGGACGAAGGCGGAGGCGGGGTTGAGGAGGGAGAGGATCCAGGTGATGCCGGCGACGATGACCGTGGGGATCAGGTATTCCGTCAGTTTCGAGAGGATCGTGGACTTGAGGTCGCCGACCTCCGCCTCGATCTCCTTCACCGCGCCCGCCGGGCCCTCCTTGGCCAGGGCCTGGGCGAGGGGGAGGGAGGATTCGACGGCGGTCAGGGCCTGGTCGGGGACGCCCTTGCTGGTGATGCGGGTGCGGAGGTTGGCCCAGGTCAAACCCAGGAGGGAGGTGATCAGGGAGATGATGCCTCGGAGGTCGAAGCGCTCCGGGAGGGTGAGGCCGGCCTTGACCGCGGTGCCGAGGAGCCAGGAGACCAGGCCCTTCTTCAGGTGGTCGGCGATGTTGGTGATGAAGAGATGGAGGCCGGCGCCCACCGCCCGCACCAGGTTGCCCAGGAAGCCGATCGGGTCCTTGATGATCTTCATGATGGCCGAGGCGGCCTTCGCGAGGATGCCAAGGAGCAGGTTCTTGAGCTCGTTGATGGTCTTGATGACGCCGACGATCGCGTCCTTCGCCTTGTCGATCAGGCCCTTGTTGGCCTCCTGGAGCTTCTTGATCTCCTCGTCGACCGCGTTCAGCGCCGCTGTGTACTTGTTCGCCAGGTCCTGGACCAGTTGCTGGGACTTCTCGTTCACGGACGACTCGAGGTCGTCGAACTTTCCGGCGAAGTCCTTCGCCGCCTCCTGACCGAACTGCTTCAGGTCCCCCGGCAGCCGGTCGACCTCCGCCTTCAGCTCCGCCCGGCCCTGCGCGATCCTCGCCTTCGCGCGGCCCAGTTCGGCCCCGATCAGGTCGGCCACCGAGGAGATGACCGCCTGCATCTTGGAGACGTACAGCTTCCGGGCCTCCTGGTAGAGGTCGTTCGCCTCCTTCGGCATTCCGGCGAACTTGTCCTTGACCCACCGCGCCTTGCCGAAGAAGCCCGAATAGCGCTTGTCCTTGTACTTCTTCATCCGCGCCTTGTGGTCCGCGGTGAACGCGTCCCGCGCCGCCTTCTCCCCGGCCGTGAAGGCGTCGTCGACCTTCTTGTCGAGGCCCGTCAGCGTCGCCTCGACGTCCTTCTTCGTCGCGTCGAAGACCTTCTGCAGCTTCCCCGTGACCTCGGCGCGCTTCCGCTCGTCCTTCGACTTCGTCTCGCCCTTGCCGCCGTCCACGGCCTTCCCGGCCGCCCCCCGGGTCGCGGTGAGCGCGTTCATCGCTTGTGTGCCCGCCGCCGCCGCGCCCGCCTTCGCCGTCGTGAGCTGCGTCTGCTCGCCCGCGCGGGCCTTCCCCGGCGCCGCCGCCGAGTCCGCCTCCGCCGTCTTCTTCGCCTTCAGGGCCTGGTCGAACTCCGGCTCGTTGCCCTTGGCGAGCTGCTCCTCCGTGACCTCGGCGTCGGCCATCGCCTTGTCGTTCTCCGCCGGACCCTGCGAGAAGTCCGTGACGGCGGCGGGCTGTTTGTCCGGCACCGCGTCGGCCGCGTTCGGCGCGCCCGGGTTGGCCGGCGGCCGGTCGGGGGTCATCGGGGTGACCGGCTTGTCCTTGGCCGCGGAGGTGTCCGGCGGCGCCTTCGTCGTCGTCTCGATGTCCTTGGCGGAGGCGCTCTTGCCGTCCTTGACCTTGCCGTCGACCTCGCCCTTGACCTTCTCGGCCTTCCCCGACGACGAGAACTTGTCCGCCTCGTCGAGGTTCTTCGGCGCCTGCGCGTCGATGGCCTTGTTCACGGCCTCGATGAACGCGGCCTTGTTGAACTCGCCCGGCTTCGCCGCGTTCATCTTCTCCGCGTTCGCGGCCTTGCCCTGCGCCTCCTTGTCGTCCGGGGGCGCCACTGCCGCGTCCTGCGCCGACTTCGACTCGGTGGCGGCGGGGGCGTGGGCGGCCAGGGTCCGCTTCTTGGCGGCCACGTCGGCCCCGACCCGGCGGAACCCGGGCGCGGCCGACGGCGGCGTCTTCACGGGGGCGGTGTACCGCTGGGCGACGAGCCGCGCCACGGCCGCGTTGCCCGCCGCTCCCTGGAGCCGTTGGAGACTTCGTACACCCGAGTCGCCGGGCCGCGCGGTCCCGCGCTCCGGGCGCTGCGTCGAGGGCTGCTGCGTCGAGGGCTGCTGCGTCGAAGGCCGCTGGGTCGAAGTCTGCTGCGTCGAAGACTTCTGCATCGAGGGCTTCTTCTCCGGGACGTCCTTCATCCGTCCTCCCGGGGCCCGTGCCGACGGCGTACGCGGTGTCGTCAGCGTGCCGGGGCCGGCCGCCCCGTACCCAGGCCGTGCGTGCGGACGACCGGACCCGGCGCCTTGCACGATCGGGCAGCCCGCCATGCCCGCCCGGCGGCCCTCCCTCCGTTCCCGGTGATCGTCGGCGTCACAAGAATGGCCGTCATTCCAGGAGGGAGCGCGCCGTATGCCGTCGTACCTGTCCCCCGGCGTCTACGTCGAAGAGGTCGAATCGGGGTCCCGGCCCATCGAAGGGGTGGGCACTTCGGTCGCCGCCTTCGTCGGCTTCGCGGAGAAGGGGCCGTTCGACGAGCCGACCCTGATCACGAACTGGAGCCAGTTCGTGAGTCGTTTCGGTGGCTTCGTCGAAGGAACGTACCTGGCCCGCTCCGTCTACGGCTTCTTCGCCAACGGCGGCGGGATCTGCTACGTCGTACGCATCGAAGACGGGACCGGGACCGGGGCCGAGATCGGTGCCGGAGCCGGAGCCGGAGCCGCCCAGGGGGCCGCCGCGGCGGCGGCCGGGCAGCCCGCCGCCGTCACCGTCGGACCGTACGCCATCACCGCCCGCCCCGGCGTCACCGGCCGGATCAGCGTCGAGATCGCGGACGTCGAGGGCGAGGACCCGCCCTCCGACGCCTTCCGGCTGATCGTGCGGCGGGACGACGAGGTCGTCGAGACGTATCCGTCGGTCACCACCAAGCGCAGCAAGGAGAACGTCGTCACCCGCGTCAACGCCGGCTCCGCGCTCATCGAGATCGCCGAGCCCGGCACCGGCGCCGCCCCCGCCCGCCCGGCGACGCAGACCGTCACCCTCGCCGTGCCCGCGCCCGCGGGCGCGCCGGTGGCGGTGCCGACCGGGTCGCTGACGCCCGACGTGTACGTGGGCGACGCCGACCGCCGCTCCGGCCTCGGCGGCCTGGAGGCGGTCGAGGACGTCACGATGGTGGCCGTGCCCGACCTCATGAGCGCGTACGAGCGCGGGCTCATCGACCTCGACGGGGTGATCGCCGTCCAGCAGGGCCTGATCACCCACTGCGAGCTGATGGGCGACCGGGTCGCGGTGCTCGACCCGCCGCCCGGCCTCAGCCCCCAGGAGATCCACACCTGGCGCACCGAGCGGGCGAACTACGACTCCAAGTACGCGACGCTCTACTACCCGTGGATCGGGGTGGCCGACCCCTCGACGGGCCGGATCTCGCTCGTCCCGCCGAGCGGCCACATCGCCGGTGTCTGGGCCCGCAACGACAACCAGCGCGGCGTGCACAAGGCCCCGGCGAACGAGGTGGTCCGCGAGGCCGTCGCCCTCGCGACCCAGCTCACCAAGGGCGAGCACGACCGGCTCAACCCGGCCGGCCTCAACTGCATCCGCGCCTTCCCCGGCCGCGGCATCCGCGTATGGGGCGCCCGGACGCTCGCCTCCGACCCGGCCTGGCGCTACCTCAACGTCCGCCGGCTCTTCAACTACCTGGAGGAGTCGATCCTCGCCGGCACCCAGTGGGTCGTCTTCGAGCCCAACGACGACGCGCTGTGGGCCCGGATCCGCCGGACGGTGGCGGCGTTCCTCGTCAACGAGTGGCGCAAGGGAGCCCTGTTCGGCCTCACCCCGGACGAGGCGTTCTACGTCAAGTGCGACCGCGAGACGAACCCGCCGGAGAGCGTGGACCTGGGCCAGGTCATCTGCGAGATCGGTGTGGCACCGGTCAAGCCCGCCGAGTTCGTCGTCTTCCGCCTCTCCCAGCTGACCAGCGGCTCTGGTGCCGTCGACGAGTGAGGAGTAGTACGCCGTGCCCCTTCCCGATCTCGACAGTTCAGTCGGCCATTCCTTCGGCCTGGAGTTCGACAGCGTCGTCATCAAGCAGATCACCGAGGTCAGTGGTCTGAAGATGGAGCAGGACGTCATCGAGCTGAAGCAGAACACCGCCGACGGCAAGTACGCCATCAAGAAGCTGCCCGGCCGCCCCAAGGCGGGCGAGGTCACGGTCAGCCGCGGCCTCACCGAGGACAACAGCTTCGAAAGCTGGGTCAAGGAGTCCCGCTTCGGCAAGATGGCCGGCGCCCGCCGCCACGGCGCCATCATCGTGTACGACTACGAGGGCATCCCGATCAAGCGCTACAAGCTCATCAACGCCTGGCCGAAGTCCCTGGAGATCGGCACCCTCAAGGCCGGCGACACCTCGGTACTCACCGAGAAGCTGGTGATCACGTACGAGAGCATGGAAGTCGAGTGATGCGTCGTACGGCGCCGAGCGCACCGCCGCGCGCCGCCGCTCCGGGCCTCTCCTCCGCAGGCGAGGCCGAAGGCGGCGGCATGCGGACCGAGTTCGCCTTCCGGCTGCCGCGCGGGTACGTCGACGACGCGGGCACCGTGCACCGGGACGGCGTGATGCGCCTGGCGACCGCCCGCGACGAACTCGTACCGCTCCGCGACGACCGGGTCCGGGAGAACTCCGCCTACCTGTCCGTGGTCCTCATCTCCCGTGTCGTGACCAGGATCGGCACGGTCGACGACATCCACCCGGGCGTCATCGAGGACCTGTTCGCCTCGGACCTCGCCTTCCTCCAGGACTTCTACCGGCGCATCAACGCCGAGGGCCACACCCGGGCCGCCGTGACCTGCCCGTCCTGTCAGGAGGAGTTCGCGGTGGACCTCGCCGGTGGCCGCCTGGGGGAATCGTGACGTACGCGGCCGACCGCCTGTACGAGGAGGTCGCGTACCTCGCCTACCACTTCCACTGGCCGCTCGATCAGCTCCTCGACCTGGAGCACCCGGAACGTCTGAGGTTCGTCGCCCAAGTGGCCCGCCTCAACGGAGGATGAGGGGGAGGTAAGGGCACCGATGGGTCTGTTGTCCTGGCTGCGCGGAAGCGGAGGCGGAAGCGGTGACGGGGATCGGTCACGGCGGAGCGACGCGGCAGCGCCGCCGCCGGAACCGGCCGCCGCGCCCCGCGAGGACCGCTTCGACATCCCCGAACTCCCGCCGCTCCAGCGTACGTTGACGCCACCGTCCCTCGTCACCGATCCGACCGCCTTCGAGGCCGCCCTGCCCACCCGGCAGCCGACCGCGTTCACGGTCCCGCTGGGCCACGCGGTCAGCGCGGAGGCACCGAGCGGGCTGGTGCACGGGGTCACGACGCCGGTACGGGGGTTCAGCGGGCCGGGGCCGTCGACCGTGACAGCGCAACTGACGCAGCAGCCGGCGACGGAGCCTCCCGAACCCGCTTCGGCCGCACCGGTGTCTCCGGGTGCTTCGGTACGGGCGGAGGGCGTGCCGGGCCCGTCGGGGCCGCGGACGGTGGCGCAGCGGTCAGTGATAGCGCCGTTGGACGCGACGCCGCCCGCTGCCGTGCCGCTGACGCCTGTACGAGGTGAGGGCTCGCCGCCGTCGGCGCTGCCGCCCGGTGCCGTCCAGCGAGCGGCGGAGAGCGCCCCGGCGCCCCAGTCGTCCCAGCCGTCCCAGCCGCCCTCGGCAGTGGAGCAGCGAGAAAGCCCCTCTTCGGTTCCGGAACCGGTCGTCCAGCGCTCGGACGCCGCGAAGGAGACGACTCCTGAGGTACGTGCGGAGGCGGACGCTCCGCCGCCCGAGGCCCCGCCCCAGGACGAACCGCCGGTGCGGGGCCTCCTGGGTGAGCGTGAGCCCCTCGTCGAGCCGCCCGCGCAGACGCCCGCGCAGACGCCCGCGCAGCCGTCCGCTCCAGAAGCCGGCCCGTCCCCGCTGCCGCAGGTCCAGCGGTCGACGCCCGCGGCGAACGCGGCCGGCACGCCGCCCTCCGTGCCGTCCGTTCAGCGCACCCCGGGGCTCGGCGCGCCCCTGCCCGGGCTTCCGCCGACCGCCCGCGCCGAGGCAGCGCGGCCGGCACCGCCGGTGCGGCCGGTCCAGCGGACCCCCGGACTCGGCGCGCCGCTCCCCGCGCTGCCGCCCACGGTCCGGAGCGAGGCCGCTCCCGCGTCCCCCTCAGCCGAAGGCCCGGCACCGGGTCCTGTGCCGATCCAGCTTCCGGCTGCCCCGGGCGCCGCACCGGTCACGCCGCCGGTGCAGCGGACCGAAGCCCCGCCGCCGACCTCGGTCGAACGCGCGCAGGACCTCCAGACCGTCCAGCCCACACAGGACATCCAGGACATCCAGCCGGCGCAGGACATCCAGACCGTCCAGGAAACCCCGGTCTCCGAGGTCCACCACCCCTCCCCCTCCCCCTCCCCCTCCCCCGACCCCGGCCCTGACCCCGTGGCCCCGCTCCTCGGCGAGCGCCCGCTGACCCTCCGTACTGTCGAGAGCACTCCACCGGCAGCCTCCGTCCAGCGCACCGCGGCCGACCCGTCGGCGCCCTCCACCGCCCCGCTGCCCGTGGCCGAACCCACCGCCGTGCCCGTGCGCTGGGTGACGGCGGACGGCGGCCCCGCAGCCGTCCAGCGCACCGCGCGGCACACCGCGTCGCAGGCCGACCTCCGCGCCGCGCACGTACAACGGAGCACCGCGCCGCAGACCGGACCGCAGGCCGGGCCGCAGACCGCACCGTCCCGCACGCCGTCCCCCGGCCCCCTGTCCGCGGCGTCTCCGCTGCCCGCTCCCCTGTCGACTCCCCATCTCGCGCCCCTCCCCGCTCCCCTCCTCCCCTCATCCCTCCCCGCGCCCCTCCCGGTCTCCCGCCTGGCCGTGCCCGGCCGGGCGCCCGTGTTCGACGCCGGCGCCGTGGCGGTCGCCGCCGGGGTCGCGCAGCGGATGGCCGACGGGAGCGTGGTGTTCACGCCCCCTGGCGCGGCCCCCGGTCCGGCGTCGGCTCCGACGCCGCCGGCCCTCCCCTCGTACACCGGCGTCCCCCTCGTGCACCGCCTCCCCGTTCAGCGCGAGACCGCCACCGAGGAGCCTCCGCCCCCGCCGCCGGAGCCCGCCTCCCAACCGGCACCCACGCCGGAGGAGCCCGCACCCGCCGCCGCACCCACGGCGACGACAGCCTCGACGGCGGCGCACGCCGAGGCCCCTGGTCACGGCTCCCCGGCCCACCAGCAGACCCCGCCCGTCACCGACGAGTTCGTCCGCGCGCTCTACCCCCCGCTCGCCCGCCTCCTCAAGGCCGATCTGCGCCTGGAGCGCGAGCGGGCCGGCTTTCTGATCGAGAAGAGGTGACGTAACGGTCATGACCACTCCCGACCGCGGCGACGACCCCGCCGTCAGCGTCTGCTTCGTCGTCACCATCGACGAGATCGAGCTCGGTTCGTTCAACACCTGTGAGGGTCTCGGCTGCGAGGTCGTCCTGGAGACGCGCGAGGAAGGCGGCAACAACGGGCACGTGTGGCAACTGCCCACCCGCCTCAAGTACTCGAACGTGAAGCTGTCCCGGCCGCTCACCCGGGAGACCGAGAAGGTGGCCCGCTGGTTCGCGAGCATGACCACCGGCTTCACCCGCAAGACCGCGCACATCGAGGCCAGGACCGGGGACGGCCGGAAGGTCGCCCGGTGGGGCCTTCTCGAGGTGGTGCCGGTGCGCTGGACGGGGCCGTCCTTCTCCCCGGAGTCGCCCAAGGTGGCGATCGAGACGATCGAGATCGCCCACCACGGCTATGTGATGGAGGGCTGAGCCCGATGAGCGCACCCATCGCCTTCAGCGCGGCCGGTACCGCCGGGGTGGCCTCGGCCGGCCGGGCGGCCGGCTCCGCGCGGCCGAAGCTGGAACACGCGTACCTGGAGCTGCGCACGCCGCCGACGGGCGGCGGTCTGACGCCGGGCGCGCCGTGCGGCCGGATCGAATTCCAGTTCAATCCCAAGGAGTTGAGCCTCACCAAGGCGGCGGCCTGGAAGCGGACACCGGCGAAGGGTGCGAAGAGCGCGGGTCCGCCCGAGTACCAGGGGCCGCAGCCCAGCAAGTTGACGGTGGAGATGTTCTTCGACGCGGCCGACACGCAGGACACCCGCGTGGTGACGGCGGTGGAGCAGCTCTTCGCGTGCTGTGTGCCGACGAGCGAGAGCCGCCAGCAGCAGCGCTCCTCACCGCCCTGGGTGGTGTTCCACTGGGGCGGGCTCACCGGCTTCCCCGGCTATGTCAGCCAAGTACAGGCGAAGTACACGCTGTTCACGACGTCCGGGGTGCCGATCCGGGCCGTCTGCCAGGTGACGGTCGAGGAGATCAGCGGGGAGACGCCGGGGCAGAACCCGACCTCGGGCGCGCTCGCGGCGCGCCGTACCCACCGGGTGGCGGCCGGTGACTCGCTGCCGTCGCTCGCGCAGCGGGAGTACGGGAATCCGGCGGCCTGGCGGGTGATCGCGGAGGCGAACGGGATCGACGACCCGCTGCGGCTCGCGACGGGGCGGCAGTTGCTGCTTCCGGCCCTCGACGAGCTGGGGCGCCTCCAGGAGCAGGAGAGCGACTCGGGGAGGGTGCGCTGATGGCGGGGCAGGGGGTCGCGTCGGCGCTGGTGGTGGAGTTCGGGGGCACGCCGTTGCCCGCGCGGCTCGCGAACCAGCTCGTGGAGGGGTACGTCGACGACAGCCGGACGCTGCCCGACCTGTTCGTGCTGCGCTTCCGCGACCCGGACCGGACGCTGCTCAAGCAGGCGGGGATCGAGGTCGGCGCGGAGGCGCGCCTCTCGGCCCGCGGCGGGGGCGGCGGGGCGCCGCGGCCGCTGCTGACCGGGGTGGTGACGGCGCTCGAACTGGAGCTGGACGACTCGGGCACGTTCACCGTCGTCCGCGGTCTCGACGAGACGTACCGGCTGCTGCGCGGGGTGCGGGTGGCGAGCTACCAGAACATGACACTGTCCGACATCTGCGCCCAGGTGGCCCGGCGGGCCGGCCTGAAGACGGGCACGATGGACGTGGCCGGGCCGGTGCTCGACCATGTGGCCCAACCCAACGTGAGCGACTGGGAGTTCGTGCGCGCGCTCGCGGAGGAGGCGGGCGCCCAGGCCTACGTACGGGAAGGGCAGCTGCACATCGTGAAGCCCACCGAGGCGACCGGTGCGCCCGACGCGTCCGCCCGCGCCGAGCGCGAGCCGCTGGTCCTGGAGCTGGGGGCGAACCTGCTGCGCTGCCGGGCGTCGGTGTCGGCGGCCGAGCAGGTGTCCGAGGTGGAGGTGCGCGGCTGGGACGTGACCGGCAAGCGGGCTCTGGTCGGGCGGGCGCCGGCGGGGAACTCGTCGACGCTGAGGCTCGGGGTGACGGCGGCGCAGGTGACGCAGCCGTTCGGGACGGCGCGGCACGTGGTCACGGACGGCGGGTACGGCACGCAGGAGCGGGTCGACCGGGCGGCGAAGGCGCTGGCGGAGCGGATCGCGGGCTCGTTCGCCGAGCTGGAGGCGGTGATCCGGGGGAACCCGGAGGTTCGGGCGGGCTCGGCGGTGGCGTTGAACGCGGTCGGGGCGCCGTTCGAGGGCCGGTACACCGTCACCTCCTCCCGGCACGTCTTCGATCCGCACCGCGGGTACGAGACCTGGCTGACGGTCTCCGGCCAGCAGGAGCGGTCGCTGTTCGGACTGACCGGCGGCGGCCCGGGCCGGAGCTCCGGCTCGGGGACGGCCCCCGGCACAGCCGGGCTGGTGAACGCGACCGTGACCGACACCCAGGACCCGGACGGCTCGGGCCGGGTGAAGGTGCGCTTCCCGTGGCTGTCGGACGAGTACGCGAGCGACTGGGCGCGCACGGCGCAGGCCGCCGGCACCAGCGGCGGCGAGCCGCTGATCCCCGAGGTCGGCGACGAGGTGGTGGTCGGCTTCGAGCACGGGCGGCTCGACCGTCCGTACGTCCTGGCCGGGCTCTACAACGGGAAGGACCGGCCGCAGCGGAGCAGCCCGGTGGACAAGACCTCGGGCGCGGTCGAGCGCAAGGCCCTGACCTCCCGCGAGGGCAACCGGCTCGAACTGCTCGACACCGCGAACGGCCCCAAGGGCGTGCGTCTGACGACCGGCGACGGCAAGCTCACCATCGACCTGGACCGCACGGGCACGACGATCGCCGTCAGCAGCGACGGCAGCGTGAAGATCACCGCGAAGGACAAGGTGCAGGTGACGGCGAGCGGTGGCGTGACCCTCGACGCGGAGCGCGGTGCGGTCGAACTCAAGGGCGACAGCGTGACCCTGACGGCCCGTTCGGGAGGTGTGAAGGTCGACGGCGGGCAGGGCAGGGTCGAGGTGTCGTCGGCCGGCGCGGTGGACGTGCACGGGATGTCGGTCTCGGTCGACGGCACGCAGCGCACGGAGGTGAAGGGCGGGATGTCGCTCTCCCTCAACGCCGCCCTCGTGAAGATCAATTGACGGAACACCGGTGCATCGGGACATCGGTGCCTCGGAACATCGGCTTCGCACGCACAGGAAGTGAGAACGGTCATGGCACCAGCTCCCGCCGCACGGGTCGGCGACCCCACCGGCCATCCCGGGGTGATCGGCCCGCCGGGAGTGCCGACCGTGCTCATCGGCGGCGCACCCGCCGCCACGGTCGGCACCCCGCACGTCTGCTCCTTCCCCAGCCCGCCGCCGCACCCGCCGTCCGCCCTCGCCGGTCCCGGCAGCGCCAGCGTGCTGATCGGCGGCGCGCCGGCGGCCCGGGTCGGCGACCTGGCGGGCTGCGGCGCGCCCGTGGTGAGCGGGTGCCCGACGGTCCTGATCGGCGGCTGAGGAAGGCTGGGGGTTCCGGGATGGGACAGGAGTTCATCGGCGCGGGCTGGGCGTTCCCGCCGCGCACCGACGCGACCGGTTCGATCGCCCTCGTACGGGGTGAGCGCGAGCTGGAGGAGTCGATCCGGCTGATCCTGGCGACCTCGCCCGGGGAGCGCCCGATGCGGCCCGAGTTCGGCTGCGCCGTCAACGACTACGTGTTCGCGCCGGCCGACGCCGGTACGGCCGGGCAGCTCGCCTACGAGGTGCGGCTCGCGCTTGAGCGGTGGGAGCCGCGGATCGAGGTGACCGAGGTCGCGGTCCGCTTCGACGAGGCCGACAACGGGGTGCTCTACATCGACATCGGCTACACGGTGCGCGGCGCCAACGACCCCCGGAACCTCGTCTTCCCGTTCTATGTGATCCCGGAGGAGGACCGCGGATGACGCTGCCGAGCCCGAACCTGGACGACCGGCGCTTCCAGGGCCTGGTGGACGAGGCCAAGCGGCACGTCCAGCGGCGCTGCCCGGAGTGGACCGACCACAACGTGTCGGATCCCGGGGTCACGCTGATCGAGGCGTTCGCGACCATGGTCGACCAGCTCGTCTACCGGGTGAACCGGGTGCCGGAGAAGAGCTATCTGACCTTCCTCGACCTCATCGGCGTGCGGCTGCACCCGCCGACGGCCGCCGGCACGGACGTGACGTTCCGGCTCTCGGCGCCGCAGCCCGAGCCGGTGGTCGTCCGGGCCGGTACGGAGGTGGCGACGGTCCGCACCGAGACCGAGCCGGCGGTCGTCTTCACCACCACCCGGGACCTCACGATCATGCCGTGCGGATACGCGGCGCTCGCGACCTGGCCGGCGGCCGCGACCGGATCCCCGGCCGGCGCCGTGGATCCGCGCCAGGCGGCCGGTGCCGGAGCGGGCGCCGGAGCGGGTGACCGTACGGCCGTGGACCGCACCGAGGAGCTGGCGCTCGGCCGCGAGGTGCCCTGCTTCTCGCCCACCCCCGTCCCCGGCGACGCGCTGTACGTGGGCCTGTCGGCGGCCGTCCCGGCCGGCGTCGTGGTCCTTCGGCTCGACTGCTCCGTGCACGGCGTGGGCGTCGACCCGCTGCGCCCGCCGCTGGTGTGGGAGGCATGGGACGGGCGGCGCTGGGCGGCCTGCGAGGTGGAGAAGGACGACACCGGCGGCTTCAACCGGGCCGGCGAGCTGATCCTGCACCTGCCCGAGACACACGCCCCGGCGAGCGTCGTCCGGCGCACCGGCGGCTGGCTGCGCTGCCGGCTCGTCGAGGCGGCGCCGGACCAGCCGACGTACGTGGCGCCGCCGGTGGTCCGGGGTGTCACGGCCTTCACCATCGGGGCGACCGTCGGCGCCGAGCACGCCGAGCGGATCACCGACGAGATCCTGGGCACGGCGGAGGGCGTGGCGGGGCAGTCGTTCACGGTCGCCCGACCGCCCGTCGTGCCGGGCGAGTTCGCCCTGGAGGTCACCGAGCCGGAAGCCCTCGACGCGGGCGCCGCGCCCGCCGCGCCGTGGACCTGCGTCGACGACTTCGCCCATTCCGGGCCGGAGGATCGCCACTTCACGCTCGACGAGGGCACGGGCCGCGTCGAGTTCGGCCCGGCGGTCCGCGAACGGGACGGCTCGGTACGGCACTTCGGCGCGGTACCGGCCAAGGGCTCGTTGGTCCAGGTTCGTTCGTACCGAACGGGCGGCGGGGTGCGCGGCAACGTGGCCCGCTCCACGCTGCGCGTGCTGCGCGGCACGGTGCCGCTGGTGGCGCGGGTGGAGAACCGGCGCCCGGCCGTCGGCGGCGTCGACGGCGAGAGCGTGGAGAGCGCCCGGATCAGAGGCCCGCTGACCCTCCGTACGCTCCAACGGGCCGTCGTGCCGAGGGATTACGAGCTGCTCGCCCGCGAGGTCGCGCCGGACGCGGCCCGGGTGCACTGCGTCCCCGAGGACGGCGAGGCCGGGGTGCGGCTGCTCCTCGTGCCGTCGGGGCGCGGCGACGCGCACGGGCGGATCGCGTTCGACGAGCTGATCCCGCCGCCACGCACCCTGGAACGCATCGCGCAGCACCTGGACGCCCGCCGGCCGATCGGGGCGCGACTGGTCGTCGAGCCGCCGTACTACCAGGGCGTCACCTTCGTCGCGACCGTGCAGGCGAGCCGCGGCGCCGCCGCCGAGCGGGTCCGGGAGGCGGCCCTGACGGCGCTCAACGGCTACTTCAACCCGCTGACCGGCGGGCCGTCCGGCGAGGGCTGGCCGTTCGGGCGGCCGGTGCAGACGGGCGAGGCGCACGCGGTGCTCCAGCGGGTCCCGGGCGTCGACCTGGTCGACGACGTGCGGCTCTACCGCGCCGACCCGCTGACCGGGCAGCGCACCGAGGTGCCGGACGGGCGGATCGCGCTCGACCGGCACGCCCTCGTCTTCTCGTACGAGCACCAGCTGAGAGTCCGGGAGGTCTGAACCGCCGTGCGTACCGCCGTCCCCGGGCTGCCGAGCCCGCACCCGCTGATGGACCTGCTGCCCGCGGTCTATCTGGAGCACGACTTCCTGGCCCGGTTCCTGGCGGCGCTCGACGACGTCCTCGCCCCGGTGCTGCTCAGCCTCGACAACCTGCCGGCGCACCTCGATCCGCGCACCGCGCCGGAGGACTTCCTGGAGTGGCTGGCGGCCTGGGTCGCCGTCGAACCCGACCCGCACGCCACTCCGGTCGACCGGCGGCGGGCCGCGGTGCGCGGCGCGGTGTCCCGGCACCGGGCGCGCGGGACGCTGCCCGGGCTCGCGGAGGCGCTGCGTGTGCAGACGGGCGGTGCGGAGCCGGAGATCACGGAGAGCGGCGGCACGATCTGGTCCACCACCCCCGGCACCGCCCTGCCGGGCGCCCGACAGCCCTGGGTGACGGTCCGGCTGACCGTGCCGGACCAGGGGCGGGTGAGCCGGGCGCGCCTGGAGGAGCTGATCCGGGCCGAGATCCCGGCGCACGTCGGGTTCACGCTGGAGCTGCTCGAACTGCCGGCCGGGGGTGCGAGATGAGCGGAATGGTGTGCCCGACGTGCGGGCAGCGGAACGCGGCGGGGACGCCCTTCTGTTCCTCCTGCGGCGCGTTCCTGGACTGGGACGCGGACAGGAACGAGGGCGGGGCCGGGGGGCGGGAGGAGCAGGCCGCGCCGCCGGAGCCCGTACGCCGGACGCCCGCGCCCCCGCCCGTACCCCCGCCCCCGCCCGTACCGCCACGGACGGAGCCCCGCCCGGCCGAACCCCGTTCAACCCAGCCCCCTCCGACCGGCACTCCTCCAACCGGCCCATCTCCGACCGGCACTCCTCCGGCCGGCCTTTCTCCGGCCGGCACTTCTCCGGCCGGCACTCCTTCGGCGGCCGGGGCCGGGCTCCGGCGGCCCGGCGAGGAGACCGGGCCCGACATACCGGGCCCGCCGCCGGAGCCGGAGCGCCGGCCGGATCCCGTACCGCCCCCGGCGGCGACCGTGCGGTGCCCCAACTGCGGCACCGAGAACGCGGCCGGCCGCACGCTCTGCGTACGGTGTGCGCTGCTCCTCGACCCGGGGCCGCCGCCCGCGCCCCGGCCGCCGTGGTGGCGCCGGCTGCTGCGCCGCAGGCCCCGGCAGGCGCCGGTCGCGGGGACCCGCCCGCGACCGGCCTGGCGCCGGCCGCGGGTCGCGCTCCCGCTGACGCTGCTCGCCCTGGCCTGCGCCGTCTGGTTCGGCCTGCCGCACGTCCGGAGCCTGCTGGGCCTGGCCCGGGACGAGACGGGCACGCCGGAGTCGCTGGTGCCCACGACCGTCCGGGCGTCCAGCGCGCTGAAGGACCATCCGGCGAGCGCGGCCTTCGACGGCTTCAACAACCGCTACTGGGCCCCGGAGCGGCCCGGCGCGACCCTGGAGGCGGAGTTCGGGGCGCCGGGCGTCAAGATGACCAAGCTCCTGGTGTTCGGGGGCGCGTCGGCGAAGAAGGACGAGTTCCTGACCCAGGCCCGCCCGGCCCGCCTCCGCGTGGAACTGGTCACGGCGGACGGCGACACGTCGACCCACGAGGTGACCCTCGCCGACCAGCCGGGCCAGCAGACCTTCGACCTGCGCGGCTCGAAGGTCACGAAGGTCCGGATCACCCCGGAGAGCTGGTACGGGACGGCCCACGGGCACCGACTGGCGGTGGCCGAGGTCGAGTTCTACGGCCACCGCGGCTGAGCGGCACGACCGGTACGACCGGTACGAGCGTCGCGCGCCTCCGGCGCCCGGGGACCTAGGCCGGCCGCCGGGCGCCGGACCTAGGCCCTTCGCCCGTTCCGCGCGCCCGGGGCCCTCTCATACGGTCACGGTCATGACGACGACAGGATCGGACACCACCGGAACGCTCGACGAAGCCCTCCAGCGACTCCACGCGCACGGCCCCGAGCGGCTCGGCCGGCTCACCAACCACGCGCCGATGGCCGTCGAGGCGCTCGCCTCGCACGGGCAGGCGCGGGCGGTGCACCGCTGGCTGGACCTGTACGCGCCGCGCCTCGAGGACTTCCCGTCCGCCGTCGAAGCGGTCACGGCCGCCAACTGGCGGGCGGCGCTGGGCGATCCGCGCCGCGCCGCCGACTGGATCGCCCACTTCGGGCGCGAACTCGCCGACCGGCCCTGGCGCGACGTGCTCGCCGAGTGGTGGCCGCGGCTGCTGCCCGGCATGTACGGCGGCTCGACGCACCCGGTGATCCGGGTCGGCCACGCCGTCCGCACCCTCCTCGCCGCCGGGCCCGCCGCCCCCACCGCGCCGCGACTCACCGAACTCGCGCACGGTCTCGGCTACTGGGCCGCCCGCCACCGCCCCGTCACCGGCCTCACCCCGCTCCCCGGCGCCGTCCGCGCGGCCGACGCCCTCGACGCGGTGCCGCTCGTCGCCGAGCAGACCGGCGGCTTCCCCGACCGGCTGGCCCGGGTCCGCCGCCTCCCGGTCTGGGCACCGTCGGTGACCGGCCCGGACGCGGCGTACGAGCACCTCACCGAACTCGTCCGGGCCGCGACCCACCGCTACGCCACCCACGGCCACGGCGAGGAGACCATGCTGGTCCACGCGGCCACGGCCCCCAACGCCGTCCTCCGCACCCTCCCCGCCCTCCCCCGCGCCCTCTGGGCCCCGAGCCTCGCCGCCGCCTGGACCGCCTCGGCCGCGGTCACCGCCATGTACGCCCCCACCACCGCCGTCACCCCGACCCCGCCCGGCTCCCTCACCCCCGAAGACGTCTTCGCCCGCGCCCTCGCCCACGGCGACGAGCACGTCATCAAGCTCACGGACACGGCCCTCGACGTCGGCGACGAACAGGCCCTCGCGGCGGCCCTGCGCGCGATCGAGCTCAGCGAGCCACTGAACTGAGCCACTGAACTGAGCCACTGAACCAGCGGGTGCCCGCGCGCTGTCCGTCGCATAAGCGGCTCCATACGGGGCAGCCGCCGAAAAGGCAGACCCATTCCAGGATCGCGCCGTCCCCGCCCTCGGCCGACGATGGGGATTCCTGCAGAGGGGACGCGGAGGGACGAAGGGAGGCCCTGCTCATGGGAGCCATGGCCGACGACGGCTACGCGGGGCGGCTGGCCGTGCGGGTGCTCGATCCGCCGCGGGACGAGGACGGGCCGGACGGGCGGACCGTGGTGCTCGAGCTGAGGGGGGAGCTGGACCACGACACGGCGGCGCCGCTGAAGGAGGCCCTGGCAGGGCAGAGCGGGACGCAGCGGGTCGTGGTCGACTGTGCGGAGCTGCGGTTCTGTGACTCGACCGGACTGAACTTGCTGCTCAGGGCCCGGTTGCGGCTGCTGGACGGGGGCGGGCGGCTCGATCTGGCGGGGCTCGGGCCGCCGGTGGACCGGATGTTCGAGATCACGGGCGCGCGGTCGGTGTTCCGGGTGTACGAGAACACCGCCGCCGCGCTCGCCGACGCGTCTGCGGCGGAGGGGTCATGACGACGCCCCGGCCCGCCGAGGACCAGGTCAGGCGGCTGGTCCTCGAAGGCGCGCGCGGGGCGGTGACGCGGTGCAGGGACTTCACGGCGGCGGCGCTCGCCGAGTGGGGCTGGCTGCCCGCGGCGACGCCGGAGGGGCAGGAGCGCGCGGAGGACGTGCTGCTCCTCGTGTCGGAGGTGGTGACGAACGCCTGTCTGCACGCGGGCGGACCCGAGGAACTGGTGCTGCGGCACTCGGGGGCCGGCAGCCGGCTGCGGGTGGAGGTGTCCGACCCCAGCCCGGAGCATCCTCGTCCGCACGCACCCCGCTCCCCCGGGCTGCCGGGCGGCCACGGTCTGATGGTGCTCGACCGGCTGGCCGGTGCCTGGGGGTGGGTGGACAAGCCGAACGGCTCGCCGGGGAAGGTGGTGTGGCTGGAGGTCAGCCGTCCGACGCCGCCGCCGTGGCGCGTACCGCCGTACGGTCCTCGAGGAGACCGGCCTTGAGCTCGTCCAGGATGCGGGCGAGCAGCCGGGAGATGTGCATCTGGGAGAGGCCGAGGCGTTCGCCGATCTCCGCCTGGGTCAGTTCCTCGCCGAAACGCAGCGAGAGGATGCGCCGGTCGCGCTCGCCGAGCCGGGCGATGAGCGGCCGCAGCGAGGCGAGGTTCTCGATCAGCTCGTACGAGGCGTCGGGGGCGGCGAGCAGCCGCAGATAGGTGCGCGGGGTCTCGCTGTCCTCGTCGAGGGCGCCCTCCAGGGAGCGGGCGGTGTAGCCGCGGGCGGCGAGTTCGCCCTCGGCGACCTCGGCCTCGCTCACCTTCAGGTGCTCGGCGAGTTCGGCGCGGGTCGGACGGTGGCCGAGGCTCTGTTCCAGGGCGTCTGCCGTCCTGGCGAGGTCGATGCGGAGCTCCTGGAGCCGGCGTGGCACCCGTACTGCCCAGCTGGTGTCCCGGAAGAATCGTTTCATCTCGCCCACGACCGTCGGCAGCGCGAAGGCGGAGAACTCGATGCCCCGCTCCGGCGCGAACCGGTCGATGGCCTTGATCAGGCCGATCGTGCCGACCTGGACGATGTCCTCGATGTCCTCGGGCCGGTGCCGGAAGCGCCGGGCGGCGAAGCGGACGAGGCTGAGGTTGAGCTCCACGAGAGTGTTGCGGACGTACGCGTGCTCGGGCGTACCCGGCTCCAGCTCGCGCAGCCTGGTGAGGAGCGCGGCGGAGAGTGTCAGCGCGTCGTCCGTGGACACCCGGGTCGGGCGGTCGATCTCGGGGAGGCCGGCCAGCGCGGCGCGTCGCGTGGACGCGTCCCGGCCGACCGTCGCGGTAGCCATATCGCTCCTTCGACGGTACGAGCGTCCCGTGAGGAACGTCCTGTGGAAAGGATTCCCGCCCTGCCACCTTTGACACAGTTTGATGCGTTTTGCTTGGACATCGTGCGGTTTACCCCTCCCAGCGGGCGGAAAGTCGCCGCTTATGACCCTGCGCTACGACCTGAAGGACGGGCCCGGAGTCGTCGCGGAGTGCCGCGACCACACCCGGCGGGCCCTGGACGCCTGGTTCGGGCCCGCCGGCGCGCCGGACCGGCAGCCCGTGGCGGACGCCCTGCTGCTCGTGTCCGAGCTGGTCGGCAACGCCCGCAGGCACGGCGGCGCCCCGTACGAGCTGCGGCTCGACCGCACGGCGCGGGCGCTGTGGGTGCAGGTGAGCGACACCAGCCCGCGGCGGCCCCGGTCGCGTGGCCCGCACCGGGCCGACCGCCCCTCCGGGCACGGGCTCTATCTCCTGGAGCGGCTCGCCAGGCAGTGGGGGTCGGTGCCCAGGGGTCGCGAGGGCAAGACGGTGTGGTTCGAGCTGGACATACTCCCGCAGGCCGGCTGAACGGGCCGGTCCTAGAGTGGACGCGAAGGGAGACCCTGATGAGGTCCCGCCCACGAGGTCCTTCATGACAGAACGCACGCCACCCCCCGACCCCGGGGCTCCGCCGCCCGGCCCGGACGCGCTGCGGCGCCTGCTCGCGGGGCTCACCGCCGTACGGGACGGGGATCTGTCGGTCCGGCTGCCGGAGGGCGCGTACGGACTCCCGGCCGAGATCGCGACCGTCTACAACGACATGGTCGACCGGCTCACCCTGCTCACCTCCGAGGTCACCCGGGTGGCCGGCGAGGTCGGCGGTCAGGGTCTGCTGGGCGGGCGGGTGCACGAGCCACGGGCGCGCGGGGTGTGGCAGGAGCTCACCACCGGCGTGAACACGATGGCGGACAACCTGACCTCGCAGGTGCGCTCGATCGCCAAGGTCGCCACCGCGGTCGCCCGCGGCGACCTCACGCAGAAGATCCGGGTGGACGCGCGCGGCGAGATCCTGGAGCTGAAGGAGACCATCAACACGATGGTCGACCGGCTGTCCTCCTTCGCCGAGGAGGTCACCCGGGTGGCCCGCGAGGTCGGCACCGAGGGCAAGCTGGGCGGCCAGGCGCGGGTGCGCGGGGTGTCGGGCACCTGGAAGGACCTCACCGACAACGTGAACTCGATGGCGGACAACCTGACCAACCAGGTCCGCAACATCGCCCAGGTCACCACGGCGGTGGCGCAGGGCGATCTGACCAGCCGGATCGACGTGGCGGCGCGCGGCGAGATCCTGGAGCTCAAGACCACCATCAACACGATGGTCGACCAGCTGTCGTCGTTCGCCGCCGAGGTGACCCGGGTGGCCCGCGAGGTGGGCACGGAGGGCAAACTGGGCGGTCAGGCCGAGGTGGAGGGCGTCTCCGGCACCTGGATGCGGCTCACCGAGAACGTCAACGAGCTCGCCGGAAACCTGACCCGGCAGGTGCGGGCCATCGCCGAGGTGACCAGCGCGGTCGCCGAGGGCGACCTGACCCGCTCGATCACCGTCGAGGCGCCCGGCGAGGTCGGCGAGCTGCGCGACAACATCAACGCCATGGTCGAGTCGCTCCGGGAGACGACCCGGGCCAACGAGGAACAGGACTGGCTGAAGACCAACCTCGCCCGGATCACCGCGCTGCTGCAGGGCACCCGCGGGCTCGACGAGATCGCCGAGCTGATCATGACGGAGGTGCCGCCGCTGGTCTCGGCGCAGTACGGCGCCTTCTTCGTCGTCGAGGAGCACGAGACCGGCGGCGAGCGCGAGGACGCGGAGGCGTCGGGACCGGTGCTCGCCATGGCCGCCGCGTACGGGCTGCCGGTCGCCGACGCGGACACCGCCCGGTCCGGCCGCAGGCGCCGTTACCGGCTCGGCGAGGGCCTGGTCGGGCAGGCCGCCCGGGACCGGCGCACCCTGCTCGTCGACCCGGTGCCCGAGGGGTACGCGACGGTGTCCTCGGCCGTCGGAGCCGCCGAGCCCGCGGCCCTCGTCGTGCTGCCGATCGTGGTCGAGGACCAGTTGCTCGGCGCGGTCGAGCTCGCCTCCCTGCACCCCTTCGGCGCACTCCAGCGCGACTTCCTCGACCGCTTCGTGGCGAGCGCCGGCGCCGCGCTCAGCTCCCTGGTGGCCAATCTGCGCACCGACGAACTGCTCGCCCAGTCCCGCAGCCTCGCCGACGAACTACGCTCCCGCACCCAGGAGTTGCAGGCACGGCAGCAGGAACTCCAGCGGTCCAACGCCGAGTTGCAGGAGAAGGCGGCGCTGCTCGCCGAGCGGAACAAGGACATCGAGTCGAAGAACCGGGTCATCGAGCAGGCCCGGCAGGAACTGGAGGCCCGGGCCCAGCAGTTGTCGCGCGCCTCGATGTACAAGTCCGAGTTCCTCGCCAACATGAGCCACGAGCTGCGCACCCCGCTCAACAGCCTGCTGATCCTGGCCCGGCTGCTCTCCCAGAACACGGAGGGCAACCTGACGGAGAAGCAGGTCGACTACGCGGAGGTCATCCACTCGGCCGGCTCCGACCTGCTCCAGCTCATCAACGACATCCTGGACCTGTCCAAGGTGGAGGCGGGCAAGATGGAGGTGCGGCGCGAGCCGTTCGCGCTGTCGCAGCTCCTGGAGTACCTGGAGACGACCTTCGGACCGGTCGCCGACGAGCGGGGCCTCGACTTCACCGTGACCGTCGCGCCCGACGTACCCGCGTACCTGACCACCGACGAGGCGCGGCTGCGGCAGGTGCTGCGCAACCTGCTCTCCAACGCGCTGAAGTTCACCGAGCGGGGACGGGTCGCCCTGACCGTCGGGCACACACCGCCCGACGAGATCCCGGCGACGCTGCGGGACGCGGCGCTGCGCGAGGGACGGCCGGTGCTCGCGTTCCGGGTCACGGACACCGGGGTCGGTATCGCGCCGGACCGGCTGCGGCACATCTTCGACGCGTTCCAGCAGGGCGACGGGACGACCGCCCGCGAGTACGGCGGGACCGGGCTCGGCCTGTCGATCAGCCGGGAGGTGGCGACGCTGCTCGGGGGCACGATCGAGGTGGAGAGCACCGAGGGCGAGGGCAGCAGCTTCACCTTCCATCTGCCGGAGCCCGCGGCGCCACGGCCACCGGCGGAGACGCGGACCACGGCGGAGGCGGAGACCACCGACGCGGCGCCCGATCCCGTCCTCGACCGGTCCGGCGGCGCCACCGTCCTCGTGGTCGACGACGACCGGCGCAACGTCTTCGCGCTCACCCAGGTCCTGGAGGCGCACGGCCTGCGCGTGCTCACCGCCGAGGGCGGCCGGCGGGCCGTCGACCTGCTCGCCGCCGGACACGAGGACGTCCGGCTGGTCCTCATGGACGTGATGATGGCCGGCATGGACGGCTACCAGACCATCGAGGAGATCCGGCGGCTGCCCGACCGCACCGGGCTGCCGGTCATCGTGGTGACGGCGAAGGCGATGCCGGGCGACCGGGCGCGGGCCCTGGAGGCGGGCGCGGACGACTATCTCGCGAAGCCGGTGGACGAGGCGGAGCTGATGGTCAAGGTCCGTCACTGCCTGGGGAGTTGAGTCCGTCACTGCCTGGGGAGTTGAGAAGCTCGCCGGCCGGTGGACGGTCGTCCGGGCCGCGCACCTGGATCGCGACGACACTGGTGTCGTCGTCGGTGTCCCCCATCGCCGTGCCGAGCAGCCCGTCCACGAGCAGGTCCAGGCTCCCACCGTCGGCGGCCAGCCGCCCCGCGGCCGTGACGAGCCGCCCGAGCCCGGCCCCGACACCGTCGTGGCGGCGCTCGATCAGGCCGTCGGTGTAGAGCAGCAGGGTGTCGCCGGGGCGCAGGGCGGTGTGCTGTTCCTCGTACTCGTACGAGGGCACCGCGCCGAGCAGGATGTCCTGCGGCGGTTCGAGCAGCCGGGCCCGGCCGTCGCGGACGAGGAGCGGCGGCAGGTGGCCGGCGCTGGACCAGACGAGTTCGCCGTCCTCGGGGTCGTACAGCCCGCACACGGCCGTCGCGGTGGGACCGCCGCCGGTGCGCAGGGTGACCTCGTTGAGCCAGCCCATCAGCTGTCCGGGCGGGCGGCCGGTGAAGGCGAGGGCGCGCTGGGCGTTGCGCAGGGCGACCATGCCGGTCACGGAGTCGATGCCGTGCCCGGCGATGTCGCCGACGGCGACGAGCACCTTGCCGGTGGGCAGCGGCTGCACGTCGTACCAGTCGCCGCCGACCTGGTACTCCTCCGCCGCCGGCCGGTAGCGGGCCGCGACGGTGAGGCCGCCGGGCAGCTCGCGCAGTGCGGTGGCCTCGGGGACGATGGCCTGCTGGAGCTGGAGGGCGAGCTGGTGCCGGATTTCGGCCTGGTCACGGACGGCCGTGAGGTGGTCGAAGGTGGCGGTGAGGGCGAGCTCGGTGCGTCGGGTCGCCGAGACGTCCTGGTAGACGCCGACGAAGCCGGTGACCGTGTCGCCCTCGAGCAGCGGCTCGGCCGCCACCCGCACATGGCGCACCGACCCGTCCGGCAGCACGATCCGCAACACGCTCTGGGCGCCGGAGCGGTGGTCCGTGAGCGTGCGCAGGAGCGCGGTGAGCGCGTCGCCGTCCTCGCGGTGGAGCCGGCCGCGCAGCGCGAGCAGCGGCAGCGGTGCCTCGTCGCGCGCCATGCCGAAGATGCCGTACGCCTGCTCCGACCAGACCGTCTCGCCGCCGGTCAGACTGTCCTGGAAGGTCGCGACGCTCTGCAGCCGGGCCACGGCCCGGCCGGTCGCGATCCCCGGATCGCCGTCGGTGTGCCACACCACGACCGCCCGCTCGCGCCCCGCCGGCACCACCCGTACGTCGAGGAGCGGGCCGGGCGGGCCGGGCGCGCCGCCGGGCGGCAGATGGGCGGCGTGCTGCGGGTGCCGGGTGCGGCGGGCCCGCTGTACCAGCCGGGCCAGCTCGCCGTGGGCGTGCGGGAACAACCGCGCCAGCGACCGGTCGTCCGCGGGCACCGACCCGCCGACCGCCGCGGCCGCCGCCTCGTTGGCGTACTCCGCGAGCAGCGCCCCCGTCATCGGATCGGCCCGTACGAGCACCCCCGGGTGCGCGAGTGCGTCCAGGACGTCGACCAGCACCGGTGCGTCCGCCCCGGCCCCCTCCGGCCGGTCGAGCACCGCCACCGCCACCTCCATCAGGCCGCCGACCGCTCGCCGCAGCCCGGCGTCGAACCGCTCCGGCCCCGGCCACCCGACCAGCGCCACCCCGACGGCCGCGCCGCGCCGCCGCAGCGGCAGCACGGCCCGGGCGGCGCCCGGCAGCGGGGTGAGGTCGAGGTCCAGGTCCGCGGGGTCTGCCTCCAGCCAGGCCGGGACGCCGTCGGCGAGGGCCGCGCGGAAGGGCTCCGGGGTGGCCGGCGGGATCCACTGCCAGGCCGTGGCCTCCGTCGCGCCGACCCCGGCATGCCCGACGAGCCGCAGGCCGCCGGCCTCGGAACAGCGCCACAGCCACAGACTGTCGGCGCCCAGCGGGGCCAGGCCGCTCTCCAGAAGCGTCCGCGCGGCATCCCGCACGTCGTCCGCCACCTCCGCGGCCGCGGCCGTACGGCGCAGCCGCCGCGCGAGAGCGGGCGGCGCCTCGGCCGGCGTGACCCACGGATCGCCCGGCCCCGCGACGCCGTTCACGACGTCCGCGGCGAGATCTCCCACCGACAGCCCCGTCGCACTGGCGAGGGCGGTCAGGTGCTCGGCCGCGTCGAGGGTGGAAAGCCCCAGCTGGGCGGCGAGCACCCCGGTCGCGAGGTCGATCAGATGCCGCCGGGCAGCCTCGCTCCGCAACCGCCGGTTCTCGGCGGCCAGCCCGGCGAAAACGCCGACGGAACCGGTCACATCGACCTCCGGAACGGGCGCTCGTACCCCTTCGGAGTCTACGCTCCGCCGATGCGGCCAATCGCCCCGCTGGGGCCCCAGGGCGAAGGCCTAGTGGCCGGGACGGCGGGCACACGGGACGGCGCCCACGCGGCGCCTCCACCCCCCGTGCGGGCAGTCGTCCCGCCCTGCGGGACGGCGCGCTCGGCGGCGCCCCCACCCCGTGGGCCTGCGCGCGCCACGACCGCGTCGCCGACGCGCGGGCCGCTTCCCTCAGCCCGCGGCCGCGGCGCCGTCCTCCGCGAGGGCCCACGCCGTGTATCCGCCCAGGAGGTCGGAGACGTCCGTGAAGCCGTGGTGGCGCAGCAGGCCGGCGGCGATGGACGAGCGGTGGCCGCCGGCGCAGTGCACGACGAGTGGACGGTCGGTGGGGAGTTCGGTGAGCCGCCCGGGGAGTTCGGCGAGCGCGATGTGAACCGCGCCGGGGACGACGCCGTTCGCCTCGCGTTCGTCCTCGCCGCGGACGTCCACGACCACCGGCGGTGCCTCGCCTTCGAGCGCGGCCCGCAGCTGCGCGACGGTGACGCGGCCGGCAGGGGTGACCTGGTCGGCGAGTGCCGCAAGGGCGTCGTCGGGGCTCCGGAGGTAGCCCGCGACGCGGTCGAAGCCGATGCGGGCGAGCCGGGTGACGATCTCCTCCTCGCGGTTCTGCGGAGCCATGACGACCAGCTCCGCAGCCGGGTCGAGGACGGTGCCGGCCTGCTCGGCGAAGCGCCCGTCGGCGGGTACGTTGAGCGCGCCGCGGAAGTGACCGGCGGCGAAGTCCTGTGGATCGCGGGCGTCGACGACGACCGCGCCGCGCTCGCGCAGCCCGGCGAAGTCGGCGAGCGCCAGCGGCCGGGCGGCCGTCAGGTCGTAGCGGGCACGGTCCCTGCGGTTGAGCTCGGCGTCGTACGCGAAGTAGCCGGGCGCGGTGGACTGGCCGGCGGTGACGAGGGCGACGAACTCCTCGCGACTCATGGGCGCGCAGGCGTAGTTGGTGGCGCGCTGCGCGCCGATGGTCGACTGCTTCTCGGTGGACAGGTTCTTGCCGCAGGCCGAGCCGGCGCCGTGCGCGGGGAAGATGCGGACCTCGTCGGGCAGGCCCATGAGCTTGTGCTGGACGCTGTGGTGGAGCATCGCGCCGAGTTCCTCGGCGGTGACGCCGGAGGAGGCGAGCAGGTCGGGGCGGCCGACGTCGCCGACGAAGAGGGCGTCGCCGGTGAGCACGCCGTACGGGACGGGGTCGGCGGCGTGCTCGTACACGAGGACGCTGATCGACTCGGGCGTGTGGCCGGGCGTCTCCATGACCTCCAGGACGACGTCGCCGAGCGCGATGCGCTCGCCTTCCGCCAGCTTGCGGATGGGGTACTCGGTTTCGGCGCGCCGCCCGTAGCCGATCCAGGCGCCGGTCTCGTCGGCCATCTCCAGGTGGCCGGCGACGAAGTCGGCGTGGAAGTGGGTGTTGATCACGCCGACGACGGTGAAGCCGCGCGCGCGGGCGTCGGCGAGGTACTCGGAGACGTCCCGGCGTGGGTCGACGACCACGGCCTGACCGGTGGTCTCGTCCGCGATCAGGTACGAGGCCTGGGAGAGGCAGTCGAGGTAGTACTGGCTGAAGAACACGGCGGATCTCCGTTGCGTCGGGCCCGAGGAGCATTTCTGGAATACCCCCTGGGGTATCTTTGCTCTCGACCGTAGCCCCGGCTCGCCGACTGCGTCAAATACCCCCCAGGGTATTTCCATGCGGGTTCGGATCCGTCCGCCACTCCCGGTTCACCCGCCCCTCCCCCGGCCGCCACCCGTGCCTCATCCGCGACGATCACGATCCGGCCATGACCAACGCCTCTCGCGTGTCCCGTGCGCTCCGGCGCCCGGCCGCCGTCGTACTGCCGCTGTCCGCCGCGCTCGCCCTGACCGCCGTCGCCTGGCCGGCCCAGGGCGCGCCGGCCCACGAGTCCGACGGGCCCCGGGTGGTGTCCACCGCCACGCTGCCCGACATCCCGCTGGCCGCGTTCAGCAACCGGCTGCTGCCCGGCAGCGTCGCCGACGACCGCGGGATCGACCTGGGCGGCATCGGCAGCGACCTCTACCCGGCGGAGCGGCCCGGCGAGTTCTGGACCGTCACCGACCGCGGGCCGAACGGCCAGATCGCCGTCGACAAGGAGAAGCGGCGCACCTTCCCGGTGCCCGGCTTCGACCCGGCCATCGTGCGGATCCGCGCCGTCGGCGACCGCGTCGAGGTTCTGGAGGCGATCCCGCTCACCACCGCCTCCGGCCGCGCCGTGACCGGACTGCCGAACCAGCCGGGCCGCGACGAGGCCCCCTACGACTACGCCGCCGCCACCCCGCTCGCGTACGACCCGAACGGTCTGGACACCGAGGGCCTGGTGCGGGACCGGGACGGCAGCTTCTGGCTGGCCGACGAGTACGGTCCCTCGCTGGTGCACGTCTCGCCGCGCGGCCGGGTGCTCGCCCGGTACGTGCCGCAGGGGCTGGGTCTGACCGGGGCCGACTACCCGGTGGTGGAGGCGCTGCCGTCGGTCTACCTCAAGCGGAAGGTCAACCGCGGCTTCGAGGGCCTGGCCCTGCTGCCCGACGGCGACCTGGTGCTCGCGCTGCAGAGCCCGCTGCTCAACCCGGACAAGGCGAGCGGCGAGGAGTCGCGGACCACCCGCCTGCTCCGCTTCTCGCCGCGCGAGGGCGGGGTCACGGCCGAGTACGCGTACCGCTTCGACCCGGTCGGAACGGTCGAGCCCGGCCAGACCAAGACCTCGGAGCTGAAGATCTCCGCGCTCGTCGCGCTCGGCGGCGACCGGCTGATGGTCGAGGAGCGCACCGACAAGGCGGCGCGTCTCTACGAGATCCGGCTGCGGCGCGGTTCGGACATCCTGGGTTCCGCCTGGGACGCGGCCGGCACCACGCCGTCCCTGGAGCAGCTGGCCGATCCGGCGGCCGCCGGCGTGCCGGTGCCGGCCAAGCGCCTGGTGGTCGACCTGGGCGCGCTCGACGGCGTTCCCGGCAAGATCGAGGGCATCGCGGTGGAGGGCTCCCGGACGCTGGTGCTGCTGAATGACAACGACTTCGGGATGACAGACGGCAGCGGCGCCTTCGACGCGGACGGCCGGCTGGTCGACAGCGGCGTCGAGACCGAGCTGGTGCGGGTGCGCCTGGACCGCCCGCTGCGCTGACGCCACCCCCAACCCCCGTTCCGGTCCTGGCCGTTCGTGGCATTGACCGGGGCGGGGGTTGCCTTTACCTTCCTCGATAGTCCAGAAAGGACTATCGAGGGAGTCGTCATGCCACGAGCCACCGGGGTGCGGTGGGGCCGGGTCGCCGCCGTCGCCGTCACGGTGACCTGCCTCGCCTACGCGCCGATCGCGATGACCGAGCTCTGGCCGTACGCGCGGCCCGGCGCACCCGCGTTCGGCGAATGGCTGCTGGGCCGGTCGGTCTCGCCCGAGTACGTCGCCGCCGCCGTCCGCGACCGGACGGGCCCGTACACCCGCAGTCTGCTCCCGCTGATCCTGCACTCGGTGCTCGGCGGGCTGCTCATGCTGCTCGGCCCGGCGCAGCTGCTCACGGCGGTCCGGCGGCGGATCCGGCTGCACCGCGCCCTCGGCATCGCGTACGCGGCCGTCGTCTACGTGTCGATGGCCGGCGCCGCGCTCTATCTGGCCCGGACCCGGCCCGAAGAGGCGTTCAGCGGAGCGGCGTTCTGGATCGTGCTCGCGACGATCCTGGTCGGCACGGTCTTCGGCGTCACCTTCGGCGTCCTCACCGCCGTCACCGGGCTGCCGGAGCTGCACCAGCGGTGGATGCTGCTCGGCTACGGCTATCTGATGACCGCGCCGCTGCTGCGGCTCGAGTGGGGCGCGCTGCCCGTGCTCTACCCGGGCCTCCCGCTCCAGGACGTGAACCGTGTGGCGATCATGCACCTCGGCCTGTTCGTCGTCTTCGGCGCGCTGCTCGCCTCCCGGGCCCTGGACCGGCGCGACAACCACCCGCTCGTCTCCGGAAGTTGGAGCCCGTGGCCCGTGCTCGCCGTCGGGTACGCGGCGGGCGCGGCCGGTCTGGTGCGGCTCGCGTACGGCTTCCTCGACCACGGCACCGAGGGGCGCCGGCTGCTGCTCGCGTATCTCGTCCCGTACGTCGCCGTGGTCGCCGTCCTGCAGCTGCGCGCCCTGCGCGCGGGGCGGCGGGGCGCGGTGTGGGCGCGCGAGGAGTGGCGCACGCACCTGCTCGCGCTGCTCCTGGCGCCCGCCTTCTCCGCGGGCACGGCGGCGGTGTGCGAGCGCTCGCTGGGTCTCGACGCGCTGACGGCACTGGTGGCGGGGGCAGGCATCGGCTGTGGCTTCCTGGCGTTCGGCGCCCACGCCGTGGTCAGCCTGCGCGTGCTGTACGGCCGGGAGGCGGCCCGCAGGCGGCGCCCCGTCCCGGGCTCACCTGCTCGCACCCCCCTGACCCATCCGTAGAGGAGCCCTCATGAGCGGACGCACGGACCAGCAGGCGACGACAGGCGGTGGGCGCGAACTCGCCGCGGGTGTGGTCGTGTTGAGCTCGGTCGTGGCCCTGATCGGCATCGGCGTCGGCGCCCTGCTCGTCATCGCCAGTGTCACCGGTCACGCGGCCGGCCCCTGGACCTCGCCCGAGGCGCTGAGCCCCGGGCTGCTCGGGGCGGCGATGCTCGGCACGGCGCCCGCGCTGCTGACCATCGGCCGGGCCGGCACCTGGGAGGAGGTCCGCACCCTGGTGTGGCCGCTCGCGGTCGTCCTCGTCGGCCTGTTCACGGTGTCGCTGGTGAACGGCGGCGCTCTGCGGGTGGTGACCGGCGGGCCGATCCTGATCGTCATGTTCAGCCTGGGCTGGGTGGCGACGCTCGCGCTGCTCGCGCTCGGCGCGGTGGTGTGCCTGGCGCTCCAGTACCGCGGGCCCGCTCCGGTGCCCCGGTCCGCCGCGCTGACCGCCCCGCTGCCCGGCTGGACGAAGCCGCCGCTCGCGCTGCTCGGCGCGGGCTGGACCGGGGTCGGCGCGGGACTGCTCGTGGCGCCGGGCTTCTGGGGCCCGCTGGTGCCGTGGCAGGTGAACCGCGCCGACGCGCAGGGCCTCGGCGTGTGGGCGCTGGCGCTCGGCGTCGGCGTGCTCGGCTCGCTCGCCGAGGACGACCTGGCGCGCATCCGCCCGGCCCTGCTCGCCGTCCCGGTCGTCTCGCTCGCGGTCGCGGTGCTGCTCGCCGTGCACGCGGGCGACGTCGACTGGTCGTCCGGGGCCACGGCCTGTCTGATCGGCCTGATCGCCGGGCTGCTCGCGACGGGCGTCTCCGGGCAGTTGCTCTGGACCCGCCACCGGGCGGCCGCAGCCGTCGCCGACCGATCGTAGGTCCCGCCGCTGCGTGTACGGTCGCGGCATGCCTGACGTTCGGTTGACCACGCCCTCCTTCCTGGTGCTCGGCATCATCGACAAGCTGGGCGAGGCCAGCCCGTACGACGTGAAGGTCGAGGCCGCCCGCACGGTCGCGCCGTTCTGGTCCGTGCCGCACGCGCAGGTGTACGCGCAGTGCGACCGGCTCCTGGAGGCGGGCCTGCTCACCGAGGTGCGGCGCGAGGGCGGACGGAACCGGCGACTCCTGCGGGTGACGGAGGAGGGCGCGCGGGCGCTGCGCGGCTGGCTGGACGATCCCGCGTTCGTCCCGGTCGAGGCGCGCGAACGCGGCATCCTGAAGCTCTGGTTCGGCGCGAGCCCCGGCGTCCACGCCCCGGTCCAGATCACCGAGCACACCCGCACCCTGGACGAGTACGAGTCGCTGGCCGCGTCGGTGGGCGAACTGCTCACCCGCGGCCAGCGCGAGGCCCTGGAGTTCGGCATCCGCTACGAGCGGATGATGGTCGACTTCTGGCGCTGGGTGGCGGACCGGGAGCCCGAGCCCGGCGAGGCCGGCTCCTAGACCGTCGCCGCCTCGGCGAGGACGCGGGCCAGTTCGCGGGGGCGGGTCGTCATCGGCCAGTGGCCCGAGTCGATGTCGACGTACTCGACGTGCGCGGCCCGGGCCAGCTCCGGGCTCTCGCCTCCGGCTGTCCACTCCTTGGCCTGGGCGGGCGTGAACTCGGGGCAGACGACCACGACGGGCACGTCGAAGCGGCGCTCGTCGGTCAGGCGCACCACTCCCGTGGCGACCGCCTCGGGGACGGGGAGCGCGGCGGCCGCGAGACGGTCCCGGGTCTCCTGGTCGAGGTCGGCGGCGTCCGGTCCCTCGAACGGGCCCCAGCCCGGGAACGGCATGGCGCCGTCCTCGATCGGGAAGAACGGCGCGTAGGCCCGGCCGTCGGGGGCGGGGAAGCCACCGATCAGGGCGACCTTGGCCACCTTCTCCGGGCGCGCGTCGGCGGCCAGCCAGGCCAGGCTCGACGCGGCGGAGTGCCCCACCACCAGGACCTGGCCGTCGGCCGCGTCGACGGCGGCGAGCACGGCCGCGAGCTGGTCGTCGAGTGTGGCGGAGGCGGCGCCGTCGCCCTGGCCGGGGAGGGTGAGCGGCACGGGACGGTGACCGAGCGCGGCGAGCTCGGGCACGACGTCGTCCCAGGCCGAGCCGTCGAGCCACAGGCCGGCGATGAGCAGGATGTCCACGGTCGTTACCCCCGGAGCGAGTGCGGATCTTTCCCTACGCCCCGCACGCTATCGGCCGGGTCTGACAACGGCTCCGAGCAGGCCGGGAGCGGGATCAGGCGGCGGCCTTCGCCGCGGCGACGAACGCGCGGATCCGGTCGTGGTCCTTCACGCCGGGCGCCGACTCGACGCCGCTGGACACGTCGACGCCCCACGGGCGGCCCTGGGCGATCGCCTCGGCGACGTTCTCGGGGTCGAGGCCGCCGGCGAGCAGCCACGTCCCTTCGGGACGTGCCCCGTCGAGCAGCGACAGGTCCCAGCGCGCCCCGGAACCGGCGCGGGGCGAGTCGAGCAGCAGCACCTCCTCGCCGTGGGCGCCGACGCGGGTGTCCGGCCGCTCCTTCAGGGAGGTGGCCCGCCACAGCCGCGGGAAGACCCGGGCGGCGGCCGCGAAGTCCTCCGCGCCGTAGTGGCCGCCGTGCAGCTGAAGGGCGCCGACGCCCAGTTCCCGGGCGAGCCCGGCGGCCTCGACGGCGGGCGTGTCGTTGACGACGAGGACGGACAGCACACCGGCCGGCGCGTGCGCGGCGAGCCGCGCGGCGTGCTCCCGCTCCAGGCCGCGGACGCTGGTCCCGCTGATCACGAGTCCGATCGCGTCGGCGCCGGCCTCGACGGCCACGTCGATGTCGGCGGTCGTGGCGAGCCCGCACACCTTGACGAACACTGTCTCTCCTCTGCCCTCTACGGCCCGGCGGCCCCGCCGAGCCTACCCGCCGGGCCCCGGCGGCCGGGGCCCGGCGGCCGGGGCCCGGCGGCCGGGGCCCGGCGGGCGGGAGTCAGCGGCCGAGGGGTGCCTCCTCGCCGATCCGCGAGAGCTTCTCGGGGTTGCGCACCGCGTACAGGCCGGTGACCAGGCCGTCGTCGACGCGGATCGCCAGCACGGTGTCGGGCTCGCCGTCGACGTGCACGACCAGCGCCGGACAGCCGTTGATCTGGGCGGGCCTGAGGGTGGCGAGCGCGGCGATCCGGGCGAGCACGGCGACCACCCGCTCGGCGCCGACGACGGGCTCCAGCGCGGCCCGCACGACTCCGCCGCCGTCGGTCAGCAGGACCACGTCCGGTGCGATCAGGTCGAACAGGCTCTGGAGGTCGCCGGTCTCGACGGCCTGCCGGAAGGCGTCGAGGGCGCTCCGGGTCTCGGCCGCGGAGACCGCGCCGCGCGGGCGGCGGGCGGCGACATGGGCGCGGGCCCGGTGGGCGATCTGCCGGACGGCGGCCGGGGTCTTGTCGACGGCCTCGGCGATCTCGTCGTACTCGAGCCCGAACACCTCCCGGAGCACGAACACCGCGCGTTCGGTCGGCAGCAGCGTCTCCAGGACGAGGAGCATCGCCATGGAGACGCTGTCGGCGAGTTCGACGTCCTCGGCGACGTCGGGCGCGGTGAGCAGCGGCTCGGGCAGCCAGGGGCCGACGTACGACTCCTTGCGGCGGGCGAGGGTGCGCAGCCGGGTGAGCGCGAGCCGGGTGGCGATCCTGACGAGGTACGCGCGCCGCTCGCGTACGGCGTCGAGGTCGACGCCCACCCATTTGAGCCAGGTCTCCTGGAGGACGTCCTCGGCGTCGGCGGCCGAGCCGAGCATCTCGTAGGCGACGGTGAAGAGGAGGTTGCGGTGGGTGACGAAGGCGTCGGTCGCGGCGTCCATCCGGCCGCCGGGGACGCCCTCGTGCGCGTCGTGCTCGTGCGTCACCGGCCGCTCCTGCCCCTTCCCCTCCTGCCCCTTCCGCTCCTGCCCGTTCCGTTCTTGTGCGTTCGCTTCTGTCGGTGTCACGCGCACAGGACGCCGCCGGGTGCCGCTTTGTGACACCGGGAAGCAGTGGCGCAGGTCACTCGGCGGGCCGTGTCACGGGATCCGGGGCGGCGGCGTCTCGTGGTCGGACAGGGCGCACGCCCCTGTCGGGACGAGTGAGGACGATCGATGGAACCCCGTTTCAACATCATGGCCAACGAGGTCGGCGGCCGGTTCGCCAAGCGCTTCGGCAACGCCAGCCTGGTGATCGTGCAGTCGACGCTGCCGAAGACCACGCAGGAGCTGGTGTCGGTGCGGATCAGCCAGATCAACGGCTGCGGCTTCTGCCTTGACCTGCACGTCAAGGACGCGGCGGCGGCCGGCGAGAGCCCGGTGCGGCTCGGTCTGGTGGCGGCCTGGCGCGAGTCCTCGGTGTTCACCGAGGCGGAGCGGGCCGCGCTCGCGCTGGCCGAGGAGGGCACCCGGCTCGCGGACGCCGGCGCGGGCGTCTCGGACGAGACCTGGGCCGAGGTGCGCAAGCACTACGACGACGACCAGACGGCGGCCCTGGTGTCGCTGGTCGCCCAGGTCAACGCGGCGAACCGGCTGGGCGTGATCGCGCGCCAGCAGGGCGGTGCGTACGAGCCGGGCATGTTCGGCGACCTGTCGAACTGACCCGTCGGCTGCGGTCGCGGCCGTGGTCACGACCGCAGCCACGGGCACGGCATGGGCACAGCACGGGCACGGCACGGGCACGGGCACGGCACGGGCACGGGCACGGCACGGGCACGGGCACGGGCACGGCACGGGCACGGGCACGGCACGGGCACGGGCACGGGCACGGCACGGGCACGGGCACGGGCACGGGCACGGGCACGGGCAGGCCACAGGCACCGCCTCGGCCACGGCCGCCCGGTCAGGCGCCCTCGGTCTCCTCCGAGCACTCCTCGGTACGGCCTCCGGCCGGCTCGCCCGGGCCGGAATCAGGACCGGGGCCCGGGCCCGGGCCTCCGTCGGGGTAGGCGTCGACGGCGTACGGGTGCACGTACCGGTCGGCGTCGAACGGGGTGAACCAGCTGCCGAACCCACCCGCCTGCCGGCGGTCCCCGTCCTCGTGCACCCGGTCCGCGAAGCGCTCCAGGGCGGCGGTGACGGCCTCGTCGAGGAGGCCGTACAGGTCGAGGGCGACGCGGGCCTGTTCGAGCAGGAGGCGGGTGACCATCTCCTCGGCGGGGCAGCCGAGGCGGCGGAAACTGCCGTCGGTGAAGCGGGTGGTGAGGGCGACGGCGGTCACCAGGAAGCGGCGGGCGAAGAGTTCGTCGTAGCGGGCCGCGTGCCGGGCGGGCAGCCGGTCCAGGTGCCAGAGGTGGCCCTGGCAGGCGGCGACGTCGGTGTCCTCCTCGGCGAGGGCCTGCACGTCGTCGTAGAGCTCGTCGATGAGCACCTCGGCGGCGTGCACGAGGGCACCGGCCGCGAGGGCGGCGGTCTCGGGGGCGGTGCCGAAGACGGCGGGGTCGAAGGCGCGCAGCCGGGGCGCCATGGCCCGGAGTTCGGCCTCGGGGTCGGGGTTCTCCTCGATGACGTCGTCGTCGGGGATCCAGTCGTCCCCGGCGCTCCCGGCGACAGGGAAGCCCGGAGCGCCGGGGGCTCCCGGTGTGCCGGGGCGGGCGGTGTGCCGGGCCCGGCGGAGGGCGGGGTCGCTGGGCGGGGCGTCGGGCCCGTCGGCGGCGGCGAGGCTCTCCCGGGCGCGCTCTGTGTGGAGCCTGACCTCGCTGCTGACCACCAGCCAGCCGGCCAGCGGTTCGGCGCGGTCGAGGACCTCCTGGGTCACGGCGCCCACGGCCTCCTCGGCGACCTCCAGGCTCGGCGCGGCGACGCTCACGGTGAGGACGGCGCCGCCGGGGTGGGCGCCGACGGCCATGTCGAAGACGTCCACCTCCACGCCGCCGGGTCCTTCGGCGCCGGCCACGGAGCCGAAGCCGCGTTCCAGGAGGACGGCGGCTCCGACCTGCCCGAGGTCGTCGAGCTCGGGGGCGCCGTCCGGTATGCACGTTTCCACGGTCACGACGTACGTCACGACGGCAAGCGTGCCAGGTCCGGCGACGCGGTTCGGGGCGATCCTGGGAATCCGGGCGGGAACGGGCGCCGCGCGCAGGGGCGGGAGGGGCGGGTCCCGTGAGGGGCGCGGCCCTCGCCGGGATCGCGTCAAGGCCGCGTCAGAGGCTCGTCAGCGCGGGTCCCGGAGTGCCGGGGACGGGGGCATGGTGTCGAGAGCGGAGTCCCGGCGCGAAGGGCGCCGGGCCGCGCGTTCCAAGGGATCCCAGGGGATACCGAGGGATTTCAGGGGACACCAGGGGATTCCAGGGGAGGACCACCATGACCCACGTCCTGTACGGAGACGATCCCGAGCCTTCCGAACGGGTGCCGGCCGGACGGCTCTGCGTGCCCGTCCGGCCGGTCGCCCGCGGCTGCGCGGCCCGGCTCTTCCGTACCCCTCTCGGCGGCCGTACGGCGGTCGCGTTCACCACGCCCGAGCGGTTGCGGGCCGTCCTCGGCGCCGGCCACGCATGGACCCCGCTCGCCGAGCCCGCGCTGCGGGCCCTGGTCCGGCCGCTGGGCGTCGAGGCGCTGACCGTCGACCCGGCGCTGACCGCCCCGGCGCCGGACCGCTCCCGGCTGCCGCTCCCCCACCTGCCCGTCGCGGCCCGGTGAGGGGGACCGGAATGACCGTCACCGCACTGCCGTCGCTCGCCGCGCCCCGTCCCGGCGGCGACGGGCCGTCCGTCTGGCCCGCCTCGACCGCCCTGCGCCCGCGCGGGCGGCTCCTGGTCGGCGGGGTCGCGCTCGACGAGATCGCCGAGAGCCACGGCACGCCGGTCTACGTCCTCGACGAGGACGAGGTCCGCGCCCGCTGCCGCGCCTACCGCGACGCCTTCCCGGACGCCGACGTCCACTACGCCGCCAAGGCGTTCCTGTGCCGCGGCCTCGCGCACTGGATCGACGAGGAGGGCCTGGGCCTCGACGTGTGCTCGGCCGGTGAGCTGGAGCTCGCCGTCACCACCGGCTTCCCGCCCGAGCGGATCCTGCTGCACGGCAACGCCAAGTCCCCCGAGGACCTGCGGGCCGCGCTGCGCCTCGGCGTCGGCCGGATCGTCATCGACAGCCCGGCCGAGATCGCCCGGATCGCCGCCGCCGTCGGCCCGCGCGGCGAGCAGAAGGTGATGCTGCGGGTCACTCCGGGGATCAGCGCGGGCGGTCACGCCAAGATCCGCACCGGCTCCGACGAGCAGAAGTTCGGGCTCTCGCTGCGCGACGGACACGCCCAGCACGCCGTCGCCCGCATCCTCGACCAGCCGCGGCTGCGGCTCACCGGGCTGCACTGCCACCTCGGTTCGCAGATCACCGACGTCAAGCCCTATCTGGTGGCGGTGCGGCGGCTGGTGGGTCTGATGGCCCGCACCCGCGACGCGCACGGCGTCGTGCTGCCCGAGCTCGACCTCGGCGGCGGCCACGGCATCCCCTACCGGCCCGGCGACCCCGCACTCGACCTCACCGTCCTCGCGCGCCGGATCCGCGCCGAGCTCGTCGAGAGCTGCGCGCACGCCGGCCTGCCCGTCCCCCGCCTGCTCGTCGAACCCGGCCGGGCGATCACCGGCCCCGCCGGAATCGCCGTCTACCGCGTCCTGGCCGTGAAGACCACCCCCGAGCGCGTCTTCGTCGCCGTCGACGGCGGCATGAGCGACAACCCCCGGCCGGCGCTGTACGGGGTGCGGTACGCGCCCCGGCTGATCGGCCGCCACTCGGCCGCGGCCGCCCTGCGCGCGACCGTCGTCGGCCGCCACTGCGAGGCCGGCGACGTCCTCGCCGAGGACGTCACGCTCCCGGCCGACATCCACCCCGGCGACCTGCTGGCCCTCCCGGCCGCCGGCGCGTACCACCTGTCGATGGCCTCCTCGTACAACCTGGTGGGCCGCCCGCCGGTGGTGGCGGTGTCGGCGGGCAGCAGTCGGCTGCTGGTCAGGAGGGAGACGCTGGAGGACATGCGGGCGCGCGACGTCGGCATCTGACGTCAGCCTCTCTGTCCGACAGCCCGTCAGCCCGTCCAGCCCGTCTGTCCGTTTCTCCGTCTGTCCGTCCGCCTGTCCGTCTGTCCGTCTGTCAGAACCTCGGCCTTGCCGCCCAGTCGGAGGGCGGCGCGGCCGGGGCCCGGGCCGTCAGGCCAGGGACTCCAGGACTCCCCGCCCGACCCCGTCGTCCGTGAGCAGGTCGTTGTGCTTCAGGCAGCCGGCCGGGCGGTTGTCGGCGCCGGCCAGCGGGACGCTGTCGTCGGGGTTGATCACCTCGCAGTTCGACCAGAAGGTGGTGTAGGCGACGGGGCCGGGCGTCTCGTCGCCCTCGGCGAGCCGCTTCTGCACCCAGCTGCCGGGGGTCATGTCCCGGCACGCCTGGTCCCACGGGGCGCAGGCCCAGGCGACGGTGGTGCCGTGGTCGGGTCCGGCGAGGGAGATCCAGTGGGCGACGGTGGTGGTGCCGCCGCCGTACTTCACGTACCAGCGGGTGGGCAGGCTGCCGAAGGAGTGGGCGACGATGTCGACCCGGTCGGCGCCGGTGCGGCGGCGCACGTCGTCCACGTACGCGGCGAAGCGCCCGGCGAGGACCTCGTTGACGGACTGGTGGGTGTCGTAGCCCCAGCGGAAGATCTCGTCGTCGCCGTATCCGGCGGCCCGGAGCCGCGCGTCGAGGCTTCCCCAGACGCCGGGGTCGGCGTTGTAGCCGTGGACGAGGATCACGGGCCGGTGGCCGGTGGCGGCCCGCGCCGGGGCGGTGCCGGGCCCGGCGAGCAGGGCGGTCCACGCGATCAGCAGGGCGAGGAGAGCGGTGGCTGAGCGGCGCATCGACGGGCCTCCAAGGCGGCCGATTTGACGGATGACGGAGTGTCAGACGCTCAACCCCGGGATGTTACCGCCGGAAACTCCCACGTCACACCCCCGTGTCCAGGACCACATGGGACCCCCCTGCCGCCCATCAGAGGGGACGGGTTAGCATTTGAGCACTGCCTAGCTCGATCGAGAGATGCTTTCTGTGACTGTCAACGAGGACTCGTTCACAAACTGGAAGAACCGCGAGGAGATCGCGGAGTCCATGATTCCGATCATCGGGAAGCTGCACCGGGAGCAGGACGTCACCGTCCTCCTGCACAGCCGCTCCCTGGTGAACAAGTCGGTGGTGAGCATTCTCAAGACCCACCGATTCGCCCGCCAGATCGACGGCGAGGAGCTGTCGGTCACCGAGACCATGCCGTTCCTGCAGGCGCTCACCACCCTCGACCTGGGCCCCTCCCAGATCGACATCGGCATGCTGGCCGCCGACTACAAGACGGACGACCGCGGCCTCTCGGTGGCGGACTTCACCGCCCAGGCCGTCGCGGGCGCCACCGGTGCCAACAAGATCGAGCGCGGCGAGGGCCGTGACGTCGTCCTGTACGGCTTCGGCCGCATCGGCCGGCTCGTCGCCCGCCTGCTCATCGAGAAGGCCGGCTCCGGCAACGGCCTGCGCCTGCGCGCCATCGTCGTCCGCGGCGGCGGCGACCAGGACCTGGTGAAGCGCGCCTCGCTGCTGCGCCGCGACTCGATCCACGGCCAGTTCCAGGGCACGATCACGGTCGACGAGGCGAACAGCTCGATCGTCGCCAACGGCAACACGATCCGCGTGATCTACGCCAACGACCCGTCCGAGGTCGACTACACGGCGTACGGCATCGACAACGCCATCCTGATCGACAACACCGGCAAGTGGCGCGACCGCGAGGGCCTGTCGAAGCACCTGCGTCCGGGCATCGACAAGGTCGTCCTGACCGCCCCGGGCAAGGGCGACGTCCCGAACATCGTGCACGGTGTCAACCACGACACGATCAAGCCGGACGAGCGCGTCCTGTCCTGCGCCTCCTGCACCACCAACGCGATCGTCCCGCCGCTCAAGGCCATGGACGACGAGTACGGCGTGCTGCGCGGTCACGTGGAGACCGTCCACTCGTTCACGAACGACCAGAACCTGCTGGACAACTACCACAAGGCCGACCGTCGCGGCCGCTCGGCGCCGCTCAACATGGTCATCACGGAGACGGGTGCCGCCTCCGCCGTGGCCAAGGCGCTGCCCGACCTGAAGGCGCCGATCACCGGCAGCTCGATCCGCGTCCCCGTCCCGGACGTCTCGATCGCCATCCTGAGCCTGCGCCTGGGCCGCGAGACCACCCGCGACGAGGTCCTCGAGTACCTCCGCGACGTCTCGCTGCACTCGCCGCTGAAGCGCCAGATCGACTTCACCACGGCTCCCGACGCGGTCTCCATGGACTTCGTCGGCTCGCGCCACGCGTCGATCGTGGACGCCGGCGCGACCAAGGTCGACGGCGACAACGCGATCCTGTACCTGTGGTACGACAACGAGTTCGGCTACTCGTGCCAGGTCATCCGGGTCGTCCAGCACGTCTCGGGCGTCGAGTACCCGACCTTCCCGGCCCCGGCGGTCTGAACCGCCCGGACCTGAGGACACCGACCGGACGGCGGTGGGGCCCTGCCCCGCCGCCGTCCGGCGTTTCCGGCCACCGGTGGTGGAGCGCGTCGATGTGGAAGACGTGTGCGTGCGCGGGCGCGTGTGCCCCCGCCCCGGCGAGGTGCGGATGGCCGGCGGGCAGTTCGGGGTGGGCGTGCGGCAGCGCCGCCGGGTCCGTACGGGGCCAGAGCCGGGCGGCGGCGAGCGCGGCGAGCAGCGCGAGGCCGCCGAGGACCGCCGCCGGGAGGACCGGGCCGGCGCCGCGCGAGACGAGCCGGCCGGCCAGCGGATACGTGAGCAGCCAGCAGGCGTGCGAGAGCGAGAAACGGGCGGCGAAGGCGGCCGGGAGGTCCGCCGGGTCGGCCGAGCGGCGCAGCAGCCGGCCGCTCGGGGTGAGCACCGCCGAGGTCGCCGCCCCGGCGAGCACCCACGCGCCGAGCAGCCCGGCCCAGGCCGCGGCGCCGCGCCCCGGGGTGAGCGCGAGGGCGAGGGCGCCGAGCACGACGGGCAGGGCGAACGCCCCGGTCAGCATCACGCGCCGCTCGTCGAGCCGGTCGAGCAGCCGGGGGAGCAGGAGCGCGACGCCCATCGAGCCCGCGCCGTACGCGCCGAGCGCGAGCGGCACGTCGCCCGCCGGGCGGCCGAGCGTGACCCGGACCAGGGTGACCGTGCCGACCAGGACCAGGGCGCCGGCCGCGGCCACCGCGAGATCGAGGGCGAGCAGGGCGCGCAGCCGTGGGGTGGCGAACATCAGCCGGGCGCCGAGCAGCACCCGGGAGCCGCGCCGTTCCCCGGGTCCGCGGGCGGGCTTCGGCAGGCGCAGGGTGAGGACGAGCAGCGCGGAGGCGAGGAAGCCCGCGGAGGTGCCGCTGAACAGCCAGGGGTACGGGACGAGGGCGAGCAGCGCGGCGGCGAGGGCCGGTGAGGCGAGGCTCTCCAGGTCGTAGGCGAGCCGGGAGAGCGAGAGGGCCTCGGTGTAGGCGCGTTCGCCGGGCAGCACGTCGGGGACGGTGGCCTGGAAGGCGGGCGTGAAGGTGGCGGAGGCGGCCTGGAGCAGCAGCACGAGGCCGTAGATCTGCCAGACCTCGGTGACGAACGGCAGCGAGAGGGCGATGCCCGCGCGCAGCAGGTCGAGCGAGACGAGCAGGGTGCGCCGGGGCAGCCGGGCGGCGAGGACTCCGGCGAGCGGGGCGAAGGCCACGTACGCGACCATCTTCAGCGCGAGCGCGGTGCCGAGCACGGCGGAGGCGTCCGCGCCCGCGAGGTCGTACGCGAGCAGCGACAGGGCGACGGTGGCGAGGCCCGTGCCGACGAGGGCGACGACCTGGGCCGCGAACAGGCGCCGGAAGGCGGGGGTGCGCAGCACGGAGAGCACGCTTCCACGGTAGCGGATGCGTGCATGGTTGCGCACATGTTGACGCGAGAGCCCTGGGCGCCGGGGGCGACCTGTGCCTGAGCCTGTGCCTGAGCCTGGACCTGAGCCTGCGCCTGGACCCGGGCCCGGGTCCGGGTCCGGGTCCAGGTCCGGGAGTCCGTCGGCTCAGTCGTGCCAGGGCTCGCCGCTCACCTCGTGGTCGGCGCGGTTGATCGCCTCGACGACGAGCCGCTTGAGGTGCCCGTCGGGCATCGCGTACACGACCCGCCGGCCGTCCTTGCAGGACTGGACGAGGCCGCCGATCCGCAGTTTGGCCAGATGCTGGCTGACGGCGGGGCGGGCGGCGCCGCACGCCTCGGTCAGGGCGGTCACGTCGGCCTCGCCCTTGGTGAGCAGCCACACGAGCTGGAGGCGGGTGGGGTCGGCGAGCAGCGCGAAGACGGCGGCGGCGGCCGCGAGTTCACGGGCCCCGGGGGTCCGCTCATGCGTTTGGGGTTCCGGCACCTCCTCATCGTAGGCAGCGGCGCGGAAGACCGGGGAACTCCCCGTCACCCTGCTACGTTCTACAGGCACGTAGAAGTTGATCGACGACGTCAGGAGTACATCGACATGGCCCTGTGGGACCGCATCAAGGAATCCGCGGCATCGATGCAGACCCAGCTGCTCGCGACCAAGAACGACCTGAAGAGCGGCGCCTTCCGCGACGCGAGCATGGCGATGTGCGCGCTCGTCGCGGCGGCCGACGGCACCGTCGACGCCTCCGAGCGCCGCCGGGTCGCCCAGCTCATCGCGACCAACGAGGTGTTGCAGAACTTCGACGCGGCGGATCTGCAGCGCCGCTTCGACGCCAATCTGGACAAGCTGGCCGCCGACTTCGACTTCGGCAAGGTCAGCGTGCTCCAGGAGATCGCCAAGGCGAAGAAGAAGCCGGCCGAGGCCCGCGCCGTCGTCCAGATCGGCATCGTCATCGGCGGCGCCGACGGCGACTTCGACAAGACCGAGCAGGGCGTGGTGCGCGAGGCGTGCTTCGCGCTCGACCTGCCGCCGCACGAGTTCGACCTGTAGGAGCCGGGGCTAAACGAGCGGTGTGGCCGCGTGCAGGACGAGGAGGAGCGTGACGGCCGAGTTCGCCGAGGAGAGCGCCGAGACGGTCGCGCCCGCCGCCGCGCCCCACACCGCGAGGCCCACCGCCGTGGACAGCGGCGGCCAGGCGAGGCCGGGTTCGGCGGGCTCGGGGCCGAGCAGGGCGGCGACCCGGCGCGGCACCGGGCCCGCTCCCCCGCCCGTGCTCCCGCCGGAGACGTGGGCCAGGGTGGCGGCGGCCGGTGCGGGCGCCGCGATCAGCGCCGCCCGGCCGATCGCGCGGGCGACCGTGCGACGGCTGCCGACGGCGCCGGCCGCTTCCTCGTCGGCCCAGCGCTCGGCGGTGTAGGAGACGGCGGTGCGCAGCGGGCGCAGGAACGGGTTGGCACGGGCGGCGAGTTCCACCGCGAGCAGATGGCGGTGGTGACGGCCGGTCAGATGGGCCCGCTCGTGCGCGAAGAGCGCCCGCCGTTCGGCGGGGCCGAGCGCGGCCAGCATCCCGGTGCTGACCACGACCCGGTCCACGACCCGGTCGCACCGGTCGCACGGGTCCACGACCCGGCCGCACCGGCCTCGCCGGTCCACGACCCGGTCACGCCGGTCGCACCGGTCTCGCCGGCCATGGCTGCCGCCGAGTCGGTGTCGGCGTCGGCCGGGCAGGGCGTAGGCGTACGGGGCGGGGTCGGGCAGCACCGCGACCGACCGCGCGCCCGGCAGCCCGGCGAGGGCCCGCTCGGCGCGGCGGCGCACCAGCAGGTGGCGGGCGACGGCGTGCAGACACGCGAGCACGACGGCGCCGAGGGCCGGGATGGCGGCACGCCCGGCGATCCCGTCGTACGGGACCGCGGCCCGTACCTCCGGGTCGGACCAGCCGTCGGGCAGCGGGTTGCCGGGGAGCTGCGCGGTGCCGACGACCATGAGCAGGGCGAGGCAGAGGGTGCTGCAGAGCGCGAGCACGACGGCGAAGCCCGTGAGCAGCCGGGTGGCGGCGCGCGGGTGCAGCCGGTGCTCGGCGAGCCGGGCGACGGGCCAGGCGCTGAGCGGGAGCAGCAGCGGAAGGAAGACGAAGACTCCCATGACCGCTAGTCTCCGCCCTCCCTCCGGCCGTCCGTTCTCGCTTCGGCCGCCGCTTCGGCATCGTCGGCGAGGAGTTCCCGCAGCAGTCGCTCGTCGTGGGGCGGGAGGGCGGTGACGAAGCTGGCGAGGACGGCCTTGCGGTCGGCCTCGGCGTCCAGGACCTTGCGCATGCGCAGCGCGGCGAGTCCGGCCTCGTCGGCGACGGCGGTCCAGACGAAGGAGCGTCCGGCGCGTTCGCGGGCGACGGCGCCCTTGCCGTGCAGCCGGGTGAGGATGGTGATGACGGTGGTGTAGGCGAGGTCGCCGCCGAGGCCCTCCTGGACCCAGACGACGGGCACGGGGCCGGGTGCGTTCTTCAGTACGGCGAGGACCTGAGCCTCCAGTTCGCCCTGGCCGCGCCTGCGCGGGGCGGACTCCGTCCCGTCCGAGCCGCTTCGATCCGTCACGCCGCCGTCCTCTCCCGTCCGGCCCCCATCGTACTCACCGGCCGCGCGCCGGACCTCGGCTGAGCAAGCGCTTGGTTGCGGTGCTCACAGGGGCGCTGCGAGACTGACGGCCGCATGTCCGACGCCCACCTGGAGGAGCGAAGTGTCAGAGTCACACGCCGTCGGCCTGAAGGTCGGTCAGGTGCTGCGCGAGCGGCGGACCATCACGGACGCGGACGTCGCCGCCTTCGCCGAGCTCAGCGGGGACCACGGCCGGCACCATCTGCCCGACCAGGGGCGGGTGATGGCCCACGGGCTCCTCACCGCCTCGCTCGCCACGAAGATCGGCGGACGGCTCGACTTCATCGCGCGCCGGATGGCCTGGGAGTTCCTGCGGCCGGTCTGGTCGGGCGACACGATCACGGCTGAGGTGACCGTCCGGGCGTTGAGCGAGGTCCGCGCGGGGACGGGCCTGGAGCTCGACATCGAGATCAGCAACCAGGACGGGGAGCCGGTGCTGCGCGGCGAGAGCACCGGCATCATCCGGCACTGAACGGTGAGCGGAAAGGTGCCACGGCGCGTCCGCCGCCTCGGGGCCCGGTCGGGGGTGTGGGTCCGGGGAGGTCACGGATGTGCCGTGGCACCGGTTCAGGGGGGGCGGTCAGCCCGCGAGGCGCGGGTTCGCCGCCACGACGGGAGCCGCGGGGGCCACAGGGGTCACGGGGGCCACGGAGGTCACGGGAGTCACCGCGGCCGAAGGGGCTCCGGAGGCCGCGGGAGCCGCGGGGGCCGTGCACTCGGTGTCGAGCCGTGGGACGAGGCAGGCCAGGGCGGTGGCCTGGCGCAGGGTCTCGGCCAGGTTCTCCCAGTCGAGCGCCGGCCGGTCGTCGGTGCGCGCCGAGATCATGCAGGCGTTCCAGCGCATCCGGGGGACGCCGGGCAGCGGGCGCAGTCCGGTGGCCTCGTTCGGAGAGGAGGCCAGGGCCATCGGGAGCATCGCGCAGCCGAGCCCGGACTGGGCGGCGGCGCGGACCCCGGCCATGGAGCCGAGTTCGTGGATCTCGGGCGGCACGTCGGAGCGCAGCCTGAGGAATTCCGGCAGCCAGCGCTGCGAGGGACAGTCGGGGTCGGCGATGACGACCTGACGGCCGACGGAGGTGCCGCCGAGCCGCGAGCCACCGGTGACGGGCACGAACTCGACGTCCTGGAGCCGGGTTTCGGTGAGGTCGTCGGGGCGTTCGGCGCGCGGCTGCTCGGCCGCGATCCCGGTCGCGCCGGAGGGGTCGTCGGCGTCGGCGACGGTGAGCACGAGGGCGCCGTCGATGGTGCCGGCCCGGAAGGCGTCGTGGATCTCGCCGGTGCCCATGACGCGCAGGGCGAGCTGGACGCCGGAGAGCAGCCGGCGGCCGATGTGGGTGAGGCGGGCGAGCTGCTGGCCGTAGGCGAGCGCGGGCACGATGCCGACGGTCATCCGCGGCGGGTTGGCGGCGGGCCGCCGCAGGGTGACCTCCAACTCCCCGACGAGCGTGAGGATCTGGCGGGCGTAGTCGCACAGGACGATGCCGGTGCGGGTGAGCCGTACGCCGCTGGGAAGCCGTTCGAAGACGGGCTCCCCCACCTGCCGTTCCAGGGCGCGCATCTGCGCCGTGACGCTGGACTGCGAGTACCCGAGGCGGCGGGCCGCCTGTGTGAAGGACCCGGTGAGGGTCACCTCACGGAAGGTTCTCAGGGTTCTTGCGTCGATGTCCACGTGTTCAACCCCCTTGCCGCCCCCCGGCGGCAGATGGCACTGGACGGCAGGTCACACCGCCCGAATCGATCGCCCCAGTCGGTCGTAGCACCACAGGGGTGCCGGACGCTGCGTCGCTTCCGGCACCCCTGCTCGGCCGCGGAGGACTCTACTCGGCGAGCTGGGCCGGGACCAACGGAAAGTCCAGATCCGGCTGCGCAACGTGATTGAAGAAGTTCGACAGCACGTTGAGCGCCACGTGGCCGACGATCTCGGCCAGTTCGGCGTCCGTGACGCCGGCGGCGCGGGCGTCGGCGAGGGCGGCGTCGGTGACGCGGCCGCCGCTCTCCATGATGGCGCCGGTGATGCGCAGGACCTGGTCCATGTGCGGGTCGCCGGCGTCCTGACCCCGGCGGGTGGCGAGCAGTTCCTGCTCGCTCAGGCCGACCTTGCCGCCGCGCAGGGTGTGCGCGGAGACGCAGTACGTGCAGTCGTTGCGCTGCGCGATGTAGAGCGCGAGCTGCTCGCGCTGCCGGGCGCTGAAGCTGCCGCCGACCAGGGCGTCGCGCATGGCGAGGTAACCGCGCAGGGCGGCCGGGCCGTTGGCGAGGGCGGCGTACAGGTTGGGCAGCTTGCCGAGCTGCTTGAGGGTGCCTTCGAGCAGCTCGCGCTGCTCCTCGTCGGCGGTCTCGACGGTCAGCTGGGTGAGGCGGGGCATGACGCTCTCCTTGAGCCGGATCAACATGGAACTGATCGGTACCATCAAGACGGTACCGATCGGTTCCGTCCCACGCAACGGGAAGGCGTCACTCCATTCAGCATTTCGGCACCGAGTGGTACCGTTCGGTATGGCCACGAACGCGAAGGAACGGCTCCTCAGCGCCGCGGAACGTCTTTTCTACGAAGAGGGCATCCGGGCCGTCGGGATCGAGCGCATCCTGTCCGAGTCCGGAGTGGGCCGCGCCTCCTTCTACCGGCACTTCCCCAGCAAGGACGACGTGGTCGTCGAGGTGCTGCGGCGCCGCGACGGCATGTGGCGGGCCTGGCTCGACGGCCGGATCGAGGCGAGCGAGCGCAGACCCGAGGAACTGCCGCTCGCCCTCTTCGACGGACTCGCCGAGCGCTTCGCCGCCGCGGACTTCCGCGGCTGCGCCTTCATCAACACCATGGTTGAGACGGCCGATCCGGAGAGCCCGGCCCACCATGTGGCGGCCGAGCACAAGGAGAAGGTCATCGCCCGCCTCGACAGCCTCCTCACCGAGGGCGGCTACCGCGACCACGAGACCCTCGCCCGCCAGCTCGCCCTGCTCGGCGACGGCGCCATCGTCACGGCCCTGCGCGAGGGCACCACGGAGGCGGCCGTGCGCGCCCGCGCGGTGGCGACGGTGCTGCTCCAGTGCGCCGAACGCGACCCGGTGACGGCTGCCTGAAGCGTCCGGCACCATCGCCGTACCGCAGAGGCCGTACGTACGAGCGGGCCCGGCCGACATGCCGTCGGCCGGGCCCGCTCCCATGGTCCGCCGAGCCGCCTCAGGCGACCGCCCCGCCGCCCGGGCGCAGCGCGCCGCGCCGCACCTTGCCCGAGCGGGTCCGGGGCAGGCTCGGCACCAGGTCGACCCCGCGCGGCACGAAGACCGGGGCGAGCCGGCGGGTCGCGAGGTCGATCAACTCCTGGGCGAGCAGGCTCGGTTCATAGGCACGGGCGGCCTCCACCACGGCGTACGGGGCGAGGCCGCCGCGCTCGTCCGGGCAGGGGATCACCGCCGCGTCGGCGACCGCCGGATGGGTGCGCAGGACCGCCTCGATCTCCATCGGGGAGACGCGGTGCCCGTACGACTTGAAGACCTCGTCCATCCGGCCGAGCAGCCGGATCGACCCGTCGGCGCACCGCTCGCCCCGGTCCCCCGTCCGGTAGAGACCGCCGGCGAAGGCCGCCTTCGTGCGGTCCGGCCGGTCGGCGTAGCCGCGCATCAGACCGGGCGGACGCTCCGTCAGGTCCACGCACACCTCGCCGGATTCGCCGAGCTCCCCGGTCTCCGGGTCGCGCAGCACGATCCGGTAGCCGGGCAGCGGATGGCCGAGCGGGGAGTCGGCGGCCGGGGTTTCCGGGGCCCGGCCGATCAGGGCGGTGGCCTCGGTCTGGCCGTAGCCGTCCCGGACCCGCACGCCCCACGCCTGCTCGATCCGGTCCGTCACCTCGGCCGTCAGCGGCTCGCCGGCCGCCGTCGCCTCCCGCAGCCGCGGCGCGCCCCGGCCCCCGGTCACGTACGGCAGCATCGCCCGCCACGCGCTCGGCGGCGCGCACAGGCTGCTGATCCGCTGAACGGCGAGCACCCCGGGCAGCAGCGCCGCCGGGATGCCGCCGTCGGGCGGGGCGACGACCGTGGCGCCGGCCGTCCACGGGACGAAGAAGCTGGACCAGGAGTGCTTGGCCCAGCCCGGCGCCGACAGGTTGAGGTGCCGGTCGCCCGGGCGCAGCCCGCTCCAGTACAGGCTGGACAGGTGCCCGACCCCGTATCCGGCGTGGGAGTGCTCGACCAGCTTCGGCAGCGAGGTGGTGCCCGAGGTGAAGTAGCAGAACGAGGGATCGGCGGCGCGGCTCGGGCCGTCCGGGAGGTACGGGCGGCGCCGGGCCGCGTCGCGGGTGTCGGGGTACGGGAGCCAGCCCGGCCGCTGTCCGGCCCCGGGCGCCATCCGCACCCCCGGAACCGCCAACTCGTCCAGCATGTCGATGAGTTCGGGTGCGCAGACGACGTGCCGGATGGCGCCGCGGCCGATCCGGTCGGCGGCCTCGTCCCGGGTGAGGTCCTGGTAGCCGGGGACCACGACCGCGCCCAGCTTGATGCAGCCGAGCAGGGTCTCCCACAGCTCCACCCGGGTGCCGAGCAGGATCAGCACCCGGTCGCCCCGCGCCACCCCCGCCGCCGCCAGACCGGCCGCCAACTCGTCGGACCGGGCCGCGAGTTCGGCGAAGGTGACCCGGTCGGCGACCGGGACCGTGCCGTCCGTGGCCGGGTGGCCGAGGATCTCCAGGGCAGTGCGCTCATTGCCCTCGGCGACCACGTCGAACCACTCCAGGGCCCAGTTGAAGTGCCCGGCCCGCGGCCACCGGAACGCGGCCGTGGCCGCCTCCCGGTCGCCGCGCAGCCGGAGCAGCAGATCCCGCGCGGCCCGGTACTCCTCGTGGGCGGCGGTCCGCCGGTGCTCCGCGTACCCGGCCGGCCGCCGCTCCGGCACCGCACCTGCCGCCGGCACCGCACCTCCCGCGATCATCGCGCCTCCCGCGCTCGTCTCGTGGCCCGTCATCCCGCCGCTCCGGCCAGCGCCCCGGCGATGGCGTCGGCGTCCCGGGTGAAGGAGCCCCAGGTGCCGGGCCGGCCGCTGCCGACCTGGGTGAACCAGCGGGTGTGCTCGCTGGGGATGCCGATCACATGGACGGAGGTGTCCGGCGCGCCGTCCGCGCCGACCACATGGAACGGGGAGTCCGTGCAGTCGATCCCGCCGGTCATGAACTCGCCCGTCCCGTCGGCCGTGTTCGTGAACGGCCGGATCATCCCGTCGGCGACCATGCCCCGGATCAGCGGATCGCGGTCCGCGGTCACGTCGGTCGTCGGCTGCCGGGCGTCGAGCAGCACGTCGAGCGCCGTCCAGGAGTTCTCCACCTGCGCCGACTCCACCGTGAACCGGCCCTCGACCGGGTCGGTGCCGAACCGGGCGCCGGGGCCCACCGGTTCGAGCACCCCGGCGGCGAGCAGAGCCAGGAACTGCTCGGAGCGGGCGAGCGGCGGACCGGTCGACACCATCGCGGCCACCGGACTGAACGCGCCGACGAACCAGCGGTGCGACGCGGGGGTGAGCCCGCCGAAGTCCACCAGGTCGCGGATGGTCTGCCGGACGTCCCGCAGCACGTCCGCCGCCGCCTTCACCGGCCCGTCCGCGTTCCCGAGCCGGGCGTCGCCCAGATCTGCGCGCAGCCACTCGGTGAGCACCTTCTGGAACTCGGCCGGCGAGCCGAACCTGCGACCCTCGAACGGCCGGGCCAGCGAGGTCAGTTCGGTCAGCGGCCGCGGATCCACCCGGTAGCCCGCGGCCAGCCCCCGCAGCAGGTCGAGGTCGGGCGCGAGCGCCAGCGCCTCCTCCGCCCGGCCGGTGAACTCGGCGGCCGCGTCCGGCCCGTGGACCTGCCGGATCCGGGTCGCCAGGAGCACCACGTTCACCTCGGCGAGCAGCCAGGGCAGCACCGTCCGCTCGAAGTCGAGCGGAGCGTGTTCGGCGCGCAGCCGGGCCATCCGCGCGGGCGTGAACAGGACGGGCCAGTAACGGTGTTCGGGCCCCTTCTGGTTGATCCCGCGGGTCAGCAGCGGCACACCGGCGCGCGAGCCCGCGAGGATCCGCGGCTCCTTCCCGCTCGGCAGGTAGAGCAGCCCGTCCCCGCCCTCGGTGAACGCGCCGCCGCGCCCCAGAGTCAGCTCCGCGACGACGTCGTAGAAGGTCAGGCCCATCCCGATGACGCCCACCCGGGCGCCGGCCGGGATGTCCGCGAGCGGCATCGCGTTGGCCGAGCCGCCCGTCACGTACCGCAACGGCCGGGCCGCGGTCGTGTGCGTACGGGCGAAGCGCAGCCACTCCCGCTGCTGCCGGTCCGGCTCGTTGACCGGATGCCCGGTGGCGAGCACGATCCGGTCCACGGTGAGCACGTCGCCGCGGTCGAGCCGCAGCCGGTACGACTCGTCGGCCGCGCTCCGCTCGGCGCAGATCACCTTCGCCGGGACCCGGTGCACCGTGAGGCACGGCGGCAGGGTCTCCTCGACGCGCTCCATCACGTACGACAGGTACTGCCCGTACACCACCCGCGGCGCGTACCCCTGCGGCTCGGCGTGCGCGGGGTCGTGCTCCGCCCACCACTCGCCGAGCGAGGGCCCCGCGCCCGGCCGGTGCGGTCCCTCGTCCGCCGGGCCGGAGAACATGGTGACCTCCTGCGCCGCGGTGTTCATCAGGAACCACGGCGACTGGTCGGTGCGCCAGATCCGTCCGGCCCCCGCCTCGTACGGATCGATCGCGTACACCTCCATCCGGCGCGCGGGCGGCCGTTCGGCGCACCGGGCGGCGAGCCGCTCCAGGACGGACAGGCCGCGCGGGCCCATGCCGACGAACGCGATCCGCAGCGGCTCGGCGACCGGGTCGGCCAGGCACTTCGGTGTCCTGAGCGGCGCGGGCTCGGGCGGCGGGGCGCTCTCCGCGGCCAGGTCGTGCTCGCGGGCGACCCGGCCGAGCATCCCGGACAGCTGGCGCGAGGTCATCGGGGTGGTCCTCCGGCTGGTGGTGAGCAGCGGCAGCGCCCCCAGATCGGTCCACTGGAGCCGCCCGTCCGGGGCGACCGCGGAACGGGCGTCGCCCCGGTTGTCCGGGTGCAGACAGAACGGCACGTCGAGCAGCCCCCGGTCGAAGGCCTTGCGGATCGCCGCCCCCAGGTCGTCCGAGAGCGCCAGGACCGCGCCGACCAGGGCCCGGGCCTCGCCGAGGATCTCCTCGGTGTCCCCGGCCTGCGGGCCCGCGGCCCGCAGCCGGGCGCGCGCCGCGCGGGCCGCGTCGGCGGCCACGCTCAGCGCCGTCAGGTTCTCCGCGACCGTCGGGATGCGGTGCGCCTCCGTCTCGGTCTTCACGATCAGCCGCTGCGCCCCGCCGTGCACGGCGAGTTCGGCGCTGCGGCGCAGCAGCAGCCGGGCGCCGGGGACGGTGCGCGGATAGACGCCCATGTACGTGTAGAGCACGATGTGCCGGTCGACGCCGGCCGGGAGCAGCTCGTCGGCGAGCAGCCGCAGCGCGGCGAGGGCGCCCGCGTCCTGGGCGGCGTGGGTCTGCTGGGCGTACGACAGCGACACGCTGGTCGCGCCGTTCGCCGCGAAGAAGAGGCACTCCAGGACGGAGACCGCGACCAGCATCGACGGCGGGCACAGCTGGCCGAGCAGACAGCCGCCGAAGGACTCCAGGTGCGCCCGGCGGCCGTTGGCCCGGCTCTCCTCGGTGAGGAACTGCACGGAGTCCCGCCAGGCGGCGACGGCTTCGGCGAGCGGGGTGCGGCCGTAGGGCAGGCAGTACGAGACGGGGCCGCCCTCGCTGGCGGTGAGCCCGGCGGCCGCCATCGTCCGGAAGATGGCCATCGGGTCGGCCGAGCCGTGCCGGACCTGCACCGGCGTGCGGCGCCCGGCGGCCGCGGCCACCCGGGCGGCGGTCTTCGGGCCGTGGCTGACGATCGGGAAGCCGTTGAGCGGCCGGCCCGTGCGCAGGGCGGCGGTGGCGGCGGCGTGGTCGCCGACGCGGGTGTAGCTGTCGATGGTGAGCGTCGCGACGGTCCGCTCCGGGAGCGCGGCGACGGCCGCGACACCGGCGGCCATGCCCTCCGGGGACACCATGCCCATCCGGGGCTGCACGACGAGCTCACCGGCCGCGGCGGACTCCTGGACGAACGCGCCGAGGTCGCCGGGCGGAGCCTGGGAGAGCGGTTGCGGGGACGAGTGCGGGAGCGGAGGCAGTCCGGAAAGGGTCATGCCGCGGCCCGCCCGGTACACGCGCCTCTCGCCCCGGCCCGTTCGCCGAGCCGCCCGAGGTGCGTGAGCAGCGCGGTGGGCGCCGTGCCATCCGCGTACACCTCGTCGTACCCGGCGGCCAGCAGTTCCGCGCGCCGCTCCTCGGCCCCGTCCGGCGAGATGCCGAGGAGTCCGCCGATCACCATCGGGATCCCCCGCGTGTCCTCGTCCGCGCGCAGCGCGCGGGCGGCCCGCAGTCCGTCCTGGTGCCCGTGTCCGTTGACGGACGACAGCACGACGAGGTCGGGGCTGGTCATCCGCGCGGTGTCGACGAGCAGCCGCTCGGGCACGCACGGCCCCAGGTTGAGCACCGAGTGCCCGTGCTCCTCCAGGAACAGCTGGAGGTGCACCAGATTCCACGTGTGCGCGTCGGACGAACCGGTGGTGAGCAGGACCCGGCGGGAGGGCTCGGGACTGTGCATGCGTTGCATGGCGTGTCTCCAGTGACGGTGCGGATGCGTATACGGATGCGACAAGGGGGGAGCCGCCCGGGGGCGGTGGCGCGGGAAGGGTGCGACGGTCGGTCGCGGGCCGGCGGGGCGGACGGTGGCGCGGCCGGTGAGGGGGCCGGGCGACGGCCGGCGGCGGTGCGCGCACGAGACGCGGAAAGAAGGGGCGCCGAAGAGGGGGCGCGGTGGAGGGGCGCGCGCCTGGAACTCGTCCACCCGCACGGAAGGCGGTACGGGCCGGGGGGGTGGGGCCCGGCAGGAGGCCGGGCCCCGGGCGTCAGGCGGCGGGCGCGCCCGCGCCCACGCCTGTGGTGATCTCGCCCGCGACGGGCGTGCGCGCGGCGGCCGGGCGGGCGCGGACGGCGAGGACGGTGCAGCCGGTGGCGCTGGACATCTGGTGGCGGGTGCCGGGCTCCTCGATGACGAGGTCGCCGCGGTGGAAGCGGCGCCCGTCGCTGTGGTCGAGGGTGCCGTCGAGGACGAGCATCAGCTCGTGGCCCAGGTGCTCGTGGAAGTCGCCGTGCGCGCCCGGCGGGAAGCGGAGCAGGAGGGACGCGGAGTCCTCCTCGCCCGCGTGGCCGGGGCCCCACAGGACGACGAACTCGACGCCCTCGCGCCCGGGTTCGGTCCACGGCACCCAGGGCAGCTCGGTCTGCTCGAAGCCGTCGCGCAGGACATCGCGGTAGATGGTGACGTCAGGCACGGGCGGTGACCTCCGATGCGGCGGCGGCGCGCTGGGGAACGACGGACGGGATGGGGTCGGGGCCCCACGGCTGCGGGCCCTTGACGATGGGCGCGCCGATCAGGGAGCCGAACTCCCGCCACGCGCCGTCGTAGTTGCGCACGTCCTTCATGCCGAGCAGCTCGTGCAGCACGAACCAGCTGTGTGCGGAGCGCCAGCCGACCCGGCAGTAGACGACGGTGGCGACGTCCGTGCGCAGCCCGCCGTACGCGGCCCTGAGCTCGTCGTCGTCGCGGAAGGTGCCGTCGGCGTGGACGGCGGTGTGCCAGGGGATGTGCTCGGCGGACAGCGCGTGGCCGCAGCGGACGCCGATGTCGTCGGGGACGCCGGGCGGGGTGTTGGTGTGCCCGAGGTACTCCTCGATCGACCGTACGTCGAGCAGCGTGCGCCGCCCGATGTGGTCGAGCAGGTCGTCGCGGCGGGCCCGGACGGACTCGTCGGCGCCGGCCGGCACGGGGTACTCGGTCGCGGGCCGCCGGGGCGCCTCCGTGGTGAGCTCCCCGCCGATCGCCTCCCAGCGGGCGCGCCCGCCGTCGAGGAGGCGCAGTTCCCGGTGCCCGTACAGGCGGAACTGCCAATAGCCCGCCGCCGCCCACCAGTTGTTGTTGCCGCTGTAGAAGACGAGGGTGTCGTCGGGCGAGATGCCGTGCCGGCCGAGGAGGGCGGCGAAGGCCTCGGGGCCGACGAGGTCCCGGCGTACCGGGTCCTGGAGGTCGCCGCTCCAGTCGAGGCGTACGGCTCCGGGGATCCGGCCGGCCCGGCCGCCGCCGTCGTTGCCGCCGTCGGTGATCTCGACGAGGACCAGGCCGGGCAGCCGGTCCGCCGGGTTCGCGAGGTGGGCCTGTATCCGGTCGGTGCTGACGAGCAGGGAGTCGCGGTTCATCGGGTTCACCACCAGTACGTCGGGTATGTGGCGATCACGCCGGCCTTGGAGGCGATCAGGCCGACCAGGACACAGAGCACGCTGCCGATCGCAAGGAGGACGAGGAAGGGGACGACGGCCGGGTGCTGGAGCACCACGACGGCGGCGGTGGCGGCGGCCGGGGCGTGGATCGCGCGCAGCAGCAGCATCAGTCCGACGGAGAGGCCGGCGGCGACGGCCGCGACCCACAGGTTGTGGCCGACGAAGGCGGCGGCGACGAGGCCGATGACGGCGGAGCCGAGCTGGCCGAGGACGACGTTGCGGGGCTGGGCGGGCGGCAGTGCCGGGGTGCTGCAGATGATCATCGCGGTGGCGGCGAGCGGGGCGATGAAGAGCAGCTGGCCGGTGGCCTGGCCGAGCGCCACGAGGACGACCAGGGACACGATGGTGGCGAGCGTGCCGAGCAGCGCCGGCTTGGCGCCGGGGAAGGGCGGGGCGCCGCTGCCGCCCTTGCGCGCGGCGGCCTGCGGCGAACCGGCTTGCGACGCACCGGCCTGCGGCGGGTTCTGCGCCGGAGACGGGGGCTGGGTGGTCTGGTTGCTCACGGCTTGTCTCCTCAGTGCGCGCCGTTGAAGTAACACATGGCCTTGCGGTGCACGACCTGGCCGATCTGGTGGCCCATCTCGATCCCGGGCTCGTTGTCGAAGCTCCAGTGCATGCCGCCGTACACCCGGGAGATGCCGGCCTGGTGGGCGGCCTCGGTGAAGGTGGGCCAGGTGAGCACGACGTCGTCGTGCGGGGTGAGGCCGGGCTCGACGGTCGAGGTGCCGGCCCGGAAGCGGAAGGAGTCGCCGAAGGCGTCGGTGCCGGTGAAGCGGCGCAGGAACTCGGCGGCGGCGCCGGAGAAGGTGCTGTGGCCCGAGACGGTCGCGGGGAACGGCGGCACGGCGACGTACGCCTGCCAGTCGACGCCGTCGAGGGTGACGGTGCCCTTGCCGGGGCCGCCCCAGGCGCTGATCCGCCGGCCGCGCCGGTCGTACGGGACCAGGGTGGAGGGGCGCGCGAAGTCGTACTGCGCCTTGACCGCCCAGGAGCCGATGGCGGCGTCGCACTCGGCCATGTTGAGGCCGAAGAACAGCTTGGCGTCCTCGTCGATGCCGTAGCCGTCGCGGGCCGAGACGAAGCGGCCCCACATCTGCTGGGCGCCGGGCGGGGTGACGTCGTCGTTGAGCCAGAACTCGGCGATGCACTTCTGCTCGTCCGTCAGACCGGCGCTGATGTCGAGGGCTTCCTCGATGGCGGCGGTCATCCGGACGGAGGGGTACGCGGGCGGCGCGGCGACCGTGAACTGGTCGGGGCTGCTGAGCGCGAACGGCTGCATCACCGCGAACTGCGGCGTGAGGTACTTCTGGGTCTTGCCGCCGACGATCAGCGGGCTCCAGTGCTCGGGCGCGACGACGATCGACGGGTCGAAGGCGCCGGCGGTCTGCGGCGGGTTCTTCGGCTGGTAGCCGGTGGTGTCGGAGTACGCGGGGGTGCCGAGCTGGTTGGCGCCGTCGGCATGCCGGTAGTCGAGGACGGCCTGCGCGGTGCGCCGGCCGATCCAGGCGGGGCTGTAGCGGCGCGGGCCGGTGAGCTCGGGGTCGTAGCCGAGGCTGCTCAGCATCGAGTCGATGGCGACCTTGTACTCGGGGTAGAGGTCGAGCAGCGCGAGGTGGGCGGCGTAGCTGACGGCCTCGTTCTTGTTGTCGAGGGTGCGCTCGCCGCGGGGGCGGCGCAGGGCGCCGCCGAAGCGGGTGCCGGAGGCGACGCGGTCGTAACAGGCCCAGGCGTCGTAGATGCAGTTGTGGACGACGGCGAGCGCGCGGGCGTTGACGGTCGCGGGGCCGAAGCGGTTTCCGGCGGTGTGGTAGCGGCCGAGTATGGCGTCCATGGTGGCCTGGTTCCAGCGGACCACGACGCTCGGCTCGGCGACGACGCCGGGGGCGCGGCGGCCGGTGCGGGTCTCCGCCTCGAACCGGGTGAGCGGGGTGGACGCCCAGGCCGCGCCGCCGCCGGCGGTGACGAGCGCGAAGGCGCCGGCCGCGGCGGCGGAGGCGGTGAGCACCCGCCGCCGGGTGAGCGGCGCGGCGGCCGCGGGGGTGGTCGGGGCGGGGGACACGGGTCGCTGAGACATCCCTGGTTTCCTTCGCGTGCGGTGCGGGGCAGGAGTGGATCGCGGATCAAACAGAAGCTCGAACTGTCCCCAGGCTGGCGAGATTTGATCGCGTGGGGCAACGGCTATCGGCTTCCTTCATCGGAGGCATGCAAGGAAGCGATGGGCATCGCCGTGGCCACGGGCGAGTGGCTAGCGTGATGCGCAACCAGGCGCTGCCGGTCTCCCGGCGAGTGGGTACGCCGTGCCGTGAGGGGACGGCACCCGGTCCCGGCCCCCGGAGCGGCGGCACGCGCCGGGGGCCGTGCCGTGACCGACCCCCGGACGCGGGTACGTGCGTCACGTGCCGTGCGGGCCGCCCGCACGGGCCCGACGCGGCACCGGCGTACGGGGCGTTGTACGGCCCGGCGACACGGCACCGGCGACGGGTCGTACGTGCAAACCCGGCGCCACACCGGCGTACAGGCCGTACGTACGGCCTGTCGCTGTAGCGGCGCAAAGGTCGTGCGACGCCGGCCCGGCGTACAGGTTGTACGCACGGCCCCGGCGCCACACCGGCGTGCAGGCCGTACGTGCAGGCCCGGCGCCGGCGCACCCGCCGTACGTACGACCCTGCGCCGCACCGGCGCACAAGGCGTGCGAACGCCGGCCCTGCGCCGCGCCGGCGTGCAGGTCACACGTACGACCCCGGCGCCGCGCCGGCGTACCGCCGCAGCGCCACCGTGTCACCCGGTCACCCCGGCCACCCCGGCCGCCCCGTTTCGGGCGGACGCCGCGGGCCGCCGGCCGCCGGACCGCTCCGCCCGGGCGCGCGTCCGGGCCGCACCCCTCGTCCGATCCGCACCGATCCGTTTGGAGTGGCCGCCATGACCGTTTCCTCACCCCCGCGCCCGTCCCGTACGCCCGTCCCGCCCGCCCTGCGGCCCGCCGCCGGCGCCGGCCTCTTCGACCGGCTGGCCCCGCGCCTGCACCGCTACGGCCTGCTCGGGCTGCGCTGGGGCCTGGGCGGGGTCTTCGTCTGGTTCGGCGTCCTGAAGGTGATCGGCCGGAGCCCGGCCGCGCAGCTGGTCGTCGACGTGATCCCGTTCGACACGGGCGGCTGGTTCGTCCCGGCGCTCGGCTGGATCGAGGTCCTCTTCGGCGTCTGGCTGATATCGGCCCGCGCCCGCGCGGCCCTGTTCCCGCTCCTGGCCGGCCACCTCCTCGGCACCTTCTCGGTCCTCGTCCTCACCCCGCACGCCGCCTTCGACCACGCCAACCCGCTGCTCCTGACGATGATCGGCGAGTTCGTGGCGAAGAACCTGGTCCTGCTCGCCGCCGCGGTCGTGGTCACGACCCAGCCCCGCCCCACGCCCTGACCCGCCCACCCTCCGCCGCACTCCCCCGCACGTCCGCGCGCCGCGACCTGACGGATGTCAGGCCGCGGCGTTCCAGTCCCGGGGCAGCGGCGCCGCGCACACCGCGCACGCGTACTCCTCGTCGCGTACGAGATTGAGCGCCGCGCAGGCGGGCTCGGCGCAGCGCCGGAAGACCACCGCGTGCGTGAGGCGCCCTGGGTGCGCGAGCCCGGCCGCGTCGAGCGCCGCGGCCACCGAGGGCCAGCACTCGGGGTCGGGGGCGTACCCGGTCGACAGGTTGCTGACCTCGACGGCGCTCCAGTCCCCGGCCGCGTCCCGCGCCCAGCTGATCTCCCCCGCCGCCAGGACCTCGCCGCGTCCGGCGCAGGCGACGTGCTCGGAGCGCCGGGGCGCGAGCCGCAGCAGGCCGTCCCGGTCGACGACGTAGGTGAAGGGCTCGGCCAGATCGGCCGCGGTCTGCTCGGCGGTCCAGGCCCGCAGGTCGGCGGCGGTCGCGATGGCCAGCCCAGCCGGGCCGTCCGCGGCGGCGTGCCAGAGCTCGCGCGGGCCGACGTACCCGTAGCGGCGCGGCCCCGCGGTGGCGATCACGAGACGGGGACGGAGGCTCCTCACCCCCGGCCCGGTGAGCCAGACGCGTACGGCGTGCGGCGGGTCGACGAACTCCAGGTGGGGCCGCAGCGGTCGGTCGAGGCGTTCGACGGTGAGATCCCCGCCGTCGAAGCGGTCCCCCGGGCGCACCACTCCCGCCACGCAGCGCGCGACGCAGCGCGTCCCGTCCGGTCCGGTCTCCTCGATGTCATGGATCTGGAGCCGGCCGGGCTCCTCGGCGTTCCCCCTGTGGCCCATGTCAGCACCCTAGCCACTAGCATCATGGCACTGAGTGTGTTTTGCTGAGGGTACTCAGTGCCAAACTGCCACAAGCATTGCTAGGGGAGCCCAGAACCATGGCCAAGGACTTCGACCTGTATCGCCTGTCGGAGGAGCACGAGATGCTCCGGGAGACGGTCCGTTCGCTGGCGGAGGCGAAGATCACGCCGTTCGCCGCCGCGGTGGACGAGGAGGCCCGGTTCCCCCAGGAGGCCCTGGACGCGCTGGTCGCGGCCGACCTGCACGCCGTGCACGTCCCCGAGACCTACGGCGGTGCGGGTGCCGACGCGCTGGCGACCGTGCTGGTGATCGAGGAGGTCGCCCGCGCCTGCGTCTCCTCCTCCCTGATCCCGGCCGTGAACAAGCTCGGCTCGCTGCCGGTGATCCTGTCGGGCTCGGAGGAGCTCAAGCACAAGTACCTGGCCCCGCTCGCCAAGGGCGACGCGATGTTCTCCTACTGCCTGTCCGAGCCCGACGCGGGCTCCGACGCGGCCGGCATGAAGACCCGCGCCGTGCGCGACGGCGACCACTGGATCCTCAACGGCGTGAAGCGGTGGATCACCAACGCCGGCGTGTCGGAGTACTACACCGTCATGGCCGTCACCGACCCCGACAAGCGCTCCAAGGGCATCTCCGCCTTCGTCGTGGAGAAGTCCGACGAGGGCGTGTCCTTCGGCGCGCCGGAGAAGAAGCTCGGCATCAAGGGCTCCCCCACCCGCGAGGTCTACCTCGACAACGTCCGCATCCCCGCCGACCGCATGATCGGCGCCGAGGG
>NZ_JBIWPJ010000001.1:1235745-1256358 GCF_044768205.1 Streptomyces sp. NPDC101160 | reverse complement strand
CGGATGTGGAAGCCCAGTAATGGGTGGAGCTGACCGGTACTAATAGGCCGAGGGCTTGTCCTCAGTTGCTCGCGTCCACTGTGTTAGTTCTGAAGTAACGAACTCCCTTGCCGGTTGAGTTCAACTTCATAGTGTTTCGGTGGTCATAGCGTTAGGGAAACGCCCGGTTACATTCCGAACCCGGAAGCTAAGCCTTTCAGCGCCGATGGTACTGCAGGGGGGACCCTGTGGGAGAGTAGGACGCCGCCGAACTCCTTTTGAACTCAACCCCCGGACTCCGTCCGGGGGTTGAGTCGTTTTTGCGTACCGTGACCCCTGTTCACCTCGCCCTGGTGGCTGAGGGTAAGGTCATGGGGCATCGTTGGCTCATTTCCCACAGGAGGCCCCCGGGTGGAGGTCCAGGAGACTCGCGTTCAGACGGACCGGGTCCTCACCATCCCCAACATCCTCAGCATGGCTCGCCTCGTCGGCGTGCCGCTCTTCCTGTGGCTGATCCTCCGACCCGTGTTCGGGGGACCCAACAGTGACGGCTGGGCGTTGCTCGTCCTCGCGTTCAGCGGGGTCAGCGACTATCTGGACGGGAAGCTCGCCCGGCGCTGGAACCAGATCAGCAGCCTCGGCCGGCTGCTCGATCCGGCCGCGGACCGGCTCTACATCCTTTCCACGCTGGTCGGGCTCACCTGGCGGGAGATCCTTCCGCTCTGGCTGACCCTCACCCTTTTGGCCCGTGAGCTGATGCTCCTTGTCGCCGTGGGAATCCTCCGCCGGCACGGCTATCCGCCGCCGCAGGTGAACTTCCTCGGGAAAGCTGCCACTTTCAACTTGATGTACGCCTTCCCGCTGCTGCTGCTCAGTGACGGAAACGGGTGGCTGGCGTCACTCGCCGAAGTTTTCGGGTGGGCCTTCGCAGGATGGGGTACAACTCTCTATTGGTGGGCAGGGATCCTCTACGTGGTCCAGGTCCGTCGACTCGTGAAGGCGGATACCGCGGCCGATTGAGCCCGTCCGTCCCGTGCCGAGCAACGACGCCGGCGGGATCGAGGACGCCCCGAGGGCCATTGAAGGGCCATTGAGTGGACAGGTGAAGTCGGCAGGACCGTCGTCTCTTCAAGGAGGACGCTTCCGACATGAAGGCCGTCGTGATGGCCGGTGGTGAAGGCACCCGCCTTCGCCCCATGACCTCGAGCATGCCCAAGCCTCTCCTGCCGGTGGTGAACCGGCCGATCATGGAGCATGTCCTGCGACTGCTCAAGAGGCACGGTCTCAACGAGACCGTCGTCACCGTGCAGTTCCTCGCCTCTCTCGTCCGGAATTACTTCGGAGACGGGGAAGAGCTCGGAATGGAGCTCACCTATGCGAACGAGGAGAAGCCGCTCGGCACCGCGGGGAGTGTGAAGAATGCCGAGGAGGCGTTGAAGGACGACGCCTTTCTCGTCATTTCGGGGGACGCGCTCACCGACTTCGACCTCACCGATCTGATCGCCTTCCACAAGCAGAAGGGCGCCCTCGTCACGGTCTGTCTGACCCGGGTGCCCAATCCGCTGGAGTTCGGCATCACGATCGTCGACGAGGAAGGAAAGGTCGAACGATTCCTGGAGAAGCCGACCTGGGGGCAGGTCTTCTCGGACACGGTGAACACGGGCATCTACGTGATGGAGCCCGAGGTCTTCGACTATGTCGAGGCGGACGTTCCGGTCGACTGGTCAGGTGATGTCTTTCCGCGGTTGATGAAGGACGGCAAGCCGATCTACGGCTATGTCGCCGAGGGCTACTGGGAGGACGTGGGCACCCACGAGAGCTATGTGAAGGCTCAGGCCGACGTCCTGGAAGGCAAGGTCCAGGTCGACATCGACGGCTTCGAGATCTCCCCGGGCGTCTGGGTCGCCGAAGGAGCCGAGGTCCATCCCGACGCCGTACTGCGCGGGCCGCTCTACATCGGCGACTACGCCAAGGTGGAGGCCGGGGCGGAGATCCGCGAGCACACCGTCGTCGGATCCAACGTGGTCGTGAAGAGCGGCGCCTTCCTGCACAAGGCCGTCGTGCACGACAACGTCTACATCGGGCAGCAGAGCAATCTGCGCGGCTGCGTCATCGGCAAGAACACCGATGTGATGCGGGCGGCCCGGATCGAGGACGGGGCCGTCATCGGCGACGAGTGCCTGATCGGTGAAGAATCGATCGTGCAGGGCAATGTGCGGGTCTACCCGTTCAAGACGATCGAGGCCGGCGCCTTCGTCAACACGTCCGTCATCTGGGAGTCCCGCGGGCAGGCCCACCTCTTCGGGGCACGGGGCGTGTCCGGCATCCTCAACGTGGAGATCACGCCCGAGCTGGCCGTGCGGCTGGCCGGTGCCTACGCCACCACGCTGAAGAAGGGCGCGACCGTCACGACCGCCCGTGACCACTCCCGGGGTGCGCGGGCGCTGAAGCGGGCGGTGATCTCGGCGCTGCAGGCCAGCGCCATCGACGTACGCGACCTGGAGAACGTGCCGCTGCCGGTGGCCCGGCAGCAGACGGCGCGGGGCAGTGCCGGCGGGATCATGGTGCGGACCTCGCCCGGCGTGCCGGACTCCGTCGACATCATGTTCTTCGACGAACGGGGCGCGGACCTGTCGCAGGCCGGGCAGCGCAAGCTGGACCGGGTCTTCGCACGTCAGGAGTACCGACGGGCGTTCCCGGGCGAGATCGGCGACCTGTCCTTCCCGGCCAGCGTCTTCGACTCGTACACCGGCTCGCTGCTGCGGAACGTGGACACCTCCGGGATCGCGGAGGCCGGTCTGAAGGTTGTCGTGGACGCGTCCAACGGCAGCGCCGGGCTCGTACTGCCCAGCCTGCTCGGACGGCTGCAGGTGGATTCGCTGACGATCAACCCGGGGCTCGACGAGTCGCGGCCCACCGAGACCGCGGAGAGCCGGCGGGCCGGGCTCGTCCGGCTCGGGGAGATCGTCGCGTCGGCGCGGGCCGCGTTCGGCGTGCGGTTCGACCCGGTCGGTGAGCGGCTTTCCCTGGTCGACGAGCGGGGCCGGATCATCGAGGACGACCGGGCGCTGCTGGTGCTGCTCGACCTGGTCGCGGCCGAGCGGCGATCCGGGCGGGTCGCGCTGCCGGTGACCACCACGCGGATCGCCGAGCAGGTCGCGGCGTACCACGGCACGCAGGTGGAGTGGACGACGACCTCGCCCGACGACCTGACCAGGGTCGGCCGGGAGGAGTCGACGATCTTCGGCGGCGACGGGCGCGGCGGGTTCATCGTGCCCGAGTTCAGCAGCGTCTTCGACGGGGCGGCGGCCTTCGTGCGGCTGATCGGTCTGGTCGCGCGGACCCAGCTCACGCTGAGCCAGATCGACGCGCGGATCCCGCGGGCCCATGTGCTGAAGCGGGACATCGCCACGCCGTGGGCGGTGAAGGGGCTCGTGATGCGCCGGGTGGTGGAGGCGGCCGGCGACCGGTCCGTCGACACCACCGACGGCGTGCGGGTGGTGGAGGCCGACGGACGGTGGGTGATGGTGCTGCCGGACCCGGCGGAGGCCGTCACCCATCTGTGGGCCGAGGGGCCCGACGACGCCTCGGCCCAGGCGCTGCTCGACGAGTGGGCGGGCGTGGTGGACAGCGCAGGTCACTGACGTAGACGGCCCTGACGAGGCCAGTGGGCCGGGCGGTACCCCTGGGTGCCGCCCGGCCCGTCGGTGGGGCCATTCGGCGGTAGGGCGTGCGACGTGCGACGATGTGCGGCATGTCGCAGCAGCCCCCCGTTCGGAGCACAGGATCGCCACCTCCGCGCCCGGACGCGTCCATGTCGCTGCTGAACAACGTGATCGACCACGCCGTGGACGACGGCTACGCCGAGGCGTCGGCGCGGCGCGCGGCGGAGGGCGGCGGCCTGCCCCGTACCGTACGGGCGAAGCTCGGTCTGGCGGCCGGCCTGGTGCTCGCTGCGGCCGTGGTGACCCTCGGCGCCGCCGAGGCGCGGGTGTCCGCGCCGGTGGTCGCCAAGGAGCGGCAGGATCTGATCAACCGGATCGACTCGGAGACCTCGGCGGCGGACCGTCTCGAACAGGACGTCGAAGGGCTGCGGACCGAGGTCGGTGAGCGCCAGCGCAAGGCGCTCGAACAGCACGGCGGCGACCAGGCGGAGCTGGTGGCGCTGCTCTCGGGCGCGACTCCGGTGCACGGGCCGGGCGTGAAGCTGGTCGTGGACGACGCCAAGGGCAGTGACACGGGCGGTGGCGGCCCGCGGGAGAGCAGCGGCTTCTCGGACACGGGGCGGGTGCGCGACCGGGACATGCAGCGGGTCGTCAACGGGCTGTGGGAGTCGGGCGCCGAGGCGGTCTCGATCAACGGGCAGCGGCTGACCGCGCTGTCGGCGATCCGGGCCGCGGGCGACGCCATACTGGTCGACAACAAGCCACTGGTGCCGCCGTACACGGTCCTCGCCGTCGGCGACGGGCAGCGGCTGAGCACCGCGTTCCAGGACAGCGCCGACGGGCAGTATCTGCACGCGCTGCAGGAGAACTTCGGGATCCGTACCAGCATCTCGGCGGAGGGCGACGTGCGTCTGCCGGCCGCGCCGAGTCTGATCGTACGTACAGCAGTGCCGAGGGGAGCCGGGGCGGCGAAGGCCACCGGGCGGGCCACGGCCGACACAGGGAAGGGCACATCTTGATCGCCGTACTGGGCCTGATCGTGGGAGTCGTGGTCGGACTGTTCGTCCGGCCCGAGGTTCCGGCGGTGGTCGAGCCCTATCTTCCGATCGCCGTGGTCGCCGCCCTCGACGCGGTCTTCGGCGGCCTGCGCGCCATGCTCGACGGGATCTTCGTCGACAAGGTCTTCGTGGTGTCGTTCCTGTCGAACGTGGTCGTGGCGGCGCTGATCGTCTTCCTCGGCGACAAGCTGGGAGTGGGCGCGCAGTTGTCGACCGGTGTGGTCGTCGTGCTCGGCATCCGGATCTTCTCCAACGCGGCCGCCATCCGGCGGCATGTGTTCCGGGCGTGAGGCCGATGAGCGAGCAGAACGACAACAACGGCAACAACGACATCGGTGGTGTCGACGGCAGCAACGGCCACGACGGCACCAGCGACGTCAGCGGTGCCGAAGGCAACAACGGCAACAGGCCGGACGAGGGTGCGGCCGAGCAGCCCCGGCAGCCGATGCCCCGGCCTCAGCTGCCCAAGGCCCAGCCGCCGAAGTCCGAGCCCCAGCCGCCGCTGCAGCCTCCGGCACCGCAGCGCCAGCCTCAGCCTCAGCCTCAGAGCCCGCAGCCTCAGCCCCAGCCGCAGGCCCAGCCTCAGCCCCAGTCGCAGGCCGAGGCCGGTGTCAGCGGGCGGCAGCGGCTGGCCGCCGCGCTGTGGCCGCCGCGGGTGAGCCGGGCCCAACTCGTCGTCGCGCTGCTGCTGTTCGTGCTCGGCCTCGGCCTGGCCATCCAGGTGCGGTCGACCAGCGACAACAGCGCGCTGCGCGGCGCCCGCCAGGAGGACCTGGTGCGCATCCTCGACGAGCTCGACGACCGCACGCAGCGCCTGGAGGACGAGAAGACCCGCCTGGAGAAGCAGCGCTCCGAGCTGGAGTCCAGCTCGGACCAGGCCGAGGAGGCGCGCAAGCAGACCCAGGAGAAGGAGCGGCAGCTCGGCATCCTGGCCGGTACGGTCGCCGCCGAGGGCCCGGGGATCACGATGACGATCACGGACTCCTCCGGCGCCGTCGAGTCGGACATGCTGCTGGACGCCATCCAGGAGCTGCGCGCCGCCGGCGCCGAGGCGATCCAGGTCAACGACGTGCGCGTGGTCGCCGACAGCTACTTCTCGGGCAGCGGACGCGACATGAAGATCGATGGAACGCAGGTGGCCGCTCCGTACGTCTTCAAGGTCATCGGCAAGCCGGAGGATCTCGAGCCCGCGCTCAACATCCCCGGCGGCATCGTTCAGACACTGGAGAAGGAGCAGGCCACGGTCACGGTGGAGCGTTCCGGGAAGATCGTCGTCGACGCCTTGCGGCCCGCGAAGCGGCCTGACTACGCTCGGTCGTCCTCGCAGTGAGAGGTGTGATGACGGTCGCACGGCAAGGGCATGACCTTGCGGGGGGTCGCCGCACCACAAGGGTGGTGCGTGGTGGAAACTGTCGAGTGGCTACGGACGTTGTGAAGATGTCCGGGTCGGCAGGTGTGTTCAGTCAGGGTTCGTCCTGCCCCACGGGCGGGTCTGTTTCGGTCAAGGGGAATCGCCCGTGAAGTTGTTTGCGAAGTTGTTCGGCAAGAGCGGACGCGAGGACGGCGGCAACGCCAGGCATCGCGCGCCGCGGAACGCCCAGAGCGAGGAACAGGGCGCGGAGCGCCCGCTCTTCCGCGACGAGGTCGGTGGCCAGGGTGGCGACATTCCGGGCACACCGGGCGCGTCGTCTGTTGACCCTGCCGGTGCCGCGCGCATAGGTTTCGGGGAAGCATCAACCTCAGGTGCGGGTGGAGGGTTCACCCCCGACCCGTACGCGACCCAGACCTCCGCGGGGCAGCCGCGGCAGGAGGACGCGTCCATGCCGGTGTGCACGAGGTGCGGTCACCGCAACACGGCGGACAGCCGTTTCTGCTCCCACTGCGGAACGCCGCTGCGGGGCGGGGTGGCTCCGGAGCGTGCCTCCGAGACGACCTCGACGATCTCCATCTCGGGGCTCGAGGCGTACGACGCCGAGGTCACCGGCCAGATTCCGGCGCTGTCGCCCGAGGCCCTGGCGGCCGTCGAGGCGCTGCCGTCCGGTTCGGCGCTGCTCATCGTCCGCCGCGGTCCGAACTCGGGCAGCCGCTTCCTGCTGGACAGCGAGCTGACCACGGCCGGCCGCCACCCGCAGAGCGACATCTTCCTCGACGACGTGACGGTCTCCCGCCGCCACGTCGAGTTCCGGCGCCAGCCGGACGGCACCTTCACGGTGTCGGACGTCGGCAGCCTCAACGGCACCTACGTCAACCGCGAGCCGATCGACTCGGTCGTGCTCTCCAATGGTGACGAGGTGCAGATCGGCAAGTACCGGCTCGTGTTCTTCGCGAGCCAGCGGGGCGTGTGACGCCCCGGAGAACCTTCAGGGAAGGTCCATGGTGCGTACAGCGACGGGCGGTGCCGGCCTCGGCACCGCCGCCGCGGGCGAAGGGCTGGTCAGCATCGGCACGGTGCTGAGCCGGCTGCGTGACGAGTTTCCCGAAGTGACCATCTCCAAGATCCGGTTCCTGGAGGCCGAGGGGCTCGTCGAGCCCCAGCGCACGGCCTCCGGGTACCGGAAGTTCAGCCCGCGGGACGTGGAGCGGCTCGCCCGGATCCTGCGGATGCAGCGGGACCACTACCTCCCGCTGAAGGTGATCCGCGAGCACCTGGACGCGCTCGAGCGCGGTGAGCAGGTCAAGCTGCCCGCGCCCGGCCCGCAGCGGGATCTCCTCGACGGGGCCCGGGAGGCGGACGGTGACCGGCCCACGGCGGCCCGCGTCGGCCGCGCCGAGCTGCTCGCCGCCGCGGAGATCACCGAGGCCGAGCTCGCCGAGTGGGAGTCGTACGGGCTGATCACCCAGGTGGCGGGCGGTGGCTACGACGCCGAGGCCGTCACCGTCGCCAGACTCGTGGCGGATCTGGGGAGATTCGGTCTGGAACCCCGTCACCTGCGGGCCGTCAAGGCCGCCGCCGACCGCGAGGCCGGACTGGTCGAACAGATGGTCGCGCCGCTGCGCCGGCACCGTAACCCCCAGACCAGGGCCCATGCCGAGGCCACCGCCAAGGAGCTCGCCGGGCTCTCCGTGCGGCTGCACGCGGCACTGGTCCAGACCGCCCTCGGGGTCCGTCTGCAGTGAGCGGGAGACGGCCCGACTACCCAAACCGGTCGGGCACGTCCTAGGGTTGCTGTGTGAACGAGCTCGACGTTGTGGGTGTCCGGGTGGAAATGCCCTCCAACCAGCCGATCGTGCTCCTGCGCGAAGTGGGAGGCGACCGGTACCTCCCCATCTGGATCGGACCGGGGGAGGCGACCGCGATCGCCTTCGCCCAGCAGGGCATGGCCCCGGCCAGGCCGCTGACGCACGACCTCTTCAAGGACGTGCTGGAGGCGCTGGGGCAGGAGCTCACCGAAGTCCGCATCACGGACCTGCGGGACGGGGTCTTCTACGCCGAGCTGGTCTTCGCCAGCGGCGTCGAGGTCAGCGCCCGCCCCTCCGACGCGATAGCGCTCGCGCTGCGCACCGGCACGCCGATCTTCGGCAGTGACGGGGTGCTCGACGACGCGGGGATCGCGATTCCGGACGAGCAGGAGGACGAGGTGGAGAAGTTCCGCGAGTTCCTCGACCAGATCTCGCCGGAGGACTTCGGGACCGGCAGCCAGTAGGCGGGGCCGACGGGGCTGGGGCGCCGAGCGCCCCAGGAGCATTCGAGTAGCCTTTCCCCGGAGTGGGGCACGGGAAACCACTCTCAGGGTGATTATCACTCGGCGTGCCGAGTGTGGCGATCGTTGACGCACCCCGAGTGACTGCCTACCTTCGTGTGGGCAGGTCAAGGACGGAGGGTCGGCGTGATGAGCAGCGGCGACGGTACGGCAGGGGGCTTCCTGGGGCGTGCGCCCGGGGAGGCGGGCCCGTATCCGCTTCACGGCAGTGTGGGCGACTCCGGTAACTCCGGTAACTCCGATATCTCCGGTCACTCCGGTACGGGCGCGGGCGCGGGTACGTCGGTCGGCTCGGACGCCGTCGGCTACCGCGGACCCACCGCGTGCGCGGCGGCCGGCATCACCTACCGCCAACTGGACTACTGGGCGCGCACCGGGCTCGTCGAGCCGAGCGTGCGGCCCGCGTACGGCTCCGGGACGCAGCGCCTCTACAGCTTCCGCGACGTCGTCGTCCTCAAGATCGTCAAGCGTTTCCTGGACACCGGGGTCTCCCTCCAGAACATCCGGGCGGCGGTGCAGCACCTGCGGGCCCGCGGTTTCCGCGACCTGGAGCGGATGACGCTGATGAGCGACGGCGCGACCGTCTACGAGTGCTCTTCGCCCGACGAGGTCGTGTCCCTGCTCCAGGGCGGGCAGGGCGTCTTCGGTATCGCCGTGGGCGTGGTGTGGCGGGACGTCGAGGCGGCGCTCTCGCAGCTGCACGGCGAGCGCGTCGACACCGGTGAGACGCTGATCGGACACAACCCGGCGGACGAGCTGGCGCGCCGGCGCCGGGACAGGGCCGTCTGAGCGCGGTCCGGACCGCTTTCGGGGCGAGGCCGGCCGGCCTCGGGGGCGGGCTCGTACGGGCGTACGGGCCGATTGTCAGTGGCGTAGGGCAGCATCGGAACCGTGAGAGCCGCTCCCACCATCCTGCATCTCGACATGGATGCCTTCTTCGCCGCCGCCGAGCAGGCGTCGAAGCCGAGCCTGCGCGGAAAGCCCGTGGTCGTGGGCGGGCTCGGGCCACGCGGGGTGGTCGCCACCGCGTCGTACGAGGCACGGCGCTTCGGCGTGCACTCGGCGATGCCCATGGGGCAGGCGCGGCGGCTCGCGCCGAACGCGGCGTACCTGGTGCCGCGCTTCGGCTTCTACCGGGCGATCAGCGGGCAGGTCATGGAGCTGCTCGGGCGGCTCTCGCCGCTCGTTGAGCCGCTCAGCCTGGACGAGGCCTTCGTCGACCTGGAGGCCGGTGGCGTCGCCGACGACAGCGCGAGCGCGCGGGCGGTGGGGGAGCGGCTGCGGCGGGACATCCTGGCGACGACCGGCCTCACCGGATCGGTCGGGCTCGCCGGTACGAAGATGCTCGCGAAGATCGCCTCCGAGGAGGCCAAGCCCGACGGGCTGGTGCTGATAGAGCCCGGCACGGAGCGGGAGCTGCTCGGGCCGCGCTCGGTGCGGATCATCCCGGGCGTGGGGCCGGCCACGGGCGAGCACCTGCGGCGGGCCGGGATCACCACGGTGGCCGAGATCGTCGAGGCGGGCGAGGACGAGCTCGTACGGCTCCTGGGACGGGCGCACGGGGCCGGGCTCTACCGAATGGCCCTCGGGCACGACGAGCGGCCCGTGGTGGCCGAGCGGGACGCCAAGTCGGTGTCCGTCGAGGACACCTTCGACGTGGACCTGCACGACCGGCTGCGGATCCGGCTGGAGGTGGAACGGCTCGCGGAGCGGTGCGTGGCGCGGCTGCGGGGCTCCGGGCACTCGGGACGGACGATCGTGCTCAAGGTGCGGCGGTACGACTTCTCGACGCTGACCCGGTCCGAGACGCTGCGGGGGCCGACGGACGACCCGGTGGTGGTGCGGGAGGCGGCGACGCGGCTGCTGGACGTGGTCGACACGACGGGTGGGGTGCGGTTGCTGGGAGTCGGGGTGAGCGGGCTCGCGGACTACACGCAGGAGGATCTGTTCGCGCAGGCGGAGCAGGCGGAGCAGGCGGGGCAGACGGACGGAGTGCCGGAGCCCGAGGCGGGGGCGGCGGGGGAGGCGGCCGCCGAGATGCCGGCCGCGCCGCCGACCGCCACCGAGACCGCCGAGCGGCGGTGGTCCCCCGGGCACGACGTGCGGCACGCCGTGTACGGGGCGGGATGGGTGCAGGGCAGCGGGGTCGGGCGGGTCACCGTCCGCTTCGAGGAGCCGGGGTCGGCGCCGGGGCGGGTGCGGACGTTCGCGGTGGACGACCCGGAGCTGGCGGCGTCGGATCCGTTGCCGCTGGTGGAGGGCGGGGCGGTGGCGTAGCCCGTGGGTGAGGGCCGTACGGGGTGCGCCCGGCCTCCGTACGGGCTGGGGTGCCCACCCGCACCACCCGTACACACCACCCGTACAACCGAGTGCACAGAGGTGCGGGCCCTCCCGCGGGCCGCACGCGCCGTCGCCGGCCGCGGCGCCGCGAGCAAGCCCGGCTTGCTCCGCCCTACGCCTCCTCCTGCCCCGCCACCCTGCCGAAGTTTCTGTCCTCGTCGGGTCCCGGGGGTGGGGGCAGGGTCATGCTGTAGTGGCGGTAGAGCTGGAGTTCCTGCGCCGGGGAGAGGTGGCGGCCCACTCCGAAGTCGGGGGCGTCCTTGATGAGGGAGCGCTCGTAGGGGACGTGGAGGCCGTCGGGGGCGAGTTCGCTCGGCTCCAGGGGGACGAAGGCGTCGCGGCTGAAGAGGCCGGTGCGGACGGCGGCCCATTCGGGGATTCCGGTCGCGTCGTCCAGGTACACCTCGTCCACGGTGCCGATCTTGTGTCCGTTGCGGTCGAACGCCTTGCGGCCGATCAGGCTGCGCGGATCGATGTCGGTCTGCACGGTCCCTCCAACTGGTCGCAAATCCTCTACAAGCACTACGAAAGTGCACATCTGGGATGTCGGCCACTTGAGCGAAGGGAGAAGGATCCGCGCTGGTAGGCTGGCTGTGGCTGTCGACCCCGCGCGGGAGAGTCCTCCGGAGAATCCTTTCGGAGGCGCCGAAGGAGCAAATCCTCCCCGGAATCTCTCAGGCCCCCGTACCGCGCGGACGAGGTCACTCTGGAAAGCAGTGCGGGCGTCGGACGGCATCCGCTCTCACCGACGGTGAAAGCCGGCTCGCCCCGCTCCGCGTGGCAGGCCGGTGAAGCTCTCAGGTTTTGATGACAGAGGGGGAGGCCGTCCGGGCACCCGCGCCGTGGTGCCCCTCGCAGGTCGTGACGACCAGGAGGCCCCCGCAGCATGACCGCCAACCGCATTCCGCTTTCCGAGCTCGAGCAGGGCATTCCCTTCGAGCAGCGGCACATCGGACCCGACGCCGAGGCGCGGGCCAAGATGCTCGCCCAGGTCGGTTACGGCTCTCTGGACGAGCTCACGGCCGCCGCCGTGCCGGACGTCATCAAGAACGCCGAGGCGCTCGCGCTGCCGGCCGCCCGCACCGAGGCCGAGGTCCTGGCCGAGCTGCGCGCCCTCGCGGACCGCAACCAGGTCCTCGCCCCGATGATCGGCCTCGGCTACTACGGCACCTTCACCCCGCCGGTGATCCTGCGGAACGTGATGGAGAACCCCGCCTGGTACACGGCCTACACGCCGTACCAGCCGGAGATCTCGCAGGGCCGTCTGGAGGCGCTGCTCAACTTCCAGACCATGGTCGCCGACCTCACCGGTCTGCCCACCTCCGGCGCCTCGCTGCTCGACGAGGGCACCGCGGCCGCCGAGGCCATGGCGCTCTCCCGGCGTGTCGGCAAGGTCAAGGGCGGGGTCTACCTGATCGACGCCGACGCCCTGCCGCAGACCATCGCCGTCATCGAGACCCGCGCCGAGCCCACCGGCGTCGAGGTCGTCGTCGCCGACCTGTCCGCCGGCATCCCGGCCGAGGTCGCCGAGCGCGGTGTCTTCGGTGTGCTCCTCCAGTACCCGGGCGCCTCCGGTGCCATCCGCGACATCAAGCCGGTCATCGACCAGGCCCACGAGCTCGGCGCGATCGTCACCGTCGCCGCCGACCTGCTCGCGCTCACCGTGCTCGCCTCGCCGGGCTCCCTCGGCGCCGACATCGCCGTCGGCACGACCCAGCGCTTCGGCGTCCCGCTCGGCTTCGGCGGCCCGCACGCCGGCTTCATGGCCGTCCAGGACAAGCACGCCCGCTCGCTGCCCGGCCGCCTGGTCGGCGTCTCCGTCGACGCCGACGGCAACAAGGCGTACCGCCTGGCCCTGCAGACCCGCGAGCAGCACATCCGCCGCGAGAAGGCCACCAGCAACATCTGCACCGCGCAGGTGCTGCTCGCCGTCATGGCCGGCATGTACGCCGTCTACCACGGCCCCGACGGCCTCAAGGGCATCGCGCAGCGCACCCACCGCTACGCCGCGATCCTCGCCGCCGGTCTGCGGGCCGGTGGCGTCGAGCTCACCCAGGGCGCCTTCTTCGACACCGTCACCGCCCGCGTCCCGGGCAAGGCCGACCAGGTCGTCGCCGCCGCCCGCGAGGCCGGCGTCAACCTGTACCGCGCCGACGCCGACACCGTCTCGATCTCCTGTGACGAGACCACCACGCGCGCCAACCTGGCCGCGGTGTGGGCCGCCTTCGGCGTCGACGCCGACATCGAGGCCCTGGACGCGGTCACCGAGGACGCGCTGCCGGCCGACGCGCTGCGCTCCGACGCGTACCTGACCCACCCGGTCTTCCACGCGCACCGCTCCGAGACCGCGATGCTGCGCTACCTGCGCAAGCTCGCCGACCGCGACTACGCGCTCGACCGCGGCATGATCCCGCTCGGCTCCTGCACCATGAAGCTGAACGCGACCACCGAGATGGAGCCGGTGACCTGGCCCGAGTTCGGGCAGATCCACCCCTTCGCCCCGATCGACCAGGCGCAGGGCTACGCCACGCTCATCACCGAGCTGGAGGAGCGCCTCGCCGAGGTCACCGGCTACGACAAGGTGTCGATCCAGCCGAACGCCGGCTCGCAGGGCGAGCTGGCCGGTCTGCTGGCCGTCCGCGCCTACCACCGCGCCAACGGCGACACGCAGCGCACGGTCTGCCTCATCCCGTCCTCCGCGCACGGCACCAACGCCGCCTCCGCCGTGATGGCCGGCATGAAGGTCGTCGTCGTGAAGACCGCCGACGACGGCGAGGTCGACGTCGACGACCTGCGCGCCAAGATCGAGCAGTACCGCGACGAGCTCGCCGTGCTGATGATCACCTACCCGTCCACGCACGGTGTGTTCGAGGAGCACGTCGCCGACATCTGCGGCCTGGTCCACGAGGCCGGCGGCCAGGTGTACGTCGACGGCGCCAACCTCAACGCCCTGGTCGGCCTCGCCAAGCCGGGCCACTTCGGCGGCGACGTCTCGCACCTCAACCTGCACAAGACCTTCTGCATCCCGCACGGCGGCGGCGGCCCGGGCGTCGGCCCGGTCGCGGTGCGCGCGCACCTCGCCCCGTACCTGCCGAACCACCCGCTCCAGCCCACCGCGGGCCCGGAGACCGGTGTCGGCCCGATCTCGGCCGCCCCGTGGGGCTCCGCCGGCATCCTGCCGATCTCCTGGTCGTACGTGCGCCTGATGGGCGGCGAGGGCCTCAAGCGCGCCACCCAGGTCGCCGTCCTCGCGGCGAACTACATCGCCAAGCGCCTGGAGCCGCACTACCCGGTGCTCTACACCGGCCCGGCCGGTCTGGTCGCCCACGAGTGCATCGTCGACCTGCGCCCGCTGTCCAAGGCGACCGGCGTCACCGTCGACGACATCGCCAAGCGCCTGATCGACTACGGCTTCCACGCCCCGACCATGTCGTTCCCGGTGGCCGGCACGCTGATGATCGAGCCCACCGAGTCCGAGGACCTGTACGAGCTCGACCGCTTCTGCGACACGATGATCGCGATCCGTGCCGAGATCGAGAAGGTCGGCTCCGGCGAGTGGCCGGCCGAGGACAACCCGCTGCACAACGCCCCGCACACCGCGGCGGCGCTGGGCGGCGAGTGGAACCACCCGTACACCCGCGAGGAGGCCGTCTTCCCGGCCGGCGTCTCGAAGGCGGACAAGTACTGGCCGCCGGTCCGCCGCATCGACGGTGCCTTCGGCGACCGCAACCTGGTCTGCTCCTGCCCGCCGCTGGACGAGTACGAGGGCTGAGCCCCCGGCGCGCACGACCCGAGGCGCGTACGACCCGAGACGTGTGACGCCCCACGGCGCCTGACGTCGCACGGCGCGTGACGCCCCACGGCGCATGACAAGAGGGCCGGTTCGGAGATCTTCTCCGGGCCGGCCCTCGGCTTTTCCCTCGTGCTCCCTCGTACGGTGCGGGGCCGACGGCCGTCAGGCCGCCGTCGTCACGCCGGCCGCCGTCAGCGGGCGGTGCGGCGCGACGATCTGCCCGTCCGGCAGCAGCTCACCGGTGTCCTCGAAGAGCAGGACGCCGTTGCACAGCAGGCTCCAGCCCTGCTCCGGGTGGTGCGCCACAGGGCGGGCGGCCTCCCGGTCGGCGGAGTCGGCGGTGGGACAGGCAGGCTGGTGCTGGCACATGGGTGGATTCTTTCGCTGCGTCGTGGTGGATGTCCTGCGGCTCTTCACGGTCATGGCCGCCCCCGTCGGTCGGTTCGGTTCCGGTGCCCAGTCTTGCCGCACGGACGACGTTCCGCAGGTATTTCGCGGCAGCTCGTCCTCTTCGTTGAGGACGCATCACCCGCAGGGGCGGTTCACGCCAACTGCACCATTACTTCGGGGGGTTCGGGGTGGCCCGAGCGGGCTAGTCCGAACGGGCAGGGGCTCGGACAGCAGTGCGCCCCGGAGTCGTCGGTACGGCTCCGGGGCGCGTCCGGACGGACCGGTCGCGGGTTCAGGCCGTGGCGGCCGAGCCGAGCAGCGGCGGCGGGGTGAGCCGCATTCCGATCACGGGCAGCAGGTCGGTCACCCGGTGAGGGCGGTTGGCGGCGATCCCGGGGGGTGCGGGGGAAAGCGGCACCAGGAGGTCGGCCGGGGCGGGGACGGTGGTGGCGCCGTCGGCCTCGGTGTCGGTGTGCAGCCACAGCGTCAGCATGTAGAGCCCCGGTACGGACAGCAGTCGCGGCTGGTACGGGGTGCCGAGCGCCTCGGCCTGCATCAGGGCCCGCTCGGTCGCCGCGACGTAAGGGCCCTCGAAGAAGTGGGAGAAGGTCCAGCCGTCCGGGGTGAGCACGGTGTCCGCGGCGGCGATCGCCCGTTCCCCGTTGCGGATCAGGAAGCGCCAGCCGGCCAGCCGGGTGTGCGACGGCGGTCCGGCCGGCTCCGCGATGTCCGGCACGCCGAGCACGTGCACGGGCAGTGGCAGTTCGGGACTCAGTGGCCCCTGTGCGGCCCGCAGGGCCGGGGTGCGCGGTTCGCGGACCGCGGAGGGCGAGCCGAGGGCCGCGAGGACACTGCGGAGGGCCGGCGCGGGGGCCGGGGAGGGTCGGAGCATGGTGGGTCGCCTCTCACTCAGGAGACACGGGTGCAGCGTGGGCAGGTACGACAGCGCTGTCAGCGACGGGGCCAGAGAGGGGGGCCATGGGTGCATGGCCGTGCGCCAACACTCTGACTCGTGCGCGGAGTTTATACGACACGTGTTCACGCAGTGTTTCCGCTAGGCGCCACCGATATTCCTGACAAGGCGTCATTCAGTCGTATTCCCACGGTGATTGGATGGAATGCATGCGTCCGGCGGAACTTCTGCCAGCACTTCTTCCGTCCGAGCGGGTCGGCCGAATCTCGACGGTCTCCTGTTCGACTTCACCGGACAATATGACTTTGGTATATGACCATTGCCCGATGCCGTCGGGGACTGCCTCCGGTGAAAACCACTCCAGACTATCCGTTCACACCTTGTCCCCGCAGGCGTTGTCGATCAGTCGGCTGGGCATCATGCTCCGAGACGCTCGCGGCCGTCGTGGCGGCTGCCCGCTCGGGGAGGGACGCTTCGATGGGTGAGAAGGTCGTGGCCGAGATGTTCGGCCCGTCCGACCGGCAGCGCTACCGCAGAAAGCTCCAGCAATGTCTCGCCGCGCTCGCGCGGCTGCTCGCGGAGAAACGGTTCGACCGCCCCCGCAATCTCATCGGCCTGGAGATCGAACTGAATCTGGCGGGCGAGGACGGCCTGCCCAGGATGCTCAACGCGCCCGTGCTCGACCGCATCGCCAGCCCCGATTTCCAGACCGAACTCGGCATGTTCAACCTGGAAGTCAACATCGCCCCGCACAGGCTCGACGGCCATGTATTCGACCGGCTCGCGGAGGAGCTCCGCACCGGACTCGGATACGCCGACCGGAAGGCCCGGGAGGCCGGGGCGGGAGTCGTGATGGTCGGCATCCTGCCGACGCTCACAGAGGACGACGCCGTCGCCGCCAACCTCTCGGCCGCCGACCGCTACACGCTCCTCAACGACACGATCCTCGCCATCCGTGGCGAGGACCTCATCCTCGACATACAGGGGATCGAGCACCTGCGGTGCACCCCGGCGTCGATCACGCCCGAGGCGGCCTGTACGTCGGTGCAGCTGCACCTCCAGGTCACCCCGCCGCGCTTCGCCTCCGTGTGGAACGCGGCGCAGGCCGTCGCGGGCGTGCAGATAGCCGTCGGCGCCAACGCGCCCTTCGTCTTCGGCCACGAGCTGTGGCGCGAGTCCCGGCCGCCGCTGTTCACCCAGGCCACCGACACCCGGCCGCCGGAGCTCCAGGCCCAGGGCGTGCGGCCGCGCACCTGGTTCGGGGAGCGCTGGGTGGACTCGGTGTACGACCTCTTCGAGGAGAACCTGCGTTACTTCCCGGCCCTGCTGCCGATCTGCGACGACGAGGACCCGCTGCGCGTGCTCGACGAGGGCGGAGTGCCGAAGCTCGCCGAACTCGTGCTGCACAACGGTACGGTCTACCGCTGGAACCGGCCGGTGTACGGCTGGGTCGACGGCGTCCCGCACCTCCGGGTGGAGAACCGGGTCCTGCCGGCCGGGCCGACCGTCACCGACGTCGTCGCCAACGCCGCCTTCTACTACGGCCTGGTGCGCACGCTCGCCGACGAGTCCCGGCCCATCTGGAAGCGGATGAGCTTCGCGGACGCCGAGCACAACTTCGACACCGCGTGCCGCCACGGCATCGAGGCCGAACTGCGCTGGCCCCGTTCCGGCCGCTCCGGCGGCATGGCGACCGTGCCGGCGGTACGGCTGGTGCTCGACGAACTGCTGCCGCTGGCCGCGGCCGGGCTCGACGCCTGGCACATCGAGCCGCGCGACCGGGACTTCTACCTGGGCGTGATCGAGGAGCGCTGCCGGCGCCGGGTGAACGGCGCCTCCTGGCAGGCCGGCACCTTCCACCGGTACCTGGACTCCGGACTCGACCGGCCGGCCGCGCTCGCAGCGACCACCCGGCGCTACCGGGAGCTGATGCTGACCGGTGAGCCGGTGCACACCTGGCCGGCGGGCATCGGGCCGGTGGGTATGGAGCCGGTGGGCGTCGAGCCGGCCGGGCGCGGGGCGGTGGGGACCGAGGGCGGCACACAGGCACGGTAGGTAGGGTTCCCGTACCCGGTACGCGAGGGGAATGGGAGACAGGTGTGGTGTCGGAGCAACGAGTGGTGGACGCTTCCCTGCCTCCCGACGGCCTGCCGCGCCGCGTGCTGCGCGACGAGACCCTGCTCGTGCTCGCGCTGTCGCTCGGCGCGAGCGGGGTGTCCGCGCTCATCAGCTTCATCGGCGCGCTGACCAAGCCGGGTGCCCTGAAGCACCAGGCGGCCACGCTCAACGGCTCGTACGCGCCCGGGCGGCCCTGGCTCGACCTCGCCTGGCAGCTCTTCGGCATCGCCACCGCCCTGGTGCCGGTCGCCCTCGTCGCCCATCTGCTGCTGCGCGAGAGCGGGCGGGGGCTCAAGGTCATCGGCTTCGACCGCACCCGGCCGTGGCCGGACCTCGGGCGCGGGGCGCTGGTGGCGGCCGGCATCGGCAGCGCCGGGCTCGCCTTCTACCTGGTGGCGCGGGCGGCCGGGTTCAACCTCACGGTGGTGCCGGAGTCGCTGCCGGACGTGTGGTGGAAGTACCCGGTCCTCATCCTCTCGGCGATCCAGAACTCCGTCCTGGAGGAGGTGATCGTCGTGGGCTATCTGCTGCGCAGGCTCGACCAGTTGGGCTGGAGCCCACGGGCCTCGCTCGCCGCGAGTTCGGTGCTGCGCGGCTCGTACCACCTCTACCAGGGCATCGGCGGTTTCGTCGGCAACATGGTCATGGGTGTGGTCTTCGTCTGGCTGTACCGGCGCTGGGGCCGGGTGGGGCCGCTGGTGGTCGCGCACGCGCTGCTCGACATCGTGGCCTTCGTCGGCTACGGGCTGCTCGCGGGGAAGGTGGGCTGGCTGCCCACGGTCTGAGCGGGCACGAACGGGAGAAGGGGCGTACGGCATCGGCCGTACGCCCCTTCTCGCGTGTCCGGGTCAGGCGTGCAGTTCGCCGTCGACGACCGTGACCGCGTGGCCGTTCAGGAGCGTGCGCTCGCCGCGCAGCCGGGTGCGGACGAGGCCCGTGCGGGCGCCGCCCTGGAAGCCGGTGAGGTCGTCGCGGCCGAAGCGGCGCGACCAGTAGGGGGCGAGGGCGGTGTGGGCGCTGCCGGTGACCGGGTCCTCGTCGATGCCGACCGCCGGGAAGAAGCCGCGCGAGACGAACTGGTAGCCGCCCTCAGGGTCGTCCGCGACGGCCGTGGCGATGATGCCGCGCTCCGAGAGGGTGCGCAGGGCCGCGAAGTCCGGGGTGAGACCGCGCACGGTCGCCTCGTCCGCCAGCTCGACGACCAGGTCGCCGATGTGGGCGGCGGTGTCGTGCACGGCGACGGGCTCGGCGCCGAGCGCCGCGGCCAGGCCCTCCGGAGCGGCCACGGGCGTCAGCGACGAGGTCGGGAAGTCGAGCGTGATCGTGCCGTCCGTCTCGGCCGTGGCGAGCAGGATCCCGCAGCGGGCCGCGAAGCGGACGGTGCCGGTCGCGGTGCCGGTGGTGTGCAGGACGTGCGCGGTGGCCAGGGTGGCGTGGCCGCACATGTCGACCTCGGTGGCCGGGGTGAACCAGCGCAGCGCCCAGTCCGCCTCGCCGCCCGGCGGCAGCGGGTGGGCGAAGGCGGTCTCGGAGAGGTTGACCTCGGCGGCCACCCGCTGGAGCCAGGCGTCCTCCGGGAAGGAGTCGAGGAGCAGGACTCCGGCCGGGTTGCCGGAGAAGGGCTGGTCGGTGAAGGCGTCGACGATTCGAATCCGCATGGCCCGGAACGTACCGGACGCGGAAAAGCGCGGGCCAAGGCCAATTCGATCCAGCTGGACCGATCGCGCGCCCGTTCCGGAGCCGGTCGGGTGCCGGCCGGGTGTTGGCAAACGAACTGTTCCGATATATCGTTGAGGCATCGCGACAGTTCAACGATGAATCCCGATGGAAGGAGCGTTGCGATGCGTACACATGGACACGAGCACATGCACGGACACGGCGGACCCGGTCGTGGGTACTGCGGGCCCGGCCCTCGCGGTGACTTCGAGGGGCGGCGCGCGGCCTTCGGCGGCTTCGGGCCCGGCCCGTGGGGCGGTGGCCCCTGGGGCGGCGGCGGTTTCGGCGGCCGGGGCCGGGGTGGCCCCGGCGGGCGCGGCAGGGCGCGGCGCGGCGATGTGCGCGCCTCGATCCTGGCGCTGCTCAAGGACCGCCCGATGCACGGCTACGAGATGATCCAGGAGATCGTCGAGCGCAGTGGCGGGGCGTGGAAGCCCAGCCCGGGTTCGGTCTACCCGACCCTCCAGATGCTGGAGGACGAGGGGCTCATCGCCAGCGAGAGCGAGGGCGGCAAGAAGCTGTTCACCCTCACCGACGCCGGCCGTGAGGAGGCCGAGTCGGGACCGGAGGCCCCGTGGGAGGAGGCCGGCCGTGGCGTCGACTGGGAGGCCGTGAACGAGATCCGGCAGGCCGGCTTCGGTCTGATGGAGGCGTTCGGGCAGGTCTGGAAGACCGGCAGCGCCGAGCAGCGGCAGAAGGCCGTCGAGGTCATCAACGAGGCCCGGAAGAAGCTGTACCTGATCCTGGCCGACGAGCACTGATCGAGCACTGATCGAGCTGATCGGGGGCTGATCTGGTACGGATCGGGCCCTGATCGGTCGGGCAGTGGAAGAGGGGCGCCGCGGCGCCCCCCCCCCCCGGGGCCCCCCAACGGGGTGGGCGCGGGGCCCCCCGCCCCCCCCCCCCCCCCCCCCCCAGGGCCCCTAAACCCGACCCCCCC